>NZ_FNZU01000033.1 GCF_900109325.1 Alkalibacterium pelagium
AGTAGCGGCGAGCGAAACGGGAAGAGGCCAAACCAGAATGCTTGCATTCTGGGGTTGTAGGACCGGCGATATGGACAAGAGACGATAGCAGAAGCAGCTGGAAAGCTGTGCGAGACAGGGTGACAGCCCCGTATGCGACATCGAACCTTGCCTAGCCGGGATCCTGAGTACGGCGGAACACGAGAAATTCCGTCGGAATCCGGGAGGACCATCTCCCAAGCCTAAATACTCCCTAGTGACCGATAGTGAACCAGTACCGTGAGGGAAAGGTGAAAAGAACCCCGGAAGGGGAGTGAAACAGCACCTGAAACCGTGTGCTTACAAGTAGTCAGAGCCCGTTAACGGGTGATGGCGTACCTTTTGTAGAATGGACCGGCGAGTGACGATGTCATGCAAGGTTAAACCGAAGAGGTGGAGCCGCAGCGAAAGCGAGTCTGAATAGGGCGTAGAGTATGCCGTCGTCGACCCGAAACCAAGTGACCTACCCATGTCCAGGGTGAAGATGCGGTGAAACGCATTGGAGGCCCGAACCCAAGTACGTTGAAAAGTGCTGGGATGAGGTGTGGGTAGCGGAGAAATTCCAATCGAACTTGGAGATAGCTGGTTCTCTCCGAAATAGCTTTAGGGCTAGCCTCGGATAGTGCATCATGGAGGTAGAGCGACTGTTTGGACTAGGGGCCCTTATCGGGTTACCGAATCCTGATAAACTCCGAATGCCATGTTATGTAGATCCGGGAGTCACACTGCGAGTGATAAGATCCGTAGTGGAAAGGGAAACAGCCCAGACCGTCGGCTAAGGTCCCCAAATTCTTGTTAAGTGGAAAAGGATGTGGGGCTGCTTAGACAACTAGGATGTTGGCTTAGAAGCAGCCATCATTTAAAGAGTGCGTAATAGCTCACTAGTCGAGTGGCCCTGCGCCGAAAATGTACCGGGGCTAAACAAGATACCGAAGCCACGGATAGAACCATTGGTTCTATGGTAGGAGAGCGTTCTAAGGGCGGTGAAGCAAGATCGTGAGGACTTGTGGAGCGCTTAGAAGTGAGAATGCCGGTATGAGTAGCGAAAGACGGGTGAGAATCCCGTCCACCGAATGACTAAGGTTTCCTGGGGAAGGCTCGTCC
>NZ_FNZU01000031.1 GCF_900109325.1 Alkalibacterium pelagium
TGATATGCTCCCCTTATAGTAGACAGAGAAATAATAAAAATTCTCTGACACATTAAGGGGAGTATTTTTATGTCTAAACGAACGACAACACACAGTATAAACGAACGATATGAAATCGTTGAAAAAGTAATTAATGAAAGAGAATCTATTTACTCTTTGGCCAAAAGGGAAGGAATAGATTCTTCGACTATTAAAGGATGGCTTCGCAGTTATCGAGCTAAAGGGATTGAAGGATTAAAAGAATCCATAGAGTGGAATACCTATTCAGACAAACTAAAGAGACAAGCAGTTGAGCATTACCTAAACACCCCAGAAAGTTTAGAAGCGACATGTGATCGCTACACTATTTCCTCCAGTTCTGTTTTACGACGATGGATAAAGCTTTATACTAGTGGTAAGGGATTTAAATCTACTAGTAGAGGAAGTCGACACATGAATAAAGGACGTAAAACAACTTGGGCCGAACGTATTGAGATTACACAGTTTACCATCGCTAATGGACTGAATTATCATAAAGCTGAAGAGCGTTATAACGTGTCATACCAACAGGTCTATCAGTGGGTACGAAAGTACCAGGCCGGCGGCCCCGAGGCATTGAAAGACCGTCGTGGAAGAACGCTGGAGTCAAAAGAAACGTTGACTGATGAAGAAAAGCTTCAACTTGAAGTAAAGCGGTTGAAACAGAGAAATGAGTATTTGGAAGCAGAGAATGGTCTAATAAAAAAGCTGAAAGCTATCGAAAGGAGGGATCGTCACGTATAGGCTCCTGTCTGAATGAATTCCAAGCGATCTATGAATATAGCCAAGAGCAGTCTGTCTCTATCCAACTACTTTGTGGCATTCTTGGTGTCTCTCGGTCGGGATATTATAAATGGTTGAACCACACCCCTTCTGAACAAGAGTTAGAGACAGCTCGACTGATGAAATGGGTGAAAGATCATTTCCATAAATATGATGGAAATTTTGGGTATCGTCGATTAACAATCGCCTTAAATCGACAGTCTAAAAATAAACGATATGACAAGAAGCGCATTCGTCGACTTATGTTGAAATTGGGGTTAAAATCTCATATCCGTCGATCCAATGGATATTCTACTAAAACTAGCTATAAAAACATTGAAGAAAACATCTTGAATCGTGACTTTAAAGCAGATAAGCCAAATCAGAAGTGGGTAACTGACGTTACTCATCTCCATTATGCAAATGGGAGAAAAGCATATTTAAGTGCTATTAAAGATCTTTATGATGGATCCATCATTGCATTCAGAATTGGGAAGTATAATGATAATTCTCTAGTCATGGGCACAGTAAAAGACGCTTTATCAATGAATCCTGGTGCTAAACCGCTGTTACACAGCGACCGAGGGTCGCAATATACGTCAAAAGCTTATCGTCAGATCACTACAAAAGCCGGTATTACCCGAAGTATGTCTCGGGTTGGTAAGTGTATTGATAACGGCCCCATGGAGAGCTTTTTCGGACACTTTAAATGCGAATCTTATCACTTGAAACAGTTTAACTCTTATCAGGAACTCGTAAAGACTATTGAGTCATACATGCATTTTTACAACTATGAACGTTTTCAAGAAACACGAAACAGCCTAACACCAATGGAATATCGGTATCAGGCTGCAGCATAAGAATTTTTATTTTTTTTACTGTCTACTTGACAGGGGTCAGTTCA
>NZ_FNZU01000030.1 GCF_900109325.1 Alkalibacterium pelagium
ATCCTGAATAATTCATAGTACCTTGTCAGAACAGGCATTTATCCCGCTTTGATAAGGTTTATCACTCTATTCCTTCTTCACCCGTTGGGTGAAGAAAAAAACATACAAAAAGAGCACGCTCTATGTTATTGTAAAGTCGACGAAAACAACAAAAACAAGAGGTGTGCTCAATGTCAACTTTACAAGAAAAGCAACTACAATTCAATCCCCATTTGGTTATGTCAAACGATGGCGGTCAATTATCCAATGATTCCGGTCTCCTTTTACTCTTTGAATTTTTTCATAAGATCAAGTTCAAAGAGCTGGTTAACGAGTTATTGCATATTGACGATTCAAGAAACTATTGTACACATGACTATATTGATTTATTTATGCAGGTTCTTGTGCAGTTAATAGCCGGTTACTCAACGGATTCTTCAGCCAATTGGCTACGTCACGATCCAGTTTTTCAGCAGGGGCTAAATAAAACGACCTTAGGTTCACAGTCGATGGTTTCTCGTTTTATTCATCAACTGTCGGAGGAGAATATCGTTCAACTTCAATCAATTGCCAAGGCATTGACCACTATCTATATCGGCCAACAAAATACACAGCATATGATCATTGACGTGGATTCTACTCACTCAGACACCTTCGGAAAACAAGAACAGACTGATTTCAATACTCACTACGGAACAACGGGTTATCATCCCTTAGTGGCTTTTGATGGACTGACTGGTCTGTTTCTGGGTGCTGAACTTCGTCCGGGCAATGTGTACACGTCTAACAATGCAGAAGTCTTTTTAGCAGACATCATCTCTCAACACAAACAGCACTCATGTGATATGTTTTTAACTGTCCGAGGGGACAGTGGCTTTGCCAAACCTGAGATCTATGAGTTATGCGAGCAAGAAAAAGTGAAGTATATTATTCGTTTAAAAGTCAATACACGACTGAAGAACATGGCTCAACCAAAGGTCCTTTACGGACCAGATACAGACTTTACACATAAAGAATCACAGTATTTCAAGATTGATTATCAAGCTAAATCTTGGGAAACGGTTCGTAAAGTAGCTGTAAAGGCCACTCGAGAAGCTGGCGAACTCTTATTTACGACGTTTGAGTTTATCGTATCAAATTTCGTTGATATACCTGCCCAAACAGTGTACAAGCTCTACCAAAAGAGAGGGACAATGGAAAATTATATCAAAGAAATCAAACATGGTTTTTCCTTCGACAAGACCGATAGTTCAACGTTTCTTGCGAATCAGGCTCGCATGATGATGAGTTGTATTGCCTATACAGTCATTCATTTGATGAAAGAGCTAACATTCCCAGATAAAGAGAAAAAATCAACGGTGGCGACTATTCGGTTTAAAGTTTTCCACATTGCTGGAAGGCTGACACGACATGCGCGTAAAATAAAAGTCCGCTTGTCCACAGGTTACGTTTTCTCTTCACTGTTCTGGACAATATTGGAGAATATTCAACAGTTGGTTCTGTTACATTAGCTACTCCAGAAGATCATATTAATTTTTTGACGATTGTAAGACCAAGGGGTCTTTATACTCTTTTTTCCATCTTTTTGTTTTCGATCTAATCGAGAAGGATATAAAGTGGCATGATAGACAGTTAATACTTAAAAATGTCTAAAAAAGCAGTGAGTTTAATAGAAATAGTTATCCACATTTAGAGGTATGAATAATTCAGGT
>NZ_FNZU01000028.1 GCF_900109325.1 Alkalibacterium pelagium
AGGGGCTGGGAAAAAACCAGTTCTTAACAAAAAAAGAACAATGAAAACCGTCGGTTTTAGATGGCCTTCATTGTTCTTTTTTCCTTTTTCTGAAGATGTAGAAGGATGTCCGCCTTTTCTTCGGAGTTCGAGGATCAGTTTCGTTAAATTCATGCTCATAAGCATCAAGCCGATGTCATTATGAACGGCTTGATTCCCTCTGACATGAACCCGTCGCATGCCAAAGACACCTTTCATCCGACCGAAAACAGTTTCTACGTCAATTTTTCGCTGTGCATAGATCCGTTTTCCATAATCGCTTTCCAGGTGTGCTTTGGCTTGATGTTTAAAGTATTCCCAATTGTAATTCACCGATGTTTGTCTTTGGTTCCCCTTCGGGGTTTTGGCTAGTGTATTCAGCCTGTCATCCATTTGTTCCTTGTCTGCGGTGTAAACTTTAAACTGACGCGTATATCCCTGTTTATCCACACGTGTGCTGTAGTGGGTAAAACTAAACCGCACACCGTCCAAGTCGGTATAAGTATCTTCTATTTCGTCATAAGACCAATTTTCCCGGCGTTTCGGATCCTGTTTATATTTTTTCTTTTGTTCTGCATTATACATGCCGTAAGGGATCAAAGGGATCTTTTCATAGTCATCGATGATTGATTCATAGTTTTCTTCACTGCCATATCCAGCATCTGCGACAATGTATTTGAATAAGTCCAGTGTAGAAATGGCTGATAAAAATGGAAGTAGCGTTCGCGTATCCGTAGGATTTGAAAAGATATCGTAGGCAATGACATATTGATTACTAGAAGCAACTTGAAGATTATAGCCAGGCTTCAATTCACGGTTTTTCATGGGATCTTCTTTCATACACATGAACGTAGCGTCTTTATCCGTTTTGGAATAACTGTTTCGTCCGTCAAAGGTTGCTCGGGCTTCTTCGTAGGACTGTTTTCTCGGAAGGTAATCTTTGACACACTTGTTGCGGTGTTTGTTTAATAGACGACGACGTCGTTTGTGTTTAGAGCCACCTTTAGGAATCTGTGTTTCTTCTTGGATGGATTCTTCAACTGCTTCTAGCGACGTATCAATTGCTTCAATCAGCGTTTCAATGCCTTCGGATGTATCTAACTGCTCTTTTGAAAGGCAGATATCCACTTCTGACTGAATTATGGTTTCATACAATGCTTCGACATTATCGTTCAGCTTTGATTCATACCGATCGATGGCCTTCTTCCAAGTGAAGGAATAAATGTTGGCATCGGCTTGAAGTTTTGTGCCGTCAATAAACAGAGCCTCCTCTTGAAGCAGGCCATTCTCTTTGAGTAGTGAAGTGAACAGAACGAAAGCATATTTGATTAGGCGCTTGGCATGTTCACTCGAACGGAAAGTATTGATGGTCTTATAGGTAACCGATGTGTCGCCGGTCAGCCATTTCATTGGAATGGACTCGTCATTCATGCGTTCAATCGTGCGACCTGAAAAAGTGGAACGACTATAGGCAAATAAGCACATTTTAAGTAACATGGCAGGGTGAAACGCAGGTCGTCCCGTATGAGAGGTGTCTTCCAGAAGAAATTCCGCAGGAATAGAATCAACGAAACGACTGATCAAACGGGCTTCGTGATCCTCGGGAATAGTGAAGTCTAATTGTAGTGTTAAAGCAGTTTCCATTGTGGTATAATTTTGATACAAAGTGAGCCCCTCCTTTAATTGCTGTTGGTACTTCAATTATAGTCGGTGGGGCTCGTTTTGTCTTTATAAAAGTAACATCCCACGACCTTTTTCTTTAAAAAACGGTCGT
>NZ_FNZU01000027.1 GCF_900109325.1 Alkalibacterium pelagium
CCTTTTGCGTACATAAACAAATAAGATCCGCTAAAAATCTCAAGTAGATTTTCAGCGGATCTTATTATTTTTCTGGGACTTTTGTCCCAGCCTCTATTAAACAAAAAGACACCATCGTCTCCAGGAATTCTATCCTGATTCGGTGGTGTCCTTAGTTTGTTCAATTGTATCAGTAACTTAAGAAAATCGGCTGCAGAACATAGACGGCAAAGACGATGACGACGATTCCGACCATATTCATCCAGAACCCGGCTTTCATCATGTCTTCTATATCCAGCAGATCCGCACCAAATACAGCCGCATTAGGTGGTGTGGAGATAGGAAGCATAAATGCGCAGGATGATGCCAAAGCAACAACTGCCATGATACCGTACGGTTCTACCCCTATTCCGGCAGCCAGGCCGACGCTGATCGGCATCAGCATATTGGATACCGCTGTATTAGACATGATCTCAGTCATGAACAGAACGGTGGCGGTTAGAATGATGAGAATCAGCAGATAGTTGAAGCGGTCCAGATTCGACAAGATGTCTCCGAACCAGACAGTCAGGCCGGAAGACTCAAACGCTGCAGCAAGTGACAAGCCGCCTCCGAATAATAGAAGCAGGCCCCATGACAAGCCCTTCATATCAAACCAGTCCAGCAGTCTGCCACCCTTCGTGTTAGGAATGACGAACAAGGTTGTGGCTCCAAGCATCGAAATGGTAGTGTCTGACAGTTCAAACGGAAGGAAGCCGCCAAAAATCCACAGCAGGCCGGTCAGTGAAAAAATCGTCAGGACGAATTTTTCTTCAGTCGACATTGGTCCTAGTTCTTTCAGCTGCTCTCTGGCAAATCCGGACGAAATATTTCCTTCATCCGTCACTTTAAATTTGATTTTAGTAATGTAAATGTATAATACGACAAGCAGGATGACTGTGACGATAATTCCGAACGTGAACCAGTCGGCGAAGGTGATTTCCTGGCCGAGCATATTCGAGGCAACCGCTACAAGGGCTGCATTCGGTACGGATCCGACAATCGTAGCCAGGCCTCCGATCGATGCCGAGTAAGCGACAGTCAGCAGCAGACCTTTGGCAAACTTCTGAAACGAATCTTCTTTAAGAAACTCTTTATCCTTAATTTCCTTGATCAATGCCAGAGCGATCGGCAGCATCATCAAAGCCGTTGCGGCATTCGAAATCCACATCGACAGAAACGCTGTGGCCAGTCCGACACCCATTATGATGCGACTGCTGCTTGTTCCCAGTAAAGCAATGATGGTCATTGCAATCCGCTTATGCAGGTTCCACTTCTCGATTCCCAAAGCAATCGTGAAGCCACCCATGTACATAAAAACGATGGGATTGCCGTACGCCATAGTTGCAGTCGCCTGATCTGTTCCTCCGGCTAAAGGCAGAAGGAATATTGGAAGCAGTGATGTGGCCGGAATAGGTAGGGCTTCCGTTATCCACCAAGTCGCTACCCACGCGGTCACTGCCAGCACTGCTCTCGGACTCGCTTCCAGCCCTGTCAGCGCGGGTACAAAGTAAATGATTACAAACAAGAGGGGGCCCAAACCCATCCCGATCTTTCTGAAGTCAATTCTCATGTTCATCTCTCCCCTTAAATAATATCTAAGCGACATCCCCCAATGCCCTGCTATTTAATGCACACCGTCCAACTTAAAGCACATACTATTTAATCATAGCAGAATCTGAACCATAGGGATAGCGAACACAATTTAACTCTATATAAAGATGAACATGTTCAAAAGATTATAAAGTTTACTATCTAAATACTTTAGAATCTTTTGTCCTTGCTTCTTACCACCTCTGTTATTTATTCTGGCGGATGAATTAAAGGACACTCTCCTCTCCTTAACAGATACTATTTTCTAAACAGAAAAAAGCAGATCAGCGAATATAATCTGAACTGACCCCTGTCAAGTAGACAGTAAAAAAAATAAAAATTCTTATGCTGCAGCCTGATACCGATATTCCATTGGTGTTAGGCTGTTTCGTG
>NZ_FNZU01000026.1 GCF_900109325.1 Alkalibacterium pelagium
GCAAATAAGCACATTTTAAGTAACATGGCAGGGTGAAACGCAGGTCGTCCCGTATGAGAGGTGTCTTCCAGAAGAAATTCCGCAGGAATAGAATCAACGAAACGACTGATCAAACGGGCTTCGTGATCCTCGGGAATAGTGAAGTCTAATTGTAGTGTTAAAGCAGTTTCCATTGTGGTATAATTTTGATACAAAGTGAGCCCCTCCTTTAATTGCTGTTGGTACTTCAATTATAGTCGGTGGGGCTCGTTTTGTCTTTATAAAAGTAACATCCCACGACCTTTTTCTTTAAAAAACGGTCGTTGTTTAGTGCAAAATAAAAGTAGATAGTATTGCAATGAAAATCTTAGAAGCTTGCATAAAGAAAAAAGGCTTGCCAGCCCAATCAATAACCCTTACCGTTAATGGTGTCTAATCAATAATGGTGGAGGAAGTGAAAGGATGCTGGCAATGCCTGAAGTCAATCATATCAAAAAACTAAGGAATATTAAATCACTATCGATAAATGAAATCTCCAAAAGGACTGGTTTCTGCTGGTCAACGGTTAAAAAATACGCAGATGAAGACCATTTACCTGTCGAAACGACTACTGTAAAGCGTGGAATGATGTACGAAGGAAAATGGGGAGAAATCGTATCAGACTGGCTCATGGAAGATCGTGCGCTGAAGAAAAAGTTGAGAAGAAATAACAAGATTATCTTCGAACAGTTAGGAAAGCTAGGATTCCCCGGTTCTTACCGGACAGTCTGCAATTTTATTAGTGACTGGAATGACAGTATGATCGGTGTGTGAATGCTAAACTAAAACCAGCAATTATTGCTAAATAAGATTCGACACTTTTTCTCTCAAAATATATTCGATTCATTTATACTAGTATAGTTAGAAGTAGAAAATGAATCGGAGGATGAAAGGTGAAGGAATCAAAAATGACTGTATACAACGAGATACATAAACTGAAACAATTGGGCTTTAATGTCAGCCAGATCAAACGGAAAGTTGGAGTCGACAGAGAGACAATAAGAAAATACTTAAGTATGGATTATGAGGAGATGTCCGAGTGGACATCCAGTCTACAAAGCAGAACAAAGAAACTGAGCAATTACGAAGACGTAATCCTCGACTGGTTAACCAGACATCCTGATTTATCTGCAGCACAGATTGAAGACTGGTTATTGGAAGACTATCCCAGCTTAACTGTTGGATCAAGTACCATTCGATTATTCGTTAAGGATACAAGGGAAAGATTTGCCATTCCTAAAGTTAAGCAACCGAGGCAGTATGAGGCTGTTCCGGAAGTCGCTATGGGTGAGCAAATCCAAGTGGATTGGGGCGAATGTGAGCAGGAAACAGTCAAAAATGGAAAGGTAAAACTCCGTTTTATCAGTTTCGTCTTGGGCCACAGCCGCTATAAGTATGTGGAGTGGCTAGACCGGCCGTTCACGACAAAGGATACGATACGCTGTCATGAACAAGCTTTTCGCTACTTCGGCGGTATGACTAAAGAAATAGTCTATGACCAGGATAACCTGATCGCCGTAAGTGAAAATGCCGGAGACCTTTTATTGACGAGAGAATTCGAAGCATATAAGCAGGCAAGAGGTTTTCAGCTTTACCTATGTCGAGCAGCTGATCCGGAAAGCAAGGGAAAGATCGAGCGTGTCGTTGGCTATGTAAAGGGGAATTTTGCCAAGAATAGAGTATATGATGATTTAGATGACTGGAATCAGCGATGCCGTAAGTGGTTAGACCGAACCGGTAATCATAAGGTTCATGGGACAACAAAAAAGAGACCAGATTCAGTGTTCCTTCTGGAAAAAGCACACTTGAAACCAGTCTCACCTTTTAAACATATGGATAATCCATTTGATGCAAGTATAGCAGTTAAAGTAGGAAAAGACAATACGATTCGCTATAAAGGCAACCGCTATTCCGTTCCCCTTGGAACCTACAAATCAGTCGGGTCCAATCAAGTATTACTCAAAATTAGCAAGAAGGAACTTATTATTTTAAGTGAATTGAATGGTGAAGAGATAGATAGGCATGATCTTTCCTTTGAAAAAGGGAAACTGATCAAAAAAACCAATCACGGACGAGATCGCTCAAAGACAATTAAAAAGTATAAAGAAGCGATGATTGCTTTGTTTGAGGATGACTCGAGCGCCACTCCTTACATCGAAAAAGTTATTGAGACACATAAGCGTTATGCTCGTGACCAGTTCATTGTACTGGAGAAAGCAGTGAAGTCCTTCCCTGATGTTTCCGAAGCTGCTCTGCAGAAATGTATCGATGAGCGTTTATGGAGCGCGAATGATTTTAGAGATGTGTCTAAGTTTTTAGCTGTAGAATCACAAGATACATTGACAGAAGAGACGTCAAAAACCCAAAGCATTCAGCCGATGCCTTCGGTCTCGTCCTTTAGCGTTTCTACGCGCCCGCTCAGTGAGTATACAAAGTTGATTGGAGATGGACGGTAATGTATACAGGACTCGAGGAGTTACAACAAGTTTTCAAACAACTGCGCCTGTCAGAGGTTTCTAGTGAACTTCCTCTGCTCATGAGACAAGCGGAACAACAGTCATGGACTTACCACGAATTTTTAACTCATCTTCTCACTTTTGAGGTAAATAGACGAGAAGAAAAAAATAAAGAAAAGAGGTTGAAATGGGCCAAATTCCCTTACCAAAAGTCCCTTGAGGACTATGATATAAACGAACAAAAAAGCATAACTGAACGTCAGATGAAGCAACTAAAAGCAATGCATTGGCTCGAACAGCAATATAACCTTATCTTGCTTGGTCCACCTGGCGTAGGTAAAACCCACATTGCCATAGGGATAGGGCTTGAAGCGATTGAACAAGGGTATCAGGTCATGTTTCTCCCTATGGGTGAACTCATGACCATACTTAAAACAAGTGAGTATACTCGAAAATCACAGATTACGTTAAATAGAATAAAACAATCTGATCTGATTATCATTGATGACCTTATGTATATTGCGATGGATCAACGAGAGGCCAATCAATTCTTCCATTTGATCAACCATCTTTATGAACGAAGTTCAATTATTTTAACGTCAAACAAGAGTCCGGATCAATGGGGAGAGCTGCTCGGTGACGAAGGGATTGCGACAGCAATCTTGGATCGACTTCTCCATAGGGTTGAAGTGATACAGATGAATGACGAAAGCTACCGAATGAAAAACCGAGAAAGTGTTTTTAAATAGAAAAGTAGAGAAACTTATTTAGCAAATACTGGCGAAACTAATTTAGCAGAAATTGACGATTTCTACTTGACGTCGACATCGGTGAAGACGATGAAGTAAAGGAAGAGTATGAACGACTAACCCATCCTCCTGCGGAGGCACAAGTGGACTTTGGTATCACAGAAGTGGTACAGGATGGAAAGGTAAAAGATATACATTGTTTAGTCATGAGCTTTCCATACAGTAATGCCGGACTAGTGACACCTCTGCCCTCAGAAAATCAGGAGTGCTTCTTAGAAGGATTGAAAGATCTATTTGATCAGACTGGCTACGTCCCACGTAAAATACGGCTGGACAACCTCTCCGCTGCAGTCGTGAAAGCACGCAGTGGCGGAAAAGAAACAGTCTTTACTGATGCCTTTCAACGATTTGCCAGTCACTACGGATTTGAGCCTCAAGCGTGTAATCCGAGAAAAGGAAACGAAAAGGGGCATGTCGAAAATAAAGTCGGTTATGTACGGTATAACTTTTTTACTCCCTCACCCGTTATCCAAGATTTAGCACATTTGAGAGAGTTACTGTGGGAGCACAGCTGTAAAGATCATCAACGTTCGCATTACAGAAAAGACTTACTTATCAAAGACTTAATGGCAGAAGAAAAGAAATATGGACTTGCTTTACCTGAAACAGCCTACCCGGTTTTCAAAGAAGCTTCTGCCACAGCAAATAAATATGGGGAAATCATCATTGACGGAGTCGCTGTACATGTCCCTAAGAGTTATCACTACAATCAATTACACTTAATCACTTATTGGGATCATTACAAAGTGGTCTCTCCTAACGGAGAGATTCTCTCAAAAGGTCCTCGTCCTTATATGAATCAGGAAAGAGACATTCCGTGGCATGATATATTAGCAAACTGGAAAAAGAAGCCTCGCTCCGTTATATATTCTCGATACTTTCCCTATCTTCCTGGAAGAATTTCGCATTACCTTAATATCGATTCCATAAAGTTAAGGAAAGAGCGTGTGAGTTGGTTAATCAGCTTACTGCCTAAGTACGGTATGAAAGAAATCGACCATCTTTTCTATGAATTAGCTCCGAAAGAACAAGCAGATGAACTTCAAGGGCAAAGTGATCATCCTTATGATGTGAATTGGGCGTTATACGATTCCCTTCAGCCAATGAATGGTCAGTTGTCAAAGGAGGAGCTATCAGATGTCTGATATCATAAAAACAAAGTGTAAGTTATTACGCTTAGCGTATGTCGCTGATTTATATGAAAAGATTCCATTTGAAAATCCAGAGCAATATGTCACTGCCTTATTACAACAAGAGTTAGAGGTTCGAGAATCCGCTAAAGGCGAACGACTCCTGAAAAAAGCAAAGTTTATTAATGAAAAAGAGCTAAGTACGTACCAATGGGATGAACAGATTCGCTTTCCACCTCAACTAGATAAAGAAAGCTTAACCACACTCCAGTTTATTGAACAAAAAGAAAACATCGTCTTATCTGGAGCACCTGGTACAGGCAAGACCCACTTAGTAACTGGATTAGGCCGAGAGGCCTGTAGAAAAGGATATGAAGTCCGATTCTTTAGAGTCGCTGATTTAGTCGTCTTGCTTGAGAAATCATGGCGAGAAGGTAAGTTTGACGCGTTTCGCAGAAAATTCGATAAGGTGGATATGATTATTCTGGACGAAATGGGCTATGTGCCCTTTAGTAAAGAAGGAGCAGAATGTCTGTTTCAATTGATCTCAGATTGGTATGAACAGCGTAGTCTCGTCATAACATCAAACTTGGAGTTTAGTCAGTGGAACCGAATTTTTGTCGATTCACGTCTCACGGCTGCTTTAGTGGATCGTGTCATTCACCACGCACATATTTTGAGTTTTACAGGCGATAGTTACCGTGTCAATCACGCGCTTTCTCTCCGCCACTTTTAATAACAATCAGGGCTGGCAAAGTTCTTAACTTTTCTTTGCATTCTTCTAAGATTTTATCTTGCAAAACACAGTCGTGGGATGTATTTATTTAAGGGGAGTTTTTTCCCAGCCCCCTTTTTGTTTTTAGTGCCTGTGAAAGTCGTCAACACGCTAGTGAAATAAAATGAAAAAGCATCAATTAAAGAGGTGGTGGAACAAATGACTCCAAAAGAAAAAATGCAGAAACTGATAAAGAATAAGCAAGGCGGCGGAAAGATATCCAAAGAAGCATAGCTAAAAATGACCAGAAATACATGTGGAAAACTCCGATGGCAGATCGAGTGTAACTGTCAAGTAGAATTGTGCACTTTTTGCCAGATAACTTTGTGCACTTTTGTTACGTGAAGACTGATTCTCGATGTTTCATTCTATGACTCTCTCCATTCATATGAATAACTTCACAGCGATGAAGAAGTCGATCCAGAATAGCTGTCGCTATTCCTTGATCACCAAGCATCTTGCCCCAGCTGTCGGGTCCTTTGT
>NZ_FNZU01000025.1 GCF_900109325.1 Alkalibacterium pelagium
AATGGAGGATTACCCAAGTCCGGCTTAAGGGAACGGTCTTGAAAACCGTCAGGCGTGTAAAAGCGCGCGTGGGTTCGAATCCCACATCCTCCTTTTCCATGGCTGTTGAAGCTTCAGCGATTACAGACATAATACACTCAAGCGTCAGCTTGCAGTGTCTCAATACAATGATTTTCTATTATTATCGCGGGGTAGAGCAGTTGGCAGCTCGTCGGGCTCATAACCCGGAGGTCGCAGGTTCGAGTCCTGCCCCCGCAATTGCTATAGCTGTAGTTACTTTAGTAACGTACAGATATAGTATGCGAAACGAAAGTGTAGCGGCCATGTCTGTCAATGCTTCAGCATATACAGCCATGTTACACTCGAGCGAAAGCTCGCAGTGTCTCATATAAAGATTTACGTGAGGTCCCGTAGTGTAGCGGTTATCACGCCTGCCTGTCACGCAGGAGATCGCGGGTTCGATTCCCGTCGGGACCGTAAAGCAGGATATTGAAAGATGGCGCTGTAGCTCAGTTGGTAGAGCAACGGATTGAAGCTCCGTGTGTCGGCAGTTCGACTCTGTCCAGCGCCATAGCAATTTGGAGGGATAGCGAAGTGGCCAAACGCGGCGGACTGTAAATCCGTTCCTTCGGGTTCGTAGGTTCAAATCCTACTCCCTCCATCGCTAGGGGTATAGTTTAATGGTAAAACTATGGTCTCCAAAACCATCGATGTGGGTTCGACTCCTGCTACCCCTGTCAGCAATTCATCATGACATCATTTGTTGAATATGCTATGATTTTAATAAGAATATGGCGATTGTGGCGAAGTGGTTAACGCACCGGGTTGTGGTCTCGGCATTCGTGGGTTCGATCCCCATCAGTCGCCCTTCAATGGGCTATAGCCAAGTGGTAAGGCAACGGGTTTTGGTCTCGTCATTCCTAGGTTCGAATCCTAGTAGCCCAGTTTTAATTGAATATCATTTTTTAAGATGGCGGTATAGCCAAGTGGTAAGGCAGAGGTCTGCAAAACCTTCATCACCGGTTCAAATCCGGTTACCGCCTTATCTTCATATTGAAACATGCCGGCGTGGTGGAATTGGTAGACACGCTGGACTCAAAATCCAGTGCCCGTTAGGGCGTGCCGGTTCGACTCCGGCCGCCGGTATACTAGTAAAATATTTAAAAAAGACTTTAATTGTTGATTCGTCAACAATTAAAGTCTTTTTTATGATATGGTTGCTTGCCTTTTAATGTGGACTAGCTGGTCAAACAATTTAAATAGGTTTGATAATTAGTAATCGACTAAGATAAAGTAGACTAGTGCAGCTTCATTTTTAAAAAAAGCGCAAGTGACTTTCAATTGATTTATTTTCATTAAATATATTACGAGACAGTTGTATCGTAAAAATCGAAAAATGTTCTCTATTTTTGAGACTGCGCTTTCAAATGCCGGTTATTTTATTGCGGGAATACAATTGAAGCAATACAATGAATGCGGTTGCAGAGTTGTTATCCGGAAAATGACTCAGTGCTAATAAAAATCGAATGGAGAATTAAAATGTCCAATTTTTCAGATACGCTTGATAGAAAAATAATGCCTGCCATGAGCAAATTATCAGAGAACAAAATCATCAAATCTATACAGTATGGCGCGATGGCTACTATGCCTTTAAGTCTAGGTGTTGCGCTAATAGCTATCATATCTAATCTGCCCATTGCACCTTGGCTGAATTGGTTGAATGCAACAGGAATTGATCTTCATATGCAGGCAACATTGAAAGTAACATTAGAATCATTGGGACTATATATGACGTTTATCATTGGTTACTATCATGCCCAGCAGAGATCTGCAGTCGGTATTACTGGAGGGATCATGTCTTTGGCAGCTTACTTGAT
Source organism: Alkalibacterium pelagium (assembly GCF_900109325.1). Classification (GTDB taxonomy): domain Bacteria; phylum Bacillota; class Bacilli; order Lactobacillales; family Carnobacteriaceae_A; genus Alkalibacterium; species Alkalibacterium pelagium. The sequence continues at coordinate 1,878 of NZ_FNZU01000025.1, forward strand.
TTTGATGCCTCATACTATTTCCTCCGAAGTTGGAGTTGTTAGTGGAATTGATTTTGACTTCCTTGGAGCAAATGGTATTTTCGGAGGAATGATACTAGCTCTTATCATTTCAGGTTTATATGCATTTATGAATAAAAAAGGAATAGTGGTTAAACTACCTTCTTCTGTCCCATCCAAGGTAGCGGAATCCATGTCTCCTACATTTATTGCTATTTTAATTTTTACAGGAGTATTCCTTGCTAGAGTAGGTTTGTCATTTACTGCATATGAGAACTATTTCAATATGATCAATACAATTATAGGGACACCAATACTTAACTTGGGTGCTAATCCAACATCTGCAGTCATCTTTATGGTACTGTCATCAGCATGCTGGTTTTTTGGAATTCATCCGAACGTTATTTTGAGTATGTTTATTCCGGTGCTTATGACTACTGGGACAGCAAACGTTAATGCATTTATGAGTGGGGAAGCAATGCCATACTTTGCATTTACTGGAGCAATGATGTTCTATGCGTTTGGAGGAACAGGTAATACAATCGGACTTTCCTTGATGATGCCTTTTGTAGCAAAATCTGAGAGATACAAAACATTAGGAAAATTAAACTTCGGACCTGCACTATTTAATATTAACGAGCCGCTTATCTTCGGATTACCTGTTATGCTGAATCCTTTATTCTTTGTTCCACTAATTGGTTCATCATTAGTAAACGGTCTAATGGGTATAACTTTATACAATTTAGGATTTTTTAATGCTTTAAATCCAACCATTTCACTACCTTGGGTCATGCCGGTAGTGGTAGGTCACTTTATTAGGATTGGTCTGCTTGGAGCAGTAGCTGCACTTTCAATAGTTCTTGTAGATTCGTTAATCTACTATCCTTTCTTCAAAAAAGCTGATAAATTAGCTTTAGCGGAAGAGCAAGCCGAAGCAGCTGAGTTGGAAATGAAAAAACAAAAAGAAGTAGTATTACAGCCAGCAAATTAAAAATAGAGGAGTCAGAAGATGAGTATGCCTAAAGATTTTTTATGGGGTGGAGCAACTGCAGCCAATCAGTACGAAGGAGGCTTCGACCAAGGGGGTAGAGGATTAGCTACTTCAGATTTAATTACTGGAGGAGACAAAAATGAACCTCGTAAGGTATCAGTGATAAACAGTGAAGGAGAAGTCAAATACTTGCCAGCGTATGAAGCTGTACCTGAAGGGTACAAAGGGTACTTGGATCCTGACCAGTACTATCCAAGTCACAATGCAACCGACTTTTATAATCACTGGAAAGAGGATATCGGCTTGTTTGCAGAACAGGGATACAAATCCTATCGCATGTCAATTAGCTGGTCACGAATTTTACCAAAGGGTGATTTGTCTGAGATCAACGAGGAAGGTCTCCGATTCTATAGTGAGGTTTTCGATGAGTTGTTAAAATATAACATCGAACCGGTAGTCACTATCAATCATTTTGATATGCCATTAAATTTGGCTGACGAAAAAGGAGGATGGAAAAATCGGGAGACGATTGACAATTTCGTCGAATACAGCAAGCTACTGTTTAAGCACTATAAAGATAAAGTGAAATACTGGATGACATTTAATGAAATCAATTTTTTGCATGGGTACAACACATTAGGAATCCACAGTAAAGAAGATAAAGATCGTTTTCAGGCTCTTCATCATGTTTTTATAGCAAGTGCCCGTACTGTGCTGGAAGCCCGTAAAATTAATCCGGATTTTATGCTCGGAATGATGGTGGCATCGATCGGTACCTATCCTGAAACGTGTAATCCTAATGATAAGATGCAGGAGATAGAGTTTAATAGAATGTTTAAATATTTCTTTAGCGATATCCAATGTCGTGGCTACTATCCTGCGTATGCTAAGAAAGAATTTGAAAGAAAAGGCATCAATCTGATAATGAAAGATGATGATTTAGAAATTTTAAAACAAGGAACGGTAGATTACATTGGATTTAGTTATTATAACTCAGCAGTTGTATCTACTAGAGAAGATGTGAAGAAAGTGGGCGGGAATCAGTTCAACGCGGTGAAGAATACTTATCTCGAGGAATCTCAGTGGGGATGGCCAATTGACCCGGTAGGATTCAGGGTGGTACTTAATGAACTGTATGATCGATATCAGATGCCTTTGTTTGTTGTAGAAAATGGCTTGGGTGCACTAGATGAAATTAGAGAAGATGGTACTATTGAGGATGATTATCGGATAGATTACCTGGCAAGTCACATTAAGGAAATGATCAAAGCTGTTGAGTATGATGGTGTGGACTTGTTAGGATATACAGCATGGGGTTGCATTGACATAATTTCTGCAGGAACTGGAGAGATGAGGAAACGGTACGGATTTATTCACGTAGACTCAAATGATGAAGGCAAAGGAACGTTTAAACGGACTAAAAAGAAATCTTTTTATTGGTATAAAAAAGTTATTGCTTCTAATGGAAAGGACTTGTCGAATGAATAAGGAACAACCCAATCAGAAAAGAGTCAATGAAGGAGTAGACAAAATGAAAAGCAGTCCCGATTTTAAACTGGTTATTCATGGGTTTGATTGGGGACCTGGTTATTCCAAGATGATTATTGATATAAAAAAAGAGATATTAAATCTTCCAGATTCCTTTGTACAAATTGAGGCAAAGAAGCAGTATACCTCTTTTAATATGGATAAAAGAGAAATAAAATCAGTAGACGGCGAAAGTGAAGTGCCAATACTTGCGCATTATTTATCTGACTCAATCGGTAATAAAGTAAATAGCCCTTCTCGTTATGTTACTGTTGAACTGGAAGTTCATCCTGATAATGTATTTACTAATCCCTTTAATTACAGCTTCGAGACTGGATTCAATTCGTATACAGAGATAGACTATACAATTACTCAGCTTAATACTGTTCAGACGATAGATAATAAAGAAATCAGTGGTTTTGTATTATCGTCCAAAGAGTTGACCGAAGTTTTTGAACCTGAGGCTGCCCTTTTTGAAACAGGAGTACACAGCTATGTAGACCGTTGGGGCAAAGACCTGAAATTGTCATATGCCTCTTATACTCCTAAAGAAATGGAATCTAAGAGGCCTTTGATCATCATGCTCCATGGTGCAGGAGAAGGGGGAACGGATCCTCGTATTGCATTGTATGGTAACAAAAGTGTCTCGCTGGTGTCTAACACTGTTCAGGATATTTTTGACGGTGCACATGTATTAGCCCCCCAATCGCCGACTATGTGGATGGATGATGGACACGGTGCCTATACAAAAAATGGAGAAAGTAAATATACTGCTGCCCTGCTTGATTTAATAGAGGATTACATTCATAATAACCATGTGGATGATGAAAGGGTTTACGTTGGGGGAGGGTCAAATGGTGGTTATATGACAGTGAATCTGCTGTTATCTAAACCAGAACTATTTGCTGCTGCATTTCCTATCTGCCAGGCATATTCTTCTGATTGGATCAGCGATAATCAGCTGATGACTATCAAAGAAATTCCGATATGGTTCGTTCATTGTCGTAATGATCAAGTAGTGCCTTATCAATCCACTACTCAGGAGCTTGTAGAAAGATTAACTGAATTAGGATCTAGTGATGTTCGCTCAACAATATATGATCACGTTATCGATACTAGCGGGAACTATACAGACGATAATGGGGAATCTTATAAATATAATGATCACTGGTCGTGGATTTATGTTTATAATAATGAAATCGAGGACAATGGATTATCGTTGTTTGAGTGGCTTGCATCAAAAAAACAAACTAATTAAATCAGAAATTGAACTGGAAGTTCATAAACGACTGGTTCAATTTTTCTTTTAGAAAGGGTAAATATATGGATTATCTAGCATTTGACATAGGGGGGAGTTTCGTCAAGTACGGAATCATATCGAAAGATAATGCGATTTTTAGTCGAGGGAAATTTCCTACTCCTAGAAATAGCAAAGAAGAATTCTTGGAAAAAATTAAAGAAGTCTATGAGCAATGCAAAGAAGATGTATCTGGCATAGCTGTCAGTATGCCTGGAAAGATAGATATATTTAATGGCTATGCTTACTCGGCAGGAGTCTTGTCCTATTTGGAGGAAACAAATATAGTTGATATGTTTCATGAGTTCACTTCGCTCCCAGTGGCAGTTGAGAACGACGGGAAGTGTGCTGCGCTAGCTGAGTCATGGTTTGGAGCATTAAAGGATATGAACTCGGGGATCGTACTTGTTTTTGGGACAGGTGTTGGGGGTGGAATTGTGATTAACAATCACCTGCATCGCGGACATAATAATATCAGTGGGGAATTCAGCTTCATTTTAAATAAAAAGAATGAAGAGAGTGTTGACAGCTTCGGCTATCGGGCTAGTGTAATCTCTCTGATTAAGTCTGTTGAAAAGGCTGAAGAGTTACCGGAAGGAAGCTTATCGGGAGAAGATGTATTCAGTTTAATCAATTCGGGTCATGTTAAAGCCTATAAAGCACTTGAAGAATACTGTGATAATATAGTAGTGCAGTTATGTAATCTTCAGCACATATTTGATCCTCAGAAATTTGCGATTGGCGGTGGGATTAGTGAACAACAAATCTTTATAGAATGTCTGAAAGACAGGCTAAAGGTCTATAGTGAAGCAATTCCATATTTGCTGGCTGTCCCGGATATCGTTCAGTGCAAATTTAGAAATGATGCAAATCTATTAGGAGCGTTAGCTAACTTTCGAATCAATCAAGTAAAAAAGCCACTTGAGGTTAACGTGACCTGACAAGAAAGAAAATAAAAAGAGGGATCAGGATTTGAATCTATTTGCAAAAATTAATAGTCTGGAGAATAAGACGAACACCGAGAAGGAAATAATCGATTTTATCAATAAGTATCCTATTGAATTTAATCAGATGTCTATAGGAGAAATCTCAGAAAGGTGCTATGTTTCTAAAGCCTCTATTTATAGATTATGTAATAGGCTGGGTTATTCTGGATTGAATGAATTGAAAATGATGATCACTGCTTCTGTTTCAGACAAACTTGTTCATGAGAATACAAAAGTTGATTTTAATCGGCCATTTGAAAAAGAAGACTCCGATTTTTCTGTACTGACACTTATAAGAGAACTTTATGAACAGACAATTTATTATTCCTCCACACATCTTAATATGAGGGAACTACACTATGCGATAGTAGAATTAAAGAAAGCGAGAAATGTTATATTATTTGTAGACGAAGAAAACTATAATATTGCCGAGATATTCAAGAATCGAATGAGAACTCTCGGCGTACATATTGATCTTCCTGATAGTGAGTACTTAAAGTTGTCTGTTGCTCAGACAAGTTCAAAAGAAGATGCAATTATTTATGCAACCTACAGTCCGAAATTAAATAAACACCAGGAATACTTTAAAACACTGATTGGAAATAGTTCAAAAATCATACTAATCAGCCCGCCGACTAACGAGTCATTTGCTCTTAGAGCAACACACCGACTGACTATTAATACCGGAGAGTCGCCTGGACATAAAATAACCAATTTTTCTAATAACTTAGCCTTTTCATTTATTTATGACGTCATATATTCTTTGTACTTTAAAAAAGACTACGATATTAATTTTGAAAATCTTAAGACACTTTATATGAAGCAAAAGAGTATGGAGTAAAATGCATAAGCAATCTGATCAATACAGTTGGAAAGGTAATAGCAAGCATAGGGCTTTTAAACTAAGGCTCACACGAGTACTTGCCCAGACAATACCACCTCGAATGATATATTCCCAGCTTTTATCAATTAAGCTGAGGATATATCATGTTGTTATAGGAGGAAATAAGGTTTAAGGAGAGAATGTGCTTAGGTAGACACTAAAACTTAAAGTTGTCGAATGAGTCTTATTAAAAAGATGAAGAAATAGAAGGATGAGCAACCCGACAGCTTGATACAATGAACTTGCTAAAAGAATGATTGTTAAATACAATTTAATCATTGACGGATCTTCAAATACCTGTTATTATTAATTCTGTTGCTGCAAACGTTAATTGCTGGTAACAACAAAACATAAAATACTTGTTGACAAGCAATTGGGAACAAGGTATACTAATGAAGTTGTCGTTCGAAAGAATACGATCCAAAATAAATGCTTTCAAAGAAATTAAATAAAAGTGTTGACGTTGAATCAGGACGATGATATGATATAAAGGTTGCTGCTGAAACGCAGATAACACAAACTGAACGAGATAGATCTTTGAAAACTGAACAAAGTAGAAACAACCAAATGTGCAGGGGTCTTCGATTCTTTTGGAGTCGAAGGCAACAAACGAGTTAACATGGTTAACTCACAATTAATACTATGAGCAAGTCAAACTTAAAATGAGAGTTTGATCCTGGCTCAGGACGAACGCTGGCGGTATGCCTAATACATGCAAGTCGAACGCTGAAGCACTCTGCTTGCAGAGTGTGGATGAGTGGCGAACGGGTGAGTAACACGTGGGGAACCTGCCCATAAGAGGGGGATAACATCCGGAAACGGGTGCTAATACCGCATAGGTGATCAT
>NZ_FNZU01000023.1 GCF_900109325.1 Alkalibacterium pelagium
CGGTCGAGGACTTAACCACACAACGTGTGTTAAGGGTAAGTGGTGTTGTTTCGTGTTGATCAGCTGTCTAGTTTTGAGAGAACAACGTTCTCCAGTTTAATAGAAGAGTCACTGTGCGGTGACGATGGCGGGAAGGATCCACCTGTTCCCATTCCGAACACAGCCGTTAAGCTTCCCAGCGCCGAGGATAGTGAAGGGTTTCCCTTTGTGAAAGCAGGACGTTGCCGTGCAGCTCTTTTATTTTTATATAAGACATTCAAGTGATTCCGCAATAGCTCAGTTGGTAGAGCGCACGACTGTTAATCGTGTTGTCGCAGGTTCGAGCCCTGCTTGCGGAGTTTTTTTGTACCCTTATTTAAGCAACGCCCTATTACATTTAGTTAGATAAATAGATAGAACACAACCCCCTTGGGCTGTCCAGTATTGTACTGGCTGCTCAAGGGGGTTCTATTTATATCCGATGAGATCGGATCAGTTTTCGTTAAAGTGATAGATCGGTTCGTCTTTTTGTTCATCGTAGTCTACTTCAAGGTTATAGCGATTGAAAAACCAGTCATCCTGTGTTCCAGCAAAGTAAGTGATGCCGTTGACTTCAGTTTTTCCAAGAACATCATCTTCTGGCTGATCTACACTCATTCCTACCGAAAATCCCTCATGGACCTCAGTGCTGCCGTATGTTTTTCCGAAAAATCGGATGGCATCTCCTTTTTCCAGAAGCAGTTCTTTTTCAAACCAGCTCACTGCTTTGTCTGTGATTGTGATGTCCATTATCATGTTCCTTTCTATATGTGTTCGTGTATTAGTTTATTCTGGTACCTGTTCAGTATAACATGGCTTGGACTATGACTTATCAACGGGAAACCAGTTCGGTACCTCCGTAATCATTGACCAAAGAGGATCTGGAATCAGGTATTCATGTTTCCTGGAGAAGTCGAGAGAAGTACGGATAGTTTGTTCCTTCCGTTCTTCAACTTTCTGTACCCATTTTGGATCCATGATCAGCTGTTTGCCTAAAGATACGAGATCAGCGTGTTGTAGAGCCTTCTCAGCATCTTCAGCTGTTCTTATAGCGCCAACGCTTATTAGCGGCACCCGTCCATCTACATATTGACCAATTTGATGAGGGACCTGGGTCTGATATTCTCGAAAGCCCACTAATGATGGCTGATAATAGTAGTTGACCGACAAATGGAGATAGTCAATGTTTTCAGTAATTAATGCATCAATCAAGTGGTACGTATCTGTCAGGCGTATACCGGGCGTTTCGATTTCTTCAGGAGAAAAACGGTAACCTAGCAAGAAGCCCTCTGGTGCGGACTCGTTAATGATCGACTGGCATTCTTTGACGACTGCGATGGGAAAACGTAGGCGATTGGTCAGACTTCCTCCCCATTCATCCTTTCTCTGATTAGAGTGAGGGGAGAAAAACTGCTGAAGCAGGTAGGTATTTGCACCATGTAACTCCACGCCATCAAAGCCGGCATCAATAGCACGTTTAACGGCTGTTCCAAATTGGCGGATGAGGATATGGATACCAGCCTCAGTCAGCTCTTTAGGGGTGTCGGCCCATTGACGTTCAGCTCTGATAGGAGAAGGTGATATAGGCTGTCTCCCTCCGTTATACTGTTTCTGGCTCATACGTCCGCCATGATAAATCTGGAGAATCGCTTTGGATCCTTGAAGTTTAATGATTTGAGCCAGCCTGCTCAACCCTTCAATGTGTTTATCTTTGGCAATACTCATTCCGTTTGGAAAAGCCTGGCCTTCCGAAGCGACATAGGCGCAAGCGGTGATGACAGCTCCGGGGCCCCCTGATCTAACCAGATAATAAATCAGCTCTTCTTCAGTGACATATCCTTCAGAAGTGCTGGAACTTGTGGTCATAGGCGCCATGAGTATGCGATTTTTTAAAGTGGTCCCATTGTTAAAAGTGTATGGCTGTAAAAAAGAATAAGTCATTATATTCGCTCCACTGGGGTATACAGTAAGATAATATAGTTTACTGTAAAAAAGTAAGTTCTTCCTTATTTTAAATTGAATATACAGGGATGTCAATGAGTGTAAATTGATGGATATATGTTAATTTGTTGTCATCAGAATTCCATCCAAAGTTTGAAAACATGATTATATAAATGGCTTAATATCTCAAGAGGTTTAGTAGATTAATTTTGCTAGCATAGCAGTGAAACATCATTCAGAAAAGTGATTGCTAATTATTTTCGTTTTCATTTGAATAATATTCGACTTCAATTCCTTTTCTCTCTCTTTCTGCAGTAAGCAAAGCTCCTCTTAATGTCCAGCTTCGCTCCAGATGTTTCATTCATCAATTTAGAAACGATGACCTACTTCACAAACGCCAATTTCTTTATTAGTGTTTATATAACTTTGAAAAAATAAAGCATCATAAAAAAGTAATAATTAAAATATAAAAAAGGATTGTTTCTTTTTTTTTATTGCTACAATTTGGTTATCAATTAAATATTATTTTATTGAAAGGAGATAACCATATTATTAAATGATGTTATATCTCGTAAGAAACTTTTTTAAAAAAATAATACAGATGGAGGTAGTATTATGAAACCAAAAATTAAATAGTTTTTATTCGTATTTTCTTTTGTCTCCGTACTTACATTTCCTGTTAGAGCGTCTGCAGTACATAGACATGCAAGCGTATACAACTTTGCGTATCAGTTTGCTAATAATTCACCTTGGGTAAATCTTGCAAGAGCAGGAAGTCATGCAGATGCATTTCTACATGCTTCATATCGTCTTAATCAAGTTAGCGGAGTTAATAATAGATTAGTAGGTCAAATAACGGATGCTAGAATAGTAGCTCGCACTAATACTGATAGTACAACTTGGTGGGGGCTCCAGACAGGGGGCTCTGGAGGAAGCACTATTGAAATCAACTTTGATAGAACAAGACTTGATGGATTTACTACGAATAACTATAGATGGTTAGCATTACATGAGTTTGGTCATGCTTATGGATTAAAACATCAGCCTGATTCAGCTCAAAGTGTCATGAGAACAGGGATAATCCGATCAATGAGTGACTTAGGTCAACTTGATAGAGAAAATTTAAACTGGAGATATTCGCGTTGATAAGTGAGGAGAGGGGAAACAAATGTCTCATAATAATGAAAAGATTTTTATGCTAATGGTTGCCGTCAGTATATTTATAGTCGGATGCAGCGAACAGACGAGAGAAATTGAAGAGCTTGATCCAAATCTGGCAATAAACTCATTTACTCAATCTTCAGGCTCATATGCTCTTCCGGAATCATTAGAAGATGTCGAAGAGAGAGCAGAAGTCATCGTTAATGGCAGAATGAATGGAGTTATTGAATTTGGCAACCATGACAATGCAGCTGATCCGGATGCACGGATTACATCTACGTTAACTGAAGTTGAAATTACAGAAGTTTTTAAAGGAGATGCACTTTCTGTAGGGGATACGGTGGATGTTACAGAATTATACTACCTGTCTAGTGGAGAAATATCGACTGTTGAACACTATGTACCTATGGAACAAGGAGAAGACTATCTTTTATTCCTTTTTGAGGGAAGTGATGGCAGCTGGGGGATAGAATATATGGGGTTCGGGAAGTATCATTTTGAAAAATCTATTGTCAATCAGTCTATTCAGGAGTTCAGTACACTTGGAGAGGTTAGTGACTATCAATTTATGACAACAGATGACTATGAGATAGAATTGTATGAACAATTGTTTGAAGAAGCTGAGGACCGTTATAACTAGGTCTTATATGGTCGGTAATTCAATACAGGCAGCGAACAAGTTTAACATTGCTCGCTGCCTGTTATTCTTTTGTTATGGAGTAAGTTACGATTCAAGTGCAGTACTACTGAAAGGATTGGGATAATAGAATTATGTGGTAGAATAGAGCAAACATTACTAGCGGATACAGGGAGGGAACATGTTATGCGATCTGAAAAAGAAAAAAAGCAGAATGGTGAGCTATACGACCCGATGGATCAGGAGCTGGTCAAGGAGCGGGAGCGAGCACACCGGTTGACACATATGTATAATCAACTCGAAGATGAACATGCCAGAGGGAAATGGATAAAAGAAATTTTTCAGACGATTGAAGGTAGAATTAAGGTTGAGCCGGGGCTGCGTGTTGACTATGGGTACAACATCCATGTTGGAGATCATTTCTATGCTAACTTCCACTGTATCCTGCTGGATGCCGGAGAAATCAGGATTGGGAAAAATGCACTGCTTGGCCCAGGGGTTTCATTAGTTACACCTGACCATCCTATGGATTCAAGTCAGCGATTTGAAGGGCTGGAATATGCCAAGCCGATAGTCATTGGAGATAACTGCTGGTTGGGAGCAGGTGCTACAGTAATCGGCGGGGTGACGCTTGGGAATAATGTCGTTGTTGGGGCTGGAGCTGTAGTCACAAGGTCATTTGGGGATAACGTCGTGCTTGCAGGAGTACCGGCCAGAGTTATTCGAACATTCACATAGGAAAAAGGATCAGACCCTTCTGCAGTGGTCTGATCCTTTTTATAAACATTATTGAGAGGTATATCCGCCGTCGACTGGCAGCGTAATTCCTGTCAGAAATTCATTTTCTGCTATGAAGACAACTGCATGGGCGATTTCTTCAGGCACACCCAAACGCCCGACAGGATGTTTATCTACCAGATTATCATAGTATTCACCCAGTGCTTCTCTGTTTACCATACCGGACTCTACATATCCTGGAGCAACGGCTGCACATCGGATATTGTCTTTTGCGTACTGGAGAGCCAGTGACTTGGTCATGAGAACCACCGCTCCTTTGGACGCATTGTAGGCATAAGCTGTGGGCTCACCGACGATGCCAAGAATGGAGGCACAGTTAATGACGACTCCCCCACCATTTTTTCTCATCTGCTGTACAGCATACTTGCTTCCGAAAAAGACCCCATCCTGGTTGATTTTAATAACTTTACTGTAATCTTCATATGTCAGCTCGTGAGTTGCCCCTTGAGCACCGATTCCGGCATTATTGAACAGGACATCAACTGAGCCATACACGTCTACTGTCTTGTCAATCAGTGCCTTGACATCTGATTCATTCGATACATCTGCCTTGACGAACATGACGTCGCCTTTCTCGCTCAACCGGTCAGCATGCTTCTGACCATCTTCTGCATTGTAATCACTTAATACGACTTTAGCGCCTTTATCCAGGAACGCTTCTACTGTAGCCAGACCGATTCCTGATGCGCCACCCGTAATGACAGCCACCTTGCCTTTTAAATCGAACATCCAACACACATCCTTATTCGTATTTTATTTCACAAACTAATTATACTATATCTTGATACAAAATCAACAGGAAGTGCTTACATTGTTTAAGTATCAAGGAAAGTTCAGAAAATGATGAATGATTGATATGCTTGAATTACTCTAAAACAATCCCTACTATCATTTTGAAATGCTAGTTCTCTGTCATTTAGTCACTGTGCACAAAACGCTTACACTGATTTTGTGCACGTTTACATAGCGGAAGAAAAACGTTTCCATTACAATAGGTATTGTCAACTAATCAATGAATTTGATTCATTCTTACTGAGAATCAATATAATCTTAAACAGGAAAGGTGATTACCTATGGTAGAAATGGCAATGAAAAATATTTACAAACGTTACGACAACTCAGATGACTTTGCGGTATCTGATTTTGATATGAGAGTGAAAGACCGCGAATTTATCGTATTCGTTGGACCTTCTGGTTGTGGTAAATCCACAACACTTCGTATGATCGCAGGACTTGAAGAAATCACTGACGGAGAACTTTGGATCGGCGACACTATGATGAATGATGTTGCGCCTAAAGACCGTGACATCGCGATGGTATTCCAGAACTATGCGCTTTATCCGCACATGACTGTATTCGACAACATGGCATTTGGTCTTAAACTACGTAAATATAAAAAAGATGAGATCAAAGATCGTGTGGAAAATGCGGCAAGCATCTTAGGATTAACTGAGCTTCTGGACCGTAAACCAGCTGCACTATCTGGTGGACAACGTCAGCGTGTAGCTCTAGGACGTGCGATTGTTCGTGATGCTAAAGTATTCCTGATGGATGAACCTCTGTCAAACTTGGATGCTAAACTGCGTGTAGCGATGCGTGCTGAAATTGCGAAACTTCACCAGCGTCTGAATACAACTTCAATCTATGTAACACACGACCAGACTGAAGCGATGACAATGGCTGACCGTATCGTTATCCTGAAAGACGGATTCATTCAGCAAATCGGAACACCTAAAGAAGTTTATGACACACCTGTTAATACATTCGTTGGCGGATTCATCGGATCTCCTGCGATGAACTTCTTTGATGTCACTCTTCAAGGGAACAAAATTTCCAACGGAGACGGATTAACTGTCGAAGTGCCTCAAGGGAAACTGAAAACTCTTAACGATAAAGGGTACAAAGATGGAGCTAAACTTGTATTTGGTATCCGTCCTGAAGACATCAAGAGTGAGCAGGTTGCACTGGATGCTTCTCCTGGAACAGTTGTCACATCGAAAGTAACTGTTTCTGAGCTTCTAGGAGCAGAAACAATGCTTTACTCACAAGTCGGCTCTCTTGAGTTTATCGCTCGAGTTGATGCTCGTGACTATCACACACCTGGTGAGAATGTTGACTTGGCCTTCGATATGGGTAAATCACACTTCTTCGATCCAGAAACTACTAACGTTATCCGTTAAGACGAGGTAAGGTTGGTCAATTAAATACACCCCCTTTTTTCCTCTCTGAATTACATATAATGTGTAATCAGAGAGGTTTTTTTTAGTATATAAACTGGTCGTTTATAAAGCAGCAAGTTTAGTGTAAAATAGACTTATTACACTATCAACTGAAGGTATGGAAAGGGGTCAGCAATCTGTTTCAGTTTAATTGAAGAAACAGGAGATATTATGACTAGAATTAGAGGATTTGAAATTGTAGACAAGTATAAAGATCAGGAGCTGAGCCTGCCTAAACGGGCGACAAAAGGATCTGCAGGGTATGATTTGACGGCTTCTCAGGATATTGTCATTCCGTCAGTATTTAAAGCTATGCAGACAGGAAATTTTGAAGGAAACCCAGTTGGTTCCACACTTATTCCGACAGGCGTCAAAGCCTATATGCCGGAGAATGAGTACCTGCTTCTGGCGAACCGGTCGAGCAATCCGATGAAGCGGCAGCTGGCCGTGCCCAATGGCATTGGAGTAATCGATTCGGATTATTATAATAACGACGGCAATGAGGGCGAAATTTTTGTTCAGATCATTAATTATGGACTAGAGGATGTAGAAATAAAAAAAGGTGAACGTATTGCCCAAGGTATATTCACTAAATACGAAACAGCAGATCAGGAAACAGATGACTTTTCAGTGCGCACAGGCGGATTTGGATCAAGCGGAAGATAATTTCAGGCTGAAGGAGTTAATAGATTGGCAAAGAAGAAAGCAACGGTATTTGTATGTCAGAACTGCGGATATGAATCACCCAAGTATTTAGGGAAGTGTCCGAGCTGCGGCTCATGGAACCAGATGGTCGAAGAAAAACTGCCGGATAAGACTGACAGCCGAAGCAGAGTGACGATCAGTGGAAAAACTTCCAAGGCTGAGCCGATCACTGACATTACAATCGAAAAGGAAGAACGGGTCAAGACTGACCTGACAGAATTCAACAGAGTCTTAGGCGGAGGAGTCGTTCCAGGATCGCTCGTGCTGATCGGTGGAGATCCGGGAATCGGGAAGTCTACTTTGCTGCTGCAGGTTTCAGCTCAGCTGAACCAGAATGGCGGGAAAGTTCTGTATGTATCAGGAGAGGAAAGTGCCTCTCAGATCAAGATGCGGGCGGAACGGCTGGAACTGCGAGGCTCAGACTTTTATCGGTATGCTGAAACGGAAGTCAGTGCCATTCAGGAGACGATCGAAGAACTGAAGCCGGATTATGTGGTCATTGACTCGATTCAGACCATGCATCATGCCGGAATCGATAGTGCGTCCGGAAGTGTCTCACAGGTCAGGGAGTCGACGTCCACTCTGATGCAGATAGCCAAGATGAACGATATTGCGATTTTCATTGTCGGACACGTAACCAAGGAAGGGGCAATCGCCGGTCCACGTATGCTCGAGCATATGGTGGATACGGTGCTTTACTTTGAAGGCGAACGGCATCACACCTTCCGTATCTTACGTGCGGTCAAGAACCGTTTCGGCTCGACCAATGAGATAGGGATCTTTGAAATGAAAAATGGGGGACTGGAAGAAGTGCTCAATCCTTCTCAGCTCTTCCTGGAAGAACGACTGTCCGGAGCGACTGGGTCGGCGGTTGTTGCTGCGATGGAAGGGACAAGGCCTATACTAGTAGAGATTCAGTCTCTGATTTCTCCGACAGTATTTGGTAATGCCAAAAGGACGGCGAGCGGGCTGGATTATTCCCGGGTGTCTCTGATCATGGCTGTACTGGAAAAGCGTGCAGGCCTGCTTCTTCAGAATCAGGATGCTTACCTTAAAGCGGCAGGGGGCGTGAAACTGGACGAACCGGCGATCGATCTGTCGATTGCGATCAGCATCGCTTCGAGCTACAAGGAAAAAGAGACGCGGCCGACCGACTGCTTTATTGGAGAGATTGGACTGACCGGAGAAATCCGTCGAGTCTCCAAAATCGATCAGCGGGTAAATGAAGCTGCGAAGCTTGGATTCAAACGGGTTTTTCTACCGAAAAATAATATGGACGGCTGGGACTTCCCTAAAAATATAGAAATTATAGGATGTACGACACTGGCTGATGCGATCAGACGCGCTTTTTCTTAAATTGAAAAAGCGCCGTTCGTCGGTTTCAGCAGATCAGCTGTTATACTAGACTAGTAGTTAGAAATAATAAAAGGAGGGAAGACATGGTATCGAAACTGATTATATTGACTTTTATCCTTGTAGGAGGAAGTCTCGGATACAATTTGTTCCCAGAAATGATCGATAATTTTGACATCATTCCTAGGTGGCTGTTGAATCCGATAGTCGGGATGGGGATTGGGGCAGGTGTGTTTTATATGCTGTCGTTTCTCGCTGTCAGACCGATTGAAAAAGGAATCAAGAAAATTGAAAAATCATTCAGCAGATTTAGTGTCGCTTATTTAATGTTCGGAAGTCTGGGCGCAATTATTGGACTTATTCTTTCTGTATTGATCAGTATTATTTTAGGCGCTTTGAATATGATCATAATAAGTGACGTAGTTCCTCTGATTCTGACAGTCGTACTAGCCAGCCTGGGCTTTCAGCTGGGTACGTCGCGTCGGGAAGAAATTAGACGTCTGTTCAGTCCGAAAACGGAAAAAACTGAGAATGAAGACGTGCTGGAACGGAAAAGTGGCGATTCGTTCCGTAAGTACAAAGTGCTGGACACTAGCGCGATCATAGATGGCCGTATTCTGGATGTGGTGAAAACCGGTTTTCTTGAAGGGTCGTTCGTTGTTTCGCATTATGTTCTGAAAGAGCTGCAGTATATCGCAGATTCCTCTGACAGTCTGAAACGGGTCAGAGGACGAAGAGGTCTGGACATACTGAATGCCTTACAGAAAGAGGAAGGGATTTCTCTTGAAATGGACGACAGTGATATTCCGGAAGCAGAAGAAGTCGATCTGAAACTGGTTCACCTGTCCAAGAAACTGGATGGGATGATCGTGACCAATGATTATAATTTAAACAAAGTAGCGGAATTTCAGAACGTTCCGGTCCTGAATATCAATCAGCTGGCGAATGCAGTCAAACCGGTCGTCATACCTGGTGAAGAGATGCAGGTCATGATCGTCAAGAACGGAACAGAACGAGCGCAGGGCGTGGCCTACCTGGACGACGGAACGATGGTCGTAGTGGAAGAGGGACGACATCACATGAACGACAGAGTCGATGTGGTCGTGACAAGTTCACTTCAGACCAATGCCGGACGTATGATTTTCGCTAAACTTCTGAATGATCAGAAAGCGATCGATGACAGGAAAGATCAGGCATGAAGCAGACTTACGATGTCATCATTCTGGCAGCTGGTTCAGCCAGTCGATTCAATGATCATCCTGAGGTGAATAAAATACTGCTGCCTTTAGGGGACCGGCCAGTGTTTGACTATTCATTAAGCCTTTTTCTGGATGATGAGTCCTGCCGTAAAATATGGCTCGTCATTCGAAAAAGAGATAAAGAAGCGTTGATCACGGCGATGAATAATCTCTATGGCGGGTTGCCTGAACAAGTCAATCTTGTTATTGGTGGAAGTGAAAGGCAGGACAGCGTCGCTCAAGCGCTGAAAGCATTGGCGGAAAATTCCGCCCCATATATACTTGTTCATGATGCAGCTCGGCCCTTCATTCAT
The DNA here is from genome assembly GCF_900109325.1 of Alkalibacterium pelagium. GTDB lineage: Bacteria > Bacillota > Bacilli > Lactobacillales > Carnobacteriaceae_A > Alkalibacterium > Alkalibacterium pelagium. The sequence goes on from NZ_FNZU01000023.1 coordinate 10,385, forward strand.
ACTGATCTAGTAAATCTTCTGCTGGAGGGTCTAAAAGAGTTTTCAGCCGTCATTCCCGGAATTCCTGCTAAAGATTCAATGAAACTGGTCAAGGGAGATAAGGTGATGCAGTCTTTATATCGTCCGGAAGTCAGACATGTTCAGACCCCTCAGGCATTTGAGACAACCTGTCTGATCGAAGCTATGGATAAAGCCAATGCCGATAAGTATTACGGCAATGAAGAAGGCGAGCTGGTCGAGAGACTGGGGACCGATGTAAAAATGATTGAAGGACTTGAAAAGAACCTGAAAATCACCACACCGCTTGACTATGCTTTTGCCCGACTGCTGGTGGAAGAAGGCAATCTGAGCTAGTATTGCAAGGTTTTAATGTATGGAAGAAAACTGAAAATAATGGTAAGTTAATAGTAAGGGAAACCAAAAAGGAGAGTTTACTCATGACAGAAAAAGTCCGTGTGCGTTACGCACCGAGTCCAACTGGACACCTACACATCGGAAATGCACGAACAGCATTATTCAACTACTTATATGCCCGCCACCATGGTGGAGATTTTATTATCCGTATCGAGGATACTGACCGCAAACGTCACGTTGAAACAGGAGAGCAGAGCCAGCTGGACAATTTAAAATGGCTGGGAATCGACTGGGATGAGAGCGCAGATGTCGGAGGCGAGTATGGTCCGTACCGTCAGTCTGAGCGTCTGGATTACTATGATCCGCTAGTCGATCAGCTGCTGGCAAGCAACCGTGCCTATAAGTGCTACTGCACGACTGAAGAACTGGAAGCTGAACGTGAAGCGCAGCGTGCACGTGGAGAGATGCCACACTACAGTGGAAAATGTGCGCATTTAACTGCAGCTGAACAGAGAGAAAAAGAAGCGGAAGGCATTACGCCAGTTATTCGTATCCGAGTTCCTAAAGGCAGTACGTACACATTTGAAGATATGGTCAAAGGAATGATCACATTCGAATCTGATTCTGTAGGTGGCGACTGGGTCATCAGAAAACGTGACGGCATGCCGACCTATAACTTTGCAGTAGCGGTCGATGATCATTACATGAAGATCACCCACGTGCTTCGTGGAGATGACCACATTGCCAACACACCTAAACAGATGATGGTATATGAAGCCTTTGAATGGAAGATGCCTCAGTTCGGACACATGACACTGATCATCAACAGCGAAACAGGTAAGAAACTAAGTAAGCGTGATGAAACGATTCTTCAGTTTATTGAACAGTATCGTGAGCTTGGTTATCTGCCTGAAGCCCTGTTCAACTTTATTACATTGCTTGGCTGGTCACCAGTTGGAGAAGACGAGCTCTTCTCTAAAGAACAGTTCATCGACATGTTCGATCATAAACGTCTGGGAACTTCTCCAGCGGCCTTTGATGCCAAGAAACTGGAGTGGATCAGCAACCAGTATATGAAAGACATGGACCTGGGTGAACTGACACTTAAAGCTGTGCCTCACCTTGTAGAAGCAGGCTACATCGAAAGCAATCCGTCTGAAGAAAAAGGCGAATGGATCAGAAAACTGGTGGCTCTTTACCAGGATCAGATGAGCTATGCAGCTCAGATCACTAAACTGGCTACATTGTTCTTCGAAGACTCTCTCGAATGGTCGGCTGAAGCGAAAGAGGTGCTTCAAGGCGACACCGTTCCAGCTGTTCTGGATGCTTTCAGCGAGCAGATCAGAAATGCTGAACCGTTTGAAGCAGATACAATCAAGAAAGCGATCAAAGCCGTACAGAAGGAAACTGGTGTAAAAGGCAAGAACTTATTCATGCCGATCCGTGTGGCCGTGACCGGTCAGCAGCACGGACCTCAGCTGAATGATGCGATCGAACTTCTTGGAAGAGATAAAGTCTTGAGCAATCTTGAAAAAGCAAAAGAGATCATCGAAGCCTGAAAACTGATTAGAGATAAGTAAGGCAGGATAAAGCCATGCAGCCGGACTGTTTTTTCAAGCGGCTTGCGTGGCTTTTCCATTGACTGAAAAAAGGAATCAGAAGCAAGTCGAGTCTGATTCTTGTATAATGAGACTAAATGAAAAGAGAAAGGAGTCAGGATGCATGATTCAGCTGTATAATACATTGACTCGTCAGAAAGAGAAATTTACCCCTTTAGAAGAAGGAAAGGTCAAGATGTATGTATGCGGACCGACGGTATACAATTACATTCATATAGGTAATGCAAGAAGTACGGTCGCGTTCGATACCATCCGCCGGTACTTCACCTACAGAGGCTACGATGTCGATTATGTCTCCAACTTCACGGATGTCGATGACAAAATCATTCGAGCAGCTGCGGAACTGGGCAAGACGGCTCCGGAAGTAGCTGAGACCTTTATTAACGCATTCTTTGAGGACACAGAAGCACTCGAAGTTCAAAAACCGAATCATACACCTCGTGTTATGGAGTCTATTCCCGACATCATTACATTTATCGAAGCATTGATCGCCAACGGCTTTGCCTATGAGTCTGACGGAGATGTCTACTACAGAACACGTAAGTTTGAGAAATATGGCCAGCTGAGCCGCATTTCATTAGATGAACTGGAGTCCGGAGCGAGCAACCGGCTTGGTGATGAAACGTCCAAGAAAGAGGATCCTCTCGATTTTGCTTTATGGAAAGCAGCGAAAGAAGGCGAAATCAGCTGGGAGTCTCCGTGGGGTCATGGCCGTCCAGGCTGGCATATCGAATGTTCAGTCATGGCTACAAAATATCTCGGAGATACGATCGACATTCATGCCGGCGGTCAGGATCTGACTTTCCCGCATCATGAGAATGAAATTGCTCAGACAGAAGCCAAGACGCATAAGACATTTGCCAATTACTGGATCCATAACGGGTTCGTCACAATGGACGATGAAAAAATGAGTAAATCTTTAGGGAACTTTGTGCTTCTGAAAGACCTGAGAGCGCAGCATGATCCTAAAGCTCTGCGATTCTTCATGTCGACGGCTCATTACAGACGACCAATCAACTACTCCCTGGATGCAATAGAAGAAGCGAAAACGAATCTCAACCGTATCCAGACAGCTTACTTCAATGCGAGCCATAGACTGGATCAGGCAGCTGAACAGACTGACGATGAGCAGTCCCTGCTGGAACAGATCGATCAGTTCAGAAATCAGTTCATCACACAGATGGATGATGACTTCCAGACTCAAAACGGCATCACTGTCGTATATGATCTGGTACGGTTCATCAACCGTTACGTGGAAGAAGCAGATGTTTCCAAGCAAGTGATGGAAGCGAGTCTCAATCTGCTTGAAGAGCTGATGAGTATCTTTGGAATCAGCTTGTCTGTGGAAGAAGACTTGCTGGATTCTGATATCGAAGCGCTGATAAAAGAAAGAGAACAAGCCAGAAAAGACCGGAACTTCCAGCGTGCGGATGAAATTAGAGATCAGCTTAAAGATCAGAACATCATTCTAGAAGACACTGCTCAAGGAGTCAGATGGAAACGAGGAAGCGGCCATGAGTAAAGCAACGGACCCGCGTCTGCTGAATGGACTGGCACTCGCTTATCTGGGAGATGCCATTTATGAACTCAGGGTCAGAGAGCATCTGATTGCTCAAGGGCAGACTAAGCCAAATGTACTGCATACAAAGGCCACGACCTATGTCTCGGCTAAAGCTCAGGCATATCTGATTCAGGAACTGATGGATGCAGATCATTTGACTGAGGAAGAAATCGATTATTTCAAACGTGGACGTAATGCAAAAAGCTATACAAAAGCAAAAAATACGGATGCGCAGACCTACAGCTATTCGACGGGTTTTGAAGCAGTCATGGGTTACCTCCATTTAACGGAGCAGTCCGATCGTCTCAATGAGCTGACAGACTGGTGCATTCAGGCAATAGAAGAAAGATAAAGGAAAGGAGCGGTGCACATGCCAAAAAAACCGAATCATAAACGCACAGGCAAAGGCGGTTTACACACGAATAAACCCCAGTCCAGAAAGCCACAGGAAAGTAAAGAAGCCGTAGAATCAGACGAGATGGTCTACGGCAGAAACCCAGTTTTGGAAACATTGAAGTCCGACCGTGATGTCAACAAGCTGTTTGTTCAGGACGGACTGGAAGGCGGAAAAATCAGCAGCATACTTTCTGAAGCGAAGAAAAGGAAGGTGCAGCTGTCCTTCGTGCCGAAATCGAAACTGGATACCTTGTCCGATGGAGGCAATCACCAGGGTCTGGTCTTAGCGACTAGTCCAGTGAACTATGCCTCGATCGACGAACTGTTTGAAGAGGCAGAAAAGAAAAATGAACAGCCTTTCTTTCTTCTGCTGGACGGAATCGAAGACCCGCACAACCTGGGATCCATATTGAGAACTGCCGATGCCAGTGGGGTACATGGCGTCATTATTCCTAAAAGACGGGCTGTCGGTCTGACGTCGACAGTGGCGAAGGCTTCAGCTGGAGCGATCGAACATGTGCTGGTGGCACGGGTCACGAACATGGCGACGACCATCGACGAGCTGAAGGATCGTGGCCTGTGGATTTTCGGAACGGACATGAAAGGTAAAGACTACCGTCACTGGGACGTGTCCTCTCCAGTCGGACTGGTCATCGGAAACGAGGGCAAAGGAATCTCGAGACTGGTCAAGGACAAAGTTGACGAGACCTTGTCTATCCCAATGGTGGGAAATGTTCAGAGCTTAAACGCCGGAGTCGCTTCAGGACTATTGATGTATGAAGTTTATCGTAAAAGACATGCTCTTTAAGAATGAATCTAATGAGTAAAATCTATTAATAACGAGAGGAGGAGAGTGACGTGAAGAAGGAACTGCTGTATGTAGACGGATATAATATGATCGGAGCCTGGCCTGACCTGGCCAGACTGAAGCGACAGGACAAGATGGCTGATGCCAGAGACTATCTGCTTAATGAACTGAGCAACTATGCTAAATACGAAGGTATCGAAGTAAGGATCGTCTTTGATGCTCAGCTGGTTCCTGGCATAGCACAACGTTACGACAAGTATGAAGTGGCAGTCATTTTCACAAGTGAAGGCGAGACAGCTGACAGTTTCATTGAAAAAGCAGTCGGAGAAGAAAATCTTCTGATTACGCATGTACAGGTCGCGACCTCAGATCTGGCCGAACAATGGATCGTATTCCAGAAAGGTGCGACCCGTAAGTCAGCCAATGAGCTCTATAAAGACGTCCAGAGCGCGAAGAAAAAGATTGCCATCGACAGCGCCGTCTACCGGATGCAGAACCGCTCGCGTAATTCTCCTCTTAAAGATAAAGACAAGAAGCAGCTTGAGAGTTTGTATCAGCAGATGATTGCACGATCTCTAGATGAAAAATAGTCATAAAATAAACCTTGTACTTTTGATGTGATATAACATCTTTTAGTACAAGGTTTATTTTTCAATCGCTTTTCATGAGAAATTCCTCACAATATTAAAAACTTTGATGACTATATTAACAATTGGATAGTATAATTATTGAAACGCTTTCAAAGAAACAGCCTACTACTTGAAATGTCCTATTCTGTAATTGATCAAACAATCTACAGAAGGAGAAAAATGGATGCAGACTAACCCAGTAACGAACACCCCGAGAAAAAACAAGCCATATAGAGACATCAATGACCCGATCAATGATTCTCTGATCTACCAGATACAGTCAGGCGACCACAGTGCCTTTCCTGTTCTGCTTGACAGGTGTCAATTATTAATCAATAGAGCGATAGTCAGACGGTACATAAAAGGTTACGACCGAGATGATCTTTATCAGGAGGCGTGCCTTGTCCTAGTCGAATCTTCTCAAAAATATGAATTTAATAAAGGGATGACGTTCAATCAGTATATCTGCCTTTGTATGGATAATCACTTCAACCGGTTGATCAGGTGGAATAATGCGTTAAAAAGACAATCCATTCGTGATGCCTTGTCATTAGATGGCATGATTGAAGAATCAGGCCTCCAGCTATCAGAATCCTTCAGTAGTCCAGGACCTGAAGATTGGCCGATTATTGAAGAAACGGTAGAGGACTACCTTGTGTATTTGTCTCCCTTTGAGAGAGAAGTGTGTGTGATGTGCTATAAAGGATACACCTATGACACTATCGCCGAAGAACTGAAATGTAGTCGGGAAAAAGTAGTAAATGCTAAACATCGCTGTACCGAAAAATTTAGAAAGTTATTTCTTTAAGAAATAATAGGGCAGGCGCTTATGTACTAGTAGGTTCTTTGAAATAGTTTCAGGAACAAGATATAGATTTTTTGCAATACTGATGAATAAGGTTGGGGCAGCTAATGTAATTTTGCAATCTAAGCTTAATCATTCGAAATTAGGCATCAATCTGCATATAGATGTGCAGGTAGATGCCTTTTTTTTGACTCTTTTCTAATAAATAATAGGCAGAGGACAAAAGTGATTAGCTTGTCTAACTATCTCTATTGACACTGATAAAAATATTAGTAATGAAATGATTCAGTTTGCTGGGATCACTGTAAAGAAGGCATAAAAAGAGGGGCTGGGAAAAAACCAGTTCTTAACAAAAAAAGAACAATGAAAACCGTCGGTTTTAGATGGCCTTCATTGTTCTTTTTTCCTTTTTCTGAAGATGTAGAAGGATGTCCGCCTTTTCTTCGGAGTTCGAGGATCAGTTTCGTTAAATTCATGCTCATAAGCATCAAGCCGATGTCATTATGAACGGCTTGATTCCCTCTGACATGAACCCGTCGCATGCCAAAGACACCTTTCATCCGACCGAAAACAGTTTCTACGTCAATTTTTCGCTGTGCATAGATCCGTTTTCCATAATCGCTTTCCAGGTGTGCTTTGGCTTGATGTTTAAAGTATTCCCAATTGTAATTCACCGATGTTTG
>NZ_FNZU01000016.1 GCF_900109325.1 Alkalibacterium pelagium
ATCTTTAATGATCTAAGCATGCGCTATGATCACCTATGCGGTATTAGCACCCGTTTCCGGATGTTATCCCCCTCTTATGGGCAGGTTCCCCACGTGTTACTCACCCGTTCGCCACTCATCCACACTCTGCAAGCAGAGTGCTTCAGCGTTCGACTTGCATGTATTAGGCATACCGCCAGCGTTCGTCCTGAGCCAGGATCAAACTCTCATTTTAAGTTTGACTTGCTCATAGTATTAATTGTGAGTTAACCATGTTAACTCGTTTGTTGCCTTCGACTCCAAAAGAATCGAAGACCCCTGCACATTTGGTTGTTTCTACTTTGTTCAGTTTTCAAAGATCTATCTCGTTCAGTTTGTGTTGTTCGTCTTTCGCAACAACTTTTATATCATACCATGTCGCTGCCTAAGCGTCAACCTTTTTTTGAAATAATTTGTTTATTTCTTCAGAGCTGAAAGCGTTACCTTTGCTCGTATGACAGCTATTTTATTATAGCTTATTACCGACTTACTGTCAACAATTAACTTTATTTTTTTCATTGCCGTTACATGTTTATGTTTTGCAGCAACGAGATTAATAATAACAGGTATTTTGATCATCGTCAACACTTTTATTGATTCTTTTCTATAAAAAACTGACCCATCTAATAGACGGGTCAGTTTCTTCTTATTACTTATCCTCAATATCTAGTGCATCTTCTATCTCATCTTCTTCTAAATGGTCAGCTTCTGCTTCTTCTTTAACCCTCTTGTTCTCTTTTTTATTTTTAAGCTTCGCAATTTGAATGTTACGTTTTAGCTGAGGATCATATCTTCTCTCTCCACTGACCGCCTCTTCAATCGGTTTGACTTCGTATTCTCCAGCAAGATCACCATAGTATCTATTATACCGTTTCTTAAATTGCTGAAAGAAATGGACAACAATCACTTTAAGAATGGCATAAATCGGCACCCCGAAAATCAGACCGAATAGTCCGAGAAGGTCCCCCATCACCAGCAGGACAATAATAATTGTAAGCGGGTGAACATTCAACTGTCTTCCCATCACGTTCGGTTCAATCAGATTCCCGTCAACGAACTGTACAACAGCCCATACGAGAAGCAGTTGCAGAACCATCCACCATGAATCAATCAACGCTATGACAAGCGCCGGAATAAAGGCCAGTGTCGGACCGACATAAGGGATGATAGACGTGAACCCGGCAATTACAGCTAGAACCCCACTGTACTCAAGGTTTATAATTGAAAAGCCTATGAACATCATGACACCAATCGATGTAGCAATAATGAGCTGCCCTTTAACATAGGCCCCGACCTGATCATTAACTTCAGAAGATACTCTAATGAGATCTTCTCTCCATTTTGGCGGGACAATACTCAATACTGCATAAAAGAAACGTTTTTCATCTTTTAGAAGGAAGAACAGGATGATCGGGAATGTAACGATCGTTACGACTACATTTGTCAGACCCGTCATGACAGCCGACAGCCCACTGAACCCATCCGATAGATACTGATTCAAGTTATCAGGTATTGATGCTATAAAATCTTCTCCTTCTTCAATAAACGATTCTATCTCGTTACCAAAAGGTAGATCCTCCAGCCATCCAGTAACTGACGCAATGATTGACTGGATAAAATCGGGGAAGTTTTCTACAAAGCTGGTGACCTGGTCTCTAAGCAGTGGATAAAGCGCACCTATCCCAACAACCAGCACTCCGATAAGCAGAAGGAACAGTATGGCTACCCCATATATCCTTTTAACCTTTTTCTTTTCCAGCAGATCGATGAACGGATTGAATAAGTAGTACAGTAACAAGGCAATAACAAATGGCATTAGAATATTAGACACGATAACAAACAAGGGTGTGAAAATATATTCGACCTGATTGAATATCATAGCCACGATGCCGATCAAAATAAGCGTGACTAAAGTGAACAGCAAGTTGCTTCCTCCAAGAAAATTAATCCATCTCGTTTTTTTCATTCTTATTCCCACTTTCTCCTGATTCATTATTCTCTTACCTATTATAGTATAGAAGTTTAAAGATTTTATCGAGAAATTTATACTATAATACCTGACTTCTTTTTAATTATGTAAAAAATCTGGAAGTCACGTGATGTGACCCCCAGATTCTAGGTTAATCGATATTTTTCATGGTAGGGAAGAGCAGGACATCACGTATAGAGTGAGAATCAGTCAGAAGCATGATCAGACGGTCAATTCCAATACCTAAACCACCTGTTGGCGGCATACCGTATTCAAGTGCTTCGATGAAATCTTCATCAATATCGTGAGCTTCATCATTACCTTGTGCCTTTTCAAGAGCCTGAGCTTCAAATCGTTCTCTCTGATCGATTGGATCATTCAGCTCACTGAAGGCATTCGCATATTCGTGTTTAGCTATAAAGAGCTCAAAGCGGTCTGTGAACCGCGGATCTTCTTCATTTTTCTTAGCAAGAGGGGATATTTCCAGTGGGTGACCATAAACAAATGTCGGCTGGATCAGCGTATGTTCGACAAATGTCTCAAAAAACTCGTTCACTACGTGACCAAAAGTAGCATAATCGTCAATCACGACATTATGGTCTTTAGCCAGCTGACGCGCTTCTTCATTTGTATAGTCCTGGAAGAAGTCGATCCCCGTTTCTTCCTTGATAAGATCGACCATATGACGACGATCCCACTTCTTGCCTATCTGAATCGTTTCATCCCCATATGGAATCTCTGTAGATCCCAGAACGTTTTCTGTGACCGTACGAATCAGGTCTTCAGTAAGATCCATTACATCATCGACATCATGGAAAGCTGTATACAGCTCAAGCATAGTAAACTCGGGGTTGTGTGTTGTATCGATCCCCTCATTACGAAAGACTCGACCGATTTCATAAACTTTCTCCATTCCACCGACGATCAGGCGTTTCAAATGCAGTTCAATAGCTATTCGAAGATATAGTTCCATATCCAATGCATTATGATGAGTCGTGAATGGACGAGCAGCTGCTCCTCCAGCTAGGTTATGCAGCAGGGGCGTTTCAACTTCCAGATAATCCAGCGAATTCAGATACGTTCTGATTTCCTGAATGATCCGGCTGCGTTTAGTAAAGCGGTCATAGCTTTCTTCGTTTGAAATAAGATCCAGGTATCTCTGACGATATTTCTGTTCAACATTTGTCAGGCCATGATATTTATCTGGAAGTGGACGCAGAGCTTTTGATAAATAAGTCAGTTCCGTTGCGCGGACCGTTACTTCTCCAGTATTGGTTTTCATAACTGTTCCTTCGATACCTAAAAAATCACCCAGGTCTGCAGTCTTGAAACTCTCATACTGCTCATCGCCCACAGCGTCTTTTCTGACGTAGATCTGAATCGATCCATTTTTATCTTTAAGGTGAGCAAAGCCAGCTTTTCCTTTGCCACGTTTAGTCATCAGTCTACCCGCTATTTTAACAGTAATTTCTTTTTCTGCCAGTTCTTCTTTTGACTGATCTTCATGTGCTTTATGAAGTTCGTCTGAAAAATGTGTTCGTTCGTAACGTCCGCCAAACGGGTCGACACCTCTCTCTTTAAGGTCATTCATCTTCTGACGACGCACCACCAGCTGATCGGTCAGCGTTTCCTCGTTATGTGTATCTTGAGACAATCCTGTCACTCCATTCTATTGACTTTTCTTCAGTAAGGTATTCATACAGGAAACACGTTGATTGGTGTCAACGATGAATATCTTAACAGCCAGACTATTCTTTTCCTGTACACTAAATACCTGTTATCTGAATTATAGTACCATATCTTTACTCTAGCATAAAGATGATTTCCCGACTTAATTCGGATCAGCCGTTGGTTCCACCAACTTCTTCCATCAATTCTTCAAGTTCTTTCTGGTCGAAATGATATGGTGTCCGACAGAAATGACAGACGGCTTCCGCTCCTCCATCTTCTTCAATCATTTCTCTGATTTCTTGTTTACCCAGTGTAACGATGGCATCTTTGAAGCGTTCCTTTGAGCAGTCACAAGTAAAACTGACAGGTAGGCCATCTACAATTCGTGCTGTACCGTCTTGAACTAAACGGTCAAGTATTTTTTCAGGTGTTTCGCCCTTTTCCATTAGCTGGGAGACCATGGGTAAATTAGCAATAGCCTGTTCGATTTTATCAATTGTTTCATCTTCTGCATTAGGAAGGACTTGTATCATAAATCCTCCTGCAGCTTTTACAGATTCATCAGGATTAACCAGTACAGAAAGACCAATCGCTGAAGGAACCTGTTCGGAATTTGCCATATAATAAGTGAAATCTTCGCCGAGCTCTCCACTTATTAGAGGAACCTGGCCTACGAAAGGTTCTTTCATTCCCAGATCTTTACTGACTGTCAGCATTCCTTCCGTTCCAACCGCTCCTCTTACATCGATTTTACCCTGATCGTTTAAAGGCAGGCTGACATGAGGATGCTTGATATAGCCCTTTGTCTCACCTTTACCATTGCTGTCGATCAGAAGATATCCGATCGGACCGTCCCCTTCGATTCGAACAGTCAGTTTTTCTTCCCCTTTTAATGTGGCTCCCAGAAGTGTCGCCCCAACCATTGCACGGCCAAGCGCACATGTTGCGGCACTCCAGGTGTCATGTTTAGTCTGTGCTTCTCTGACCATATCTGTTGCATCAACGACGTAAACTCTTACCTGATCATTGTATCCTAATGCTTTAATCAATTTATCTGACACACTATTCACGATCCTTTATTTCAGTATTTGTTGCTTCTCATTCTTTATTTTACATGGAAAGAAGAGGAGGGCTAATGATACGCCTCCTCTTCTCCTTCAGCTGTTATTCTTTCGTTTCGTCTTCAGAAGATTTTTCTGAGTCTGTTGTTTCACTGTCGGACTCATTTGACTGTGCTTCTTCAAACTGTTTTTCACGTGCTTTTTCTTTTTCTTCTCTAGCTGCTTTTACTTCTTCAAAAGACGTTCCGATCTGTTCCTCTTCAGGATCGCGGTCCGCTTCTGCGCTTTCGCGCGGGAATTCTGTCGGTTTATCCGTCTTCTTGGCAGGCATTTCGCCTTCTTCAAACAGAGACTTGATCTGCTTCTCGTCAAGCGTTTCAAACTCAAGAAGTTTCTGGGCAATCAGTTCATGCGCTGTCTTATGTTCTTCAATGATACGCTTAGCTTCTGCATGGCCTTCATTGAGAATACGCAGCACTTCCTGGTCGATCTGATAAGCGAACTGTTCTGAGTAAGCTTTAGATTGAGAATAATCTCTTCCAAGGAATACCTGTCCGCCGCCTTCATATTGGACCGGTCCAAGCAAGTCACTCATTCCATATTCCGTGACCATACTTCTGGCAATTTGAGTAGCCTGCTGGAAGTCATTGGATGCTCCACTTGATTGAGAGCCGAAGATCAGTTCTTCAGCAACACGCCCACCAAGAAGTCCAACGATCTGTTCAAATAATTCTTTCTTAGTCATCAGGAAGCGGTCTTCTTTAGGCAGCATAATTGCATATCCGCCAGCACGCCCACGAGGGACGATCGTCACCTTATGAACGATACGGGCATCACTTAGTACTAAACCGACAATAGTGTGTCCGGCTTCGTGGTAAGCAACCATGCTTCGTTCAGTCTCGGAAATGACACGGTCCTTCTTAGCTGGACCTGCAATGACACGGTCATGTGCTTCGTCAATATCCATTGCTTCTATTTCTTTACTGTCGCGTCTTGCAGCCACCAGGGCCGCTTCGTTAAGCAAGTTCTCAAGATCAGCTCCTGCAAATCCAGGTGTCTGTCTCGCAATGATTTTCAAATCGACATCAGGAGACATCGGTTTGTTCTTGGAGTGAACTTTGAGGATCGCTTCACGTCCTTTGACATCCGGTCTACCGACCATGATGCGTCTGTCAAAACGTCCAGGTCTCAGAAGTGCCGGATCCAGAACGTCCTGTCTGTTAGTTGCCGCAATGACAATAATTCCTTCATTACCGGTAAATCCGTCCATTTCAACAAGCAGCTGGTTAAGTGTCTGTTCACGTTCATCGTGACCCCCACCCATTCCAGCGCCACGCTGACGACCGACTGCATCGATCTCATCGATAAAGATGATAGCTGGTGCAGTTTTCTTGGCATTCTCGAACAAGTCACGTACACGACTTGCTCCTACTCCGACGAACATCTCAACGAACTCAGAACCTGAGATTGAGAAGAAAGGTACGCCGGCTTCACCCGCTACCGCTTTAGCAAGCAGAGTTTTACCTGTTCCGGGAGGTCCCTCAAGCAGCACACCTGCTGGAATTCGGGCACCCAGATTTGAGAATCGTCTTGGATCCTTAAGAAATTCAACGATTTCAACGAGTTCTTCTTTTTCTTCGTCTGCTCCTGCTACATCAGAGAAGCGGACTTTACTTGTCTTGGCATCTGTTTCTTTAGCTTTGGACTTACCGAAGTTCATGACTCCACGTCCGCCGCCTGCTCCGCCACCTTGTCCTGCCTGACCCATCATAAAGTAGATGAATCCGATGAACAGAAGTATCGGCAGGAATGTAAACAGAAGACTGGTCCATACACCGGTAGTCGGTTCTTCGATTGTTGCGAATTCGACGTCATTTTCTCTCGCCAGTGTGTACATCTCATCAACGATGTTGTCATTGGTTAAGATGTATGTGGTAAATCTGGAAGCCTGCTGCTGATCAAGACCGCCGAACAATGTGACGTTCTGATCCTGTTCAACTTCTACTTCCTGTCCTTCTCGAAACTGTCCTCTTATCTCATATACGCCAGCTGTAGGCTGGACTTGAAATTCTTCTATACGATCATCTTCCAGAAATTCTATAAATTGGGTTGAACTAACCCCTTCTGAAGCCTGATCTCCACCGCCACTAGTCGCCCAACTTGCAATACCTATAACTGCAAGAAACACGATGACGTAGAAGAATCCACTTTTAAAAAATCCCTTCTTCATGTCATCCTCCATCTATCAACTGATTTTAATTGTGATCCATTTTAAGGTTACTTACTTAAAATAATATACCATATCATGTTACCATACTTGACCATTTTTGACTATGAATTTTGTTTGATGATTCAATATATAAACTGTTTCTGCTGGGAAAGTCCATACTTCTTTCACAGAGTCAGATTATTTCTGATAGATTTCTGGTTTGAGTACACCAATGAACGGAAGATTACGGTAATTTTCTGCATAATCCAGACCATAGCCTACAACGAATTTATGTGGCACTGTAAAGCCGACCCAGTCGGCATGAATGTCGATCTTGCGTCCAGACGGTTTATCCAGCAGGGTAACGATTTTGACCGAAGCTGCCTTACGGTATTTAAACAGATCTTTCAGATAAGCCAACGTGCCTCCGGTATCGATAATATCTTCCACGAAGAGAACATGGCGACCCTCAACATTAGTATCCAAGTCTTTCAGAATTTTAACTTCTCCAGATGAGACCGTTTCGTTTCCGTAGCTTGATACATCCATGAAGTCGATTTCCAGATGAATATCCATCTTTTTGATAAGATCTGCCATAAACGGCAGGGCTCCTTTAAGTACACCGACCAGCAGAGGGTTCTTACCGTCGTATTCTTTACCAAGAAGGTCACCAAGTTCCTGAACCTTTTCCATGATTTCCTCTTCAGATATCAGTATGCTTTCAATTTCATTTCTCATGTCGTGATCTCCTTTTTATCTAATCTTTATTTTTCAGTATTCTGTTGTTTTATATACGAGTACGTAGCTAATTGTATCAGTTATAGGGTCCAGTGACAATGCAGATTCCTTAATGTCCGGGACCCACAGAATACGACCAGTACTGTCTGTGACGATCCATATCTGCTCTCGGTCTTTTCTTGGTATTTTCTGATCGATGAAAATATCTTTCACTTTCTTTGTTCCAGTCATCCCCCTGACAGTCATCTTGTCTCCTTTGTGTCTGTGACGTATCGTCAGCGGAGTATTGTGAGGCGGAATCCCAAGAAATAGATGCCTTTCATTCTGACTGGATTTTCTGGCCTTGAATGATTCATAGGTCAGCAAACCCATCACGCTGCCGTTATCCAGTTCGATCCATTGATCGACGGCCAGTTTCTTTTCAATTTTAACCTCGGTCTCCACCTGATGAATGCTGTCATATTCTTTTTTTCGAATCATGCAGCGATCATACATTCTTTCTGCAATCAGCTCTCCTGGAAGGTCAAGCGTTGTATTAGGATGAGACGATTTCAGCCAGTCAATAATTATCTGTATGTGCTTATGGCCGAGCATGTACGCCTGACTTTTAGACCATTCTTTTACCCCGCTGCTTAGTATACGACGCTGCAGGGCCTCATCTGTCTGAATGAGAGCAGGAATCGAGATGCAAAGAGCGTGTTCTTCAAATGACAACATTTCTTTTTTATACTCTTCGATACGTGGAGCTGAAATCCTCAGAAGGCTGTCTAAGTCTTCTGTCAATCGGATCAGATGATCCTCAAGTGCCGGGTTTTCCATTTTGAGAAGAGGGATAATAGACTGCCTGAATCGATTTCTCGTATACTTTTCCGAAGTGTTCGATTCATCTTCCTCCCACTGAAGCTGTCTATATCCTGCGTAGGAGAGCAAATCTGACTTCTTAAAGGGCAGAAGTGGCCTCACTACCGTAACAGCTCCGTCAGCTCTTTTATCTGACATCCCTTTCAGTTCTTCCAGCGCACTGCCTCTGACCAGCTTCATGAGGATCGTTTCAATTTGATCATCCTTATGGTGGGCAGTCAGAACTGTGCGGCTGCCTATCTGAAGGGCTAGTTCTTTAAAGAAGCCGTAGCGGATGTCTCTTGCAGCTTTCTCGATTCCTGAGTCCGGGTGGTCTTCTTTTTTCCAGTGATGAACATAACAGGGAACAGCATACCGTTCACCAAGCGTTCTAACTGCTGATTCTTCTTCATCAGAAATACCTCTCAAATGATGATTGACATGTGCAATTGAAATATTCGGTTTAATATCATCTGGCAGTCCGTGCATGAGGTCAAGGAGGACGACAGAATCAACCCCTCCAGACACTGCGACAATGACCGGTTCGTTTTGCCGCCATGCGTCAAGCATTCTAATGTGCCCAGTAAACTGCTGAAGCAGATCCATCTTCATCCTCCCATCGGGACATTCGGTTGTCCAATTAAAAAGGGCTCAGGGACTCCCCCAAACCCTTTCTCTTATAATTTAAATGTTAATGTATTAACTTCTTCTTCCGCCACGTCCACCGCGTTTGTTTTCAGTGTTTCGTTTAATGGAGGTCAAGCGGTCTTCACTGTCTTTCAGGAATGAACTCATTAAAGAGTCGAAATCCTGTTTCTTCGGAGCTGAGCTGGTTCTTTTATTAGAAGAAGAGCTTGAACGCTCTCGACTTGGCGCTTTAGGTTTTGGAGCTGATTCAGCAGGCTTGTCCTGAGCTTTACGGATAGATAGTCCGATTTTGCCGTCATCTGCTATAGATAAAACTTTAACTGTAACGGTCTGGCCAACTTCCAGTTCTTCATTGATGTTTTCTACATAACTGTCTGACACTTCACTGATGTGAACTAATCCTGTTTTGTTATTGCCTAAATCAATAAACGCACCAAAATTGGCAATACCCGTGACTTTACCTTCTACTTTGCTTCCAACTTCAATTGACATATTTTCTATGTTTCCTCCTAAATAATTTGAAACAATTATACCATGCAATTTTTCAAGAATAAAGGTTTACATAGAAGAATCTTGACAAATCACTCTTTATTGTTCGGGTTTTGTCATTCTTCTTCCGTTTCTTCTTCTTCAGCATCCGGATTTTCATCAGTTGCTTCCAGGTGATCCGGATTTCGGTCATCCGGGAAACTGAAGACGATTTCGTTGTCTTTCGTCAGATAGTACTCGCTTCTAGCCAATTTGGTTACATACTCTTCATCTTCCAGGAGGCCAATATAGTAGTCCAGTTCCTCCTGCTGCAGCTCCAGTGATTCAAGTTCCTGCTGTGCCACAACTCTCTGCTCTTCCAGATCCTGCAGTTTTATGTAGTTTCTTACTAGAGTACTGCCGGCTAGAATGACCAGGAACATGCCCATCGCAATAATGATGCGCATTCTTCTTTTTAACTGTTTACGTCTTTTATGGGCTCTTATGCTGTCCAGAGTCTTTGTTTCTATATAATCATTTTTCATACGGGCTATTCGTGGTTTTTTATTTCCCATGGTGATTGCTCCTCCTTCTGATTCAGGGAATCGTCTGTTTAAAGTATACCAATAATAAACCGAATGATAAAGAATCTTCAGAGAGGAAATCGGTACTGATTTTAATTGTAATGAAAAAGACACAATCAGATCCGCTTTTTCAAATGGATCTGATTGTGCCAATAAAATCTGTCAGGTGTTGTCAGAATCCTTATAGGTCTCTTCCAGCACAGTGTATAGATCTTTAGCTTCATCTTTTTTTGTTGTATCTTTAATATTATCGACTCTAACTTTCAGAGTTTTGTTACCGAACTGGATTGTCAGCTCATCTTCAACTGCTACTGAACTTGAAGATTTAGCTGTCTTTCCGTTGATCTGAATACGGTCTTTATCAGCAATTTCTTTTGCTACAGATCTTCTTTTGATTATACGTGACACTTTAAGAAATTTATCAAGTCTCATCTTTCAACCTCTTCTCTTCCAGTTTTATTTTCTGCCAGATGGCATCGACTTCTTCCGGCGTGGATGCACTCATGCCGTCGAAGACATGGGGATGACGGCGTCTCATCTTTCGGTTCACGCTTTCCAGTACCTCTTCAAATGTAAAGAGTCCCTCTTTTTCAGCTGCATTGGTCTGGTACAGGATCTGAACAAGGACGTCTCCCAGTTCTTCGATCCAGTTATCTATATCTTCCCGCTCTATGGCCTCGATCAGTTCTTCTGTTTCTTCTCTAATGTATTCTACCAGAGAAAGTGGGGTCTGTTCGTTGATCCATGCATCCCCCTCTTCTCCTGTAACCCTGTCTATATAATACTGAAGGGTTGATAATGACGTCACTTGTTCGTCCTGGGGCAACGGCGGGACATACAGCGACCTTAAATTGAATACTCCGTCAAAACGGTCCATTTCAAATAATGGGAGCCACTGCACTTTTTCCTCAGATGTTCCAGCGCCATCGATAACTGCCACCTGATGATCATCCGGATATTTCTCCATTAAAGTCAGTTTGACTTCTCCTGCCATCAGGGCATTGAACACCTGCATGACAATAACATGCTGACCGGTTTGCAGCTGGTCATGATTCAGCTCAAAAGAATCGACCAGCTGGAAGCCTTCTACCGGATCGATTCGGACAGCTTTG
Organism: Alkalibacterium pelagium; assembly: GCF_900109325.1. GTDB lineage: Bacteria > Bacillota > Bacilli > Lactobacillales > Carnobacteriaceae_A > Alkalibacterium > Alkalibacterium pelagium. Next base: position 11,319 of record NZ_FNZU01000016.1, read on the forward strand.
AACAGATCATCGAGAAAACTTTTCCCGTCCAGTATCTCTACTTTGTCATATTGTTCCAGCAGGTCCTTGACTGTCTTCTCAGCTACCATAGGATGTCCTGGGACAGCGTAAAGCACTTCCTTGTTTTGTGCTTCCGTAATAAGTTTTTCGACAATCGCCTGATAGACCTTATTAAAATCTTTACTATACTTGTCGTAGAGATCGTCCATCGATTCAAAGGCGAGTCCTTCTTCTTTCAGTTCGTTCAGGGCAGGATGGTCTGACGTTCTTACAAATACCGACTGACTGTTCATAAGCCTATCGTATACACTCAGTGGCATCTGCTGTTTTTCTCCAGGCCCCAACCCGACTACACTAATCGTGTGCATAACTGCCTCCTTAAGACAATGTGTTGATTTCTGCTCCAGCTGTCTATTCTGACAGCATCATGCAGCAAGTTATATCCTTCGTTTAATATAAGCATTCCATTTTAATTCTATAGTGGATGCTCGCCCTTCCAGATCAATTGATTCTATGAATCAGCTGACTGTTTCTGCTGCTGCTCTTCTTCTTTTTTCTCTTTTTCAATCAGGTACTCCGCTGTGTTTTTAGCAAAGAGAACCAATGCGTCCAGCCATTCATTGACGGATGTCCGTCTCGTCAGTTTAAATGCAACGGTCAGTTTCTCCTCTGCCTGCATATCTGTTTTCAACGTTATCGGTTTAAGTGCCTTGAATACTTCAGGCAGTGGAAGACGCGTCGTTCCGGCTTTCGAAAAGACAACAGACAAATTGTTACCGTCACGCTTAATCAGTTCGATAAGCGCCTGTTCGCTGTACATCTTGAGCAGACCTACTGACAGCAGATCAGCGACTTCCTGAGGGTAGTCCCCAAAGCGGTCGATCAGTTCATCCTGCAGCTCCACATAATCCTCATCTGAAGAAAACTGTCTGATGCGTTTGTACAGTTCAATTTTCTGACGTTCATCCTGGACATACGTTCCAGGCAAGTATGCATCGACTGACAGATCCATTTCCACTACTGTTTTCTGGTGACGCTTGTCTCCACGTTTTCGGGCCACTGCTTCTTCCAGCATCTGTGAATACAGATCAAATCCGACACTGTCAATGAATCCGTGCTGCTGCTGACCTAAGAGATTACCCGCCCCACGTATAGCGAGGTCTCTCATGGCAATCTTGAAGCCTGATCCGAGTTCGGTAAAGTCCTTGATCGCCTGCAGCCTTTTTTCACTGACTTCTGTCAGGATCTTATTTGGCTGATGCATAAAGTAAGCATAGGCGATCCGACTGCTTCGTCCGACTCGCCCCCTTAACTGATAGAGCTGGGAAAGGCCCATACGATCAGCATCTTCTACAATAAGCGTATTGACATTAGGGATATCGACCCCTGTTTCAATAATTGTCGTCGTCACGAGCAGATCATATTCTCCCTGTATGAACTGGTATAGAATGTTTTCCAGCTGGACTTCTGTCATCTGTCCGTGAGCATGAGCAATACGGGCTTCGGGAACTAGCTGCTGGAGTTCGTCTACCCGCTGCTCGATCGTACTGACCCGATTGTGCAGGTAGAAAACCTGACCACCTCTTGCCATTTCACGTTTGATCGATTCAGCTACCACTGCCCCATTCATCTCCATAACATAGGTCTGAACCGGGTAGCGGTTTGCCGGCGGTGTTTCGATCACTGACAGATCTCTGACACCCAGCATCGACATATGGAGGGTACGGGGAATAGGTGTTGCCGTCAGCGTCAGCACATCGACCTCGCTTTTCAGCTGTTTCAGTCTTTCCTTGTGCTTGACTCCAAAGCGCTGCTCTTCGTCTACAATAAGCAGCCCCAGATCCTGAAAGACAATATCTTTAGACAGGACTCTATGCGTTCCGACGACGACATCGATGTGCCCTTTTTTCAGCCCGTCGACAGTTTCTTTCAGCTGCTTACCTGTACGGAAACGGCTCAGCAGTCCGATCTCTACGGGGAAATCTGTGAAGCGTTCGAGCATCGTATCGTAATGCTGCTGAGCCAGAACGGTAGTCGGCACCAGAAATGCCACCTGCTTCCCGTCCTGGACTGCTTTGAAAATGGCCCGCATTGCTACTTCTGTTTTCCCGTAACCGACATCTCCTACGATCAGGCGATCCATCGGCTTGTCTTTTTCCATATCTTTTTTCACTTCACGAATCGAGCGAAGCTGATCATCCGTTTCTGTATAGGGAAACGCATCATCGAATTCGCCTTGATAGGCATTGTCCCTGGAGAAGGCATAGCCGGTTCTCTGCTCTCGTTCAGCATACAGCTCCACCAGCTCATCTGCTATGTCTTCAACCTGAGAGGCTACTTTTTTCTTCGTCTTTGCCCAGGATGTACCTCCCAGTTTATTCAGTTTAGGTGATTTCCCTTCTGAAGATACATATTTCTGAAGGAGATTCAGCTGGGTCACGGGGATGAACAGCTTGGATGAATCTTTATACACCACACTGAGGTAATCCTGATGCACGCCGCCGATTTCCATAGTTTCCATCCCCATGAACTGACCAATCCCATGATTAACGTGCACCACATAATCGCCTTTTTCCAGTTCCGAGTAACTTTTCAGTCTTTCGGCATTGGACAGATTCTGTCTTCTCGGCTTCTTCTTAGGCAGTCTATTAAAGAGCTCTTTCTCTGTCAGCACGGCTATTTTTTCATGTGGCAGCTCAAACCCCGTCATGACGCTTCCACTGATGACCTGAATGATGCCTTCTTTTAAATGATTGCTGTCTGACAAGGTGCTCGGAATCTCAAAATTGAGAAGAGTCTGATGAACTTTTTCCGCCCTGTCTTCACTTTCCGTCATGACGATAACCGTGTATTCCTGTTTGACCCAGCGGTCCATTTCCGTTTTGACCAGGTTCATCTGCCCAAAGAACTTCTGCATCGTCCGATACTGAAAAGCATGGATGCTGTCCAACCGGAGTCCTTTCATTCCTTTCTGGAACAGCGAGAAGTAAAGCTGGTTCAGCTCTGAGCCTTTGAGTGTATCCCTAAAATTTTTCGAAAAAGACTGATTGATGAGGATATTCCCCTGAGAAAGCTGGGATGTAACCCATTCACCCTCCTCTTCTTCCAGTCTAGCTTCGTTTTCTAATATACGCGGGTATTCATCCATGACGACAATCGCATCATCCGACGCATAGTCGATGAGCGTCGCTTTATCCTCATACAAAAAATCCGCATATCTGACCAGCTCTTCGCTGTATGTTTCGTCTTTGATCGTATCTATGATATCCCTGACTGTCTCATTCAGACTAGTCTGCTGATCTTCGTCCTTTGTTTTTTTCAGTGACGAGGCCAGTGCTTTCTCAATCCGAGTGATGATCGAATCTTTTTCCTCTATACAAAGCAAAGTATCTGTAGCAGGGATAATTTTTACGGTTTCAACATTCTGTTCAGACCTTTGAGTGTCCGCATCAAAGTACCTCAGTGAATCGATTTCCACATCAAACAGCTCAATTCTGACAGGTTTTTCTTCAGTCAGCGGATACACATCGATGATTCCGCCTCGAATGCTGAATTCTCCTGGGGTGGACACTTTCTGCTCCCGCCTGTATCCCATCTCGGCAAGCTTCTGCTGAAGCTGATCAAGCTCCACTTCATCTCCGATAGAGAATAAAAGCTCTGCCTGAGCAAAGAGGGCCGGATCGGGAAGGAGCTTTCTTGCCCCGGCCAGAGGAGTGACCACAACTCCCGGTTTATTTTTCAGCATGAAATCTAGAGCCTTGACACGCTCTGCCCGGGATTCCGGAGAAGAGACGGCCATTTCAGCATGGATCATATCGTCCACTGCAAACAGAAAGAGCTGGTCATCAGGAATGAGACCAGTTAAATCGGTTATGAGCTGATTGGCATGATAGACATTTTGAGTAACCACGAGAATCTGTCTGGATTCTTCTTCAAATAATGATTTAAGCACTAATGTCCGTGCAGATCCTGCCATTCCAGTTATGAGGTGCTTCCTCTTTTTTTCCATTTGAGAAAACAGTTCTTTTACGGAAGGTTTTTCACTGATTAATGTGTGTAAGTCTGCCACGCTATTTTCTCCTTTTCTCTATGATTCATTTAGTTGAACTGTGTCATCGTGTCAGTAAACGAATGACCCTCGACCCAGTATAAAGCGGCATCCGCTGCTTTCTTCACTGAAAGAAGTACCTCTTCATGCGTTGATTTGTGAAAGGGACTCAGGACATGAGAGACGACTGACTGATTCTCGTAAGGGCGTCCGACACCGATTCGGAGACGATTGAACTGTTTCGTCCCGAGATGATCGATCATACTCTTGATGCCATTATGTCCACCGGCACCACCCTTCTGTCTGAGTCGTACCTTGCCGATCGGCAAATCCATATCGTCGTAAACGACAACAAGGTCTTCCTCATCACAGTCATAGTAGTCCAGCCACTGTCTCACTGAACGTCCCGATTCATTCATATAGGTCTGAGGTTTGATCAGGATGACCTTTTCAGTTCCGACCAGACCTTCTGCATATACTGATTCGAAATTAGACCGGTTGAACGCCCAGCCTTTCTGAAAAGCTATCTCATCCAATGTAATAAAGCCGATGTTATGTTTAGTTTGAGCATATTTAGCTCCCGGATTACCTAACCCGATTATTAATTTCATATTATAGAAACTCCTTAACTGTTTTGTACATGCAAAAAAGCTGAACGAGACTGTCGTTCAGTTTTTTATTTATTCTATTGTAACATATTTGGAAGTCACTTTTCCCTCAGGTGATCGATCAGGTTTTTTTAATAAATGTCTCATGACATTTAGGGCAAGTCACCCGCAGTTTCTTCCTTCCTCTCGGGAGACGGATCTGCTGTCTGCAGTTAGGACATTTAACGATTTTATACGCTTTTCGCTGAGCCCATCTGTTTCTTAGTTTCCTTGTTCTCAGTTGAACGATCTGCTTGACAGATAAATATTTCTGAAGTTCTCTATAGCGGTTCGCCTTATCTCTGGAGAGTATCCTGAGCGCACCATAGGCCAGCAGGGCAATCCCCACAGCTGATACCCAGATGCCACCAATAAAGTTAGCCAGAATACCGAAAACCAGGCCGGCAGCCATCAGCACTTTCGAGAACTCATCGAAGCCATACCGACCTGACATGTAAAATAGAATTTTCTGAAGCCATTGCATACTAGTCATTCCTTTAATTTACTATTATTTCCCCAATTATACTATAGGGATTTTAAGATTATATGAAGATTTCTACAAAAAACCAGAGGCTTCCCTCGCTCAAGAGAAACCTCTGGTCCGTATTATTTAAAGTTATTCACCAGGAGCTAAGATGATGATGTTTTCGAATCGAACGAACTCTTCGACGTCAGCTTCATCGCCTACTTCATACAATTCTTCTTCAGATACACCGACTTGGTATTCCTGATCAGAATCTGTAGCTTCAACTGTAAAGCTGAATGCTCCTTCTTCAACTGCAGGTGTTTCTACGACTTCGCCGTCCTGAAGAACGTAGGCATAGACGTCTCCTTCTCCAACAGCTGAACCGTTAACTGTAGCTTCTCCGTCTTCAGGTGTAAATACATATCCTTCCTGAGACCAAGTTCCACCAACGATTTCCAGCTCGATAGATGCAGTGTAACCTAGATCACTACCGATTCCATCAATGATATCATGAGCACTTTCACCGTTTCCGGCATCCTCATCAGTATCGTCTTCTGGAGTTTCTTCTACATCTTCAACCTCAGCATCGTCTTCTACTTCTTCTTCATCGATGTCTGGTGTCGGACTTGGATCTCCATCTGTATCACACGCAGCTAGTGCAAGTGTAGATACAGCCAGCAAACCTAATAGTTTTTTATAACTCATTTTGTACATTCCCTCCTAATATCTTACATCTCTTTTATAGTAAGAGATAAATGGGATAGAACTATCTAAATAATTTCGCTCGTCGCTATCATACCACAATAAAAAATATATGACAATTTTTTTACATATTTTTGTCAACAAATCTTTAATGTTTTCAATACCTCCAGAACATGAAGTTGACTTAACTGTCCTCCCTCCTTATTATATAAGAGCTGTACCGTGCATCCGTGATTAAAAGCTCCCGCCCGCATCCACTAAAATTGACTATACCAATCAGGAAAAATAATCAGTCGAAATGGTTGACTTTTAACATATTTGCTTTTAATATTATTATGCTTGCATAAGCAGCCATTACACCACAACACAACCGACAACTATACCACTTCAGATAAGTGGGCTAAAACATTTAAACTATAAGAAAGCAGGGATACACATGTGTGGAATCGTTGGATACATTGGATCGAAAGACGCTAAAGAAGTACTATTACACGGACTTGAAAAACTGGAATATCGAGGCTATGACTCTGCCGGGATTTATGTCATCAGAGAACAGAATGACGGCCATTTATTTAAAGAAAAGGGCCGTATTGCAGCTTTACGAGATAAAGTTGATGTATCGGTCGAAGCTAATGCAGGAATCGGACATACCCGCTGGGCTACTCATGGTGAACCTAGTGTACGCAATGCCCATCCTCATCAGTCTACTAGCGGTCGCTATACCATTGTACATAATGGTGTGATCGAAAATTATCAGGAAGTTAAAGATGCTTATCTTGAAGATGTTGAACTGGTCAGTGAAACTGACACGGAAATTATTGTTCAGCTGATCGCCTGGTTTGCAGAAAACGAAGGTCTGGATACACTTGATGCCTTCAAAAAAACCATCGTGACCCTTGAAGGTTCATACGCCATTGCCCTGATCGACAAGGAAGATCCAGATGTTGTCTATGCCGCTAAAAACAAGAGTCCTCTGCTTCTAGGTAAAGGAGACGGCTTCAATGTCATCTGTAGTGATGCCATGGCTATGATCAAGGAAACGAATCAGTTCGTAGAATTAATGGACAAAGAAGTTGCAGTCGTGACTAAAGACAGTCTGTCCATCGAGAACTTCAGCGGCGATATTATTGAAAGAAACCATTACATCGCAGAACTGGATTCTAATGACCTTGAAAAAGGAACCTATCCTTACTATATGCTTAAAGAGATTGATGAGCAGCCGGCCGTTATGCGTAAGCTCGTTCTGAAATATCAGGATGAGGAGGGCAAGCTGTCTATCGATCCTGAAATCGTCAATACGATGATGGACTCTGACCGTATCTACATTATCGCGGCAGGAACCAGCTATCATGCTGGTCTGGTTGGTAAAAAACTTCTGGAGGAGATGACAAATATTCCAACAGAAGTGCATGTATCAAGTGAATTCGGCTACCATACGCCTCTGCTTCCTGAAAAACCATTTTTCATCTTCATCTCTCAAAGCGGGGAAACGGCAGACAGCCGTCAGGTACTGGTCAAAATGAATGAACTGGGTCACCCGTCTCTGACTGTGACAAACGTGGCCGGTTCAACATTATCCAGAGAATCCAACTTCACCCTGCTTCTGAATGCAGGTCCGGAAATTGCTGTGGCGTCTACAAAAGCGTACACGGCTCAGATTGCTGTTCTGGCTATCTTATCGGAAGTCGTCGGTATGGAAAAAGGTCTGATCGATGAGCCGACAATGATTCACGATCTTGGTATAGTTGCAAATGCTATGCAGACGCTCGTTGATGAAAAAGACGTGATCGAAGAGCTTGCATCTGAATACTTGAGCATCACACGCAATGCGTTCTACATCGGTCGTGGCATGGACTATCATGTTGCTCTCGAAGCTGCACTTAAGCTGAAAGAGATTTCCTATATCCAGACAGAAGGATTCGCTGCCGGTGAATTGAAGCATGGAACGATCGCTCTGATTGAAAAAGGTACTCCAGTCATCGCACTTGTGACCGAGCAGGCTGTTGCCGGACATACCCGCGGCAACCTTCAGGAAACACGCGCACGTGGCGCTCATACTATGGTCATCTCTATGGATGGTCTGGACCGCCCTGGGGATCACATTGTAATCCCTAAAGTCAATCCACTGCTGTCAGCTTTAGTCAGCGTCATCCCGACTCAGCTGCTTTCATACTACTGCAGCCTGCATCGCGGCAATGATGTAGACAAGCCTCGTAACCTGGCTAAGTCAGTAACTGTTGAATAATCATACTAATAGTGATCTAAAATAAACTAATGCCCCCCGCGAGCTGTCCATCAGACGGTATTGCGGGGGTTTTACATATAGTCTTCCAGTTCGTTAACCACCGACGAGTTCTCGCAGGAGATTCGGTCAGTTCATATGAGTTTGCTTCCTCACTTCTCTGTTCGACATACTCACAGGTCTCTTTACCTGTAGTTTGCAATACAACTCAGATTCTGATCAGCTCGGATAGTTCTGCCCCCAGTCGTACCGAAACTGTTCAATGATGCCCCTCCTCCATTATTTCTTCTAAAAATCGAAATAAGAAGAATACCTCTCTTAATCTTCACTTTCAACTCTGTGGATAAGATGTGGATAAATACAAAATCATTCTTTCTTTCTAATTACGTCTACATCAATAAATATAAAAAAAAACGGGCCCTTTTAAGGTCGGACAGATTTTACATAATCTGCCTTCTCTTATATGGGTCCCGCTTTTTTATGCTGCTATTTTATTTTGTCAGAGCTGTCCACGATTCATGCATCCGGTCAAGCATTGCAATGAGTCTTTCCCCTACTTCCTTGTAGGCAGCCGTATCCAGATTGGCCAGGGATACACGTACCGTCCACTTGCTTGAACCAAACGCTTCTGATTTAAGCAGCATCAGGCGCTCTTCTTCAGCCAGTTTCGTGACGATATCCGTCATTGTCCAGCTTGACTGGATAAACGCCTTGAAGTCTGATCCATAGCGCTTGTTCAGCAGCCACTCAAAATCGATTTCACAGTAGTAAGCAGTATTGTACTCTTCGACTGGCATCATCAGACCTAATGAGTTATAAAGCAGCTGCCCTCTCTTCTGACAGATCTGAATGACCTCCTGTTTATACTGGTCTTCAGTATCAAGCAGTGCATAGAGACTGAACAGGGTCATCATGACCTGCTGTGGCGCAGATAGACCAGCTGCATGGTTCAGCGCTACTGACCGACTGTCAGCTACCATCCTGTCAATGAAAGAAATCGCTCGCGGATCTGATGTCAATGTGCCATACCGCTCATCAAGTGCTTCTTTCTTCTCTTCAGGAAGTTCGTCTAACCGTCTGTCAAACACATTGTCTTTAGCCAGGGCAATCGTTCCGATTCTCCACCCCGTCGCGCCGAAGTATTTAGAATACGAGTAGATACAAGCTGTATTGTAAGGAATAGCTGTGAATAATGATGTGAATGATTCAAGAAATGTGCCGTACACATCGTCAGATAAAATCATCAGATCAGGATTATCCGTTTCAACAATGTCTTTCAGCTGTGCAATTGAATCCCCGTATATGGCATTCGCCGTCGGATTACTTGGGTTCACCACAAAGACTGCTTTGATGTCCGTATTTCTTAATTTATCCAGTTCCTGTTCGCTGAACTGATGACTGGTCTGTCCATCGATCGTCATGATTTCAGATCTGATATATTCTACATCAAATTCATATTCCGGTAGTTCAGGAATTTCCATATAAGGTGCAAAAGTTGGAATCATCAGAGCTATCTTATCTTTAGGTTCCAGCAGGTGGTTGTTCACTAAAGATTTAAATGTATAAACGATTCCAGCCGTCCCTCCTTCGACCGCAAAAATATCAAAGGGCTCCGTCTCACCTGAGAACAATTCATGGTGAAGGTACTGCTTGATTGGCTGTTCGCATGCAGTGAGTACGCGCTCAGGATAGGGATAGTTATCCCCAATTGTATAGTCGAGCATTTTTGTGAGCCACTGTTCTCTCGGCATACCCAGCAGATGCGTGCCATTTTCCCAGATGTTTTTGAGCATATCAGCTCCATCGGACTCTTTATCATTCAGGAAGGATTCGAATCGCTCCGTTCGTCCACCTTTTTCTTTGATCATAGTGCCCAGGCTTTCTTTTTCACTTATGACCGTTTCTTTTACTGCAAATTCGCCTAAAAGAAAATACGCTTCTCTGGGAATAGGGGCTGTCCAGTTCGGATTCCCTCGTCCGGCATTCAACCATTCTTTCGTCACATTTTGTGACTCCATACGATTTTCCAGATACAGCGACAACTCAAACGGACTTAAACTTTCTAAATCTTGCTTCAAAATTCCACTCCTATAATTTTTTATTTCATTTACTTATCTGACCTCTTAACCGTTAATGAGTATAACAAAGAAACCGGCAGCCCTGTAGTTATATGGAATCTATTTAATGGAGTCTCATAGGATTTTAATATTAGTCTTATATTCTTGACTTGATCCGGGAGTTTTATTTTCCCGAAATTTCCCCAGACAAAAGGAGGGCTCCCTTAAAGAAAGCCCTCCTTCATTATTATTTACTTCATCCAGTTACTGATTTCATTCAGTCGCTCGATTCTCAGGTTTGGCAGTCCTGCCCTAGATAGTCCATGACTCGATTTAGGGAAGAGAACGAGTTTCGTCTTGACTCCCTGTTTTTTCATAGCTGTATACATCTGCTCACCTTGTTCCTGCGGGCATCTCAAGTCTTCCTGTCCGTGGATGACCAACAGAGGTGTCTTGATGTTCTGTGTATAAGCTAACGGAGACATTTTCCACAGGTCTTCCATTTGAGAGACGTCTCTTTTCAGCTGGAATTCTACGAAGAATGCACCTACATCACTGGTGCCGTAAAAGCTGACCCAGTTTGATATGCATCGCTGCGTGACTGCAGCCTTGAAACGGTCAGTGTGTCCGACGATCCAGTTGGTCATGAAGCCACCGTAACTTCCTCCAGCAACATATACGTTTGACTGATCAATTTCAGGGTGCTGCTCCAGAACGTAATCTGTACCTAGCATCAGATCTTCGTAGTCCTTGTTTCCATAGTCTCCAAGAATGGACGCAACAAAGTCCTGACCGTATCCGTTTCCTCCACGCGGATTCAGAAGAATGACACCGTATCCTTCAGCTGACAGCTTCTGCATCTCGTGGAAGAAGGTTTCTCCATAACATACTTGAGGCCCACCGTGGATATAGAGAACCGCTGGATGGTTGTCGCTCTTGTCCACAGGTGGAACGTACCATCCCTGGATATCCCAGTCGTCTGCTCCTTTGTACCAGAATCTTTCCACAGGCGTGATCTGATGCGAGCCTTCAAACGCTGCGTTCGGATTATACAAATCAGTTATTTCACCAGTTTCGGCATTGAGCAGCCCAAGAACACTTGGTGTCGTCAAGTCAGAGTAGGTGACTGCAAAGGTAGTATTATCCACAACATCCCCATCTGTAATATGAAACGGCTTGTCCACCAGACATTTGCTGCCGGCGGTTTTGTCTCCCTTATACAGTTTCAGCTTGCCATGTTCGGTCACTGGATAGACAAAAGAGTCATCATCCAGCCACTTGATCGGAAATCCCTTGGTTTTCTGCTGGAAGTCTCCAATGATCAGATCACCAACATATTTATCCTCGACTGACAGGACTTCGAAAGTATGGTCTGCTCTGTTCCAGCCATAAATTTTATCTAAAGTAACAAAGGCATAAGAAAAATCATTTCCAGTAAAGAGGAAATAGTCTTCCGACTCGTTTACCGCTTCAAATGAAAAGCTGCCTTCCGGTATATCTTCAGTGACGAGGCGGGCTGTCTCCGAGGCAATGTCGTATTCGTAGACGCTTGCTCCGTAGACCCATTCGTCATCCGGATTCAGCTTATCCACATAAAGCAGAAAGGATTCGTCTTTAGAAACATATTGAAGGCGGAACGGCCGGTCTTTCTCAAGAATGAGCGAAGATTCCTTTTTGGCTACACCGATTTTTTTAACTTGATACAGTCGATCTTTTTCAGTAATCCCCTGGCCATCCATCTTATATTGCAGTTTAGTTATCGTCACTGACTTGACTTTGTCGTCAGACTTGCTGTCACTGTCTGTTCTCTCTTTATTCTGATCAGGATCTACAGTCGTCTGATAATAGAGTGACCCGCTGTTGCTTGTCCATTCAAATGAACTGACGCCTTGTTCCTCATCAGTCAACGCAAAAGCAGCCCCTCCTCTCACTGGCATCAGGTAAATCTGAGGCTTCTCCCCTTTTTTACCGGCCATAAAACCAATCCATTTTTCATTAGGAGAGACCTTGATTTGAGAAGGATTCAATTCTTCATCGATCCACATGATCCGTTCCTTCGATTTCTGATCGATGCTCCACCAGGAAGTCAGGTAGGCATTTTTTTCTTTGTCCGTTCGAGTTTCCAGATAAAAAATACGGTCATCCAGAACAATCGGCTGTGATACATTTTTCAGGTCAAACAGGCTTTCACTTGTTATATGCTTCATTCCACTAAAACTCCTCTTCTGATTATCATGTTAAATACTCGTTAAAACTCTTTCATTATTTTCTCATTTATACCTATGTGCGTCAATGTACAAAATTTCCATATTGTACAGTCAGCTTCTCATGAGTTTTGCTGATTAGCTATGTTATACTAAGGGTGTAAAAAAGGGAAAGGAATGATCATATGAACGTCAGAAAAAAACAGCAGAAAATCATTCTCATAGGTGATGGAGCTGTCGGTTCAAGTTATGCCTACTCACTGATCAATCAGAATATCGGTCAGGAGCTTGGCATTATCGATGTCAATACAGAAAAGGCAGAAGGAGATGTCATGGACTTGAACAGTGCCCTGGCCTTCACTGCACCTAAGAAAATATATGTGGCTGATTACGAAGACTGCCATGATGCTGACCTGGTCGTCTATACTGCCGGAGCTTCTCAAAAGCCTGGCGAGACCCGTCTGGATCTGACTGAAAAGAACCTTCGCATTACTAAAGATGTCGTGGAAAAGGTGATGGCCAGCGGATTCAATGGCATATTCCTGGTTGCTACGAATCCAGTGGATATCCTGACCTATGCTGTATACAAGTTGTCCGGTCTCCCTTCTAACCAGGTCATCGGAACTGGAACCTCGCTTGACAGCGCTCGCTTCCGTCAGGCAGTTGCCAACCTCCTGGATGTGGATGTAAGGAACGTTCACGGCTACATCATCGGCGAACACGGGGATACTGAATTCCCAGTCTGGTCACATGCTAACGTTGCCGGCCTTCAGATCAATGAATGGCTGAACAATAACCCGGATACAGATGAACAGGCACTCGTTGAGATTTTCTTCTCCGTTAGAGACGCCGCTTATGAAATCATCAAGCGAAAAGGTGCAACATTTTACGGCATCGGAGTATCGCTGGCCCGTATCACCCGAGCCATTCTAAATAATGAACATGCTGTCCTTCCTCTGTCAGTTTACCTTGAAGGAGAGTATGGACAGAATGACATCTACATTGGCTCACCTGCCATCATCAATCAGAGAGGGATCGATAAGATCGTCGAGATTCCTCTTAACGATTCCGAAAAGGAAAAAATGACTCATTCGGCAGATACCATCAGAAATCATCTGAAAGAAGTCCTGGATAAAAATCCGGATCTAGGTTTTACAATCTCCGACTGATGATCTGTATCTACACGTGAACTACAGTATAAAACAGGGACCGGCAGCTGGTATATATCGGCTGCCGGTCCCTGTTTAGATATAAAAAAACAGCCGTCACCGGTCCTTTTTCTCTGCTCCCTTATTACAAAAGTTTAGAGAAAAACATTCCGGTTTCGACTGTTTTTTTACATTGGTATGATAATGTCTTCTTCTTCGTGAATTTCCTGTCCATCCTGATTCTCTGCATGAATCTCGATTATAAGCTGATGAGGCAGGACAACTGCTGTTTCGCCAGGCTGACTGATCCAGCCTCGTCTCACACCGAGCTGATCCGGACTGTTGTCTTCCCTGTTACGAATGCGCGTCCCGTCCACTTCGATGATATTGTACTGACCGTCGCGAGGTTCAAGTCTGAATTCCTCTTGTGGTGTATCCTCGCTCAGTTCCACTCGGTACACTTCTTCTCCGGATATTTTGACTGTAGCAATGATCCGGGCGTCCTCATCGATGCTGCTCAGCTGATAGCCATATACGATGTGCGGAATGAAAGAAGCGACCAGAAGAATAATGATAATGACGACATCCAGCGGTTTCATGTTTCTTAAATGGAAACGAACCTTGTCTATCACCTGATCGCCTCCTTTCCTTTAGTAAAGGCATCGGCCTTTAATCATTACTTTCTTATCCTTTGAACTGCTTCTCAAACAGTGGGGACACTGAACGGTTTTCATGGATCCGCTTGATGGCATGACCCATCAGTTCACCTACACTGACTTGAACGACTTTATCTATTTTTTTATCTTCTGGAAGCATGATGGAATCTGTCACCACCATATTCTTTATCGGTGATTCAGCCAGACGTTCCATAGCCGGTCCGGAGAAGACTGGGTGAGTTCCACAGGCATAGACCTCTTTGGCTCCTTTTTCTATCAGAGCATCTGCCGCAAGGGTAATCGTTCCAGCAGTATCGATCAGGTCATCGATCAGTACTGCTGTTTTCCCTTCAACATTACCGACAATATTCATGACTTCTGCTACATTTGCCTTCGGGCGACGCTTGTCAATGATCGCAATAGGAGACTTCAGGAACTCAGCCAGTTTTCTGGCACGAGTCACTCCTCCATGATCAGGTGAGACCACGACTGTATTTTCCCCACCAAGATTTCTATCGATGAACCAGTTTGCCAGGAGCGATGCGCCAAGCAGATGATCAACTGGGATATCGAAGAATCCTTGAATCTGTGAAGCATGCAAATCGAGAGTCAGCATACGGTCAGCCCCAGCCTGAGTGATCATATTCGCGACCAGTTTAGCCGTGATCGGTTCTCTTGAACGAGCTTTACGGTCCTGTCTTGCATAACCATAATAAGGCATGACGATATTGATTGTCTTGGCACTTGCACGTTTCAATGCATCGATCATGATGAGCACTTCCATTAAGTGATCATTCGTTGGTGCAGACGTTGACTGCACAACATAGACATGGTCCCCACGGATACTTTCTTCAATGTTGATACGAATTTCCCCATCACTGAACTTGTTGACGGATACTTTCCCTAATTCTACTCCTACATCCTTCGCAATCTTTTCTGCTAATGGCTTGTTGGAACTCAATGCAAAAATCTTCAGTTTTGGATCAGAATAATGTTCGGACATGTCGGCCTCCATAAATTTTATCTCATTGGTTTATCTAGTATAAGTGTATGCCTAAGCAGTGAATAAATCAACTGTACGAGGGCATGAAAGCCCTCTTTCGAAGAGATTTCTAATTTTTGTTAGGCATTTTCTTAAAATAGCCTTCCTTATTAACTTGACGGGCTCGAGCAATGGCCAAGGCATCTTCAGGAACATCATCAGTAATTGTTGAACCGGCTGCCACATAGGTATTTGCATCAATTTTAACAGGTGCGATCAGGTTCGTATTGCAGCCAATAAAGGAATTATCGCCTACTTCGATATGGTGTTTCTTTTCCCCATCGTAATTGACGAATACTGTTCCACATCCGAGATTGATATTTTCTCCAAGCGTGGCGTCACCAACATAGGTCAGATGACCGACTTTCGTGTTTCTTCCAAGTGTCGCCTTTTTAATTTCAACAAAGTTCCCAATATGTGCATGTTCTTTGACGACGGAATCTGGTCTCAAGTGACTGTTCGGCCCAATATTACTCTGATTCTCCATTACTGAAGATTCAATCATTGAGCTCTTCACATGAACGCCGTTTCCAATCTGACTGTCTTCAATAATCGAATGGGCTCCGATGATACAGTCTTCGCCGATGGAAGTCTGTCCTTTAAGATAAACACCAGGCTCTACAAGCGTGTCCTGACCAATCACCACGTCACTTTCGATATAAGTCTGTTCCGGATCTATAAAGGTCACGCCATTACGCATGTGTTTTTCGTTAATTCTTTTCTTCATCAGCTTGCTGGCTTGAGCTAACGCTATACGGTCATTGACTCCCAGAGCATCTTCCTTGTTCTCAAGCTGGAATGCAGAAATCAGTTCATTCTGGTTTTTGAGGATTTCCATTACATCCGGCAGATAATATTCGCCTTGGGAATTGTTGTTGTCTACTTTTTCAAGTGCAGCAAATAAAGCTTTGTTGTCGAAACAGTAGGTCCCTGTATTGATCTCCTGGACAGCTTGCTCCGCTTCTGATGCATCTTTCTGTTCAACGATCTTAGTGACTGATCCATCTTCAGATCTGATCACGCGACCATAGCCGAACGGATCATCCGCGTGAGCGGTAAGGACGGTAGCCTTCGCATTTACTTCTTCATGATGAGCCATCAGCCCTTCAAGTGTCTCTTTAGTCAGAAGAGGTGTATCTCCACAGATAACCAGTGTCGTTCCTTCTTCATTTTTCAGGATCGGGGCAGCCTGTTCCACTGCATGAGCTGTTCCCAGCTGTTCTTCCTGAAGGACATAGTCACTCTTATCACCTAAATAGTCCTGAACGGTTTCAGCACCGACACCAGTAACTGTGACGATTTTATCCATTCGAGCGCCAAGTGCCTGATCGACTACATGGCCGACCATAGGTTTCCCCATTACCGGGTGCATCACTTTGTAAAGTTTGGATTTCATTCGCGTTCCCTGTCCAGCTGCAAGTACTACTGCAAATCGTTTAGTCATTAGTTTCTCCTCATCAATTTTATTTATTATTCTCGTTGATTGATCATTAAGTACGTCCAAATGGGCATACAAAACCTCTTTACATCATACTTTATGACTAACCTGTTTTCAAGTTTCATAAGGTGTATTGTTTGTCGTATTTATTACAGTTTCCTATAATTAAGTTAGATTATAAATAATGAAAGCTTAAAAACAGATGGTTCTATTTCCGCCATCTTCAGGAAGGAAGAGTTGAATGGATAAAGATTTTACCGTTATAGGCAGTTACCCCACTGAAAGAGAAGCTGAGCAGGTCGTCCGTCGCCTGTTGGACGAAGGTACAGATAGAGACGATATAACTATTTTCACTAATAAAGATAAAGGAGATCAGCTTCGCAATCCGGATAATGTGGATGTAGCCAATCCTGATGTCAACGGAACTGATGAAGATCATGACAACGACAAGAGTTTCTGGGAATCACTGAAAGATGCCTTTTCAGTAAGAGACGATGAGTATTACGATGATTCAAATTATGTGCAGGAAGATGACACGCTTCACATGTATCGGGATGACCTGAAGAAAGGTCATTTAGTTGTCGCAGTCGATCATTCTGACGACAAGGATAATACAGATAATGTTGACCACCCGACTTCCTCTTCTGCTACACATGCCGGAGATCCGGATCTAGAAACCCTAGGCACGACAGCCGGCTTTCCTAATGAAGGAAGCGTTCAGGGAATGGGTGACGGCGGTCAGCCGCCAATGGAACCTAAAACGACTGATGGAACCCCTCCAGAGCTGGAAGACACACACGGAGAAGCAGATGTGGACGATTCTACAGAAGATCGTCTTCGTCAGACACGCAAAGAAGACCTCGACTCTTAAACTGAAGATTTTTGATTATGCAGAAAAGCCTGCCGGAGATGGCAGGCTTTTTCTTTTTGTCATATATTCAATTACCCGCTCAGACTGAGAAAGACGCTGAGTGGGTAATAATACCTCATTTATTGACCACTCAACATGATACTGTCCCTCAGTGGGCGATAATACCTCATTTATTGACCACTCAACTTGATACTGTCCCTCAGTGGGCGGTAATACCTCATTTATTGACCACTCAACTCAAGATAGTCCCTCAACGGGTATTAGTCACTAATTTATCCAGTAATGATGATCGCCGCAGCTTATTCGATAGAGAAGTTTCCAGGAGATACTTCGATCGTGCGGTCCTGGGTATTGACCTTATCCACTTTGATCAGTGAGGTGTAGTCTTTTACTGAGCGCTCCCCATTGAATATGTTTTCGGCAATAACAGTTGCCCCGACTACTTCAGAATTGAATTCTTCAATCAGGCTGATCATGCCGTTGACCGTCCCCCCGCCTTTCAGGAAATCGTCTACGATCAGTACTTTTGAGCCCATGTCCAGACTTCTTCTGGACAGCTCCATTTTTTCCACTCTATCAGAAGAAGATCCGGATACATAGTTGATACTCACGGTGGATCCTTCTGTCACCTTAGAGTCTCTTCTTACAATGACGAATGGCACATTCAGATAAAAGGCCACAGACTGAGCAATCGGCACACCCTTAGTTGCTACAGTCATCACGCTGTCCACTTGTTTATCCATATACTGTGAAGCAATAACTCGTCCGATGCGTCTAAGCCATTTGGGATCGCCCAGCATATCAGACAGATAGACGTATCCACCTGGAAGCAGGCGCTTGGAATAATTCAGTTCTTCACACAAATCGCGGATGAACAACTCAACATCTTCTGCCTTCATTTTTGGAATATATTTGACGCCTCCAGCTGCTCCGGGCAATGTCTCAAGGAAGCCGATCCCTCTCTTGGCAAATGTTTCTTTTACAATGGTCAGGTCTTCACTAATACTTGATTTGGCAGACTCATACCGTTTTGAAAACAGGGTCAGCGGAATCAGAGTGTGAGGATGTTCGATCAGATAATGTGTAATATCAATTAGTCTTTCACTTCGTTTTACTTTCATTTCTACTTTCACCTCATTATGTAACGTACATTATATTCTATTACTGACCATTCTACCTCTTTTATTCGGAAATTCATAGGTTTTTTATTGCTTTTAATAATAAACGTTCGTCTATTATGATTTTTTTCGTCAGCATCGGTTATTTATTCTTGAAAAAAAAAGAAAAGAGACCCGTCTGCTGAGGGTCTCTTCACTAAAACTGTTATTTGGTTTCGATTTCGACAAGCAGATCGTTCGACTGGATCTGATCGCCTTCTTTAACAAATAAGCGCTCAACTCGTCCGGCAATTGACGAACGGATCGTCGTTTCCATTTTCATTGCCTCAGTAATGACGATTGGTGCACCTTTTTCAACTTTGTCGCCACGCTTGACCAGAACCTGAAGAACAGACCCGGGCATCGTTGCACCAATGTGTCCTTTATTGGATGGTTCAGCTTTCTTCCTCACCGCTTTGGTAGTCGTTACACTCTTGTCCTGAATCTCGATCTGACGGCCCTGGCCGTTCAGTTCAAAGTAAAGGGTACGGTTACCTTCCAGATCAGGATCACCAATCTGATTCAACTTGATGATCAGTGTTTTCCCTTTTTCAAGGGTCACTTCGATCTGTTCACCCATACGCATGCCGTAGAAGAAGGTCGGTGTATCGAACTTATTCACTTCGCCATACATGTTGTAGAAGAAGGTATAATCCAGGAAGACCTGTGGATACATGATATAACTGATGACCTCTTCCATGCTCGGTTCTCTGTCCAGATGTTCAGCCAGTTCAGCCTTGACCTTCTCGAAATCAAGCGGCTGCTTGTATTCTCCTGGTCTTTTCTCAAGAGGTTTGTCTCCCTTAAGAACGATTTCCTGAAGACGTTTCGGGAATCCCCCTTCAGGTCTTCCTAGCTCACCTTTAAAGAAGCTGACAACTGATTTAGGAAAATCAATATCCTCTCCTTTATCATAAATGTCCTGCTCAGTCAGATCATTCTGAATCATGAACAGAGCCATGTCCCCGACCACTTTGGAGGATGGTGTTACTTTGACGATGTCTCCAAACATGTGGTTAACGACAGTATAAGCGGCTTTGATATCATCCCAGCGGTCCTCAAGTCCGACGCCTTTAGCCTGTTGTTTCAGGTTGGTATACTGTCCACCCGGCATCTGGTGAGTGTAAACTTCAGTAGATGCTGCCGGCATGCCTTCTTCAAAATCAGCATAATATTTACGCGTATCTTCCCAGTACCGGTTCAGCTGCTCTACATTCTGTATATTGAAATTAGGCGCATGGAAGGTCCCTTCCAGTGCATAGTACAGACTGCTCATACTCGGCTGACTGGTTTTTCCACTTAATGCACTCTGAGCGACATCGACAACATCAACACCGGCACGGATGGCCGCACCATAGGTATAAACCCCATTCCCACTCGTGTCATGCATATGCAGATGAATCGGAATCTTCACAGTATTTTTCAGCTCACCGATCAGACGGTAGGCAGCATGCGGTTTAAGCAGTCCGGCCATATCTTTAATGGCAAGGATATGTGCCCCCATTGCTTCCAGTTCTTTAGCCATACGCTTGTAGTAATCCATCGTATACTTGGTCTGAGACGGATCGTTCAAGTCACCCGTGTAGCAGATGGCTGTTTCTGCGATCTTGTTCTCATCCCTGACATACTGAATGCTTTTTTCCATCTGAGGAAGCCAGTTCAGGCTGTCAAAAATTCTAAATACATCTATTCCATTGGCTGCGGCCAGACGGATGAACTCCTGAAGCACATTATCCGGCAGATTTTCATACCCAACGCCGTTCGATCCTCTGAAGAGCATCTGGAATAAAGTGTTCGGCATTTTCTGACGGAGTTTTCTCAGACGCTCCCATGGGTCTTCAGTCAGGAAGCGGTAAGACACATCAAATGTAGCGCCCCCCCACATTTCCAGAGAGAAGAGTTCAGGTATCGCCTGTTCCGTCTGTTCAGCTATTGCCAGCATGTCTTTAGAACGCATGCGTGTTGCCAGCAGACTCTGGTGGGCATCTCTGAACGTCGTATCTGTCATCAGGACTGAGTTCTGTTCTTTAAGCCACTGGGCCACTGCTTCAGGACCATCTGAATCAAGAATATGTTTAGGATAGACGATATCTTCAGAAGGAAGGATCAGTTTCTCCGGCATTCTTGGCTTTTTATAAGCTTTTTTCTCTACTTTCCCGATTCCCGGGAAGCCATTGACCGTTACATTTCCGATATACTGTAGAGATTTATTCCCTCTGTCTCTCAGCTTTGAATACTCGAAAAGTTCCGGTGTTTCATCAATAAATCGTGTCGTCGCTTTCCCTGAAGAAAACTCAGGGTGCTTGAGTACGTTGATCAGGAAGGGAATATTAGTTTTTACGCCTCGAATTCTGAATTCGATCAGAGACCGTGTCATTTTCTGAACAGCTTTTTCATAGTCCATTGCCTGAACAGACAGTTTAACTAAAAGTGAATCGAAAAATGGAGTAACGACTGACCCCTGGAAGCCATTCCCTGCATCCAGTCGGATACCAAATCCACCCGGTGAGCGGTACGTATTGATTTTCCCAGTATCAGGAAGGAAATTATTTACTGGATCTTCAGTTGTGATCCGGCACTGAATTGCTGCACCGTTCAGTCGGATATCTTCCTGATGAGGCAGTCCGACTTCTTCAAACAGATTTTTTCCTTGAGCGATCAGAATCTGACTCTGTACGATATCGATTCCGGTGACCATTTCAGTGATCGTGTGCTCAACTTGCACACGGGGGTTTACTTCAATAAAGAAAAATTCATCGTTTTCAAGCAGAAACTCCACTGTCCCTGCGTTGACATAGTCGACATGCTTCATAAGTTTGACCGCTGTCTGGCATAGCTCTTCTCTCACTGAAGGAGACAGGTCTACACATGGAGCTACTTCAACTACTTTCTGGTGACGTCTCTGAACAGAACAGTCTCGTTCATACAAATGGACAATATTCCCATGACTGTCACCTAGGATTTGAACTTCGATATGTTTGGGGTTTGAAATATAGCGTTCGACATAAATGTCATCACGACCAAATGCCGCTTTCGCCTCACTTCTTGCCCGTTCAAATCCTTCTTCAGCTTCATTCTCGTCGTGGGCTACACGCATACCGCGTCCCCCACCACCTAAAGCAGCTTTCATCATGATCGGGTATCCGAATGTGCGACCGAATGCCTTGACCTCATCAACACTGTTGACCGGACCGTCTGTTCCTGGAATAGTAGGAATGCCTGCTTCTTTAGCTACTTCCTTAGCTTTCAGTTTATCTCCAAAAACATCCAGATGACGCGCTTCGGGACCGATGAAAATGATCCCTTCCTCTTCACAGCGTTCTGCAAAGCCCAGATTTTCAGATAAAAATCCGTATCCTGGATGAATCGCTTCAGCACCCGAATCTTTAGCAATGGCGATAATGCTTTCAATGTCCAAGTACGCATCGATGGGCTTCTTTCCTTCTCCCACCAGGTATGCTTCATCTGCTTTAAACCGGTGAACGCTCGCTTCGTCTTCCTGAGCATATATAGCGACCGTTGAAATACTTAATTCATGCAGGGCTCTAAATATTCGGATAGCAATTTCGCCCCTGTTGGCGACCAATACTTTCTTCATTAAGTCTTCACCTCAACCTTATCTGATTTGACTATTTATCATTCTATTTTAACCTTACTCTCTATTTTACCAGAGATTGGCTCCATAAGAAAAAACTATTTTTCATTGTGTCAGAAATCAAAAAGGAATGCCATCGAAAGGCATTCCATTCCAGCTCGCTATACTTCAGAATATGTATTCAGTATATTATCACATTCCTGCCTTTTTCTTTTGCGCGATAAAGTTTGTCGTCAGCTGCTGAAGCCAGATCTTCAATCTAATCGACTGTTGATGGGTACTGGCTGATACCTACAGATATAGATGTAAATACTGTAGCAGACACACTGACTTCAAATGGTGTTACAGCCACACGCTTACGGCAACCTTCCATAAGGGTAATCACTTTTCCTAATGAGGCTGAAGGAAAGAGTGCCGCAAACTCTTCGCCACCTTTTCTGAAGACATAGGCGTCTTCTCCCAACATGTCTTCAAATAATTTAGCTAGTTCAACTAGAACAAAATCACCTGCTGTATGCCCATATTCGTCATTAAGTGACTTGAAATGATCGATATCGATCATGGCCATGGAAAGCGACGATCCCTGCTCTTTTACTTTTTGACTATAGCGGTCAATAATCTCATTATACGTCCTGACATTCTTCAATCCGGTCAGGAAATCGATCGATGATTCTATTTCATATTTTCTAAGTAAGTACTCAGACAAGCGAAGATAATTCATAAGAAAAATAGAAAACAGCCCGCCAGTAACCGACAGAATATAAAAGCCTATAAGGATCGGCGAGGTCCATGTTATTTCCTCCACATTAACGATGTACGTTGATGCATACAGAACGGTCGCCAGAATGATCATGCAGGTCCCTTTGAGTCTCAGGCTGTCCTTTTCTGTCCAGAGACGATTGATTAGCATCAGCCCCATCAGGAGGATAATACTGACCAGCAATGTACTCCAGGCTGATGCACTCACCCCGAAGAAAAATCGTGCCAGACCTATAATAACTGTAGTAACACCCGCTGCTTCTTTCCCGGAAAATAAGAACATCAGGATGACCGGGATAAATCTGAAATCGACAATCGTATCCTGAGAGAGAGCAACTGAAAAATGCATCAGGACGATACCCATTACGCCTCCCAGCAGCCCATCCAGCATACCAGTTAGTTTAAATGACTGTTTCCGCTGATTCCTGCTCCATCTGATTTTCATAAATATGAATAGAAGAGAGATGACTAAACTAAGATTGATAATCAAGTCTTCGAGAAGACTATACATATTTCCCTTCCTTTCAAGGCTGGTTGAGTGAACCGATCAGAAACTGACTCGATTTCTTCCAGCATTTTTTGATTCATACAATGCCGCATCTGCTTTTTCGATCATGCCTTTTGTCTCGTTAATTGTTTCAGGATAAACAGCTGCGCCAATCGAAATAGTCATCCTGATCGTTGTTTCTTCAGATAAACTGAAAGCAGTGTCTTCAACTGACTGTCTGATACGCTCGGCTAAAGACAGCGCTCCTGAGCGGTCATACCCGTTTAGGATAACTGTAAACTCTTCCCCGCCTTTTCTGAAGACGGTCCCTTCATTTCCAACAGCAGCTTCAATTATTCTGCTCATTTCGATAAGTACACTGTCACCTGAAGCATGCCCGTATGTATCATTTATTGACTTGAAGTGGTCGATGTCCAGCATTAAAAGAGCTAGCGACCCTTGTGTTCTTTTCACCTTCTCACTAGTCATAAGCCATAGTTCATCGAATCGTCTGACATTATAGAGTCCAGTAAGAAAATCTCTGCTTGATTCAGTTTCGTATTTAGAAAAAAGGTATTCAGATTTTTTCAGGTAATCAACTAAAAAAATAGCTGATACTCCGCCAAGTGTTGAAATGAGCCAGTAAGTCACGGCTAGCGGACCGACCACACTAAGATCAGCAACCAGTACAGCCAGAAAATATGTGACGACCGCGTTAGAAAAAAACGTCAATGTCAGAGCTTTTGTCATAAGATCCCCATGATGAGCCAGCAGCTTCTCGATTATAGAGTACCCAATAAACAGAATCAGTATCATGAAGATGGAGTAGACAGCAGACCGGTTCACACTGATCAGAAATCGGCTGCTTATGATGAGCACGCTACTGATACTAGCCGGTGTTTTGCCAACGAAGAGGATCAGCAGCATAATGGGAACGTACCTTAGATCCAGTATTGTTTCATCAGTGACTTGGATAGAGAAAATCATCAGAATGTAGCCCATAAGTCCGCCGCTGAGTCCATCGATCAGGACTCCTTTTAAAGAATAGGCATCTTCATAAGCACTTCGCCATCTTAATTTCATATACAAAAAAACCAAAGTCACAACAATACAGATATTTATAAATAAATCGGCTGCCATTTTTCTTCTCCATTCGTCCGCTGTCTGAAAACAGAATACTTTAATATGTAAACAATCAATACCATTCTATCATCCATATCCGGCTGAATCTCGGGCAGTTCGGATAATTTTATGACATTATTCGCACAAAGACCCTCAACCAAGGAAGGAAACACCTGTCCTTGGTTGAGGGTCACTTTTTATCCTGATAATTAATCAGTATCACCAGTAATATTCCTGCGACGGGTCAGTCGTTCATATTGGGAGGCCGAAAACAGTTTCTTTACAGCAGTGGTCAACCCAAAGATGAAAATGAAGATCAGAGTGATCGAGGCGCCCGGTGGTGTACCGTATTGATACGAGGCGGTCAAACCACTCAGCATTCCGATAACTGCGATACCTATTCCGATAAGGATAACACCATTAAAACTCTTGCTTAAACGCATAGATATCGCAGCCGGAAGAACAATGATCGCAGACACAAGCAAGGCCCCTACAATCGGCATGATGACAGCTATCGTCACACCGGTCAGCACGTTGAACAGAATCGACATGCGCTTGATCGGAAGACCGGCTGTAAATGCTGTATCTTCATCGAACGTCAGAATATACATTGGCTTTCTGAAGACGATGTATAAGATTCCGATCGCAAGGGTCAAGGCAAGTAGTAGCCAGATCTGCTGCTGACTTATCGTAACTATGGAGCCGAATAAGAACTGATTGATATTCAGTGATCCTCCGCCTTCATTTAGACCGAGAAGGACCAAAGCGACTGCCATCCCTCCGGACATCAGCATCGCCACGGATATTTCAGAATACGTCCGGTAGATCATTCGAAGGTACTCAAGTAAGATGGCTACTCCTATCACTACAATAATATTAGTCCATGTCGGGTCGGTGCCTAAAAGCATCCCGAGTGCCACCCCGGCAAGCGATACATGCGAGAGGGTATCCGCCATTAGTGACTGTCTTCTCAAAATCAGAAAAAGCCCGAGAACCGGTGCGATCAGTGAGATGAGGAATGATGCCTGGAAGGCTCTTTGCATGAATCCATAGAAAAACATCTCCAAGGGGAATCCTCCTTCCGTATCAGTTCGATATGTTTATTTGCGTATTGACGAAGCTCTTCATGATCATGCGTCACCATCAATATGCCTTTTCCGTGATCCTGACTGTTATGCTTGAGCAGGCGGTAAAATTCTTCACGAGAATGGCTGTCCATACCTGTGGTCGGTTCATCCAGCACAAAGAGATCAGGGTCCGTTGCAAATACACGAGCGATCGAAATGCGCTGCTTCTGACCCCCGGACAGTTCACCTATTTTCTTGTGACGCATATCCCACATACCTACAGATTCCAGAGAGCGTCTGACGTGTTCCTTATCTTCTTTATCCAGTTTTTTGAACCAGCGTCCTCTAGGGTATCTCCCTGACTGAACGAGTTCGAGAACAGTACTTGGAAAGCCTGCATTGAATGAAGAAACCTGCTGAGGAACATAGCCAACAACGAGTTTTTCATCCCATCTATTCGTTCTGGATAAAGTTACGCTTCCTTTTGACGGTTTGAGAAGCCCCAGGATATTACGTAACAATGTTGTTTTTGCTGCCCCGTTTTCACCAGTCAGCATGACAAAATCACCGGAGTTCACCTCAAAAGAGATATTTTCCAGGACGGGTTCATCTTCATAATGGAAAGCAAGGTCATCGACTGTAATGTATTGCATAAATTATCGACCTTTCTTAGATAGATTCGCTCTTAAGTATAGCATTTTATCCAGCATTTTTCAGCTGAATCTATGAAAGCAGAAGACGAGGTGTGCCATTTGAGACTGCGCACACCTCGCTGAAAAATTTAATTAATGGACTGTTTCAGTGCTTCCAGATTTTCTCTCATCGCTTCTACATATCCAAGACCTTCAGCTTGCAGTTCATCTGACAAAGTTTCCAGATCATGGAGTACAGCGGTTTCTGTACCTGTCTCATTTGCGACTGTCTGGGCAATCGCTGAATTTGCTCCCTGCTGATAGTAAATGACCGGCACATCGTGTTCATTCACCAACTGATTGATTTCGGCTATTCTTGAAGGACTCGGCTCCACTTCTGTGGACAGCCCGCCGATTGCTATCTGATCCAGATCATATCTGCTCGCAATATAGCCAAAAGCCTGATGCTGTACGACAAAGGTTCTATTTTCTGCATCTTCGAAAGCTTCCAGATAATCTTCATGAAGTGCTGAGAGCTCATTGATGAACTGGTCTGCATTTTCCTGATAGTTCTCTGCATTCGCCGGATCTGCTTCAATCAGTGCTTCCATGATAAGCAGGACCTGGTCTTGAGCAAGGACAGGATCAAGCCAGATGTGAGGATCTTCTTCTTCATGGTCATCTATGTGTACATGAGCGACTTCTGATTGTGCCAGTTCGTTTCCATTGCCATCAGTTGCCACGGCCTGCACCAGAATATCTTCCTGTTCAATCTGATACTCGAATCGGTCAGATGTCAGATTGTCGATCTGTTCCCATTCACCTTCTGTTTCCGATACATACCATTCCCAGTCTTCTGCCTGTTCATACTGAGCCAGCAAAGTAACGGTATCTCCACTGTGGTAATGGCCGGCCAGACCTAACAACTGGACTTCTTCCGGAAGTTCAGTGACTGAAGCAGCTGAGAGATCTGTTTCATTTCCGTTTGATGCGGGTGAGTCGTAATGACTTTCCGTTCCCAGGCCATCAGCTGTACGGACTACTTCCAGTTCTTCATTTTCTATTGTATTCAGTAGACTCGGTACCCAGAATTCCATTTCCTCACTTGTATAAATGAACAGATCTGCATTGTTGATTCCTGCAATATCCCGAGCACTGGGCTCGTAACTGTGGGGATCTGACCCACCATCTACCATAAGAGAAATATCTGCATGTTCACCAGCCACCTGCTGGGCAAATTCGTATACAGGATAAAAAGAAGTGACAATTGACAAAGTTTCATCTGATATATCTTCAGAATTTTCAGCTGCACATGCACTTAAACCCACAATCATGAGAATAAGAGGCAGCAGCACGTATATTTTTTTATTGATCATCGTTAACTCCTTGTGGTTGTAAATCGTAATCATTACGGTGAATAAAGTATCATGAGTATACATACTCTGTCAAATTATAATTTCATAAGAGAAGGCAGCCGAATAGATCAGCTGCCTTCATTTTTCAATTAATGATTGTCCACTTCAAGCTCAACAGGTTCAGATTGTGCGTATGGTGCATGAGCATCATCATAGAGAACTGCTCGAACGTCTACTGTCGCATCAGGAGCTTCCATAATCAGGTCTTGAGAATGCTGACCGGAAATCAGTTCCCACTCATCAGCATCATCTTCCCGGCTGTACCAGTGCCAGTCATCGTAATCTGTCTCTTCTGACATGACAGCAGTCAGTTCAACCAATTCTCCAGTATGGTAATGATCGGCCATTCCTTCGATTGTTATCAGCTCTGCAACTTCTGCATCGGCTTCATCATGATCATCGTGCTCTTCTTCATCTTGTGCATCCATATCTGCTGTTTCTTCAGTTTCTGTGTCTTCATCACTGTCTTCTTCAGTTTCAGCTTCATCAGCAAGCTCGTCTTCGGTTTCCTCTTCTTCAGCCACATCAGTTGTGTTTTCTTCTACACCTTCATTATCTGCTGTATCACAAGCTGCTAAGTATAGACTCATTAGTGCAATTCCAGAAAGTTTCACCCATTTATTCAACACATTTATTCCTCCTATTTAAGTAAATCGTAACTGTTACGTTTTACATTTAACCATGTGGGACACTTGATGTCAACCACCTTTTTATAAAAACTTTTATTACACCTCGCACTTAACAGACAAATTTCCATGATCACGGAGGATTCAAGGTGGGTATTGGAATTACTTCAGGCATAAGAAAAGAGCTGCTTTTCTGTGCAGCTCTTTCTTTTTCCAGTCACTTAGTTTTTTGGGCAGGGTAAAGAGTCCAGTCTGAATTTTCTTTTAATAATATAGGGCTGTATACCATAGTCTAAATGCTTAACTAGTCTCATTTGAGTCATGAGACTAGAGGGACAGCAACATGAATTTTTAACTGATCGTACGTACTAAGTACACTTCCTCGCAGAACCCTTTAAGGCCATTGACTATTCGGCGCGCTTTGGACAAATTTTGTGTCAGCCCATAAACAGTCGGACCTGTTCCGCTCATCAAGGCAGTATCTGCACCAAAACTGCTCATCTTTTCTTTGATTTCCTTTATCATAGGATTTTGTGTGACAGCTTTCTCTTCCAGTGCATTACCAGTTGCTTTGATGATACGCTGATAATCTGACTGGATTACTGCT
Organism: Alkalibacterium pelagium; assembly: GCF_900109325.1. Lineage (GTDB taxonomy): Bacteria > Bacillota > Bacilli > Lactobacillales > Carnobacteriaceae_A > Alkalibacterium > Alkalibacterium pelagium. The sequence continues at coordinate 40,307 of NZ_FNZU01000016.1, forward strand.
TCTTTCATTTCTTTTACATCAAAAACAGGCAGAGATTCAACATCAAGGTCTTTAAAGACTGTCCAGCTGGATATCCCTTTTGGCGGCTTGACAATGATCACCCAGGCATGGGGAAAAGAAGGAACGGGTTCAACTTTTTCGCCTTTCCCAGTGACATAAGCAGTCTGACCATACACACAGAAAGGAACATCCGACCCGATCTGCTCCCCCAGTTCAGCCAGTTCATCGAGAGTCAAGTCAAGTTCCCATAATCGATTGAGTGCCCTTAAAGTGGCTGCAGCATCAGTACTGCCTCCCCCGAGACCGGCTGCAATCGGTATATGTTTATCAATGAACATATCTGCACCATATCTGACCCCATATGTGCGCTTCAGAAGAAGGGCAGTTTTGTATACTATATTTTTTTCATTAAGCGGCATAAATGAACTGGAAGAATCCAGAGTGATAGCCTCTTCAGTCAGCTTGAATGTCAATCTGTCCGCAAGATCTACAGGTGTCATGACCATTTCCATCTCATGAAAGCCATCTGGTCGTTTACTCAAGACATTCAGACAGACATTGATTTTAGCAGGGGCTTTTTCATACTCTTCCATTACATCCCTCCTCATGCAAATCTGATTCTTTCTCTATTGTAGAACAGTCAGGCAATATTTTAAAAAGATAACCTTTACACTGAGGGAAGCTCATTACTCATGGCCTGTCTGAGGGCATAAAAAAAGTAGTATAATGTGACATTATACTACGATCTATTGCTAGTTTAAGATAACTTCTCTTTCATCTTCAAATTCCAGTTCGACTGAATGTGTCAGTACGTCCGTGTAGCTGTATGAGACGCGCTCGACCGCGTTCTCGTCCTGATCGAGTTCTACAACAAAAACCGCAGGGTACGTATCAGTTAAAATTCCTTTGCGTTCTGTCGTCTTCTTTCTTCCCGCCTGGGCAATCAGTGTAATTTCTTTTCCAATGTGACTGTCCAAGTTTTTCTTGATGCTAGCTAAAGTAGTTGGCATAATCGACTCACCTCACAAAGTATTAACTATACTATAACACAAAAAGACGAAAATTGTAAGGATTCTTTGAAAATAAAGATAGGATTCCCTTGAATCATTAAAAGAAAATGAGTGTAGGAAACCCTATATTTTAAAGTTTTTTTACTGTTTCCCGTGAATTAATTACTAAAAAATCATGAGAAGGCCAATTGAAAATGTTCGGCTTTACTGCTCGTTCTCTATATCCTGTAAAGACAGAAGTCTGGAAAAAGCACTGGACTTTTTCATCTGATACGCGAGAATCACTCCGGCAATGGTTCCGATCAGTGCACTGATGAAAAAAACCGGAACGAATCCGAACAATGCAGCTTCTGCATCAAGAAACAGTCTCGCGACAGGATAACTCGCCAATGCACCTAAAACACCTGTACCGACCAGTTCACCAGCCCCTAAAAGATAAAACTTCTTCCCTTTTCTGTACAGGTAGCCTGACAGAAACGCTCCGATCATGCTGCCTGGAAAAGCAAGCAGTGAACCTGTCCCTGTTATGTTTCTCAATACAGAAACGCCAAATGCCTGTGCGAGACTGTACCAGGGCCCCAGAAGAAAACTGACTATAATATTCATAAAATGCTGAAATGGTGCGGCTCTGACGAATCCCAGAGGAATGATAATCAGACTTCCTCCAATATAGCCGATTGCAATGCATAGTGCAGTAAAAACTAGTGCCAGCGTACGTTTGTTCATTTTCATTCTTCCTTTCTTTATCTGCACAAAAAAAACACTTCCCTTAACTGGATGCATTAAGGCGGAAGTGTAGATAGGCAGAATGAAAAAGCGGTCTGTCAGTATTGACAATGGTCTTGGCCGAAACGGTCCCGAGCCCCATACTTTTTCATACTTCACCCATTCCCTCCGCTGGTATCATCCAGTTCAGGTAACGACAGATCAGTACGATCTGTTAGGGATAAGGCTTATTCGCCACTTTCAGAACTACTCACGGAATGCTGTCCGCCAAGAACTCTCCCAGGGTCAATGTATTTAATTGTGTAATAAGTTATTCCCTGTTAAGGGTACTATTTTTTATCCTCGAATACAAGATTCAAGTCAGACAAGGCATTTGCCAGTAGGGCAAACTCATCTATGTTGAGCGTCTCGCCTCTTCGCTTTGGATCGATTTCAGCTTGTTCGAGAGCCTTAGCAAGAACTTCTTTCGTATGCTCATCTTTTCCTAAAACACTTGTCAGATTGTTCCATAATGTTTTTCTTCTCTGAACAAAAGCAGACCGGACGAGTCTAAAGAACAAGGTCTCGTCTTTCAATTCAGTAAGCCTTGTCGATTTTTTAGTCAGCTTGATGATTGCCGACTCAACATTCGGCTGGGGCATGAAGACCGTTTTAGGGACCGTAAAGGCAATCTCTGCATCCATGTAGTATTGGACAGCTATTGAGAGCGACCCATAGGCTTTCGTACTTGGAGATGCCGATATGCGGCTGGCTACTTCTTTCTGCATCATCATAACCATACGGTCAATATGCATGCCTGCTTCCAGAAAACGCATAATGATCGGTGTTGTAATATAATATGGAAGGTTGGCTACGAGAACAACTTCTTCTGCCTCGCTCAGATACTCTGCTTCAAATGCCTTGAGATCCACTTTCAGAACATCTGAATGGATTATATCGATATTCTTATAAGCGGACAAGGTATCATCAAGGACGGGAATCAGCCGGTCATCGATTTCAAAAGCTATGACCTTTTTAGCTTTTTTTGCCAGTTGCTCGGTCAGCGCTCCGATTCCCGGACCGACTTCGATCACAGTTGTTTTCTTTGTGACCTCTCCAGTCTTGACAATTTTACCAAGGATATTCGTGTCCACAATGAAATTCTGTCCCAGGCTTTTTTTGGCGGATAGGTCATATTTGCTTAATATCTCTGCTGTTCTCACAGGAGTTGCTATTTCTCTATATTCATTCATGGGCTGATTCCTCTCTGATCTCTTCAAGTGCATCTGCTACTTCTTTCTCCGTAATCCCGAACATATTCAGTCGTTTTTCCAGCTGCTTTCCATTAGTATAGCCGATGCGCAGACGATTCCCCAATTTTTCTCTCAGCAGACGGGCATCTGATGTGCCGATAAGGTTCTGGCTGATCAGAAAAGACTTGGTTACTGTCGGGACGCTGTCGATTCTTTCTTCCACTACCTTGTCCAAAGCCTCTCTTATGGCGGGTACAGATGCATGTTCAATCCCTATGCTTTCACCAGTCTTCCCTTTCTTCCTTGCTTCATCTTTAGTAAGAAAGGCGTGTTTGACTCCAGGTATCTGTCGAGAAATAATTTTCCTGATCTGTTCCCCAGGACCGTCCGGGTCAGTAAAGACGATGACGCCACGTGTTTCATGCGCATGCTCAATCTGAGCTAGGGTCAGGTCGTTGATCGCCGATCCATTGGTTTCGATCGTGTCACATTCAACCGCCATTTTCAGGCGCTTTGTATCATCTCTGCCCTCAACAACTATAATTTCTTTTATTTTTTCCACTCGGCTACCCCTTCAGCTTGAATAAATCACGTGCATTCTCAGTGGTCAGTCGAGCAACTTCCTCAAAGGGTATCTGTCTCAATGAAGCTATTTCTTCTGCCACATACCGTACATATGCCGGTTCATTTCGCTTGCCTCTGTTCGGCATCGGAGCAAGATATGGGGCGTCCGTCTCAACAAGCAGTTTGTCTGCCGGGACATGCCGGGCGACCTCCTTGACTTCCGGTGCATTTTTAAAGGTGACGACTCCACTCAAAGAGATGTGCATACCGATATCAAGAAATTTTTCCATCCAGTAGGTATCCAAATTGAAGCTATGCATAATTCCGCCAGTATCACCGGCATGTTCCTCTTTCAACACCTTATACGTATCTTCAGTCGCTTCACGGTTATGGATACTGATCGGTAGATTCAGCTCTTTTGCCACACGGACCTGACGACGAAACACATCCTGCTGAACGGATTTAGGCGCTGTGTCCCAATAGTAATCCAGACCCATTTCACCCATGGCTACAACGGTCTCATCCGACAGTCTGTCGATCAGATATGCTTCCACTTCATCGGAGTATGTCCCGGCCTCAGTAGGGTGCCAGCCAATAATGGCATAGAGCCTGTCATGCGTATGAGTCAGTTCCAGGGCTTTATCGATCGTCGGATAATCGAATCCGACAATCGCCATCTGGTCTACCCCGTTTTCATGGGCTCTTTTTATTATCTCGTTTTCTTCACCTTTAAATTTATCTACATTAATGTGTGTATGTGTATCAAATAACATCTCATTTATCCTTCCTGTATGCTTCTTTGTCTGTCATCCTGTTCAGAATACACTATCCTCAAAAAAATTCCAATAAAGCAGGTTGATCACTCACCGCTTTACTGGAATTTTTGACTGTCAGATCAGGCTACGACAGAACCGTTCGGCATATGTGCCGGCGCATCGACAACAGTCAGGTTGCCTTTAGAATCTTCAGCTGACAGGATCATGCCCTGGCTGATTTCTCCACGCATCTTTCTTGGCTTCAAGTTGGCTACAATCACGACTTTTTTACCAATCAATTTGTCCGGTTCAGGATAAAACTCAGCAATGCCTGACAGAATCTGACGGTGTCCGCCTTCATCGCCTGCATCCAGCCTGAATTTCAGCAGCTTGTCTGCATTTTCAACTTTATCTACAGCAATGACTTCGGCTACTTTCAGCTCGACCTTATCGAAAACATCGTACTTGATTTCCTTTTCTTTTACAGAAGTAAGCTGAGTGTTTTCCGGGTCAAATGTCTCTTCTTCAGTTTCTACTGTGGCTTCCATCCAGCTTTTGATTTCTTCAACTTCACTTTCAACATCCAGACGAGGGAAGATCGGCTCTCCTTTAGAAACAACTTGTCTGCCTTCCGGGAAGTGTTCGAAATTCACTTTATCAAAAGTCAGGTCAGACTCGTCCAGTCCCAATTGGGTGGCAACAGATTTGGCTGTGTGCAGCAGGATCGGCTGAAGCAGGGTTGCCGTGACTCTTAAACTTTCCGCCAGGTGAGTCATGACACTTTCAAGCTGATCTTTCTTTTCTTCATCCTTTGCCAGAACCCAAGGTTGAGTCTCATCAATGTACTTATTCGTACGGGAAACAAGTTTCCATACAGACTGGAGAGCTGAGCTGAACTGCATCTGGTTCATATTCAGGTCATACTCATCTATCGTTTCCAGTGCCTGCAGTCTCAATTCACCGTCAAAGTCGGTGACATCACCTTTGTAAGCAGGAATATGGCCGTCAAAGTATTTATTCATCATGGCAATGGTCCGGTTGAGCAGGTTGCCCAAATCATTTGCAAGATCATAATTGATGCGGGACACAAAGTCTTCAGGAGTGAACACCCCGTCACTGCCGAAAGTCACTTCTCTCATCAGATAGTAACGGACCGCATCGACGCCATAACGCTCGACCAGTTTTTCTGGATAAATCACATTCCCTTTGGATTTGGACATCTTGCCGTCTTTCATAAGAAGCCAGCCATGACCAAATACTTGTTTCGGCAGAGGAAGATCCAGTGCCATCAGCAGGATCGGCCAGTAGATCGTATGAAATCGTACGATCTCCTTCCCGACCATATGCACGTCTGCAGGCCAGTATTTTCTGAACTGTTCCGGCTGGGCATCAAATCCGCCTAATTCCGGGTCATAGCCCAGAGCTGTAATATAGTTGGTCAGCGCATCGATCCACACATAAATGACGTGTTTGGGGTTCGAAGGAACAGGCACGCCCCAGTCGAAAGTCGTACGGGACACAGCCAGATCTTCAAGTCCCGGTTTGATGAAATTATTAATCATTTCCTTCTTACGTGATTCAGGTTGAATAAATTCAGGATGCTCCTCATAGTACTGAAGCAGACGGTCAGCATACTTGCTCATTCTGAAGAAGTAAGACTCTTCCTTGACCCATTCCACTTCGTGACCACTCGGCGCAATGCCTCCGGTGACATTCCCTTCAGCATCTTTAAAGACTTCCGTCAGCTGTGTTTCAGTGAAGAACTCTTCATCAGATACAGAATACCAGCCAGCGTAGTCCCCAAGGTAGATGTCCCCTTTTTCAAGAAGCTTCTCAAATATCTTTGCTACCACCGCTTTATGCTCCGGCTGTGTCGTACGGATAAACTGATCGTTTGAAATATCCAGTGTTTTCCACAGAGACTGGATGCTTTCTGCCATCTCGTCCACATACTCCTGTGGGGTCTGATTTCTCTCATTAGCTTTCTTTTCGATCTTCTGACCGTGTTCGTCCGTTCCTGTCAGGTAATACGTGTCGAATCCCTTTAAACGTTTAAAGCGGGCCAGCACATCACAGGCAATTGTTGTATAGGCATTACCTATATGAAGATTACCACTCGGGTAATAAATTGGTGTTGTTATATAAAAAGATTGTCGTTCAGACAAGTGAATGTCCTCCTTTAGAATTATCTTAGGCATCGTCAGGCCTCATGTATACTTGATTAGTATAGCACAGCTCATATCGCTGAAAAAGTTCAGGTTTAGATTAGACCGAAGTGTTTTAACCCTTTGGCTATTCCGTCCTGATCTACTGGTGCCGTTACATAATCTGCGGCCTTTTTTATTTCGTCCCATCCGTTGCCCATCGCAACTCCTGTATTGACATAATCCAGCATTTCCTTGTCATTCGGGCTGTCTCCGAATGCATAGGTATCTTTCTGATCGAGGTTGAGCTTCTCCAGAAACTTCTGAATTCCTACAGCTTTGGAAATCCCTTCACTGATAATATCAACCGTGTAGTGATTGGAACGTGCAAAGTGCAGCTCCGGAAATTCTTTACTGTAATGCTTCTCTTCATCCATGGATGTTTCCAGGATAACCTGATAGATCGGCTTACCTTCATATTCTTCTCGATTAGGCGGTTTTCTGATCAGACGCTTGAACAGCGACAGCTGGAGGTGTCCTGGTATGATCTTGCCCAGCCCTTTAAGAACTGTCCACACAGAACTTCTTTTAGCCAGAGAAACGATCGAGTTGCTGAAGATATCCTTCGCTCCACAGAGAATGATCCCGTTTTTGCGTTCCACTGCTTTCTCAGTCAGACGATCTACAGTCTCTTTCTGAATAGGATTATGAAAAATCACTTCCCCTTCATGCATGACAAGCTGACCGTTCATTGCAATATAGCTTTCGATGCCGAGCTCCTGTCTGATTTCTTCAATGAGAATCGGTGCCCGTCCTGTAGCAATCACAGGAATGACATCATTTTTTTTCAGCTGATCGATGGCTTTCTTTGCAGATTCAGGGATGGTATTACGTTTAGTCACTAATGTTCCGTCTATATCAAAAAATACGATTTTAGTCATCTGAGCCGCTCACTTTCCTTTCAACTTCCTTATTATTGTATCACGTATTGCTTTCTGTATGTATGATTATGGAAAGAAAAGCGGAACAAGTCCGCCCTGACACCTTCAAAAAATAGTGGGTGTGGCCCTGAATGAGCATCCTGCGCAATGGGTCCACCCATCTTTTTTTGAACGGTGTCAGACTTGTCCTTACAAGTTGTAGTGCTTTAGCTCGTACAACTATTGTTGAGATCGACCGAGTGCTAGCGAGTAGTGTAGCTAGACAGTATCAATTACTGTTTAGCCATTGTTTTTATACTCAAAAGAAAAAGCCATTCTTCTCTGGTCTATACCCAGAAACAAGAATGACTTCTTTTCTTTATATCCGCTTCATTCAGCTGACATCATCAGGATTTGCCCAGACGATTTCACTGATTGCTTCCATCAGGTCCGGATCGATATCCAGAGCAAGCAGTGCACTGATTACTCTACCACTCGATTTACCTTTGACGATCGTACTGTAAATGTTCTCTTTCTCACTTGCTTCGATTTGAGCACGGTCCAGGAATCGGAAGAGTTCTCCGTGCATATCGTTTTTCTTAAGTTCCACTCCTTTAAAGTATAGAGTGTACTGAGCATCAGACGGCTGCTCAGGAATGACGATCTTAGTAACTTTTCCTTGTCGTGTCACCTCGACCTCCACTTTATCATCATTGACATGGACTTCAGGCATTTGAGTGCATTTGAATCCTATCAGTGATATAGTGAACTGCCTGTTTTTCGGAAGGACATCAAGATTTCCTTCAGGACTGCTGATCTGGAACATTGCCCACTCGTCTCCATTCTCTTTCCATTTCAGAGACATCTTAGTTGTAGCGGCTTCGCTTCCCTGACCTTGTCCATCATCTTCATATAATGTGAAATTGCCGTCTTCTCCGGCATAAACTCTGACTTCCATATTCTCAGGGTTGTCTGTATGATTCTGATGACTCTGATCCATCGGAACAATTCCCCCAGCCTTCACAAATACAGGGAAAGTGGACATCGGTCTGAACACGTCAAGCATGCGGTCGCCCTCATAGCTGCGGTTGTTAAAGAAATCGTACCATTTTCCTTCAGGCAGCCAGACTTTCACTTTTCCTAACCGCAGATCATCTTTCGTTGGTGTCGTAATCGGAGCGACGATCATCTGAGTACCAAAGTAATACTGATTTGGTACATCATACGCTTCATCTTTCCAAGGATAGTGATAATACATCGGTCTGATCAGCGGAAAGTCATCAAAGTGATTCAATACATTCATAGTATACAGGTAAGGAACCAGACGATGGCGAAGCTGCATGAAATCTGTCACGATGCGATCCGCTTTCAGTCCATATCTCCATGGCTCTTTCCCGCTGAATTCCCCGTCCTGACTATGCAGACGATTGATTGGGGAGAAGACGCCGAACTGGACCCATCTGACGAACAGATCATTGTCTTTGATTCCACCCATATGCCCGCCTATATCATGGCTCCACCAGCTGTAGCCTACATTGGAAGCTGTTGCTGTAAAATAAGGCTGGAAGTGAAGAGAATCCCATGTTGCGGCAGTATCTCCTGAAAATCCGATTGGATAACGGTGTGAACCGAGACCTGCATACCTTGAGAAAATAAGCGGACGATTACCGTTTCGCCCATGATCAAGGAAGTGGTAGTGATTGAGCATCCACAGTGGGTCCAGTCCTTCAACTTTTGTCACACTGCCCTGCTGCCAGTCGATCCACCAGAAATCTACCCCGATTTCTTCATGAGGATGGTGCAGATACTTGAAATAGGCATCTAGAAATTCAGGATCGGCGATATCGAACCGAATGGGCTCTTCCTCTTCAGCATTGACGCCGAGTTCCTTAGCCATTGGTTCATACATTTCTTCAAAGGGCTGGACGCCGTTGGCCGGGTGCAGATTAAGTGTTGTACGCATGCCATTATCCTTGAGCCAAGTCAGAAATTCTTCCGGATCGGGGAACAGTTCAGTATTCCAAGTGTAACCGGTCCATCCTGATCCGTATTCCGGTGGGATATCTGTCACATGCCAGTCCATATCGATGACAGCCACTGAAAACGGGATCTGTCTTTCCTGAAATTCGAGCATCAGACGTTTGTATCCGTCCTGACTATATGGGTAATAACGACTCCACCAGTTCCCTAATGCATATCTCGGGAGGAGTGGCGTCTTGCCTGTCAGATAATGATAGTCCTTCAGGGCACCCAGGTAATCCCGACCATAGCCTAGGAAATACATGTCAGTCACATTCTTCGGACGCTTCTCTACCCATCCGTCTTCTGTCAGACGCATAGATGTACTGTCATCAAAAACTGAAAAACCGTTCTTGTTCATCAGTCCTTCTTCCAGTTCAATAGCTCCATCAGCGAAATCCAGGGTTCGTGCCGTCCCTTTCAGGGTATCCGGTTTATCTCCAAAATACCATGTACTGTGGTACAGACTGTAATTACCTATTGCTTCAATATTTAAATTATTTCGTGTAAAGCCACCCTCAGTCTTGTAAAACATCAGGTGAACATGTGAGGTGATGATTTCAATATATTCATCTGTTTCTTTTAAATCAAATTCGGGCGTGTCAAAATCCCTGTTCAGGACTGTCTGTGTTGCTTCGTCTTCAAAAATCCCTTCAGGGTGATGTTCTAATCGGATCATTGCAGGGGTAAGTACAGTAAACCGATAATTTTCCCAGGTCACAACGGACTCATCCGGTGCCAGGGGGTGTGTTTCCATTTTGAATGTTTCTGTTCTATTCTTTACCAAGCGCAGTCATCCTTTCCTCGTCTGTCATAACTATATTTTAGCATACTAGAAATGATCTGCCAGTTTTAAGTGTTTTACATTTATTAATAAAAACGTAAAATCCTGTCTTTCGGATATGGGCTAAATGAGTACATTGACTATTCCCTTTATATCCTTTATACTGACCACTATAATATTTCAGCGATGAATAGGCACAGTAGTGCGTTCTGTTTCATTATTTCAGAGAACGGGTGGCTGGTGAGAACCCGTATGAACGAACCGCATGAATTACACCTAGGAGCACTCTCACTAGAGACGCATCCCGGCGTTATGGGAATGAGTGAAAGTAGATTTTTCTACTTTAAACTGGGTGGTACCACGGCACTGTTCGTCCCGACAAGAAGCATAGGCTTTTTGTGGGGCTTTTTTTATATCTTTATTTAGCTGATACTTGAATCTAAGGAGGCTGCTTATGTTCAAAACCCATGATTATTACGATATTCTTCATTTTGGGGTTTACTGCATCAGTATGGCACGTGAAAGATATTGGGCACTTATTCAGAGTACTGGATGACAGCTATGGCAGCACATCCATTTTCAACTGACACTATACATGGTGTTTCAATCATCTAGACCAATACAATACATTATTAAAGGAGAGTCAAAATGACTATTTTAGACGAACTTGAATGGCGTGGAGCCATCAACCAGCAGACAGATGAAGAAGGGTTAAAAGCCCTCACCCAGGAGAAAAGTATTGCCCTTTACTGTGGAATCGACCCGTCAGGCGACAGCATGCACGTTGGCCACCTGATCCCATTCATGATCCTTAAACGATTCCAGCTTGCCGGTCACAAACCGGTGATCCTCATTGGTGGCGGAACAGGCTCGATCGGAGATCCAAGCGGACGTAATTCTGAACGTGTCCTTCAGACGATGGATAAAATCATGGATAATGCAGATAAACTGAGTGCTCAGATGCGCAAGCTTTTTAAAGCAGGGTCAGAAGAATCCGGCATCAAGCTGGTTAACAACTACGATTGGTTGAGTGGATTGTCTTTTCTTGATTTTCTGCGTGACTTCGGAAAAGAATTCAACATTAATACTATGCTTTCTAAAGATGTTGTGTCCAGCCGACTCGACACCGGGATATCCTTTACAGAATTCAGTTACCAGATCATCCAGTCAGTCGACTTCCTTCATCTTTTCCAGAACGAGGAGGTCCAACTTCAGATCGGTGGGTCTGATCAATGGGGTAATATTACTGCCGGCCTGGACTTGATCCGTAAAAAAGAAGGCGCAGAGGCTAAAGCGTTCGGCCTTACGATTCCTTTATTACTGAAAGCTGACGGAACGAAATTTGGAAAGTCTGCAGACGGTGCGATCTGGCTTGATCCCGAGAAAACAACGCCTTACGAATTTTACCAGTTCTGGTTCAATCAGGATGACCGTGATGTCGTGAAATACCTGAAGTACTTCACTTTCCTGTCCAAGGAAGAAATCGACGAACTGGCAGAACAAGTGGAGACTGAACCACACAAACGAGCGGCTCAAAAAGCACTGGCCGAAGAAATGACTCGATTTGTCCACAGCCAGGAGGCGCTGGATGAAGCAATCAGCATCTCACAGGCCTTGTTCTCTGGAGATATCCAGAACCTGACCGCTGATCAGATCGCAACAACGTTTAAAGACGTGCCTTCTTCTGAAGCTGCTAAAGGTGAACACAATCTTGTGGAACTGCTGGTTGACGTAACAGGCATCGAGCCGTCCCGACGTCAAGCTCGTGAAGATATTAAAAATGGAGCGATTCGTCTGAAAGGTAGCCAGATACAAGATGTTGATTACGTTGTCAGTGAAAAAGACAGCTACGACAATCGGTTCATCATCGTCCGTAAAGGGAAGAAAAAATACTTCCTTATCAATCTCGTATAATCTTTTATCTAAATGTACAGCCGCTGCTACTTAAAAAGGTAGCAGCGGCTTTTTTGTATAGGCGCAGTGATTTGAGTCTCCTTCACTTTTCCTCCCACATGGTCAGATTTGTGCGTCTCAATTTTTCAAATCAAAAAAAGCCTCAAGCTCAGCTTAAGAAAGAGATCGTTCTCTTAATATGCTGAGCCTAAAGCTTATAATTTATATATCTGGTTAATAATTAGTTGAACAGGCCTCTGATTGCTTCCCAGATTTGTCTGAAGAAGTTGCCGATCTGATCGACTAGTCCGCTATCTTCAGCCTGCTGCCAAGCGTCTCCAAAACGGTCACGCAAGTTACCGGACAACTGTTCCAGCTGTTGTCTGACTTGAGCCGAATCAATCGCCCCAGTCTGCTGATAACGTTCAAAGAATGCAAGCAGTCGATCGATCTGATCCTGAGAAATCACAGATTGAAGATTATTGTTTTCCAATGCATCATTGATGATCTGTTCGATTTCTTCCCTCGTAGCCAGTTCATCCTGACGGTCCCGTAGTTCTGCCAGCTGCTGCTTGATTTCAACAATTGCCTGATCCAGACGGCTGGAGTCGAATTCCTCTTCATCAGCATTTTCCTGAGCAATCTGATTCGTTGTTTCCAGTTCTTCCTGTGCAACTTCCATACGGTCCTGATCCAGATCTTCACCATTAACATCGAATGCTTTGTAAATTCCGGTCAGTGCACTTTCGCCAGTCACTGGACGAATACTGGCCACCATGATGGTCACATCTTCTACTCCGGCAGTAATGGCTGCATTGATGTACTGTTCTTCAGTGATCTGAGTGATATTATCCGGGGTTTCGTTGATAACATTGACCCCATGTCCTTCATTTTCTCTCTGGACCAGAACAGATGAGATCATGCTGGCGGTATTTCCGGAGCCTGTACCCAGATAGTTCTGAAGGTCTTCTCCTGTTACAGCTACACTGGCTACATTATCCATGCTGTCTATGCCTAAAAGGTCAGCCGTTTCTTCGATCTGAGCATCATTCAACCCGCCACCATAGACATAAGTGGGAAGGCCCCATGCCTCGTTGACAACGCTTGTGTCTATGCCTTCAGAAGCCTGTGCAGACGGAATCATCAGCACAGCTGATGCAGTCAATGCGATACCGGAAGCCATCAATTTTTTTAAGTATTTCTTCATAATTTAATTCTCTCCTTTGTATAACTCAATCAATCAAACCATTTAATCTAGTCTATAGTATACCATCAACAAAAACATATTCCTATGTAATAAAAGCAGCCGCCGGAGAGACCCCGGCAGCCGCTTTCCCCTTTTTATTCAAATAATAAACGTATTTATTGTGCAGCCATTCCACCGTCGACCCGATACTGTGACCCGGTGACAAAACTTGAGTCGTCTGATGCTAAAAATAGAACGACCTTCGCTATATCCTCTGATTCACCATATCGTTGCATTGGAATAGCTTTTTCCTGTGCTTCTTTCGCTGCCTCTGCATCATCTGGACTCATTCCTGCTTCCAGCGATCGCATCATGCGGGTATTGACTGGTGAAGGATGGACGGAATTGACCCGAACTCCATTTGCAGCTACCTCCAGCGCTGCTGTTTTGGTTAATCCGATCACTGCATGTTTGCTGGCAATATATGGAGCGACGCCAGGTGCACCGATAAATCCGGCGACGGATGACGTATTAATGACGCTCCCTTTATTATGCTTGATCATGACCGGCAGAACATGCTTCAGTCCCAGGAACACGCCGCGAACATTGACCGACTGCACTTTATCAAAATCATTGACATCCTGATCCACGATCGGTGCGACCTTTCCTTCGATGCCTGCATTGTTGAAAAATACATCGATCGTTCCGAATGTATCAACTGTTTTCTTAACATAATTTTTTACTGCTGTTTCATCTGATACGTCGGCCTGAACACTTATCACTTCACCAAAATCGCTCAGCTCAGATAGTGTCTTGTTCAGATCTTCTTCGCTGATATCGACGATGGATACTTTAGCACCTTCTTTCAAGAAAAGCTTAGCCGTTTCTTTTCCAATTCCGGCTGCTCCTCCTGTCACCACTGCGACCTTTCCTTCCAAGCGTTTTGTCATGACATCCCACCTTTGAGAAATAATGTGCTCGATGTGTCCCGACCCTCCTCGATGAAAAACTTTTCCTGGATTAATTGTAACCGTTTTCTCTTCCTCTTGCAAGTCTGTATTTAGCAGTTTAGCTGACAAAAAAACGCCCGATCCCCACATTCAGATAAAGGGAATCAGACGCTGATTATTCACTTGCCTGTCTATTTTTATACTACGCAGTTCTTTATGATTATAATTTGTTCAGCGCATCACTGATTTCGTCTTTACCAGTGACCAGATCAAATGCTTTTTCATAGGTTGCTTCCGTATCAAGGCTGGCTGCTATGACTTTAGCCACATCTACTCTTGGGATACTAAAGTCTTCCGGTGTACCGATATCAGTACTGGCTGTGATCGTCCCTTTTGACTCTTCATTTTCCAGCATACCTGGGCGGACGATTGTATAGTTCAGACTTGAATCCATCAGCCACATGTCAGCGTAGTGCTTGGCAACATAGTACGGCTTGATGTCTTCGTTCCACTGATCGCGGTCATCTGCTTTGAAGGCACTGACCATGACAAACCGGTCGATGCCAGCGGCTTTCGTCGCTTCGACCGTTTTCACTGCTCCATCCAGATCGATCAGAAGAGTCTTGTCTGCGCCCGTACTGCCACCCGAACCGGCAGTAAAGACGACGGCATCGATGTCAGCCATACGATCTTTAATTTCATCGACTGAATCTTCCAGATTGCCCAATCTGGCTTCTACGCCTTTGTTTTCAAAATCCTTCACTTGTTCTTCTTTTCTTACAAACGCTACTGGTTTATGCTTGCCTTCTTCTTTAAGAATATCGACTAGGTGACGGCCGATCTGACCATTTGCTCCGACTATTAATACGTTCATTGTTATCGCTCCTTTAGGTTTTGTCTCCATTCTTACCATAACAAAAAGGAAACCATTCTACCAAAGATAAGCTTACTTTTTGGAAGAAGATTTCCTTATAATTTTTTACACTAATTGATAAGTCAGGCAGGCTGGTTTTTTTGTGGATGGATCCTGAACGATCTGTGCGTCGATATCAAAGACTGATCTCAAAACCTCATTAGTCATGACCTCGGACGGATCACCTGCTTTAATGATTTTACCGTCTCTTATTGAGACCAGGTAATCAGAAAAACGTGACGCGTGGTTCAAATCATGCAGTACCATGACAATCGTCTTGTTCTGATCCCGGTTCAGTTTCTCCAGCACTTGAAGCACATCCAGCTGATGCGCCAGATCCAGATAGGTCGTCGGTTCATCGAGCAGCAGGATATCCGTATCCTGAGCAAGTGCCATGGCGATCCAGACGCGCTGGCGCTGGCCACCTGACAAGGCATGCACATAGCGGTCCGCGTATTCCAGTAGATTCGTTTCTTTAAGAGCCCAGTGAATCATTTCCCAGTCTTTTCCTGAAAGCTGTCCGAATCCTTTCTGGTAAGGCGACCGTCCATAGGATACAAGATCCTTGACTGTCATTTCTTCAGGCGTATGTGGAGACTGAGCCAGTATGGCAATTTTTTTAGCGATACTTTTAGTGGACTGCTGATGGATAGCTTTTCCGTCGAGGAGTACAGACCCGTTCGAAGGCTTCAGCAGTCGTGCAATTGTCTTCAGGATCGTCGACTTTCCGCAGCCGTTCGGTCCAATGATACATGTGATTTTTGAATCCGGAATCGTCAGCTCAAGTCCGTCGACAATCAGCTGTCTGCCGTACCCGATAGACAAGTCGTCTGTAGAAATCCGTGACACGCTATCCATCCCCCCTTTTCAAGTTGTTAACGTATTTTACTGCTGCAGGCTGCTGTCAATATGATCCAGCACCTGCTCGTTGGCTATTGGTCCATAATACAACCAGGCTGACTGCGAGTCAAATGTGTAAACATTATCGTTCTCGACAGCAGGAATATTCTGCCATAACCGGTCTTCCATCAGTTCACTGTCACCATCTGAGATAAGGAATAGGTGATCAACATCCATGTCTGCCAGTTCTTCAAGAGATACAGCAGCCCAGTCTGCATCATCAGACAGCTGATCCACGACCTCTGGAATCTCAAATCCAGCATCCCCGTATAGGACGGATCCGCTTGAACGTTCAGGATGCACAACGAACAGACTCGTATCGATCATCCAGATCGCAGCGGCCGACTCGCCTTGTGCAGTTTCCTGAACTAAAGACGCGGTTTCCTCCGCCCGTGCATCGTAGGTCTCGATAACTGAAGCTGCTTCATCTTCTCTATCCAGAACCCTGCCGATTTCACTCATTGTTTCTCTCCAGCTTGTTGGACTGGCATTTAGAACATAAGTCGGTGCAATCAAGTTGTACTGGTCCACCATATCCTGTTCGATCTGATCACGGATAAGAATCAAATCAGGTTCAACTGACATGACGGATTCGTAAGGTAAATCATACGGAATCGTCTGCACATCAGCCAGATCATCCTGAAGGTATGTTTGAACCCCTTCACCATCATTGATCGACCACTGCGCAACAGGAGTTATATCAAGCGCTGTAAGGTAGTCTTCAAGATAAGAAGCAAGCACTGCTTCCGGATCTTCCGGGATTTCTACTTCGTTCCCCAATCCATCTGTCAGAATGCGTGGGCCTTCACTCTCCTGTACCTCTTCTGCATCTTCGTCTTCAACTGTTCCATCAGCCGGATCCAATTCGGTGTCTTCTTCATTGTTCCCGCAGGCTGCCAGAAGCAAAGTCAGTGATAACGTACCTAAAACTATTTTTTTCATCATGTTTCCTCCATTATTCTTTGATGGTTATTAATAGATAAATAAAGTAAGGGGCCCCGATCACAGAGACGATCAGGCCGACAGGAATTTCAGTTGGAGCAAGAATTGTGCGTGCCAAAGTATCGGACAGAACGATTAGAATAGCTCCAATGACAGCACATACGGGAATCAGCCGCTGAAACTTTCCTCCGACCAGTCTTCTGGCCAGATGAGGAGCAATCAGGCCGACAAAGGCGATGCCCCCGGCAGCTGATACACTGGCTGCGGAGAGGGCAACCCCAATGGTCAGCAGCTTGATCCGTTCTTTTTCGATTGCTGTTCCTAGTCCTACAGCCATTTCCTCACCGAGCTGCATGACAGACAGCACTCTGGCTTTATACAAAGCTGAAGGGATGAATATCAGGATCCAAGGCAGTAGTCTCAGGACTGCAGCCCAGGAAGCATTCCAGATCGAGCCCGAGAGCCAGATCAGTGCCCGATTGAAGTCACTTTCACTCATTCTAAGCTGAACAAGCAGCAGTGCCGCAGAAAAGCCGGCATTTACTCCGATGCCGACCAGAACCAGTCGGATCGGGGTGACCCCTTCTTTCCAGGCAAGCACATAGATAAGTACGGCAGCTGAGATGCCTCCGATAAATGCTGCAAAAGGCAGGCCAGTATTTACCCATACGGGTGGCTGATCCTGATTCAGAGTCAGAAGGTAAAGGTATAGAACAGCAAAAAATCCAGAGCCTGAATGGATGCCGATGATTCCCGGATCTGCCAGTCCATTCTGCGTTACGCCTTGAAAAATAGCACCAGCTGTAGCCATTCCAGTCCCCACCAGTACGGCCAGTACAATGCGCGGGAGACGGAACTGATACAAGAGAAGCTCATGGGCAGCTGTACCTTCGCCCGTTACTGTCCGCCAGATATCAGCTGGTGTCAAGGCCAGGTAGCCTGATGCCAGACTGACCATGACGAGCACGCCTAAAAGACAGATAAGAAAAAGAAAGAGCCATGCACTTCGCTTGAACGCTTTATCTTTATAAGGAGAGGGTTGATTTGATCGATCCATTTCAGCCTCTCCCTTCTTTTCTAGCCAGGAAAAGGAAAAACGGCACACCAATCAGTGCAGTCAAGGCTCCGACAGGCGTCTCATAAGGCGGATTGATCGTTCGAGCTGCCATATCTGCAAGAACAAGCAGACCAGCGCCGAAGACAGCGGAACCTGGTATGACCCATCTGTAGTTCATTCCCATGACTTTTTTCGCAATATGTGGAATGACCAGTCCGATAAATCCGACCGTCCCGGCGATTGACACGGCTGCGCCAGTCAGGATCAATACAACCAGAACGGAAATAAACTTGATCCAGCCGATCCTGATTCCAAGTCCTTTCGCCATTTCTTCCCCAAGCCCCATGATCGTCAGTGAACGAGATAGAGCGAAAGCAACGATCAGTCCAGCAAAAGCCAGTATGCCGATCAGTCTGACGCTTTCCATTCGGACACCTGCGACTCCACCTGCAAACCAGAAGCTGATGTCTCTGGCGACATTGAAATGGATGGCAATAATCGTCGACAAGGACTGGAGAAGTGCACTGACCGCAGCTCCAGCTAAGGCCAGTTTGACTGGAGTCAGACCTCGTTTACTGAAGGAGCCGATCAGAAAAACCATTCCGGTCCCTAATCCTGCTCCAGCAAAAGACCAGAGGATCAGCTGCCAGTAACTGGACTGGGGATGAAAAGCAAAAGCGACAGCGATCATGAAAGCTGAGCCCGATGTCACCCCCATGATAGACGGTGAGGCCAGCGGATTAAGCGTGAGTGCCTGCATGATAACACCCGATACCGCCAGAAAAGCCCCTACAAGAGCGGCCGCCAGAATACGCGGGATCCTCAGATCTCTGATGATGACGTGACTCGTACTGCTTGAGTCAAAAGCGGTGAAGGATTCAAGAATGTCTCTCCACCCGATATCAGACACCCCTATGGATATAGAGGCAGTCATGATCAGAATCAGCGCGCCTATACTGAGTATTAGAATAAGAGCGGCCGGATGAGGGGCACTCAGTCGCTTCATCAGCCGCTTCTGTGTATCTTTTTTTGTAAGCTGGTCCTTTCTGATCTGTTCCATAATACGCCCTTTTCTTTTGATTCAAATAATCGTATTTATTTCTCCTGCAGACCTTTATGAAAAGAAGACATGACGACTTCGGGAGTTTCACAAGGAAGAAGCACGGATTTGATCTGATTCACGGCATTGATGGCATCCTGGAACGCCCCGGCAATCAGCCTCACTTTCCCTTCATAATCAACGATGTCTCCAATGGCATAAATGCCTGCCACCGCGGTCTGCATCTGAGTGTTTCCTTCGATATAATAATTGTCTTTCAATTTCAATTCCAGAGATTTTTCCTGATAGAAATTCGGCTGGCTGTCGAATCCGATATTGACGATCAGTTCATCAAGTGACAAAGTAAACAGCTGACCGGTCTGGCTGTTCCTGACCTCGATGGCTTCAATGCCGGTTCCCTGGTCGTCGGGTATCAGTTTTTCTATGGAAGTATAAGAATGAATGGCCACATCGGATTCCTTTAATTTTCTGAGCTGAGATTCATGCGCCCGAAAAGTATCATTTCTATGAATGAGATGAAGTTCCTCTGCAGTTTCTTTCAGTTCGTTGGCCCAGTCGATAGCTGAATTCCCGCCTCCAACAATCACAACTTTTTTTCTCGAGAAGTCATCTACACGAAATATCCTGTAATGCAGATTTGTCTGTTCATAATGTGATGCTTTATGCATGGCCAGTTTTCGTGGAGACACTAGCCCTCCTCCGACCGCTATGATCACGGACCGGCTGTAATAGCTTGCTCCAGATTCGCTGATCACTTTAAACAAGTCTTCTTCCAATTTTTCAATATTCACTATTTTCTCTTTAAGTATAATCTCGGGATCGAACAGAGTCCCCTGTTCTATCAGATGAGACATGACATCTGCCCCGTGTGTAGGAGGCATGCCACCAATATCCCAAATTCTTTTTTCCGGATAAAAATGAAGCTTCCCACCCAGAGTGTCTTTTACTTCAATCAGACGTACAGAGAGATCTCTCATTCCTGCATAAAAGGACGCGTAGAGACCAGCCGGCCCGCCACCTATTATAGTGCAGTCTGTTATTTTCGTATTATCCATTGTATCCCTCTTCAATAAATGAGAATGATTATCACTTTCATATAAGTTATACCATTCACAAAGTAATGTGTCAAGATGACATCCGCTTAAGACCGGCACTTTCGTCTTCTTTTTCCCCTTCCTGGTTAAAAATAAAAAGAGGTTGGGACAAAAAGTCCTAGCTAACCAATAAACAGAAGAAAACCGAGTAGAAATGTACACCCGTACAAACCTACTCGGTTTTCTTTGTCTCAAATGCCCATTAGCCTCGTCTCTTGTTGTATTTTCTTAGATTGTTTGCCATAAATATCAGGTTCGTTTCATTTTCCACTTTCGATTGTCCACGAACTGAAAATCGAGTGAAACCTAAATTAGCCTTCACCTGTCCGAAAGTTGGCTCGACATCGATTTTTCGCTGCCTGTATAATGTAGCCCCTTCTTCAGTTGAAAGCTGTTCTTTAATTTTT
>NZ_FNZU01000019.1 GCF_900109325.1 Alkalibacterium pelagium
TGGGGTGTTTAGGTAATGCTCAACTGCTTGTCTCTTTAGTTTGTCTGAATAGGTATTCCACTCTATGGATTCTTTTAATCCTTCAATCCCTTTAGCTCGATAACTGCGAAGCCATCCTTTAATAGTCGAAGAATCTATTCCTTCCCTTTTGGCCAAAGAGTAAATAGATTCTCTTTCATTAATTACTTTTTCAACGATTTCATATCGTTCGTTTATACTGTGTGTTGTCGTTCGTTTAGACATAAAAATACTCCCCTTAATGTGTCAGAGAATTTTTATTATTTCTCTGTCTACTATAAGGGGAGCATATCAATCTGACCTGCTTCATCACTATTTTATTTTACTTCAGCTTCTTCTTTCACTCTCAATGGTTTCAACGCACCGCTCCAGGCATTGACCTGATCGAGCATGGCATGCATGTTACTCAAGTGGAGTTCAGCCGGTTTGAATGTCTTAAAGTTCTCGAAGTCCGTAAACAGAGACAAGGTCGGGTGAACCCGAACGTCAGCAATTTTCAGCTCAGCCATGACGCCGCGCAAGTGCTCTGCCGCGCGTGCGCCACCAGTCGATCCATAGCTGACTATGCCTGCCGCTTTGTCGTGCCATTCTTCTCTTAAATGGTCGATTGCATTTTTCAGTACCCCAGAAAAGCTATGATTGTATTCCTGAACGATGAAAACATAGCCGTCCAGTTCACTGATTTTTTCCTTCCAGTCAGCGATTCCCGGCTCAGTTCCGTCGGTAGTGCCTAGAAACGGCAGCTGATAATCAAGGATATCTACGATTTCATAGTTGGCATCACCGCGTTCATCTGCAATTTCTTTGACCCAGTCACCCACCTGAGGGCTGACACGTCCATCTCGTGTGCTGCCTAAAATAATACCGATGTTTAGTTTTTCTGTCATTTTAATTATCTCCTTTTCTATTCCATAGTCTGTTTTACTTTAATCCAATGGGGTCAGGTTACTTTCAATTTCAACACGTCTGTCTTCCAAAAACGGTGGAAGAACGAGGTACTCGCCTAACTGATCACTGCTCTGATCGACTGTGAATCCCGGTTTATCTGTGGCTATCTCAAACAGGATGCCGTTTGACTCCCTGAAGTAGAGACTCTGGAAGTAATAGCGGTCAACCAGACCGGACGAGGCAAAATGATTAGTTCTCGCCAAATCGTCCCAATAGTTCAGCTCGGATTTTTCACTGACTCGAATAGCCAGATGATGAATGCTTCCTCTTCCAGGACGTTCGTCGGGGCCATCGAGGTGCTTGACCAGAATTTCCCCATAACTGTCTCTCTTTTGGGTCTGATAAAGCGTGTCTGTATGTTCCTGATAAACAGGAGCATAACCCATCAGCTCGGTCAGTGTGTGAGCAAGCTTTTCGCTGTTGCGTACCGTTATTTCGATCGGTCCCATGCCTCGGATCTGATGATCTTCAGGCACCTCTGACTGAGGGTAACTTTCCCAGTGAGACATTTCTTCACCGTTCGCTACTAGTAAAACAAGCTGCAGCCCATCCGGATCTTCAAATTTAATAGCCTGACGTCTGGCATAAGTTGTGATACTGCCGTGGTAGACATCCAGCTCCTCAAAACGTGCTTTCCAGTAGTTCAGACTTTCTTCCGTCGGTACCATCAGACCGATCCGGGTGATTGCATTCGTCCCTCTGTGTGTACGCCCGATGTTCGGCATTTCAAAGAAGGTGAGGCCCGTTCCCGGAGTACCAGTCTTGTCTCCGTAAAATAAGTGATACATGGACGGGTCGTCCTGATTGACGGTAACTTTGACTCGGCGTAGTCCCAGGATATTTTTGTAAAAATGATCCGTCTCTTTTGCATTCTTCACCAGCATGGAAATATGGTGATGTCCTAAAATTGTTGACATGTGTTTCCCTCCTGTAATCTTTATTTGACTAGTCAATTGATCAAGTAAAAAAATCGGGCACTACTGGCCCAGTTCTTTTTCTGTGTGTCGTTGGACTTTCGTCATCAATTTATATAAAGTCTTCTGTTCTTCTCTGGACAGGCAGTCCTCCATCAGCGATGTCTGAAATGCCAGCTGGTGTTCGAACACACTTTCCAGTTTCGCTTCGCCTTTATCAGTCAGGCTGATCCACTTTGTCTTCCATTCACTGGTCCGCTGGATATATCCGTCCCGCTCCAGTCTACTCAGCATCCTCGAAATGCCACCGGCTGAAATCGTAATCTTCTCGGCCAGTTCACTTTGGGACAAAGGCTGATAGGTGCCAATCTGATTCAGTACATCGAACTGAGCGGCCGTGATGTCAAAGCTTTTCAGAAAGTCGTTGGACAACAATGCACTCTGATGTGTAAATCGCGTAATGCGAACCCAGATCAGTGACGCTAACGTATTTCTTTTCACCGGTATCATTCCTTTCTATAAAATCAGTTTACATGTTAACTGATAAAAAAGCAAGTCTTTTATCTTATTTTTTGTAAGTAACATTTGTAAAAACACAGACAGGACTATTACTGGGCTGTCACACTAAAACCTGGGACGACTAAAAAACTTTTTACCCCTATATAAAAGCCTGTCGGAATCAGTTGAATACACTAATTCCGACAGGCGAGAGTTTGATTTTTTATGGCAATGTCTTCCTGAATAGTAAGATTATAATTAACTTCGCAGTCCCCGGCCTTTTTCAATCAGATACCAGTCGATAGAATATAAAACGATGATGAAAAGGATCAGAATCAGGACAGAGAAAACGATTGGTACATCGATGACACCCAGGAAGCCGAAGCGGAAACCAGAAATCATGTAGACGATCGGGTTCACGCGGGAAACGGCTTGCCAGAATGGCGGCAGCATTGAAATAGCATAAAATACCCCACCCAGATAAGTCAGCGGCTGTAAGACGAATGTCGGAACAATCGACACATCATCAAAAGACTGTGCGAAGATTCCATTCAGAAGTCCAGCCAGTGAAAAGAGAATAGATGTCATCAGAAGTGTCAGAGTGACTACACTCCACGAGTAGACTTGCAGCGGTACGAAGAACAGAGAAATAATCGTGACAAGTGTTCCTACAAGTATGCTTCTTCCAAGTCCCCCTACGACGAATCCCCACATAATGATATGCGTCGGAACGGGTGCAATTAAAAGTTCTTCGATGTTCTTCTGAAATTTCTGAGAAAAGAAGGATGACGAGACATTCGAATAGGAACTTGTAATGACCGACATCATGATCAGTCCGGGTACGATAAATTCCATATAGGAGAAGCCTTCCATTTCACCGATTCGTCCGCCGATCAGATTTCCGAAGATAACGAAATACAAGGAAGTCGTTATGACTGGTGGAACTAGGGTCTGGACCCAGATTCTTAAATAGCGGTTCGTCTCCTTGACCGCCAGACTTTTTAACGCTGTAAAATATAGACTAAACATGTGCATCCTCCACTACGTGTTTTTCTTCCGTAATTTTCAGAAAGAGCTCTTCTAGACGATTCGATTTGTTTCTCATGGACAGAACTTTGATTCCCTGTTCGGTCAGCTGACTGAACACCTCGTTGATACCCTGATCGCGGGCAACTTCTACTGCCAATGTCGAATCTTCGATCATTTCAAAGTCAAAACCAGTAATGACCGGTTGTCTGTCTGATGAATCGAGGTCCAGAATAAAGGTTTCAAATTGAAGTTTCGCCAGAAGAGACTTCATGCTCGTATTTTCAATCAGTTCCCCTTTTTGAATGATCCCGATATTGCGACAGAGCATTTCCGCTTCTTCCAGATAGTGGGTGGTCAGAATAATGGTAGTTCCTTTGGCATTCAATTCTTTCAGGAAGGTCCACATCTCGCGGCGCAGCTCTATATCCACACCGGCAGTCGGCTCATCCAGAATCAGCAGCTTCGGTTCATGCATCAAAGCACGGGCAATCATCAGACGACGTTTCATCCCACCGGACAGCATGCGTGCCCGGACCCCTCTCTTTTCCCAGAGATCAGACTGCTTCAGGTACTTCTCACTGCGCTCCAGTGCTTCTTTGCGGGAAACCCCGTAGTAACCGGCTTGATTCACGACAATCTGCTGGACGGTTTCAAACGGATTGAAGTTGAATTCCTGAGGAACCAGCCCGATCTGTCTTTTGACCTGCATCAGCTGCGTGTCCAGATCATAATCAAAGACTTTTACTTTTCCTGAAGTCTTATTCACTAAAGACGTGACGATACCGATCGTCGTAGATTTCCCGGCTCCATTCGGTCCAAGAAGGGCATAAAAATCTCCTTCTTCAACAGTCAGATCAATACCTCGCAGAGCTTCCACGCCTCCTGCATAGACCTTCTTTAAGCCTTGTATTTCAAGTGCATATGTCATTGCTTAACGATCTCCTTATCTATTGATTCTATAATGTAATCCGGCAGAACTTTAAAAGATCACACGTCACTGTATGATAATAAAGTCCAACTTGAACAGTTTAATGTAAACCGACGCAAAAAACCAGACCCTCGTCTTTACAGAAGGTCCAGTTCTGATTATCACATCATGTATTATACGCCTTAAACGAATTATCTTCTACTCTAAGATCAGAGAAAATGCATAACTTGCTTCTCCCTGTTCCCACTCTGCCTGCACTTCGTAAACGACTTCCCCCTGACCGGACAAATCAATATCCGACGACGATCCGGTGGTGGTCGATTCATTTTCCCAGATCCGGATCGAATAATCGTCGGGCTCCTCTTCAAAGTCAAAGGTGACAGACATGTCAGATGTCGCTTCTACTGGATCCATAGTTCTGACCAGTTCCGGGGGAGCAGCAGCATCAACAACTGTAGTCGTCGTTGTGCCGTCTTCGTTATCGATACTCCATCTATATATGCCAAGCACCGGCCGGACCGTTTCTTCCCCGACCTGAATGGTCAGTCCCGGTGGAGACAGGTCAGGATCCTCTCCTGCGTCATCCGTTTGATTGGGTTCCGTTTCAACTGTTTCATCACTTTCATTAGTCACCGCACAAGCCGCAAGAGTCAAAAGCATCGAACAGGTCAAACCGATTAAAGCCAGTCTTTTTCTCAAAGTCATCCACTTCCTCCTTCTCATTATTGGAAGAACAATGTTATAGACATTTCCATCATCATTACTTGAGCGTTATAATCCCCCGGTCAATATAACTCTGAACAGCTGACTCAACTACTTGTACAGCCGAATACCTCGGACGGAAACCGAGCAGGGTCTTCGCTTTTTCAATACTGAAGTGCCCACTTCTAGCAAGGTGATAATACGATATGCTGCTGAGTCTTTCATCATCCACGTAATCGACCCATTTGTCCCATGAAAGGAAAGTAATGCTTGGCTCCTGCTTGAAAAAGCGGTACATGGCCATCGTATACCCGTAAAGGGTCAGCGACTCTTCGGACACAGCATAGAAATTCTCTCCCAGCGCCTGAGTCCGGTGAGTCATCGCATCGACAAACATCTGGGCAATATCTTCTCCATGAACCGGATGCAGTGTTTCCATCCCCAGATTCGGCAGACTGATTTCCTTCCCGTCCGCTATTGCCTGAAACACTTTATCATCCCCGTGCCCCAGCGGATTGATGATCGACCAGCCTGGACCACAGATCTGACCTGGACTGATCATCGTAGCCGGAAAACCATTCACCCGATATTCATTCAGCAGGTATTTCTCACTCTCATATTTCTGCCTCCCGTATTCGTCCATCGGGTGCTTTTCTCCATTCGGATCAACCGGAATCGTTTCGGCCCTGCCATGCGTCCAGATGGTCGAGCAATACAGATAATGCGACAGGTTAGTTTCTTTGAGGGCTTCCACCATCTCTTTGACTTCGTCCACTTTGAAACAGATCAGATCGATCACGACATCCGCATTCATTTCAGCCACTTTCTGTGAAAAGAGCGGGTCACTGCTTCGGTCCAGCGCCACATGCTCTGCTTTATCCCATGCCCGGTCTTTGATATAAGGCTCACGGTTCCCGCGACTGATCATCGTTACCTGATGATCCTGCCTGACCAGCTTCGGCACCAGATACGTACCAATATGTCCACTTCCACCTATGACAACTACTTTCATTAGTTTAGCCCTCCTTGTATCTATTAATCTTCAATTTAATTTCATTCCATAACTATTATTACCGTCATTTTCTATTCAAAAATTATTAATGTAGCAAGAATATTTTCTTAAGTCTGGGGCATCTTACTACTAAATAGTTCAAATTAGGGATAATTACTGGCTTAGCTTCCCTATGTCTGATATATTTATTCTAGCATTTAATTTTCCTGACATACACTAAAAGGAGATTACTGTGTTAATTTAAACTGAAAAAGGAGATACCATGCTTATGTCGTCGAAACATACAAAAAGAGGACTGATTTATGTCACTTATTGTCTTGTCGGTTTCTTTGCGATCCCTTATATCTTGAATCATTATAATGTTTCGTACACTCCAATCACTGCAATCTTACATATTCTTATTTTAATCCTGCTTGTGTATACACTCTATCAGTATCGGCAACTAGATGGTGTACATGAAATCAACCAGAAATATAAAGAGAATCGACAGAAACTGCTTTTAAGAGAAAACGAGTTGAACTCTTTATTCGATAATAACAACGCCTATCTATGGACCATTGACTTTGCGGAAAAAACTTTCCTGCCCTCTCAAGGTTTCGAACAGGTTTACGGGTTTTCAAGAGATGAATTCATGAAGAATTATGAGTTATGGAAAGACCGTGTGATCCCTGAAGACATGCATATTGCAGAAGAGCATTACGCCAGACTGAAATCAGGCCTTCCTTCAAACCGCTCGTTCCGTTTCAGAAATGGAGATGAAGAAATCCGCTGGTTGGATGCATGGGGTAAACCGATTTTTAATGAAAAAAATAAAGTGACTCATTTAACCGGAGTGGCCTATGATATCACCGAGCGAAAAGAGCTCGAAGAGAAACTTTATCACAATGCTACTCATGACTATCTGACCGGGCTGCCGAACAGAAAGAAACTGATGCAGCATATGGAAGACGAAATGTCTAAATGTTCTGAAAACAAAGAGTCACTAGCCGTCCTGTTTCTCGATCTTGATCACTTCAAGTTCATCAATGACAGTTATGGACACAATGTCGGAGACAAACTTCTCGTCCAGATCGGTGATCGCCTGCAACGATTTATCGGAAACAAAGGGATGGTCTCCAGACATGGTGGAGATGAATTTATCGTTATCCTCAGATACAGAGCGTATAAGCAATTCATTAAAGTCGTTCACGGGCTAATTGAGACGTTTAAGACCCCTTACGATTTGAAAGTGGAAGACAGTACGATATCTGCAAGTATTGGCATCAGTATGTATCCAAAAGATGATACGACAATCGAAGGGCTCATCGGAAAAGCTGACCGGGCTATGTACAGAGCTAAAGAACAAGGAAAGAACACTTACCGATTTGCCAACCCCGAGCTTGAAGAAGCTGAAGTTCGGAGAAACACTGTGGAACAGCATCTGAAAAGAGCTGTTCAATTAGAAGAATTTGAGGTTCATTATCAGCCGATCATTAATTTAGTAACAGGGGAAATTTTTGAAACTGAAGCGCTGATCCGATGGAATAACCCGGAATTGGGAACCGTCATGCCTCTGGAATTCATCCCACTTGCAGAAAGATTAGGAATCATGAGCGAAATTGGGCTTTGGGTCATAGATGAAGCAACTAAACAGACCAAACTGTGGCAGGATTCTGGAATGAATATGCGTCTTTCAGTAAATGTCTCCAACACTCAATTCGAAGATCCACTCTTCTCCAGAAAGATAAGTACAATATTAAGCAACAATCAATTTAACGCGGAACAATTAACTATCGAAATCACAGAGAGTGTTCTTTTGAATACTGAAAAAGCATCCAAGACGATCGATCATTTAAGAAACATGGGCATTGAAATTGCAATCGACGATTTTGGAACGGGTTATTCATCCTTAAGCGTCCTCAATTCTCTTCCGATAGATACGATCAAAATCGACAAATCTTTCCTTTCAAGATTGTCAGAAGACCAGAATAATGTTCAGCTAGTCAATACTATCATAAACCTGGGAACCACACTGAACAGCAAAGTGGTTGCAGAAGGCATTGAAACCCCTGATCAGGCTGATTTTCTGAAAGAGTCCGGCTGCCTTTACGGGCAAGGCTTCCTGTACAGTCGACCTGTTTCACCAGCTGACATTACACAGCTGCTTCTTAAACAGAGTGCTTAAATAGTTTAATACTGATCCACACGAAACTATCCACATCCAAACATATTCAGCCAGCATAGTCCTGGATTTGTTTGAATGAGGATAGTTTATTTTTCTGTTCATTTATAAAATCGTCAAAGATGAAAGTTACGAGCTAAATGATGCAGACAGACCTATCTATAATAAAATAGGTGTTGGTGTGTCGGTTTTTTATACTCTAAATGATTTTGAACCTGATATGCTTATTGCCGGCTTCTGCATCTTTAAATGTAGAAATGAGTGCTTCTCCATACTGTCCGAGGTTCACTACTAATGCAGATTTATGAAAGAGTGTAATATCCATATTCTGGCTATGAGACACTAGGGCATCGAATAAGGCATCCAGGTTGTGTCCGTGGTAGCCCGCGAGCTTCAGTTGTTCCTGCAGGAGCTCATGCACTTTTTCTCTGCTGATCATCAGTCTTCCATCCAATTCAACTTCTCGCATATGCTATTCCTCCCCATAAAGCAGTGTAAAACTGTCGTAATGGTCGTCGGTATAATAAATCAGTCCGTCATTGGAGTAGACCAGACGCTCAGCGCCACGGTAGCCTCCTTCATAATTGACATCTGCTTCAAAATACCGTCTCCCATCTTCTTCAGGCAGCAAGCCTTCGCGGTTTCTGAAATAATCTCCACCTATAAGCATTTCATCTGTCACGTCCCATAAATTTCCTTCACTGGCCTCCCAGCCCAATTCACGCGCTTCCTCCTTAGTCATATAATTCTCCGGCAGCTCCTCGAATGTGTAAATATAGAGGGCCACATCTTCCGGGCTTGAGTAGTAGCCTTCTGCATCCAACCCCTCCAGTAGATCGGGATTAAACTGATCCTCTCCTTCTTCCTGACTGGTCTGAGTGGTTTCTGTCACGTCTTCTAGAAGAGTTTCCAGTTCAGCACACCCGGACAGTATTAAACTTATCCACAGAAGTGTTAATGTTATCAGTCGTTTAGTCATACCTTTTCCTGCTTTCTATGCCGATTGCTTGTTCCAGCTTTTAATTATATCAGATCAAATTTAAATATTGTAAGTTGTATTATACAGCAAGATCATTATACTAATGTTTAATTCCTATGTATCTTAGAGGTGAATGATGTTACTTAAGAACTGATTTTTCTGACTACTTTTCAGCAAGACTTAGCCTATTCAATATTAGTGGTTATTTTACTTTGATTCTCTGATACACTTATAGAAAAGATTGAGAGGTGACAACATGAGCTTTTATGACAAGTTAGAACAGAACCGTAAATTTTTGAACGAAAATGAAGAAGAGATACTCTCGTACTTATTAGATCATGGCGAAAATTTACTCGATACAACTATTCGAGAGGTGGCTGGCCATTTCTATACTTCTCCAAACACCATCATTCGTCTAACCCAAAAATTAGATTTCTCGGGGTTTCAGCAATTCAAGGAAGATTTTGTAGCAGCACTGAAAATCCAAAAGTCTCTTGGCGAACTCTATTCTCTAGATGATATGATCATTAAAACTAAACAGCTTATAAACGAAGAAACCATCACGAATATGACTCGGGCTATTCATGAAGCAGATAATATATTATTTTTTGCAGTTGGCTTATCCCGTTTCCCAGCTGAAGAGTTTAGTGAGCGATTAAAAATCGTAGGCAAGCAAAGTCAAACTTTTATTGACCCTCACATAATGAAACACAACGCTCAAATAATGAGCGAAAAAGATCTCGCCATTGCAATCAGTATAAGCGGACGTCATCAGTCGAATGTCTATGCAGCTACGAGCCGGTCAAAAATAGCTGGCGCAAAAACACTGAGTATCACCGGCTTTTCTTCAAATGCATTGGCTAACCTGACTGATCTTCAACTATATGGATTCAGCTCCCCTTTAAAAATTAATGGGCTTGATGCGACTGACCGCTTTTCTATTCATTATTTGACAAATTACTTGTTCGACAAATACATTGAACAGTATCACCATCTCGATACTTCCACAACATAAATAAAGACGGGTGCATACACCACCCGTCTTTATTGTCATTTACTTATTTTAATTCAGGCCAATACTCCTTATTAGCCTCTATTAAAGCATCCAGGACCTGTCTAGCTTTCTTCGCATCAACTACCGTACGGTTGAGCGTCAGTGCTTGTAGTGCTTTAGTATAAGACCCCTCCATGTAAGCTTCAACTGTCAGCTTCTCATAGCCGTGCTGAGACTCGATCAGGCCTTTGTAGAAAGTATCGATCGGTCCAACTGCATAGGGCTGAGGGCCATTAATACTCAGACTGGCAGCTACTTCAATCATGCTGTCATCTGGGAGATTTGAAACAATTCCGTTATTTCTGACCATAACGACATAGGTTTTTCGCAAGTTATGGAAGATTGATCCAGCCACTTCAACCATCATATCCCCATGCGCATCGTTGTGAACGACTGTAGAATCTTTGGCTGTGCCATTTTCAACAATCCGCCTGCATTCTTCAAAGACTTTTTTCTCTCGGCCTTCTCGTACTTCATCGGTACGTGTGCGCGTCGGATCTGCTTTTGAAAACTTATACTCAGGATACAAGTAATATTGGAGATACGTGTTTGGTAAATAATCTGGAAAATCTATCAGCATGTCTTCAACCATCGCATAAGTATCCAGCCAGGACTGATCGCGCTGTTCAGCATCTACTGGTCTGAATCCTCCGTTCAAAATGATATCCTTGATTTCAGGCATTCTATCTTTTCCATCCTCATCATATAAGTTGGTAAACCAGCCGTAATGATTAAGCCCAAAATAGACCGGCTCCAGTTTGTCTGCATCGTAATCGATCAAGCTTGCAAACGAACGCAGTAAATTGACTGGCTGATCACATATATTGAGAATACGCTCTTCTTCCGGGAAGATCTTGTCTAAAGCCAAGGCTACTATAGCTGCTGGATTAGTATAGTTCAAGATCCAGGCATCCGGCGAATATTGTCTTACACTATTGACCATTTGAACCATATCTCGAATGGAACGCAAACCATAAGCAAACCCACCTGGCCCGCATGTTTCCTGACCGATCACCCCATACTTCATAGGAATTTTTTCATCTTTTTCCCGCATATCAAAGCCGCCGGTTCGCATCTGACAGAAGACAAAGTCCACATCACGATATGCTTCTTCTTCATCAGTCGTATAACTGACTTTCACCTCAGGCGCTTCTTCTTTAAAAAGAATTTTGGCAAACTCTCCAATAACTTCCTGACGTTCTGCATCGATGTCATACAGCTTTATTTCTTCAATAGGAAATTCGTTTAAGTGTGTGGTCATGGCCTTAAGGATACCCGGAGACCATGTCGATCCTCCACCTACTAATACGATTCTGCTTTTTTTATTCTTCATGATAATTTGCTGCTCCTTTCACTTTGGGTGCTATGGACTCTACTTTCGGTCCATAGATCACTTGATAATTCGTTTCATCAATTTTGACCACGCCTGCTGCTCCGGTTTTCTTTAACCCGGCTTCATCAACTTTACTTGTGTCTCCCAGTACAAGTCTAAGCCGTGTGAAGCAGTTGTCGATACTTTGAATATTACCGGCACCACCAAGGGCATTGACAATAGCGTCACCTAATTTATCTTCTGAAACTTTAGAATCTGTCTCGATATCCATTTCATCATCATTAACATCTCTACCTGGAGTCAGTACTCTTCTTTTTTCAATGACTGTTTTAAATACAAAGTAATAGATTGGTGCGTAAATGAGTCCTACTAATACTGCCCAGAACCAGTTTGTGGCCGTCCCCTGGAGGATACCGAAAACAAACAGATCAATGACCCCACCTTGTACGTTACCAATGACTACTCCGAGAGCATCCATCAACATAAAGGATAACCCGGCCATAAAAGCATGGAAGATGAATAAAATTGGGGAAACAAAGATAAATGAGAATTCAATGGGTTCAGTGATTCCTGTAGTGAAGCTGGCTAAACCAGATGCTGACATTAACCCTTTGACGTCTTTCTTCTTTTCCTGATAAGCCACTTTCACCATCGCAAAAGCTGCAGCCGGTAAGCCGAATACCATGAAAGGGATCTTACCTTGTGCAAGAAAACGAGTAGCTTCCGCCATCACTCCCAGATCTGGTGAATCTTGAGCAAGAGAGGTATTGAAAATGTTCAATGCTCCAACAACTTGATTGCCATCTATTTCTGCAACTCCGCCAATTGGAGTAAAGCGAACCAGCTGATTTAAAATATGATGAAGACCCGTTGGAATAAGTAATCGTTCCAGAAATCCGAATAAGAAGGTCCCCAGTAGTCCTGCCTGAGCAATGATGTTTCCGATTCCTTCGATTGCAGCACCAAAGAACGGCCATACGAAGTACATCAATATAGCCAGGAACGGAATGCTGACAGTCGTAACGATTGGAACAAATCGTTTACCTCCAAAGAAACTAATTGCTGTCGGTAAGTCGATGGTGTGAAAGGTGTTATGAAGATAAGATACAAGCATCCCCACAATGATTCCTCCGAAAACATTCATCCGTAATGTAAAGATGCCTAGAACTGATTCATATTGAGAAGCCGTTTGTGTGGCTTGTACTTCAGTCAGTCCTGTTTCCATTAAAGCTTCTACAGAATACGTTGCTGCAGTAATATCATTGGCCTGCAGAAGATACTGAATGGTGATATGGAATAACAGGAAGCCAATCACACCCGCAAAAGCTGCTGTTGTCTTTTCCTTTCGAGCAAGTCCAAATGAAATGGAAACTGCAAACAATATTGGTAAGTTCCCGAATATCCCACCTGCAAGTGCCCGAATAATACCAATGACGCTTTGAACTGCAGTCATATTAATAAATGTCTCTCCAACGATACTTGGATTTTGCAGCACTGCAGCTATTCCTAGAAATATACCCGCAGCGGCTATTAATGATATGGGGGTCATTAATGATTTACCCAACCGTTGCCAAAAATCTTTTGCCATGTATAACTCCTCCTTAAAAAGTAATGCCGTCTTTTGATAATCTTATTGTAGACTTAATGTTTAAGCGTTTACAATAGGGAAGAGCGTGGTTTACATTGATTGTCATTGTACACAATATTGTGTACAATACTAGTTTATTCTTACTGAATGTGTTGGAGCAACTGGGTTTAGCGGTTGTAATAGCCTTGCTCTTAAACTTGGCTTGAACTACTTTTAACTAGTCTTACTTGATAATGTGTAGCTTATCCACCCGGCACATAAGAATGAGTGCATTATCAGGGATCCACCTATATAGCAAAACTAAAAACGGATGTACCAGTGTGCGCCTAGATACTGGTACATCCGTTTTATTGGGTTATTATTTTTAGCAACTATAGTAACTGTAGATGTTGCCCTTCTATCTATTTAGCTAACTGGTGATTAATTGCCTGAGCCAGTTGTCTAAGTTCTCTCTTTCTTCTCTGGACGCTAAAATAGTAGATTCCAATAAATAGCACAGTGTTCATCATTAAACCCGCTACTGAATTATCAAAAGTACCAAATAAACTAATTACTAAATTAAAAATAATCAATTGGAAGCCACAATTGATCACGTGATACACTCTTGCTGATTTAACGCTTAGGTAACTTGTGCCGTAAGAGACCAAACATAGAAGTATGATTATGACTGCAAGTAACAGCACTGACAAACTGACATTACCTATATTTATAATCTGGAAGTAATCCAAAGCAGCGTTCAACAGCACGACTACTGAAAATACAAAAGTCATGGTGTTCATATAACTCGAAATGAAATCTTTAATCATAAATAATCCCTCCACTAAATATTTAAATACCTTTTTACTTCCCTCATGTAATGACGGCTGATGATCAGCTTCTCTTCATTTTTCAGGCTTGCTTCCAGTCTATAGTTTTCCATCGGTGCCACACTGGCCAGATAGTCCATATTTAATAGCGTCTGTTTATTGATTTTGACAAAGGATGTCCCTTTAAGCTTTTCTTCCAGTTCATATAACTTTTCTTTAGACTCGTACACGTCACTTTCAGTATATATGAAGGATCGCCCATCTACGCTTTCAAAATAGCAGACGTCGTGACTTACGAGGTAATATTGCTTATCTTTCAATACCCCTTCCAGTTTCACATTTCCCATGTTGATCGTATCTACTATTTTCTGTATGCGTCGATCAAACATGTTATATGTAATGTCAATGACCGCCTCTTTTAATGATCTGTCCTCCGTTAGATTTAGCTTCATCCTCTCACCCTCTCTTGTAGTAATTTCAGTGTATATAGTCTCTATGAAGGATTCAACCAGTTTTGGACAACATGCACATATGGAAGAGTGAAATGCACTACTAACCTAAAAAGTTCAAGACACTCTCATTAGAGAATGTCTTGAACTTTTTACTGACCACTGAGACGATTAACTATAGGAACGATTTTATTTTGACGCTTTTTTCTCAGCATGTCACTTGTGCACAGATTCATTTTTTCAGGTTAAAAAATCAAATATTTGAGACAATAACTAGCAATTAGTAGTTGATCAATCGACCATTATCATTCCATTGTCCGTACATTTTATTTTCTTTCGTCTGTTCAAGAAACTTATTCAACCGTTTGATATACAATTCAGGCTGATTTTTATATGTTTGTATCGTATCCAGTCTGATACGCCTGTATAATTCTGGAAAATTGATGAAGTTCTGGTATGTCTGATCGTCTGCTTTCAAAAGCGCTTTGATCTCTTTGTCTATAGTGAACAACTCTGGTCGCATGTCAGGAAGACTGTTCAGCCCTTCTTCTTTCATCAGACCCAGCTTAATCAGTCTTCTTGCTCGTTCTTTATTTAACTCTGTCCAAGTACTCCTCTTCTTTCTTGGGGACAACCTTTGAGCTAACTGATTATCAGCAGTTTTCTTCATCGTGCTATCAATCCAGCCAAAACAGATGGCTTCCTCTACTGCATCAAGGTATTGGATAACACCCTCCTGATCCTTCATGCTTACTATCACCCAGCAGAAGTCTGCAGTCTTCGCGTTGTTTTCAAGCCATTGCCTTAATTCTTGCCTTGTTTTAGCTTCAATGAGGTTGTTAATTTCCATTGGGCATTCTTCCTTTTTCCTTAAAATAATGCATGCACATCTATTACTTTTCATGTCATTATACACTATAGATGTAAAAAAGAACCCCTTCGAAAAGGAGTTCTTCCAAATTATTCATCTGAGATTCTCACAACAGATACGTTTCTTTTTTATTTTTTCTTTTTGACAAAGTGAGCTGCGGTGCCAGTTGCAATTGATCCCAGTCCAACTAAACCAACGGTCCAGGTAACAGTAGCTGTTTCTGGAAGTCTTTCCAGTTCAGTCTCCGTCTCCACTTCTGCAGCACTCTCATCTTCAGCAGATGGTTCTTCTTCAGTGGTACCCTCTGCAACTTGTTCTGATTCTACACCCTCAAGTTCTTCATCTAGATCAGATCCACTTTCAATTGGCTCCTCACTGACTTCATCCGATATTTCTTCAGTTTCTTCCTCCGGATTTTCTTCAACTTCTTCCATGTCTTCTGTTTCCTCCGAAGTTTCATCATTCTCTACGATTTCTTCAACCTGTTCTTCTTCGATAGGTTCTTCATCTTCTTCAATTGATTCATCGTCCTCTTCAACTGGCTCTTCATCATCATCTGATGGTACCTCTGCTACAGCACGTTCAGAGATCGGTAGGCTCTGTATACGTCCTTCTGTCGTAGCGTAGTCAACTGCACCCAATGCTGCAGTTACGTCCTGCAGGTGCTGAATAATTGCGCTTGTTATCTGACCCGCATCTTCCTGCACAATTGTAGCATTTGAGAAATCATATCCACTTCCACCAGAGGCAATAAAGTTGTTTGTTGCCAGACGATACGTTTGATCGAGATCCATCGGTTCTCCATTAATATAGAGATCGACTTCTGCAAAGGATCGGTCCTCATCATTGTAATAGACAATATAATTTAACCCTGATGTCTGCAGATCTATTCCTGGGCCGGCATCAGTCATTCTACGGTTTACAGAATAGGTGATTACTTCTTTTAAATCATGTCCAGTAATGTCCAAAATAGAGAGTTCATTTCCGAAAGGATCGACTGTAAACACGTCTCTAGCCGTAATATCTCCCGGTTCAATACTTGCTCTAATTCCTCCATTATTAGTGACTGCTATGTCTGCATTAACGTAGCTTCTGATACCGTCTGTGATCATATTTCCTAGAGCAACATCGCCAAAATCGCGCCCCTCTCGACTGAGACCTGTATTAGTAAAACCAACGATTTGAGATAACACTTCTTCCAAATCACGGTTGTATTGATCGACCAGATTCTGTACTTCTTCATCAACATTATCGTCACTTAAATCGGCAACTGCCTGAACGCGTCCATCAACAGATACTTCACCTGTGTCTCCATCAATCGACAAATCAACGACTCCAATATGACTGGAGTTGCTGCCGGCTTGAACGATTGGTGTCCCGTTAACGATCTGCGGCTCGGTCAACAGTGTATGTGAGTGTCCGCCGATAATCAGATCAAAGAAATCCACTTCTTCTGCCAGACGACGGTCTGCTGAATACCCAATATGATTCAAGGCAATCAGAATGTCTACTTCGTCTCTTAGATATTCATACTGTAACGCTGTGTCTACATAGGAATCAAATTCCAGTCCAGCTATCCCAGCAGGATTTGTCGCAGGTGGGTTTTGAGTCAGACCTAAGACACCGACAGAGAAATCATCAAATTCAAAAATCTCATAGGGATCCATCTGCTCAATGGCAATGGAGGAATCAACAACTCGAGTATTTGCAGAAATCCAGTTAAAATGTGATTCGTCTCTTCTATCCTGGAATACACGCTGTCCGTAGTCAAATTCGTGATTCCCGACAACCATTAACTCCAGACCCATTTGATTAAGTAAGGTGATGATTGGTTCTCCATCCTGAAGATCAACAACAGGATTCCCACTGAAAATATCTCCAGCATCCAGATAGAGAGAATTATCAAGCTGAGCACGTTGTTCAGTTAGAAAGTAAGACATTTTACCAAAATTATCGATACTGGCATGTATATCGTTAGTATGAAATACAGTCAAATCGAAACTTTCTGATGAAACAGTGACGACTTCAGATCCTTCTTCTGTGTTGTTGTCTTCATCAGCCGAAACTACCAGCGGAGCCGAAAATAGTATGCTGGAAGATAATAAACTAAGTACAAAAGTTTTGCTTTTGAAAATCATGACATCTCTCCTAAAATATAGTTGGGTTACAGCCAAGTCATTAAGAATAAGTAATGACACATGCAACACCTTTTACAGCATAACTAATCCGCGGAGAGATTTCCATAAAAATACGTAAATTAATTGTATTAAAATTGTAAATGTACGCCTTTTAGCTCTATATCTCGAAAATATTACATTTTTTCATTTAACAATCGGTTATAATCTTAACGAACAAAGTTTTGTACAGTTCTATTAGGAGACTACCTATAAAGTATATTAACAAAGCACAGCTACCTTGTTTCAACAAAGTATTCCAGATTGTCCAGTGAAGAGTTCAATCCATCGATATGATCCTGCTTATTGATTCCGAGCGGGACATTTTCTGCAATGACCGTAATCTTGGTTCCT
This sequence comes from Alkalibacterium pelagium, assembly GCF_900109325.1. GTDB lineage: Bacteria > Bacillota > Bacilli > Lactobacillales > Carnobacteriaceae_A > Alkalibacterium > Alkalibacterium pelagium. The sequence continues at coordinate 17,819 of NZ_FNZU01000019.1, forward strand.
TCCAGATTCTCTTCAAATTACCAGGTCATCGTCATCACCCCTTTTAAGTCAGGGTCTTCCGAATCGAAAGCGCCTGCCATGACGATTTTCATATCCGGCACAACGTCAACGAAAGTCCCTTCCGAAACATCAGAATCTATAGTCGTTTTTCCTGTAATCTGTTCTTTCTTTTCATAATAGAGAATCAGTCGATACATTCCGCCAACATGTGGTTCGAATAGGGCGACTTCCCCTCTCATCCCTTCAGGCGGAAGCCACTTGATTATTGAATCCGGGTCGATGAAGGCCTGAAAAAGCGTATGAGGAGAAGCTGCGATGAGTTTTGAAACCGTGTCGATTCGTCCAGTTGATAATCGCTCCTGCATTTCAATCGCTCCTTTACAACTTTATTTTATTTTTAGTTAGCTAGTTTCCTTTGAACGTCGGAATCTTTTCTGGAATAAAACAGTTTCGCCACAATATACATCAGGAACATGACGACCGCTCCTATAATGGTAAGGGACAGTATGTAAACCGGATTGAATGTCATTCCAGATACTGTGATATCAGAGCCGAGGCTATACAAGTACACTAAAGGCGCTGCCGATCCCGGTGTATAGGTAAATAAATAATTGGCTTGCTCATTAAAAATATCAGTGAACCAGTTATTTACGATAACTGACAACACATAAAGCGGCACCACAATCGCATAAGCTTTTAAAAGGGCTCTCCGATCAATCCGGATCATCTCTGTTAACAGCAGGTATAGCCCCGTCGCTACAATCAGCATATGCCCAAAAATATAGGAAAGTCCTCGGATGCTAAGTACATTACTGTATGTTTCCAGTGCATCGGCAAATATGATGGCTGCCAGACCTGCAGGTACAGCCAAGCACCAGGCAATCGTGCTAATCACACGACGAGCAGGATTAATCGCAACCATAAGCAGCAGGATGTTGGCAAAGTGAGAGATGTGGAACGGGAATACCTCAGGACCCAAGCCGTCGGTACTGAAAACATAAATTTGTCTGGTAGCTAATATGCCTACCAGGATTATCCCCATCGCTATGGCAACACGTCTCTTTACTGCAAATGCTTTGTATCGAGTGAATATATATAATGTAACGGCGAGCGCAAAAGGAAAAACGATCATAAAGTAATGAAACGTGCTCCACATTTCAAACTGCATCTGCATAATGTATACATCCTCTCACCATCTCTAGTAAAAATACAATAATCTTTCATTTCCAGAACAATTAAATCATTATATCATCCTCTATTATGGGATAAAACTGGGTGCCTCTAGTCATCGGTTTCATTTAGTTTATACTATCATTCTTATTCGGTTTTTAAAATCATATCACATTACAGCTCCCGGAACGGCACTATTACAGAAGTTACGAGATAGATATCGACTGAAAAACTTGAGAAAATCTGCGGCTAAGTGTAATAAAACGGGTGTTCTTTGCTCAAAAATCAGTTTTCGGTTAGACAAAAAGACACCTTCCAGAAGGAAAGTGTCTTGAAATACTGAATATAAGTTTACTTGAAAATAATCGGAGCTTTCCGCATATATTTCTGGTCATTTTTGGCTATGCTTCTTTGGATATCTTTTCCGCCGCCTTGCTTATTCTTTATCAGTTTCTGCATTTTTTCTTTTGGAGTCATTTGTTCCACCACCTCTTTAATTGATGCTTTTTCATTTTATTTCACTAGCGTGTTGTCATCTTTCAGAGGCACTAAAAACAAAAAGGCACCAGCAGAATGCTGATGCCTTTTTGTACTGCAGTATTAAGTTTAAGCCGCAACGGCTCCAATAATTAACGTTTTGAGAATTGTGGAGATTTACGCGCTTTTTTAAGACCTGGTTTTTTATTCTTTGGACTTCACAGAAGTTCATAGACGTTCAAACTACTGTTTCGCAAGTATACCATGATTCATAGGAATGTACAAAGAAGCAATTTTTCGGGCTTGACCGACATTCATCTCCCACTTTCACTGGTGCTTCGCCCCCACGCGTTTAGAAGTGGGAGACTTCTTTCGGAATTAGGTTAAACTTAACCCGTTAGATGATAGCACGCTACTCTCTTATATTTATTCAGTATGAAGTAACAATTGATCTAAATCCATTATTCTAATTTTCTTTTTCGGTAACTGTTTAATCAATCCAAGTTCTTCTAGAGTAGTAAATTTACGGCTGATTGTTTCTGGTGTGGTACCAAGATACGAGGCTAAATCCTTTTTGGACATCGGTAAGATAATCGTTGGACTATTGCCACTTCCCTTTTCAACATTCTCAGCTAAAAAGGATATAATGCGGGTTTCTACATTTTCAATCGCTACTTGTGTGGTTTGTTTTTCAGAATCCTTCAAACGCATCGTTACTTCTGACAGTATTTTTAATGAGATCTGCGGATATTCCACCAAATACTCTTGTAAATCCTCTCGTTTAATTAAACAAATGGATGTATTTTGTAGTGCTTCCGCATAGTTATCATGAATACTTCCAGGTTGGAAAATGGCGACTTCACCTGTAAAATCACCGGGATTTAAAATGCGAACAAGTTGTTCTTTTCCAGAATCCGATAAGCGGTAAATCCGAGCCTTACCTGAATTGATAATATATAAGGTATCATCTTTCTCACCTGCACGGAATAACATTTCCCCTTTTTGTAGATGAAGTGTCTTGGCAGATTCCGCAATCAAATCCATTTGTGAGTCTTCCAAATGGTTGAAAATGGGAACAATACGAATACATTCTGCATGTCCATGTTGGTGATGACAACATTGGTTTTTTTCCAAAATAACCTCTCCTTTTTATAAAAAGCCTAAGAGGGCATCCTAGGCTTCCTTTCTATTCACTCGATTAAGCAGGTTTTACCTTTGATTTGACAACAGGATATCCTAAGTCTTCAATTGCCTTTTCGATATCGTTAATAGCGACTGCTTCTGAATCAAAATCTACTTTTACTTTACTAGCATTGAACATTACTTTCAAGCTATCTTGATTCACACCGTTTATTCCTTTCACCGCATTTTCAATCTTTTGGAGACAAGATGGGCAAGATAAGGTTTCTAATTGAATCGTTGCTTTTTGCATAAATCATTTCCCCCTTCATTTTTTAACGACCGTAAACCAATCTATTCTTTTGTTTTTGAGTTACTTTAAGCCTGATATGCTTTATCTACTTCTGATAACATCTCGAATGTGCCTGCATACGTTTCACATACATCTCCAGGAATGGTGTAGTTGTCTGTGATTTTTCGTAATTGAGCAAATTCAGCATCTAAGTCAGGTTTGTTCGTACCTGCGTCTTTTACTTTTCCACTAATTGTTTCAAACAATTCACGTACTTCAAAGGCTTCTGGGTGATTCTTACCATGGGCCCGTGTAATTGCAGTGGTGTATAAATCCAGCTTTTCAAAATGGTTTGTTATTACTTCGTTAAATGTTTGTTCAGACATTATTCGTTCCCTCTTTCTTGTGGTTTTTTGGTCTTAGGCCGATTTTACTTTTGATTTGACGACTGGATATCCTAAGTCTTCAATGGCTTTTTCGATATCGTTAATGGTGATCGTTTCTGAATCAAAATCTACTTTTACTTTACTGGCATTGAATAATACTTTTAAGCTATCTTGATTAACCCCATTTAATCCTTTCACCGCATTTTCAATCTTTTGCATACAAGATGGACAAGATAATGTTTCTAATTGAATAACTGCTTTTTGCATGAATTATTTCTCCTTTCATCTTATCTTTATTTTTTTTGTTTTCCCTCTTCTTCTTTACAATTTAAGTATAGCTGAGGTTCAACGAAATAAAATTGACGCAAATCAAGTTTTAAGAAAAAAGTAGGGAGTATTTTGTTCTTCCTACCTGAATACTTCCCCTTTATCATTCGTCAAGACAGCTTTCTATTAAATTTATCCTCTCAAACGGTATCGAAGCAATCTCATACCATTCAAGATGACTACTAAGATACTTGCTTCGTGAACCAACATCCCGATTGACATATTCATCCATTCACTAAATAGTAGGCTAGCAAGTAAGACTAATACCACACCAACTGCTATGGTGATGTTCTGTTTCATGTTTCTTGAAGTTGATTTTGTTAAGCCTAATGCGTGTGGTAAACGACTAAAGTCAGAATTCATTAAAACAACATCCGATGTTTCAATTGCAACATCTGTTCCACTTCCCATTGCGATTCCGATATCTGCTAAGGCTAGTGAAGGACTATCATTCACTCCGTCACCGACAAAGGCAATGATCCCGCCTTCTGCTTGCATTTTTTCGATATAAGCAGATTTTCCTTCCGGTAGCATATGACCGTGTGCTTCTGTTAACCCAAGTTCTCGAGCAACTAAATCTACGGTTCCTTGGTTGTCCCCTGAAAGAACGACTAGGTTTTTGACTCCAAGTTTTTTTAGGTTTTGAAGATCTTTTTTAACACCTGGACGGATTTGATCCCGAATACCCATCAGAACGTTTAATTCTCCGTCAACCGCAGTTAACACAAGAGAATTCCCATTTTTCTCAAAGCGTTCGACGTCTTTTTTAGCTTTTTCGCTTAATTTCACATTTTCTTTTTCCATTAACGCTACGTTACCAACGGCTATACGATGAACACCTATTTTTGCTACAATTCCGCCACCTTTAACGACTTCTGTTTCTTCAACAGTATAGAAAGTTGTCTCACCAATATCCTGTAAGACAGCTTTTGCTAGTGGGTGGTCCGATTCGCGCTCCACACTTGCTAAGTATCCTAGAATTTCTTCAGTGTTGTTGCCGTAAAATTCTTTTTCGGCAACTTCAGGGTTTCCTACTGTCAATGTTCCCGTTTTATCAAAAACGATAGTATCTACTCTGCTAAAGTCATTGATAACTTCACTACCTTTTAGGAGGACACCATTACGTGCACCGTTTCCGATACCGGCAACGTTGGATACAGGAACCCCGATAACTAATGCACCTGGACATCCTAAAACAAGAATCGTGATAGCTAGTTCAATATCTTTTGAGAATAGCCAAACAATAAAACCAAGGACTAACACAGCTGGTGTATAGTATTTTGAGAATCGGTCAATGAAACGTTCTGCTTCTGATTTGGAATCCTGTGCCTCTTCCACTAATTCGATAATTCTACCAAATGTTGTATCTTCCCCTACACGATCAGCTCGAATTTGGATCGTTCCATTTTCTAAGATAGATCCTGCAAATACTTCAGAATCAACCTTTTTACTTACAGGTAGAGATTCTCCAGTAATACTTGCTTCATTAATGTGACCTTCACCTGTTAACACGGTTCCATCTACGGGGACTTTTGCACCCGTTTTGACTAATAAAATGTCACCTTCATCTACATCATCGACATCAACTTCTTCAAATTCTCCATTTTCCATTTGCTTTAAAGCACTTTCTGGTGCCAGCTCTGTTAATTCTTTAATGGCAGAACGTGTTTTGTTCAAGGTACGTTGCTCCAAGTAAGAACCAAATAAGAATAAGAAAGTAACGATGGCTGATTCCTCATAATTTTGAATCAATACTGCCCCAATTACTGCAATGGTAACTAAAACATCAATACTGACAACTTTTACTTTTAATGCCTGAAAGGCTTGAATCGCAATTGGTGCTACACCAAGAATAGATGCAATGATGAGCGACCAATTGAAAATGGCCATGTTGTCTAAGGAAAATCGTCCGAAGAATGCAAGTGCAATCAAAATTGCACCGATCAGTGTAATGGAATTCTTTTTACTTAATATATATCTTTGCATGTTGATTCCCTCCAATTTCATTTTCATTTGTATTCCTTGTTGATGACTCAAGTATAGGATGTTTCAATGAAATAAAAATTGATTAGGATCAAGTTCTATTGTAAAAGTGAAAAATTATAAAAGAACAGCAAAACAAATCCAACTGTTTTACTGAATAACTGAATAACTCTTATATATTATCGAACATACAATCAAAAAAATCATTATATTGTACATCACTAGTGTGGCATAAAACTTAGAATAATTGATTTTTATACATTGTTACTTTTATCACAAGTAGTTTTTGTTAAAATTTCCAAAAAAGTCAATTGCTGGTGCAAGGGATGACTTTTTCCAGAAATTTTTAGGGATTATTTAGCTGTCGATTAGTCTATTTGCACTCTCTTTCACTTAACCAGGGGCGAACGATTCTTTGAAACACTCAAACGGTTGTAACTGTAACGCTCTGATTTGTCTCAAAATAGTGAAGAGGGTTGATTTCAACCTTAATTTAAGTTTCATCAGTAACGTCAATAAGTAGACAATCATCGCAAGAATCACTTGATTCTCTACACCTTGTTCAGACTGTGAATAGTACGTTTTAATGGTCAGATGCTGTTTGATGTGCTTGAAAAACAACTCGATGTAACTGCTAGACTGTATTGTGCAGTTATTGCTAAATAAGAATGTGCACTTTTACCCTATTACTTCGTTCCATTTGATAAACTAGAAACGTTAGTTTATTGACTGGAAGGAGAAAAAGAAGGTGGATTTTGAAAAAGTGAACAGAATTGCGAAAGTGCATCATTACAAAAAGAAAGGATTTTCAAATGCGAAAATTAGTCGAATGCTTGGCATTCACCGTAACACAGTAATTAGTGATTTGAAGAAAGAACCAAACGAAGCAGTTGTGTGGGTAGAATCCTTAGCGAATCGGAAAAGAAAATTAGATCCATATAAAGAAACTATTTTAAGCTGGCTGAGTGATGAGCCAGAACTGTCCGCAGCTCAAATTGAAGACTGGCTAGAGGAACAGTTTAATTACAGAGAAGCAGCACCCAGTACTATTCGTTCTTATGTCAGAGAGTTAAGGGAAACCTACGGTATTCCTAAAAGATTAACTTATCGCAATTACG
>NZ_FNZU01000009.1 GCF_900109325.1 Alkalibacterium pelagium
GGAATACTTTAAACATCAAGCCAAAGCACACCTGGAAAGCGATTATGGAAAACGGATCTATGCACAGCGAAAAATTGACGTAGAAACTGTTTTCGGTCGGATGAAAGGTGTCTTTGGCATGCGACGGGTTCATGTCAGAGGGAATCAAGCCGTTCATAATGACATCGGCTTGATGCTTATGAGCATGAATTTAACGAAACTGATCCTCGAACTCCGAAGAAAAGGCGGACATCCTTCTACATCTTCAGAAAAAGGAAAAAAGAACAATGAAGGCCATCTAAAACCGACGGTTTTCATTGTTCTTTTTTTGTTAAGAACTGGTTTTTTCCCAGCCCCTCTTTTTTTACTGAAATAGTGCGTATAAAAATCAATTGAAGCAATGCTTACTCATTCTTCAGTTACCTCAAAAAAACATATACAAATCTCGAGTGATTGTGTATATTTAGATATTAAGAAAAAGAGTTAGGGGAGAGAGAAATGGAGAGATTTATGGAATGGATACTGGAGGTCAACGGCGTCGTCAATGATTTAGTCTGGGGCTGGCCGTTTCTGATTTTGATTGTCGGGACTGGGGTATTGCTGACAGTCAGAACACGCTTTATCTCGTTTACAAAGTTCGGATACATGTTAAAACAAACATTTTTAAAGATATTTTCAAAGTCTCAAGTAGGTGAAGGGGAAGTGACCGCGTTTCAGGCCGTGTCAACCGCTCTGGCGGCTACGGTGGGAACAGGTAACATAGCCGGAGTCGGAACAGCCATAGCGATCGGTGGACCCGGAGCTGTTTTCTGGATGTGGATTGCCGCACTGTTTGGAATGGCAACAAAATATGGAGAAGTCGTACTAGCTATTCAATATAGAGAGAAAACAGAAGACGGCCGATTCGTCGGTGGTCCAATGTACTATCTTGAAAAAGGGGCCAACATGAGATGGCTGGCTGTTCTGTTCGCGATTTTTGGAGCAGCAGCAACATTCGGAATTGGAAACATGGTGCAGTCGAATTCAGTGGCTGATTCTCTGAATGCGACCTTTGGAATCCAGCCATGGATCACAGGTATCGTTCTTGCCGTATTGGTTGCCCTGGTCATTGTCGGAGGCATTAAGAAAATAGGAAAAGTGACTGAAATCGTTGTGCCGTTTATGGCTGCTATTTACATTCTTGGTGGACTGATTATAATTATTGCCAACATCCAGCTCGTTCCTCAGGCTTTCGGAGTGATCTTCCGTGATGCCTTTACAGGATCAGCTGCAGCCGGTGGCTTTGTCGGGTCGACTTTGACTCTGTCCATCCGTTACGGTGTGGCACGCGGAGTGTTCACTAATGAAGCGGGTCTAGGAAGCGCACCGATCGCTCATGCTGCAGCAACAACGGATCACCCCGTCAGACAAGGCCTGTGGGGGATTTTTGAAGTCTTTGCCGACACCATCGTTTTATGTACCATCACTGCGCTGGTTATCGTTATGACAGGAGCAGTTGATACCGGGCTTGACGGAGCCGCACTAACTACATCAGCATTCAATGAAGGGATTGCATTCGGAGGCTATATTGTAACCTTCGGGTTGATATTTTTCGCCTTTTCTACGTTGTTAGGCTGGTCATACTACGGCGAGCGGTGTATGGAATTCCTGTTCGGACCTAAATCGATCGTCTTTTACCGCATGCTGTTCATTCCGCTGATCGTCGTGGGAGCCATTGGTGGCCTGCGAGCAGTCTGGGCTCTGGCAGATACACTGAACGGCCTGATGGCTCTGCCTAACTTGATCGGGCTGCTGATATTGAGCCCAGTCATTGTCCGTCAGACCAGTGCTTTCTTTGGAAAAGACGGAATTTATGATAGTGAACGGAAAAATAGTTGATTGGGAATTAACTCTTAGCAAGTGAATAAAAAGAGGGACTGATTTGTTGCTTAAGACAAAGCCAGTCTCTCTTTTTATGCGTTAATTCTTTGGAAGGCTTAGGCATACGTAAGCAAGTGCTTCCTCTTTTTTAATAGTAACTATCTCCCACCTCTAATAAAGGGAAAGGTTTTCACGACTTAAACTTACCACTTGTAAAATGGTTAATGAGAAGAGTAAGCGCTGTTACTAAGATAATACTAATATACGGTTGACAGACTTCACAATGCATCTGTATACTAGTCACTTGTGTGCATAGATAAACGAGGAGTGTTAAACGTGGAAAACGAAAAAGTAGTAACCTTTAAAGAGATAACAGCAAATCCAGCTCCACTGGGACTTATGGGGTTCGGAATGACAACCGTCTTACTTAATATTCATAATGCAGGATTTTTCGGACTTGATGCAATGATCCTGGCAATGGGGATTTTCTTTGGTGGAATGGCTCAAGTCATTGCCGGCATCATGGAATTCAAGAAGAACAATACGTTTGGAACAACGGCATTTACATCATACGGCTTCTTCTGGATGGCACTGGTCGGTTTAAATATCCTTCCGATGCTTGGACTTGGAGACGCTCCAGATTCATTATCAATGGCAGCCTTCCTGTTCATGTGGGGACTGTTCACATTATTCATGTTCGTCGGAACATTACGTATCAACAGAGCACTGCAGGTCGTATTCGGTTCGCTGACTATCCTGTTCTTCCTGCTGGCAGTTGGTAACTTCACTGGATCTGCTCTGATCCTGACAATCGCTGGATACGAAGGTATTTTCTGCGGATTGTCTGCCATCTATGCAGCTATGGCTCAAGTACTGAATGAAGTCTATGGTAAAACTGTTCTTCCAATTGGAGAAGTAGGACAGCTGAAACCAGTTCGTGAAGTAAAATCTAAAAAAGAATCCTTTGCTTATAACGAAGGATAAGGCAACTCAATATGACTAATGAAAACTCCTGATAGAGGAATGCTGACTGAATCAAGTCTTCATCCTCTGTCAGGAGTTTTTTGTTGTAAAGTCATTCATATACATATTGTAGGATTTTTTGAGAGAGTTACAATATAATCAGAATGAACAGTTTTTACTTAAAGCAAAGCGTTGCGACTGTAATAAAATACTACTACAATAGGGATGTTGCTAGCCTGATATTACTTTTATCAGCAGTTTGTATGGGAGAGAACGAAATGAGTAAAGGGCCTTCTAAAAATAAACATGAAGTACCTGACCCTCTTCAGAGGATAAATGAACTGATTTTAGACTGGTTGTTTATCTGTGTCTATTTAATGGTATTGTTTATCATTTTTATGATCTTATATTTTGTATTACTTGGGGGCATTCCCAAATTTACACAGATAGAGTCGCAGCTCGTCTCATTGTTTACCACTGTCCTTCCAATCAGTATTATTTTCTCGATCAGGGAAGGGTCAGTCCCGTATGCGTCGTGGGGAAAGAGACGAACGGGTCTTGCGGTGAGCTACTCGTCTTCTCCATTGAAAAGGAGTATCATAAGAAATACACTTAAGTTTCTTCCCTGGCAGTTCGGACATATGAGTACGATTTACGGCATTTATTACGGGTTTGATTCTCTGATTCCAGTCATTTGTTTGGTGCTGTCCATTGGCCTGGCCGGAACGTATATCGTCATAGCTTTCACAAGAAAAGATGGCAGGCATCTGGCAGATCTAATTGCCGGGTCGAAGGTAGTTAAGAAAATAGGTTTTCAAAAATGAAGAAATAAATTATTTCGAAAGGAGATAGTATGGAACTTTGGGATACGTATGACAAGGAACGGATCAAGACTGGCAATACAATGGTGAGAGGAGATTCTTTCCCTCATGGAGAATATCATATGAGCGTTCACGTCTGTCTTTTCAATAAAGAAGGACAGATACTGATTCAGCATAGGCAGTCTACCAAATCGGGGTGGCCGGATCTATGGGATCTGACTGCCGGTGGAAGTGCAACAACTGGCGATTCAAGTCAGGAAGCTGCTGAACGTGAACTGTTCGAAGAACTTGGGATTTCGATAAATCTGGAGCATGTGCGACCGCACTTGACGATTAACTTCGGAAATGGCTTTGATGATGTCTATCTGGTCGAAAAAGATGTCGACTTGAATGATCTGGTCTTTCAGGAAGAGGAAGTGCAGGATGCAAGATGGGCTTCACTGGAAGAGATACTGGATCTGGTTCATAAAGAAAAATTCGTACCTTATTTTGAAAGCTTCATTCATCTGATATTTGAAAGCCGAAGACAGTATGGCATGATTCGGCTGGATTAATAAAATCAACAAAAAAAGCAGCGTCCACAAAGGGTGCTGCTTTTTTTATGTGCGCCCGGCATGCGCGACAACTTGGTGGTGAAAGTCCACTACAGACTTGGCAGTAGGAACTGTTAGCGAAAGACAAGGGTGTCCGCCGTGAGGCGGAATCTGAAGGAAGTCGGACGCAAATGCTTGCACTGACGAACAGAAACTTCATACCAAGGCTTAATAGAACGGATGAGCTTGCATGACAAAGTGAAGTCCGATACTGCCCGAATTCTATTGAGTAAATGAAGCAGTGACATGAGCAGAAGGTTGTCGTTCTTACCCGGGGAGGTCTCGTCAGCGCTTAGTAGTAACAACGAATGGCGAGAAGTCAGCCGAGGTCATAGTAGGGAAAATGTACCGAAGGACCGAACAATATCAATACTTTGAAGATTGGAGGTTAGGCATTATGACAAACGCAGAAAACAACCGACAGGTTGGCAAGCTACAAAGGGATAAGCTGGAAGCGAAAGAGTATGTAGATGTGCGGAGTAATTGCCTAGGTGAACATAAAGACAAGTATGGTGAGTCTCTTATGAGTCTCGTTGTAAGTAAGAAGAATCTATTCACAGCAGCTAAAGTCGTCAGACGAAATAAAGGAGCTGCTGGAGTAGACGGAATGACAGTTAGTGAGGTGGAAAGTCATATATTAGAAGTTTATCCTTATCTGAGGAAGAAACTTCTAGACGGTTCGTATAAACCTCAACCTGTAAGACGGGTAGAAATTCCAAAAGTTAACGGTGGAATACGCAAATTAGGTATTCCTGTCGTGCGGGACCGAGTGGTCCAGCAAGCTATCAGACAAGTGATAGAGCCTATCATTGATAAACATTTTCTCCCACACAGTCATGGGTTCCGTAAAGGGAAAAGCAATCATACAGCTTTGAAAGAGTGTGTCGACTATTATCAGCAAGGCTATAAAGTAGCTGTCGATTGTGACTTGAAACAGTGCTTTGATACACTCAATCATGATAAGCTGATGTACTATCTCGAACAGTATATACAGGATAAGATGATTCTGAAAATTATCCGTAAGTTCTTACAGAGCGGTGTCATAGATCTGTCTGGCGAATTCGTAGAAAGTAACACAGGCGCACCACAAGGTGGCGTGATTTCGCCCCTACTCAGTAACGTATACTTACATGAACTGGATAAAGAAATGAAGCAGAGAGGGCACCTTTTCGTCCGGTTCGCTGATGACTTCGTCATCTTTGTGAAGTCAAAACGAGCCGGTGAACGTGTGCTCCAAAGTATCACTCGCTTCATTGAAAAAGACCTGAAATTAACTGTCAACCAAGAGAAAAGTAAAGTGGGTTCCCCAACACGTTTAAAGTTCTTGGGTTGTCTGATAACCACAGTGAATGGGGTCTGTCGTTACAGACCTTCGAAAGAAGCCAAAGCGAAATTCATGCGTACCTTGAAACGCTTGACTAAACGTAAACGAGCAGGGAAGTTTGATGACATTGTCAAAGAAATAAACAGCCGAACAAGGGGCTGGATTAATTATTTCGGCACAGGTTTCATCAAAACCTTCGTAACGAAAGTGGAGCAATGGCTCCATCACCGTATCAGGCAACTCATTTTAAAAAGATGGAAAAATCCACGTACTAAGATTAGCAGATTAATGCGTTTAGGTCTAGATATGGACAGTGCTAAACGCATTGGTTACTCCAGAAAGAAATACTGGAGACTGTCAAAAACACCTGAAGTTCATTGGGTGCTTACAACGAAAAGACTCTACCGGTGGAACGTAGTTTCACTACGAGACCTGGCAGAGTCTGCTTACTTAAGATATTGAACCGCCGTATACGGAACCGTACGTACGGTGGTGTGAGAGGACGATAAATGAATTAATCATTTATCTCCTACTCGATTAGAACGTAGACATGCCGCTCCATTCCTGAAAACGGTAGAGCCAGTTCTTCCACACTGATGATTCAGCGTAATCGGGGTAGTCGGCTGTGTAGATCCCGTCTTCGTTTTCCCATATTTTGTCAAAGTACTCAAGCATGACCTGAGCTTCAGCCTGATCTTTCTGTCCCGAGATTTTTACATTCGTCTCAAGGTTAAAGTCATCCATGTTTCGGCGTGTAAAATTGGTGGATCCGCCGATCATTGTAACCTCTTCAGGTGTTTCGTGCAGGAAGAACTTGGCATGGTACTGTTCGCCGTGAGACTGGTACCATCTGACAGCGATCGAGCTGTCATTTTGAGTCAGTTCATCTGCGACCGGCCGATTAGGGATGCCGATTTTCTCATTTCCAAATGCGTCCTGGTTGATGTCCAGAATCATCTGAACTGTGACGCCACGTTCTTCGGCTTCAAGGAGAGCCGTTATGATGTCGCGGTCAGATAAGTAGAACATGCCAATTTTAATGGCATCACTTGGTTGAGAGGCATCGATCTGTTCGACGATGGCTTCTTTTATTTTGTTCTCCGTCAGCAGTTGAACCGAATAGGTATCTTTTGTTTCGTCGGCTGAGGAGACAATCTCAAAGGTATCGAACAGCTGGGTGTCATGACCTGACATTTCCACCACAGCACGTTCCGATGCCAGCAAGTCATCTAGGAAGTCTCCTTTCAAAACAAAGGCAATATTAGAATGATAGACACTGGCATCGTGTGGATTGGCTGAAGTGATCAGAGCTTCCTGTTCGTTCATCACGACTTTCCGGTGATTGGCCTTAAAGTGAAGCATATTGATATAAGATTGTGCACTGACTTCAGGACCAGTCTTGCGGAATACATTGGGCAGATATTCAGAATCGGACGTGCCGAACCAGCTCAAATAGGCACGGGAAAAGCCCGAATAAACTGGGTTGGAATCTCTCAGCGAGTCCAGGTTAGTCAGAACCACCTCAATACCGGCATCTGACATCTCCTCCATATGATCAGGCATATATGAACCATAAAAAGTATTGATTGGATCAGTTATAAACACGATATCAACAGCCGGATCAGCCTGTTTCTTCTGGATCAGGGCTTCAGCCAAGTCAGAAGATAGAGTGGGAAAGTATAAGTCAGGATCAGTATGGTCATAATCATCATTAAAAAGAAAGAGGTCCATTACGATAAAATCCTCTGCCTCGTCGATCATCTGATAGACATAGTCAAATATCTCCTGATCATGTTCAACCTCCCCATCTGTATTCTCAAAGGTCAGGTCATATAAAAAACGGACTTCCCCCGTTTCATGTACGCGCCCTTTTGCAGATAGTCCTTCTGGTACCGGCTTGAAGTAATGAAATACTGAAAATACAAGAGGGATGATGAACAGGAATAAGGCAATCAGCCCAAAGATCACTTTTCTCCTCGAAGGATTCTTTTTTCTTCTCTTTCTCGATTTATGTATAGGCATAACTAACCTGCTTTCCATTGTAAAATATTTTAAGAATTAATTTTCCATCATTTTATCATGAAAGACAGCTTGGCGCTCTGTTATTTTTAACGTTGGTATAAAAAGAACAATAAAGGTACAACGGGTCATAAAATAATTGTTTTTGTCAGTTATACCTGTCAATTAGTCTGCCTTTTTTGTTATTATTATATATATTAATTAAAATGATACAACACACACTGTCACTTTTATCTTGCCAGACTAGCTGATGATAAGTGGTCTACATATGAACTAGGAGTGAATAATATGATGAAAAAGAGAATGATGATCCCCCTTGCAGCGCTGATGCTGACGGCATGTGCAGGTGATGATGCAGAAGAACAGCCGGAAGAAACGGTCCAGGAAATCGAACAGCCGGAACAAAATGATGAAACTGAACCTGATGATCATCAGGATCAGGATGAGGAGACTACCGGAGATCCTACTCAGTCAGCCAGTGTAGAACAGTATGTACAGGAGCAGCGTGAAGCGTATACTGCAGAATTAGAGGAGATAAGCTTTACAGGAGAGCCCGATGACCTGATGGGTATTATTCTAGAGCCAGCTACCAACAGTCCTGGAATAAGTGTCGGTGTCCCACTTTCCTATCAGTTCAACGAAGATGACGGACAGCGCCAGTTGACTGTACATATCGTTGAGGTAAGTGAAGATCTGGAAAGTGGTCCGAATCATCAGTTTTACACGCACGACATACAAGACATTCGGGTAGAGGAGGACACATATATCGTCGAGACAGAGGGAGAGACATTCTATTTTGAAATGTTCACGGAGTCAGACAGTCGCCTTAGGAGTGAAGACGGGGAGCTGCTGATCCCGAGTCATTATGTCCCTTCAGAGCTGATCAGCGAATGGCAGGAAGAAGCTGAAGAAGCAGGCGGTTAGGGACAAATCCAACAAAAGGACTGATCAAAATAAAACTGAAAGAGAATACGGAAGAATTATTGTTTAGAACAACGCTATTTATTTACTTGCCTGTAGTCGTCCTGATCCTTCTTCTGCATCGCCTGATCTTCGGCGCTTCAATGGGTGTCGGATGGGGCCTGATAGCATTCTACTGGATACTGTTTGCTGTCTGGATGAACGCACGTTATTCCCGCAAGATGCAGCACGAAGATGTATCAGGATTAGATAAAGTTGAAAGCCGTCTGGACGCAGATAGATGGAAAATTACAGAAAGGGAAGCTGATCTGATCCGTTTGAAACCTGAATTCGATCGGCTATTCAGTCTATCCATAGATGATCAGATCGTCATTTATTATAGTGAAGATAAAGTCAGGATTGAGGGTCCAGCATACTATTTGAGAAGATTGTCCAATGACATCAGGGGAATAAGTGGAAAACAGGGACAAAAAATTAGAACTGTTCTCACTGTATTGGTCATTGCTGGCGTATCGCTCATTCCTTTGCTCTCTCAAAGCAGACTCCTCTGGGAACTTCAGGTATTCGCTCATAATATCCAAGCTTCATCCAGTAGTGGTAACAATCTGACTGAACCTGGTCAGAGAGGCAGCTCTGTCGCAAACACACTGAATGGCGGATATGGGGTCGTGGATGATGCCAGTCTGTACTTGATTGAGTGGCAGAGAATCCTTGAAATCGATCTGAATACTGAAGAAGAAACAGTTATCATTGATAGAGCAAGTGCCGAGCCCTGGTTAGGCAATCTGAATCTTATAGGGGACTGGTTGTATTACTCAGATAATAATTCCCTTCATCGAGTCAGAACAGATGGGAACAATCAAGAGACCTTGTATGATCTGGGTCAGATGAGTGCCGTACAGATCGTCGACGAGACCATTTACTTTATCAATGATCAGGATGATAACAATCCCTACCGGATGACCCTTGATGGAGGTAATGTGGAACGGATTATTGATGTGAGCCTCACCAGCATGACCGTCTATGAGGACCAGATACTGTTCAGTCATGAGTCGGGTCGGGAAGGCAGGATGGAGCGGATGCAGCCGGACGGGTCGGGGAGAGAGACGCTATTGATTGGAGAAGCTTCTTCTATCATGATCTGGGAAGACTATTATTACTATATTGGTCAGGAGAGCAGACTCTATAGAATGGACCAGTCAGGTACGACTGAACCGGAATTAGTCATTGATTACCCAGTCAGTCTGTATACATTGACGAATCAGGGCATTTACTTTGCAGCTGAATTTGATTCAGGACAGAATCAAGATAATGGCATGTATATGAGTGAGTTGGACGGATCAGACATTCAGCAAGTAGCACTCGGTCAGCTCACGGACAGGTTGATTACGACCGAGGAGGCCATATTCTATAATACTGGTCTGGAAAGCTTCCATAATTTTGAAAGAATCGATTTGGGTGACGGTTTAGAGTAATCTAGCTTTCACGTAATTGAATAAAGTATAAGAATATGTTTCCGAATAAAAGGAGAAATCAGAAAACCTCTCAGGACCTGAATATCAGCGTCCTGAGAGGTTTTCTATTGGTTACTTCTGGTCGAACAGTTTGGTGTGCTTGATGTCTTCGACAGTCTGTGTCCCTGCGAGCTGCATGACACGTTTCAGATCGGTATGGAAGTAGTCGAATACGCTCTTGACGCCTTTCCATCCGCCTAGTGCCAGACCGTATAGTGCAGGCCGTCCGATAGCTACGACATCTGCTCCGCTTGCGAGTGCTTTGAAGATATGCTCTCCGCGACGGATGCCTGAATCGAAGACGATAGGGACACGGCCCTGAACAGCTTCAGAAATGCGTTCAAGTGTATCGAATGATCCTGGCGCACCATCCAGCTGACGGCCTCCGTGATTTGAAACCCAGATCCCAGCAGCCCCGGCCCCGATGGCTAGAAGTGCATCCTCAGGAGACTGAATGCCTTTGACAAAGACAGGAAGGCCGGAGTAGTCTGTCAGGAACTCCACGTCTTTCGGGCTGATTTTCTGCTTGGACTGCGCATAGATATTATTGAGTGACATTTTTTCACCTGAACCAGTCAGATAACGTGAGACGATCGGCATACCGAATGGGTAGACGAACTTATTACGCATATCTTTTTCGCGGTTCCCTGACAGAGTAGAGTCTGCGGTCAGGATGATTGCAGTCGCTCCGTCGGCTTTCGCTTCATCCACAATAGCTTTGTTCAGTTCATCGTCTTTACTCATGTAAATCTGGAACCAGCGGGGTGAACCGTTCAGTCCTTCTTCGATTTCTTCGAATTTAGCGCCTGAATAGGCACTGATGGACATGATCGTTCCGAATTCAGACACGCCTTTAGCTGTCCCGGCCTCTTTTGTCTGGTGAGCCAGTCCGTGAGCAGCAATAGGTGCCATAATGAATGGAGCCGTAATGTCATGACCCAGGATACTGGTTTGTGTATCCGGATGCTCGACATCTGCCAGTACACGTGGAAGGATGCCTTTGTGGTTGAATGATTCGACGTTCTGTCTCAATGTGTACTCATCACCGGATCCGCCGGAAATGTAGTCATATCCGCCTTGAGGCACGACTTCTCCCGCAAGCATTTCCAGTTCGTAGGTATTAACGATATCCAATTCTTTTACCTCACTAGGTGCAAGATATTCTTGTTTTGTCTGTTCCATTGTAAATTCCTCCATTTTATATAGTCTTTGTGTTAGATGATAAATATATTAGCTGAATAGAAGCTGAATCAGCAGCAGGCCGACAGGTGCCAGAATGACGACGGCGATACCGGTCAGGACGATAGACAGGCCGGACATGGCACCTTGAACGTCTCCCATTTCGATTGCTTTAGTCGTTCCCATAGCATGTGAGCCGGAACCCATGGCCACGCCTTGTGCAACGGGATCGGTCACTTTCAGCCATTTGAAAATAGTCGGCCCGACGACCGCTCCCAGTACCCCTGTGAACACGACGACAGCCACTGTCAGAGAAGCGATACCTCCGAGGGATTCAGATACACCCAAGGCGATCGCAGTCGTCACTGATTTTGGAAACAGTGTGGCAGCCAATTCCTCGTTGAACTGGAATGTCAGACTGAGCAGGACGATGATCACTGTGTGAAAAACGACGCCGATTCCGATACCTGATAAGATAGCGGCTACATTTTCTCTCAGATGAGCGATGTTCTTCTTCAGCTTGATAGCCAGGGCGACCGTTGCGGGAGTGACCCACATGTTGATATACTGTCCACCGCTAAAGTAGGTCTCATATGAGATATCCATCAGAAGCAAAGTGACGATCGTCATCACTATGGCAAAGACCAGTGGGGTAAAAAGCGGGATCGGCCACCGTTTATGAAGCTGCTGTCCGATGAGGTACAAAGAAACGGACAGGACGATACCGAAAAATGGATTAGCTGCGAGTTCCTGGATCACTGACTTTCTCTCCTTTCCATAATGGACTGACGCGTGCTGCGTGCTGTCCGGATCGTACTCTGGATCTTCTGATGATCAGCTGAACGACGACGCCGACCAGAGCAATCATCAGAGTAGTTGAAATGAAGATGACGACAAGCAGCTGCCACCAGACTGAACTGATAATGCCGAAATTTGTCATCAGACCTACCCCGGCCGGGATAAATAGAATGGCCATGTTATTTGTCAGCCATTCGCCAACATCCTCGACCTGTTCCATCCCGATCCAGTTGAACTGCAAAGCTGTAAAGAGCAGGACCATACCCAGCACGCTTCCCGGAACCGCAATGGGGCTGAGGTAAGAGAGCAGTTCACCTAAGAAGGAGAACAGGAAGAGCCAGAAAAGCTGTTTGATGATTTTCAATACCTTTCCCTCCTTGATTGATTTGATGCTTTAACCAGTCATGTATAAAAATGAGCCAGATGGGCTTAAGATGATGCAAAAAAAGTGGCGTATTCGGCGCTGACTGTGAAAGCGGTGTCTACACATCATACTATAGCAACCGTTTACATGTTATGGAATATAGCCTTTTTATGGTATTATAAATATTATTTATAAGATGAGACATCGTGATAATTGTCACTTTGTGAGAAGGAGCATGGGCAAAATGAAATTACAGGATCTGTATTATTTCAGACAGCTGGCAGAAACGCGGAGCTTCACGGAGACTGCGGAAGCATTTTACATTTCTCAGCCTTCCATATCGATCGCCTTGAAGCGACTTGAAGATGAATTCAATACGAGATTGATCAGTCGTGATCGTTCCTCAAAAAGTGTGCAGCTGACCGAAACGGGTGAACTGCTTTACAAACGCTCACAGGAAATCATCGATCTGATCGACAAAACAAAAAAAGTTCTCCATGATATGGAGACCAGAGAAGTCCATCTGGGTTTTCTGCCGACGATCGGTGGCCATTTTCTTCCATCGATTATGCCGCATCTGTCCGATTATCTGCCGTCACTGAAATTAGTTGAAGAGGAAAGTTCAGATATGATGTATGACATGGTGAAGAACAATCAGATCTCTTCGGCGATCGTAGGCAGTGATGTTCCTGAGTTCAAGGAGAAATGGCTGACGCAGATCCCCATCGCAGTGAGGGAGATGAATGTCTGGGTCGCCCAGCACCATCCTCTAGCTAATTATAAACGGCTGAATGCACGGATGCTCAAGGAAACAAGTTTTGTGACGCTGGCAAAGGGTTATACCCATCAGCGCATGTTCGACAAATGGGCGAAAGCCAACGCGCTTGACCAGTCCAGAGTTCATTTTACGAATGAAATTCAGACAGCCAACTCAATGATTGCGTCAGGAATGAGTGCCGGACTGATGATTGACTTGCTTGTCAGAGACCGGGCTGACCTGGTCAAACTGGAACTGACTCATGCACCGAAATTTTATATCAGCCTGCTGGTGAACACCTCGTCAGAGGTCACTTCGGATCAGAAGGCATTCAATGATAAGCTGATAAAAGTGGTCCAGGACCTGTTCAGTGATGAAAGGCAACAGGTATGAATAAACAGGAAGGACCAAAAGTTAGTATAAAAAAATAATCAGTTAACCTTGACATTAAAAATAACACTCACTATAATGAGAAACAATTAATCAAACGACTAACAAAAAGAAAGGAGGGTCACTTCATTATGACTAACGGTTCATTCATCCAATTGACAGAGCAGAATACATGGCAAAGCTGGGGCGTCGACGTACGCGCTGGTTATTGGCGTTGCTCTAAAATTGAATGAGGGAATCGTAATGAGTGATTCTTCAGTTATACCGCAGCTGTTTTTCAGAAGGTGACCGCACTGACATCAGGTTCAGTGTATCCGTATACCTTTCTGGATCCAGCTGTCCATCTGCAAAGGCAGAAACTCATTTTAAATGGGGTTCTGCCTTTTTTAATTTTATATTAGTTGATCATACATGAGAAGAGTACAGTGGATCATCCTTTTACAGAGAACCTGCCGGGCTGAGAGGTGGGTAGAGGAGTCGACTGGAATGGGCTCATGGGAATTTGCCTGAAGGAAAGTAAGGTGAGTCGAGTCATTCACGTTAACGAATGAAAGTGCAGGAGACTCGTCTCCTGAATTGTGGTGGTACCGCGGTATTTTATCGTCCCTCAGTAGCTTAACGGCTAGTGGGGGGCATTTTTTTATTGAAAAATTAACGGATTGAAGAAAGAAGTAAAGAGGATTATCGGAAGAGATATTACACAAAGGGAGAGAAGAAAATGACCAGTCAATACAGAACAGAGCAGATAAACGGAGATATGCTGACACCTATTTCAGTGTTTCAGAGACTCAAAGGAGAAAAGAAATTCATACTGGAAAGTTCAGATGGGCATGGAAAGAAAGGCCAGTATTCCTTTATAGGGATGAACCCGTACAAGGAAATCATCGGGAACGGAAAGACTGTGAGGATCAAAGAAGGGAAACGGGAACAGACGTCATTGAAGAAGCCACTGGATGTCGTCAAGGCTCACATTCCAGAGATCACCCTGGACCTTCCTTTTCCATTTTACGGCGGGGCAGTCGGCTACATCGGGTACGATGCCATTCGAGAATATGAAGACATCGGGAGTCGGCTGAAAGATGAGATAGCCATGCCGGACCTTCATCTCATGTTCTATCAGGAACTGGTTGTGTTCGATCATGTCAGGCAGGAAGTGACGATCGTCGCATTGGACATTGAAGGAGACAGACAGCTGGACAGACGAATCAGAGCAATCAGAGAGATGATTCATAATCCATCAGAAGAACAGACGGAAGATCTGTCATCTCTCACCTTCACTGCTTCGGTCGATAAGGACGAATTTGTGAGACGCGTGATGAAAGCCAAGGAGTATATCGTAGATGGAGATATTTTCCAGGTAGTCCTTTCCCAGCGTATGCAGGCTGAATTTGATGTGGATGCCTTTACCTTCTACCGGAAACTGAGAGTGGCTAATCCCTCACCTTACATGTTCTATGTGGATTTCGACCAGTACACTGTGCTAGGTGCTTCACCCGAAAGTCTAATCAAAGTGACGGGCAGACAGATCGTGACGAATCCGATCGCCGGGACTCGGCCGAGAGGGAAAACAGAAGAGGAAGATCAGGCGTACGCAGCTGATCTGCTGTCTGATGAAAAAGAACGGGCCGAACACAAGATGCTGGTGGATCTGAGCCGGAACGATCTGGGGCGAGTGTCAGAAATCGGATCGATCTCTCTAAATACATTCATGACGGTCGAACGGTTCCAGCACGTGATGCACATTGTTTCAGAGGTCAGCGGCACACTGGCTGAAGGCCTGAGCGGTCTGGATGCGTTGATTACAACATTGCCGGCAGGGACTGTTTCAGGAGCTCCGAAAATCCGGGCGATGCAGATCGTCAACGAGCTGGAAGATCATCAGCGCGGTGTGTATTCGGGATCCGTCGGCTACATCAACGTGAACGGGGATCTGGATCTGGCACTGGCTATCCGGACAATGGTCGTGAAGGATAAAAAGGCATATGTGCAGGCAGGAGCCGGGATTGTCTATGATTCCGATCCTGAAAGTGAATATCAGGAAACATTGAATAAAGCAAAATCACTTCTGGAGGTGGGACAAAAATGATTTTACTCATTGATAACTATGATTCATTTACCTATAACGTGTATCAGTACATTGGCGAACTTGAAGACGTGATGGTCGTCCGAAATGACGCAGTGACCCTTGAAGACATCCGCAACCTTAAACCGAAAGCCATCGTGCTGTCGCCCGGACCGGGGACGCCGGCAGAAGCGGGCATCTGTATCGATCTTATCCGGGAATTCAAGGCTGAGATTCCGATTCTGGGCATCTGTCTTGGACATCAGGCTATCGGTGAAGCCTTTGGCGGGAGCGTCAGCCATGCAGAAGAGGTCAAACACGGCAAGACCGCAGTCATTACTCACAATCAGACAGAACTGTTTCAAGGATTGGATCAGGAAATCGAAGTGATGCGGTATCACTCGCTGGTCATTTTAAGAAACACCATACCTGATAATCTGGATATAACGGCTGAATCGATAGAAGACGGAGAAATCATGGCGGTCAGACACCAGACCTATCCCATCTATGGTGTGCAGTTTCACCCGGAATCCATTGGAACAGCTGACGGGAGACAGATGATCAGAAACTTTCTGAATCTGGTCGATGAAAAGGTAGGGAGTGCATCATGAAAACTTACATTGAAAAAGTGGCGAGTCAATCGGACTTGTCTCTGGAGGAAATGGAAGCCGCCAGTGCGCAGCTCTTTGATGAGAATGTAGACGAACTGCAGAAAGCGGGCTTTCTCATGGCACTGAGGACCAAAGGAGAGACGGTAGATGAACTGACAGGACTTGCGAAAGTCATGCAGAAAGTAGCGGTTCAGCTGCCGCGCCAGCTCCCGGATGTCATGGACAACTGCGGAACTGGAGGAGACGGGTCACAGAGTTTCAATATCAGTACTACGAGTGCCTTCGTTCTGGCCGGTGCTGGTGTGACAGTCGCCAAACACGGTAACCGCAGTATTTCCAGCAGAACGGGCAGCGCAGACGTGCTTGAAGCGCTGGGCGTCCATTTATCCGCTTCTCCTGAAGAAATGACGGAGCTGCTGGAGAAAAACCGCATTGCCTTCCTATTTGCTCAACAGATGCATCCCTCAATGAAAGCAGTCATGCCTGCTCGAAGACGTCTAGGCGTCCCGACGATTTTCAACCTGATCGGTCCTTTGACGAATCCGGTAGACTTATCTGCACAACTGATCGGTGTCTACAGGAAGGATGCCCTTCATGACGTGGGTCAGGTCCTGAGGCAGCTCGGCAGAAAACGTGCCGTCGTCGTCCACGGCCACGGAGGCATGGATGAAGCTTCTTTAAGCGGACCGAACAGCTGCATCCTTGTGACTGAAACCGGACTAGAACCGTTCGACCTGTCACCGGAAGAGCTGGGCCTTAAGCGTGCTCAAAACGAAGACCTGAGAGGCGGAGATGCTGAAGAAAACGCCCGGATCTTGAGAAACATTCTTGAAGGTGAAAAAGGCCCTCGAAGAGACGTTGTACTTCTTAATGCCGCATTGGGGCTGATGGCCAGCGGAAAAGCAGCCACCCCTCGGGACGGACTGATTCTGGCAGAAGAAAGCATCAATTCAGGACGTGCCTTGGCTGCTCTGGACTACCTGATCACTTACGGGAAAGGAGACAGATAGTGACTATTCTGGACACGATACTCGAAGAAAAGAAAAATGAAGTCAGCCGGCTGAAAAAGCTGGACTTAACCCATTTTCCGGAAAGAAATCGGATGCTGCATTCATTTTACAAGACCTGCAGAACGGCTGAAAAGGTTCAAGTTATTGCCGAGTTCAAACGCTCTTCCCCGTCAAAAGGAGAAATCAATCACCAGCTCGATCCCAGAACTCAGGCGATCGCCTACAGTGATGCGAGAGCCGGAATGCTGTCGGTTCTGACAGACCAGACTTTCTTCAAAGGAAGCATGCAGGATCTACTGGAGGTCAGCAAGACAGTTTCTCTGCCGGTTCTAAACAAGGATTTCATTATCGACCCCATTCAGATCGACCAGGCGTATGCCTACGGGGCTGATGTCATCCTGCTGATCGTTGCAGCACTCACAGATTACAAGCTCAAAGAGCTGCATTATTATGCCGAAAGCTTAGGTATGGAAGTACTGGTTGAAGTGCATAATGAAGACGAGCTGAAACGGGCACGTCCACTGAGTCCCAAACTGATCGGCGTTAACAACAGAAACTTGAAGACGTTCGAAGTGAACCTTGAAGCAACTGAGCGACTGGCGCAATTAATTGATACGGAAAGCACAGTTCTAGTCAGCGAGAGCGGTATGCTCACCAGCGAAGATGTCAGACGAGTGGAGAAAGCCGGTGCGCGAGCGGTACTGGTAGGGGAAACGCTGATGAAGTCTGATAATGTAGCCGACACGATCAGATCCTTCTCCATTAAAAGAGGTGACAGTGATGCTGGTTAAAATTTGTGGCATCCGGACTGAAGAAGCGGCACATGCTGCAGTGGAATCGGGAGCTGATATGATCGGACTGGTCTTTGCAGAAAGCAGGCGGCAGGTCACACTGGAAGAAGCAGCACGTGTGCTGAAAGCTTTAGAAGGCAGATCGAGTAAAACTGCCGGGGTATTCAGAAATCAGTCTGTCGAAGAGGTCAACCAGATCTGCCAGGCGCTCGGTCTGGACTATGCCCAGCTTCACGGAGATGAAAGCCCAGCCTACTGCAGACAGATCGATGGCAAAGTCATTAAAGCTCTGTCCATTTCTTCACTCGGCACGGCCTCTGACTATCAGGACTGTTCAGACTTCCTGTTGATCGACAGCCAAGAACCTGGGAGCGGAGAATCGTTTGATTGGAACCGTCTCAAAGACGCCAGTTTAAGTTTACCGTGTATCCTGGCAGGTGGACTGACGCCTGAAAATGTCGGGCCCGCAATCGAAGCCGTGTCGCCCCAGGGGGTGGACGTATCAAGCGGCGTAGAAACAGACGGCACAAAAGATACTAAGAAAATAAGACGATTTATCAGAGAAGCAAGACGCAGCAGTAATAGAGAGGAAGAGAGATGACCATGGCACAGACTATCAAAGACACAGCCCATAAAAAAGGACATTTCGGACAATTCGGCGGTCAGTTCGTCCCGGAATCATTGATGCCGGCTGTCCTTGAACTGGAAGAAGTCTATGAAGAGGCTAAGAACGATCAGGCCTTTATTGACGAGATGGAAGACTATCTGACCAACTATGTAGGCAGGCAGACGCCATTGACCTATGCAGCTCAGCTGACAAAAGAACTTGGTGGGCCGCAAATCTATCTGAAAAGAGAAGATTTGAATCATACTGGGGCACACAAAATCAATAACGCCTTGGGGCAGGCGCTTCTGACTAAGCGCATGGGTAAAAAGAAAGTCGTAGCAGAAACCGGAGCCGGTCAGCATGGTGTAGCGACCGCTACAGTCTGTGCACTTTTAGGCCTGGACTGCATCGTCTTCATGGGCAAGGAAGATATCCGTCGTCAGGAGCTGAACGTCTTCAGAATGGAATTGCTCGGTGCTGAAGTAGTCAGTGTCGACCAAGGCGAAGGTACATTAAAAGATGCGGTCAATGAGGCTCTGAGATACTGGGTAGCTCATGTAGACGACACTCACTACATCATTGGATCGGTTGTCGGCCCGCATCCATTTCCAGCGATGGTCCGCGATTTCCAGAGTGTGATCGGAAAAGAAACAAAAGACCAGGTCAAAGCAGTCACCGGTCGACTTCCTGATGCGGTCGTTGCCTGCGTCGGTGGGGGGAGCAACGCAATGGGAATGTTTGCCCCATTCGTCAACGACTCAGAGGTGAAACTGTTCGGCGCTGAAGCTGCAGGCAAAGGCATCGAAACCGGCAAGCATGCCGCGACATTGAGCGCCGGGAAGATTGGTGTTTTGCATGGCATGATGTCCTATCTGCTGCAGGATGAAGCCGGACAGATCACTGAACCCTATTCCATTTCCGCGGGACTGGACTATCCGGGGATCGGACCGGAACACAGCTTCCTGAAGGACTCAGAGCGCGTAACCTATAAAGGGATAACGGACGATGAGGCTCTCGAAGGGCTCAAACTGCTTTCTCGCAAGGAAGGAATCGTTCCTGCTCTGGAAACGGCGCATGCCATTTCCTATGCAAGAGAAATAGCTGAAGGAATGACTGAAGACGAGACACTGGTCATCTGCCTATCCGGAAGAGGAGATAAAGATGTGACGACTGTAAAAGAACGACTAGGAGGAGACAGCCATGGGTAAGGAGAAACTGGAACAGACACTTCAGGCCACACTTGATAAAGGAGACAAGCTCTTTGTGCCTTACATCATGGCAGGAGACGGAGGACTGGATGTCCTGACTGACCGTATTGCCTTTCTGGAAGAAGCGGGAGCAAGTGCGATCGAACTGGGTATTCCTTTTTCTGATCCTGTAGCGGATGGGCCGACCATCCAGGCTGCCGGACTCAGAGCCTTGGAACATAAGGTTTCGTTAAAGGATGTGCTCGACCTTCTGAAAACGACTCGAAACACGAGAGAGATCCCGATCATCCTTATGACCTACGTCAATCCAATCATTAATTTCGGAACTGAAGCCTTCGCGGAAGCCTGTGAGGAATCAGGTGTTGACGGCCTCATCATTCCTGACTTGCCGATGGAAGAAGAGGACCATATTTTCCCTCATGTAAAAGAAAAAGGCATCGCCTTGATCCGACTGGCCGCACTGACCAGCCCTGACGACCGGTTGAAGCAGATCGGCGACCGCACGGAAGGCTTTCTGTATGCCGTAACGGTCAAAGGAACGACGGGTGCGCAGGCCACATTCGGTGAAGAGGTCGGGCCGTATATTGAAAAGCTCAAGACCTTCACATCCAAACCAGTCCTTGCCGGATTCGGTGTGACGACTCCCGACCATGTCCGTGACCTGAGCCAGTACGGTGACGGAGTCGTCGTCGGAAGTAAAATCGTCTCCGACTTCCACGACGGAGTAACTGATACGATCAGGGAACTGATTCAGGCTTCGAAAGGATAAAATTTTGGAATATGGATGTGGACCGTTCTGTTTTGAGATAGAACGGTCCATTTTTATACGCAGATGTAGTAGATTCGAGTAAATGTCTGAGTTGTCGACACTCGAATAGACCATATAATGAGGTTATGAGCTGTTGGGAAGCATTATAGAATGACGAATGGTTCATATATTGAAGTTATGGTCTATTGAGCAGTAATCTGGAAGGTCGAATGTACCATAACATGAAGATATGGTACATTCACGAGTTCATAAATATAAAAAGGAACACCTCATATCTGCGGATATGAGGTGCACAGCTTGAATTATTTAAATATAGCCTTCAACTCAAGGTAATCCTCGACACCGTACAATCCATTCTCTCTTCCGAGTCCGGACTGCTTGTATCCGCCGAATGGGGCTTTTGGTGTGCGGGCACCGTCGTTGATGGTGATGTTACCTGTTTTCAATTTACGTGCGACTTTTATGGCTTCATCTTCTGGTCCAACTACTCCGCCGGACAGGCCGTAAATGGAGTCATTAGCCAGCTCAATCGCTTCTTCTACGGAGTCATAGGTGATGACGACTAATACTGGGCCGAAGATTTCTTCCTGAGCAATCGTCATGTCATTCGTGACGTTGACGAAGACTGTCGGTTCCACGTAGTAACCTTTGCGGTCCAGCTTGTTTCCACCGAGCAGGACTTCTGCGCCTTCTTCTTTCCCTTTTTCGATATAATTCAGGACGGTTTCCATCTGACCTTCAGAAACGATGGGTCCGACCATGGTGTCTTCATCGCTTGGATCATCGACTTTGATGTCTTTATAAAAATCTTTGATGACTTCCTTAGTTCGTTCCAGTTCATCCTTCGGTACAAAGAGACGTGAGAGTGCTGAACAGGTCTGCCCCTGGTTATGAAGCAGGGTATTGGCTGAGTTTTTGACAGCCATTTCCAGATCCCCGCCTTTAAGGTAGACCATAGGTGATTTTCCGCCCAGTTCCAGAACGATCTGTTTCACTGTCGTCTTCGCTTTTTCATACAGGCTCTTACCGACCTCAGTAGATCCTGTAAATGAAATTACGGATACATCTTCATGACTGGTCAGGTAGTCACCCGTAGAGCTGCCGTCACCTGTAATCAGGTTGAAGACACCATCGGGAAGACCGGCTTTATCTACGATATCTGCTAAAAGAAGAGCAGTTAGGGGAGTCAGGTTAGGTGGCTTAACCACAACCGTATTTCCTGCCAGAAGAGCAGGGGTGATTTTTCTCTGAATCTGATTAAGCGGGTAGTTCCAAGGTGTGATGCAGGCTACGACACCGTATCCCTCTTTGATCACCGTCGCATTGTCGACTTCTTCTTCGAATGAGAAGCTATCTATTTCTTCGAGCGTTGCGCCCATTTCTTTTTCGGCGAGTCCGACTTGCGTATTCTTGGCAAACTGGCGTGAGGTCCCGAGTTCCTCGATCATCGTTTCGATCAGTTCCTCTTCACGTTCCTTGATGCCGTCAAGAATTTTCTGTACATATTTCGCACGCTTGGAAGGGTCTGTCGTATTCCACTCATCAAAGGCCGCTTTGGCCGCTGATACTGCACGGTTTACATCCTCTTCGTTGGCGTTGACTACTTTGTCGATCACTTCTTCAGTTGTCGGATTGATGACGTCCGCGTAATCATCAGACTGCGCATCCTGCCACTTTCCGTTGTAGTATAAGGTTTGTTTTGTCAATTGACTCTCCTCCTTATTCCTATTATGCAAAAGAAGTGGGGAGATGCCAAACGAAAGAGCTTGAACGATATTAGCTCATGAAGTATCTAATGCGTTATTAAGCCCCTATTCAAAAAAAGAAAGCTCAAAGGGGGGACAAGGTGGTCTTTCCTTTAAGCTTTTCGATTATTCCATTTTATTCGCTACACAGGACATCAATTTTACTAACGATTAATTGAACATCTAGTTTATCAAAGTATAAAGCTGTTCAGCTATGGCCTGATAGCCTTCTTCATTTGGGTGGAAGTAATCCGTATAGAGAAAGTCTTCCATCTGATCCTGGAACAGATCAAAGGTCGGGACATAAGTGGAACCAGGATGTGACTCTACAAGCGAGCGGGTATCGTCGTTCCATTCAACAAGGTAATCGCTCAGTTCTGGAATGATCAGACTGTATGGGTTATATAAACCTATCAGTGCTATTTCGGCTTCTGAGTTTTGTGTACGAATATCTCCAATAATGGTTTCCAGATTTTCCAGATAGGCATTGAGTGTGTCTTCGAAGGCAACAGGCAGATCCAGATCTCTTTGAAAAGCCAGACGGTTCAAGTCATTTCCACCAATAGAGATGATGATCAGATCCGCTTCAGCAATAGTCGCATTGTTTTCTCCCGTTTCAATCAAGTCGACAAGCTGGCTGCTGGTGTACCCGGATATGGCCAGATTGGTCAGAATCTCATCACCGTCCCGATCCATCAACTCGAGGTACCGGTCACCGATGCCGGAGCTCTCTTGGTCGCCAACACCGGAGCCTATAGAGTCTCCGAGGATGACGATATTGTTGATTTCTTCTTGAGGAACAGGTTCTTCGACTAGCTCAGACTCATCCTCTTCCTGTACTCCTTCATCTTCATCTCCAATTATAGGTAGACCGATATAGGTAATGGATGCTAGCAGAGCCACTGTAATTAACAGCAGAAGGATCCGCTTTTTCTTTTTCATAGTTAATTCTCCTTGCATAAAAAATAGTAACAGGTTGGTTCGGTAATAGTTATTTATCTAACTCAGTTCAGTACCTGATAAAGTGACTCGGCGATCGTCTGGTAGCCTGCTCCGTTTGGGTGAAACAGATCATCTGACAGGTAATCAGCCAGATGGTATTGAAAAGCTTCATAGGTTGGGATATAGGCGAGTCGAGCATCGGCACTGGCAGCAAGACGAGATGCATGATTCCATTCGAGAAGCAGGCGGTTGATCTCCTGATCTTCTAAATTGTAAGGATCATACAAGCCAATCAGTGCCAGCTGGGCTTCAGGATTAAGTGACCGAATAGTTGTCAGAACAGATTCCAGATTACTTAAAAAGGCCGAAAGTGTCTCATCGAACTCTGCAATCATCGTTTCATTATCCTGGAAGTACAGGCGGTTCAAGTCGTTTCCGCCGATGGAAATCAGAATCAGATCAGCGGTTTCAATATCTAAATCGTATTCTCCAGTGTCGAGCTGATCCGCCAATTGACTGCTCACGAAACCGGGGACGGATATATTAGTCAATTCACGCTCCAGACTGTCATCCTGACTGAGCAATTCTAGGTAGCGCTGGTCGAAGCCGAGTCCGTCTTCATCACCGACACCTGAGCCTAAAGAATCGCCCATGACCAGAACGGTTTCCCATTCTTCAGGGTTTGGGTCAATCACCGATCGTTCTCCGATAGCTTCTTCAGGCATGCCGGCTATCGGTTCTTCAGTTGTGTCATCTGTCGGTACTGCCTGCTCGTCGACAGGAAGCTCGTCATCGCCTGTTGTGATAAAGACAGAATAGACAAAACCGGAGAGGAAGATCAGGGCTAACAGCGAAGCGATCAGAACGATTACGGGCCAGATTATTTTTTTATACATAGGTATCCTCCTTTGAAGATATCAGACAAGGACATCTCTTCGGCTGAACTGGACGAATCCGATGATCAGAGAAAGGACCGCCCAGACCGCAAGTGTCAGAATCGAAAAGGTGAGCGTCATGCCTTCCACAGGCTGAAAGGACCCTGTCAGGTAACGGGGCAGGTCCAGATTCGTTACGAAGAAGTACTGGACGAGTTCCCAGTCAGCGAGAAAGAACTGCAGGAACTGCCCACCGATCAGTGCAGCCATCAGGATGCCGATGGCTGAAGAACTACTGTCTACAAGCACGGAGACCATTAGAGTAATGGATGCAATGACGATCGAAACGAACCAGACCAGAGAATAAATGAGAATCGTGTAGCGCCAGCGCGAAATGAGAATGGTCGAGTCCGACATCAACGTGCCTTCTGATAAAGTAAAGCCAGTCAGAACGGGTTCGTTGATTCCCCATTCACCGAAAAACAGGAAGGAGACCAGAGTGGATAAGACGGCAACGAGAAAGACCAGTATAGTTGTCATCATGAATAAGGCCAGAAATTTACTCAGAAGGATTTTCCACCTTGGAACCGCGCGCGTCAGAAGGATCTTCACCGTACGATTCGAGAACTCTCCTGATACAAGATCGGCGGCCAGAATGATGACCAGCAGAGGGATGAACAAAACGATGCCCTGCTCGGCAAACTCAGTATTGAAAGAAAAAGCCGTCGGTGTGATCGGATTGATGTCATTCTCGATGAAATAAGTCAGCTGCTGGATTTCTCTGTCAAATGAGGTTCGGACATTTTCCGGAATCGATTCATTGGCCCGCCGTGATTCCAGATCATCAAGTCTCCGGTCCGCCAGATCTCTCCAGTCTGGCAGCTCTTCTCCCGTTTCAGCTTCAAACTGTTCCAGGTTTCTTTCATAAGCATATTGCTGGCCGTATGAAAACAGGCTGACAAAAATAAGCAGGAAAAAGAGGATCAGAAGCATTTTCTTCTTCAGAAGCATTTTAAGCAGTTCGTTTCTAGTCAAAGCAGTCATGTCCTCACCTCTCTACTGGATCGATTTGTTGTCAGTCAGGGATAAGAAAAGATTTTCGAGTGTCTGTTTCTTATTGTCAACGTAAGTAATTTTAAAGCCCTCTTCTACAAGGGTGCGGTTGATGCCCGGCAGCCGATCGACACCGACCAGGGCAGTCAGAGTCTGGTGTTCAAGAACTGTATCAAGAGCGAACCGTTCCTTGAGAAAAGTCTGAGCCTTTAAGGGCTGATCGACGGTCCAGACGACTTGGCCAGTAGACACGAGCTCCTCGACCGACGCATTCTTTATGATCCGGCCTTTATTGATGATGCTCACCCGGTCGCACATCAGCTGGACTTCACTGATCAGGTGGGAGGAAACGAGGACGGATATCCCGGTTTCTCTGGCCAGCTTCTTGACGATTTCTCTGAACTCATGGATGCCTTGAGGGTCCAGTCCATTTGTTGGTTCATCAAGAATCAGCAGTCTCGGCTTATGAATGAGAGCCTGTGCCAGTCCGACCCGCTGCTTCATGCCCATGGAATAAACATCGACTTTGTCGTGGATCCGTTTCTCCATACCAACCAGAGTGACCGCGTCATCAATGTCCTGCTTAGTCACGCCCTCAGACATATTGGCGAGCAGCTCGAGATTCTTGTAGCCGCTCATGTAGCCATAGAGATCCGGCCCTTCAATGATGCAGCCGACGTTGGACATGGCTTTCACATAGTCGGTTTTAAGAGAATGACCGCAAATTGTTACGTCTCCACCAGTAGGTTTCGACAATCCGACGATCATCCGCAATGTCGTCGTCTTTCCCGACCCATTAGGTCCAAGAAAACCAAGTATTTCGCCTTCTCTGATGTCAAAACTGACGTCGTGAATAATCTGGAGCTTTTTAATTTTCTTGGCAAGGTGCGACACCTTCAGTACAGATGATTTCATCACAGGCCTCTTTTCATTAGGTCAATCGAAAGGGGTGAGTCGAGTTTAAAATGCAGGTTAATCAGTGTGGATTGAGTTGTCTATATTGTAGCATTATATAAGTAAAGTATTGTAGCAGAACGCAAAAAAGACAGACAGCTTTCGAAAGTACTCGGAGGGCTGACTATCTATAGGGATATGAGTAAAGGGTTATTGACTAACCAGCAGAAAGAAAGCAGATTCCGATCTAAACGTTTTTCACCCTAACTTGTATTTCAGTGATCAGATTCGTCTGGTTGTCATGGACGGTATCATGCAGGGCACGTTCATAGAAGTAGCCATCGAGTGGCAGAGTATGCTGTCTGCTGAAATCGATCAGTTTTTGGTAAGGCTGATGCAGCTCTTCTTCAGGACCTTGAAAGACGATGCGAAGGTAACTGCCAGCCGGTTTGGTATGAGTAGCTGATTCAGAAGAAGCGGCTTTGATGTAGAAGTAATCGTACTGTTCAGCAAAAGGATTCTCGAGCTTTTTATCCACGTCGATAAGGGTGCCATATTCGTTATTGGCAAGAAAGTGCAGATCCTTGTCATGAACGAAGGCAATAGCATCCATAATCCAGTCTGTCGGAGAACGGTTTTCCATCGGATGACTGAGCAGGAGATGGTCTGCCGTGCAAGAAATCAGTTCCACTTCCATATGCGGCCGTTCAGCAATACTGATGTAGTGAAGCTTTCTGTCAATCGTATGCCTGATGCGTTCCAGTTCCTCCAGTTTGCGGTCGACATCATTGAGCCTGTTCTGAAGTGACAGCTTGAAATCATATAAGTCTCCTGAAAGGACCTTTTTGATTTCAGCCAGAGGCATATTCAGTTCCTTCAGTGAAAGGATCAGACTTAAGTCAAATACTTGTTTCAACGTGTAGTAACGGTAGTCGTTCTCTCCTTTGAATTCAGGTGAGAAGAGACCTATTTCGTCATAGTAATGCAGCGTCCGTTTATTGATGTCCACTAGCTCAGCCAGTTCGGCGATTCTGAGGCTGTTCTTTTTCTTCATAAGATAATCAGTCCTCCCCCTTGACTCTACAGTTACTGTAACCTTTATACTTAAGATAGTCAATGATCAGTAAGCGTCATTAGAGTGAAAGGGGACAGTATCATGCTGAGAATTGGTATCGTAGTATTAGGTGTAGAAAAATGGAAAGAATGCCGGACAGTAGCAAAGACCGTTCTTCCGTACCTGAAAAAAATCGGGAAGCGGGCTTATGGCACCTCATTTGAATTGATCGATTTGGAAAAGTACAATCAGTCTCTTGACGGCGAATGGAATTTGACTGAAAAAGGACTGAAAAAGTTCAATGAGAAAGATGGCTTCGTTTTTGTTCTGCCTACCTTCTCAGAAGGGGTACCGGAGAGTTACCAGTCGTTCTTCAGCCATATTCATAGGGAACTGCAGCATAAATCCGTCATGACGATCTGTTTTGGTGAGCAGGAAGAAAAGAGCCATACAATGGAGCAGCTGAATATCTGTCTTCTTAAATATGATCTGGCCTTGCCCGCGACCGATATCTTTGTGCCGAAATATACCTTTGTCGAATGGGAAACCAAGCCGGATATAGAGAACATGATCACGGACCACGTAAACGATTATTTACACTGGGCCATGAGTACGAAGTATCTGAGGAACATCAGAAAAAGTCTGGTAATGTAATAGTGATATTCAGGCTCTTCCTGCCATCGGGAAGGGCCTTTTTTAATGAAAACTGCTCAAGCTCTATGTTAATGGTTTAAAAAAACGGAAAATATTATATGAATAAAGTTTCCGTCTGGATTTCACCCTCTACAACGAGCGCTTTCATTTTTTTATTTAAGAATGAAGCCGGATTAGAACGGCTCATAGATTTCTATTAGTGAACCAGAAGGGTCCCTAAAATGAGCAACTTTGATGCCCCAATCTTCCTGTTCGGTTGGTTTACTGATAAAGGAGACTTTGTTTTTTAATTTCTGATAAGTTTCTTCAACGCTGTCTACTTTGAAGATTAAAACTGTTCTATCATCTTTTCTAGCATCAGTAGAATAATCTTGTCCTATTGCTTCAAGCATCTGTTTACGTTCAAAGATTCCTAAAGCAGCACCATTAAATTTGAAATCAGCATAATTAGAATGTTCATTTCCCCAAGAAACCTCAAAGCCCATAACATCACTATAAAATAGGAAACATTCTTTGTAATTGTCTACTAGTAATCGAGTATGAGTCAGTTCCATTAAAAACACCTCTTATTTGATTTTTTATTTCTATTATTTTTACGCATGCTAACGCCAGTTTTTCTGTTGTATTCTCCTGCTCATTAGCTGAATAAAGAAGCAGTTTTTAATTATACGCTATCATAACGTAAGTTTATCATATACTCGATATTTGGACTTGAATTCCTTCAATAAATAAATGACTAGTTTTAATTTACTTATTTGCTGAGTTAACTGCGGAGCACGGGCTCTCTAAATGAAAATAGTGAAAACGTATACCTGTAAGTTTGTTAGGTAAGAAAACTTTCATTTTAGTTAATTAATTGTAGGATATTCCGATTATAAATAGGTAGCCGTTGAGAGTAGGCTAACATACATAGGTAAGAACTGGGGGAAATTATTTGAAAATTACAACGAAATTACTTGGATCGTATCTGATACTAGCGGTCATCGTGCTGGTACTGGGAGGTTTGTCGCTTTTCGGACTTCAAAGAATGAACGATAATTCTAATGAGCTTTACACGGAACGGGTACAGCCGACGATCATTCTATCTGAAATTGCCCAGCTGATGGAAAATACTCGGGTGCATATGCTGACAGGGGTCATTAACGCTGATCCTTCCAGAGGAGAACCGGCGCTTGAGAATATCGATCGAATCGAAGAGCTGCTAGCTGAATATAGTAATCGCCAGCTTTATGACGAAGAAGCGGTCCTTGTCGACGAACTGAACAGAACGTGGGTCAACTACTCTGAAAATCTATATGAAACGGGAGATTCTCTGGCAGAACAGGACTTCACCGAAGCAATGAATGGCATCCGACGTGCCGGCGCCTGGTATGGAGCGGCCAACATGCACCTGAACGAGCTTCTTGAGATGAAAGAAACCTTATCTGAACAAGCCTACAGTCAGAATCAGTCTGTATTTGTTAACCTCAGAAGTATTATATTTTTCGCAAGTATCCTGGCCACAGTTTTTGCCATTGTGGTTGGCATATTCATGGGACGGATTATTGGACGCCCGCTGACCTCCATCTCAAGCAAACTGAACGATGTTGCGGATGGCAAGCTGACGGGTCAGACGATTCGCACCAAACGTAAAGATGAAATCGGCATGCTTGAACAAGCGACGAACAAGATGCAGGAAGAACTGCGTCATATTATTACATCTGTATCGAATGCAACGGTACATGTGCTGAGTTCCAGTGAAGAATTGACTCAGTCGACTAATGAAGTCGTCCAGGGAGCCGACCAGATTGCGATAACCATGCAGGAGCTCGCATCCGGATCGGAGTCGCAGGCTACCTATACCAGCGACCTTTCTGAGAGTATGAGTGCCTTCGTTCACACGATCGAGCAGTCAGTTGATGAGAGTGAGCGCATTTATCAGACCTCCACTAAAGTACGCGGTCTGACAGATGAAGGGCGTCTGATGATGGACACCTCAGTCACACAAATGCAGACCATCGATGAGATAGTCAAGCAGTCTGTCGAAGGAATGAGAGGACTGGATACGAAATCCAGCGAAGTTTCCGAACTGGTCACTGTCATAGAAGGAATTGCTGAACAGACGAATCTTCTGGCACTTAACGCAGCGATTGAAGCGGCACGTGCCGGCGAGCAGGGCAAAGGCTTCGCTGTAGTAGCTGATGAAGTCAGAAAATTGTCTGAAGAAGTCTCAGGCTCCGTTGTGGAAATTACTGACATCGTCAGACGCATGCAGGAAGAATCTGCGCAAGTTGTCGGTGCACTGGAAAATGGGTACAGTGAAGTGCAGAAAGGAACTACTCAGATTCAGGAGACCGGGAAGACCTTCAACAGTATTTCATCTTCTGTAGAACATATGGAACAGACGATCCGAAGAATTACTGAAAAGCTGGCAGACAACAAGGAACAGACGGTCAATATGAGTTCCAGTGTAGAAGAGATTGCGTCGATTTCTGAAGAGTCGGCTGCGGGTATCGAACAGACGTCGGCATCTGCTCAACAGTCAAACAGCACGATGCAGGAAGTCTCCGCAAGCTCAGAAGAACTGGCCCGTCTGGCGGAAGAACTGAACCAGCTGGTCGAACGCTTCGAACTATAGGACTAGTAGAATAATAAGGGATTTAACCCGGATTGAGTGATCAGGTGATCGCCCAGTCCGGGTTTTTTCTTTATCCAGGGGTGGGAATGACATCAGAAACAGAGGCTAAATGCAGTTCCGGAGGTCGTTTCGAGTCGAAGATGCAGGGATGGATTATCTACTTATAGTTCAGCTCATACGGCTGAGATGGAAATGGAGCTAGGGTGATTCTAGTTATAGTTCAGGCGTATCATTTAAATTAACTTGCCGCTAGAAGGTGCCTAGAGGCAGCTTTGCGCAATAAAAATAATTAAGCTACAGCTAGAAGGGGGCTAATGATAGTTTAACTTCATAGAAAGAAATAAGCTCCAGCTAAAAAGGATCTAGTGACAGCTATCCGCCAGAAAAAATGTCGGAACTAAAAGTAAAACAAGACTACTGTGATTTCAGAAGCATGGAACTCTCTTTAGGTAGAGCTAAACAGGCATAATGAATAGCATAGCTGAATTACTCGACTAAAAAAGCAGGAAAAGCCCTTTAAGAATGAAGAATCTGCTCAGGCAGATTCAACTGCCTTTAGATAGATAAGAGTAGTCATAAAAGACTTCTCCTTTTCGGACGTTTTTAGTGAAGAAAGTCTAGCCTTTACAAAAGCGTGTGCTAAGATAAGAGTGAATAGGCAGAACACAAGCACTTTGAATTATGCGCTGCTAGAAAGAGTTACGGGGGTTACACAATGAGTAGAGAAACAGAAGCAGTGGAAGTCATTATTGTTGGAGCGGGATTAGCCGGTTTATCAGCCGCTAGTGTGGTTGATGGCAGCGGACTGAGTTACAAAATTCTTGAGGCTACAGACCGGGCCGGAGGAAAAGTTTATTCAGGATCTAACGAGCAGGGAGAGTATGCTCTGGAACTGGGAGCACAGTTTGTCAATAAGGATATGACTGAGCTGACCCGACTGATCGAAGAAAGCGGGATGCATTTAAAGCGTACCGTTTCGAAGCCAGACAGTGTCTACCTGCACGCAAAAACACGGACGGACGTTGGCGCGTTCATCGAATCCGTCGATGAAGAAATTGTTCATAGCGAGACTGACACGCGACTTTCTCTGGCCCAGACGATAGAAGACTGGGTAGAAAACGAACAGGAAGAAGCTATAGCCAAGAGCTTTTTCACTGAGGAATCAACTGTCAGTACCGAGCACATTCTTGCCGAAAGCTTTCTTGATACGAGTGAGCGGTACGCATCTGAACTGGATGATCTTACACATCAGGCATCCGGACCACTCAAACAGGTGATCGATTATCTGTCGTCTCAGCTGAAAGAAGAGATCCAGTTCAAGCACCCAGTTGAATCTGTAGGATATGAAGATGGTCTATATAGGTTAAATACTGGGAATGGCCATAGTCATTATGCTGAAGCAGTCATTTTTGCGATTCCTCCATCAGCCGGAAGCCGCATCAAGTTTCAGGAAGAGCTGAAGACTTATTATGAGCCGTTTCTGACTAGCTACATCGACGGATCGGTCATTAAAGTTTCCCTTACGTATGAGCACCCATTCTGGCATGACTATGAAATGGACGGGGAAGCTGTGCCTGTAGAAGGAATCGTATATGGGGCTTACGACGGACTAAGTGTTTCCGACTCTTCAAAGGAGGGTGATCATCCAAGATTAACGGTCTTTATAGGAGGAGATCTGGCGAAAGACTGGGTGGACCGGTCAGAACAGGATCGTCACCAGTTTGTGCTGAACAGAATGAGAGACGTTCTGGGTGATCAGGTGGAGGAATACTTGGATTACAGAGAAAGCATCTGGGTCGACCATCCATATTATGGGGGAGGATACAGTGCGCAGGTGCATGTGGCGGGGTTGCCGGAATCGCCTGATAAACTGCGAACGCCTTTTCAGTTATCCATCTTTGCAAGTACAGAGCTGGCTGAAGCTTTTCCAGGTTTTATGGAAGGGGCACTCCGCTCAGGAAAGTCTGCAGCAGAGAAGATAATCAACCTGGTCGACCGATCAGACAAACGTTGATTTAGTTATAATATTGAACCAGTAGACAGGGTGATGAACAACCATAGATTTATGTTCATCGCCCTGTATCTTTTTCACAGACTTAGGCGTATGATGAGTGTAAATAATCAGATTAGAAATAAGGAGTGAGTAGAGATGAGGTTAAAGCGGAGTATTTTACTTATGGCAGTTTTTCTTCTGACAGCCTGTGCCTCAGAATCCGATGGGGACTTTAGTGACACCAGAGATGAAAGTGCAGGCTCTGATGGCGGGTCCATGATGATGGAAGACTCGGCAGATATGGATCTGGCTGAAGAAATTGGGGAATCACCGGAAAGTTCAGGTGAACGGCTGATTGGAGAAAAAGTCATCCGTACGGCTAATATGGACTTTGAAACGGTCGAGTTTACTGAGACAGTCTCTTATATTCGCGAATTGGTCACGCGGCACGACGCATTTATCGAACATTCGTATGAATCCAGCCATACACCTGGTGGCGGAGCCTCCAGACAATACAGAATGATTGATTACACCCTGCGTGTACCAACGGAAAATCTGACGGCTTTTCTGAATGATTTGGAAGGTGTACAAGCCCAGAAAATCAGTGAGCAGATGGGAACTGAAGATGTCACGCAGTTCTATAGAGACACCGAAGCTAGAGTGCAGGTTCTGGAAAACAAGGAAGAACGTCTGAACGAGCTGCTGGATCAGGCCGAGACGATCGAAGAAATCATTCAGATTGAAGACAGCTTGAGCCAGACGATTGCAGAAAGAGAAAGTCTGCAGTCCCAGCTAGATTATTATGATGATCTGATCGACTATACGTCAGTTTACCTTACCGTAACGGAACGTCCTCGTCTGTCAGGCGAACGTGGAGATGGCATTTCATTCTTCAGAAGGATTCAGGATGCCATTGTCGACTCATTTTATGCCTTCTACTACATCTTGCAGGACCTGGTCATTTTCCTTATCTATGCTCTCCCATTCATCATCGTCACCGGCCTCGTCGGGTGGCTGATCTGGTTCATTACTAAACGAGTGAAAAACAGGAAGCGTCGGTAATGATTAATTTGATCGAGGGTGGCAGAGAAATTATCTTTACCATTCGACTTTGCATATGATTAGTTTAAATTGGGAACATTTACTATAATGGGTAGTGAAGAATAATAACAGTCAGCGAGGGATCAATGTGAGAATCGAGCATGTCGGCATGTGGACGAAAGACCTGGAAACGATGAGGGCTTTTTACGAAACGTATTTCAAGGCGCAGAGTGGGGAAAAGTATCATAATCCAAAGAAGCAGTTTACTTCTTTTTTTCTGACCTTTGAATCAGGCAGTCGTCTGGAACTAATGCATCGCGAAGATATTTCGAAAGAAGCGGCAGAAAGTTTCGGGTATGCCCATCTGGCTCTATCTGTCGGAGACAAGGATGCTGTTGACAGGATGGTAGAGAGACTGCAGGCAGATGGATATGCTCTGCTCAACGGTCCGCGAATGACTGGAGACGGCTATTATGAAGCAGTTATTGAGGACCCTGAAGGCAACCTGATCGAAATCATGGCGGGCTGACAGGAAAGCAATCATATAAGGAGGATATTATGGGATTATTAGTAGATGGAAAGTGGCACGACAAGTGGTACGATACGGAAAAAAATGACGGACGGTTTATCCGAGAAGAGTCGCAGTTCAGAAACTGGGTGACACCTGACGGCAGCGCGGGACCAAGTGGTGAAGGCGGATTTAAGGCTGAAGCCGGGCGCTATCATTTATACATTTCAAACGCATGTCCGTGGGCTAACCGAACCATGATCATGCGTAAACTGAAAGGCCTTGAAGACTTGATTTCTGTGTCAGTGGTGCATCCATTGATGGCTGAACACGGCTGGACTTTTGAAGACGATGAAGGGGTCGTTAAAGATCCGCTTATCGATGCGGACTACCTGTATGAAATCTATACGCATGTAGAACCGGAATACAGCGGACGAGTTACTGTGCCTGTACTGTATGACTTGAAGCAGGACAAGATCGTCAATAATGAATCATCAGAAATCATGCGTATGCTGAACTCAGCCTTTGACGAAGTGGGCGCCAAAGAAGGCGACTACTATCCTGAAAACTTGCGTGACGACATTGATGCCATCAACGACAGAGTTTACGGGGCCATTAATAATGGTGTCTATAAAGCTGGTTTCGCGACTAAACAGGATGTCTACAATGAAGAAGTTACTAGACTGTTCGAAGCGCTCGATGAAATGGAAGAGCGTCTTGGGAAAACTCGTTATCTGACAGGTGACCAGGTGACAGAAGCCGATTTGAGACTCTTTACGACACTCGTCCGTTTCGACAGTGTCTACTATACACACTTCAAATGCAACATCAGACGTCTGGTGGATTACGACAATCTATGGCGCCTGACAAGAGAACTCTACAATATGCCTGGCGTTTCCGATACGATCAACTTCAGACATATCAAAGAACACTACTTCCGCAGCCATAAGAACATCAATCCGACAGGCATCGTTCCCGTTGGACCAGAATTGGACTTCAGTCTCTAATTAAAATAAGGTAGCCTTCCAGATCGCTGGAAGGCTATTTCTTTATTTAAATTAACAGTTTTACTTCAAGCTGATCGATGGAGCTCGGGGTAGGTTTTAGCCTTTTATTACCCACTCAATCGTAATTAGTCTATGAGTGGGCAGTGATTTATTGATTAATGTCCACCCAAATACAAATCTTAAATGAGTGGTCAAAAGACCGCAGACTATGGACAAGTGAAACTTACTTTTTATCTGAGCAGGCAGTAAATCAGAGATAATTGACCAGTCGGAATAAAATTCCAGTTGAGTGGACACTAAAAAGAGAATCATTGTTTTCAATTAATGAACGATAATATTAGTAAAAAATATACATTAATCCGATTGAAAACCATCGCCATTATCTTTACAATTGGACCAGATAACAGTGATGAAAAGAGGTGTTTAATTGGATAACAAAGAAGAAGTACTTAGAGAGCTAAAAGCATTTAAGCGCGGAAACTATGCGGTTATAACAGCTGCAGTAATTATTCTATTTATAGGTATTTTTCAAGGCAAAGAAATGAACGAAGTAGCCTTTATCCTTTTTTCACAGAGTGGGGCTCTTGTTTTGACTAGAAGGGACCAGTACTCTCGAATAGGATTTATTGTGTTGCTTATTATATGGCTGACTGTTTTAAGTGTGTCATTTATCAATATAATATCTTAATGTGGAAAAAACTGTTCCGATAATTTAAACTAAAGCCTTTATACAATGAGGGGGAAAGACTGATGAAAGTTACATTGACGAGACCAAAACGTTATTTTACAGGAAACAGCAAAGTGAAGGTCAGGCTGGATGGGGCAGTTGTCGCGGAAATAAACGGGGATGAGACCGTCGACATTGAGCTGACTAAACAGGAAGCAGTGCTTCAACTGAAACAGCTGACCGCTAAAAGTAACAAGCTGAGAGTATCTGATGGGGATCAAATTGATACGGAAGCGAGTCTGTGGGCTTATATTATGCCACTTGTTCAGGCAGTGATATTCACGATATTATTGTTTACATATGATTATTTTCAGTCAATGGGTATATTTGAAGGGCGACCATTCTGGTTCTTTCTGCTGATTATACCTTTGGCTGCGTTCATCTCAGGGATACCGAGAATGCTTTTTGATACCTTCGTTATTTTTAACGATAATGACAAGGTAGAATACAGGGATCATAAGTTTCAGTAAGCATGTGAGACTATCTGGAAGAGACACGGAAGGATTGAATAAATGAAAATCAAAGTAACCAGACCGGATCGCTTCTATGCAAGTCTGGCTAGATTGAAACTGGTAGTGGATGGAGAGGTAGTCGGCAAGATCAGCAATGGAGCGACTGAAGAAATCACTGTGGACACAGAACAGTCCGTGCTGCAGGTTAAGTATCAGGGTACAAGAAGCAACAAGCTGACGGTCAGTCCAGGTGACACAGTCAAAATTATGTTTAATAAGTGGGTATACTGGGAACCAGTTTTCACTGGGCTCATTACTTTCCTTAGTCTATTCATCATTTCTCAGCTTCGCCTGCATAATGTCCTGGAAGAGTTGTCTGTCTGGATGATTGGTGGAGTAACTGTATTGATAATCAGTCTTCTGATCATTCTCCCCAACTTGTTATATGAAAAATATATCCTGTACAAGGAATAAGCACAACTTGCAGTCCTAGCATAGATTGGGTACTTATATTAAAAAAGGAGAGATACAGTGCAGGTCAAAGTAATCAGACAGGAACATTTATGGGAGAAAGGCACACAGTTTTCGTTGAGGCTGGATGGCGATGTCGTTGGGAAAATTGCCAATGGAGAAACAAAGCATATTAAACTGAATAGGCAGCAGTCTGTTCTTCAGGTAAAGCAGTACAGAATAAAGAGCAATAAACTTAGAATCAGTCCAGGGGATTGCGTCAGATTAACAATGAAACAGTGGGCGCTGTGGTGGCCGCTATGTATTGGGATTGCAGCTATCATTGGTACAGTTCTCAGCGAGAGACTATATGCAGATAGGGTGCTGGAATCTGGATCAAGCTGGGCGTTGTTCATCTCTGCAGGAATCATATCATGGGGAGTCATGCTGCTTCCTTATCTGGTATTTGATTCATTCGACTTACATAAGGTTTAACCACTAACGAATGAAGGGGAACCTCCACAGGCTGTTTGAGCACTCACGTTACCTGTACATACAAAGATTAGCAGTATAATAAGGAGGACCTCATAATGAACACTTTGATCCTATACGGTAGCAAGCATGGTTGTACGGAGACGTGTGCTCAGATGCTGGCAGACCGTTTAACTGGAGAAGTCGATAAAATCAATGTCAATCAGAAGGCTGATGTGGATTTATCAAAATACGACACAGTAGTTGTAGGAAGCCCCGTCTATGTCGGCCAGATACTGAAGGAAGTAAGAACATTTACCGACACGCATCTCAATGAACTGAAAGAAAAAAGGCTGGGTCTTTTCATCTGTGGCATGCAGGAAGAGCATACGTTAAGAGAAGAGCTGGAGATCAACTATCCGGAAGAACTGCGTAAGGCTGCGCTGGTCAGGGCGTGTTTCGGTGGAGAATACCATTTCGATACGATGAATCTTATTGAAAAAATGATTATCAGAAAAGTGGCTAAAGTCAAGACAGACGTCTCTGAAATCAGAGAAGAGACAATCAAGGAGTTTGCACAGACGATGAACGATAGCCATGAACCAATCGAACAGACGTAAT
Organism: Alkalibacterium pelagium; assembly: GCF_900109325.1. GTDB lineage: Bacteria > Bacillota > Bacilli > Lactobacillales > Carnobacteriaceae_A > Alkalibacterium > Alkalibacterium pelagium. The sequence goes on from NZ_FNZU01000009.1 coordinate 37,645, forward strand.
CAATCAACAGAATGAGCAGGTGTCTTTATGTTTTTGCATGCAGTAACGTTTCCCTCAAGTGAAGCTGAGTTTTCTTTTTTCATTGATATCAAGCGCAAAGTCTATACGACTTTTTATCCCTTTCAAGTGCTGTCCGGAAAACAGCTGGAACGGATAGACTGTGTGCCGATCACGATTCTTTACGGCGGCAACGGGTCCGGGAAGACGACTGCATTGAATGTCATTGCAGAGAAGATCGGAGCAGAACGCGATGCCTTGTATAACAAGTCGTCATTCTTTGAAGACTACCTCGCATACTGCAGCATAGAGCCGGCAGCTGACGAACCGGACTTCAAGCGGATCATCACAAGTGACGATGTATTTGATTATGTACTGACATTGCGGTCTGTTAATGAAGCCATTGATGAAAAAAGAGAAGAGATCTTTGAGGATTATCTGGAGAAAAAATATGCCCAGTTCCAGCTGAAGTCTCTGGATGATTATGAGCGGCTGAAAAAGATGAATGAAACCAGGAGAAAAACGCAGTCCCGATTTGTTAGAGACAATTTGATGAACAATATAAGAGAACAGTCCAATGGGGAAAGTGCGTTCAAGTATTTTGTAGAAAAGATAGAAGAGAACGGCCTGTATCTGCTGGATGAGCCTGAAAACAGCCTGTCCCCTGAACGGCAGCTTGAACTGAAAAAGTATATTGAGGACTCGGCCCGTTTTTTCAACTGTCAGTTTATTATTTCAACCCACTCACCGTTCTTTCTGGCAATGGAAGGTGCAGAGATAATTGATCTGGACTCAGAGCCGGCAGTTGTCAGAAAATGGACGGATCTGGAGAATGTCCGGGCCTATCAGAGGTTTTTCGACGAGCATCGTGATGCGTTTCAATGAACGGATGATGAGTGTCGTTCTGCCTGACATCAATAATAATAAAAGAAGCCAGCTGATCTCCTTTGGTGCAGCTGGCTTCTTTGCTGTGCTAATAAGTTTTATCAGATCGACTGGTTCAGTCCGTTTCCACCGGCAGGGTCGTCACCTGAGGCATTCAGATCACTGGAGAGTCCAACATCATCGTTTGATCCTCCGCCTGACGGATCGGTCGGGCTGTTCTTTACATCATCGATCATCTCTGCTTCATCAGTGGTATCAGTGGAGGTGGCCGGCCCTTCTGCGCTGCGTTCATTCGACCGCTCCGCATCTCCTGGATGGGTATCGACTGACTGCTCCTCTCCCTGATCTTTATCTTCATCTACAAGCAGGACGAGCTGTCCTTCATCAAGTTCTGAGCGATAGTCGTTCAGCAGAGAGGATACTTCCTTGTCCGATACGTTGGAATGGTCGACTGTTGTGATACCGGCAGACTTATCGACTGTCTCCAGTGCTGAAGAATTTCCAGCTAGTTTCATATCAGCCTTACTGTGCCCGCGCATGACCAGAGTGTCAACAGCACGGACGACCTCTTCAAACGAGTCGTAACTGCCTTCTGCAAATAATGGCATAGATAACTCTTCCTCTCTCAATTATTCGTTGTCCTCTTTTTCTCTAATAAGTCCTTTAAGTGATTCTTTAGATTCAGGTGGATTGCTCAGGACATTCCTGACTTCATCAAGATCCGGTTCGACATTCCAGGTCAGGATGCCGACGGGCTTATTATCCTCCAGATAGTAGATCACCTTGCCGCCGTCCACTTCATCGATGTAATAATCAAGTTCGGGATCGAGCGTACCGATGGCTTTCCAGGAAATATCAAATACCTGTGAGTAGAAATAAGGCGTATAGTCATACGGTTCCTGAGCTCCAGCCATATTTTTACCTACAGTTGTACCAGATTTTCGTGCATGATCGACGTGCTCGATCCGGTGACGGCCTAATATAGGGTCCGGATACGAGACGATATCGCCTGCTGCGAAAATATCAGGATCCGATGTTCGGAAAAACTCATCAGTCACAACGCCGTCCTCTACTTCCAGCCCGGCTTCTTTGGCTAGTTCAAGACGCGGCTCCACCCCTATTCCTAAAACGATGGCATCACCGGTTACTGTTTCTCCGTTTTCAAGAGAAACAACGAACTGATCCCCATTTTTGGTATAGGAAGAGGCACGCGTGTTATTCATCATCTTGATGCCATGATTTCTGTAGGGCTGTTCGTATTCTTCTGCCAATTCATCTGGAAAACGGGTATCGCTTAGCTTGTCCTGAGGGTAGATGAAAGTGACTTGAGTATTGTTAAGTGCCAGATTGGCAGCCAGTTCCGTTCCGATATAGCTTCCTCCGACAACGATTACATGGGTTCCTGAACCTGAGATGCGTCTTAACGTGCGATAATCTTCAAATGAACGGAAGGCAAGTACGCGTGCATCATCAGGCCCGTCGATTCGCTGAGGTTCCCCACCGGTTGCAAGCAGCAGCTTGTTGTAGCTGAATGTCTGCCCATCGGCTGTCCGGACTCTCTTGTTTTCTTTATCGATTGACGTCACTTCTGTTTCAAGGAACAGTTCAGCCCCGGTTTCTTCTGCATTCAGGGGGACGTTGTCTTCTGTAAACTCTTCATCTGTCCATAATTTCTTTGTAAGGGCAGGACGGGTATAGGGGGCATCCTGATCTGTTGAAAGAATCCCGATCGTTCCGTCACTGTCCACTTCACGGATGCCGTCTGCTGCAAAGGCGGCTGCCATTCCTCCGCCGACCATTAGGTAGTCAAAATGCTTTATAGAATCTTGTGTCATGTGTGCATTCTCCTTTATAGTTTAGTTTTATATTGTCGCAACTGATCCGCCATCGACACGGTAATTGGATCCATTTACAAAAGATGCTTTATCTGAGCATAAGAATAGAATCACTGGGGCGACTTCTTCGACTTTGCCGCGACGCTTCAGTTCAATATGCGGGCGTTCCTCATCAAGGAAGGACTCAATGGCTTCTTCAAATGAAACACCCAGTTTTTCTGACCGTTTTTCCATCATCTTATCGGTCATCGGGGTTTCAATAAAGGCTGGAGAGACAGTGTTGACGAGCAGTCCCTCTGTAGCATAGGTTCTGGACAATCCCTTTGAAAAAGCCAGAATGCCTGCTTTGGAACAGTCGTATGGCAGTTCATCTTTGTATGGCTGAAGGCCGTTTTCCGATGAAATGAAAACAATGCGTCCCCAGCCCTTGCTTCTTAAATCAGGCAGGAATTCCCGGACGACACGTACCGGTCCAAGCAGATCATCTTCGATCGTCTGTACCCAGCCAGCGTCATCGATTTCATGGAAGAGTCCTTGGACACCGACCGTTCCAGCATTCTGCACTAGAATATCGATCTCTCCGACCTCCTCTTTTATGTAATCATGTAAAGCTTTCAGATCGTCTGTATTTGTGATATCTGCCGGGTAGGAATAGAGGGTGGCTTCAGAATCAAGCCATTCTATGGTTTCATTCAGTTTCTCTTCATTGATGTCAGTCAGTACGACAGTCACGCCTTCTTCCAGAAACAAGCGGGCCGTTTCTTTACCGATACCGGCAGCAGCTCCTGTGATCAATGCAACCTTATTTTTTATCCCTAAATCCATGATAAATTCCTCCTGTTTAATCTGATGTTTTTTGATAGCGATTAAAAGCCTCGTTACTGTAAAGGGTACTCCACACGTGTCAAAACTTCAATTATAAGGCTTGACCTCCAGGCCTGGCCTCACTAAGAGTGAGTGAGTGTAAACTTTTTGAGTTCAAACTGTACACCCTTCTGATATATAATCGCACTGATCGGATTTTCATCTTAGAAAACTTCAATACTGGAATTAATGAAAGAACCATAGAATGCCGTTCTGTGTTATTCTATAGTTAAGAGAATAGATAATTTAGAATAGATAGGTAACAGGTCGAATCCGTTCAGGAAACTGACAATGGGGAGGAGAGTGTTATGTCTATTGAAAATAAATGGCACCACCTGACTGTAGAATCCATCACGGAGTCTTTGGGCACCGACAAGCAGCATGGGCTGTCGCCTTCGGCTGTCAATAAGCATCGGGAAGAATACGGATCCAACACCCTTCCAGACAAAGCGGTCACACCCGAATGGAAAAAGTTCGTCAGTCATTTTAATGATATCCTGATTTATATTCTGCTTGTAGCGGCTTTAGTCACACTGATTTTAGGCCACTATATCGATACGGTCGTCATTCTTCTTGTTGCAGTCATAAATGCTGTGATCGGTTATATCCAGGAAAACAAAGCCGAAAAAGCGCTGGAAGGCATCCGTAATCTTCTGTCGCTTCAGGCTACTGTATTAAGGGAAGGAATCAGGGCAGAAATCGATTCAGAACACCTTGTGCCCGGCGATATCGTTATTCTGAAAGCAGGGGACAAAGTGCCGGCTGACATGAGACTCTATCAGGTTGAACGGCTGAAAGCGGAAGAAAGTCCATTGACAGGTGAATCAGCGTCAGTCGAAAAACAGACAGCCGCATTGCCAGAAGAAACAGTCCTTGGAGACCGGACGAACATGGTCTTTTCAGGAACCTCCATTTCTTCAGGAACAGCTAGAGGAATAGTCGTCGCAACAGGAGAGGATACTGAAATCGGTCAGATTAACCGAAGCATGAAAGAAGTAGAGGATATGAAGACGCCTCTCCTCCAGCAGATCGATACATTCGGTAAAATGATTTCGATTGTCATTCTGGTTCTTGCTCTTGTATTGTTCGGCTTCGGATTGCTCATTCATGATTACGATTGGGGAGAACTGCTTCTGTCTGTAATTGGATTGACAGTGGCGGCTATACCCGAAGGACTGCCGGCCATTCTGACGATCATCCTGGCCCTGGGTGTTCAGACGATGGCAGACAAGAAAGCAATCATGAGGACTTTGCCGTCAGTTGAAACGCTCGGAGCGGTCACGGTGATCTGTTCTGATAAGACAGGTACTTTGACAAAAAATGAAATGACAGTGAAATCAGTCATTACCCGTGATAAACTTATTAATGTAACCGGCACGGGCTACAAGCCTGAAGGTGAACTGATTGAAGAGGAAACTGATGAGTCAGCTGCAGTCAAAGGCGGTTTGAAAGCACTTATGACTGCTATGATGACAGTAAACGATGCAGAAATACAGGAAGAAGAAGGGCAGTGGATCGTCAGAGGGGATCCGACGGAAGGCTGTCTGATCACTTTGGCTAAAAAAGCGGAGCATAACTGTGAGGCACTGGACCTTCTATCTAAGATTCCATTTGATTCAGAATATAAGTATATGGCTGGATTAGTGGAAGAAGAGGGACAGAAAAAGATTTATCTTAAAGGGGCTCCGGACCGACTGCTGGACATGGCTGACCTTGAAGCAGAGTCTGAGGAACGGGCGTACTGGGAAGAGCAGGTCAGACGCCGGTCGAGAAAAGGCGAACGTGTCATTGCTGCGGCAGTTAAGGTAGTCGACAGCAGCCTGACAGAAATCGATCACGAGGATGTATCAGGTGGCCTCACCTTGTTAGGTCTGACCGGTATTATGGACCCGCCGCGTGAAGAGGCCATCGAGGCTGTTCGCGTCTGTAGGGAAGCAGGTATTCAGGTCAAAATGATCACAGGTGATCATAAAGAAACAGCTCTGGCGATCGCCAAGCAGATGGGGATTACTGATCATGACGATGTGATTGAAGGTCGCGAACTGGATCTCATGAATGAAGAAGAAATAAAGCAGGCCGTTAGTCAGTCTGATGTCTTTGCCCGGACCAGTCCGAACAACAAGCTTCAGCTGGTAGAAGCCCTTCAAAAAAACGGTCACATCAGTGCGATGACTGGAGACGGTGTGAACGATGCTCCGGCACTTAAGCGGGCGGACATCGGGGTAGCAATGGGGATCAAAGGAACAGAGGTAGCAAAAGAAGCCTCGGAAATGGTCCTGGTGGATGATAACTTCTCTACAATCGTCAATGCAGTCAGAGAAGGGCGACGCGTCTACGACAACTTGAAGAAAACTATATTGTTCATTCTGCCGACGAACGGAGCGGAAGCCTTTCTGGTGATGGGGGCTCTGCTTCTGGGCCTTGATATGCCGCTGACACCTGTCCAGATTCTATACGTGAATATGGTGACGGCTGTCACTGTAGCCCTCGCGTTGGCATTTGAGCCACTTGAAGAAGGCAGCATGTCAAAGCCACCGAGAAAAGCAGACGAACAGCTGCTGAGTCCATATTACATTTTCCGTATCCTGTTCGTATCTCTATTGATAGGCGGGATCGTTATGTGGATGAACGGAGAACTCCAGCAGACTTATTCACTCGCTCACGTCAACACGGTGACGCTGCATGCGATCGTGTTCGCTCAGCTCTTCCATCTTTTCAATGTGAGAAATGAGCGTCATTTCAGCTTGAACAGGCATTTCTTTGAGAATAAGGCAGCCTTTATTGTTTCGGCTCTGCTTATCCTGTTTCAGCTCATTGTCACCTATGTGCCGTTTTTAAGCGAGGCCCTCGGGCTGTATCCAATAGAGGCGTTCTACTGGCTATTCCCTCTAGGGCTTGGACTGATTGTCTTTATCGTAGTGGAAATTGAAAAATATCTGACTCATCATGTATTTAAACGAAAATAAAAAGGTAAGGGAAGCCTTTCAGGAGGACAGCTTATGTACAGACATAAAAACGAACCGGTCGATGTGATGATCGTCGGAGCCGGCTTGGCAGGGTTATCTGCCGCAGTAAAAGTGAAGGAAAATGGATTGTCATTTAAAGTACTCGAAGCCAGCGACCGTGCAGGAGGAAAGGTCTATACTGAGTTTTCTGAAGACGGAAAACGATTCTATGAAAAAGGGGCTCAATTCGTCAACAAGGATATGACAGAAATGATCAGCCTGATCGAGGGAGCCGGCATGGAACTCAAAGACACACGCCTGGCAGACGAGTCGATCGTTATCAATGAGAAAAACAAGAAAGCGATCAATTTCAGCATAACTGAAAATCAGGAGCTGCTGAATGAGTATGAACTTGAAGAGCACTCGCCGTTATCAACAGTTTTAAGTCAGTCGATAGAAGACAAGTGGGAACAGAAAATGCTGAAGAGTTACATTGCTGCAGAAACAACAGTAAGCAGTGACTATATCAATGCCAAAGCAGCAAGAAAACTGATCAGCCGAATCACGACGCGAGAAAGTGAGCTGAAATATCAGGCCAGTGGTCCCTTGAATAATGTGATTACTCATTTGACAGCTCAATTGGGTGATGCGATCCATTATCATGAGCCGGTAATTTCCATCGATAAAATTGAAGGCACTTATCAGCTAAAAACTGAACACGGGAATACGTTTGAGGGACGTGCACTGATACTGGCGATTCCACCGACTGTGGCCAACCGTATCGACATGCCGGACTCTCTTCAGAACCACTTCCGTGAATCTTTGGACAGCTTTCTGGATGGCTCAGTTATCAAACTGACTTTCCTGTACGACGAAGATTTCTGGAGACATCATAAAGTTGGTGGAAAAGAGAAGAAGGTATTCGGTGTCATATATGTTGGAAATGAAGGCGTCAACGTCATGGACTCGTCAAATGGTGAAGACGAAAACCGCCTGACGATGTTCATTGGTGGAGACAAGGCCAAAGATCTGGTCAAAGTTCCCCCGCAGGTCAGAGAGAATTTCGCTCTGGATCGCCTGATCGATGTCTTTGGGGAAGAGGCAGAAGGCTATAAAGATATAGAAGAAAGCATCTGGGTCGACTCGCCGTACACCGGTGGGGGATACGGTGCGATGGTTCACACAGAAGGCAACGAGGATGCGGATGACTTCCTGGGTGTGCCTTTTGAACAAGTTGTGTTTGCCAGCACTGAACTGGCGCCTCAATTCCCACACTTTATGGAAGGGGCTATCCGCTCAGGCAAGCAGAGTGCAGAGCGCCTAATTGAGGCAATGGGAAAATAATGTAATTAACCCACTAATAAAGATGAATAGGAAGACACTGGCCTGCCGGCCAGTGTCTTTTCGTTACTTCATAGGATGTAATCGGCTGAATACTAGAAGTGGTTACGTTTAGTAGAATCTGGTATGATCAGCCGGATGTCTCATAATCTTCCTATATGAAGCATTCAGCATAGGAGAAGAGCAGGGAATCGCTCATGACTCTTTGATAGGAGGTATTCGACCGACCCGACAGTTACATTCAAACAAATCTGTGTATTTTCAATATAATTAAATTGAGTAGTTATTGACCAGTACGACGCTTCTGGATATAAAAAAGGGAACCAGGCAGTTAAATACTGGGTTCCCTTCATAAATTAGTTTTTTTTACAGCTCAGGTAATTCTGAAACAGCATCCTCTTGTGTAGCGGGGACGCCTTTTAGGAAGTAGGTGGCATACACTTTGTCGATGATCAGAGCGATTGCATTGTCACCAGAAACGTTAGCGGCTGTACCGAAACTGTCCTGTGTGATGTAGAGAGTGATAAGCAGGTTACCTAAGGTGCCTGTCGGATCGATACCGACCAGATAGACAAACGGCAAAGCACTCATAATGGCTCCGCCCGGTGCTCCTGGAGCGGCAACCATGGCAACCCCTAAAGTGGCAATGAAGCCGGCCATCATTCCGATTCCATGGGCCATATCAAACATGAGTAGAACAGCAGTCACACAGGAAGTAATGGTGACAATGCTTCCCATCAGATGAATGGTCGCACTTAAAGGAATGACGAATTCACGAATTTCCTTGGACACGCCATTTTTACGTGCGCATTCCATATTGACTGGAATCGTTGCCGCAGATGACTGAGTACCTAATGCAGTAAAGTAGCCTGGAATCTGGATTTTCAATAGAACCAGTGGATTTTTTCCTGTATAGAAGCCGGCGAATAAGAACATGAGCGCAATGAGAAGCAGCTGAAGGCCAATGACGACCAGAAAAACGCGCCAGAAAACAGAAAGTAAGGAGAAGGCTGTTCCAGTGTAGCTTAGAATTAGAAAGTTACCAAAAATGTAAATTGGCAGGCCAGGAATAATGATCGTTTTCAGGATCATAGTAATGATAGAACCGAATTCAGAGAAGAAGTTGTACATCACTTCTCCTTTGTTTTCCTTACGCAGCCAGGAAATGAACACACCGAAAAGGAAAGCGAAGACAATAGCAGATGTCACGCCAAACAGCGGGTCGAGTGGCAAAGTGAAAATTGGCTCCAAAGCCGCTGTTTCTGTCTGAACGGTATCCCGTACAGAGGCATCGATGAATAAAGGAAAAACCGTCGATGCAACAAGATAGGCGATGAACCCGCCTATAAGCGTTGAACTGTAAGCGAGTAGAGCATTCAGTCCCAGCAGCTTGCCGGCCCCGTCAGTAATATCTGAAATCCCTTTGATCACGTAGCCTACGATCATCAGAGGGATGATGAAAGCTAGCAGACTGCTGAAAAGGCTGGAAATAGTTATGGGGATTCGTAGAATGAAATCTGGAATGAATTGCAGTTGACCCACTATGACCCCAAGAATAATGGCAATAATCAGTTTAGGTACCAGACCTATTTTAATCGGTTGACGTGTTTTCAATACGAACTCCTCCAGTTATATTATCATTTATGTTCCAAATCGTGACAATCCCTTACCCTGCCCTCCTTTTATCATTGTGTAACCCCTTGCAATAGTACGGAATACATAACCTCTAAAAGTCTGTAATCAGATAAGTCCATTATACCTTCTGATCATATAACAAGTAATAAAATTCAAAGAGGAGTTCATGATAGTTTGTTCATATAAATAGAGCTTAAATTAAAGCGTTTCATAAAGATGGCGAAGTTGTATAAGAAAAAAGAAACGTCAGTAAGTGGGTTAAAAAAAAGACACCCTCAAATTAGAGAGTGTCTTATGCTTGTAGTTAAGGGAGTTATTAACTGACTGCTTCTGACTGTTCAGAAGAGTGTACTGCTTCAGGAGCAGGACTACTGACAAAGTACCTAGTGTAGATTTTGTCAATGACTAGAGCTATCGCATTGTCTCCGGACACGTTAGCAGCCGTTCCAAAACTATCTTGTGTAATATACAGCGTAATAAGCAAGTTGCCCAGAGTACCAGTCGGATCGATCCCGACCATATAGACAAAAGGGAGGGCGCTCATGATAGCTCCACCCGGTGCTCCTGGAGCGGCAACCATGGCAACCCCTAATGTGGCAATGAAACTGGCCATCATACCGAACCCAAACGGCATATCGAACATCAGCAGTACAGCCGTTACACAGGATGTAATGGTCACAATGCTTCCCATCAGATGGATCGTAGCACTCAAGGGGATGACGAACTCACGAATTTCTCTGGATACTCCATTCTTACGCGCACATTCCATATTGACCGGAATCGTTGCAGCCGATGACTGCGTCCCTAAGGCAGTGAAATAGGCGGGAATCTGATTTCTCATAAGTGTGAGAGGGTTTTTCCCAGTGTATAGGCCTGCTAGTACGAACATGATCGTAATAAGAAGCAGCTGGAGAGCAATCACGATCAAGAAGACACGCCAGAATACGGATAGTAATGAAAAGACCGTACCAGTGTAGCTTAGATTTAGAAAGTTACCGAATATATAAACGGGTAGAAGCGGAATAATGACAGTTTTCAAAATTAGTGTAATGATTTCCCCGAAATCATTAAAGAACTGGTACATGGTTTCTCCTTTGCCATCTTCACGCAGCCATGAAATAAATATGCCGAAAAGAAAAGCGAAGACGATAGCAGATGTTACACCGAATAATGGATCGAGCGGCAAAGTAAATAATGGTTCCAAGGCAGCTGTCTCTTCCTGTACAGTGTCTCTCACCGACGCATCGATAAAGAGCGGAAAGAGTGAAGACGCCAGGAAATAAGCGATGAACCCGCCGATTAAAGTCGATGAATAGGCAAGCAGGGCATTAAGACCTAAAAGCTTTCCTGCCCCTTGTGAGATATCTGAAATCCCTTTGACCACATAACCTACGATCATCAATGGAATAATGAAAGACAGCAGACTGCTGAACAGGCTTGATACAGTGACTGGGATCTGCAGAATAAAGTCAGGTATGAACTGGATCTGACCCACAATAACCCCCAGTAGAATAGCCAGAAGCAATTTCGGGACCAGCCCGAACTTAAGTGAATGCATCTTTTTCATAATAAATTCCTCCCCTAAATTTTGTCCTTTAAAGACTTCTATTTTTTCTCCTAAAAAGGATGGTCTGACTAGTATACTATATTAGAAAAGAATTAGTAATATAAAAGTGGAAATTAATTTTAAAAAAATCAGGCTCGACCCCTTTTTATCTTGTCGGATGATATAGTAGAAGAGAGAAACAGGAATTGGAGTGGATGTAAAAATGAAAATTGCACTGATTGAACCGCTGCGTGTCCCTGAGACACTGATTGAACAGCTGGCTCAGCCCATTAAAGACAAGGGTCATGAGTTTGTCTACTATAGCGAGAAGACTACAGATACAAATGAACTGATCGAACGAAGCAGAGATGCGGACATCGTCATGATCGGAAACAACCCCTTCCCGGAAGAAGTGGTAGATGCCTTGGACAAGACCCAGTTGATCAACGTTGCATTCACTGGTGTGGATCATGTAGGGAAAAAAGCGGCTGATCGAAAAGGTATCAGTATAGCTAATGCAGCAGGCTACTCGGATCAGTCTGTGGCAGAGCTGGTCATCGGATTGACTCTGGATGTCTACCGGGCAATCTCAAAGGGGAACGAGGATGTTAGATCAGTAGATTTCCCTGGCATGACTCAAGGGAGAGAAATCCACGGGAAGACAGTCGGTATTATAGGGACAGGAAACATCGGACTGAAGACGGCACAACTCTTCAAAGCTTTCGGAGCTGAACTGATCGGTTACAGTCGAACAGAAAAAGAGGAAGCTAAGGAGCTGGGACTTGTCTACAAATCGCTTAACGAGGTCTTTAAGGATAGTGACATCCTTTCCCTTCATCTACCGGTGACCGACGAAACAAAAGGACTCGTGTCTTCAGAAAAACTGTCTTTAATGAAATCATCAGCGATTCTGATCAATTGTGCCAGAGGACCGATCGTCGACAATGACGCACTGGCTGATCTTCTGAACAAGGATGGGATCAGCGGAGCGGGCATCGATGTCTTCGATATGGAACCGCCACTTCCACAAGACTATCCTCTGCTTAAGGCAAAAAATGCAGTGCTGACTCCTCATGTGGCCTATCTGACAGATGAGGCAATGGTTCAGCGGGCGCATATAGCTTTTGACAACACCTTGGCTTTCATCGAAGGAAATCCTAAGAATATTATCAGGTAATATAAAAACGGGCTGCCTCTTATCGAGACGGCCCGTTTCATTTTATCCGATTTATTTGAATGCCAGTCTTAAATTGCATCCAGTTCGTTTTTCAGATACTTAGCCAGTTCAAGCATAGCAAACTGACCGGCTTCTTTTTCGGCATCTTCATTGTAGTTAGTGTTCGTATTGACGTCGTAAGTGTAGACGTCGCCTTTCTCATCGATAATGAACTCCAGTGCAGCGACATCGATATTCTGAGCATTCAGAAAATGCGTGTAGCGTTCGATCTGGTCTTCCGGCAGACGGTCGATGATCTTGAACTTGCTCTCTTCCTGAATCACCTGTCCGTCAGGTCCGATCTGGCAGGCATCGGCCGGACACAACTCAAAGCCGTCGCTCGAATCAACTTTCACGGCATAAACGTATTCACGTCCGACAAATTCCGAGCGAATGATGTGGCCGTCTTCTGAACGGATATACTGCTGGATCAGGCTCAGTCCGTCAATTGAATCTTCAAAATCGGGCCCATGGATGTACTCCTTCAGTTCATCCATTGTATAGAGAAGCTGGACACCAAGCCCTTTACCAGCCCGGTTGTGCTTAATGATAAATGGAAACTCATTCAGCTTTTCAGCGGCCTTGATGATGTTATCTTTTCCGACCGCACCGATAGTATAAGGTGTTCTGATCCCACTGGCCTGAAGTGCAAGATACTGTTTGAGCTTGCTGACTTCAAGTGAGATAGCACCAGTTCCATTGATGACTCGGGCACCTTTCTGTTCCAGCCAGGTCAGAATCTGATCAGTCAGTTCCGGTGCATAACGGTGACCTCTCGTATGAGAAGAGGCACTCATCCGGTTGTAGTAGACCGCGTCTTCAGGCAGATCCTGTATATCGATCATGCCGTCTGACAAGTCCCATTCGTCATAAGGAACATCCAGTTCTTCCAGACGTCTGATCAAGTGTTTAGTCCAGTCCATATTTTCATGCAGAATAATTACTTTTTTCATTAAAACGTTCTCCTTTATCAGTAAACTCATTTTCTATTATCCGGCAATCACTTACTTTTTGCAAGTGGTTTAGTTCAGTTGACAGCTAGGAAGGGGCGGGGGTGATTGAGGCATGTTTCAGGTAAAAATGGGACATAAAAAAGTTGTCTGATTCCAAACTGCTCGAATCAGACAACACGGTTCAGGTTGAAGCGTTACATAGCTTACTGCCTGTCCTCCCAGTTGATTTTAGGAGGATTCAGATAGGAGCTTTCTAGTGCTTCACCACTCATTTTTTTCAGGAACTGATCGATCTCTTCGTCACTGAGGTTTTCCATTTCAGCAGCTTCATTATGAATACCACGTACTGTTTCCTTCCGGTCGAATTCATAATAATAAAAGGCATCTTTATAATCCGAGTGGTCTCGAAGCATCATTGCCAGATACAGTCCGTCTTCGAGGCTCAGCGTAGCGCCCATACCAGAATAGGGATCTGTCGTCTGAAGAGCATCCCCTATCAGAGCCACACGTTTAAATGAGAACTTTGGCAGATTACCGGCACTGAATACTTGGGTGGGAAAGAATGTACTGCTTCGTCTAATAAGTTCCCCAATCGGTTCCTTGAAATCGGAGAATTTCGCAGCGAGCTCATCTTTGAACACATCTGCTGGTTTTTCATCAAAGTATTTTTTTGGTACTTTTCTTTCCTGATTTTGAATAAACACCCAGGACAGGCGTTCTTTACGGGACGGATGATGTTTGGAGATCGTAAAGTTAAAATCATCCTTAAAATAAGAAATCAGGTCATCCTGTTGCATAAACTGCTCAGCTGCACCAAGTGTTCCTTCTTCCGCCATACCGAAAACAGCCCATTTTCCATTATATCGGAGGTATTCGTATGGGAAAATGAGTTCTCTGGTCTTCGAGTGCGTTCCGTCTGCACCAATCAGCAGAGATCCAGTCGCTTTTGTTCCATCTTCAAAGTAGGCTGTCACAGATTCATCATCTTGTCGAAGGTCTTTAAGTTTCTTTGAATAGTTAATTTTAATTTCTCTTCGTTTAATTTCCTGATACAGTATATCGATAAGATCATAGCGGGAGACATAAATCAGACCGTCAAGAAAAGGGGAGTCTGGAAACTGGTCCTTGATATCATAAACCGTATCACCGTCCTTATTTTTGAAGATATAGTTATCTAGAGAATGACTGACTTCACTCAATTGTTCGCTCAGTCCGAGCTGCTCAACGACATGTACGCCATTTGGATGAACGGCATAGCTTGCACCGACATTTGAAAATTCAGGAGCTTGTTCGTAGATTTCACAGGGAATGCCGGCCTTTTCAAGGAAAAGTGCCATGGCCAGTCCGCCTGTTCCTCCACCAATGATCAGTATCTTATGTGTCATATTATCACCTCATAAATTATTTTCGAACGAACGTCCGAATAAATGGTAAATCTTCTACTATATGATATAATAGTATCTATATTCGGACGAACGGTCAATTAATAAGCGTTGACCATGTTATGAAAGAAGGACAGATAAATGGGAAGACTGGCAGACAGAGACAGCAGAGAAACAAGAGAGAAGATTCTGAATGAAGCTATCAGTGTGTTTGAAGTTAAGGGCTACAACAAAACTTCCATGAGGGACATTCAGATTAAAGCACAGGTAAGTAAAGGAACAATCTATTATCACTTCAAGAACAAAGAAGAACTTTTTTTGTGTTGTATAAAAAAAGTATCTGAGGAGTCACTTAAAAGCTGGAAAGAGATTTCTTCTAACTTACAGTCAGCAACAGATAAGCTTTACGCCTGGACAGAGCTGGGTATTATAGAGATGAGAAGCCCCAAGACAAAATCTCTCTTTGAGTATACTAACCAGCTTACTGAAACTGAAGCAGGACATGAGCATGTTGAGGGACTACTAAAAAATGAGCTGGATGCGGTTAAAATAATCATTGAAGAGGGAAAAGATACAGGAGAGTTCAGAAAAGACCTGAATAGTCATGATACCAGTGTCATCCTGATGAACCTGGTCACAGGATTCAATGAAGCGTCATTATATGGATACAAGACTTTGGATGAACAGAAAGCACTGGGGGCATGTGCTGTACGTCTGTTTATTGAAGGGTTGAAATAGTCCTAGAAAGAAAAGAGGGAAGGAAATGTCCCATTTCCTATCGATTTATGTCCGAATGGTGATGTGCGGTAAGGGATACTCTGATTCTGGCACGACTTTTCAGGTGAGTTGAGACATGGCCTGATAGAATCGGTTTTATCGAACGAAGTGACGGCCTTGGGGGGCGTACTCGTAACGATTACACGCTAATCGAACGGTGTTGGGGCCTCGGAAGCACGCACTCCTGGCAAACAGACGCTAATCGAACGAAGTGGGTGCTTCTCGTATTCCAACTTCTGTGGAAAACGGTTCGGATCAAGTTTAGGGCATGTAATTTAAACAAGTCTGCATATAGAAGACTCATTCGTGAGAAGTATGAGCTCCCGTACTCATTACTTCTTCCGTATATAATTTAATCGAACGAAGTAACGGCTTCTTAAGTGCACACTGCTTACGATTGCAAGTTAATCTGGAGAAGTGACCCTTCAGAGAGCAGCAATTCCTTAAGAATGAGTGTCCTGTAATCAAATCAAACGGCAGGGACTGAAGGTGAGTTACTGATTTATTGAATAACGGATGTCAGGGGAGAGATGCTTTAAAACTGAGATCGGACAGATCAGGAAGAATACGGATTGATAACAGATCTCTTGAAAGCCTTTTCGCTTGTTTGTTTTTTCCAGTCATGTTAGATTGAGTATAGAAGCAAAATACTGTAAAGGAGCGGATAACATGGGTCGTCTAGACGGGAAAGTTGCTGTCATTACAGGTGGAGCAGGCGGAATGGGCAAGATGCATGGCAAGTATTTTGTCAGAGAAGGCGCAAAAGTCGTTATCGCAGATCTAGAGTCATCAGACGGGAAACAAGTCGCTGAAGATCTTGGGGAAAATGCCATTTTCCTTCCGATCGATGTAACAGACGAGGAAAGCTGGAAATCAGTCATAAAAGATACAGAAGAGGCATTTGGGCCAATTTCCGTTTTAGTCAATAATGCAGGAATCGTTAAGCAGAATTCAATTGAAGACACGTCCCTTGAGGAGTATAGACAGACGATTCATATCAATCAGGATGGTGTTTTTCTAGGAATGAAGCATGTCCTTCCTTCAATGAAAAAAGCTGAAAAAGGATCAATCATCAACATTTCATCTATTGCGGGAATAGTCGGAGGAACATCCAATCTGGCGTATACGGCTTCCAAGTTTGCAGTGCGCGGAATGACTAAGGCTGCCGCAGCTGAATTCGCTGAATTTGGCATTCGCGTAAACTCCGTGCATCCTGGCGTGATTCGGACACCTATGACGGAACAGGAAGGGATCAAAGAAATGGTTCAGGAGATGGAAAAGGATATCCCATTGAAACGTATCGCTGAGCCTGAAGAAATTACGAATCTGGTCCTGTACCTGGCTTCTGATGAGTCAAGTTATTCAACAGCAACAGAGTTCATCGCAGACGGCGGAATGATCCAGGTCATGTAAATAGACAAAGAAAAAATCGCCTGTTAATCCAGGCGATTTTTTTGTGCAGCAAACCATTCAGATGCTGCTTGTACTTCTGTTGAGGTCAGCTGGTGACCGTAGTTTTCCCAGTGAAGGGTCACTTCAGCTCCAGCTTCGGATAACAGATTTTCCAGTTCGGTTGATTCTTCCGGCGGGCAGATCGGATCATTTGTACCGGCCCCGATGAAGACAGGCAGGCCAGTCAGGTCCGGAAGATCAAGTCCTCTTAAAGGAACCATCGGATGATGAAGGATTGCTCCGGCAAGTGCATCACTATAATGGAAAAGCAGACTTCCGGCAATATTTGCGCCATTGGAATAACCTACAGCGACTACTTTCTTACGGTCAAAGCCGTAATCTTCAGCAGCTTTGTCTAGAAAGCTGTTCAGTTCTTTCGTCTGAAACTTAAGGTCGTCCTCATCGAATACGCCAGGACCAAGTCGTTTAAAGAAACGAGCCATGCCGTTTTCATTGATGTTTCCAAGTACACTCAACACATTTGCATCAGGATCAATCACGTCTGCAAGTGGAAGCAGATCGCGTTCTGATCCTCCAGTGCCATGCAGCAGCAGTAAAGTCAGGTCAGTTGAGTCGGTTCCTTTATTGAAAATGTGTTTCATTGCTCTCTCTCCTTTAGATTGTTTTAGCTTAAAATTAGTTTAACAGAGGAAGTACACGCTTAAGCTCATCTCTATGCTTTTCATATTGTTCAGGCAGCTTCAATGACTCACCGAGACTGTCCAGTGGTTCATCAGCAGTAAAGCCGGGAGTATCTGATGCGATTTCAAACAGGAGTTTTCCATATTCTCTGAAATATAGAGCCTTGAAGTAGTTTCTGTCTTTGACTTCCGTGACCTGATAGCCTTTTTCGCGTACATGTTTATGCCAGTCTAAATGATCGGTTTCGTCAGATGCACGCCAGGCAATGTGGTGAACAGTTCCGATGCCCATGTCTCCTAATGAATAAGCTTCTAGTGGGACATCGATGGTATGACCGGATGGCCCTTCGGTTGTCAGACGTTGAACGTTATCTTCTTCAGTCGATTCACTGAGACCCATTGTTTCAGTCAAAGTTTCAATAGTCGCTTGCGGGTTCGTGGAGTAAAGTACGGCCCCCGCAAACCCCTTGATGGCAACTTCAGGAGAAAGGCCGTCACTGGACCAGGTATTCTGAGAACCGGCTTCGCGTTCGACCAGTTCAAGCTGCAGACCATGGACATCTTCAAACTGAAGGACAGTTTCATTGAAGCGGGTGGTTTTACGAACTGTGATGCCTTTTTGACTCAGGCGATTTTCCCAGAAGGAAAGACTTTCTGGAGGAACGGCATAGGAAGTGACACCGACTTGTCCACCGCCGATCTGTCCCTGCTCGCCACTCGTCCAAGGGAAGAAAGTAATAATCGTACCGGGTTCAGCATTTCCGTTTCCAAAATAGAGATGATACGTTTGCGGATCATCGAAATTCACTGTTTTTTTGACCAGTCTCAGCCCAAGTATGGAAGAATAGAAGTCAGCATTTTCCTGTGGATGCCCGACGATGGCTGTAATATGATGTATACCAGCTGTTTTTTTCATGAATAGTGCTCCTTTTTTATTACGAATTCGAGATATTATATAGTAATTATACCAACTTCTTACTTTTTGTCAATAGTAAGACATCAATGAAGCGGGGATTAGTCTAATTAGCACATTCCGGTTAACTGGTAATACAGATCTGGCAAGTTGTTCGATTGAAATTTGGTTCTATGATAGTGATGAGAGAGGTACGGGCTCACGAAAACAGTGAATACATGATAACATAAAGGAAGAGACTGTCGATGAACTGAGTAAATATAGAATCTGGTGGGGCAGTAATTATTCACGGATTAATGACGAAAAGCCTTATACTGAATGAAGTGATGGAGCATTTGAAATCAATTCATCAAATCCAAGCGTTCATTGATGAAGACAAATATTTTACAGATGCGTAGAAAGGGGAAAAAGATAGATGAAAGCATGGACAATCAACAAACCCGGGGGAAGAGATCAGCTGACTCAAGTGGAAAGAGAAAGGCCTGTACCGGCCGAAGGGGAAATTCTTATAGAGGTAAAGGCAGCCGGAATCAACCGTACGGATACGCTAACGAGGCAGAATACAGCTCTTGAAAAGCCTTATCCTATTTTGGGTGTGGAAGTCAGCGGAGTAGTAGCCGAAAACCACTCGGAGCATACCCACTTAACAGAAGGCACACGGGTCATGGGACTGGTCAATCATGGGGGATACGCCGAGTATGTGACCATGCCGGCCGATCGGGCTATGGTGATCCCAGAATCCCTGACCTTTGACGAAGCCGCCGCAATACCCGAGGTGTTCCTGACTGCTTATCAGACCCTTTACTGGCTCGGGGAACTGAAACAGCATGAAAAAGTACTTATTCACGCAGCTGGAAGCGGGGTAGGTACTGCAGCGATTCAGCTCGCTCGTCACCTCAGTGAAGCAGCAGTTGTAGCAACAGCCGGTCAACCTGAAAAGCTTGAACTGGCCAGAGAACTTGGTGCGAGCATTGGAATCAATTACAAGAAAGAAGCTTTTGATGAAGTCGTTCTGCAGCAGACGAGTGAGCATGGCGTGGATGTCATCCTTGATTTTGTTGGGGCATCATACTGGGAAAAGAATTTAGCCAGTTGTGCACCTGATGCACGGTGGATCCTGATCGGGACACTAGGCGGCTCAACAGTTGAATCTGTCTCTCTAGGGAAGCTGATGAAAAAGAGGATCGCTTTAAAAGGTACACTGCTCACCCCTAGAAGCGATGAGTACAAAGCTGAACTGACTAGAGAATTTTCTGAAGCCTGTCTGCCTCTATTTGAAGAGGGAAGGCTCGCGTCGGTCATTCATTCGATCGTACCTTTTAGTGACCTGCCAGAGGCGCACCGTCAGATGGAAGATAATGAAAACTTAGGAAAGATCATTCTATCTCTTGATGACTGATTTTTTATTAACGAATTCACAAGAATAAAAGTATTCATCAGTAAGCATCATACAAAATGATCCCGTCTGACTCCCAGAAGTTTTTCTGTGAAGCAGACGGGATTTAATGTAGAAAAGGTGCTGGCTTTCGCGATTCGCAGAATGTTTAACCAAGCTTTTCTTAATAGTAGTATTCAGACTCTTCGATTTCAGCTGTGACTGAACGGTGGTTGTTCTGAAGGGTCTTCTGGATATCTTTGACTTCGTAGTAGAGCTCGTTGAGCATATCGATGTTTCGACCGATGGTTTCTTTCGTAGTCCAGTCAGAAAAAATATTATCGAAGAAAATATCAAAGAAGCGGTGCATTTCACCGAGTTCCTCGTAAGTCAGATCTGTTTCCATTTTAGCAGTAATTGCTGGTTTTAGTTTAGCAGTCACAACAGTTTAATTTTTAATGCAACACTAGTGAAAAAAGTTATAAAAGTATTGACTTAATGATATATAAAAGCTTATATTATGGTTAAGTATTTTATTTTATTAAAAAGGAGATAACAAAATGTCAAATTTCAAAAAAATGGTTTTGTTTTTTGTAATTGTTCTAGGAATTACCGGATTATTCAAAAATCCAGAAAAAGCAAGTGCATATACATATGAACAGGGTGGGATGACTGTGGTATTGATGGCCGGTCAACAGAATACTGTAGTAAATTGGAACACTAAATTAAATAAACAACCAGTTTATATAGTGGGAATGATTGATTATTTATATAATGACAAGGTTGTAGGAGAAAGTTTTATTTCAGGTTCAAGTGGTACTCAACAGATTCCATATTTAAGAAACGTTCCTAGAGGTGCTCAAATAAGAGTTAGACTCTCAGGAGCCGGAAGTTCATCCTCTGGCTTTGGTATAGTTAGGACAGCGATGCGTGGTATGTCTATGTTGTACAGGTCAAACGGAGGAAATACTCCAATAAGATCTTTAGTCGATACTACAGAGCAGCAGGGTGTAGAAATCGATGAATTTGTTTATGATAAAGAAGGAGTACTTGTTAATGAGTAATCTCGAAGACTTCGAACAAAAAGCTTCAACTGAGGAACATAGAATGTTTGAAGAATATTTCTCGATGGAAAGGCAATTTAGCTATGAAGATTACAAAAAAAATGAAGAAAACAGGAAAAAAATAATTGATATTGCAATTGAGTTTTCTACTTTTATTAATAAAAATTATGAATCCAAATTCTTTGTTTTACATCAGTATAGTGATTTTGAAGCCAATCTAGAATCAATACTACCTTTTGTAAAGGATTCTATCACAAAAGAACGTTTGATTGAAATTGTTGATGAATACCAAGAGAATAATGATTTTCCATTATTTATTACAAGTTTACAAAAAGGTACTGGAGTTGTTTTCGTAAACTTGACAGAAGTTCTTAATGAAATATGCTCAATTGTTGATTATATAAAAGAAAACTAAGGTAGATTAAGCTTTTTTAAGATGTTAAAACACACTTGGACGATAAACAGAGGAAAGTGGGGTGTAAGATGGGTTTTAGAACCAGCTCAATGGCTCTTTCCTTCTTGAGCTAGTCTCAAGACGTACCTTAGAGCCCACTCGCATAAAAAAGCAGTCTTAGTTCGTCATAAGCCTCGACCTGGCACAACTCATAACCGGTACTACAGACCCAGTGAACTTAACAAAACGACTCAGGATATGAAAAGTGAAATAAGGAAAAAGCGATGAGACGCCATCAAAGATCGATGGCGTCTCATTGCTTCTATTTGTAATACTAAAATTTTTCAGTTCGATATCTATCTCTACTAAGCGTTCGTCAGGTGAGCCTTGCCGGACACCTTGTTATTCTGCTTGCGTGCGGATTTCTTGCGCAGAGGTTCTTCTTTTTCTGTCATTGTAAATCCGGTTGCTGCATAGATCAGCGTGATTGCTGGTGTAATGAACGCCAGGAAGGTAAACGGCAGATATTCGATTACCGGGATACCTAATGTAGTCGTAGCAAACAGTCCGGCACCGACCCATGGGAACAGTGTACCTGACAAGGTTGCAGCTGCTTCTACTGTACGGGACAGGTTCTCGGGTTTAAGATTCATTCGGTCATATAGTGGTTTCATGATTGTTCCGGTCATGACTGAAGAAAAGTAGATCGCTCCACCGATTGCTAAAGTAAAATAACCGAAAAATAAAGTCAGTAAAGTCAGTGAAAAATGACTCTGGATTTTGTGGGCAAAGGAATCAAGCAGTGATTCCAGTACGCCTGATTCTGCCAGCATGCCACCGAGCCCTAAGGCAAACAGGAACAGAGCGATCAGTGGCAGCATGTCAGTGATCCCTCCACGCTGGAGCAGTTCGTTCACTGTTTCATTACCGTAATCAGTTGTGTATCCGTCGTACATGATATTGAAGACGGAAGACAGCGTGTATCCTTGGTAGAAGACCGCCAGCAGTCCGCCGTACATAGCGGCTGAAAAGATAGATACAACAGCTGGTTTTTTCCACAGCATCATGCCGACCAGGAATAAAATAGGGGTCAGTGAAACCCAGTTGATTGTAAAGTTACCTGACAACTGCTGTAACAGTTCATCAGTGTGAGCCGAATCGATCGAGTCGACACTATACCGAAGACCGATGAAGGTGAAGATAATACCGGTCAGTATAAAGGCTGGAACAGCGGTGTACATCATATGCTTGATGTGCGCAAATAGGGAAGCCCCCGTAACAGTCGGAGTCAGATTGGTTGTATCAGACAGCGGAGACACTTTATCTCCAAAGTAGGCACCACTCAGGATGGCACCGGCAGTAATTCCAGCGGGAACACCGATCGTCTGACCGACCCCCATCATGGCCACTCCTGCAGTACCGATCGCACCCCAGGATGTTCCAGTTGTTGTTGCCACGACAGCTGTAAATATGAGCGTCGTCAGCAGGAAGAATCTCGGTGAAATCATATTGATTCCGTAATAGACAAGTGCCGGTACAGTTCCTGATGCAATCCATGTCCCAATTAAAATACCGACATTAATCAGGATAAGAACGGATTCCAGTGATTGACCCATCGATTTGAACAGGACATTCTGGACGTTCGTGTATGTGTAGCCCAGTTTAAGCATGAACGGAATCATGATGAACATGCCGATAAACATAAGGACTTGTATAGGGGCTTCAAATACGAGGATCCCCACGGAAATAACGGAAATAATTGTCAGCAGTATCGCTAGGGCGAATAAAAAACCTGGTTTCTTTATATCTGTATTCTGCAAGTTAAAACTCCTTTATATTCAGTTCAGTTTGGTTGATCGTAATGTATCGAAAAAACCATCAGAACGCAGCTAAACCGTCCAGTCCCTTCTGGCGGCTGAACGGTACTATAGGAAAAGAGCTTAGAGTAATGACTACAAGCTCTTTTCCTATAGGTTTGCTGTATTCAATGATGTAGATTAATCGGTGTCTCCGGTCAGATCTTCTATCGAATCAATGTCCATATATGCAGGAACAACGAGTCCGATTACCGTTCCTTCCATGTTGACGCCCATGTCGACAATATCGTCACCGTACTGTTCAAGATATGCGCCTTGAGTTGTCGGCAACCAAGGTGCGACAGTAGCATCTACTTCACCTTGAGCCAGTGCCTGGAAAAGAATAGATGGATCGACATTTGATACAGTGACATCAAATCCGTGTTCTTCAAGGATCTGTGAAATGACCTGTGATGACGCACGTTCTGAATCCCAAGGGAATGACCCAAGTTCGATTGACTGTCCGTCCACTTCATCTATACCTTCGACCCAGCTGTCAGTGAGGTCACGATTCTCTTCGATCCAGTCTGATGCCGCTTCGTCAAACTCCATATCCTGTGCATCGAGCATGATCTGCTGCATATCGTCGACTTCCCAAGAGAAGTTTTCCAGAATAGCGTAAGCTTCAGGCATGTCTTCTTCAAAACCAATACGGGACATGGTGTGGACAAATTCACTGTCGCCATAAACACCTTCAGGATCTTCAAGGAATTTCAGATCGTACATTTCAAATTTATAATGGGGAGTCCAGCCGGTAACGACCAGTGGTTCTTCGTTTGCTATAGCTGAGTCGATTTGACCCATCATCCCTGCAGTTGAACTTGTTTCAAGCTCCCAGTCGCTCAGGTTATCGTAAGCATTCAAAGCCTGCTCAGTTGTTTCTGTAATACCAGCACCAGGTTCTATCCCAGTAATGGTGTAGTCCAGCTGGTCGCCTATGCTGGCGTCTTCCCCGTTCTGTGCTGCATCGTCTCCACAAGCGGCCAGGAGTAGTCCGGCTGAAGCAAGAGAAACGAGTTTTAAAGGTGTTGATTTAATCATACGTGTTGTGTCCTCCATTAGTGATTTTAGTGTTTCATGAAAATTTCATAGAATTTTCACTCCGCATATAACCGTAGCATAAATAGTTGTATGACGCAAAAATTGACAGAACAGGAAGAATCTGATAGAAGAAAATTAATCGTCTAACCTCTATAGCGTAAATAATTTAGGAAAATTATTAGAATTTTCTCATTTTTTATTTTACATCATTTCAAGGGTATAAAAACTTTTTAACCCAGATTGAAGGTATAAACTGGCACTAGAAATGAGAGAGCGGTATCATGGGAATGATAAATGATAAAAGGAGGAACAGTGATTGAAAAAACGTCGATTGGGCAGTACAGGTATTGAGGTATCAGAAGTTGGATTTGGTGCCTGGCAGCTGGGTAATGGAAAAGACTGGTCCGAAATGAGTGACAAAGAGGCGGTTCGTCTGGTTCACGAAGCATTGGACCAGGGATGCAATTTTTTTGATACGGCACCAACATATGGGGGCGGCAAAAGTGAAAGTATTCTAGGTCAGGCTCTTTCAGGGAGACGGGACGAAGTAGTCATCAGCAGCAAGTGCGGGCATCAGGCTGATAAGGTAACGAGTTTTGAACCGGGGGACTTGATCAAATCAGTAGAAGACACATTGAAGCGTCTGAATACCGATTATCTGGACAGTCTTCTGCTTCACAATCCTCCCTTCGACCATCTGAACGGGTCATCTCCCCAGTTCGATGTGCTTAAGCAGCTTAAGAAAGAAGGGAAAATCAGAGCTTATGGTGCATCTGTCGATACAGGAGAAGAACTGAAAGAAGTCATCACCACCTCGGACAGTACTGTTATCGAAGTAATGTTCAACATCCTTTATCAGGAACCTCTGGAACAGATGACTGCGGCTTATGATAAAGGAGTGGGGCTGATAGTCAAAGTGCCGCTCGATTCGGGATGGCTGACCGGAAAGTATGATGCGGACAGTACATTTACAGGAGTGAGGAGCCGCTGGAGCAAATCGGATATCGAATTTAGAGGAGCACTGGTTGATAAAGTCAGAGGAATTATTGGACCGGACACCTCGATGATCGATGCAGCTCTTCAGTATATTCTTTCCTACCGGGAAACAGCGACGGTGATCCCGGGTATGCGGACGAGTGAGCAGGTTAGAGGAAATCTGTCAGCGGCTGATGTGCCTATGTCTGAAGAAATGAAGCAAACGCTGAGACAATTCTGGATAGAGGAAATTGAAGGCAAAGATTTTCCATGGTAAAGCAACTGAGTAATTGATTTAAGAGTCGCCAGAAAAATTCCGGGCCCGTATTCCCGAAAACAGGAATAAGACCCGTAAGTCCAGCCTACCTAGGCGTCCGCATTCATTTTTACAAAAGCTAGGCCGCCGAGTTCATTTGAAGAGATAAAACCAAGGGATCGGTAAAAGGCTTTTGTTTCTTCGCTGTCGTCGGTCATCAGAACCGTCTGCCTGATATAGTCGAACTCTTCAAGCGTCGACTGCATCAGTTTACGACCGATTCCTGATCTCTGATAGTCCGGTCTGACGAGGATGTCCTGGACATAGACAATCGATGCATGATCACTCACTACTCGGATGAGTCCCACAAGTCGATTGCCATGCCAGGCAGACTCGTAATAGGCGCTGCCGTCAAGCAGTCGGGCCATTTTGTCCGGATGATCAGTATAGCCTGTCCACTCGACACTGGCATACAGATCCGTCAGAACAGAAACAGATATTGGACTGTTTGTCTTGTATGTAATAATGGGATTATTCTTAGTCATATAAGCACTCCATTTCAAATTATCATGATTTATCTTTAGTATACCTGTAAAGGAGTACAATGAAATAGAAGATTGAAGATTCAGATTGATTAGATTTGACAATACAACATCAAACTATTAGCCGGAAGGATGTCACCAATGACCGAACAACTACATTATGAACCTGAGCTCATTTTTTACGCAGGAAGTGCTCTGCTTGAAGGACCTGTATGGGATCAGCACAACCAACAGCTCTATTTTGTATCCATATCAGATGGAATCATCTATCGTTTCGATCCGGAAACTACCGAATTGACTACTTACTTAACGGATGGACCGGTCGGAGCAGCGGTTCTTGATAATGAAGGCAAGCTCTTGTCTGCCGAAAAAAGCGGCATCTACCGTATCGATTCGGAAACAGGAGAACGGACATTTATCTGTCAGCCTAATAAGGATGATCGCCTGCGTTACAATGACGGGAAACTGGATCCAAAAGGACGATTTTTCATTGGAACAATGGGTGATGAAGAAGTGATCGAAGGAGCTGCTGCTCTATATATTGTGGAGGGTTCGGAGTATAAGGAAGTCCTCGATGGCCTGACGATTGCCAATGGACTGGGCTGGTCTGAAGGTGGGTCAACCTTCTACCATGTTGAATCGGGAGAGAAAATCGTCCGATCTTTTGCGTATGACCTTGAAACTGGCGAGATTTCTGACGAGAAAGTTCTGTTTGAAGTGACCGACGGGGGCACTCCGGACGGGATGTGTGTAGATCTGGACGGACATTTATGGGTTGCAGAATACGGTGGAGGCAAGGCGTGCAAATGGCACTCCACTACTGGAGATAAACTGATGGAAGTGCAGATGCCCGTGTCCAACGTCACATCGTGCTGTCTAGGCGGAAAAGAACAGGATCACCTTTATCTGACGACCGCAAAAGAAGAGGACGAACCATTATCTGGTGGACTGTTTAAAGTTCTTATCAGGTAAAAAAGATAATCGAATAAGCTGAAATCTGAAAGGCAAGGTCAAATCGCTAAGCGTTTGGCCACTCTAGAATCAAATCGATTGATTCCGGATACAGCACGTCCTTTTATACTCTTTGAAGTAAAAGCGAGGAAGGCCGCCCAATTCAGGCAAACTTAAACGGTCTAGTCTACTGACTGTGTCGTAAGACGCGAAATCAGCCAGGCTAGCTCTCCTTAAAGCTGTGAGTTCGCCCAGGTCTAATACAAATTAATTATGAAAAATCCGGCTGAACTGAGCCGGATTTTTTGTCCTCATAGTTCTTTAGTGATTCGGCTAAAGTTACGTGCTGAATAAGGGAAATATAATCAATATACATCTGAAGTCCCTGTCTTTTTTGTGAAAAAAAGGGTAAACTTAAGCTGACTAATTCATTTGAAGGAGGAAAGCCCATGCAACTAATGACTGACTATTTTGCCATTCTGCTGCCTTTAATCATACTGCAGCTTATTCTATTGGTTACCGCAATCGTTCATCTGGTCAGGAATGACCGACTGTCTCAAGGAAATAAAATTATCTGGGCACTGGTTATCGTTTTCGTTAACATTATCGGACCGATTATTTATCTGATATTTGGAAGGAAAGAAGACTGATGGCCGTACTTGAAATTGAACAGCTCAAAAAGTCATATGGGACACAGAACGTCCTTGATGGCGTCACTTTTTCAGTAGACAGCGGGTCAGTTTACGGCTTTATCGGGAAAAATGGTGCGGGGAAAACGACAACAATGACGATTGCCCTGGGCCTGCTAAAACCAGACGAAGGAACGGTCAGAATCAATGGTGAGCGGGTGACATATGGAGATACAAAAACCAATAAGTATGTAGGTTATCTGCCAGATGTGCCCGAATTTTATCCATTTTTGACTGCCGGGGAATACATGGCATTGTGCGCAGATGTCAGTGGGCTCGACAAGAAAGAGAGCAAGAAGAAAATAAGCGAGCTCCTTGAAATGGTCGGGCTGGAAAACAACAAGAAGCGGATAAGGAATTATTCCAGAGGGATGAAACAGAGACTCGGAATAGCGCAGGCGCTTATCAATGATCCGATTCTGCTGATCTGTGATGAACCGACGTCTGCACTGGATCCAATCGGAAGGCAGCAGCTGCTGGCAGTTTTGAAGAAAGTGAAGGAAAAGACGACGGTCATCTTCTCGACGCACATTCTTACAGATGTTGAAGCAGTCTGTGACAAAGTGGCGATACTGAACAACGGGAAAATCGTCAAGCAAGGTTCAGTGGAACAATTGAAATCAGAAGTGAAAACCAATCAGTGGACGGTGGTTCTGGAAACTGAAGAAGAAGCGGGAAGAGTAGCAGAAGCACTTGAAACTCATCCTGAATTGCTGCCGGTCAAGCAGACAGGTGTCAAAGTTGAAGGAACATCAGAGTCTGCAGCAGAGGGCATGAGTAAAATCCTCAATTGTCTTCATACTTTATCTGTTATACCAGTAAGAGTTGAACGCAAGGAGCCGACTATGGAAGAAGTGTTTATGGAGGCGATCAGATGAGAGGCTATGGCGCTTTTATTCAGAAAGAAATAAGAGAAAACAGCCGGAATTATAAGTTCTTCATTCTGGGCATCGTTTTTGCAATTGTTGGCCTGCTGAGTCCGTTGAGTGCGCGATTTCTACCGGAACTGATGGAAAGTCTTATGGATGAAAACATCACAATCATTCTTGCTGAACCGACTCACATCGATTCGTGGCTTCAGTTCTTCTCCAATATCAATCAGATCGCGCTAGTCGCTTTCGTACTGGTATTCAGTCCGGTGATGGCAAAGGAATATGAAAAAGGGACCTTCATTCATATGGTCACTAAAGGGTTGCCGCGTCTGACGATTTATGGTGCTAAACTGACTGTTCTGCTGCTCAGCTGGACAACCTTTTATCTTATAAGCTTCCTGATCACCTTGGCTTATACGGTCTATTACTTTCCGGAAGGGACAAGTGATGGCCTGTTCATCTCGGTGGGGAGTCTCTATTTGTTCGGTCTTCTGATTATCAGTCTCCTGATGCTTTCAGGGGTCCTGTTCAGGAACAGCTATGCACCGCTCCTGACCGTTGGAGGAGGAGTTGCCGTATTATTTATTGGAAGCATCTTTCCGGTCATTGAGAGATGGAGCCCGCTTCAGCTTGCTACTAGAAACGTTGAAGTCCTGAGACTTCAGTCAACTGATCCGGCATTCACTCGTGGTGTGGTCATCACACTTCTGATAACCGTGCTTTTCACGATAACAGGGGGCTTTATCTTCAGACGAAAAGCTTTACAGTAATTTCAAAAGCAGAAAGTAGTCCAGAAAATAAACACCTCCCGATCTGAAGCAGACCATTTACAGGCTCTGTCAGAATCAGGAGGTGTTTTTTTATTGGTCACACAGAAACTCATCAGAGAATGAGCAGGCTTGCACCGTACATCATGTGAATTGAGCGAAGATATCCAAGCCCAAAGGCGACTCGCCTTCTACAGCTTGATCCGTTTCACGATCGTACTCAAGATAAGGGCCGCCCGTTACGTAGACAAAAGCAGTCAGCAGATATTTGGACTGATACTCCTGAATGGCTTTCGCCTTTTCTTCTGGAACGAAACCGATCGGTGAACCCTCGACGACGACCAGAATACGGTCTTTTTCTTTGACGTTAAAATCAACATTTACGGTTGTGATGCTTTCATACTTGTATACGCGTTTACTCAAAGCTGTCATGTCTTCAAGTGTTTTGCCGTTATAGTAGTTCTTGAACGGATCTTCTTCTACCATTTTAGCAACGACAGTGTTTATAGTCGACTCGTCCGCTTTCAGTTCATGCGCAGTCAGTTTGGCTTCGTACTTGACGGTAATTTGATCCGTTTCTGCGTCACTGACCGGTTCACTGCTGGATGCCGGTTTGTTTTTACCTTTAAAGAAATCAAATAGTCCCATGGTGATCCCCTTTCTAAAATTACCTTTTTCTTTATCTAAGAATACTGAAAGTGCTGATAATAGTCAATTTAATACGTATTGTCTACAGATTCAAAACGTATGAGTTGCAGATAAAAGACTCATTTGTCACACTTAAGTAAAGAAGTTATAACTCATTACAGGAGGTTTTTTGTATGGTCGAGACACATCGGTTTAAAGCACAGTCTCCTTTTCCTAATCACCCTTTACCAGTGATTATTTATCCGAAAGCTGTAGAGGAAGTCATTCAGGATTATTCTGACCCTGGAGAAGCAGTCAAATCGTTTTTTTCTAACAATGGCTATACGAACGGATGGGTGAATGGAATCTATGATTTTCATCATTTTCATTCAAACACACATGAGGTTCTTGGCTGCGTGTCAGGAAGAGCGACTGTTCAGCTTGGCGGGCCACATTCGAATGAATTTACTGTAGAGGCCGGAGATGTCATGCTTCTCCCAGCTGGGGTTGCACACAAACTGCTGACATCTACTAATGATTTTCAAGTGGTCGGCGCTTATCCAAATGGTGAAAGTCCGGACCTTCAACGCGGAGATGCTGTCGATTACGAGCGTGTTCAACAGAGGTGTTACGACATACCCGTTCCAGAAACAGACCCCGTTGGTGGCGAAAATGGAGCAGTTCAGGACTACTGGGCCATAACTTCTGGATAACAATATGAATAAGTAAAAGCTGATGCAGGTGAGAGATGTGTAAACATACTCACCTGCATCAGTTTTTTGTTAAGAATCGACAAAAAAAGTTGCTACAGGATTATTCTATAAGAAATGCTTATAGTGCATATAAAAATTAACAGTTAGACTTTATCTTAAAACCCCTTTATTATCAATTTGTAAGCGATTACTGAATGGTTAGTTTTTAATCAGGCTTCAGTATTCAGATGAAATAACATATACAATTACTTATAGGAGGTCACTCATGAGAGAAGTAGTAATAGTTGAAGCAGCACGTACGCCAATAGGTTCTCACGGTGGAGCATTTAAAGATGTCTCAGCAGTAGATTTAGGAGTAGCTGCTGTAGAAGGGGTAATGAAAAGAATCAGTCTGGATCCTGATCAGGTAGATGAACTGATTTTTGGGAACGTCTTGAGTGCAGGACTTGGTCAGAATGTAGCCAGACAAATTGCGGTCCGTTCCGGTATTCCGGAAAAAAGCCCTTCGTTTGCAGTGAACAAGTTATGTGGCTCCGGACTGAAGGCTGTTACATTGGCAGCACAAGCCATCATGCTAGGAGATGCGGATGTTATCATAGCCGGAGGAACAGAGAGTATGAGTAATGCGGCCCATGTGATGGAAAACGCCCGCTGGGGTCAGCGTATGGGCGATATGACAGTCGTCGATACTATGCTGAAAGATGGTCTGGTGGATGCATTCAATGAGTATCATATGGGTGTCACGGCAGAGAATATAGTTGAGAAATACGGGTTTACA
Organism: Alkalibacterium pelagium; assembly: GCF_900109325.1. GTDB lineage: Bacteria > Bacillota > Bacilli > Lactobacillales > Carnobacteriaceae_A > Alkalibacterium > Alkalibacterium pelagium. The sequence goes on from NZ_FNZU01000009.1 coordinate 68,927, forward strand.
AGAGAAGAACAGGATCTGTTTGCAGAGACTAGTCAGAATAAAGCTGAAGAAGCAATAAAAAGTGGACGGTTCACAGACGAAATCATACCTGTAGAAGTGCCTCAACGTCGAGGGGAGCCGGTATCAGTTGGAACCGACGAGTATCCTAAATTTGGCATGACAGTTGAAAAGCTTCAGAAGCTGCGACCAGCATTCAAGAAAGACGGGTCGGTGACAGCTGGAAATGCGTCTGGAATCAATGACGGAGCCGCTGCTTTAGTAATGATGAGCAGAGAGAAAGCGGATGAGTTGGGTCTGAAGCCTCTGGTCACATTAAAAGCTTATGCAAGTGCGGGTGTAAGTCCAGAAATTATGGGTTGCGGACCGATTCCTGCGTCACAGAAAGTTCTGGAAAAAGCTGGACTGACTGTTGAAGATCTTGATCTGATCGAAGCGAATGAAGCTTTTGCAGCGCAGGCATTGAGTGTCGTCAAGGATCTGGAATTGAATACAGATATTGTTAACGTTAATGGAGGAGCAATCGCTCTGGGCCATCCGATAGGAGCAAGTGGAGCGCGCGTACTGGTCACTCTGATTCATGAAATGATAAAGAGACAGTCTAACACAGGTCTGGCTACCTTATGTATTGGCGGCGGAATGGGTATAGCTGTTCTAGTTGAACGACAGGAGGATGACAATGGATAAAGTAGTAGACTTAAAAGAAGCGATCAAGGATATTAGAGATGGGGATACCCTGATGATCGGGGGCTTCATGGCGAATGGTGCTCCAGAAAAACTGATCGATGCTCTGATCGATCATGGGGTAAAGGATATTACTCTTATCAGTACCGATACTGGGTTAGTGACGACTGGATCAGGAAAGCTGATTGCCAGAAAGCTGATAAAAAAACTGTATGCGTCACATATCGGTACAAATAAAGAGACAGGCCGCCAGATGAATGAAGGAGAAACTGAAGTCATCCTGGTGCCACAAGGGACGCTGGCTGAACGCATCCGCGCTGGCGGATATGGACTAGGCGGGTTTCTGACTGAGACTGGGGTAGGGACTCTAGTAGAAGAAGGCAAGCAGAAGATTACAGTTGATGGAGTGGAGTACTTGCTTGAGACCCCACTTAAAGCGGATTATGCACTGATTCATGCAGCAAAAGCGGATCGCAATGGAAACCTGGTGTACAGAGGATCGACGAATAACTTCAGTAACGTGATGGCATCTGCTGCGAAAGTCACGATTGTGGAAGCTGATGAAGTTGTTGAAAATGGAGACCTGGATCCGAATACAGTGCATACGCCGGGTGTATTTGTTAACAGGGTAGTCGATGGAGGTGCACTTAATGGATAAGCATGAAGTTCAGGAATTTATCGCAAAACGAGTGGCAAAAGAACTGGAAGATGGATCGATCGTCAACCTGGGGATTGGACTACCGACTAAAGTGGCCAACTATATTCCAGATGATGTAGAAGTTCTGTTCCAGTCAGAAAATGGGTTCGTCGGACTTGGGCCTTCCCAGACAGAGGACACGTACGATCCTGATATAGTCAATGCTGGAGGTCAGCCTGTGACAATAAAACCAGGAGGAGCATTCTTCGATTCTGCGGTATCCTTCGGGATCATTCGAGGGGGGCATGTCGACCTGACTGTCCTAGGTGCACTTCAAGTCGATGAAAAAGGAAATATTGCCAATTATATGATTCCCGGTAAATTAGTACCTGGAATGGGTGGAGCCATGGATCTTCTCAATGGGGCTAAAAAAGTGATTGTTGCCATGCAGCATACGGCTAAGGGCAATCATAAGATACTTAAAGAATGCAATTTACCTTTGACCGCTCAGGGTGCAGTAGACACCATTATTACTGAAATGGGGGTCATAAAAGTTACAACTGAAGGGCTTCTGCTGACAGAAATCAATCCTGAATTCACCATAGAACAAGTACAGGAAGCGACTGAAGCTAAGCTTTATGTAGACAAAGAACTGAAGAAAATGAAAGCATAATAATCTATAAAAAACTGGAGGAATAACACATGGTAGAGGGACAAGTTGTATTTATAACAGGAGCAGCAAGCGGAATCGGTCATTCAATCGGAATGGAGTTTTTAAATGCAGGAGCTAAAGTCGTGTTTACTGATATCAATGAGGAGAAACTGAATGAAGTGACTAAAGCTCTTCAGGAAAGCGGAAAAGACTGTATGGGGATTAAAGTCGACGTGACAAGTGAAGAAGACATCAAGTCTGCTATAGAAAAAACTGTAGAAAAATATGGTCGTCTCGATGTTCTGCTTAACAATGCAGGCCTGCAGCATGTTTCACCGATCGAAGACTTTCCGACTTCTAAATATGAGTTCATGATCAAAGTGATGCTGACTGCACCTTTCATGGCTATCAAGCATGCCATGCCTATTATGAAAAAACAGGGGTTCGGACGCATTCTGAACATGGCATCAATTAACGGACTGATCGGTTTTGCCGGAAAAGCTGCTTATAACAGTGCAAAGCATGGTGTCATTGGGCTGACCAAAGTGGCTGCTCTGGAAGCTGCTGAATATGGCGTAACAGTCAATGCCATCTGCCCAGGCTATGTAGATACACCACTGGTCAGAGGTCAACTGAATGATCTGGCTTCCACGCGCAATGTTCCACTGGAAAGTGTACTCGAAGATGTTATTTATCCTTTAGTGCCGCAAAAGCGTCTTCTGGATGTTTCTGAGATCGCACACTATGCTATGTTCATCAGCAGCGAAAAAGCTCAGGGTATTACAGGCCAGGCTTTGGTTCTGGACGGCGGATATACCGCACAATAATAAAAATCAGGGTAGCAGTGGGAGCAGATAGGTGAGCTTCCACTGGCCACCTATGAGAACAATGACTAAAAGGTATGGGAATGCCTATCTGAATCAGCACTTACTTAGAAAGAGGAGTGACAGAAGTGGAAGTATTAGGAATAATAGTTGGGTTATTTATATTAATGGGGTTAGCGTATCTTGGGTATTCGATTATCTGGGTCGCGCCGCTCGCAGCTGGATTTGTCGCATGGACAGGCGGGCTGGATCTTCTCGAAGCTTACACAGGAATTTATATGTCCGGACTAGTCGGCTTCCTGCAGACCTGGTTTCCAGTCTTCATGCTGAGTTCCATATTCGGAAAATTAATGGAAGATTCCGGAATGGCCAGATCTGTAGCGTTGAAACTGTCCGCATTACTGGGAGAAAAAAGAGCCATTCTGGGTGTGTTTCTATCTGCGGCCGTTCTGACATACGGTGGGATCAGTCTGTTCGTAGTGGTATTTGCAGTGTATCCACTTGCCTTGTCACTATTCAGACAAGCGAATCTGCCAAGACGCCTGATACCTGCAACGATTGCACTAGGGGCGTTCACATTTACAATGACGGCAATTCCAGGAACACCTCAGATACAGAATCTGATTCCGATGCCATATTTCAATACTACGCCAACAGCTGCACCGATCATGGGGATTGCAGCAGCGCTGGTCATGGCATTCGGAGGCTATTTCTATCTGATGTGGAGACAGAAACAGCTGATCAGTAAAGGAGAAGTCTTTGATGAGCCAAAAGATAATACAGTCATTGAAGTAACGGAAGAGCCACCTAACGTCTTTCTGTCACTGATTCCGCTTATTTCTGTACTGGTTACATTGAATGTTTTTGAATGGAACATTGTCGTCGCTATTCTGGTGGGAATCATTCTGATTCTTTTGCTTAGTCTGCCTAGAATCAAACGCATTGGTGTATCCGGCTCAATCAACGATGGGGCTAAAGGGTCTGTGACAGCTATCCTTAATACTAGTGCTGCTGTTGGTTTCGGCACAATCGTCCAGGCTGTTCCTGGATTTGCAGTCCTGACATCCGGGCTGATGGCTATCCCGGGTAATCCGCTGGTGTCACTGGCCGTCGCAGTCAACCTTCTTGCAGGTGCGACTGGATCAGCTTCAGGTGGGATGGGGATTGCTCTTGAAGCATTGGGAGAACAATACTTCCAGTTGTCTCAGACGTCCGGTATAGCACCAGAAGCGTTTCATAGAATTGCATCGATCTCTTCAGGAGGTCTGGATGTCCTACCTCATAACGGGGCCGTTCTGACACTTCTGACCATTACCACATTGTCACATAAAGAGAGTTACATGGATATAGCTGTCGTCGGCATTATCATTCCGATTCTGTCAGCTGTTGTCGGTATCGCGCTAGCATCGATCGGCTTAGTATAAAAAGGAAAGCGAAGGCGATACATTTTGTATCTGACCTTCGCTTTCTTAAATTTTATAGATTATGTGACAGATAGATTGTCTGCAGTCAATTAAGTTTATAGTAGTCTTTCATGTAATTGAACACATAGTCTTCTACGCGTGAATAACGCGTTTTTTTTCGTCTACATAAGGTGACATCCCAGTATATGGGCTCGTCGAACGGCTTGCAGGTCACATCGTCCATAGAATAGTATTTTGCTACTGGCGATGGGAGAACAGTGATCAGGCTTGAATGTCGAGTCGAGTTCAGCAAAAGATCCCAGGATGCAGATTGAAGAGACAATTTCGGTTTGATCTGCAAGTCGGCGAATTTTCTGAGCAGCTGATGGTGAATCATATAAGTTGAATCAAAGATCGCCATGGGCTGATTGTGAAGGTCCTGCCACGTAATGACATCTTTGTGAGCTAAGGGATGATCGACACTCATGAATGCTGATAAGGTGTCTCTAGACAAGGTCACTTCTTCTATGCTGTCTGAATCAAGTCCGGTAGGTTTGAGCAGAACAGCTATAGGCAGGTCCTGAAGAAGCAGATCTTTTTTCAGTTCCATGGCACCGGCCTCTTTAACTTCAAAGCCGATTTTAGGATTTTCAGCCAGCATGATCGGCAGGATTTCTGGAAAGACGATCGATATGACGACTGGGGGAATTCCGATGCGAATATTGCCTTTAAGCTGAGCGGATTCTTCCTGAAGGTCTTCTGTCATAGCTTCAAAGCGCTCGATGATTTCTTTTGCATGACTGTACAGGACGTCACCTGCACCTGTCAGATTCTGCAGACGTCCGTGAGAGCGTTCGAACAACTGAAGATTCTCAGTTTTTTCCATGATCGATATGGTCTGGCTGAGTGCAGGCTGAGAAAGATGAAGGGCTTTGGAAGCTTTTGACATATTAAAATCAGCTTCAACAATAGCGACAAAATAATATAACTGCTTGATATCCATAAGAGGTCCTTTCTCCATTTTTGATGCATGGGCGTATATATGAGCAGTATACCAAAGATTTGCTCTACTGATATCACCGTGCCTGGAATAAATGGGAAAAAAAACTGAGCTGAATGAAAAGGAGAGGGACTCACCTTTCGTTCAGCTCAGTAGAGTAACGTATAGTTTAAGTGATCAGCTGACCAGAATCAGAACTTCTCTCGGGTTGATGATCAGTTTATTGCCGGTGATCGTTCCCAGAGGATCTAGTCCGGCTGTGTGACGGTTGGCAATGATCGTCCATTCTTTAGGCAGCGGGTAGCTGCTTTTCAGTTCGACCCGGTCGGGCTGCTGGTTTGAGTTCACCACAACAGCCATCATTGACCAGTCACCTTCACCGGTAGTGTTCGGGATCGTATAGGCTAGAAGGTTTTCTCTCAGCTGTGAGAAGAAAACGGCGTCGCCAGTCTGATTCGTGTCATCCCGGAGTGGAGCATACGCCTTTCTGATAGCGATCATGCCCTTGTAATAGTTGACAAGGTCGATATGCTCATAGGTGCGCGTCCAGTCAAGGAGATTGATGTCGATGGATGAACGGAAACTATTGTCATCGCCGTATTTCGTCCGACCCCATTCTTCACCCGCCTGCATGAAGACACCTCCAAGAGAAGTATACAGCAGTGCAGCGTTCAGTTTGTTCATCTGAACCAGATCCAGGTTTCGCTCGTAAGAAGACTTCTTAAGAGTAGAAGCCACTAGTTTGTCATAGAGGGTCAGGTTATCATGAGCAGATGAATACGTCACGACCTGACTCGGATTACGTGCCCACTGCTTTTCATCCGGCAGGCGGAAACGTCCCACATCAGACTGAGTGTTGGCCAGAATACTGGCAATCAGATCATTCGTCGCATAGGCGCTGTCTTCATGTCCGTTGGCTCCCTGCAGAAACCCACCTTTATCGGCTTCAAAGACAGGGCCTTTGACCGCATCACGGAATTCATCATTAAATATGGCTATGCCGTCCTCGAAATCACCGATATGGTATTTATCAGCTGGTTTATTGGGCTCATAAATGGCTACACTTCCAGCATTCCAGGGTTCTCCGTAGAGAATGACATCGTTGTGACCTTTCTCATTCAAGGTCCGTCTCAGCTTGTTTATGGTATCGACATCGTGCAGACCCATGAGATCAAACCGAATGCCGTCGATATGGTATTCTTCGACCCAGTATACAATAGAATCAATAATGTACTTGCGCATCATTTTCCGTTCGCTAGCTGTTTCGTTCCCGCAACCTGATCCGTTGGATAAAGACCCGTCCGATTCCTGACGATAATAGTAGTCAGGTACAGTCAGCTGGAACCAGGAGTTCTCAAACGTAAACGTATGGTTATACACCACATCCAGGACCACACCGATCCCCTTCTTATGAAGACTGGCGACCATTTTCTTGAATTCCCTGATTCGACTGAGTGGATCGGCTGGATCAGATGCGTACTTGCCTTCAGGGACCATATAGTTCTTTGGATCATATCCCCAGTTGTATGCAGGAGAAGTTTCGTCATTTTCATAATCGAAAGCAGGGAGGAGGTGCACATAATTGATTCCGAGCTCGCTGATATAAGCCAGTCCTGCCGGCTGATCAGGCTGATCGAACACATGGACCTGATCATCAGTAAAGGCCAGATATTTTCCTCGATGTTCTTTTTTAAACGTTGCAGACTCGTCACTTGAAAAGTCCTCAATATGGATTTCCCAGATCATGGCATCCGTGATTCGTGAGACCCGCTCAAACTGGTCCTCTGACCATCCCTTTGGATCCGTTTCGGCTAAATCGATGACAGCAGACCGGTTTCCGTTCAAGCCGACAGCTCTGCTGTAGAGATCAGCGGCCTCAGTTTCAACACCATCGTGAATAAATGAATACGTATAAAATAATCCCTTCAAGTCCTCATTGACCGTCAGTTCCCAGACAGTGTCTTCCAGAGACATCTCCAATTTTCGGGACGATGTGTCTGAGTCAGCTGAGTCGTACAGATTGACCCAGGCCTGTTCAGCAAGAGGGGACCAGACCTTGAATGTTGAGGAAGCGGCTGTATAGGTCAGTCCCAGATCATCCTGACTGTAGCGGTTATCTTCAAGATAGGGAATGCGTTTTTCCAAAGGCTGACTGCTGTTCATAGTAACAATCCTTTCTTTCTACTTATTATAAAGTATACCATGCAAGTCAGTGCTCAATCTAAAAGAATGATAAAAAGGCTGTCCAGCACTTTCCATCATTCTTTCATTCTATATGATGCCGATGAGTTCCAGAAGGGTAGTCCATCCCAGACTGTATAAGGCAATCGATAATGGTTTTCCTAAAAGGATAATGACTGACACTTTCAGAATGGACATACTGGATAGACCGGCAAGGTAACAGACCACATTATCAGGAGCAAACGGGACAAAAATGACAGTAGTAAAAAAACGTTCGAATGTCTTGCCGTTTGTTAGTTTATCTTCGTATTTTTCAATCCTGCTCTTGCTGACCAGTTTTTCCAGAGCCGAGTGACCGTAACGTCTCACAATGAGGAAAGCCAGAATGGATCCAATACTGATGCCGATATAATTATATAGAACACCAATGACTGGTCCATATAATACGACACCTGCCGTTACGGTAATAGCTGAAGGAAGAAGGGGAAGGAAAATCTGCAGAATCTGCAGCAGGATAAATATAGCTACAGAAAACCGGCCAAATCCGTGAACGTAGGCTACGAAATCTTCCCGTGAGTTGAACACGCCACCTTGCCAGGCAAAATAAATAAGTATGATAGACAGGCACAAACCGATGAGGCTCAACACATCGATCCATTCCAGTTTACGATGCAGCTTCTCCACGCAACTTCCTTCTTTCCAGAGTATACTAGTTCTATTTTATCAGGGAACTAAAAAAAACGCTCATAAGAACGCTTTTGTCAGTCGATCATTCTATTATATCTACAAAGATTTTAAATGCTGCCTTATGTCCGATGACCGTTTTTTCACCAGCTGGCGTCTCGAGAGTCAACGGGCCGTCATACGGTTCGATTTCAGCTAAGGTGTATTCTTTACCTAAGTGAACTTTCTTATATAGCAGATATTCCAGGAAGTCCTCCTGATCATCCACTTCCTGTATTTTGAACCGGTCACCGACTCTGCACTCAATAAGCGGAGTAGAATGTATTTCCGGGACTGTACCATCCTGATTCGGAATCACTCCACCGTGAGGATCAAATGTCGGTTCCTCCAGAAATATATTAAGGCGTTCGATCAGAAGATCTGAAGACACATGCTCCAGAAGGTCGGCATCCGCATGGACCTCATTCCAGTCGTACCCCAATTTTTCTGCAAGAAAAACTTCCCAGATCCGGTGTTTTCTAATTAGCTGATTAGCAATCAGCAGACCCTTTTCAGTAAGCATGACACCCTGGTAAGGCAGGTGTGTGATAAGCTCTTCCTTGAGCAGACGTGTATTCATATCTGTCACAGATGCGGCAGATATTGAAAGCATCCGTACCAGGTCCTTGTTGGTCACTACCTTTTCTTTTCCGCCAAGTTCAAAAATTGCTTTTATAAAATCCTCTTTATTGGGTGTCATCGTTATACCCCTCTATCTTTTTCATTTCTATAAAAGTGTACCACATTTATCAGTTTCTAATCAAAGGGGGATTTAATTTTTGGTTCACGGTTGACTGAAAATATTTTTTAGGGTAGACTAAAAATAATTAAAGTAAAATAGCGCTACTTGTATAGAAGGAGATAGGTATTAATGAAATGGGTAAAAGGATTAGCATTGATGGCAGGTGTCGTGTCACTGGCAGCTTGCGGAAATGAACAGGCAGATGAGGTTTCGGAGGATAATCCATTGAATGTTGTGGCGACTACATCTATGATCGCTGATCTTATGGAGACGATCGGTGGAGAAAACGTGTCAGTAGAAGGGCTGATGGGTCCCGGAGTCGATCCGCATGATTACCAGCCATCCACATCTGATGTAAATGCTATGTCAGAAGCAGACATTGTCGCGTATAATGGATTAATGCTAGAAGAACGCTTTGTAGAAGTCTTTGAACAATTGGATGAAAGAGGGGTCTTCACGATCGTCATGGCAGATGCCTTGAATGAAGGGGAGCTTCTCGATCCGGAAGAAGATGAAGAGAATCTGGAGTATGATCCGCACATCTGGTTCAGCGTCTCTCACTGGGAAACAATTACAGCTTATGCAGCAGACCAGCTGAGTGAAAAAGATCCGGACAATGAAGACTATTACCAGGAGAATGCTGAGGCATATTTAGTTGAACTGGGTGAATTAAGAACGTATATTGAAGAAAGAATTGAAGAAGTACCGGAACAGTCCCGCTATCTGGTGACGGCACATGATGCGTTCCAGTATTTTGGAGAAGAGTTTAATTTTGAAGTGGTCGGTCTGCAGGGATTGAATACACAGACAGAAGCGGGAACTGGAGATATCAGTCAGCTCGCAGACTTCCTGGTAGACAATGAGATCAATGCGGTATTTGTTGAGAGCTCGGTTTCGCCAAGAAACATCGAAGCGCTGATCGAAGCAGCCGGAAGCAGAGGGCACGAGGTAGTCAACGCCGGAGAATTGTATTCCGATGCATTAGGCAGTGAAGAAGACGATGCAGAAACCTATCTGAAAATGTACCGTGCCAACATCGATACGATCGTTGACGGTCTGGCTGACTAAGTTCAGCTGAACACAGCAGGTTTTTAACAGAAAGAAGGAACAGGTGTGGAAGATAAACAGGCAATTTCAATCGAACATTTGACGGTCGCTTATGATGCGAGGCCGGTCTTGTGGAATATTACCACAGGATTTAAAGAAGGCCGTCTGACGGCGATCATTGGTCCAAATGGGGCAGGAAAGTCGACTCTGATTAAATCAGTATTGAATTTTCTTCAACCTATCACTGGAACAGTGGCCTTTTCCATACAGGATGAACAGAACGTTCCTTATAAGAAAGTGAAAAACAGCGTAGCCTATGTCCCTCAGAATACATCAGTCGACTGGGATTTCCCGGCTACCGTTCTGGATGTCGTTCTGATGGGCAGATATGGCCACCTTGGCTGGCTGAAGCGACCAAGAAAGAAAGATAAAGATTTAGCCAAACAGATGCTTTTAAAAGTCGGACTTCCAACTTTTGCCTCCCGTCAGATCAGTCAGCTGTCTGGCGGTCAGAGGCAGCGTGTGTTTCTGGCGCGTGCGCTGGCACAGGAAGCAGACATCTATATTATGGACGAACCGCTCTCGGGCGTTGATATGAAAACTGAACGTATCATCATGAAACTGCTGAAAAAACTGGTTGAACAGGGCAAGACCGTTATTGTGGTCCATCATGACTTGCAGACGGTAGAAGACTATTTTGATGATGTCGTGTTCATTAATCGGGAAGTCATTGCACAAGGACCGGTTGAAGAGGCGTTTACTAAAGAAAATATTGATGAAACCTATCATCAGGACCGAAACCTGGGAGAAGGTGAAGACTGATATGCTGGAACAGATCAGATTTCTGCTGAATGACTATACGTTTCAAGTCGTTGCTTTAGGCACCGGCTTCTTAGGGCTGTTAAGCGGAGTGATCGGAACCTATGCGACCTTAAGGAAAGAAAGTCTGCTGGGGGATGCACTAAGTCATGCAGCTTTACCTGGAATAGGGATCGGCTTTATTCTTATCCAAAGAAAAGAACTGTCTGTACTGATGCTTGGGGCAATCATTTCAGGATTGATCGCTACAGTCATTATTCAGACAATGAGCAGGAAGACCGTGGTCAAACTCGACAGTGCCTTGTCCCTGATCCTGTCCAGCTTCTTTGGGCTGGGCCTTGTCATCCTGACATCGATCCAGAATAATCCGAACGCGCAGCAGGCTGGACTGAGTAACTTTATTTTCGGGCAGGCCAGCGCTATGCTTCGAAGCGATGTCCAGATGATCGGTCTGACTGGGCTGGTCCTGCTGATTCTGGTGGCCTTATTCTGGAAGGAATTTAAAGTGTTTACATTTGATCCAATGTTTGGACGGACATTAGGTTTCTCAGGTAAGATTGTTGAATCTCTCCTGTCCACAATGATTGTCGTAACCATTATTTTAGGACTGGAATCAGTAGGAGTCATTTTGATCAGTGCTTTGCTGATCGGTCCGTCAGTAGCTGCCCGTCAATGGACGAACCGGTTGAGTCTGGTCATGCTGCTGGCAGCCGGTATTGGTTTTGTTTCCGGTGTGACGGGTACCTTTATCAGCTCTATGGGGACTCGAATACCGACAGGTCCGTCGATCGTAGTCGTTGTCAGTCTATTTGTGTTTCTCAGCCTCTTCATATCTCCTAAAAGGGGAATTCTGGCTAGACACGTGGCCTACAAAAAGAGACAGAAAGTATTTATGAAACAGATCAGAAGTCTGGAGGAGTGAGCGCGATGAGCATGATCAATGAAATAACCCTGATAGCGATTGTTGTTGCCGTCGCCTGTGCACTTCCAGGTGTCTTTCTGGTATTGAGAGGTACTACGATGGTATCCGATGCGATCACACATACTGTTCTGCTTGGAATCGTTCTGGCCTTCTTCGTTACACAGGATCTGAATTCGCCTCTTTTGATGATCGGAGCTACGCTTGTCGGGGTGGCGACAGTCTGGTCAATAGAAGCGCTCCAGCAGACTAAACTCTTGTCCAACGATGCAGCTATCGGTATTGTCTTTCCATTATTTTTCAGTATAGCGATCATTCTGATCACACGCTATGCAGGAAACGTCCATCTGGATGAAGATTCTGTCTTGATGGGCGAACTGGCCTTTGCGCCTTTCAGACGTCTGATGCTTTTCGGTTTAGATGTAGGACCGAGAGCGCTCTGGACAATGCTGGTCATCCTGCTGATCAACAGTCTCTTTATTGGATTGTTCTATAAAGAGCTTAAAATTACAACATTTGACGCAGGATTTGCTGCAGCGCTGGGATTCTCCCCGGTCCTTATTCACTATGGGCTGATGACCCTTGTTTCTCTGACAGCAGTTGGGGCCTACGATTCTGTAGGATCCATTTTAGTTGTGGGATTTATGGTCGGGCCTCCGCTGGCGGCCTTTCTACTGACAAATAAGCTGCATATCATGATTGGTCTGACAGCTGTAATGGCAGTGATCAACAGTACAGCAGGAGTGAGGCTGGCCTTTATGCTTGATACGACGATTGCAGGAATGATTGCTGTGGTGACAGGAGTCACAACTTTACTTGTCTTTGTTTTTTCTCCGGAAAAAGGACTGATCAAAGCGACGGTCAACCGAAAAAGAGAACAGAAGAAAATCGATCAGCGTCTTAAGGAAATAAGCTGATCAGATTGGTCGGTAGAAAAATATCTTGAAGAAGCAAAATAAATCTGGATCATGAGCCCCTGCTGTTATGGGTCAGGGCTGCTCACGATCCAGATTTTTTTATTTTATATTAAGTAAGTATGTGGCTTAACTGTTGACGTGTCGAGGCTGAACGGCACGCGAAGCTTTTCTTATTTTAGCGTCGTGCTTCGTTTGATTAGTCTGAAAGACAACGGCTTGAGTGCATCGGTTGGCTGATTCAGTGTCTGAAGAAGCAGACGGCAGGCATTGTTTCCCTGTTCTTCTATCGAATAATCAATGGTTGTCATATCCATCACATCGCTGACATCCAAGTTGTCGAATCCGATGACTGATATGTCTTCAGGTACACGAAGCCCTTTCCTTCTAAGTCGGGAAACGACAAGAGCTGCAATGGAATCAGAATGAGTGACCACTGCATCTGGCTTGACTTCAGCAGATTCGTACCATAGGGTAAAGGCATCGACTTTTTCTGCTGTGACCGTATCGATGAACAGCTCAGAGTGATGCGGATCAATCTGATGGTCTCTGCAGAAGTCTGCATAAGCATCGATCCGCCGCTGGGTATTCAGTCCTTTAGCTGTGCCGTATAAATTGACGATCTGACGACAGCCGGTTTCCCAGAGATAGTCGAGAGCAAGGCGATGTCCTTTATAGTGATCGATGAAAACAGAAGGAATCTGCTCTGAATCGACATTGTGTAAGGTGACGACTGGGCCAAAGGATGCATACTTTTCCAGAACAGACCAGTCATTGGCGCGGTAAATCAGGAAAATGCCGTCCAGCTGTTTGGATTTCAGAAGATCAAAAGCTTCCCGTTCTCTTTTTTTATCCCCGTTTGTAACGAAGAGAGTCGTTGTATAGCCGTTCGCATAAGCTGTAGAGATAAATGAGTTGATACGGGCTACTGCAGTATCATTGAACTGTGTACTGATGATCCCTAAGTTTTTAGTAGATCCTGTTCTCAGATGCTGGGCATTTTTGTTTGGGCTGTAGTTCAGCTGTTCAATGGCCTCTTCTACTTTACGTCGGGTCTCTTCTCCAACATACCCGCTTGAATTGATGACGCGGGAAACAGTAGCGGATGACACCCCGGCGTGTCGGGCAATATCCAATATAGTTGGCATTCGTGCACCTTCTTTCCTTGCATTCATTATATCAGATATTCTTATAACCTGTGAAAATGAAAAAACTGCCCGGTATGTATCCTGGAGAATCTTAAGCTCCTTGATACATGACGAGCAGGTGTAATGGATTATCTGCTGAACAGAGCAGAGAAGTAGGTGAGCCATTTATTTGAAGAGGGAGGATTTTCCTTAACCTTTTCCTGTTCACTGCTGATGGACAGGAGTTCATTTTGAGCATGAACGGCTTTGTCACTTAGAGAAGCTTTTTTATACAGCCCGTCACTAGTCAATATCCAGGCTTTCGTATTGTCATAGAGATAAAGCTTGAGGATAGAGAGAATATGAGATTTCAAAAGGGGTTCAAGTACTGGAAAGGCTATTTCAACACGCTTGATCATGTTTCGTGTCATCATATCGGCAGAAGAGAGGTAAAGGTTTTCCTCACCATTATGATAGAAGTAATAGACACGACTATGTTCAAGAAAGCGGCCCACAATGCTTCTCACCGTAATGTTTTCACTTATACCAGGGATGCCCGGAATCAGGCAGCAGATCCCTCTGACAATCAGCTCGATTTTGACGCCTGCCTGACTGGCTTCATACAGTTTGAGCAGCATTTTCTTGTCGGTCAATGAATTCATTTTAGCAATGATATGGCCGTTTCCATATCGGGTATGCAGTTTAATTTCCTTTTCAATATTTTCAATGAATGCATCCCTGATATCGAAAGGAGAAACATGAAGGTAGTGATAGTCAGGCTGATCCGAATACCCGCTCAGATAATTGAAGAAATCGAACACATCCTGAGTGATTTCGTTATTGGATGTAATAAGCCCCATGTCCGTATAGAGTCGAGCGGTCTGTTCATTATAGTTTCCAGTCCCAAGATGGACATAACGCCTGAACCCGTCCGTCTCTTTTTTTATGACCAGAGTGGCCTTGCTGTGGGTCTTCAGACCTTTTACACCATATAATATATGAGCTCCCGCTTCTTCCAGCTCCTTGGCCCAGTGAACATTATTCGCTTCATCGAACCGGGCTTTCAGTTCTACGAGAACAGTCACTTGTATGCCTTTCTTTGCTGCATTTTTCAGTGCTTCAACTAAAGGGGAATCATCACTGACCCTGTAAAGAGTCTGCTTGATGGACACTGTCCGGTCGTCTTCGGCTGCTTCCCTGACAAAGGAGATGATCGGGTCAAAGGCATCAAAAGGATGATGGAAAAACAGATCCTTTTTCCTTGCCAGGGAATAGACTGACTGCTTTTTCAGCTCAGATGGATAAGACGGCTTAAAAGGCTTGAAGGATTCTGTTATTCCCTGTTCTTTCAAAAGAGGGATAACTTCACTTAAAAAAGTGAGATCCAGCGGGCCATTCAGGGTGTAAATATCCCGTTGCTTGATAGATAGAGCTTTTTTAAGCAAGGCGACAT
Organism: Alkalibacterium pelagium; assembly: GCF_900109325.1. Lineage (GTDB taxonomy): Bacteria > Bacillota > Bacilli > Lactobacillales > Carnobacteriaceae_A > Alkalibacterium > Alkalibacterium pelagium. The sequence continues at coordinate 84,049 of NZ_FNZU01000009.1, forward strand.
CTTCATTAACTGAAACTGCACTTTCTCTCCGGTCTATTTCGAGCCTTACCGCCATCCCGTTTTTACGTTTTTCCAGATAGTCTTCAATGGCCGAGAGCAGATCCTCTGCGCCTTCTTCCTGAATCTCCAGATCGGCATTTCGTGTGATCCTGAAAGTGAAGGAATACGTGACATCATAGCCTTTGAAGAGATCAGACAGAAACGAATAGATCAGGTCTTCGATCAGCAGGAGATACGTATGCTCATTGTTATGAACAGCATAAACCCTGGACAGACGTTCCGGAACGGGCACGATAGCTATGAAGGGCTCACCGGACCGCTTCAGTTTGACGAACAAGTGCAACACACCATCGCTTAAATGTGGAAAGGGCCGATAAGCATCGATGCCGTAAGGAGTGATAGCCGGCTTAATTTCCCTTTCGAAGATCGCTCGGGCTTTATTCTTATCGCTTTCGTTCAGTTCCCGGACTGATTTGAAATAAAGTCCTTTTTCATTCAGCTGCTTTCTTTTAAGATCGAACAGATCATACTGGCGGCGTACATTGATCCGGTTTTTCTTAGTGATTTCCTGAAGCTGCTTTTTAGGAGACCACATTTTTTTCGTGTCCGGCTCTTCAACACCCATTTTCTGCTGATCCTGAAGACCAGCGACTCTGACTTTATAGAATTCATCCAGATTTGAGGACCCTATGGATAAAAAAGTCAGCTGCTCCAATATAGGATTGGCAGGATCGTTCGCTTCTTCTACGACACGGGCATTAAAATCAAGCCAGGACAGTTCTCTGTTCTGGAAGTAAATCGGATTATCAATCAAGATTTCTTTACTGCTCATACTTATTCCTCCGCTTTATATAGAGCCTTCAGTCACACTCTTAAGTGAAATAGTCAGTGGTTTGCCAAGAACCCGTTCGAAATGGTTTTTATGCTTGTTTACCCGATATTCTTCTGCAATGGCGTCACCCATATATGTCACATCCAGACGGTAATCATCCCCGTCTTCCTCGAGAGCCATCTCCTGAACGAAATTGACATGTGAATCATTCAGCGCCTCCGCAAACTTGATGATGCATCCCAGATGAAGCAAGGCTTCTTTTTCATCCTCGCTGAACCAGTCGTCTACAGTTTTTACATATTGCTTGAACAGTGATTTGTTTTTATAGCTGGCCAGTAGAGCCAGTCTGACCCGGTCTTTATGACTGAATCCATGAAGATTCGTATTGGAAATGATGTAGAATGTATGCTGCGATTTGGAATCATCTTCTATATAACTGCCGAGATAATATAAGGTCGCTCCATAATGAAGAAGATAGAGCTGCTCGTCACTGACTTTGAGAATACCTTTTTCCTTAAGAAGAGTAATGAGCTGGTCAGCGAGCATGATTCGCTGATGGGCACTGATCGGGCGGATATCATACTGTTTGAACAGGCGTTGAACGGTCTGTCGCTTCACACCGTAAAGATCATAAGGCTCCCTGTACTCTTTATTCAGACGTTCAAGGATGATGCCTTCACGCAGACCTCTGTTACTAATGGCAAAGCTTGGCGCAGCCATCACATTAACTAGTTCTTTGAAGACGATTCCTGCTGGAATGATGATGTCCCGGCGATCTTCACTTAAGCCATCAAGATCGCTCAAGTCTTTCATGGAGCTTTTTACAAGCAGATCAAAGGTGTTTTCCAGTTCCTCCGGTGTCATCTGGTACTCATGGATACCGGCTATCGGATAATCGATCTGACGCTGGTTGATTTCAGCATAGTTACGTGCTGACCCGCCGATTCCGATTAGAGGCACCTGCGCATCAGGAACCCAGTCCAGCTGTCTGAACTGATCTCTGATCCACTGAGTCGCTTTCTCGATAGCTTTTTTATCATTGTGCTTTTTGTCTGAGAAAAACTGACGTCTGAGAGAAACCGTTCCGAAAGGGAAACTGTGTACTTCCTTCACTTCCTTGTCTTTGAAAAGGGTCAGTTCAGTACTCCCCCCACCGATATCAATGCTGATTCCATCCATAAGATCCATAGTATGCCGGACAGCATAGTTTCCGTAATAGGCTTCTTTTTCTTCCGCAAGGAGCTCCAGATCAAGTTGAAGCTCGTCTTTTACCTGATGGATGATCTCATCCCGGTTCACCGATTGACGAACAGCGGCAGTAGCTATTACCTTCATATCCTTTATAGAGTAGCGTTCAGCTATTTCAGTGAAACTTCTGAGGACAGCCAGGAGTAAGTCGATCCCCTCATCAGACATCTTCTTGCTGTCGTCCAGATACTGGACCAGGCGGGCAGGTGTCTTGATATTCTGCAGCTCGGTCACGCCCTGATAGTCGTCCATTTCGAAGATGACCAGCCGTATTGTATTTGATCCCACATCTATTAGTCCAAACCGTTCATTAGCCATAATGCACGCTCCAATCTCCTTTTTGTCTTTAAAACTGCTTGATTTCTTAACTTAATCATACTAAAAGCAGGAAGGCTATGTCTAAAATCAGACCTTTTTTACGATTATATTACAAAAAGATAGAAAGCGATACCATAACCGGGTTTAATTACAATAAGTACAGATATGTCGGTTAATATGTATGAATATTTTGAATTTCTGTAACAAATTGTAAGGATATAGAAATGTACTTCATGCAATTTCTCGGTATAATAGCGTGGCATTGAACAACTTATTTTAAGATATCTCAAATTCAAAAGAGAAAGGATTGTTCTTTAAGCGATGAAAAAGAATATAGTGGGGATGGTTGTAGCAGTACTGGCCTTCCTGTCCTTAGGTCAAATAACCACTGCATCAGCCCAGACGCTAGAAGCTATTCGGGAGCAGCAGGAACAAACTCAAGATGAAATCGATTCATTACAAAAGGAAGTCAATACCGTGCTGGAAGAAGTGAGCGTATTGAGCACCGAACTAGCTGAACTGGATGTTGAAATCGAGGAAAAGCTGGAAGAAATCGGTCAAACTGAATCTGAAGTGGCAGCACAGGAAGAAATCGTTGAGGCCAGAATGGAACAGGCAAAACAGCGTCTTCAGTCTCTTCAGTTAAATGAATCCACGCAGAATATTGTATTGACTATACTTGAATCTGAAAGCCTATCTGATTTATTCAACCGTGCCCTTGTTATTATGCGTCTGACAGATGCAGGTAATCAGCAGCTGGAACTGGCTGAAGAAGAAGTTCAGGTTCTAGTAGCTCTGCAGGAAGAACTTGAAACAGCACAGCAGGAACTGGAAGAGAGACGAGAACTTGCCGCCTCACAGAAAGAAGTCTTTGACGGAAAAGTTTCCGAGCTGCAGGCTCTGATCAGAGATAATCAGTCTCAGCTGACTGAACTGATCGAAAGAGAAGCAGTAGAAGAAGCGAGAATCGAAGAAGCACGTCGAGTGGCTAGAGAAGAAGCTGCGAGAGCAGCTGCACAGAAAGAAGAAGAGGAAAGAGCTGCGCGTGCCGCTGCAAGAGCAGAAGCTGAACAGCAAACTGAAGTATCTGTTTCTTCTTCAATCAATTCTAGTGCACAGGCTGCGGAACAGAATTCATCAAACAGCTCATCTTCAAATTCAAGTTCAAGTAATAATTCGAGTTCAAACGTAAATTCAAACTCAAATTCAAACAGCAGCACAGCTCCTGCACCAGCTCCTGCTGAACCGGAAAAAAGTTCCGGTAGAACGTTACGTGTTCAGGCTACAGGGTATTCAACTAAGCAGCCTAACTTAAGCACACATACGGCAACCGGCATCGATTTGAGAATTAATCCGCGCGTTATTGCAGTTGATCCTTCTGTTATTCCACTAGGATCAATGGTAGAAGTTGAAGGCATGGGCGTTTATATTGCCGGAGACACTGGTGGAGCAATTAGAGGAAACATCATTGATATCCATTTCCAGACAGTAGGAGAAGCACTGAGCTGGGGAAGACGAAGCGTAACCATTCGTGTACTGGATTAATTTCATTAAATTCTTATAGAAATCGGCCCATTGGAGAATATTACTTCTCCAATGGGTTTTTTACTGCATCAGACTAAGTAAATTCGGTCAGATTATGGAGTTGTCTAATTCAAGATAAGTTCAGCAGGCCCAGCCTTTTGTGATAGAACTGAAGCTGTCTTTATTAAGTTATGAGAAGGCACTGAATCAAGTGGATGCTGATTTCAAGGAGGTCATCAATCGTCACCAGATAAAGAAGACTTAGTTGCTTTATAAAATGGAATGGTGTTTAATCTAAAGAGAAAGAGACTCTGAAATAGAGTTGACTAATGAACAAGGAGAATAGCATGTATTCTAAAAAAGATTTAATGGCTTGTCTCGACCAGATGGGGATTGAAAAAGAAGGGACACTGCTGGTTCACTCGTCCTATAAAAGCATAGGAGAGGTAGATGGACGAGCCGATACAGTACTGGATGCCTTAAGTGACTATATGGCAGACGGTCTGCTTGTCCTTCCGACTCATACATGGAGATACATCAGCAAGGACAACCCAGTCTTCGATGTGAATAAGTCTCCGTCCAATGTAGGTGTTTTGACCGAACTGTTCAGAAACCGGGAGAATACGATACGCTCAGAACATCCGACTCATTCAGTAGCAGCTATGGGGAAAGAGGCGGATGCTTTTACAGCAGGTGAATATAAGCATGAGACTCCATGCGCAAGAGAGTCGGTCTGGGGGAGAATTGTTGACAGACAGGCACAAATCTTACTGATTGGTGTAGATCTGACTAGAAACACCTTTATACATGGCATTGAAGAGTGGCTGGACATCCCTGATAGAATGACTGACAATTATGAAGCTCTTTTTAGTGTCCTCAATTCTGGAGAAAAAGTTCGGGTGCCCTCACGTCGTCACTGCGGGCTGTCGTGGTCTGAGCATTTCTGGAAAGTCAATGATCTGCTTATTGAAGAAGGGGCGATGAAAACCGGTCGGTTCGGAGATGCAGAAACTAGGGTTGTAGATGCGCAGTTGACGACGGCGCTGCTGACCGAACTGCTGGAAAAGAACCCCGAGCTGTTTACGGAGAATAAGCCGCTGGAGCCTGAGTGGCGCTGTTATTTTAGAAACAAACGAATGAACTAAGCTGGAAAAGAGGCGGATTTATGAAACTGACGATCAGAAAACGAACCCTTGGAACCATCCCTCTCCTGGAAGTGGTTCAAAAATCAAATAGAAATGAGCTGCTCCCACTGATAGTCTATTATCACGGCTGGCAGTCAGCTAAGGAGCTGGTCCTGACCCAGGGAAGAAAACTGGCACAGGCCGGTTTTCGGGTCCTTCTACCGGATGCAGCCAATCATGGGGACCGATACCAGGAAATGACCCGTATCCCTTCGCTGACATTCTGGCAAAGTATCCATACCAATCTGTTTGAATTTGGCTTTATCGTCAATCACTTTAAGAAGCTTGGATTGGCTGACGACCGTATTGGTGTAGGAGGGGTGTCTATGGGGGGATTCACGACCTGTGCACTCCTGACGCACAATCCGGAAATCAAAGCTGCGGCTTGTGTCATGGGTTCTCCGAAACCGGTCGCTTACCGTGACAGAATCCTGACAAGGGCAGCAGAAATGAACCGATTTTACCCTAATGATTATGAATCGCTTCTGTCATGGATTCCTTCGTATGACTTGTCCTTGAGGCCTGAAACGCTGGCCGGACGCCCTCTTCTGTTCTGGCACGGCACGCAGGATCACATCGTTCCTTACGAAGATACGGCGGCCTTTATTAAGGAAAACCAGATTCCAAATATCAGGTTCATTAAAGAAGACGAGAAGCATCTGGTCAAAGGTCCGACAATGGATGAAATCACTTCGTTTTTTGTCAGGGAAATGGTCAGCGAATCCTGAACATCTGATCAGCAAAAAACACCTCTGTTCCCCGACCAGTGTAGTAACTGAAAGGGACAGCAGAGGTGTTTTTTATAACGATGTATGGACTAAAAGGCTGTCAGCTCCCACACGATGTGGTCGCCTTCTTCGGGAACGAAGTCCGCGGCACCCTCATTGATAGTTTCATCATTGACTTCATATACCCAGAAAAGATTTTCTTCACGAACCTGATCTATGCCTTCGATAGACTCAATAAAGCCATCATCTGTCACAACCAGATCATAGTGCTGACTCATGATATCCAGTAGAGTAGAATCGTCAGCGACATCTAGAGTATCTTCGGTAATGATTTCACCGTCGGCTACTATTGTCATGTTAATTTCTTTATCCAGGTCAGCAGTTGTCGGGTTATTGGATGCAAGTCCTGAATACCATAGTCCTAGAACTAGCAGGATCACAAAAACGGACACACCAATCAGGTATTTTTCTTTTTTATTCATTCGTTTCTCCTTTTTTTTGAGTGGAACGTTTCTTGAGAGCTGATGTATCCGCCATTTTAAAGACTCTCATACAAGCCTGGTAGAGGATGGGGAAAAAGACTGCATTTCCTGCAGCATGAAGCAGATCATAACTAAGTCCTGACAGGTAGTAGGGCAGAAGAATATTCCAGCCAATGACAGGCGCCTGTATAACTGACACTACTAGACCGTATAGAATGCCTAGAAAGGCTACGTAAATCTGCAGAAAGATAAGCGGTGTGTTCCGATGGCTGTCTTTAAACACATGAGAAAGCAGAATAAGTGCAGTAAACCCGCCAATCTGAGCCACCGTCCATGGGCCCATACCCAGATACAAGTTGGTGATGAGCACGGAGAGTAGAGCGACCGTCAGCCCCATCTTCCAGCCATAATAAAAAGTGATACATATCAGAAGAACAGTCATCGGCTGAACATTAGGAATAAATGAAAAAGTCAGCCGTCCGACAGAGACCAGACTGGTCAGTAAGGCGATCCTTGTCAGAGCATATGTTCTTCCAGAAGCCGGAGACCTGTTAAATTTTGACTGTCCAGTCATACGGCATCCTCCTTAAGAGTCAGTAATGGCTTCATCAACTAAAGCATCCATTTCAGATCCACTTTTTAACGTACTGTTTTCTATCATACAAAAGAATGCAGTGAAAGACAATGAGAAAAACGCGCCCCAGTTCATATGAAAGGGGACGCGAAAAGTTTATCTAAGGATTAATAGGCACCACGGATGTGGTCATGAACATTATTCCAGTAGAATGTGTTGAGTTTCTCCAGTTCGTCTTTAGAGAAAGGAGGCACATCGAGAGACTTGAGATTGTCGATCACTTGCTGTTCATTTTTGAATCCGGGAATGACACTGGTGACAGCTTCCTGCTGCATGACCCATTTAAGTGCAGCACGTGTCATGCTGCCACGGTCATCTCCGATCCATTTCAGCTGATCGCTCAGCTCCACCCCAGTTTCGAAGGGCAGACCGCCGAACGTTTCACCTACATTGAAGGCATTCCCATCTTTATTGAAGTTCCGGTGATCATTTTCTTCGAAAGAATGATCCTTGGAAAACTTCCCGGTCAACAGTCCACTTGCCAGAGGGACACGGGCAAGTATACCCACGCCTGTTTCCTGTGCTTTCGGAAACAGTTCTTTAAGCGGTTTTTGTCTTAATAGATTGAAGATGACTTGAAGAGCACTGGCATCTGTATGTTCAAGTACATAAAGCCCTTCTTCATCTGTTTCAACGCTCACGCCGTAACTTCGGATTTTGCCTTCCTGTTTCAGTTTATCCAGAATAGGAAAGACATCTGTATTTTTAAGCATATCCAGAGGAGCACAGTGAATCTGATACAGATCAATCTGTTCTCTGTTCAGACGCCTCAAGCTGTTTTCCAGATAGCTTCTGATCAGTTCTTCAGAATAATTGGACGGGTCATTGATGTCCCCGTTACGGATAAATTTTGTTGCAATATGAATCTTATCTTCTTTGCCTTTAGTAGCTTTAGCGAGCAGTTCTTCACTGTGGCCTCCGCCATAGACATCAGCAGTGTCAAAAAAGTTGACACCGGCGTCCATTGCACGATCAAGGCCTTTCAGCGCTTCTTCGTCACTATGTGTGCCCCAGTCACCGCCGATCGCCCATGTACCGAAGCCAAGTTCGCTGACGGATAAGCCGGAATTTCCTAATGCATTGTATTTCATTTATCTCGCTCCTCATTATTTGTGATGTATCTGTAGTATAGCACACGTGAGAGAAAGCGGTTCAGTAAAATAGGCTGTCAGTGATGATTAACTTTTAGTAAGTAAACAGATGGGGAAGCTCATGAAAGGCTGACAAATGTTCCCATTTCTGGTAAAATAGATTGGACATTTAAGAGGATTGAAAGGAGTGAAGGGGAACATGGAAGAGAATTATATCGATTTTTACAAAGGAAAAGACGAAGAAGCTTTTCTGAGTGCCTGGGAAGCCGAGCACGGGAAGCTGTCAGAAGAGGCGATCGATGAACTCTATGCAGAAATTGCCGATGCTGTTGACGAGGCAGTGAAAAAAGGAACGCATGAACTTGGGGAGCCATTCATTTATAAGAACGTAACAGTGGGACGATCTGACTTCAATACGTTCCACTCACTTTATATTTTTGAAGAGATAAAATAAGAAAACTAATTCAAAGAAGGAGGTGCTTTTTTGACTACGGAAATCATCGAACACAAACTACAGCTGCTGACTGATCTGCCAGGCTGTTATATCATGAAAAACAGCAATGCCGACATCATTTATATCGGCAAGGCCAAGAATCTGAGAAACAGGGTCCGGTCTTACTTCAGAGGCGAACATACGGGCAAGACAAAACGCCTGGTCGAAGACATTGTAGACTTCGAAACGATCGTGACCGGTTCAGACAAGGAAGCCCTTCTTCTGGAGGTCACTTTGATTCAGAAACATCAGCCTAAGTATAATATCCGGCTGAAGAGAGGAACGAGCTATCCTTATCTTAAAATAACTAATGAACGGGATCCACAGCTGGTGATCAGTTCAGAAGTTGAACAGGATGGGGGCTACTATTTCGGCCCCTACCCTGATGTCTGGGCGGCTTCCGAAACAAAACAGCTGATTCAGAAAATCTATCCATTGAGAAAGTGCAACGGTCATCAGAAAAGGGCCTGTCTGTATTATCATATTGGTCAGTGCATCGGGCCTTGCGATCATGAGGTCTCAAAAGAAGAATATGATGCTCAAATCGCCCGTATCAAGTCATTTCTGAATGGTAATGTCACAGATATCAAGCGGGATCTCAAAGATAAAATGCAGGAAGCAGCCGAAGAAATGAATTACGAGCGAGCGGCTGAGTTCAGAGATCAGATTTCCTACATTGAACGAACCGTTGAAAAGCAGTCCATTATATCAAACAATTTCACGCCACGTGACTTTTTCAATTATTACATGGATAAAGGCTGGATCTCGATCCAGGTCTTTTTTGTGCGTCAGGCCACACTAATCAAACGCGAAGCCACGATGTTCCCAATCTATGATACGCCAGAAGAAGAGCTGATGAGTTTCATGCTGCAGTATTATCAGGATAAAAATAACCAGAAGCCGAAGGAAATCTATGTACCTGAGACGGTCGATCAGGCGCTTCTTGAAGAAACGCTCGATACGAAAGTGCTGGTGCCTAAAAAAGGGCGTAAGAAAGAACTGCTTGATCTGACCGGGAAGAACAGTGAGCTTGCTCTGAAAGAGAAATTCCGTCTGATCGAAATGAAAGAACGTAAGACGACCGGAGCCATCGAGGAACTGTCTCAGGCGATGGGGCTTCCTTACATCGAACGGATCGAAGCGTTCGATCACTCGAATATTCAGGGATCCAATCCGGTATCTGCCATGGTTTCCTTTAAAGACGGGAGCCCGGACAAAACTAACTACCGAAAGTATAAGATAAAAACGGTTGTCGGAAGCAACGAGTATGCGACGACACAGGAAGTTATCCGGCGCCGCTACAGCCGACTGCTGAAAGAAAAGAAACCTCTGCCCGATCTGATCATGATGGATGGAGGAAAGGTTCAAGTTAATGCCGCCAGGGATGTTCTTCAAAATGAATTGTCACTCATGATTCCTGTCGCTGGAATGGTCAAGGACAATAAGCACCGGACAGCCGGACTGATTTTTGGAGATCAACTGGAACCGGTCATTCTCGATCCGAGGAGCCAGGCTTTTCATCTTGTTCAGCGTGTGCAGGAAGAGGTCCACAGATTTGCCATCACCTTCCACCGAAATGTGAGGAGCAAGAACAGCTTTACCAGTCAGCTTGATGACATAGAGGGTGTGGGTCCAAAAACCCGTACGAAAGTTCTGCGTCATTTCAAGTCAATGAAACGTCTGCGTGAAGCAGAATTGGAAGAGCTGACTAAGCTGGGTATTTCCAAGCCAGTCGCTGAACGGATAAAGCAGACACTTGAAAATTCAGCTACAAAAACATAATTGAGGAGTTTTAGTATGATCAGAGAAGCATCACGACAAGATGCAGAAGCGATCGTTGATTTATTTAAAGTAATTCTGACAGATATGGAACTGCCGATCATGGCTCAAGTATCATGGAAAGAACTGAGGCCGGCAATGGTTCATGCTGTTCGAAGTGAATCGTTTATTCAAGGGTACAAAAATGCCCTTCTAAAAGAGATCGATGGAGAAATAGCCGGTTTCTGCTTTTCCTACCCAGGGGGAAGTGCCGATCAGTATGAACAGCTGTCAGACTTGATATCGGCCTACAACCTCCCTCCATTTGAAACATTTATCGAAGATGAGGCTCTAAAAGGCGAATGGTATCTTGATTCCATCGTTACGAAGGATGCGTTCAGAGGAAAAGGAATTGGCAAAGAACTGATGCAGGCGGTTTATGACAAAGCGAAATCAGAAGGCTTTACAGAAGTCGGACTCAATGTCGACCACGACAATCCTCGGGCTCTGAAGCTTTACGAAGCACAAGGCTTTCAGAAGGTAAAGGAAGTTATGATCGCCGGACACCATTACGATCATATGCAGAAGCGGGTATAGACAGGAATACGGATACTAATGTGAGCTGACCGAGTGAGCAGCTGCTCAATGGACAGGACCGATTTCTAAAATAAGCCCGAAGACTGGATAAATGCAGTCTTCGGGCTTATTATAATTTCGGAGTCACTTGTTTGACCAGAGCAGCTTTTTCACTCTCAGCCAGATTGGATGCATGAAACTGAGACTGTACTTCTGCTGCTTCATATCATTCCATACTGTTGATTTATTCTGACCGTAGTGATCGAGCAACTGAGAAATGAGACAGGCTACAGGTGCGATTTTTTCATTCTGAAAATCGAGAATATAAAATTCACCCATAAATGACACACATTTTTCGATAGACAGAATCTGCTTTCCGAATCGTCTGACGGAGAAAATCTGTTTATCGTAATCCCCTGTGATAATCCAGTTGAGACGTGTGATCGTGAAGTACGGATGCGACATTCCACGAAGACCTTGACGTTTCTTTATTGTTCCGATTTTCTTTCCATCTTGAAACAGACGGAACTTAGGAAAAACTGAGAGTTTGACTTGTCTGGCTTCTATGATTCGTTTCCCGTCCATAGAGTAGACAGTCAGCTTGTCTCCGAGCCGCCCCCATTTTCCGACAATCAGGTATATTTTTTCACCTGCAGCATCTTTTACGATCATCCGGTCCTGCAAGGTCTGGTATTCTTTGTTGACAAATAGCCGAACCATTTCTATCACCTCTAGTTCGTCAAACGTGTACAGTGCTTTTATTTATTATACCACTATTACAGTGGATAGAAAAAAAAGAAAAGCTTCTCATTCCGTTCAGTATCTACAAGAAAAAGAGTGCCTCAAAAAGACACTCTCACGAGAATTACCGGTGGCGTGCTTCAGTCACAGCTGTAAGATCGTTGAGCGCTTTGACTACCGCATCGAGCTTGTTTTCCATGCGATGAAGCAGCACCAGTGAAATGAAGATAGGAAATCCTACATTAGCAATCATGTCGATCATCGCCGGAAACCAGTCAGTTCCAGACATAACAGTCAGCCTCCTTTCTTCCGTATACAGGTAATAACGGAGAATAGGGCTAAAGTGTAACCTGTATGAGAGGCTTAAATTTCCGACTGTCTGTTCAATCTATAGCCACTGTGGAAGACCGGACCGACATATTCATTGAAGGCAAAACCTGCCTGCATCGCTTCAGTCACAAAATGCTTAGCTTTTCTGATAGCTTCAACAGGATCCAGTCCTTTTGCAAGCCCAGCTGTGATGGCTGCGGCAAACGTACAGCCGGCTCCGTGACTGTTTGCAGAAGGAATCTTCCTTGCTGATAAAAGTGTAAAGGACTCGCCGTCGAAGACCAGGTCAACAGCATCTTCTCCTTCAAGGGCTTTTCCGCCTTTGATGACGACCAGTTTAGCCCCTTTGTCATAAATGATTTGAGCGGCTTCTTTCATATCGTCCAGTGAATGCAGAAGCCCCAGTTCCGACAGCTGTCCCGCTTCAAAGAGGTTCGGGGTAATGATGCTGGCAAGCGGCACCAGGTACTCCTTGAGAGCGGTCACGTTTTCCGGATTCAGTACGTCAGATTCCCCTTTGCAGACCATGACCGGGTCTACGATCAGTGGTGTTTCTGGATGCTCTTTCAGCATATCTGCAATGACTCGGGTTACTTCCGGATTAGGAAGCATCCCTGTTTTTGCGGCTGAAATAGCCGGTCCTGCAAAAGCAGTGGTCAGCTGATCTTTTACAATTTGAGCATCTATTGGTGTGACATTATGGCTCCAGCTGTTCTGTGGATCCATTGTAGCAATAACTGTCAGTGCAGCAATACCGTATGTGCCATATTCGGCAAAGGTTTTTAAATCTGCAGCAATTCCGGCTCCTCCGCTGGCATCGTTTCCGGCTATCGTTAAAGTGAGTTTCGGTTCAGACATAGTAGTCCCTCCATTTTTTATATCGTGAGTCTTATGAATATCTTGCGTTTCAATAGTACATTCCTAGTATAATAGGAGAAAGCTACTCGAGTAAAGGATAATGGCAGGCAAAAGAAGGAGAGATGTGAAAGATGGACCAACAGCGTATCAAAAAAGCAGCGGAATGGCTGAATACCAGTAAGTCCATAGCTGTAATCACTGGCGCGGGGGTGTCTACAGAAAGCGGCATACCTGATTTTCGTTCAAGCCGGGGGCTATATAATAAGCAGACAAATCTCACTACTCCTCTCGAAGAAGTTCTGAGCCATCATTTTTTCGAACAGGCACCCGATCAATTTTATAAGTTTTACAGGGAGAATCTCCTGAGAAGAGAAGCGCAGCCCAATCCGGGCCATGTCTTTCTGGCAGATCTTGAAAAGATGGGGAAAGAAGTAACGGTCATAACACAAAATATCGACAGCCTTCATCAGAAAGCTGGAAGCAGTAAGGTCATTGAGTTACATGGAAGTACCGCTCGAGTGGTATCCCGTGATGGGACGATTTATTCTTATGAGGAAGCCGTTGAATCGGAGACAGCCATGCATGTCGGGAGAGAATGGGTCAGGCCGGATGTCACTCTTTATGGAGAGATGCTCGATCCTGAAGACATCCGTCGAAGCGTAGAGGCCGTTAGTCAGGCAGATGTCTTGCTGGTCCTGGGAACAAGTCTTAATGTGTATCCCGCTGCCGGATTCGTATATGATTTTCAAGGGGATAATAGCATTCTAGTCAATAAAGGGAGGACCGGGCTCTCTTATCCATTCGGACTGAGTTTCAAAACATCTATCAGTCAATGGGCAGAAGCAGTAAAGAATGAACTGACATGATCAGCGGTTATACCTGGTATAATAGGCCTGTAAATACAGTCCGAGGTCAGATATGGAGTGTTGGAGATGGAGAATAACACGGTAAGAAATAAAATCAGTCAGTATAGACCAGAACCATTAGGCAGACAGAGAAGATTTTCTGTCTTTCTGCCACTTATTACAATTGATGGGGAGACGCACCTCCTATTTGAAAAAAGAAGTCAGAGCGTATCTCAGCCGGGGGAAACATCTTTTCCCGGAGGAGCAGTTGAAGAGGGGGAAACTTACAAAGAGGCCGCAATTCGAGAGACAGTTGAGGAACTGAATGTGAAAGAGAGCCAGATCGACATATATGGAGAAATCGATTATATCGCCACCCATACTCATATCATTCATTGTTTCGCTGGAGAACTCAAGAACTGTACACTAAAGTCTCTCCAGCCGAACGAGGAAGTGGAGTCACTGTTCACGATTCCGCTTGATTATTTCCTGACACATCAACCCGAATATCATTATGTGGATCTGATCGTGGAACACAAGGAGGATTTTCCCTTCGAACTGATATCCAATGGAGACAAGTACACATGGACGACCAGAAAGCAGGGCATCCCTTTTTATCGGCTGGATGGCCAGTATCTCTGGGGGTTCACAGCGCAGTTTACCCATCGCTTCATAGATATCATCACAGACAGCCAGACGACTGAATTTTAAGGAGAATAAATATGACTATAAAGAAACAGATGAGCTGCAATGAAACAAGGGTCGTCCAGACCCATAGAGTCCTCCCATCTGAACTGAACGGCCACCAGACTCTATTCGGCGGGAACCTGATGAGTCTGATCGACAATACGGCATCCATGTCGGTCGCAAAATTTGCCCGGTCCAATGCCCTGGTGACGGCTTCGATGGATGAGCTTCATTTTCTTCACCCAATTAAAGCCAGTCACGCGGTGAGTGTTGAAACTTATGTAACAGGTTCTGGGAGACGGTCCATTGAAGTATTTGCAAAAGTGCTGGGTGAAGATCTGGAAACAGGGGAGACCTATATCGGGGCGACCAGTTTTCTCACCTTCGTACTCGTCGGCTCATTCGAATCAGATCAGTCCCTTCTTCCTGACCTGATCTGTGAATCAGAGGAAGAGCAGAAAGTCTGCAGAGATTACACTGAAAGAAGAAAGAAACGCCTGGCTGACAAGAAACTCAATGAAGACCTGATTAAAGGATTGACACTGACGCCTCCCTGGATGAGCTGATCAAAATCATCCCAATTCCTACTTCAGTTTACCGGATCACTATTTTGCCCGGAAAAAAGCCCCTCTCCGGGCTTTGACGGTTTGTTATCGAACCGTCAAAGCAGGAGAGAGGCGAGGCGACAAGCCCTTAGTCATTTTTATAAATTTTACCACTTAAGACACGAGTGATCGCTTCGGCTACACCATTCTTACGGTTACTTGAAGTAAAGTAACTGGCAGCCTCCTTGGCTTCGGGTGCAGCATTCTCCATGGCAACTGAGTATTTTGCCCATTTGAGCATGGAGATGTCGTTGATGTTATCCCCGATAGTCATGACCTGGTCAGCTTTAAGATCCAGCTTTCTAGCCAGTTTCGCGACGGCCAGTCCTTTCTGGGCATTCTGATGGTTGATCTCAAGGTTTCGTTCACTTGATGCAGTTATGGCCAGATCTGGTACCGCCTCATAAAGCTTCTCTTTTAACGGATCCAGTAAAGTCTTTCCTTTTTTGGTATGGACCGCTACCTTCAGTACGACAAGACTCTGGTCGCTCAGAACATCGGAATAGTCATCCACATAAGTGATCGGCATCTCATCTACTCGTTTCTTAGCTGTTTCAAGTGCTTCTTCAAACGTGATATCCGGGTTCATATCTGCTAACATGGATGCGAGCATTTCTTCTCGCTGATCCTTATTATCAGAATAAATGCCTTTGGATGTCATCAGTTCTTCATGAAGTGATTCGTATTGAGAAAAGACGTCAAGCATCTGTCTGACCGTCTTTTTCTCCAAGCCGATATTGTAGAGATTTTTTCCGGTTCCGTCAAAATATTGGGCACCATTCTGTGCAATCAGTGGACAGATGATGGTGTGGTCCTTAAGCATAGGCGAAGCCATCGGGTAATCTCTACCGGTCGCGATAGCAAAATGGATGCCTTGTTCCTGCGCACGCTTGATGGCAGAGGCATTTGCATTGGATATTTCCATGTGTTCATTAAGCAGTGTTCCGTCCATATCGGAAACAATCAGTTTGATCATTAGTTTCGTCCCCTTTAATAATCTATCTTTCATATAGTATCAGTCTAACAAAAATAGAGGATAAAGGCAGATAAATTTACTCAATTGAGAAAGGAAGTTTACATATGTCGATCCCAGTGGATAATGACTGGACACCTATTTTAAAAGAAGCTGAACAGACAGCGTCCTATCAGGAATTAAGAGAGTTCTTAAAAAAAGAATACGTTAAAGGAGCCGTCTATCCTGTCATGGATGATATCTGGCAGGCATTTGAATGGACCCCTTTCAGCAAAGTCAAAGTAGTGATTTTAGGACAGGATCCTTATCACGGCAAGCATCAGGCTCATGGTTTAAGTTTTTCCGTCAGGCCTGAGGTTGGTGTGCCACCTTCTCTTAAAAATATTTACAAGGAATTGGAGAGAGATCTGGGGATCTATCCAGTCTCTCACGGGTATCTGAAAAAATGGGCTGAAGAAGGCGTGCTGCTTCTTAATACTGTATTGACTGTCCGAGGAGGAGAGGCTCACTCGCATCGTAACAGAGGCTGGGAAGAGCTGACTGATCACGTGATCAAGTCCTTGAGTGAAAGAGAAAAACCGATTGTGTTTCTTCTCTGGGGAAATGCGGCTCAGAAAAAAGAGAAGATGATTGATACCCGCAGACATGTCGTGCTTAAAACATCTCATCCTAGTCCATTGTCTGCATATCGGGGATTTTTAGGGTCAGGTGTGTTTTCAGAAACCAATCGGATTCTTAAGGAAATGGGTGACGAGCCAGTTGACTGGAGCTTGCCTGAAAACCCGAATGACTAGAATAATTTAATGGTTAAACTGTGAAAACCAATGGAAAAGTGGTATGATTAAGAATGTGGAAAAAACAAATCCTGGAGGGAAAATCAAGTGGAATTATTTGAAAGTCTGAAACAGAATATTCAAGGAAAAGATCTGAAAATCGTCTTTCCTGAAGCGACAGATGAACGTATTTTAGGTGCGGCATTACGCCTTCATTACGAAAACATCCTTGAACCAGTTCTGATCGGAAAAGAAGAAGACATTTTTGAGGAAGCAAAAGCTCATGGGTATGACCTGAAGGACATCGAAATCATCGATCCTGAAACATACGACAAGTTTGATGAAATGGTTGAAGCATTTCTTGAGCGACGTAAAGGGAAAGCCACAGAAGAGCAGGCTAGAACTCAGCTTAAAGATGTGAACTACTTTGGTACCATGCTTGTTTATCTGGACTATGCAGCTGGCCTGGTCAGTGGAGCGGTTCACTCAACAGGAGATACGGTTCGTCCGGCTCTTCAGATCATCAAGACCCGTCCTGGCGTAAGCCGTACGTCTGGGGCATTCATCATGCTACGTGGAAGAGGACAGGAAAAATACTTGTTCTCCGACTGTGCAATCAATCCTAACCCGGATGAGCAGGTCCTGGCAGAAATCGCGGTGGAAAGTGCCCGTACAGCTAAAATGTTCGGTATCGACCCTAAAGTTGCATTACTGAGCTTCTCTTCAAAAGGATCAGCTAATGCACCGGAAGCAGAAAAAGTGCGTAACGCAACAAAAATTGCGCAGGAGCTTGCTCCTGACTTAGCTATTGATGGCGAGCTTCAGTTCGATGCGGCTTTTGTTCCTGCTGTAGCCCAGCAGAAAGTACCTGAATCAGACGTAGCAGGTGAAGCAACTGTGTTTGTCTTCCCTGAACTGCAGTCAGGAAACATTGGGTACAAAATCGCTCAGCGTTTAGGAAACTTCGAAGCAGTCGGACCGATCCTTCAAGGTCTGAATAAACCTGTTTCCGACCTGTCACGTGGATGTGTCGAAGAAGATGTCTATAAGACAGCCATCATTACGGCAAATCAGGCATTGATGAACGACTAATCATACTATCAAAATAGTGTAAAGAAAACAGCTCACTCGAGCTGTTTTTTTTGGTTTAATTAGGAATCAGGTAAGATAAGTGGTCGTTACAAGGAACTACTCACTAGAGAAAATGAACAGTCAACTTATGACCTCACCTAACAAAAGTAAGATGAGCTGGAGGATGAAATTAACAAATTTACCCCTTCATATGCTTACTATTAGAAGAAGTGAAGGGTGCAATGTTATACTGTATTCGACGGTAAGCCTTTACAAATAAGAGAAAGGGAGTAGGTATATCAATGGCAGATTACATTATGGCAATCGATCAGGGGACGACAAGCACTCGGGCGATCATATTCGATAAGGACGGGGAACCAAGGTGGAGTTCCCAGAAGGAAATCGAGCAGTCATTCCCGGAACCGGGATGGGTGGAACATAATGCAAACGAAATATGGCTGAAGACACTTCAGGTCATTGCAAGCGTCATGATAGAAGCAGGTATAGAGGCAGACGAACTCGACAGTATCGGTATAACAAACCAGCGGGAAACGACAGTCATCTGGGATAAGGAGACAGGTGAACCGATCTACCCTGCAGTCGTCTGGCAGTCGAAGCAGACGTCAGATATCGCTCATCAGCTGGTTGAAGATGGACATAAGGATATGATTCATAAGAAAACCGGACTGATTGTAGATTCCTACTTTTCAGCGACGAAGATCAAATGGATCCTGGATAAGGTAGAAGGATCCAGAGAACGGGCGGAAAATGGAGAGCTGCTGTTCGGAACGATCGATACCTGGCTTTTATGGAAGCTGACAGGTGGAGAGGTTCACGCTACGGACTATTCTAATGCCAGCCGCACTATGCTTTATAATATATATGATATGCAGTGGGACTCAGATATACTCGATCTTCTGGATATTCCTGAAAGCATGCTGCCGGAAGTCAAACCGTCTTCAGGCGTATTTGGCAAGACAATGGATGCTATTTTCAAAGGTGTCAATGTGCCAATTGCAGGAATAGCGGGAGACCAGCAGGCAGCCTTGTTCGGACAGACTGCTTTTGATAAAGGGATGGTCAAGAACACCTATGGAACTGGTGCCTTCATTATTATGAATACCGGGAAAGAGCCGATTCAGTCTGAGAATGGTCTGCTGACAACACTGGCATATGGACTGGATAATGAAGTGTATTATGCGCTGGAAGGGGCAATTTTCGTTGCCGGTTCTGCCATTCAATGGCTGCGTGACGGTTTAAGAATGTTCAGAGATGCTCCTCAGTCAGAAGATTATGCTAAACGTGTAGATACAACAGACAATGTTTATGTTGTTCCTGCCTTTACCGGACTGGGTGCACCGCATTGGGACCAGGATGCCAGAGGCGCTGTCTTCGGACTGACTCGAGGAACAGAGAAAGAACACTTTATTCGTGCCACGCTCGAATCTCTGGCTTACCAGACAAGAGACGTTGTGGATGCGATGAATGAGGATGCAGGACTGAAGACAGAAACGATGCGAGTGGACGGTGGAGCCAGCATGAACGATTTCCTCATGCAGTTTCAGGCGGATATTCTGGATGTGAAGATTGAACGCTCTAAAATTATGGAAACGACCGCTTTAGGTGCAGTATATCTCGCCGGTCTGGCTACAGGATTCTTTAAAGATCTGGATGAAATCAAAGCGAAATGGGACAAATCAGCAACCTTTGAGGCTAATATGGACGAAGAGGTCCGTGAAGATCTGTATGAAGGCTGGCAGGCAGCTGTCAAGGCAACTCAGGCATTCAAATTCAAGCCGAAAAAAGTAAAAAAAGAAGAGAAAGACGTATAAAATTTAATGAAAGGAGCTGATGAACGCATGACATTTTCAGCTCAGACCAGAAAAGAGAATATAAAGAAGCTGTCATCTGATCAGGTCGATCTGCTGATCATCGGAGGCGGCATCACTGGAGCTGGACTGGCTCTCCATGCCGCTGCCCGAGGCATAAAAGTTGGTCTGATCGAGATGCAGGATTTCGCAGGAGGGACGAGCAGCCGGTCAACCAAACTTGTACATGGGGGCCTGCGCTATCTGAAACAGTTTGATGTGGAGCTCGTATCAGATGTGGCGAAGGAACGGGCTGTCATTGGAAAAAATGCACCTCATATTGTCCAGCCGAGCTATATGCTGATGCCGGTATATGATGAACCAGGAGCATCTTTTAATGAATTTACTGCAGAAGTTGTTCTCCACCTGTATGATTATCTGGCAGAGACTGATGAAGAATGGGCGCATTATATCGTTGACAAGGAAGAGGTGCTTAAAGAAGAACCTCACTTGAAAGAAGAAGGACTTATGGCTGGAGGTTTCTACCTTGACTACACGAATGACGATGCCCGACTGACAATCGAAACGATCAAAAAAGCTGACGAACTGGGAGCCATTATAACCAACTATGTTAAAGCTGAATCATTCGGTTATGATGATGAAGGTAAGATAAGAACTGTCAGAGCAATGGATACGTTGAATGAGGAGTCCTTTGACATCGATGCGAAAGTCGTGGTGAACGCCACCGGTCCTTGGTCGGATGAGACAAGAAAAAACAGGAAGGCCGATACTGAAGGCAAAATGTTCCCTACAAAAGGAGTCCATTTTGTAGTGGATCATTCTAAACTCCCTGTGTCCAGAACCATTTACACAGATACTGGACAGGAAGACAATCGTATGGTCTTCATTATCCCACGTGGCAATAAAACATATTTTGGAACGACGGACACCCCATTTGAGGGGGCGTACGAGGACCCGTCCATCACACAGGAAGACATTGATTACCTCCTGCAGACAATCAATCACCGATTTGACGGAGTATCCATAACATTGGATGATATCGAATCAAGCTGGGCAGGACTCAGACCGCTGATTCAGGATGAGAATAATGATGACCCGTCAGGCATTTCCAGAGGCCACGAAATCTTTACTGAAGAAGACGGGCTGATCACGATTGCCGGAGGAAAACTGACTGATTACCGGCGAATGGCGGAAGATGCCTGTGAAGTTATTGATAAAGCCTTTGAAGAACTGAATGTAAGGTTCGATCAGGTAGATACGAAGACTATTCCGCTTTCCGGCGGAGATGTCGAAGATCCAAGTGCATTCCAGACATTTATAGATCAGCACAGTCAAGATGGGACTGATGCCGGTCTGGATCAGGAAGACGCACGGTTCCTGGCGGACTGGTATGGGACTAATATTTTTAAAGTGTATGAACTGCTGGACAAGGCGCATACGTTCGATATGCCTTTAAAAGATGCCTTACAGCTGGCATATGGGCTGGAGCATGAAATGATTCTGTCTCCAGAGGACTTCTTTGAAAGACGGACAGATTCAATATTCTTCAATATTGACCGGGTTATTGAACTAAAAGAATCGGTTCTTGAGGTGATGCAGAAAGAACTTGGATGGAGCGAAGAAGAAAAAGAAAACTGGTCAATTCATTTGGATGAAAGAGTAAGAGAAGTATCGTTGGAGGAATTCAAAATCAAATAAAGCGAGGGATTTATAGTGGAAACGACTTTATTTCAGCAATTACTTGGCGAGTATTTCGGTACGATGATCCTCATTCTTCTAGGAGACGGGGTTGTCGCGGCGAATGTACTGAAAAAGACTAAATCTTATGACAGTGGATGGATCATGATCGGGATAGGCTGGGGGCTGGCGGTTGCTATGGCAGTTTATGCAGTAGGCTGGCTGTCCCCTGCACATATCAATCCGGCAGTGACACTTGGAATGGCTGTAGCAGGTGAAATCGGATGGGGAATGGTTATTCCTTACTCGATCGCTCAAATAGCTGGAGGGTTCACAGGAGCAGTTATAGTCTGGCTGCACTACATCCCTCACTTTAGAGAAACAGATGATCAGGCCTCTATTCTGGCTGTATTCTCCACTGGACCAGCAATCAAAGGGACGAAATGGAACTTATTATCTGAAGCGATTGCTACATTCGTTCTGGTATTCGGTCTTCTGGCCTTTACTCAAGGGGACTTTACAGACGGACTGAATCCGCTGATTGTTGGTCTTCTGATCGTGGCCATCGGTCTCTCTCTCGGAGGAACAACAGGGTATGCCATCAACCCGGCACGTGACTTGGGCCCAAGAATCGCTCACCAGATTCTTCCGATAGCGAATAAAGGAAGTTCGGACTGGGAATATTCTTGGATTCCTATCATTGGGCCATTCATTGGTGGAGCTGTCGGGGCACTCGTATTCCTCGCCATGACATTCTAAATTTTCGCGTATCTTATCACTCAGTAAAAGCCACTGCTCTCCCATATAGGGAGCAGTGGCCTTATTATGAGTGCTGAAAATCAATAAGTTACGCTGGCAAACAAAATAGCTGCAATAGATAGGCCGATCGCCGTAATGTTCATGCGTGTGGTCTGTGCTCTAAGGAAAAATCCTGCTACAGCCAGAACGATGCCTACTCCACCGCTGATCATTGCCTGGGGATCATGCCCGAAGCCTGCCAGCAGTAAGCCGATAACCCCGGCTAGAATCGCAACCCATCCTATAACTGATCCAATAGTCCGCTTCACTTCTGTTCCTCCTTACCTTCACTAGTGATAACATACACAATATCGTCTCGTATAATTTTAACATAACCCTCTCAGCTTGTGCTACACTGGTAACGATAAAAGTTGAATGTAAAAGAAAGAAGGTCACAATTATGACACTATGTTTACATAAAGTGCAATATTACGAAACAGATCAGATGCAGATCGTTCATCATTCAAATTATATCAGATGGTTTGAAGAGGCGAGGACTCATCTGATGGAAGAGCTGGGATACGGCTATCATCAGATGGAAAACGAAGGGATCATTATTCCTGTCCTGTCAGTGCAGGCTGAGTATAAAGGGATGGTCCGCTATGGAGAAACTGTCGTAATAGATGCTGAGATTAAAGAGTTTACCGGAGTAAAAATGGTCATCAGCTATGAAGTTACTGATAAGGAAACAGGAAGTCTTAAGACAACAGGTGAATCCCGACACGCGTTCCTCGATAAAGACACTTACCGGCCAATGTCACTTAAACGGAAACACAAGAAACTTTTCGACTTGTTCAATGAATTACATGAAGCATCCTTGGAGCATAGGGGGCACTGATATGGATCTGATTCTGATCGTCGGGCCGCAGGCTGTGGGGAAAATGACTGTAGGACAGGCTCTGGAGAAGAAAATCGATGCCAGGCTTCTGTTCAATCATGAAACGATCGATCTGTTTGCCCGATTTCTAGGGTACACACGTGATACGTTTCGTCTATCTGAAGTCGTCAGGTATGACCTGTTCAAAGCCTTTACTGAACACCCTGAATCAAATGACACTCATGGCATTATCTTTACGGTAGTCGCAGGCTTTGATGTGGATACGGACTGGGACATCCTGAGGAACTGGTCGTCGCTGTTTCTTGATGCCGGAGGGAATGTATACTTTATTGAACTTGAAGCGGATCTTGATGTACGGCTCAAACGTAATAAAAGTGAGCTGCGTCTGTCAATGAAGCCATCGAAAAGAGACGTGGATTTTTCCGAAGCCGAACTGCTTCAGAGTATGGAAAAGCATCGATTGAATTCCTTTGATGGAGAAGTTGAAGCCAAGCTTCCGGAAGTCAGCTACCTCAAGCTGAATACAACTGAACTGTCAGCCGAAGCGACCGCCGGGAAAATCAATGACTGGCTGCTTGAGAGAGGCTATAAAAAAACGACCCGCCCTGAGTAAACAGGACGGGTCGTTTTTTCTACTCTTTTATAACAAGCTTACTGATCTGTTCTTTAATATTATCCAGAGGGACATCAGCCTGGAGCAGTGAAGCAGTGGTGTAGGCTCCTTCTATGAAGGCAGTGTTTAAAATCTCCACATTTTTTTCAGTCATTTCAGTTGCCATGTCCAGATTCATCTTTGCGCTTCCCAGATCATAAAAGCACAGGACATTATCTTCTTCGAAGGATTCCAGAGTCTCGCTGATCAGATCGAAGGATGTCCCCACGTCGCCGTCTTCTGTTCCCCCCGCTGTTCTGATCGTCACATCGGAAGCGACCTGGTCCAGAAGCTGTTTCAGACCGGATGCGACACTTTCAACATGAGAGACGAGAAGCACACCATAGGATTTACTCATCAGTCACACCCGCTTCCAGAAGACTTTCAAAGAAATAGGCGCTCGATTGTGCCCCGGGATCGATGTGACCGATTGAACGGTCGCCTAAATAAGATGCCCGCCCTTTAGTCGCTTTCATGTCTTTCGTGCTTTCCAGAGCACTGTCGATCACTGACTGATCAAGTGTCCCATCCTTCAAGGCATCGACTGCAGGCGCCCAGACGTCAACCATCGTCTTCTCACCTGTTTCAGCTTTACCCCGTTTGGTTATGCCGTCGAGACCGGAGGACAGGAGAGATGAAATGTCATCTGATTCCTTGGACTGTTTGGCCATGGAAATAAAAGCCGAGCCGTACAAGGGACCACTGGCTCCACCGACTTTACTTACGAGGACCATTCCGATGTCCTTGAAAAGGTCTGACAGATTGTCGTAGCTTTGCTGCTCCAGTTTTTCATTGACCGCCGCTACTCCTCTTGTCAAGTTGCTTCCGTGATCTCCGTCGCCGATTGCGGAATCGAGTTCGTTGAGAAAACTTTTCTCATCTGTTATTTTTCTGCTGAAGTGTTCGAAACTTTTTATCCATTTTTCTGTCTGTGCCATTTAAACGCTCCTTCCAGTTAACTACCAGCCAATGACCTCAACAGGTGCATTAAGGTAGTCGATCCATTTGTCATCTTCTATTTTTAGTAAAGTTAAGGAGACACCTGCCATGTCGATTGCCGTCATATAATCGCCTACTTTTCTGTAGACCAGATCCAGGTCTTCGCCGTCATCCAGCAAAGCTCTGATATCGTTCATAAAGACAAACTGCTCCATCAGCGGAGTAGCACCCATTCCATTTACCATCACGGCAAACTTGTCTCTAGATGACCAGTTTGCTTCTTTTTTAAGTTTGGATACAAATTCTTCAGCCAGCTCTTTTGATGGCTTCAGATTCTCACGGCTGTATCCAGGTTCTCCGTGTATGCCGATTCCGAACTCTATTTCATTATCTTCAAGCTCGAATCCCGGCTTGCCCACTTCAGGATTGGTTGCAGGAGAAAGTGCCAGACCGATAGAATACAAGTTGTTATTAACTTGTTCAGCCAGTGCCTTGATTTCTTTGAGTGATGCACCTGATTCGGCTGCTGCTCCAAGAATCTTATGCATGAAGACTGTTCCGGCGACTCCTCTTCTGCCGGCTGAAAATGTACTATCTTCTACAGCAATGTCGTCATCAACAACAATGGAATCGACTTCGATATCTTCCAGTTCAGCGAGTTCCTTTGCCATGTCGAAGTTCATGACATCACCTGTGTAGTTCTTGATGACAAGAAAAACGCCTTGACCTTCGTCTGCAGCTTTTATGCCTTCAAGAATCTGATCAGGTGTAGGGGACGTAAAGACTTGCCCGGCTACAGCTACTGAAAGCATACCTTTGCCGACAAAACCGGCATGACTGGGTTCGTGTCCGCTACCTCCGCCGCTTACCAGTCCGACTTTACCCGATGGGTCAAGTGTCCGTGCGATCACAGTCGTATCAGGCACTCGCCTGACCAGCGAGTCATATGCATAAGCCAATCCGTTTAGCATATCACCGACGACCTGGTCCGGCTGATTGATAATTTTCTTCATAATAATATTCTGCCTCCTTATTGTTTTCTCTAAACACATTGTACCCGTTTTCAAAATGAACTTCTAATTATTCACTTCTGAGAAAGGACTTTTTGGTATACTGATACCATAGATTGAACGGGAAGGAGAAAAGATATGAAAACATTAGTCATTATCAGCCATCCGAGCGTAGATGAATCGGGTAGCCAGCAGTTTCTTATTCAGGCTTTGTCAGACCGTTCACTGGAGCAGGTGACACTGCATCCGCTCGAAAAAACTTATCCTGATGGAGTCATAGATGTAAAACATGAGCAGGAGCTGCTTAAGTCTCACGACCGGATCATTTTTCAGTTTCCGTTCTACTGGTATTCGTCTCCACCCCTCTTAAAGCATTGGCAGGATGAGGTTCTGACCGAACATTTTGCCTTTGGGTATAGGGGGAACAAA
Organism: Alkalibacterium pelagium; assembly: GCF_900109325.1. Taxonomy (GTDB): domain Bacteria; phylum Bacillota; class Bacilli; order Lactobacillales; family Carnobacteriaceae_A; genus Alkalibacterium; species Alkalibacterium pelagium. The sequence continues at coordinate 109,972 of NZ_FNZU01000009.1, forward strand.
CTGGAGGGAAAAGAGCTGGGACTCGTTCTTTCCATAGGACTGGCAGAGAAGGAATACCAGACGGGTGGTCAGGAAGGCTACAGTATCAGTGAATTGACCAAGCCATTCCAGGCGGTGGCAAGAAAAACAGGTATGACTTATATTAAACCGCTCTCGATATTTCAGTATGCCTATATGAGTGAAGAAGAGCGGATGGGCCTGCTGATCCGTTATCAGCAGTATCTGACGCTGAAAAAACCGGATTCTCTTAAACCTCGTGAAGAGTGGGTAATTGCCGCGTTGAAAGAGACCGCGACTGAAACTTTGGGGACTGATCACTCTGATTTTATTATCGAACAGGTAATCGAACATATTGAAGACAACCGAATGGAACTGGATGAACTGCGCATGCATATCGATAATTATCATGAATAAAGGAGAGGTGAAAACAGATGGATGAACAGGAATGGGTCATCAGAGAACTGGATCAGCTCTTTGATTCAAGCCAGGATTATAAACAGAAAGCACTCCTTAAAGCAGCCGCTGATCTGATCAGAGAACAGGAAACTCGTAAACAGCAGCTTCAGGGAGAACTGGATGGCACATTATGGAGCCCTGGCAACTGGGGAAACTGATGCCGGTCAATCGGAAAATCATAACAGCTGACGAGCAAAAGAGAAAAAATCAGTCCTAAGACTGTATTTTTTCTCTTTTTTATTATATATACTGTTATCAAGAGAAAAAAAGGAGGAGCAATTATGAAGTATGGGTGGGTAGGCTGGCTGATTATCCTGGTAACAGGAAGTATATTTACAGCTAGTCCGGTACAGGCAGAGGGCAATACAATGCACGACTTGACTATTGATGTCCAGCTGCTTGAAAACGGGACGGCCGTTATTACTGAACGACGGGACATGACTATGGAAGAAGGAACTGAACTTTTTATAGTCATAGAAGAAACCGATGGTGTGGAGGTCATCGATTTCTACGTTGAAGGTATGGAAGAACAGACTAATTGGGATTCCAATGCTTCTAGAGAAGATAAAGCCGGATCATATGGCGTAGATGACAGTGCGTCTGAAACGGAACTGATATGGGGGATCGGAGACTATGGGCGTAACGAGTACATAGTGACCTATACTCTTAGCAATATAGTCAGACAGATGGAAGACGGGCAGTCCATGCACTGGAACTTCAATACATTTGGAGACATTCCTCCTGAAAATCTGACGATCGATATAAGTGGCCCTTTTGAGTTTTCTCAGGATTCAACCAGAATCTGGGGATTTGGCTATGAGGGACAGATCGACCTGCTAGATGGACACGTCCGTACTTATGCTCAGACTGAATTGGAAGATAACCAGAATGTCGCAGTCGTTGTGCAGTTTCTGAATGATCCGTTTTTGCTGTCCTATTATGACGAACGAACACTTGCAGAAGTTGTTGAGGATATAGAGCAGGATCCTGGACGAGGCGGGGCAGATGGGGGAGGACTGAGTGGGGTAATCCTCTCAATTATTATTAGTGGATCTGTAGCATTCGTCCTTGCCATAGTAGCCATTCTCGTAAAAATAGAACAGCTGAAAAAAGATGGCGGGAAAATACCTAATTACTACGAACAGCGTAAACGGAACAAAGGGATGTATTACACAGACATTCCCTACAAAGATGGTGATATTACAGATATTGCCTTCTTCCTGAAGCAGCTGCAGATGGGAACGGTTGAGCACTATTTCTTTGCCTTCTTATTGAAATGGTCAAAGGATAAATGTCTGACTATTGAGGAAGGTGAAGAAGGCAGGAAAAATAAGACCCGTCTGACTTTTGTGCCGGAGGCTTTTGAAAGAAAGTCGCAGCAAGAACTGGCAGGTTCACCTGTTGAAGAAGAGCTCTGGAGATCTCTGATCGAAGCTAGCGACACCAACTACCAGATGAGCAGCAAAGAAATGAAGAAATGGGCTCAAAAACAGGCAGACAAACTTCACAAGCTTGATAAGCAGCTTCTTGACGACTCCAGAGATCTGATGATTGCAGAGGGGTATATCAAGGAAGATACTGTTTCTTTCCTGACTGCACGACTGCCGTATACATCGATTACAAAAAAAGGGCAGAGACTCTACGATCATCTGACCCAGTTTGAAAATCATCTGAATGCATTAGGCGAAGACCAATCACTCAGCTATAAACAGCTGATTCCTGAAGAGTCATTCCTGATGTGGGCAGGCTTGTATGGAAAAGAAGAAGAAGTGATCAAGTCTATTGAAGCAATCATGCCGGACTGGGCAGAACAGGATATCGAGTATATCCCGTATTACTATACGTATTATCCAGGCTTGCATGTATTTTCCAGCAGTATGCACAGCGGCTACTCGAATGGAGGCTACTCATCTTCAGGTGGCTTCGGCGGATCGACCTCTATCGGTGGTGGGGGCGGCGCCATGGGTGGCGGAGGAGGCGGAGCACGCTGAGGTTAACACGGCTAGTCATACAGACAATATGATCTATTGGGAACTATAAATGTGCTAGGCTTGTTCAGAAGGGGCTACCTTCTGAATGAGTCTAGCTTTTTTGTATACAAGTTAACGCATACAAACGAAATGCTGAAAGACTGAAGGCATATGATTTAATCAATCTTATAACGAGAGGGTAATGGAGCTGAATTTTTTATTTGAAAAAAGGCACGAGTTGCAATAATAATAGGGTTTTCATAAAAAACTGACACTGACTGTTAAAATGTGATATATTTATGATATTAATATACAAGTATGACTAAATTAAGTTAGGAAGGTATTTATGCAGACTATCACTTTGCAGGACCAGACGTACGAAGTTTTACGAGAGATGATCATCAAACTTGATCTGTATCCAGGTCAGAAAATTTCAGAATCTCATTTGATTGAACTTCTTAAAGTCGGACGAACCCCAATCAGAGAATCATTGAAGCAGCTGAAAAAGCAGAATCTGATTTTTACATTTCCTCAGTCAGGAACGTATGTATCCAGAATAGATATGAGTAGAGCATTACAGGCACGTTTTATTAGAGAGTGTGTGGAAAAAGAAGTAATGACAGAGCTGTGCGGCGTGATGGATGAAAAGTCCGAGAAGGTGCTTTGGAAAATTCTGGATAGACAGAGAGAAACCTTTAAGGATAATAATGTTTCCGATTATTTTGATGTTGATAATGAATTTCATAAGAAATGCTATGAACTCGTCGGTAAAGCTCAGGTATGGCAGTGGATAAAAGAAGCCAGTGTACACCTCGACCGTTTTCGCTGGCTCCATCTTAAAGACATAACATTTGACTACAATCAGATAGTGGATGAGCATGAAGGGCTGCTTAAAGCTGTAAAATCTAAGCAGGTAGACGAAGTAAAGACTTTAGTGACTGCACATATCAATCTGATGGATGAAGCTCAAGGCGAAATTATAGAAAAGTATTCTGATTTTTTCAGTAAATAAACACCAGTTAGCTGAAAGCCTGACTCAGAAGTAGAGGCAATTCCGATGATTTTCAGCAAGGGATATGACAGGGGTAATCATTACGTTAGAACTTTGCCTGAACTGTTTACCAGGTCTTATATATGTATATTGGATCATTGAGCTTTATAAAGGGAAGCGTTATACTAGTATACGAGTTCAGGAATTCAAGGAGGATATTATGACAAAAAAACAAGCAATTTTGACCCGCTTAAAAGACAACTATCTGTTTGCAGTGATTAGAGGGAGGTCTGCTGAAGAAGCGACACGTATTTCCGAAGCTGTTTTTGAAGGCGGAATCAAAAACATCGAAGTGACCTTTACTACCCCGCAGGCTGACGAATCGATCCGTGATCTTGCCAGAAAGTTTGCCGGTACTGACATGGTAGTAGGAGCAGGAACAGTAATGGATGCAATAACAGCACGTATTGCTATTATTGCGGGAGCTGAATTCATCGTCAGCCCTAATATGGTGCCGGAAATATCAGCAGTCTGCAATACATATGGCATCCCCTACCTTCCTGGATGCGGAACTGTGACAGAGGTAGCCGACGCACTGGCGACAGGAGTCGAAGTGGTCAAGGTATTCCCGGGTGGGATATTGGGACCTGCTTTTATCAAAAATGTGCATGGCCCGATTCCGCATGTAGAAATGATGCCTTCCGGGGGAGTGAGTCTGGATAATATGGATCAGTGGATCGATAATGGAGCATGGGCTGTCGGTATCGGCAGTGCGTTGACTAAAGATTTGAAGACTCAAGGCTACTCAAGTGTCACAGAGCAGGCTCAAGCCTTTGTTCAGAAATACAATGAAGTGAAGTGAGGACGTGATCATATGCCGGATGTCATTTTAATTGGAGAACCCATGGGATTGTTTACTGCTCAGGAATATGGGGAGCTGAAAGATGTTACTTTGTTCAAGCGGTCTCTGGCCGGAGCGGAAATCAATGTCGGGATAGGATTGTCTCGCCTGAATTACAAAGTGGAATACGTCACCAAGCTGGGAATGGATCCTATAGGGGCTTATATTGAAGAAGCCATCGAAAAGGAAAAGATAGGGACAAGTTACATTTCTCAATCAGCGCAGCAGAACACTGGGCTGATGATGAAGAATAAAGTTCAGGACGGCGATCCTTCTACGGCCTACTATAGAAACAGCAGTGCATTTACAACCTTGTCAGAGGCTGATGTAAATAGGATCGACTTTTCTGATGTGAAGCTGCTTCATATAACTGGTATTCCGCCAGCAGTAAGCAGCACAGTTAGAGAAGCGATCGTCTATCTGATGAAGAAAGCTAAATCGGCTGGAACATTTATATCATTCGACCCAAACCTGAGGCCTGCCCTCTGGTCTTCAGAAGACGAAATGGTGACTGTCTTAAATGATCTTGCTGGTCTCTCGGATCTGGTGCTTCCTGGTGTATCTGAAGGCAAGACCCTGGTTGGAACAGATGACGTTGAAGCTATAGCGAGCTTCTATATCAATAAGGGGGCGCAGGTCGTCATTACAAAAAGCGGAGCAGGCGGAGCTTTTGTCACAGAAAAAGGAAAAGAGACAGTTAACGTGCCTGGCTTTAAAGTACAGAAAGTCGTAGACACTGTAGGCGCCGGAGACGGATTTGCTGTAGGCGTTCTGCATGGCTATTTAAGCGGCATGACCTGGCCGGAAGCTGCGGTACGTGCCAATGCAATCGGCTCTCTTCAAGTTCAGCATGAAGGGGACAATGAAGGGCTGCCTTCCCTTGAAGAATTGACTACCTATATTGAAAATTATTGATGACTCTACCCTGAATATGCCGACTGATGTCTGGCTTGTTCAGGTTTTTTGCTGCAGCAAAAAGGCTTCAGCTTGCTTTCTTTCCGGGTTATTGACAAAATAAACAGTAAAGAAAGGAAGGCGATCGCTTATGCATGACCTGATTGAAAACGGCACTCTGTGGACGCTTAAAGAAGTTGGTACAGATTCAGAACAGATAAGACAGAACGAAACGCTCTTCTCACTTTCAAACGGACACATCGGGACAAGAGGCAGCCTGGAGGAAAGGCATCGGACCCAGTCTTACAGTCACAGCGGCAGCACATTGATGAACGGGTTTTATGATACCGAACCGATCACTTACGGCGAATGGGCATACGGATATGCAACTCACCATCAGACGACGATTCCTATTCCCGACGCTAAAAAAATGGACCTGTCACTGGGTGACGAGAGATTTGATCTTGAAACAGGAAAAGTTGATCATCATTCACGCACCCTGGATCTTAAGAAAGGTCTGCTGACCCGGACCTTTTCATGGGAAAATTCCAAGCAGCAATCAATAAATGTCACGATTGAACGCTTTGTCTCCTACGATTTTCCGGAAATACTGGCGCAGCGAATCACTATTGAGTCAGAAGCAGATGAACTGCCAGTGCAGCTGACATTCGAACTGGATGAACTAAAGGATATGGGTAAGGAAGAATCAGCGGAAGATGATCCGGATCCAAGAAAAAAAGAACAGGCGGAAAGAAGATTTGATTCCCGCCCTCTATCGACTGATTCGGGCCGTATGATTCATATCAGTACTCACGCTTCTGATCTGCATGCAGTCATTTATGATCATGTCGTGTCTCAACCCGAACTGGTCAGCCTTGAGCGGGTTGAAAACAAGGTCACCGCTAGCTTTCAGACTGACAAGTCAGCACCAGTAGTCATTGATCGTTTCACTGCTTACAGTCATAAATATAGTAATGAAGAAGACACCGGTTCTCATGCTGAAAATCTGAAGGAAATCATGTCAGAGGTTGAAATGCTGGGTTATGACGAAGTGAAAGATAGACATCTCTCATTCATGGACGATTTCTGGAAGGTGAGTGACATTAAGCTGGAGGGCGATCAGGCGCTCCAAATTGGACTAAGATTTAATCTGTTCCACCTGCATCAGGCAGCCGGTCGGGATGGGCACACGAATATGTCTGCCAAGGGACTCACTGGTGAAGGGTATGAAGGGCATTATTTCTGGGATACAGAAATGTACATGTTTCCGTTCTTCCTTTACACTCAGCCGGAGATTGCCAAATCTCTCCTGATGTATCGTCACAGTATCCTTCCACAGGCGAGAGAGCGGGCACGGACTATGGCTATTGAAAACGGGGCGTTGTTTGCCTGGCGGACCATCAATGGGGAAGAAGCAAGTCCTTATTATCCAGCTGGTACAGCTCAGATTCACATCAATGCCGATATCGCTCATGCCGTCTATGATTACGGTAAAGTGTCGGAAGATGAGGCTTTCATGTTCAATGAAGGACTGGACATCCTCGTGGAAACGGCCCGCTTCTGGCTGGAATGGGGACATTTTGACGACGAACGTAATGGCGCCTTTGTCCTGAATGATGTAACGGGACCCGATGAGTATACGGCGATCGTCAACAACAATTTCTATACCAATCTGATGGCGAAAAAGAACCTGTCCTATGCCATCGAGTACGTTCAGAAAGCGTTGAAGCAGGAGACAGATAAACTGGATGAGCTGCATGTGACTGAAGACGAACTGGAAAACTGGAAACAAGCAGAGAGCAGAATGTTCCTTCCTTACGACGAGGAAAAAGAACTGACGATGCAGGACGACAGTTTCTTTCACAAAAAAGTCTGGGACTTTGAACACACTCCGAAGGATAATTACCCATTGCTTCTAAATTATCACCCGTTGACGATTTATAAGCATCAGGTCTGTAAGCAGGCAGACACGGTTCTGGCAGAGTTTCTGTTCTTCGATGATTTTTCCATGGATCAGTTGATACGGGACTATGATTACTATGAAAAAGTAACCACACATGATTCCTCTCTTTCACGGTCTGTTTTCGGTATGATGGCGAGTCAGATAGACAAACATAAAAAAGCATATGACTATTTCATGGATACGGCGCTGATGGATATCAGTGACCTTCAGTCGAATACGAAAGATGGGGTACATGCTGCCAATATGGGCGGAACATGGATGAGTATCGTTCAGGGCTTTGCAGGGATGCGTTTCAATGACGGTACCCTTTACTTCACGCCTCATTGTCCTAAGGAATGGAGCAGATTAAGTTTCAAGGTACAAGTGAAAGACAGGCTGATCCAAGTTTCCCTGACCCCGTCATCCACGGAGTATACATTGCTTGAAGGAGAGCCGATCACTATTGTTGAGAATGGAGAACAGATTCAGCTTTAATCGGATGATAGAAAAAGAGGCTGGGACAAAAGTCCCAGAAAAATAATAAGATCCGCTGAAAATCTACTTGAGATTTTTAGCGGATCTTATTTGTTTATGTACGCAAAAGGAGCACGGCTTTGATATAATTAAGTCACCACAACAAATCATAGAAAGGGTGCTCCTTATGTATACTCAATATACCATGAACCAGACAACCTTGCCATTAGAAATAGACTCACTTTTACCCAATAATCATATTATATATTCTATCAACGAGGTCGTCGAAGACTTGGATGATGCTCATTACCGTCTGATTGAAAATGACTTTGGTCGGCCGGCTTATCACCCAAAAGTTCTACTCAAGGCCCTTCTGTTC
>NZ_FNZU01000004.1 GCF_900109325.1 Alkalibacterium pelagium
CCACATTGCTGGAAGGCTGACACGACATGCGCGTAAAATAAAAGTCCGCTTGTCCACAGGTTACGTTTTCTCTTCACTGTTCTGGACAATATTGGAGAATATTCAACAGTTGGTTCTGTTACATTAGCTACTCCAGAAGATCATATTAATTTTTTGACGATTGTAAGACCAAGGGGTCTTTATACTCTTTTTTCCATCTTTTTGTTTTCGATCTAATCGAGAAGGATATAAAGTGGCATGATAGACAGTTAATACTTAAAAATGTCTAAAAAAGCAGTGAGTTTAATAGAAATAGTTATCCACATTTAGAGGTATGAATAATTCAGGTTTATCTATATTCTCAAAATTAGATAATTCCTGATTATTAAAATATAGATAAAATGGAGGAAACTCCACTTCCTCCTGTTCTTGATAGATTAGAAGCGATATTAGAGCACTCTGATATCCTAAAAAGTAATATACATTTCTCCAATTTTGATACTCTAGATACTCAACGATCATCTTTTGATAACCTTGAATGTGTCTTTTTAAATAATCAGGTTTCAAAAATACTCCTGACGGTATACTATTAAGACATTGTTGAAATGCATGAATTAATCCATCTTGATAGGAGTGGATTAAAAACAATTCTGGAAAAGTTTTTAAAGCATTTCCTAAATATTTATCTTGACTTAAAACTTCTATATGTTCATGCATTATTTTGTCTAACATTAATTTAGCTACTGAGTAAACTTCAGGAGACATTAATTCATTTTCAGATATTAAAACGTTTTTTAACGAATGCATAAAATATGTCCCATCTGTAAAAATAGGTTTTAAGTAGCTGTTTTTTTCTTCTTCCCATGCAGCTCCAAGAGTAACAACATAAAATTGATTGGAATATTTTCCTAATCTTTCATTCAAAATTGAAATAATACGGTTTAAGTCTTTATCCCCAAATGAAAACCCAATAAACACGACAGTCCCACTAGCTAAAATACTCTTCAGTCTGTCTCCAATAGGTTCATTACTTAATCTATTATAACAATTTTCATATTCCTCCTCGGAAGCAACTACAGATCCAGGATTTTCTATGCTCCCGTGGATTTTAAATACTCTACGCTCAAATGTATCCCAAAAAGCAACATCTTCATTGCTTATTACCGGACTCGCATTACATTCCTCTTCAAAATAAGTGTCCCAATTGGTTGTTATTATATTTTTAATCTGTGGAATCTGCGCCACTTCTCTATGAAATCTTGTTGCTGTCCCACGTAGTTCTGGAAATTTATTTATATATTCAATTCTACCTCTAATCTTCTTGATTAACTCTTTGGGACCATTGTGAACCTCTTTTATAAATAGACTCATTAGTTTATCGAAACTTATATCACGATTAATTTCCATATGCTTTTCAGATTTCAAGAAGTTATATATATTCTCATAGAATGTGTTGGGTAATACATTTCTTGATTCTGTACTTATTCCAGATCCACAAAAAATTGTTAATTCCTCATTTTTAGCTGCTTCAATAACCTCATCAGGCAACTCAAATTCTTTTTGATTTTGACATATTGCACAGTTGCAGTCAATTTTCCCTTCTATCCACATTTCGTACCTCCTCAATAGTCCAATAACTATCTTGAGACAGTTCAATCTTTTGAATATTACCTTCAATAATTTCGATTCCTACTTCTTCTTCTACCAAATCTGAGGATTCTTTTTTAAGATATTGAAAAATAGGATCAGTTTACTCATTTAAACAATCTAGGGATATACCCTATCTAACACTTCTTTTCAGTAGGTCCCACTCTTTCTAATTTGTTATTTTCATCATAAATCACTTCATAGAATTGGTTGTGAATTCTTGTTTTAAAAATAAATTGCTTATTGCTATTTTTGTTATTTTGTTCCACAAAGAATACTTGATTAAAGTGAACATCGAACCTTTTAGAAATTATTTCTTTAGCTTTTTTTTCTAGCATATTATCTATTTCCTGTCCAACAATAGCAGATTCTTCTCCCCCAATCAAACCTTTAATAGCTGTTAGAATGGTGACCACATCTGCGGCACCACTTATTAATATCAGTATATTTGAAAAACCTCCACCTGCGCCTGCCTCAACTGATGAAGATTCCCCTTGATAAATTTCGTAACTAATTTCTTTTTCATTTAAGTAATTAAATATTTTTTCTGTTTCTTCAAACGATAAATTTGATCCTTGGGAACCGATTCTAATCATTTGAGAATTATCTATCTGAGTCAATCGTCTGAAATTATTAGTGATATTAACTTCTTCAAAGTCCTTCAAATATTCCTCAAAAGAAACTTGTACCTTCTTTATCATTTCTGCTTCTTCAATACTGAAGCTTTTGGGCATATTTAATACTTTGTATATAACCGTTAGAAATCCTTCATTATAAACTATGTCAATTGAATTACGATGAGCACCACTAGCAACCATTGTTCTTTTAAGTTCTGTAACTAACTTTTTAAAATCTTGGTATTCTGTTGATATATTTTTTTCTACTAATATTTCTTCACCTAATTTCTTATACTCAGCATTTTGAGATAGTTCTAGGAGATTATCGTATTCAATAATTAATTCTACTTTGGAAATCATAGTACTCCTCCTATAACTTTTATTTAAAATGTGTATGTTAAACTCACATATATTTCGTATAAACAAAAATATTAAATTCATATTTGGATTTGAATTTTAGTATTGTTAGTGCTGACAAATAATAATATTATTTAATTCACTTATGATACGGTTCATTCCGCATAATCCGAAAGGCGCGATAGACCTGCTCTACTAATATCAATCGCATCAGCTGGTGTGGGTAAGTCATTTTACCGAATGAGATGGTTGTGTCGCTGCGCTTCATGACGGCTTCGCTCAGGCCTAGTGAACCACCGATGACGAAGACGATCTTGCTGCTGCCGTGGATCATGAGCTGTTCGATTTCTTTGGCGAAAGATTCAGAGGTGCGTTCTTTTGATTCGATCGCCAATGCAAAGACATAAGCCTGATCCGGTATCTTGGCTAGGATGCGTTCACCCTCTTTGTCCTTTACCTGAATCATTTCTGCTTCGCTCAGATTCTCCGGTGCTTTTTCGTCTGGAACTTCGACCATTTTTATTTTTGTATAGGCACCAAGTCGTTTGGTGTATTCCTCGATGCCTTTCTTCAGATACTTCTCTTTCAGTTTTCCTACTGAGACTATCGTGATATCCATAACCGACTCCTTTTAAACCTGATCCAGAATTTTCGCCAGGATGCGTTTCATTTCAAAGTACTCTTCTTCTTCAAGCTTGATTTCTTTTGTAAATGCCAGAGGGACTTCTGCGATTTCAGACTCCAGCGCTTTTCCTTTTTCAGTCAGACTGACTTCGACCACGCGCTCATCCTGAAATGACCGTGCCCGCTGGATCAGTCCTCTTTCTTCCATACGCTTGAGCATCGGTGTGAGTGTGCCTGAATCAAGAAACAGTCTTTCGCCAAGTGCTTTGACTGATAAGGTGTCTGTTTCAAATAAAACCAGCAGCACCAGGTACTGCGGATACGTTACATTGAATTTTTCCAGCAGAGGACGGTAGATTTTCGTAAATTGTCTCGTTGCTGCGTAAAGCGGAAAGCATAGCTGATTGTCCAGTTTTAATATGTCTAATGTCATCTCGTTCACTCCTTCCCTACATTATAGCAATTTACTTTTTAAGTTCCTATAGTTTGACACGGATAATTTAATTGTGTACAATCTAATTGTAATCAATTAAAAAAGGGAAAGAGGTGACAAATATGGGACTCGCATTATATACTGCATCATCTACAGCGACAGGCGGACGTAAAGGTCATGTCAAATCGTCAGACGGCACACTCGATTTAAATTTGTCTTTACCAAAAGGATTAGGCGGAAAAGAAGAAGCAGGGATGACCAATCCGGAACAGCTCTTTTCTGCAGGATATGCCGCTTGTTTTGACAGCGCCCTTCAGATGGTTGCTCGCCAGGCTAAAAAGAAAACGACATCCTCTGTTACAGCTAACGTCAGCATTGAGAAGAAACTGAAAGGTTTCGGACTAAGCGTTGAACTGGCTGTTGAAATCGAAGGGGTATCTCAAAAAGAAGCAGAAGAATTGGTTGATCAGGCCCACCAGGTCTGTCCGTATTCACGTGCCATTGAAGGCAACGTTAAAGTCAAGAAAACAGTTAAAGCAATCTAGTCTTTTCTTATCCACAGTTTCTCCTCTTTGATCTCTCAGGCTTCCCCTGGGAGATCTTTTTAGTTTTCCACCTGCTTTCCACACTTATCCCCAAAGTTATCCACATATCCACAGGCTCTGTTCCCGTTTTTTCGAGTAATTCATTCTTTTTTACCAAAATAGTAGATAGTTTACTTTTAAAGTTATGCACAGTTTTACACAGCTCGATTTTTTCTTCTCTAAATTATAGAACCTTATAGCATTAGCGTTTAAAAGATACATTTTGTTATCCTAAAAAAAGTTATACACACCTAGTTTGTGCGCTGTGCATAACTTTTTCAGTAAATCTTTGATATACCGGGCTTCTATTTTCCACTTTCCACACCCGAACAGGGTTATCCCGAAAGTTATCCCCACAAAAAATACACAGCCCTCTATTAGCAGCTGTGTATCCCCAGATTTTCAGTTTATATCATTTCTTCTGAACTACGCATGGTGATCGTTGTGGATTGCAGTTCACCATCCCGGTAGAACTCGACTTCCACTTCCTGACCAATTTCTGTATCGTAGATTTCCTGTCTCAGTTCGATCCCGTTCTGAACGTCTACCCCATTGAACGAAACAATCACGTCATTGGCTTCCATTCCGGCATCTGCGGCTGCACTTCCTGTTGCGACTTCAGCTACAACGACGCCTCCATCGATATCTTCAGGCAGATTCAGGATAGCCTGCTGCTGTTGTGGAGAGACCATGGACAAATCGACCATTCCCACGCCTAGTAGCGGTCTGACGACTTCTCCATCTTCTTCAAGCTGATTTATGATATCGACAGCATCGTTACTTGGAATGGCAAAGCCCATTCCTTCGATAGTAGACGAAGAGATTTTCATTGAATTGATCCCAATAACTTGTCCGGCTATGTTGACTAGTGGACCACCGGAGTTCCCCGGGTTGATAGCTGCGTCTGTCTGGATCGCCGTCATTTCCCAGTCCATCTCACCATCCATATTGGTATCGACAGGTACAGTACGTTCAACGGCCGAAATAATGCCTGATGTCACGGATGACGCAAAGTTTGTCCCAAGAGGTGATCCGATGGCTATAGCCGGTTCTCCAACGGTCAGATTCTCAGAATCTCCGAATTCAGCTACCGCTGAGACTTCTTCCGCATCGATTGATAAAACGGCCAGATCTGTCCAGACGTCCGCTCCGATGACTGTTGCTTCTATGCGTGTGCCGTCTTTGAACAGGACTTCAATTGCGTCCGATCCTTCGATCACGTGGTTATTTGTGAAGACATAGGCTGTGTCCCCATCCACTTTATAAACGGCGCCACTTCCAGTTCCCGCCTGAAGCAGGTTTTCTTCATCTTCTTCAGTAGTCTCTGTCTCTCCGTACCATCCCCACGGTGTATCACCAATACGCTGAAGATTGATGATCGATACGACCGCGTCGTCAATGACATCCACCGCATCCGTGATGCCTGATGAGACGTCTACACGCATTTCAGAGACGGTTACTCGTCCATCTTCATCTACTACACCATTTTGAGTATCTTCTTCCGGTTCAGTTGTATCGTTATCTAACAGGTCACATCCGACAAGAAAAGAGGATGTAAGCATAAGTGCTAAAAATGATGACCATTTTTTGGTTTTAGTTTTCATCGTTGTTCCTCCTACTATATAAAAGCATGTTTACTATATCACTTATATTTGTCCAATAAGTGAAAAAACTTTATACTTTCTGTTAGCTTCAGTTTATCATAATTTGCTTCATTACAGAATTATGACGGTCTTTTGAAGTAGAGTTTCCCCTATAATTATAATAATTTTCCTTCGGTTGGCAAGAGTGATTTTCATAAAAATCACGTCCGATTTTGTCTGATCCTTTTTCATTATTTTGTTCTTCCTGCTAATGCTTCAGTCAGTTTGATTAAGGCATCGTAAGCTGGTATAAGCATCATAACTTCAGCTTATCTAAAATATGAGGCTGGAACTACTCGTAGACTGGTTCTACGTGTAGCTTGTACGTATTTCCAGACTCGCAGTTACCATTAGACCCGTTCTGGTTATACCTTATTCTCATTAAGAATCCTAAACTGTCACTAACCCCCTTCTAATGACACCTTATTCTTTCTCCGGATCTTAAACTGCCGCTAACCCCCTTCTAATGACACCTTATTCATTCAACGAACGCTAAACTATCACTAGAATCCCACTAGCGGTATCTTAACAGTACGTCTACCGCCTGAACTACAGTTAGACACCCCACTAACGGCATCTCAGCCAAGTGACTAAACCACAAACTACAACTAGCCCGCCCTACACCCACCAAGCCCTTCAAGATCGGAAGATTTGAGGCACTCAAATCTGACCCCATTAAAAAAAGCACCGGACGGCAGGGAAGAAAGTCTTCCTTACTGTCTGGTACTCGATAAACTCATATTCAGTTGTTCTTAAAGGGTGAACAGGTCGCACGGTTCCACAGGATCTGTGTCATACAGCCTGAACCGGTCGTTGACGCCTGTGTCTTTTCTGACGAGGATGTCTTCCACAGTCGAGTGCGCGATTTCCTTGACATTGTTTTCCTTGCTCAGATGGCCTAAGTACACGCGCTTCGTCCGGTCTCCGACAATTTCTGCCAGAGCCAGCGCGCCGTCTTCATTGGACAAGTGACCTTTATCCCCGATGATCCGCTGTTTCAGCGACCATGGGTAACGCCCCATTCTCAGCATGCTCACATCGTGATTGCTTTCAAACAGATACGCTTCTGCATCTTTCACGTAGTCGCGCATACGGTCGCTCACATAGCCCGTATCCGTCAGCATCACGAACCGTTTATCGTCTTTCTGGAACGTGTAGAATTGAGGATCGATGGCATCGTGAGAGACGCCGAAACTGGAGACATCAATGTCCCCGAGTGTCAGTGTCTTGTCGATGGAAAAGTGATTCTTCTGTTCAACTTTCAGATTACCCAGTTTAGACTCCATTGCTTTCCAGGTCTTCTCATTGGCATAAACGTCCAGTCCATATTTACGCGCCAGGATACCGACGCCTTTGATATGATCTGAATGTTCATGCGTGACCAGGATCGCATCGAGATCTTCCGGTCGTCTGCCTATTTTACTTAATAATTCAATGGCTTTTTTTCCGCTGAATCCGCAGTCCACCAGAAGGCGGGTGCTGCCGGATTCGACGTAGGTGATATTCCCGGTACTGCCGCTTGCCAGTACACTGATATTCAAGCCGGATTGTGCTGCTTCCATCATGACTACTACCTCTCCCTGCAATTACTCATTGTCCATCTTACACCATCTGTCAGCAACTAGGCAAGGTCATACGGGCAGTCGTCACACTAACGTCCAACTTATTCTTCCGAGTCGTCCAGCTCTTCCGGATCGACCGGAATAACCGGTTCAGTCGGTTCTGTAATGATTGACCGCTCAATGGCGTCCACTCTCAATATACGTTCGCCTCCGGAATCTACAACTGGAATATACCATATCGGCCCGTACATACTCAGATCCTCCAGATGGAGTGTCCTCTGATAGGATAGAATCGGCTGTCTGACGGTTGTGTTGGAACTGATGGCATTGTTCTGGAACAGGACTTCGACGGCCTGACGGTCAGTGATGATTTCCATCGGGCTGCCTTGCGTCGTCATTGGTCCGGCATAGCTCTGCTGGTAGGAAATGATGTTTCCGTCGCTTCCGTAAAAAAGTGAGATTTCCGACGTGCCGTCAGCTACTGGAATACCTTCAACGGCCTGTGAATACACAAAGCGGTTCTCTGAGTTATCGTAACGAAGGAAGGTGTACTCGTTCCCGAAAAGGACCGCTCCGCTGGTGATAAATTCATCCAGAATGTCATAATCGGCTGCTGTGAAGCCATCATCCGGATTCCCTTCTATTTCGATCGGATCGGACAGGATACTCGTATACAGTGACCCGTCCTGAGCAATCGATCCGGCCTGATTCGCAAGTTGATCGCTGTTTTCCTCAAGCAGGTTATTCCGGTCAGCCTGGACATAGTAGACTTCTCTATCTTCTTCTGTCAAATTCGGCAGGTCGATACCGATCTGTTCCATTTCTCTCAGCAAGTTGACCTGGTCAGGAGCTGTCGATGCGTACTGCAGATCGCTCCGGTTCAGAAAACTGATCAGCAGGTAGATATTCAGAAGCATAAAGGTCATGAGAAAGATGTTTTCGATTTTCTTAAAGTCCATTATGCATCTCCTCCTGCAGCTGAATGTAACGATTCAGCTCATACCAGACATTGTCTGACTGCACGTACCAGTTCGGTTCAAAATGAACGACACGACTGTCCTCTTCGCTCTGGACCCAGGTCAGCCCTTTTCTGACATTCTGTACAGGATCCAGACCGGGTGCCGTATTCTCTAATTGTTCGACGACACTGACTCCGCTTGGAAGAGTTTTAGTGCTTTCCCCGCCTAGGGTCAGAGGTGTCTGAACGACTCTCAGCGGTACTCTCAAGTTGCTTAGACCACTTTCCACTACAGTAATGAGGACTGATGATTCAAGCTGCTGCGTACTGAAGACCGGATAGCCTTGAATGTAGCGTTGAAAGGTCACTTCACTGGTGCCATGTGTGTACTGCTGGTAATGGATCGTTTCAGTCCAGTTCTCGACTTGTCTCAGTTCCTGGAAACTGCCGAGCAGACGCTCGCTGAAAGTCATCTGCCCCATGTCAGTCCGCTGCCTCAGATAAGTCAACGTGTTTACTGCATCATTGATCCGTACTTCCGTCGTCAGATCGATGTAGCGCGTCGTCTGACCGGTCCGTCTGGCATCGACCTCTGACGTGTCCGCAAAGAACTGATTGATATACAGGTTGTTCGGCAGGCGTTCAACCAGATAGTCATGGTATTCTATTTCTACTTCATCAGCTGATACATAGGTGAATGAGTCGCCAAGAGCAACAGTTTCCACTTCAATAAACTGATTATTTGCGGCGAACAGCAGCTCATTGATGATTTCCGACGTGAAATTCGATTCAGACACTGTATAGTCGATTTCATTATTTACATCGTAAAATCCGATAGTCTCGATATTCTCACGGTTTAAATAGAGCCGGTTGAAGATTCGGTTCTCATAATCGGTCGGCAGATCATCGAAAGCTTCTTCGAACAGGCCGAACGGAATAGGCGCATCAAAGACGAACTCTACCCATTCGCCCGTAGCCAGCTGATCCTGGTAGGCTTGCCGACTAAGGCGCTGAGGGTTGTTTACCTCACCAAAATTCATGGTATTGAAATACTCTTCGATCCAGTCCCTTGTATGGAATGCATCGGCTTTCTGTTTGCTTTCATTGATTGAACGGTGCCAGACGATCTGATTGGGTGCAAAGACCTCTGTCAGTGTCCGGTCGACGAGGGAGGCTGGAACGAATCCACTTCCGCCTGAAGCAGGCTCTCTGAGTTCCCCGCCGGCTGTCCATAGCTGAAAGCTTAGAAACAGGCTGAGGCCTATAAGCACGGTCAGCAGCACATGTTTAATTCGGGACCAGGTCATACCCACTCATCCTCCTCTTCAAATGGCACATAAGGAAGCGACAGATAAAAGGTCGTTCCTTTTCCTTCTTTACTTTCAGCCCAGATGCGGCCACCATGCTGTTCAACAACTTCCTTGGAAATCGCCAAGCCCAAGCCGCTTCCACCCATTGCACGGGACCTTGCACGGTCAACACGGTAAAATCGGGTGAAGATTTTGTTCAGATCGGCTTTAGGAATCCCCATGCCTTCGTCTGAAATGCTGATGATCACTGCATCGTCAGTCTTGTGCATGCGGCCAGTAATGGTTCCGCCATCCGGTGAATACTTGATTGCATTGTTCATGATATTGTCGAGCACCTGAATCATGCGGTCCGGATCCACCTCAACAAAGATCGCTTCTTTAATCAGCTCTTTATGAATACGATAATTTCTCGTCTCGTATTCCGCTGAGTGGATCAGCATATCGAAACGGTTCAGGACATGATCGACCATTTCGGTGATATCCACAATTTCAAGTTCAAGGGAACTCTTTCCTGAGTCGATACGTGACAGGTGAAGCAGATCCTGGATCATTCGAATCATCCGGTCTGTTTCATTCTGCGTCACTTCCAGGAATCTAGGAGCCAGTTCCGGGTCTTCCCAGGCTCCGTCTGCCAATGCTTCAATGTAGCTGCGCATACTGGTCAGAGGCGTTCTCAGCTCGTGAGAAACATTGGATACAAATTGTTTTCTTTCTTCATCTATACGTTCCTGCTCAGTGACATCGTGCAGCACACAGACGATTCCGCTTATGAAGCCGGACTCCCTCTGGATAAGCGAGAAGGAAGCTCTCAGCAGTGTCGCTACGCCGCCTTCGCTTGCATTGACAAGGACATCATCCTGCTTTTCAAGAATCGTCCGGAGCGTAATTTCTTCTTCAACATTCAATACGGATAATAGATTTTCTCCAATGGCTTCTTCATCCGTTCGTTCCAGCATCGTCTGGGCCATATCATTGATAATGATGATTTTTCCACGTCTGTCGGTTGCAACAACCCCATCTGTCATATGGGTAAGGACACTGTTCAGACGGCGTCTTTCCGCATCGATGGACTCCTGAGCCTCAGCTACGTCGTCAGACAAGTCATTGATCAGACCTGCAAGCTGTCCCAGTTCATCTTCGCCGTAGACCTTCAGCGTTCCTGAATAGTCCCCATCAGCGATCTGACGGGTCTGGATCTGCATCTCCTTGATCGGTTTAGTCAGTGCACGGGATACCATATTAGCCAGAACTAAAGATAGAATAATTGCGACTGCACTGGACTGAAGAAATATCCACGTAATTTGAGAAATCTGAGCATAGACCGATTCAATGTTACTTTCCATTAAGATAGCGCCGAGAAACTGTCCGTCATCCGCTTCTGCAAAGACGGGTTCGACCACTTTCCATCTGCGGTTGTTCGTTACCGGATCAATCACCTGTCTAGGTACCGTTGATTCGGAAAACATCGCATGTCTTAAATCCCCATCATCTGACAATTGCCCAATGATGTTCTGCTGGGTACTGTCACTGGTTCCGACGACGACCAGATCATCATTGACGACCTGAAGATCCGTGATGCCGCTGCCTGAAAAGTCGGCCAGCAGGCTGTTGATCTCCTGGACGGGATCCACTTCGTTGTCTTCATTGTTATTGGCTTCAAGTTCAAGCAAAGGCAGAATCGCACTTTCCAGAAAGCTCATCTGAACTTGTCTGTCTTCCTGGAAATTGGCGACCAGCTGTCTTTCAATCTGGGTAATAAAATTCGCCCCGATTAGCTGCAGGGCGAATACTAGTAATAAGACTATGACAAAGACGATCTTTGTATTGATAGACTGATAAAATCTGATTTTTTTCTTCATAAATCACTACTTCTCCTGTTGTTCAGGACTTCTTAAATAATAGCCTACTCCTCGTCGAGTTACTAAGAACGTCGGGTGACTTGGGTTGTCTTCGATTTTCTCACGTAGACGTCTGACGGTCACATCGACGGTTCTGACATCTCCGAAGTAGTCGTATCCCCATACTGTTTCCAGCAAGTGTTCACGAGTCATGACCTGACCGATATGTCTAGCCAGATAATGAAGGAGCTCAAATTCACGGTGAGTCAGTTCGATCGTGTCTCCGCGTTTGGATACGATATAGGCATCCGGGTGGACAGTCAGATCGCCAACTTCGATGTCATTGGTTTCTTCCTTGACCGGCTCACTGCTCTGAATAGACGACTGACGTCTGACATTCGCTTTTACGCGAGCAACCAGTTCACGGTTGGAAAATGGCTTAGTCACATAGTCATCTGCACCCAGTT
This sequence comes from Alkalibacterium pelagium, assembly GCF_900109325.1. Lineage (GTDB taxonomy): Bacteria > Bacillota > Bacilli > Lactobacillales > Carnobacteriaceae_A > Alkalibacterium > Alkalibacterium pelagium. The sequence continues at coordinate 12,020 of NZ_FNZU01000004.1, forward strand.
CCAGACCAAGGACTTTGTCGATTTCCTGATCTTTCGCTGTCACCATGATGATCGGTGTGTCTCTTGTCTTACGTACTTCACGGCAGACTTCCAGGCCATCCATTTTTGGAAGCATCAGATCTAAAACAATCAGATCCGGATTTTCCTCTTCCACTTTTTCTACTGCCTCTTCACCATCATATGCGGTGACGACTTCGAATCCTTCTTTTTCTAAATTAAATTTCACTATATCTGAAATCGGCTTTTCATCGTCGACAACTAATATTTTTTTCAAAGACGTTCCTCCTCAGAAACATTTTACTTGCTCAATCAAAAACATAGAATCTGTTCCTCTAGATTATACCGCACCTGAAGGTCAGGTTCAATTTTAGGTGAATCTTTGATCCCTTTGCTTAAACCAGATGAACGGTCAGTGCGACCGAGTCGTTGGCTTTGACCGCTTTAGCCGGTCTGATTTGCAGAGATGAGACAGACGGGTGGTCAAGAATGATGACCGGAATAACCGGCTGGAACCCTCTTTCTTCAATTAACTGCTTGTCGAACTCGGCCAGTATCTGTCCTTTTTCAACAGTCATATTCCGTTTAACGTAAGTCGTGAAGCCTTCACCGTTCAATAGTAAAGTATCGATACCGATATGAATCAGTACCTTGATTCCTTCTTCGGTTTCTATATAGTAAGCATGTTTTGCATCGGCTACCTCGATCAGCTTGCCGCTTACCGGTGCATACACTGTATCTGATGACGGAATGATTGCATATCCATCACCGATCATCTTCGCTGAAAACAGCTCATCCGGCACTTCTTCAATAGTGATAACCTCTCCATCGGTTACCGCGGACACGTCCATCGTATGAGCCGATTCACTGCTTTCTTGTTCTCCATATTCAGCTGGTTGATTCCCCATAGTTTTCTCCTTTTTCATTCAATAACAAACTGCACTGTAGATGCTACTATTCTAACAATTAAAGCCATTTCAAGCAATGTCTTTTGAAAATAGCGTTTTGGTTGGTCTTCATTCGTCTTCGTGGTATTCTATTTATATAAAACCGCCGACAGGCAGCATATGTAAAGGAGGGGCAAAATGGATTTAGGATATATCCTTTCTCTCGTCATTTTAGGTGTGTCACTCGTAGTTCTGATCCTCATGGGCTTTTTAGCTATGAAGAAAATGAAACCGACTTTGAAAAACATCGAAGACACCAAGGAAGTGGTTAATGGACACATCGACCATTTCACGCGTGAAGCAGAAGTCATGCAGGAAAAAGTTGACCATATCATGGCTCGTGTCGATAACACCAAAAACGTTGCAGAGATCAAGATTCAAAATTTTGACGAACTTTCAGACAGTGCAGCCAGTCTTTCCGAATCTCTCATGTACCTGAAAGAACACGGAGATGAGTATTCAAAAGGCATCGCTGAAAACAGCTACAAGGAATTGAAGACAGATGGACCCCGTTTAGCCAAAACATTCAAACTGGCTTTTAGGAAAACGGTCGATAAACAGAAACAGCGGCATAAAACTGGACATGCTGATCAGCTGCCCGCTGTAGTCAATCATCAGTTAACTGAAATCGAAAGGTAGGAGACATCTATGCCAAAAGTAAGTCTAACTAAAGCCGTATTAATGAGTGCCGCATCAGCCTTTACTGCTCTGCTGCTTGCACCGAAACCAGGAAAAGCTTTCCGCCAGGACCTTAAAGAGGAAGCGCTGAAACTGAAAGACTCCGGGGAAGAAAAAGCCCATGAATTAGTGGATGACTTCAAAGCGTCTTATATGGAAGCAGAAAGAGAACTGGAATCTGAACAAGCTAAACTGGATGCCAAACAGGCTAAGCTCAGCCAGACGATCGAAGAAATCGAAAGAGATCTGGCAAGAAGCGAAGCTGAGAAGCAGGATGACACCGTCGTGGATCCCGCAGCTGCCAGTCACGCAATGTATGCAGACGACAAGACCGGTGATGTGAAGGATACACCGCTTGAACCGGAACAGGATCAGGCAATACCTAAGGATAAAGTAGATGAAGCTCTTCACGACAACTATCTGTCAGATGATGAAGATTTCCAGCTGGATAAAGACAATCTAGCTGACGAAGAAGACGCTTCTCATAAAACAAATCCGAACAATTAATAGAATAGAGTTAGAGATAAAGCGCCTGGCTGCAGATTACTGCAGTCCGGTGCTTTTTTTGATTGTTTTGAGGTGGATGCCTGTATTGTCGGGGCCGGTTGTATCTGGATTTCGGGGACGAATGGTCCATATATCATTTTATAGACCATTCGCATCAATTATTTCGTTACCAATGGGGCATAAATCAGTATTTTGCACATTGGAGGAATCTCAGACGAGCCAAATGTGCCATATACACGGATATGAACCATTCGCAAGACGTAAGAGGACTTCAATGCCTCACAAATCGGCGTTATGAGGCACTGGACAAGTTTCAGTCGTACCGAACACCTCACAACTTGAAGATATGAGACATCCGTCTCATTCTATTCAGAAAACTCAACTCAATACGGACTGAAAAATTCTCCTGGAGAATTTTTCTTCAGCCTTTTCCTTTTATGTTCTTTTTCTCTTTACCCCATAAAAAAGCCGGAGAAATCATCTGTTGACTTCTCCGGCTTCTCTCTTATTATTCTGTTTTTCTGACCCATACGGAAATGGATTCTGCATTGACAGGGAAAGTGGCTTTCCCTTCTTCATCAATTTCGATTTCTTCATCTCTGTTATTCATCAGGTCGACATAGACCTCATGTGCATGCAGTTCGCCAACAGCCATCTCCTTGAATCCTTCGTCGCCATTGGACATGATGACCGCACACCCTTCAGGATGCTCGTCGTTTCCTGTTCGGGTAAAACCGATACAGTTGCCGTGATCCAGGTAATTGTACTGTTCGCCGTACGCGTAATCTTTTCTCGCTTTAAGAAGCAACTCAATTTCTCTGCGACATCCATCGTAGTCGACGTCTCCCTTATATCCATAATAGTCGCTATAGAATACACACGGGTAGCCGTAGTAGCTTAATAGAATGAAGCCGTATGCCAGAGGTTTGAACCACGGCTCGACATACGATTCCAGAGACTGCCCCGGCTGAGAATCGTGATTCTCAACAAAAGTGACCGCCTGTTCAGCATTCGTCTTGTAAAGCGTACCGTCCAGAAGACGTCTCAAGTCGAATTCATTGTGCTGCTTGGATGCTTCATGAAGCGCATAGTGGAAACGGACATCCATCATGGAGATGGAATAGTCATGTTCTTCCAGATACTCCTCCAGATATTTATAGCGCTGATGCCAGTATTCCGCTACAAAGAAGAACTCCTCGCCATGCACTTCTCTGACATCTTCAATCAGTTCTCTCATGAACTGGCTGTCTATATGTTTCACCGCATCCAGTCTGATGCCATCAATGTTTGTTTCTTCAATGAACCAGTGGATCCATTTTTTCGTTTCTTCAACGACTTCAGGATGACTGTAGTCGATATCTGCAAACATCAGGTAGTCAAAATTACCGAACTCAGTAGAGACGTTGTCATCCGGCGCCCAACCCTTGTCTTCTCCTTCGATTCTGTAGATGCCTTGTTCTTCTGTAATGGTGTCTTCTGACACCCCTGAAAAATGGTACCAGTGCCATTCAAAGTCAGAATACTTGCCTTCCCTTCCAGGAAAGTTGAAATACGTCCAGGACTCGATTTCGCGTGTATCGCCTATGGCCTCGTGACGATTTTCCGGATCGACAGGTGTGGCTTCGAACCGTTCAGTGCCGTCTGCACCGGCTTTATGGTTTAGAACCACATCGGCATAGACATGAATCCCCTGTTCGTGCAGTGCCTCGATTGCTTCCAGCAGTTCGTCCTTGGTCCCATACTTGGTGCGGACTGTTCCCTTCTGATCGAATTCTCCTAAGTCATACAGATCATAGATGCCATACCCTACATCATCCTGGCCGACTGATTTAAAGCAAGGAGGGATCCAAACAGCTGTTACTCCAATTTCGTTAAGGTGCTGTGCGTCCTCTTTCAGTCGTTTCCAGTGCTTGCCATCATTCGGCAAATCCCATTCAAAGTACTGCATCATTGTTCCATTCATCGTTATTTCTCCCCTTTAAGCTGTCTTTTTAACTAAAGACACACTGTATCCTTTAATTTTACCTTTGATTTCAATTTTTAACAAATGAAACCCCTTTGTCACAGCTTTCATCCTAATCTTAAAGAAGTTTGTTAAATCCCTTGTTTTTACAGTAACAGAAAGGTAAAATCAAGCTATTCACGAATCAGACATTGCTCTGTTCTGATATTTATATTTTTGGCAGGAAGGATTGTTTCTTTAATGAGAGCACTTTTAAGTCGATTTTCTAATTGGCCGATTCCGATTAAAATCGTCATCAGTTTTGCATTTGTCATGTTTGCCGGTTCTCTAATATTGGCATTACCTATCAGTCAGCTTGACAGTTCTCAGGCGACTTACTTTGATCATTTATTCGGCGCTATATCAATGGTCGCTGTCACCGGACTTTTTACCGTACCCGTTGCCCATACATATAATCTGTTCGGACAAATTGTTGTATTGGCTCTGATCAAACTCGGGGGTCTGGGGATCATCACTATAGTATCTGCCATTATTCTGCAGCTCGGGCGACGAGTCAGTATGAAAGAGGAAGTCACTCTTCAGCAGGCGTTGAACAGAAGTGACCGGATGGGGTTTAAAAACTTTTTAATATCTGTCGTCAAGTATACAACCCTTATCGAAGCCGTTGGTGCTTTTTTTCTTGCTTTTTATATGGTACCCGCTTTTGGATGGGGAAGAGGCCTGTTTACTTCTATTTTCCTGGCTATCTCAGCCTTCAACAATGCCGGATTTGATAACTTAGGAACAACCAGTCTGCAGCAGTTTGTCGAAACGCCTATCGTTAACATTGTCATCCCTATTCTAATTATTCTCGGCGGAATCGGATTTTCAGTCTGGTTCGATGTAGCCAAACACTTTAAAAAATTCATCGCTGTCCGCAGCTGGCTTGATTTTAAAGGCACATACAGACGCTTGAAGCTTCACACCAGACTCGTCATCAAATGGTCTTTCTGGCTGATTGTAGCGGCCATGCTGATCATCATATTAGCTGAGTGGTTCCACACAGGATCTCTCGGTGATCTGTCTCCTCTTGGACGACTGCAGGCAACCTTTTTCCAGGCTGTCACGCTTAGAACGGCCGGTTTTGCCACAGTTGACCTGACTCAGTTTCATATGTTCACCATTGTTGTCTTTACAGTATTCATGTTTATTGGTGGATCCCCTGGTGGAACGGCTGGTGGAGCAAAGACCTCTACCGTTGCATTAGTTGTTAAACTCATTGGTACTGAAATGAGAGGGTTAACGAACGTGAACTATAAAAAACGGACACTGGAAATGGATATAGTCAAGAGAGCCCTGGTTATCGTCGTTCTCTTTGTTCTTCTGAACTTTATCGGATTGTCTCTCATGACGATCTTTGACGAACACATTCCACTTCAGTATTTGTTCTTTGAATCGGTCTCCGCTTTTGGTACAGTTGGATTATCTGCTGATCTGACACCTACTTTATCTAGATACAGCCAGACCGTTATCATGTTTTCTATGTTTATCGGACGTTTAGGTCCAATCACTATCTTCACTGCATTGAGCACAAGAGACAGGAAAAAACGTGAAGTGACGTATGCTACAGGAAATATATTAATTGGATAGGAGTAAATAAATAATGGTTAAAACAGTTGGAGTACTTGGATTAGGAGTGTTCGGATCAACTATAGCAAAACAGCTGGGCGAACAGCACTATGATGTCATTGCTGTAGACAAAGATCTCATAGACGTCAATCGCGTGGAAGAACATGTCGTGCAGGCTGTGCAAGGAAACTTTACTGATATCGAACTACTTAAAAGCATCGGATTTTCGAATTGCGATGTTGTCGTTATCGGTACCGGATCAAACCTTGAAGCCAGCGTGATGGCAATCATGAACTGTAAAAAACTTGGAATCAAGAAGATTGTCGCTAAGGCTAAAAATCGCATCCATATGGAAATCATGCTGGAAATTGGTGCAGATGAAATCATCCGTCCTGAAAAGGAAATGGGCGATAAAGTGGCTCGTAATATCATGCGCAATAATATCCTGGATGTCATTACTTTAGATGAAGACAACTCAATCATTGAGTTTACGGCCCCAGATAGATGGGTCGGTCGAAGTTTGAAAGATCTGGATTTACGTAAGAAGTATAAAATCAATGTTATTGGTATGAAATCCTCTCCAGATGGTCCATTATCGATCAATGTACCACCAGAAGAGAAAATCAGACCTGACAGCTTCATCGTTGCCATTGGTAAGCCTGACACCTTTGAGCACCTGGACTACACGGATCAGCTAAAATAAACAGATAGAAACAGCCTGCGTGAACGGAAGAAGTTCACACAGGCTGTTTCTTTATTATTAAGCTTAGTTAACTGGTGCCCAGACATTTTCAAGAATGTTAGTCTGATCGCGATCCGGTCCGACAGAAAATGTAGAAATACGTACGCCTGTCAGTTCAGACACACGACGGATGTAGTTCCGTGCATTCTCAGGCAGTTCCTCTAACGTTCTGCATCCCGTGACATCTTCATCCCATCCCGGCAGTTCTTCATAAATCGGCTGACATTCACCCAGCTCTTTCAGACTTGCAGGATAGTGAAGGATCTTTTCTCCATTACGCTCGTAAGCTGTACAAATCTTGACAGTTTTCAAGCCTGACAGAACATCTATTGAGTTCAGAGACAGATTGGTAATCCCAGATACACGTTTGGAATGACGCATGACGACACTGTCAAACCATCCAATACGTCGCGGACGTCCAGTTGTCGTGCCATATTCATTTCCGGCATCCCGGATCTGCTGACCGATCTCATCATGCAGTTCAGTCGGGAACGGGCCGTCTCCAACACGAGATGTATAGGCCTTACATACTCCCACGACTTTTTCGATTTTAGATGGGCCGACACCACTCCCGATTGTTACGCCTCCAGCTACAGGGTTGGAAGACGTTACAAATGGATACGTTCCCTGGTCGATATCCAGCATAACCCCTTGTGCGCCTTCAAACAGCACGCGTCTGCCGCCATCCAGTGCATCATTAAGGACCACAGATGTATCACAGACATACTGCTTGAACTGCTGTCCGTATGCATAATAGGTTTCAAATATGTCGTCAAAATCAAGGGCTTCTGAACCATAAACATTGGTAAAGAATGAGTTTTTCTCAGCTAGGTTGATTTTCAGACGTTCTCTGAAGATATCCTTGTCCAGCAGATCCGCAATGCGGATACCCACTCTGGACGCTTTGTCCATGTAGGCAGGACCGATCCCTCTGATCGTTGTGCCGATTTTGTCATCACCCTTGGCATCTTCCTGAAGCTGATCCAGTTTGATGTGATAAGGAAGAATGACGTGTGCGCGGTCGGATACTCTCAAATTATCTGTCGAAATTCCTCTGTCATGCAGATACTTCAGTTCTTTAACCAGTGACTTGGGATTGATGACTACACCATTGCCGATGACGCTGATTTTATCCTGTGCAAAAATACCTGAAGGAATCAGATGCAACTTGTATGTGACCCCATCGAACTTGATGGTATGTCCGGCATTGTCTCCTCCCTGATAACGTGCGATAACCTCTGCACTTTCACTCAGGAAATCAGTGATCTTTCCTTTTCCTTCGTCTCCCCATTGTGTCCCTACTACTACGACCGATGTCATTTATCCACCTCTTCTATAATTTTCCAACAAAAAAGAGAATCCCCCGTTCGTCTATTAAAGTATACAAAGAGACTTTCAGCTCAGTTGTATCCTTTTTTCAACATAGACGGAGGCATTCTCCTAACATTAATTGATTTAGTTTTAACAACGTTCACTATTTTACCACACATCTGTTAAATGTGAACCCCAAATCGTCAATTAAAGTGTAATTTCGAAATCAAGATCGTCTTCCTCACCGGTAATCACAGCTGCTGACTGATCTACAGGTTTCTTGATCAGAATCTGAAGAGCAACAGAAATAGCTGTACCGACCAGGATTGCTGAAATAAAAATACCTAAGTTACTGGCCATCGGCATGCCGAATACACCTGAGACACCTGCTGTTGATACTCCGAATCCCATCATGATGGCTCCTCCGACAGCCGCACCCATCATATTTGGTCCAATGATTCTAAAAGGATCTCTAAACGCATATGGAAGCGTTGATTCTGTGATGCCGACCAAACCGGATAGTATTGATGCCGGGGCCATTCTGATTTCATCTTCAGTGTACTTGTTCCGGGCAATGAGTGACGCAATACCGACAGACAAGGCTGGAACCATGATTCCCGGGAAGACGGCTGCATTGACAACGAAACCGAGACCGCTCGGATCATTCCAGACAGCGAAGACAAACGTGATCGCAATTTTACCGATTGGGCCTCCCATATCAAAGGCACACATTGCACTGAGGATCGCTCCAAGCAGAAACGCATACTGAGGAGCCTGAGACAGATCGAGGAGATTAGAAATGATCAGATCATTCAGTGCACCGACGAAGATAGCGATTGGATAAGCCATGATCAAATAAAGCAGCCAGCCGGTCAAAACTGGAATCAGCAAAGTTTTCTTGATCGAATCGAGAAATAATGGCACCTTGACCTTGCGTAGATACAAGACCAGATAGCCTGCGATAAATCCGGCCAGAATTGCTCCAAGAAAGCCACTTGCGGAAGTATTTTCAACTGGCGGATGCCCTGCAATATAACCACCGATAAACCCTGGTATAATAGCTGCTTTGTCTCCGATTGCATAGGCCATATATGCTGCAAATATAGCTGGAATCAAATCCATCATCACCCATGCAAACCCGTTAAGTGTAGCGACCGCCGGAAAGTCGGCTTGAGATTGAGAAATCATACCAGTCAATGCGATAGTCATACCGGAAAAGACAATGAGCGGCAGCATGTAGGACACGCCTGTCATTAATGCTTGCTGAAATTTTTTCATAATTGATCCTCTATTCCTTTAAATAGTTTTCTTATGAGTTTATGTCAACATTACTAATGCTTACTTCAGTTTTTCTTCTATTTTTTTAATGACGCCATCTGCATTTTTAATAGCAGTAGCGACAGGGATCGTCACTTTCTTTATATTCTTGAAACGCTCAGTTTTAGCCAGTTTGATATCCGTAGCGAGAATCAGAATATCAGCTTCTTCAAGTTCTGCTCTGGTCAGAGCATTTTCGATTCCTGTTGCCCCTTGAGTCTCTACTTTCACCTCGTGCCCTCTTGCTTTAGCTGCATCCTCGATAGCCCGCTTCGCCATGAAAGTATGGGCCACTCCCGTAGCACAAGCCGTTACTGCAGTTATTTTCATCCAGATTCCTCCTCTACTGTATGTGCAGCATTGATTCAATAACATCAGACAATTCATCTTCTTTGTCTGCTTCTCTTATTTTTTCCTGCATGTTCTGATCCATTAAATTGTAGGATAGTGCAGACAACAGTTTAAGGTGCAGATCTTCTGCATTATCTTTTGGAATAATCAGCAGGATGACCGTGTCAACTTTTTCGTCGTCCAAAGCTTCCCATTCCATTTTTCTGGCCAGCTTACACACGGACACGATCGGTTTTTCCAAATCAGATGACTTACCGTGCGGAATAGCAAACCCATTGCCGAAGCCTGTGGTACTTAATTCTTCTCTTGTCATGACTTCCTGGTATACCTCATTTTCATCAAACGAAAATGAGCAAGCTGTATGAACCAGCTGGACAATTTCTTTCAGTAGCCTGTCTTTCCCATCTGCATCCGATTTAACTTCAACAGCGGCATGAATGACAGGTCGGTCATTATTGGTCATAACAGTCTCCCCTATTTTACAAATGTATGCTTTATTATAACAGCCGTTTTCAATTTTGAAAAAAATTTTGTATCAAAAAAACAGATCCCAAACGGTCAGAATTTTTCAAGGACCGTCTGGAGTCTGCTTTACTTATGATATCTGGTTTTCTGGGTAATAGGACATGGAAGAAAACTTGTTGTATTCTTTAATGAACAGCAGCTTGCAGGTACCCCTGGCTCCCGATCTGTTCTTCTCAAGAATGACTTCGACCACATTGTCTTCTGTCTCGTCATCTTCCTCGTCGTCTTCACTTCTGTAGTAATCATCTCTATACAAGAATGCCACGATATCGGCATCCTGCTCAATCGACCCGGATTCTCTCAAATCACTTAAGATCGGACGCTTATCCTGTCTCTGCTCAACACCACGTGACAACTGAGACAAGGCAATCACAGGTACTGAGAGTTCTTTCGCCAGTTTTTTAAGCTGACGGGAGATCTCTGATACTTCCTGCTGCCTGCTTTCTTTCCCGCTGCCTTCGATCAGCTGCAGGTAGTCAATGACAATAAGGCCCAGATCCCCTTTTTCCTGTTTCAGCCGACGGCATTTTGCACGTATTTCAGCTGTCCGGATCCCAGGGGTATCATCGATATAAATATTCGCTTTAGATAAGCTCCCCATCGCAACAAAGAGTTTCTCAAATTCTTCTTCAGTAAGCTGTCCGGTTCTAAGATTGGAGGCATTAATCGTTCCTTCAGCACAGAGCATCCGGTTGACCAGCTGTTCCGCTCCCATCTCCAGACTGAAGATCGCGACATTTTCATCTGTCTTAGTCCCAATATTCTGAGCCACATTCAAAGCAAATGCTGTCTTCCCGACACCTGGCCGGGCTGCCAGAATAATCAGTTCATCCTCATGGAGACCTGCAGTCATCTGGTCAAGCATCTTATACCCAGTAGAAATTCCAGTAATGTCATCATCATTTTGAAATAGTTCATCTATATTGTTGATTGTGTCTCTTAAAACTGATTCGATCGAAACGAATCCACTTCGGCTGCGTTTTTCCGATACTTCGAGAATGCTTCTTTCTGCTTCATCAAGAAGATTGGGCACATCATCTGCTTCCTGATACCCTTTCGATGCTATATCAGTTGCTGTCTGGATCAGTTTACGCAATATGGAGCGTTCTTCGACAATTTTGGCATAATAGTCCACGTTAGCAGCAGTCGGCACCATACCCGCTATTTCAGCCAAATATGGGGTCCCGCCAACATCTTCAAGCAAGCTCTTCGTTTCTAGACTATTAGCAATAGTCACAACATCAATAGCTTCATTTTTTTCATTCAAGTCTACCATGACCTGGAAAATAAGCTGATGAGCACGTCGATAAAAATCAGACGCTTCAACATATTCCATCGCCGGTATTAATGCTTCCGGATCTAATAGTATAGACCCTAAAACAGACTGTTCAGCCTCTATATTCTGTGGAGGTAAGCGATCGCCTATCATTTCCATTCTTCTGGTAGCTCCTTTTCTTAACTAAACTGTTTCTCTATTTTACATCATATCCAGAAAATTGTATATAAGGGAACATATGTTTAGTTCTTAATGTTTCACGTGAAACATTACTGCAGTTTCTAAATCTGTCCCGATCAGTAAAAAAAGATGGCCGCGGTAGGGCCATCCTGGTAATATTTTATTTTCTAGTTGATTGCTGTGACTCGAACCGTCAGTTCAGCAGATACTTCTTTATGGAGTTTGATTTCAACATGCTGTGTGCCTACAGAACGCATTGGAAGTGACTGGTTGATTTTACGTTTGTCTACCTTTATACCGAGCTGTTTTTCCAGTTCTTTAGCAATTTGCTTAGTTGTTACTGAACCGAACAGTCTTCCATCATCTGCTGCTTTTTCTTTGATTTCAATCGGGTTGTTTTCAATCGTTTCTTTGTCTTTTTTAGCAGCTTCGAGGATCTCCTGCTCTTCTCTTTTCTGAGCTTTCTTTTTCATACTCAGTTCTTGTTTAGCTCCGGAAGTAGCTTCCTTCGCCAGACCTTTCTTCAGTAAAAAGTTATTTGCGTATCCGTCAGATACATTTTTAACTTCCCCTTTTTTTCCAGTTCCTTTAACATCTTTTAATAGAATAACTTCCATAGTCAAGTCTCCTTCTCTGTTCTTTAATCGAGTTGAGCATTTATAACTTCTTTTAATTCTTCTATTATTTCTGAAACACTTTTTCCGTCGATTTGTGTGGCTGCATTGGATAAATGTCCTCCGCCACCCATTTTTTCCATAATAATCTGTACGTTGATCTTACCTAAGCTTCTAGCACTGATTCCCACCATGTCTTCAGAACGTCTGGTTATGACAAAGGCAGCTTCTACTCCTGACATACTCAACATCGTGTCTGCCGTCTGAGCAGATGTTACAGTGTGATAGATCGTTTCATTATCTCCGCTCGCAATAGCTACCCCATCTCGAACAAACTCAATTGTCTCGATCAATCTGCTTCGTTGCAGGTACTTTTCAGGATCTTCCTTCAACAGTCGCTGGATCATTGTTGAATTCGCTCCTACTGACTGAAGGTAACTTGCTGCATCAAATGTCCGGGAACCCGTTCTCAAGCTGAAGTTATTCGTATCTACGACGATTCCACCCAGCATAGCAGTTGCTTCTATACGATTGATCGGATCACCGTCCGTCGAGACATACTCGAACAGTTCCGTAATCAATTCAGCTGTAGAAGAAGCATACGGTTCGATGTACACAAGGAGCGGGTTTTCTGTAAATTCTTCCCCTCTTCTGTGATGGTCGATCACCATATTCTTTCTGGTTTTCTTAAGCAAGGTCGGTGCAATCGATAAGACAGGCTTGTGATGATCGACTAGAACGACCAGATCTTCCGGACCTATCTGCTTTTCAGCATCTGAAGGCGAGATGATATTTTTATTTACCTGCTCGTGTTTCTGTATTTCTTTCATTAGCTTGGCAACGTCATCACTCAAGTCTTCCTGATCGACTACTACAAATACCTTTTTCTTTAGCATCATAGCTATTCTGGCTACACCTAATGATGCACCGATAGCATCCAGATCTGGACTTTTATGTCCCATGACAAATATCTGTTCGCTGTCGTTCATCAGCTTCTGCATAGCCTGACTGATCATACGTGAACGGACACGTGTCCGTTTTTCCATAGGATTGGTCTTGCCGCCGTAATATCTCGGTTCATCATCTACTGCTTTAACTATAGCCTGGTCTCCACCACGGCCAAGTGCCAGATCCAGATTACTCTGAGCCAGCTCAGCCAGCTTATCGAATGTCTCTTCACCATAAGACAATCCAAGACTGATGGTTAAAGGTAAATTACGTTTAGACGTTCGATCTCTGATATTATCAATAATATTGAACTTCTCTTTTTCGAGGCGATCCAATTCTTTTCTGTTCAGCAGCAGGAAGTACTTATCTGAAGATATCCGCTTGTAGAAAATACCATGCTGTCTTCCCCAGTTTGAGAAATAGGTCGTCAGCATGCTGTCGAAACCGGAGACTCCTCTGTCATCAAGCCCTTGAGTAATCTCATCATAGTTATCTAAAAAGAGCCAGCCGACAACTGGCCGTGCATCTTCATACTCTTCTTTAATTGTGGCATACTCAGTGATGTCCATCAGGTAAATGGCGTGAATATCTTTCTGAATAGTCACTTGGTATATTTTGTTTTCCCATTCGATCAGGTTATCCAGATTTGATGAATCGCTGTAGCATTCGAACAATTCTTTATGAATTTCTTCAAGTGCCTCACCCAGAACATTGTCAGTTTTCGCCAATTGAGTCTGCATATACGGGTTCAACCACTCGATTTGATTCTTTTCATTCAGTAAGAGTATACCTATAGGCATCTTAATTAGAGCTTCCTGCTCACCACGTTTAATCCGGTAAGAAAGATTCTTAATATATTCATTTAGTTCCTTTATATAGATATTCCCTATACGCCAGAAAACTATTAATGTAATGACAAAGAGAACCAGCATGATTGCTCCAAGCCACATATACGCGATAAAACTTAACAGCGTCATAATGAGTTGTATGGCAAGGGCAAAAAATATAATCAGACGTAATGACGGGTCTTTCAGAAACTTTGGAAGACTGTCTTCCTTCACTTTATTGTTCATAGTTTCTCCTTTTAGCCCATTTGTTTCCCTTATTCTATCATCTTTCGCCACTCTATTCTATACGAGATAGGGATTTCAAGCGAATGTGTTTCACGTGAAACATTCTCAGGTGCGAACAGAATAAGAAAAGAAAGAGCTGCAACAGTTATTACACTGTCACAGCTCGTTATAGTTAATTAAGTTTAGTCTTCAGTAACAAATGGCAATAAGCCCATGATACGAGCACGTTTGATTGCTTTTGTTAATTTACGTTGATTTTTTGCATAAGTTCCAGTTACACGACGTGGTAAAATTTTACCTCTGTCTGAAATGAAACGTTTAAGCAAGTCCACATCTTTATAATCGATATATTCGATATGATTTGCTGCAAAGAAATCTACCTTACGGCGTTTTCTTCCGCCTCTGCGTCCAGCCATGTTATAATCCTCCTTTTATCTTGAATCAAAATGGTAAATCGTCATCTGAGATATCGATGGAGTCATTGTTGCTTTCAAATGGATCTTCATCGAAGTTAGCATAATTGTTCTGATTGTTCTGATTGTTATTTCTTGGAGCCTGATTCTGGTTGTTTTGTTGAGAATAATTACCGCTGTTATTGTTTGAATAATTTGATGAATTGGAGTATCCACCACCATTTGCGTTTGATGACCCATCATTCTGTGCACGTTTTTCAGTGACAGATTTCGGTTCAAGCATCTGGAAATTCTCACAAACTATTTCTGTTACATAGACTTTTCTGCCTTCGTTGTTCGTATAATTACGAGTCTGGATACGACCAGTCACGCCTACTAACGAGCCCTTGCGGGTAAAGTTAGAAATTGTTTCTGCTGTCTTTCTCCAGGCAACACAGTTTACAAAGTCTGTCTCGCGTTCTCCTTGAGCATTTGAGAATGGACGCTCTACTGCTACGGAAAAAGTTGCAACTGCAATCCCGCTTCCAGTATAACGCAATTCTGCATCTCTGGTTAATCTTCCCACTAAAACGACATTATTAATCAATCAAAGGTCTCCTTTCATCAAAAGGCAATCATATTTATTGTTTCACGTGAAACAATTAGTCTTCCAGACGTACGATCATATGACGAAGAATATCGTCATTGATACGAGCTAGGCGCTCAAATTCGTTGATTGCAGCTGCATCATTGGACTGTAGGTTTACCAGACGGTAAGTTCCTTCACGGTATCCTTTGATTTCATATGCAAAACGACGTTTCGCCCAGTCTTTTGATTCAGTAACTTCAGCACCGTTATCTTTAAGAATAGTTTCGAAACGCTCTACAAGAGCTTTCTTTCCATCTTCATCAAGATCAGGACGGATAATATACAATAATTCGTACTTAGCTGTTTGACTCATCTTTGACTGTCACCTCCTTATGGTCTTTGGCCCTTTCATTTGAAAGAGCAAGGAGAGTATTCATTTAAGAGTACTCACTCCGAAATATTATAGCACACGCAGGGTTCAGTCGCAAGTCTTTATTGATGTTTTATAACTGACAAGAGACTTGTAATTAACCCTAACCTATTTCTCTATTATTTCTAAGCAAACATTAACACAAGTTTGTGATGTTTTTAGCAAACTATAATTGAACCGCTTACACATTAAAATGATGGAGGGCTTTAATTGATTACATTTCTATTAGGTATTACTGTACTTATATTGGGTTATATTTTCTACGGAAAATTTATCGAAAAAAATTTCGGTATAGAACTTAAACGTACTACGCCTGCCTTTGAGCTTGCAGACGGAAACGATTATGTCGTTATGGGCACTAAAAAAAATCCACTGATTCAGCTTCTCAACATTGCCGGGACAGGTCCTATTTTCGGTCCGATCATGGGAGCTTTATATGGACCTGCTGCTTTCATATGGATCATATTCGGAAATATATTTGCCGGTGCAGTGCATGATTTCATGCTTGGAATGATTTCACTTCGTAATGAAGGGGCTCACTTGCCTGAACTGGCTGGACGTTATCTTGGTAAAATGATGAAGCACGTCGTTAATGCCTTTGCCGCTCTCCTTCTTCTTTTAGTAGGAACAGTATTTGTTACCTCACCGGCTAACCTTTTAGCAAATCTGACACCGGGTTGGATGGGAGCAGGATTGTTAACATTAGTTATATTTGATTATTATATTTTATCCACTCTCCTGCCCATCGATAAACTTATCGGGAAAATTTATCCGTTCTTTGGTGCTCTGCTCATTATCAGTACTTTTGCTATATTCATCTCAATGCTTGGTAGAGGAGAATCTATTCCAAACTTGACTCTGACTACACTGAGAAATACTCATCCTAGTGGTGTAAGTTTATTTCCTGGTATTTTCTTTACGATTTCATGTGGGGCTATGTCAGGCTTCCATGCTACTCAGACTCCGATTATTTCCCGTACACTCGACAGCGAATCGGATGCCCGCTTCGTATTTACGGCATGATGACTATGGAGGGAATCATCGCTATGATCTGGGCTGCAGCAGCTATGGCTTTCTATCAGGCTCCTGTATTAAGTGGAGTGATTGCGGAAGGAACAGCTTCTCTAGCAGTTGAACAGATCGCCCGTCATTATCTAGGGGCTGTTGGTGGTACATTTGCAATTCTGGGTGTAATTGTATTACCGATTACTTCTGGAGATACCGCTTTTAGAAGTCTTCGAATGATTATAGCCGATTACTTGAATATTTCTCAAAAAGAAATTGCCAAACGCTTAATGATCACTATCCCAATTTTTATCCTGTCAATTATGCTGACATTTATGGACTTCAACATCTTATGGCGATACTTTAACTGGGCTAACCAGGCGACAGCTGCTATTGCCTTGCTTGTTTCAACTCGTTATCTCTTCCTGAAAGGCAAAAATTATCTTGTTACGCTTGTTCCTGCTTCATTCATGCTCTACGCTGTAACTGTCTATATCCTTAATGAACAAATTGGATTAGGACTGAACTACACACTTTCGTTGATCATCGGTCTGTTTATTGCCATAGGCTTACTCGGTCTGTTCTGGTATTCTGGTCTCAAACAAAAAGGTCAATTGGACTCTACTCATGTTCTTTTAAATGATCATCTTTCTATTCAGGAAGTACGTGCAGCAAGAGAAATAGTGTTATAAACTAGCCGATCAACTGACTATATAAACTGACAATTGGCAGCTGCTTTTAACAGTAGCTGTCTTTTATGTGATGGATCTGGACGATGGGGTCTTCTCTGCTACTGTACGGGCTTTTCTGAGCAAAAAAAAACGCACCCTTTTTCAGGGTGCGCTCATACGTCTACGCTACTGTTCAGCTTTCTTCAGAAGACTCTGATGCATCTTGGTCGATTATTTCTTCGCCGTTATCTTCTTCATTAAGCGGTTCGTCCACTTCTATGTCATCTTCCACTTCAACTTTAGCTAAGGTAGAAACATAATTACCTTCTTCAAGCCTCATTAGACGGACACCTTGAGTCGCACGTCCGGTTTTGGAAATGTTATTCGCGTGGAATCGGATCACTACACCACTTGTAGTGATGAGCATGATATCTTCCTCTCCAGACACTGTCTTCAAGCCGATAAGCGGACCATTTTTCTCCGTGATATTGGCTGTCTTGACGCCTTTTCCACCACGTCCGCGAATCGCGTACTCTGAAGCTTCAGTACGTTTTCCATACCCATTCTCAGTAATGACCAGAACTTCTGACTCAGGACCCATTATATCTGTCCCGACTACATAGTCATCCTCTCTCAAACGGATTCCTCGGACGCCCGATGCTGCTCGTCCCATACTTCGGACTTCATCTTCATGGAAACTGACGGCATACCCCTGTCTCGTTCCAATAATGATGTGGTCGTCGCCATGAGTGACCGATACGTTGATCAGTTCATCGTCGTCTTTGAGAACAATTGCTTTCAGGCCGCTCGTACGGATATTTTCAAAGTCAGAAAATGCTGTACGTTTGACCGTTCCTTGACGAGTCGTGAAGAACAGCTGGTCTTTATCATCTGTTTCACCACGGGTACTGATGATGGCCTGAATCTTCTCATCATTTTCGATCCCGAGGAAGTTGATTGCCGGGATCCCTTTTGCCGTACGTCCATACTCAGGAACTTCGTAGCCTTTAGCTTTGTATACTTTACCGGTATTGGTAAAGAACAGCAGAAGATCATGCGTCGAGCAGGTCAGAAGGGTCTCAACGAAGTCATCCGTGTTCGTGCCCATGCCTTTAACGCCGCGTCCTCCACGATTCTGAGCTTTAAATTCAGATATCGCCATGCGCTTCATGTAGCCGTTATGAGACAGGGTGACAGCAATTTCTTCTTCTTCGATCAGGTCTTCATCTTCAATACTCAATGCTTCGCCTATAAGAAGTTCTGTTCGTCGATCGTCTCCATGTTTTTCAGCGATTTCTTCGAGTTCAGTTGCAATGATTTCATGAACCCGTTCAGGTCTGGCAAGAATGTCTTTCAAGTCTTCAATTGTTGCAAGAAGATCCTGATACTCCCCTTCGATCTTTTCACGTTCCAGACCGGTCAGACGGACCATTCTCATATCCAGAATGGCTTGTGACTGACGATCGCTCAGACCGAATCGTTCCATCATGGCCTGTTTCGCTGCATCGCCCGTCTGTGATCCTCTGATGATCGATATGATTTCATCGATATGGTCAAGAGCAATACGTAATCCTTCAAGTATATGAGCTCGGGCTTCCGCTTTTTTCTTGTCAAATTCAGTGCGTCGTCTGATGACGACTCTCTGGTGCTTGAGGTACTCTGTTAAAATCTCTTTTAATCCAAGTGTCTTAGGAATGCCGTTAACGATTGCCAGCATATTGAAGCCGAATGATGTCTGCAGAGGCGTCATTTTATATAAGTTGTTTAGAATGACACTCGCTGAAACGTCTCTTCTGACATCAATGACCACACGCATACCGTCTCGGTCCGATTCGTCATTAAGGTCTGTAATTCCTTCGATTCGCTTGTCTCTAGCCAGATCGGCAATACGCTCGACCAGTTTAGCTTTGTTTACCAGGTAGGGTATTTCGTCTACGATAATACGTTCTTTTCCATTAGGCTGAACTTCGATACGTGCTTTCGCTCCGATTTTGATCGAACCTCGTCCGGTTTCATATGCTTTTCTTATCCCAGACTTGCCCATGACCATGGCTCCCGTAGGAAAGTCCGGTCCAGGCAATACCTCCATCAAATCGGCGATAGTCGCCTCTTCGTTCTCCATCAGTACACGACAGGCAGCGATGACTTCTCGAAGATTATGCGGAGGAATATTTGTCGCCATCCCCACTGCGATCCCAGAGGCCCCGTTGACTAGAAGGTTCGGGAATCGTGCAGGCAGAACATTCGGTTCTCTCTCTGAACCATCATAGTTGTCGTGATAATCAACTGTGTCTTTATTGATATCCCGAAGCATTTCCATAGCGATCTTACTCATTTTTGCTTCTGTATAACGCATAGCTGCCGCGCTGTCTCCATCGACGGAACCAAAGTTACCATGTCCGTCAATCAGAGGGTTACGGAAACTGAAGTCCTGTGACATACGGACCATAGATTCATAGATGGCAGAGTCCCCGTGCGGGTGGTATTTACCCATAACGTCTCCGACGATACGGGCTGACTTCTTATACGCTTTGTCAGGCGTCATACCAAGTTCGTTCATTCCATACAAAATACGGCGGTGTACAGGTTTCAGTCCATCACGCACATCCGGCAGGGCACGTGACACGATCACGCTCATTGCATAATCGAGAAACGACTTTCTCATTTCACTCGATAGATTGATTTTATCCATTCGTGCTTCTCTTTCTTCAGCCAAGTCTTTCTTCCTCCTTAAACTCACTCAGTGCTCTTTTCTGGTAGGCAGGTATTAAATATCGATATTCTGAACGTACTGAGCATTTTCTTCGATAAAGTCGCGTCGTGGTTCGACTTTTTCACCCATCAGCATGTCAAAAATCAGATCGGCTTCGATCGCATCATCAACAGTGACCTGAAGCAAGCGTCTGTTTTCGGGATTCATCGTTGTTTCCCACAACTGTTCAGCATCCATTTCCCCTAGTCCTTTATAACGCTGAATGAAAGGCTTAGGCGTCGCTGGGATCTCTTTAAGGTAATCCTCCAATTCTTTCTCAGAATCAAGGTAGGCCTCTTTTTTGCCCTGTTTAACTTGATATAGAGGTGGCTGGGCGATATAAACGAACCCAGCTTCGACAACCGGTCGCATATAACGGTAAAACAGCGTCAGAAGAAGCGTACGAATGTGCGCCCCATCGACGTCCGCATCGGTCATGATGATCAGCTTGTGGTAACGGGCTTTTTCAACTTCAAATTCTTCTCCAAAACCTGTACCCATCGCTGTAAAGAGCGAACGAATCTCTTCGTTGGCAAGGATTCTATCTAAAGAAGCTTTTTCGACGTTCAGGATTTTACCTCGAATAGGCAGAATAGCCTGGAACAGACGGGACCGTCCCTGCTTGGCTGATCCGCCGGCTGAGTCTCCCTCAACGATGAAGATTTCAGATTTTTCCGGGTCTTTTGACGAACAGTCTGCCAGCTTACCTGGAAGATTACTGATCTCCAGTCCATTTTTCTTGCGCGTCACTTCTCTTGCCCGCTTGGCTGCCAGTCTGGCTTTTGCCGCGAGCAGTGCTTTTTCAATGATTTTCTTACTAGTCTGCGGGTTCTCCATCAGAAAGCGGTCGAAATGCTCACTGAACAGACGGTCCGTGATCGTACGGACTTCAGAATTACCCAGTTTGGTCTTCGTCTGTCCCTCAAATTGAGGATCCGGATGCTTGATGCTTAATACAACGGTCAGACCTTCCCGCACATCTTCCCCGCTGACATTATCTTCATTTTCCTTGATGAATTTGTTTCTACGGGCATAATCATTGATGATACGAGTCAATGCTGTCTTAAAACCTGATTCGTGCATCCCACCTTCATAGGTGTGAATGTTATTGGCAAAACTCATGATGTTCATGTGGTAGCCGTCTGTATGCTGCAGAGCCACTTCAACAGCAATTCCGTCCTGCTCATCTTCCAGGTAGATAGGTTCCTCATAAAGAACCGTCTTGCTCTGGTTAAGGTAATCGACATAGCTCTTGATTCCCCCGTCGTACTGGTACTGTAGACGGACCGGTTCAGCGTCTCTCTGATCTTCGATTGAAATGGACAGACCGCGGTTGAGGAAAGCCAGTTCACGGATACGGGTAGCCAGTTTATTGAAATCATAGACTGTCGTTTCCTGGAAAATTTCAGCATCCGCTTTGAAACGGACCACTGTACCGGACTTGTCTGTCGTACCGGTTTCTTTCAAGTCGTACATGACCGCACCACGCTCATAGCGCTGGTTATAAACTTTTCCATTTTTATGAACATCAACTTCAAGGTATTCTGACAACGCATTAACAACGGATGATCCTACCCCGTGAAGTCCGCCGGAAACTTTATACCCTCCGCCACCGAATTTTCCTCCTGCGTGAAGGATCGTAAAGACGGTCTCAACAGCCGGGCGACCGGTTTTAGCTTGGATATCGATCGGAATTCCACGTCCGTCATCCTTGACCACAATCAGATTGCCCGGTTCAATAATGACTTCGATGTTTTCAGCATGCCCAGCCATCGCTTCGTCAATGGAGTTATCAACGATTTCCCATACCAGGTGATGGAGTCCTTCAGAACTCGTCGATCCGATATACATCCCTGGTCGCTTACGGACAGCTTCCAGACCTTCAAGCACTTGGATCTGACTCGCATCATATTCTTCTCTTAATTCTACTACTTCTTTAGGTGTCAATTGTTCGTCTGCCACTCTATTCACTCTCCATTTCGATTTGACCACTACGCACATTGAAGATACGCGGATGATGAAGCAATTCCTTTTTCACGCCGTCCAGACTTGTCGTTGTCAGAAAGGTCTGGACTTTATCTTGTATCGTTTTCAGCAGGTGAGTCTGTCGTTCATCGTCCAGCTCACTCAGTACATCGTCCAATAATAAAACGGGGTACTCCCCCGTCATCTCGTTCATTAATTCAATTTCGGCCAGTTTCAGACTCAACGCTGTTGTCCGCTGCTGTCCCTGAGACCCGTAAGTCTGGACATTCTTCTCATTGACAAAAAATCGGATGTCGTCCCGATGAGGACCATAGAGCGTTGTGCCCTGTTCCTTCTCTCTCTGCTCATGCTTTTTATACTGCTTCAGCAGATCGTTCATCAGCTGCTCCTTATCCGTTTCTGATGTCACAGAAAAAGAAGAGGCATACTCAAGCATCAGCGTTTCTTTCCCCTGGGAGATGTCTGAATGAATGGGACGTGCCCAGTTCTCCAGTCGTCTCGTGAAGGAAAAGCGCTGAGCAAGCAGTTCAGCCCCTTCGGCCGCCAGCTGTTCATTTAGGATACTTAGATAGGTCTGATCCAGTTTGCCGCTTTTTCTATGCTGTTTTAAGTAAGCATTGCGCTGTTTCAGGACTTTCTGGTACTCAACAAGGTGATACAGATAAATGGAACTCATCTGACCCATTTCCATATCCAGAAACTTCCGTCTCACAGAAGGGGATCCTTTAACGAGGGACAAGTCTTCGGGAGCAAACAGAATCACGTTCAGGTGTCCGATATATCGGCTGAGCTTCTTCTGTTCAAGATGATTGAGCTTTGCTTTCTTCCCTTTTTTAGAAAGAATGATTTCAAGAGGATACTCGCCGCTGGATTTCTCGACCGTTCCAGCTACCCGGGCAAAATCCTGATCCCATCCGATCAGCTCTTTATCGTTGGAAGTCCGGTGACTCCTCGTCATAGCCAGCACATAGATGCTTTCCATGATATTCGTTTTTCCCTGAGCATTCTCGCCCAGAAAGACGTTGATCTGGTTGGAAAAGGTCACCTCTGCATTAGAATAATTGCGGTAGCCCTTCAACGTCAGTTTCTTTAAATACATCAGTTATCCTCATTTTGAGCTGATTCTAAAAGATAGGTCCCGAAGCCTTCCACCTTGATGACATCTCCAGGATGCAGTTTGCGGCCACGACGGTTATCCGGTTCATCATTGACCCAGACGGTATAGTCCATCAGGAAAGGCTTGGCCATTCCTCCGCTCGATATAATCGTCGCATGCTTCAGAAATTGTCCCAGTGTAATGACTGATTGATCGATTTGTATTATTTCCGGCACTGTAATCGGCTCCTTTAAAAAGCAAAGACGCGGATCAGATCATCCACGTTCTGCATAATTTCTCTTCTTATATTATACCTTATTTCGAAGTGTGAAACAAATTTTTATGGGAAAAAATCCGGTCTCATCGATTTTAAGGGTAAAATGACAAATCCTTCTTTTTTATTCAAATTCGCTTAGACTCTTTATATTTAAATTTTCAGGTTATTTAAGAGAATTATGTATCAGTGATCCAGCACTGGATCATACAATCTTAGGATAAGGAGTAAAATGTGGAAAAATTCCTTATTTAACTGTCTATCTGATAGTTTATCCAACTGGAAAGTCTCTGTAGTGTAAAGTAGTCAATAAATGTGATTTCACTGACCACTTAGCTGATAAAATAATCTAGGAGGAAAGAGAAAATTCAATCATTGCCACACCCATCAGGGTCGTCTGCTCCGATTGGCACATATCTGCCCATTACAGCCCACTAAACTGACTAATCATGTCGAGCAGGCAATCAAAGACGGATAACTGTCATTATAATTTACTCAGGCCCTCCTTCTCTTTTAAAATGATAGCTAAGGAGCAGTTTCACCGGTTGTATAACACAAAAAGACCCGACAGCATCGGGTCTTTTCTGCTTATATTCAATTTATATTCATTTATGTGGACGTACGGATCGGTGTGATTAGCTGAATGAATTCATTCTTGTCTTCACTTGGAACCAGAACGAATGGACGCAAGGTAGAAATCAGTTTAAGTGTGATATCCACAGGTCCAAAAGTCGTCAAGGCAGCTTTCAAATAGTCCGGATTGAAAGAAATCTCCATTTCTTCACCAGAAATAGACTGAGTAGTGACCTGCTCGTTTACTCGCCCGACTTCTGGAGAATTACCGGTAATTTCCACAGTATCATCTTTCACCGAGAGTTTAACGACGTTGTTTTTACCTTCGTGAGAAAGAAGAGACGCTCTTTCCACAGCTCCAAGAAGGATCTGTGCCTCAAGAGTTACTTCTGTTGCGGAACTATCAGGGATCAGACGGTCCGTGTCAGGATAATTTCCTTCCAGTAGTCTTGAGTAGAACAAGGTGTCTTCAGTCTTGAAGAGGATCTGGTTCTCAGCGATTGCTACTTCTATTTCATCCAGGCTGTCATCCAGCAGTCGAGTCAGTTCCTGAAGGCTCTTACCAGGAATAACCAGATTGTAAGACAGGCTTTCAGTTCCCTCAACTGGAATCACACGCTGGCTTAGTCGGTGACTGTCTGTAGCAACAGCTTTAAGCTTTCCATCATTGATGGTCAAATGAATCCCTGTCAGGATCGGACGACTTTCATGAGTCGATACGGCAATGACGGTCTGTTTGATAATTTTCTTAAGTAAGTTGACCGGAAGTGTAAATGACTGGGTCGTATCGATTTCCGGAAGATGCGGATAGTTGGCAGCATCCAGTCCGTTAATGATGAATGAAGATGATGCAGACGTAATGGCTGTCTGAACTCTGTCTTTCACTTCAACAGTAAAGGTTTCATCTGGGAGTTTATTGACGATATCACTGAAGAAACGTGCCGGTTGAAGGACGATCTGACCTTCTTCTTCTATAGTCAGACCAGACTGTTCATCTGATTTTCTGACGAACGTTTCAATCGAAATGTCAGAGTTGCTGCCTGTCAGCTGTAACCCATCTTCTGAAGCAATCAGTTTGATTCCTGTAAGAATTGGAATAGTTGATCTAGATGATACAGCGAGTTGAACATCTTTTAATTTTTTTAGAAACGCTGATCGATTAACTGTAAATTTCATATGCATCCTCCAATAATAAATTGAGTACCCGTTTATAATTATATAGTAAATAAATTCTTAGTAATAGTAGTAGGACCTGTGTATACTGTGGAAAACGTAAATTCCATCTGAGACAGAAGGTTTTCCACTTGTGGATAAGTTGTGGATAAAGTTGTGGGTGACTTGAGACTTTATCCACAAGTGCGATCAGAGACTTTTTTTTATTTCTTCGATCTGGTCTCTCAATTCGCTGTCATTTTCTTCATTAAGAGCTTTCTTAATCTTTTCATGGGCATGAATGACAGTAGTATGATCTTTTCCGCCGAATTCTTTTCCAATTTTAGGAAGAGATGTGCTGGTAAGCTCTCGTGAAAGATACATAGCGATCTGTCTAGGCAAAACGATCTGTCTGACCCGTTTTTTCCCTTTCAGGTCAGCGAGAGAAATCTGATAGTACTTGCAGACCTTCTGCTGAATGGAAGCAATCGATACATTCTGCTTGGAATCATTCTTGACCATGCTTTTCAGTGCATCGGCAGCCAGGCTGGTCGTAATGTCATTGCGCTGGATTGCGGAATAAGCCTGTACGCGAACAAGAGCACCTTCAAGCTCTCTGATATTCGAATCGATCTGCCCGGCAATATAGCTTAAGGTATCGTTAGGTATTTCCAGACCTTCTGCGTTAGCTTTCTTACGTAAAATCGCGATACGGGTTTCCAGATCTGGCGGAGTAATGTCTACGGATAATCCCCATGCGAAGCGAGATACCAGACGTTCCTGAAGTTTAGGAATTTCGTTAGGCAGCCGGTCACTTGTCAGTACGATCTGTTTCCGGTCGTCATACAGGGCATTGAAAGTATGGAAAAACTCTTCTTGAGTCCCTTCCTTGTCAGCAAAGAACTGAATATCATCGACTAATAGTAAGTCTACATTCCGGTACTGCTGGCGGAATTTTTCCTGGGTTCTGTTCTGGATCGAATTGATAAAATCATTGGCAAAATTTTCACTCGATACATATTTGATTTTTGCGTTAGGGTTGATCTGAAGGTACTGGTGACCGATCGCATGCATCAGGTGTGTCTTTCCCAATCCAACGCCTCCATAAAAGAACAGCGGATTATAGATCGTACCAGGTTCTTCAGCAACGACTAAGGCAGCGGCATGGGCCATCTGATTGCCCTTTCCGATGACAAATGTATCAAATGTATATTTGCTGTTCAATGTACTTGAAACGGGCTGAGTTTCGAAAGCCTGAACAGTCTGCGTGTCTTCCTGTTCTTCATGGGCAGCCTGCTCCTCTGCTGTGACAAATAAAGGAGAAATTTCACGTCCCAGAAACTCATAAAGATATTCTACGACTCTAGTCGAGAGATTATTCTTCCAATACTCCTTATGTAATGTCGAAGGCACTTCGATAGTGACTGAATTATTTGTTATCCGGACGAGGTTGGCACTGTGGATCCAAGTGTCGTAACTGACTTTTGACAAAGTTTCTTTAAATTTTTCCTGTAGATAACTCCATGTTGACTGTAAATCGTCCATTTTTTTCCTCCTCGCCGATAAGATGCTTTTTACATTTTATCACGTATGATTTAAGTTTTCCACAATAGGTTTTAATTGTTGATAATCTTTCCTCAGGATGTACAAAAAGATATCCACAGGGCAGATCTGGTTGTGAGTAAGTGAAAATAGATGTATACTTTTTTACAGGGGATGTGGATAACTATTACATAATTAAGACTGATATACCAGCTTTAATGAGAGTTATGCACAATCTTTAAATGGCTGTGCATGACTCTTGTAAACACGCTGTGAAACTGTGGAAAACATGTTGAAAGTGATGTGCGTTACTTTTTTGTGGATGACTTGTATCAAGAGGGTGTGGACAAGTATTCTGCATAAATAACTGGCGAAAATCTGAATTTGTGACATAAATGTGGGGATCAGTCTAATCGTTATTTCTTATATAAAGAAGCAATTACTCAGAAATGCTTGACAAATGGTCAAATGTTTTCTAAAATAACATAGTCTGTCTAGATATTAATGCAGTCACTAACTTTATGCTTATTGATAAGTCAGAGGACAAAGGAAAGATTCAGGAGGTGTTTCTCAATGGCACAAGGACTAACATACCAACCCAAAAAACGTAAGCGTCAAAAAGTACATGGATTCCGTAAACGTATGAGTACAAAAAACGGACGTAGAGTATTAAAAAACAGACGTCGTAAGGGAAGAAAAAGAATTTCAGCTTAATGACGACAGGCGACGGGAGCTTCTTACTGATAGCTATAGTGAGAGCACGTTGCCTTTTTTTTATTTAATCAATGCTTAGCTTAGAAAGATGGGACAGGAATGAAGAAAGCTTATCGAGTAAAAAAGGAAGCAGATTTTCAGAAGGTCTTTCATCAGGGTGAATCCATGGCGAACAGGCAGTTTGTTGTTTACTCTTTAAACAAAGAAAACCAGTCTCATTTTCGTGTAGGACTTTCCGTAGGGAAAAAACTTGGAAATGCGGTCAAAAGAAATGAGATCAAAAGAAAAATCAGGCATGTGCTTATTGAAATGGATCATGATGAACTGATCAGACCAGATGTCGACTTTGTAGTGATCGCAAGACAGCCGACCAGGCAGATGACATTTAATGAAATGAAAAAAAGCCTGCTGCATGTTATGAAGAAAGCGGGTTTACTTGTTTAGTACCGTGCA
The DNA here is from genome assembly GCF_900109325.1 of Alkalibacterium pelagium. Lineage (GTDB taxonomy): Bacteria > Bacillota > Bacilli > Lactobacillales > Carnobacteriaceae_A > Alkalibacterium > Alkalibacterium pelagium. The sequence continues at coordinate 39,686 of NZ_FNZU01000004.1, forward strand.
GTGATGGTGACGTGTGTCGACTTCTAAAATAGAGTCAAATAAAAGATTTAAGTTAATAGTAGAAGAAGAGAGGGAAAATGATTGAATTTTTTGAGAAAACGTAAGCGATTGCTCCTGGCAGTCAGCATGCTTGCTTTAGTTGTATTTTTATCTGCTTGTGGAACGGATCCAGTTTCTGCAGAGAGTACGGGGATCTGGGAAGGTGTCATTATTTATAACTTCGCCCGTGCCATTATCTGGGTATCGAATCTCTTCGGTGAGAATTATGGAGTAGGGATCATTATTGTCACGGTCATCATTCGTGCAATGCTGATACCGTTCACGCATTTTCAGCAAAAAAATATGCAGCAGATGAACGATATTAGTCCTCAAATGGAAGAACTGAAAGAAAAGTATTCTGCACGAGATGCAGAGACTCAGGAAAAATTTAAAGAAGAGCAGCAGCGCCTTTATAGCGAAGCAGGAGTAAACCCGTACATGGGATGTCTGCCGATGCTGATTCAGATGCCGGTATTTATTGCTCTTTACCAGGCAGTTAACCGTACGCCTATCCTGGCTACAGGCGACTTCTTATGGGTCAACTTGGGTGAACCCGATCCGTATTTCATCTTACCTATACTGGCAGGGGTATTTACGCTTGGACATTCAGTATTGATGAGTATGGGACGTGTGACTGAAGGAAACAAAGTGATGACTTACGTTATGCCGTTGTTTATCGTCTTTATTACCTTCCGTCTATCAAGTGCTCTGGCGCTTTACTTCACTGTATCTAATGGTTTTTCGATGCTTCAGACACTATTATTCCAAAATCCGTTTAAAATAAGAAAAGAGCGCGCGGACAAGGAAGCTCAGGAAAGAGAAGCTGAACGTCAGAGAAAACGTGCAATTAAAAGAGCTCAAAAGTACGGGCGCAATGTGAAAAAATAAAAATCTTCTGACTTATTGTTTCGAATTTGTTAAAATAAAGGAGAAACAGAGATTGTGAATGGAGGCTAGCGTTTATGAAAGATAAATACACAGCACAAGCGTCAACCACTGAAGAAGCGATTGAAAAAGGACTTAAAGCATTAGGCATCAAGCGAGATAATGCGGATATTACTATTTCACAGGAATCAAAAAAGGGCTTCTTAGGTATTGGACAGAAAGATGCAGTGGTCGTTGTCAAAAGAAAAAATGCAAAGAATCCGGTGGAAGATCTCGTCTCTAAAGAAATCCTGCTTGGGGAAAAAGAGCCATCTACGATCGAGCCAGAAATTAAAGAAGCAGCTGAACCAGATGATAAAGTCAGTTCAGTAGAAGAGCCGACTGATCAGGTCGAAGAAGGTGTTGAAGAAACTGATACGACTCATCCAGCACGTGCAGATGAAGAAGAAAAAGTAGAAGACACACCGGAAAAACCTGAGCCGGAAGAAAAGAAAATCATCGAACTGAATGAAACAGACGAAGCAGCTATTCAAAGCGTAGCTGATTACATTAAACGTATCGCAGATAAAATGGGTGTCGAAGATGTATCTGTTACCATCAACAGAACAGATCGTCGCGTCCAGTACATCATTGATACAGAAGATGCCGGTCTGATCATCGGGCGACACGGAAAAGTGCTCAACAGCTTACAGACACTTGCGCAGATTCAGCTTCATCAGGAAGCGGACAATAAGTTGTTTGCTAAAGTCGATGCTGAGAACTATCGTGACCGTCGTCAGAAAACTGTCGAACAGCTGGCTTACCGTACAGCTGAAAAAGTCAAGAAGACAAACCGTCCAGTCATTCTGGAGCCTATGCCGGCACATGAGAGAAAACAGATCCACCGTTACCTCAACCAGCATAAAGGTGTACAGACGCATTCAGAAGGGAAAGAGCCGCACCGTTACTTAGTGGTCGAACCTTCAAAGGATAATCAGTTCAAAATTTAATAGACAAAACAAACGAGCCTGCGGTCCCAAACGCAGGCTCGTTCTTCACTATGTCGTAAGTAAGAGCACTAGAGTCAGGGGAAAAGTCTCTGACTTCAGCCAAGGTAAAATAGAAAACAGGAATCTGGTAATGAGTCTGGTCGGCGCGGGAAATAAATGATTGAAATAATTAAATCCTTGCATGGGGTATAAAAATTAGAATAAGAGGCGAGAAGCACGTCTATCCATTCTGAAAAAAGGCGCTAAGTGCTGTGAGAGTCATGTATACTTAGAGGATTTTATTAATAGGAAAACAGATAGGCAGATGTAAAAACAGTCGGTGTTAGGGTATGAAAAAAGGGTAGACAAAAGTAGTAGGAAATCAAAGATGAAAAGAAATAGATACATACGAAGAAAACAGTGGGATAAGAAAAGACTGTATTGGGTAGATTGAAATTGATGGGTGAAAAGAATAAAATGATGAAGGCAAGATCTATCGAATCAGAAATGGTTGTGAGACCAACACGTTAGAGTGCTGATATACGGTGAGATTTGAGTGATAAGGATGAGGTTATGTTGAAATCTTACTGTAAGTATAGGGGAATGTTGTCCGAATTGCAACTGGCAAACTTACGCTTTCAATAAAAAGACAGATTTATTATATAAATATAGTAGAATACCAACTGAAGCAGCAGGAGGAAAAAAGAATGAATATGACTGAAGTGATCGAGCTGGTCAATACGAATAGAGGAACAGGCCAGAAAGAAAATCTTAATAGAATGCGTCTGTTGATGAATAAACTGGGGGACCCACAAGACAGACTGCGGGTCGTTCATATTGCCGGCACAAATGGAAAAGGATCAGTTAGCGCCTTTTTGTCATCGATACTCAGTCAGGCGGGGATCAAGGCAGGCGTTTATACCTCTCCGCATCTGGAATCTATAAATGAACGCATAAAAGTTTCGGGGCAGATGATTACTGACGAAGAATTCATTGAAGCGACCGAAACTGTGGCTCCTTTCGTTGCTCAAGTGGAAGAAGAAACGGGCGAACGTCTTTATTCATTTGAAATTCTGACTGCGGTAGCTCTGCTGCATTTTGCCGTCAGCAGGTGTGATCTTGTCATTCTGGAAACCGGAATCGGAGGAAGACTGGATGCAACAAACGTGGTGAATACATCAGAGGCTTCTATTATCACATCGATTGGGTATGATCATATGAAAGTTCTGGGAGACACAATCGAACAGATTACAGCAGAAAAATCCGGGATCATTAAAGAGAACGGTTTAGTCATCTTCCCGGAAATGTCTGAAGAAGTGGATGCAGTCATCAGCAGGAAAGCAGAGAATGTACAGGCTGACATGATCAGAGTCACTCCGAATCATATATCTTCTGTCAGTATGACCGATACGTACAGCTCGTTCTCGTATAAAGAGATGGACGGACTTATAATCCATCTACTAGGGAGACACCAGATCACAAATGCGGCATTGGCTGTCGAAGCCGCTCAGGTACTTGAACAGAGAGGTTTTGTAATTACATCCGATCATATAAGAAAAGGGCTGGAGCTGGCTGCCTGGCCCGGACGTATGGAAAAAATCAGCGAGCATCCGACTATTCTGATCGACGGCGCTCATAATCCAGAGGGAGTAGCGGCATTAAGAGAGAATATCAGCTACCTTTTTCCTGATGAACAACTAATTTTTGTGGTGGGTATGATGAAAGACAAGGCTTATGAGGATATGATCGAACAGATACTGCCATTTTCTGAAAAAATCCTGACCGTTTCCCCGGATCCTTACAGAGGATTTGATGCAGAAGGTACAGCTGACTGGCTGGATGCTCAAGGACAGGAGTCTCAAGCTTTTAAATCTGTAGATGAGCTGATTGTTGAATTGAAAAGTCAGTCCTACCTCAACCGCAAAGTGATTGTGTTCGGCTCTCTTTATCTGATAGGAGATATGAGACGGCTTTGGAAAAAGTGAAAGTAAAAAATGAATGTATGAAGAGGAGAAACAGGCCAAATGACGGGTCTGTTTTTTTATTAAGTATTGAAAACGGGTAAGGGCTTTTATTATTAGAGGAGAATGGTTCAGTGGTAAAATAACTATAAGGATTGAATGAGCTTGAAATTAGAGAAAGGAGAGGGATGTGAAAATATAAAAAAAGTAAAATGAAACGCTTGCATTTTTTATTTCAGTAAAGTATAGTAAAAATGCAAACAACTTGTATATACAAGTTAAGACAAAGGAGGAAATAAAAGTGGCAGATTTTAAGCAAGATGCACAAGAGCTGCTGGATGCGATAGGCGGTAAAGAAAACGTCAATGCAGTCACGCACTGTGCTACACGAATGCGATTTGTCCTGGATGATCCCTCAGAAGCAGATAAGGATAGAATTGAAGATATCCCGTCTGTTAAAGGAACTTTCACGCAGGCAGGTCAGTTCCAGGTTATTATCGGGAACAGAGTAGCAGATTTTTACAACGAGTTCTCAGCCATTTCAGGTCTTGAGGGTGTGTCGAAAGATGACGTGAAGAGCGCAGGTAAGAAAAACATGAACAGCCTGCAGCGTTTAATGGCAGCTCTGGCAGAAATTTTCACCCCATTAATTCCAGCAATTATTATCGGTGGTTTGATCTTAGGTTTCAGAAACGTATTGGAAGCAGTAGAATTCGGATTTTTAGGTGGACAGACAATTGTCGAAACATCTCAATTCTGGAGCGGAGTCAATGCCTTCCTCTGGCTGCCGGGTGAAGCGATTTTCCACTTCCTGCCGGTCGGTATCACATGGAGTGTCACTCGTAAAATGGGAACCACACAAATTCTGGGTATCGTCCTCGGGATCACGTTAGTATCACCACAGCTGCTGAATGCTTATGGTGTTGAAGAAATTTTAGCAGGTGATGTCAACCAGTGGAACTTCGGTTTCTTCCAGCTGGATATGATCGGCTATCAGGCTCAAGTTATTCCTGCCATGATGGCAGGGTTCCTGCTTGTCTATCTTGAAAAATGGTTGAGAAAGTTCATACCTGAAGCCATCTCAATGATTTTTGTTCCATTATTCGCTTTAATACCAACAGTATTTATCGCTCATGCAGTTATCGGACCGATTGGATGGCAGTTGGGCATCTGGCTATCTCAGGTCGTTCAATGGGGACTGACAGGTACATTCAACTGGGTCTTCGGATTTATCTTTGGTGGATTGTATGCACCGCTAGTAATTACTGGACTGCACCACATGACCAATGCGATCGATCTTCAGTTGGTTGCAGATTTCGATCAGACCATTTTATGGCCAATGATTGCACTATCAAATATTGCACAAGGTTCTGCAGTATTAGGTATAATCTGGCTGCACCGCGGGAATGAGAAAGAACAGCAGATCTCTATCCCAGCGATGATATCGGCTTATCTTGGTGTAACAGAACCGGCTCTGTTCGGTATCAACATCAAATATGTTTATCCATTTGTTGCAGGAATGATCGGTTCTGCCTTCGCTGGTATGACTTCCGTTGCACTAAATGTGGCGTCATTCAACATCGGTGTTGGTGGACTACCAGGAATTCTTTCAATCATTCCTGATTACTGGCTAGGATTCCTGCTGGCTATGGCAATTGCAATTGTTGTTCCTATCGTCCTGGTTATTGTATTTGAGAAAAACAATATCCTGACTAAATGGGAAAATGATCACCTGCCAGTTCCAAAACTGGGTAACTAAGAGGCGTATCAATTGTTTGGCTTCACATAATTGAATAAACTTAAAGTGTCATTACTCTATGGAGGAAGGGTATTTCCTGAGATTCTTTGATTCTGGTCGATAAAACTGGAAAAAGAACATCTGACGGAATGCCCTTTTTCCTATGTTAAGAATTAAATCAGAAAGGACGAAAGATATGAGTACATTTCATGATAAAGTCATTTACCAGGCGTACCCTAAATCGTTTAAAGATACCAGCAGCAACGGCATAGGAGACCTGAACGGAATAAAGGAGAAACTGCCTTATTTAGCGGATCTGGGCATAGACATGCTCTGGCTGAACCCGTTCTATAAATCTCCTCAAAACGACAATGGATACGACGTGGCCGATTATACTTCCATAGACCCAATATTCGGGACATGGGACGACTTCGATGGATTGATTTCGGAAGCTAAATCGTACGGCATCGACCTGATGCTCGATATGGTATTGAACCATACGTCAACTGAGCATGAGTGGTTCCAGAAAGCGTTAGCTGGAGACAAGAAATATCAGGATTATTATATTTTAAGAGAACTGCAGGAAGACGGCAGCCTGCCGACGAACTGGGAGTCCAAGTTTGGAGGGAAAGCCTGGTCCAAATTTGGTGATACAGACAAGTACTACCTTCACCTGTACGATGTGACCCAAGCTGACCTGAACTGGCGTAACCCTGAAGTCAGAGAAGAACTGTATAAAGTCGTCAACTTCTGGCTGGAAAAAGGGGTCAAAGGCTTCCGCTTCGATGTCATTAATGTAATCGGAAAAGATGAAATTCTTGAAGATGCTGAAGACGGTGTCGGCAAGTCCCATTACACAGATACACCGATCGTTCATGATTATATACAGGAGCTGAACAAGGAGACATTCGGCAAGTATGAGGATATTGTGACGGTTGGAGAAATGAGTTCGACCACTGTAGAAAACGGTGTGAAATATTCAAATCCTGAGCGTAATGAATTGTCCATGATCTTCAGTTTCCACCATCTGAAAGTCGATTATAAAGACGGTGAGAAATGGTCAATAATGCCTTTTGACTTTATTGAACTGAAAAAGATCCTGCATGAATGGCAGGAAGGCATGGTTGAAGGAGGAGGCTGGAATGCACTGTTTTGGAACAACCATGACCAGCCGCGTGCCAACAGTCGTTTTGGGGATGTAGAGAATTATCCAGTTGAAACCAGTACAATGCTGGCACAGACTGTTCATCTGCTTCGAGGGACACCGTATATCTATCAGGGTGAAGAGATCGGCATGACCAATCCTAACTACGAGGACTTGGACGAGTATGTCGATATCGAAACGCACAATGCATACAAGAAGATGCAGGAAGACGGGATTTCTCATGATGAAGCCATGGCCATCATCAAAGAAAAATCACGTGACAATTCCAGAACACCGATGCAGTGGAACGATTCAAAAAACGCTGGCTTTTCGGACGCTGAACCATGGCTGAAGGTGGCTGACAATTATAAAGATATCAATACAGAAAACACTGATGTCAGTCAGGCGATCCGTGACTACTACAAAAAGTTGATCCGTCTGCGTAAGGACATGCCGATCATTTCGGAAGGGTCTTATGACGTACTGGAGCTGGAACACCCAAGTATTTTTGCTTACGTTCGTGAATACGAAGGCGAGAAGCTGCTGGTGCTGAACCACTTTTACGCAGAAGACGACAAGATCACTATCCCGGATGAGCTGCTGAATTTGGATGCTTCGTACCTAATAGGAAACTGCAGTGAGAGAAAGCTGGATAAAGAGTTTAAACTGGGGCCATACGAAACGGCTGCTTTTCTTCTTAAATAAAAGTAATTCCTTTAACTGAAAAAAGCGGAAGCCTTCTATTCATCAAAGAAGACTTCCGCTTTTTTTATTATCAGGAAAACTGTAAAGCTGATGACCTGTTGAATATGGACTATATTTGAAGGATAAAGTGTAGTATAGTTGCTCTAAATAGACTAATCAGTCGTAAGCAACAGGCCCGCGTCTTCTGGCAAACTCGACGAATCTGAAGCGGTCCAGTCGGTGACGTGATTCAGTATACTGGAACAATGTAGCGTCTTCCAGATGGACTTCACTACGGGTAACGACAACATGCGTATCATTATGAAGCGTCATCAGTTCACGGTCTTCCTGGGTGGCCGGCTCAGCGATGAATTCTTTTCGAGCAAAACCGATGACGAGACCTAATTTGTTTTCAATGTAGTGATAAAGTGAATGACGGGCTTCGTCATCCGGAATCGATTCGATGATTGACGTGAACAAGTAATCCTTATCTAAAATGACGACTTCTCCATCGACTTTTCTGGCACGTATGACACAATGCACTTCAGTGTCATGAGAAACCTTCAGAAAATCTGCAATGTGCTCCGGAATAGTCATCTTCTTATTTTCAACGAGAATCGTTTCGCTGGACATGTTCTGTGCATCCTGAAGTTCTTTGTAACTGGTCAGGCCGGATATCGGAAAATCGAAGCGTTTGACATCGAGCACGATCGATCCCTTGCCCTGTTTCTTTTGTATGTAACCACTTTCAAGCAAGAGGCTAAGGGCTTTTCTAATTGTTTCACGCGAAACATTGTACTTTTTTGACAACTGGTTTTCGCTCGGTAGAAGTTCACCAGGTTTGTACTGCTGGTTTAATATATCGGATTCGATATCTAGAAATATATCCTGAAATCTGCTCATATTTTCCATTCCTTTTACTATAATCATTCGGTACAGACCCTTTAAGTTTAAAAGAAAATGAACAGTAACTCAACAGTTATAAGATTAGAAGACTATTCATAATTTTTAGCTAAATTTTGAAGAATTTTTAAAAGGAGCAGCATATGAAAACACACATAAAACAAGGATTGAAGCAACTGGGAGCCATACTGGTCTACATCGTCGTGCTAGGCGGAGTGGGATTTATCGGTTACCGGATTGGGATGGAAAGCACGCCTTTGACTGATGAAGGAAATCTCGATGTGGGACGTCTGCTTATACGGATCGGAATTGTAATGGTAATTGCCGGAGGGCTGGTCTATGGACACGTCATTATCCATGAATTGGGTCACCTGCTTGCCGGGAAACTATCGGGGTACACATTCATGCTTTTTAGAATCGGTCGGTTTGGGTTGATAAAGGAAGACGGTCAGTTCAAGACCATTTCATTTACGATGAGTGGCACGATGGGTCAGTGTCTGATGCATCCGCCTGAGAATAATGACAGACGGCCTTACCGGCTCTACTTGCTTGGTGGGGTATTGGCAAATGGAATAACCGCGCTGATTGCGGGTGCTTTTTATTTAATATACCCGTCTGAGTATATTATGATTTTTATTGTTATCGGTGTGATGTCTGCAACTATGAACGGCATTCCATTAAGCTTCAATGATGGAAAAATACTGAGGAAACTAGGCAGGAGTTCAGTGGCTCAGGATCAGTTCTTTCAGCAGCTGAAATGGAATGGCGAGTTTGTCCGTCATAACAAGACATACTCTGAGGTAGCCGAGGATCAGATGACGTTCAATCCTAATGAACCGGTAACGGAGCAGTTCAATGTCTATAATAAGCTGATTGAAATCAATGCCAGCCTTGAGCAGAAAAATTTCAAGCGAGCTGAAAGTAACCTGAGTGATTTGTATGACCAGAGAAGTGAAATCATTCCGCCTTACCGCATCGAGATCCTGCGAGAGTATGTGTACTGCCTGCTGATTGAAGATTCAGGTACGCCGGAGCTTATTGAGCGAATTCTTTCTGATAAGCTTTTGAAGAGTCACTTGAAAATGAAACAGGCAGATGTCTGTCGTGTAAACTGTGTGATTGCTTATTTTGTAGACAATGACCGGACTAAAGCAAAGCGGTGGTATGATCTGGCAAGGGAACATCTGGACAAACTGCCTACATATGCGGATAAACGAGTAAATACTAACCTTCTGGATCATATTGAAACAGTTATGGCATTTGGAACACATAATAATTGAGGAACGATAAAACTGAACGTTCCTGCAAGGGATAAAAAGATAAAAAAGGAAACGAACCTTCTGCGACATTGTCTTGTAGAAGGTCGTTTCCTTTTTATTGATAAAATGCGTGCAACTAGTCTGTTTCTGGAAAAAGATACTGAAGTTATCTAATTGCCAGGACTTGCCCACACGAATGAGGTTAGGATTGGACAGATTATTAACTGATGCCAGATGAGCGACAGTGGTATTGTATCTGCGAGCGATGGAATAGAGGGTATCGCCGGATCTGACAGTATAGGTCTGGCTACCGAATGCTGGAAGATTCATCAGTTGAGAGCGGGTCACAAAACGGTATCCTTGAGATTTCAGACGGGTAATGATCGTTGGCAGTGCAGCTGGAGTACCGGAATCGCCGGCGCCTGTATGCATCAGGATAATAGCGCCTTGTGTAATACGTGATATGACGCGGTTTCCGATATCATGGCCTTGATTGACGATGTTGCGGATGGATTGAGGATGATTATTCATACCGGTTCCTGTCAGGAAGAAGGTGGCTTTGACATTGTGGTTGGATAGAGTCTGTAAAATCCGATTGATATTTGTCCCATCAGATCCATCATCAAAAGTCAGCGCAACGACTTTCTCTGTGGTGGATCCTCTGGTCACTGTCTGAGCTGGAGCGGCTGATACTGGAACAGCAAAGGTCAAACTGATGATTACCCCTAAAAACAGACAAACGACTTTTGCGATTAGTGATCGCATGCTTTTTGTGCTCATTTCACTCACGTCTTTCCTCATGCACAAAAGACGTTTAAGTGTTAGAAGCGAACAGCAGGCACATGAGAGCAGGACCTTATTTTTCACCTTTATTATAAATCTAAACCATAGAAAAAGTACCAGTCAGCACTCAAAAAACAGTTAAAAATCAGGGGATTTAAACGAAAAAAATGACGGATATTCCGCCATTTTCAGATGCTTATTCACTTTAAATAGTCTTAGTGTAGCAGATGATCCGGTTGGCTTCCTTGAAACCGATTTTCTCATGGAAGGTTGCACTGGTAGTGTTGTGGAGCGCCACGTCACTGGCAAATTCGGTTGCGTTCATAAAACGGGACCAGTCTTCACAGACCTCAACCAGCTTTCTGGCAATACCTCTTTTTCTGTAAGTCTCCTTGACATATATGCCTTCAAGATAACCTACTGGAGTGGTTCTCGTCCCTTCTACGTAGTCGAATCTCAGCTGGACTTGTGCAAAGCCTACAACCTGGTCATCAGTTTCACAGACAAACAGCTCAGCCGTACTATCCTCCTGATACCTCGTCATTTCCCGCTGAAGTTCGTCGTAATCTTCGCTGGGCCACAGCAGCAAAGCGAGTTGAGTAATGTTTTCAATATGTATGTCTCTGGCTTTGACAATTTTATGCATAAGTATTCCTCCCGCTCAACTGTAATGAAAGAAATGAATGATTGTAGAAATAGTGTACCACAATTTGTGGTCAAACGCTTTCAAATAAAGCCTTAATCCAGTACGAATTACAGAAAGTCTCAAAATATATACTTAAGTAAGCATAAAGCTTAAAGTTAGGAGGCGCATCTTAAATTCATTTCTTTATGTTATACTGATTCAAAAATGACTGATGAGGAGGATAAAAATGAGAGTAGTCATTATAGGCGCATCTTTTGCTGGGGTAGCTGCTGCTTTTGAAGTTCGTCACATTCATCCGGATGCAGAAATTTTGTTGCTTGAAAAGCAGGATACCCTGGGATACATACCAAGCGGTCTTCATTTATATTGGGATAAGAAAATTAGTGACTTGGATGAGGCCCGTTTCGTTACAGAAGGCCAGCTGGATAAGCATGGAATCGTGTATCATCTAAATGCTACTGTACAGAAGGTCAACACGACTCAAAAAATAATCACTTATGACCAGCACGATTTATCAGACCAGCTGTCTTATGACAAACTGATCATAGCGGCGGGATCGAGACAGTTATCTGAGAAAATTACCGGCAGTGCCCAGGAGAGTGTACTAAAATACAAGCGTTACGATGAGGCTCAGGCGGCTTTGATTAAAGTTGAGGAAAGTGAGCATATTACGATTATCGGTGGAGGACAAGTTGGGGTGGAGGCTGCAGATCTACTGACCACAATGGAGAAACAAGTGACTCTGGTAGAAAGTATGGATTATGTTCTATTCAAGTATCTGGACGAGGATATGATCAAGCCGATCGAGAAGAATATGACTGAAAAGGGCGTTGATCTGAGAATGAGACAGACGGTCTCTTCCGTAGAGATGGAATCAGACCAGAAAGTGACTGTCTGCCTTGGCGAAGGATCTGTCACCAGTGATGCGGTTATCATGGGAGTGAATGTCAGACCGCATCTGCCTTTTTTGGATGAGACCATCAAGCAGCATACCGATCAGACAATTGCTGTCGACCGCTATTTAAGAACATCAGTCGAAGATGTCTTTGCCGTGGGTGACTGCATTCAATTGTCAGGACCTGGAGAAGACAGAGTCTATGTTCCATTGATCAATAATGCTGTTCGGACAGGTATTGTGGCAGCAGCCAATCTGATTGAGCCATCCCGAACTTTTAAAGGTTCGCTGCGTACGATTGGTACCCGTGTCTTCGGCAAGTATATAGCCAGCACAGGTATGACCGAAGCCGAGAGTTTGTTTACTGACCGGACTGTTGAGTCTCACAGGCAGGAGGTGCGTCTGACCAGTCTGGCTGATTCTGATACCGTGACTCTGAAATATGTATATGATGCCAAAACACATGAGCTGCTGGGCGCTCAAATGATATCAGATGCCAATATACTTGAAAAAATAAATGTGCTGGCGCTGGCTATTCAGTCGAAGCAGACCTTAGAAGATCTGCAGCAGACCGATTACTTCTTTAATCCAGCTTATTCTCAGATGACTGCCACCACAAACCTGATAGCCTGGATGGATGAGAGGGCGGACGAAGATGAAAATTGAACACTTTCTTGAGAAAAACGAAGTAAGAGAAATCACCATCTTCAATCAGCTCGTGCTGAATGGCGGTACGTTGTCTTATGGAAAGATGCTGAATCATTTGGGGGTATCGAAAGCGTCTCTTGAAAACGACTTGTCATCCATTGCTGTTAGAATTGAAGGTTTTGATCAGAAGGTCCAGCTTCAGTATGACGGACAGACGATTGGACTCAGCATGAGTGATGATCTGTCGCTCCAGCAGATTTACCGACTCTATCTGGATCAGTCTATCAAGCTTCAAATTATTACTTTTCTTTTCAAGCATCAGGAGTTCTCGATTACACAGTTGACCCAGAAACTGGCAATCAGCGAGAGTTCATTGTTCCGTAAAATTAAAGAACTGAACAGCCATCTTAAAGAGTTCGGCATTAAAATACGTAACGGACAGATGCAAGGTGAAGAGCTTCAGATCCGGTATTTTTATTTTCAGTTCTATTGCTATATAGAAAATAAAGTGACTTTTCTTGCTGAACATCCTAATGACCGGCTGACTCAGATGATCGACGCAATGGAAAAGTTCCTAAATGTAACGATTACTCCTGAAAACAGAGAGCGTCTGACAATCTGGCTGATCATCAGCAATGCACGTGTATCAATCATCGACAAGCAGGCCAAACGTTTGAGAACACAGATGAAGGCGTACAGAAAAGACCCCTTTTTCCATAAAATCCAAGTCTTTGTGCTGCGTTATTTCAGTCGGTATTCTATTGAAGTAGATGAAGTTGAGTCCATGATTCATTTTGCTTTTCTACTGGCATTTCCTGTTCTCACAGAACCGGATTTCCACGAATACAGATTGCTTCGGGACCGCCATGCACCTATCGCTTCAATGGACACACTAATAGCGGAAACGATCATCAATCATTTTAAGTACCGCAGATTACCTTATATGCTTGAACGGGACATGTCCTACCATCTCACTCATATCCATACCCGACTATACTTTTTTCAAGGTGATATTGAAATCTACGAATATGAAGGAATTATTGCGAAGGAAAAGCAGATCGTTGGAACGAATGTTGTGTCGTTTGCACGCACACTTCTGAAAACTAGTACCAAAACCCTCGCAGATAAGACGGGCGAAAATAACAGTCTTTTGAAGATGGAGCTGCTGAAGTACATCAGTCTTCTCGTTCTCATCACCTTTAAAATGGCCAGTGTCATACAGGTGGGAATTGATCTGAAAATGGACGGCTTGTATAAAGAGACTCTTGGAGAGCTGCTCATACTTAAATTAAAGCCGATCAAAGGGGTCCGGGTAGAGCACTATGACCCTACAAAAATCTATGATCTCGTACTGACCAATGAAGAACCGAAAGACCAGGCGAATTATGATGATGCCAGGATATATATACTTTCAGAAATTCTTTCTTCATTTGACATGGTGAATATACAAAGAATCATTCAGGAGCTGAATAAATAAAGTAAGTGGCAGCATCGTGCTGTCGCTTGTTTTTTTATTGAAGAGGATAGTATAAGTCTAATAGACCGAGGAGGGGGTTAATGTTCTGAGGTTTCTACAATATGAGTATTGTGTAGCAGTAGTTTTATTCACTTAGAATGAGCTCACCTTCTGTTAGGACAGTTATAATGATATTTCATCACAACTACATATAATTTGGCGATTCATTGAATAAACTGAAACTAGATGATACTAAATTATTTTCTTATCGAAGCTGAGCGGAACGTGAAGGTATTATTATGCTTTGTGGTAATAAGGTTTAGTAGGCTTCAGTTACTATGCTCCAGGCGAAAAACTTTCAAAAAATTCGAAAATTCAAAAAAAGCTGACATTTTTAACGAAAGAAAAACGGTTACAATAAAAACGTAAAGAAAACGGTTGCTAAAAACCGGTGATAAAACAGGAGGAATAAACCCATGTCAGATAATCAGTATATTATGTCCATAGATCAAGGAACAACGAGTTCACGAGCAATTATTTATGATAAACAGTTAAACACGATCGGAAGCTCTCAAAAAGAGTTTACTCAAATTTTTCCTGAAAGCGGTTGGGTAGAACATAATCCTAATGAAATCTGGAATTCAGTCCAGTCTGTCATTGCCGGCGCATTTATTGAATCCGGTGTCAAACCTCAGGAAATCGCAGGAATCGGGATTACTAACCAGCGTGAAACAACAATCGTCTGGGACAAAGAGACAGGACAGCCGATTTATAACGCTGTTGTCTGGCAGTCTCGTCAGTCAGCGCCTATCGCTGCAAAACTTTACGAGGCTGGTCATTCAGAAATGATTCACGAAAAAACGGGTCTGATCATTGACTCTTACTTCTCAGCAACGAAGATCCGCTGGATTCTTGACCATGTGGAAGGAGCTCAGGAACGAGCTGAAAATGGCGAATTACTGTTTGGAACAGTCGACACTTGGCTGGTATGGAAGCTGACCGGTGGAGAATCGTTCGTGACAGATTACTCAAATGCCAGCCGGACGATGCTGTATAACATTCACAAACTGGAATGGGATCAGGAAATCCTGGACTTATTGAATATTCCACGTGCCATGATGCCGGAAGTCAGATCAAACTCGGAGATTTACGGAAACACAGCGAATTATCACTTTTATGGCTCAAACACACCTATTTCGGGCATGGCAGGAGACCAGCAGGCAGCATTATTCGGTCAGATGGCCTTTGAGCCGGGTATGGTCAAAAACACATATGGCACAGGTTCATTCATTGTCATGAACACAGGTGAAGAACCACAGTTGTCAGAAAATAATCTGCTGACAACGATAGGGTACGGGATCAATGGCAAGATCTATTATGCTCTGGAAGGAAGTATCTTCGTAGCTGGTTCATCTGTTCAGTGGCTGCGTGACGGACTGAAAATGATCGAGAATTCGTCAGATTCGGAAGCATTAGCTAAGAAATCTAAAAATGACAACGAAGTATTTGTCGTTCCAGCCTTTACTGGTCTGGGCGCACCCTATTGGGATTCAGATGCTCGAGGATCTGTCTTCGGCTTGACACGAGGGACGACTAAAGAAGATTTCGTAAAAGCGACGCTTCAGTCTATTGCTTATCAGGCCCGTGATGTTATTGACACGATGAATAAAGACGCGGGAATCGACATTCCACTACTTAAAGTGGACGGTGGGGCAGCGAATAATGACTGGCTGCTGCAGTTCCAGGCAGATATCCTTGGAACTAAAGTGCAGCGGGCGCACAATCTGGAAACGACCGCACTTGGAGCCGCTTATCTTGCGGGTCTGGCTGTCGGCTACTGGGAAAGCATGGACGAAATCAAGAGCATGTATGAAGAAGGTGGCACGTTCGAACCGCAGATGCCTGAAGAAGAACGTCAGAAGCTGTACAAGAACTGGAAACTGGCAGTTAAAGCGACACAAGTCTTCAAACCGGAAGAGTAAGACTAGCATAGGAGGAAAATAGTATGGTTTTCTCTCTTGAAAGAAGAAAACAGGATATAAACGTATTAAAAGAAGAAACATTGGATGTACTGATCATTGGTGGCGGGATCACGGGTGCTGGGGCTGCTCTGCAGGCCAGTGCTTCGGGTCTGAAAACAGGCCTGGTTGAGATGCAGGATTTTGCAGAAGGGACGTCTTCGCGCTCAACTAAACTCGTTCACGGCGGTCTGCGTTACTTGAAGAACTTTGATGTGGAAGTCGTAGCTGACACGGTTCAGGAACGGGCCGTGGTGCAGGGCATCGCTCCTCATATTCCAAAAGCGGACCCGATGATCTTACCCGTTTATGATGAGCCGGATTCAACGTTTTCCATGTTCTCTCTTAAAGTTGCGATGGATCTGTATGACCAGCTGGCTGGTGTAACAGGAACTGATTATGCGAACTATACACTGACAAAAGAAGAAGTTCTGGAACGCGAACCGCAGCTGAACAGTGAAGGTCTTTTAGGTGCCGGGGTCTATCTGGATTACCGGAACAATGATGCTCGTCTAGTAATAGAGAATATCAAGCGGGCAGCTGAAGACGGCGGACACATGGTCAGTCGCATGAAAGTGGTTGGAATCTTACATGATGACAACGGCCGAGCTTCTGGAGCAGAAGTAGAAGACTTACTGACAGGGGAAACGATCAGAATCAATGCCCGTGTTGTCATGAATACGACCGGCCCATGGTCGGACACGATTCGTCAGATGGACGACAAGATCGATACGGCACCTCAGATGCGTCCGACAAAAGGGGTTCATCTGGTCGTAGACAATAAGAAACTGTTCGTTCCCCAGCCGACGTATTTCGATACAGGAAAACAGGACGGCAGAATGGTCTTCGTGATTCCTCGCGAAGAAAAAACGTATTTCGGGACGACTGATACTGACTATAAAGGCGACCTTTCAAATCCTACTGTGGAGCAGGAAGACGTGGATTACCTGCTGGATATCATCAATACAAGGTACCCGTCAGCAGATATTACGTTGAACGATATCGAGTCCAGCTGGGCCGGCTTGCGTCCATTGATCGCGACAAATGGCGGGTCTGACTATAATGGGCAGAGTAATCAGCTCATTACGGACGAAAGTTTTGATGATGTACTGTCCATCGTGGAGCAGTATCAGCAGGGACATGCTGAACGCTATGAAGTGGCGGATGTACTGAAAAATATCAAAACAGCCAATGCGGAATCAGACACGAATCCTTCCACCCTTTCACGCGGCAGCTCGCTTGAAATAGATGAAGATGGACTGATCACCGTAGCCGGCGGGAAAATAACTGATTACCGTAAAATGGCTCTTGGAGCAGTTAAAGCAACAATTGGTGTGCTGGAAAGAGACTTCGATCTGACTTACGAGCTGATTGATTCGGCTCATTATCCAGTTTCCGGTGGAGACATCGATCCAGCTAAAGTCGACGAGGAGACGGAAGCTCTGGCTCAGTCTGGTGTAGAAAAAGGACTGACTGAATCTGAAGCAAGATATTTGGCTAATCTGTATGGGTCAAACACTCCGGCTGTCTACGATCTACTTGAAGAAGTGGAGCAGGTAGAGGGACTGACTCTCGCAGATACGCTCAGTCTGCATTACGCCATGCGTGAAGAAATGGCCTTGACCCCGAGCGATTTCCTGATCCGTCGAACAAATCACATGCTGTTCATGCGTGACACCTTGGATAGCATAATCGAACCCGTCATTTCTGAGATGGCTCGCTATAATGACTGGTCAGATGAAGCAAGACAACAGTACACGGCAGAGCTTGAAAAAGCAGTTGCTGAGTCTGATTTGAAACCATTAAAGGGAGACGTGGATTAAATGACAGGACAAACATTAACACTTTTCAGTGAATTTTTAGGAACAATGTTTCTGATTTTATTAGGTAATGGTGTAGTAGCCGCAGTCAATTTGAATAAAAGTAAAGCCGAAGGCGCCGGATGGGTTGCCGTTACACTGGGCTGGGGAGCTGCGGTAACACTAGGTGTCTACATTGCAGGTTTCATGGGTCCAGCTCATTTGAATCCTGCCGTGACACTTGGATTTGCAATAACTGGAGACTTGGCATGGGGAATGGTTATTCCATTCATTCTGGCTCAAGTAGCTGGAGCAATCCTGGGATCAGTACTGGTCTGGCTGACATATCTGGCTCACTATAAAGAAACTACGGATGAAGATGCCATTCTAAGCACATTTGCAACAGGAGCAGCAATTAGAGACAACACAGCTAACGTCTTATCTGAGGCCATTGGCACATTTGTTCTGGTATTCGCTTTACTGGCTTTTGGACAGAATGTCTTTACAGAAGGACTGAACCCACTAGTCGTTGGGGTGCTGATCCTGTCAATTGGACTATCTTTAGGTGGATCGACCGGATATGCGATCAACCCGGCACGTGATCTGGGCCCTAGAATCGCTCACCAGATTCTCCCACTGGCAAACAAGGGAGATTCTAAGTGGGAATATGCCTGGGTGCCAATTGTTGCACCAATGCTCGGCGCAGTAGCAGCGGCATTGCTGTATCTGGTCATCGTATAATCTGAGACACTGAATAAATGCTACACGCCTGACGGGACAGCGATCGAGTTGTCGATGTCAGGCGTTTTATTTCTGTTTAAGGAGAGAATGAGATCAGAGCATGTATTGACTAGGTGCTATGTAAAAAAAACGTCACAAATACTAATAAAAAATAAGTAGAAAAGTTGACAAATGGCGTCATACCTTATATGATTTAACATGTCGAAACAATTAAAAGAACGAATCAAGGTTAAGCAGTGAAAGTGCTTTTCCGCCCAGGGCAGCAGTCTATGCTGAATTGGAGTGGATCAGGCGCTTTTTTTTGTGAATAAAGAGTGGGAAGGATAGATAGTATGGCTATAGAATTTGATACGATTGCGGCAATTTCTACCCCACCTGGAGAAGGCGGGATCGGGATCGTCCGAATCAGTGGAGATGAAGCACTGGAGGTTGCAGACAGGATCTATCAGCTTGGCAGCAAGAATCTGAAGGAACAGGCGTCGCATACGATTCATTACGGCCGAGTCGTCAATCCTAAAACAGCTGAACCAATTGATGAAGTCATGGTGTCGATCATGCGGGCACCCAAGACCTATACAAGAGAAGATGTTGTTGAAATAAATACGCATGGGGGTATCGTCTCCGTCAATAAGGTACTGGAAACCGTATTGAGCAATGGAGCGCGACTGGCAGAGCCGGGAGAATTCACTAAACGGGCCTTCTTGAATGGCCGAATTGACTTGTCTCAGGCGGAGGCCGTTATGGATGTCATCCGTGCCAAGACTGACAAGGCTATGCATATGGCCGTCACTCAGCTGGACGGAAACTTGTCCCGACTGATCAGAAACTTGAGGCAGGAAATTCTTAATACATTAGCTCAGGTGGAGGTCAATATCGACTACCCTGAATACGATGATGTAGAAGAAATGACTTCCAAGCTGCTGGTCGAGAAAGCAGCACAGGTCAAAGCGCAGGTTGAATCTCTACTGGAAACAGCGAGTCAGGGAAAGATATTGAGAGAAGGATTGGCTACCGCGATCATCGGGCGACCTAACGTCGGTAAATCAAGTCTGTTGAATGTCTTGCTCAAAGAAGAGAAGGCGATCGTAACTGAAATCGCCGGAACGACACGAGACGTCATAGAAGAATATGTCAGTGTCAAAGGGGTGCCACTACGCTTGATTGATACAGCCGGTATTCGCGAAACAGAAGATATTGTTGAGCGCATCGGTGTGGAGCGAAGCCGTAAAGCATTGAGCGATGCGGATCTCGTTTTGCTGGTGTTCAACCAGAGCGAACCACTGACGCCAGAAGACAAGCTGCTGCTTGAAGCCACTGAAGGGCACCACCGAATTATTATTTTAAATAAAATGGATCTTGAGAATAAGCTGGATCTGAATGAACTGAAAACGCTGGTCGATCCGTCCAGTATCGTCTACACGTCCATAGTGACGCAGGCAGGACTGACCGAGCTGGAAGGCAAGATAGCGGATCTCTTCTTTGCCGGAAACACCGGTGAGAAGGATGCAACATATGTATCGAATATTCGCCATATTGCTCTCTTGAATGATACGATCGAAGCATTTGATGATGTTATAGAAGGTATTGAAACCGGGATGCCGGTCGATCTGGTACAAATCGATATGACGCGTGCCTGGGATCTGCTCGGTGAGATCACTGGAGACAGCGTACAGGACGAGCTGATCACTCAGCTTTTCAGCCAGTTCTGTTTAGGGAAATAACGATCAACTAAATTGAATATGGAATAAAAGACTGATAAATAGAAAGGAATCATGCGATGCAAACTTATGAAGCGGGACATTACGATGTCGTTGTTGTTGGAGCTGGACATGCAGGATCTGAAGCTGCGCTGGCCTCTGCTCGAATGGGCGCCAGAACTCTACTGATCACCATCAACCTGGATATGATTGCCCATATGCCTTGTAACCCATCAATCGGTGGACCGGCAAAAGGAATCGTAGTAAGAGAAATCGATGCCCTCGGTGGCGAAATGGGACGCAACACGGATAAGACCTATATTCAAATGCGTATGCTCAATACTGCAAAAGGTCCAGCCGTCCGAGCACTGAGAGCCCAATCCGATAAATATCTGTACTCTAACGAAATGAAGAAAACCATCGAACGGACACCTAACCTTGACTTGAAGCAAGGAATCGTCGATGAACTGATTGTCGAAGATGATGTGATCAAAGGTGTGAAGACCAATGCTGGAGCGATTTATCGTTCGGATGCCGTGGTACTCACTGCCGGAACGTCTTCACGTGGGGAAATCATTATTGGTGAACTGAAATACTCATCAGGTCCGAACAACACACAGCCTTCCGTCAAGCTATCTGAAAATCTGCTTGAGCTTGGCTTTGAACTGGACCGTTTTAAAACCGGTACGCCACCGCGTGTCCACAAGTCATCGATCGACTATACTGTAACGGAAGAACAGCCCGGAGATGCTGAGCCGAACCATTTCAGCTTTGAAACACCTGACGAAGATTACCTTGACGAACAGGTCTCGTGCTGGCTGACTTACACCAGTACCGTGTCTCACGACATTATTCGAGAAAATCTCCACCGCGCACCAATGTTCACTGGTATCGTTGAAGGAGTAGGCGCCCGTTACTGCCCGTCTATTGAAGACAAAGTTGTCCGTTTCAGTGACAAACCGCGCCATCAGCTTTTCCTGGAACCGGAAGGCGCAAACACGGATGAAATTTACGTTCAAGGTCTGTCCTCTTCTCTTCCAGAAGATGTGCAGCTGGCCGTGCTGCGTTCCGTCGAAGGGCTAGAGAATGCTCAGATGATGCGTACCGGTTATGCCATTGAGTACGATGTCGTCAAACCGTATCAATTGCGTCCATCTCTTGAAACTAAACGCATCAGCGGCCTGTTTACTGCCGGTCAGATGAATGGGACATCCGGATACGAAGAAGCTGGCGGACAAGGTCTGATTGCCGGCATCAATGCAGCTCGTCTGATCAAAGGTGAAGAAGCCTACGTGCCTAAGCGTAATGAAGCTTATATCGGGGTTATGATCGATGATCTGGTCACTAAAGGAACCAATGAGCCGTATCGTCTGTTGACTTCACGTGCGGAATACCGTCTGCTTTTACGTCATGACAACGCTGATTTCCGACTGTCTGAAAAAGGCTTCGAACTCGGGCTGCTGACCAAAGAACGCTACGATGCCTTCATGCTGAAGAAAGAACAAACTGAAAATGAACTCGCTCGCCTGAAAACTATACGTGTAAAACCGAGCGAAGTGGCAGACTACCTTGAAGAAAAAGGTGAACCACAGCTCAAAGACGGCATGCTGGTCTACGACTTCCTGAAACGTCCTTATGTTAAATATGATGACATTCTCAGCTTTGCTCCGACTGAAGAGGCACTGCCGAAACACGTCAAAGAACAAGTTGAAATTTTCATCAAGTACGAAGGCTATATCAATAAAGCGATCAGAAAAGCGGATAAAGTCAAGCGAATGGAAAACAAGCGTATTCCAGAAGGCATTGACTACACAGCGATCAATGGCCTCGCCACTGAAGCTAAAGAAAAGCTGACGAAAATTCAACCTGAAACGATTGCCCAAGCCAGTCGTATCAGTGGTGTGAATCCTTCAGACATCTCTATTCTGATGGTCTACGTCGAACAAGGGGACATCCAGAAGGTCAACGCCTCATAATAAAATAATAAAAAAACACATTCTCCGGACATGATTCGTCAAACGAATTAGACTTGTTCGGGAGAGTGTGTTTTTTGAATGCATCTTTTTTTGTGCTGGCTAATTTATTTGTGAGGATAAAACGGTCAGATATGCCAATTGTCGTATTGGCAGCGTGAGGTTTGATATTAATTAGCTTCCTTCCAGTTAAACCAAGTAGTTTTGTCATTTATATCTATCTCTATTTGATTTATCTCAAATGAACTCTCATCTATCCATTCAATAGTGGTACTATCCATTTCTGATAGAGGATAATACCAGAAAACAGTCGTATCTTCAAAAGACCCCTCATTGGAGTTTGCCGCCACTCTTAAAGATGGACGAACGGTTGCTCCGCCATCATCGATAGTAAAAACACGGGCTTTAATGTTGCTGTTGAAGGGATTAACAACTTCTCGAATTAATGTTCCTCTCCCATCTAAATTAGATAGATTAGTATCAAAAAAGGCTTTGTACACGCCGTAACTAAGCAAGATCAAGACAGCAATCGACACAAGTGCTATTTTCTTTTTCATAATAAATATATACTCCTTCATCATACAAATAGCATGGTATTATTTATTTTTTTTGATTAGTCAAAGATCTATTGAAAAATACCGAAAAGCCCAATAAGAACAGAAAAAAAATGAATTGATTATGACAGTGTAAATACGAAACGGCTTTTTATATCTACTAGGTAACTTAAGGCTAAAAGAGATTAAAACGTGTATTGCAGAAATTAAAAATGCAACGATAATATTCGATGGAAACTGCATGTGGATTCTCCTTGTCATATCTGGATACAATTATGTTATCTCAAAACGACTGAAATGTAAGTAATCAGTGATGGTACACTGTGGTTAAACGAATGTCACATCAACGTTACATAAAAAATTAAGCTAATAAAGGAGATGGGAGACAAGAAAATTTTAGAAACTGTATCTGAATCAAAAGAAGTAATTTCTGCAATCATCCCATCATCTACACATCAGTACTTATCCTTCGTTTTCGACTCGCGCTCGTTGCCACGTTTAAAATTACCTGTCAGTCTTGCAAGCAGATACTGTGTGTCTTCCTCATCTGCATATTCTAAGTCTTCTATAAGCTGAGCGGCACGGTGTCCACTGACAATCATTACTTGTTTGCCGTAGTAGTAGATAAACACTTTATGATTCTTTCGGATGGCGTAAGTAAAGGCAGTGTCTTTGGTCAAATCGTTGATACTCATAGTCGTTGCTCCATTCTCTTTGGCGTTTCGGTCAAGGGATCAATCTATAGGCGTATCATAGACTAATTATGGGATGTAAAGCAACGAAATAATCGTTTATTTGATGCGCGTTTGGTAAGATAAACTCAACGACACATGAAAAGAGGAAACAAATTATGAATAGATTGATTGATTGGATGGCATCGTTGGATGAATTTGGCATCAGTTTCTGGGTAGGCGCAGTGCTGGGCTTCATCATCATTCTCTTAGTACGATACGTCCTGGTTAAAGGGAATAAAAAAATAACTTCGAATGAACGGACAGCTTTATTTCTGACTACAGTGATCAACTGGCTGACTTTTTTTGCGGTGATTGTCTTCCTGTTCTCATACTTCTCTCGAACAGCTTTGATTTACCAGACGCTTTTCACATTTGGCGATACGAATATTACAATTTTTCTAATACTGACCGTTGTCTTTTCACTTGTACTGGCGGTGAAGTTGTCCGGAGCCGTCCGGCAATATATTCTACCAACTGTATACGATAAATACGGTCTGGACCGTGGTGTACAGGCATCGATGAATACCTTCTTTCACTACCTTATTGTAACGATAGCCGTACTTATTTCATTCTCCTCGATCGGTTTTGATCTGACGAGTCTGACTGTTTTCGCCAGCGTATTGGGTGTCGGGATCGGGTTCGGACTTCAGAATGTCATGTCCAACTTCATTTCAGGTCTGATCATTTTGTTTGAACGGCCCATAAAAGTGGGAGACCGAATCATTATCGACGGAACGATTGCCGATGTGGAAGAAATCAAAATGAGAGCGACTGTCGTTAGAACTCGCGTTCACGAACGCATGATTATACCAAATTCCTATTTTCTTGAAGAAAAATTTGTGAACCGGTCTTATGCTGATACTAGACTCAGGATTGCCGTGGGTGTAGGGGTGTCTTACGACAGCGATGTCGCCCGTGTCAGACAGCTGCTTGAAGAATCTGTTATTGAACTGCGAGAAGAAAAATGGAATAATATCCTCAAAGAACCGGAACCGAGAGTCTTTTTTGAAGAGTTTGGTGATTCTTCGTTAGATTTCACCGTCTGGTTCTGGATAGATACACAATCTGAAGAACGGGAATTCAGAATTCCGAGTGACTTGAGATTTAAAATTTTTGAGAAATTCGAGCAGAATGGAATTGAAATTCCATTCCCGCAACGCGACATTCATGTAAAATCAAATTAAATAATCAACAAGACCAGTCATGAGGAGAAAGAGGGCGCAAATGAAAAAAGTTCTGATAGTTGAAGATGAGCAGTCTATTTTGAAGCTTTTACAGTATAACCTGGAGAAAGAAGGCTATGAGGTTTCTGGGGCAATGGATGGAAAAGAAGGGTACGAGATGGCACTCAGCACTTCCTTTGATATCATTCTTCTCGATCTGATGCTTCCGGGGATGGATGGGATGGATGTCTGCCGGGAGTTGAGAAGAGAAAAAGTCGATGCTCCGATCATTATGCTTACGGCTAAGGATTCAGAGATTGATAAAATCGTCGGACTGGAACTCGGGGCAGATGATTACATGACCAAGCCTTTCAGTCCTAGAGAAGTCATTGCACGTATGAAAGCTATTTTCAGACGTATGGAGAGAAACAGTGCATCGAAGGAAGAGTCAAACGAATTGACGGAAGACATCATCATCGGTGACATCGTTATTTCTCCTGATCAGTATGAAGTGTCTGTCAGAGGTGAAAAGCAGGAAGTGACACCTAAAGAATTTGAACTGCTTCTTTACCTGGCGCGACATAAAGGGCGTATTCTCAACAGGGAACAGCTGCTTCAGGCGGTCTGGGACTTTGACTTTACCGGAGAGACCCGCATCGTTGACATGCATATCAGTCATTTACGGGAAAAAATCGAAGAAGACCCCAAGAAACCGGTCTATCTGAAAACTGCCAGAGGGTTCGGTTATAAGCTGGAGGCGCCGAAATGAAACAGCTGAGAGCCAGGATTCTCGGGTTTTTCATGCTCGTTCTCGTGCTGTTTACCCTCCTGTTTCTCTATCTTATCTCGTCCATCCTTCAGCGGCAGGCTATTGAGCAGCAGGGCGAGGATCTTCAGTCTCAACTATTGACATTATCCAGCCAGCTGGATGCAACTCAGTTTGAAGATGATCTGGACCTGGTTGATTTGCAGCTGGACCAGACGGCTGAAGTGATTACTGAGCGTATTACCTTTATATCGCCTGAAGGAGAGGTCATTTACGATACACGAGCTCAGGAAGAGACACTTGAAAATCATCTCGATCGGCCTGAAATTCAGCAGGTGCTTGAGGGAGAATCAATCGGCACGTTCAACCGTACCAGTGAAAGCACAGGAGAAGTCCTTTATTATGCTGCTACGGATTTCGTGAATGCAGAAGGAGAGTTGATCGGTTTTCTCCGGCTCTCTAAAAATGTAGAGGAGATGGGTGGACTGACTGATCAGTTCATTCAGACGCTTGCCTTGTTCATGGTCATTTCCATTCTGGTCGCGCTGCTGTTTACCAATTACTGGACAAAGAGAATAAGCGACCCGATTGAAAAAATGAAGCAGATCACTGAACGACTGAGGATTCAGGACTATTCGAGCCGTTACCGGGAGCACTCCTATAAAGAAATCGATGAGTTAGGGCTTGCCATCAATCACCTGGCCATGAACCTTGACTATCAGATGCAGGAAATCAATCAGAATCAGACCCAGCTCAAGGAACTGGTCAACCATCTAGTTATTGGGGTCATGGTTGTAGATAATTATGGAAATATCAGTATGGTCAACCCCGTTATGAATGAAATCGTAGGGGAAGATCTTTACGGTAAAATCGGGATGTCTTATGAAGAAGGCCTGCATAGTACAGCTTTGATTGACTTGATAACTCGAGCGATTCAGGAGCGGAGCCTGCAGAATAAAGAAACGACTTTGCTGTATCCTGAGGAAAAGGTCGTCGATGTCAATGTTGTCCCAATTTTGAATCAGTCCAAAGAGACCATCAATCATATTGTCCTGTTGTATGATATTACAGAAATCAGGCGACTAGAAAAAGTTCGGACCGATTTTGTGGCCAACGTTTCTCATGAGCTGAGAACACCGATTACTGCAGTGAAAGGATTTGCAGAAACGCTGCTGGATGGCGCTCTTGAAGATGAAGAAGTGCTTGTGGAATTTCTGAAAATCATTCACAAAGAATCGACACGTCTGGATTTGATGGTCCAGGATATTCTACAGCTTTCCAGACTTGAGCAACATAAAGTTCGGGGAGTCATTCAGGATGTACGGATAAAGGATGTCGCAGATGAGGTCAGAAATATCCTTCACCAGAAAGTGGATTTGAAACAGATCACACTCAATGTGGTGGAAAAAGAAGCCGTCGTAATGGAAATCGACCGGGACCAGCTGAAGCAGATTCTGATTAACCTGATTGGAAATGCAGTAACCTATACGCCGAACAAAGGATGGATCGGCGTGACTATTGACCGGACAGACCACGAAGCCGTGATAACTGTCAGTGACAACGGCCTCGGGATCCCTAAAGAGAGTCAGTCGCGTATCTTTGAACGCTTTTACAGAGTAGATAAGGCTAGAAGCCGGAATGCTGGAGGAACTGGACTGGGTCTGGCTATTGTGAAATGGCTGATTGAAAATAATCAGGGACGCATCACATTAGACAGCGAAGAAAATAAAGGCAGTACCTTTACCATCTGGCTTCCTTTAAAACATGAATAGAATAAATTGCAACCCACGACTTAGGACACCTGTCCATTGAGTCGTGGGTTTTCTTTACACAATATTTACATTCCCTTACATAAAACAGACAATAAATCCAATAAAAGTACACAGTCGACATTTAATATAGGGACTGTAGACAGGAGATGTCTTAATTTATCCACTAAAGGAGATTAACATGAAAAAACATATCAAACTGCTATCTATCGTAGGTTTAGCCGCAACAACTCTGGCCGCTTGTGCTGACACTGGAAGCGAAGGTGCTTCAAACGGTTCTGATGGAGGATCAAACGGGGGAGACTTCGATAACTCAACAAATCTGCACTTGGTTACTCGTGAAGTCGGATCAGGAACGCGTGATGCTTTTGCTGAACTAACTGGACTTGATGATGGCGATAACGACCTGATTGCTCCTGAAGCAACAGCTCAGCAAGGAACGAACGCAGTCAACAGTACTGTAGCAGACGACTTGTATGCCATTGGGTATACTTCAGTTGGAGCTCTGGACGATTCACTGAAAGCAATTCAAATTGATGGTGTTGACGCGAATGAAGAGAATATCCTTGATGGCGACTACGAAATTGCACGTAATTTCAACGTCATTATCGGAGAAGATCTGGACGATGTTGCTGCTGACTTCTGGGAATTTATGTTTTCAGCTGAAGGACAGGCTATTGTTGACGAAGTGGGCTACATTCCTTCTGATACCGATGCTCCAGCATACGAAGGCAGCGATCTTGACTTAAGCGGATCGATCGATGTTAACGGATCAACATCAGTATACCCAGTTGTTGAAGCAATGGCAGAAGCGTATCAGGAGATTCATTCTGACGTACAAATCGCTGTTCACTCAACTGGATCTGGTGCAGGTGTCACTTCTGCAATTGAAGGAACATCTGATATCGGTATGGCATCAAGAGACCTTGATGATGACGAAACAAGTCAAGTAACTGAAGTAAGAGCTGTTGCACTTGATGGAATCGCAGTCGTTGTCCACCCGGATAACCCACTTGAATCATTAAGCATGGATCAAGTTGCAGACATCTTCAGAGGCGACTTCTCAACATGGGCAGACATTTTAGATTAATCAATAGCGTTTAAACAGATAGGAAAGAGGGGTCTGCAGAACAGATAATGCGTCTGTTCGGCAGCCCTCTTGTACTGTAATTGAGAAAGGATTTTAATTATGGAACACATAAATGAAGGGGCAGCGGGGAAGACTAAGCGTCGTCCTCCCGTCAGAAAAACAGCTAAGACGGATTGGAAGGAAAAGATCATGCATGGCGTCTTCTTCATGGCGGCATTCACTTCCATTTTGTCTCTCGTACTGATCGTAATTTTTATTTTTACTAATGGTTTGCCTATGATGTTCGAGTATGGCTTGACTGATTTCATTTTCGGAACAACCTGGAATCGGACCACGTTCGGCCTCTTACCTATGATCACAGGTTCTATACTAGTAACACTGGGTGCAGTAGGTCTAGGTGTGCCGATCGGTGTCATGACGGCTGTTTTTATGGCGGAATTCTGTCCGAAGAGACTTTATGCATTCTTAAAGCCTGCAGTTAACTTAATGGCAGGAATTCCTTCTATTGTTTACGGATTTTTTGCACTGAGAATCATCGTTCCACAGATTCGTGGCATATTCGGCGGTCCAGGTAACAGTATGCTGGCAGCGATACTCCTGCTTGCCATCATGATTCTTCCGACAGTCATTTCTTTATCTGAAGCAGCGATCCGCTCTGTGCCCCGTTCGTATTTTTCAGGAAGCATGGCCTTGGGTGCCAGTCACGAAAGAAGTATTTTCTCAGTTGTCGTTCCAGCTGCCAAATCTGGCATTTTCTCAAGTATCGTATTGGGAGTCGGACGGGCAATTGGTGAAACGATGGCAGTGGTCATGGTTGCCGGAAACCAACCGTTAATGCCTAGAGGGCTTACGGAAGGGGTCAGAACGCTGACTACGAATATTGTTATGGAAATGGCCTATGCATCCGGTCAGCACAGGGATGCTTTAGTCGCAACAGGTGTCGTCTTGTTCGTCTTCATTATGATCATCAACACGACATTTCTGATTATGAAAACAAAGGAGGCTAAATAATCATGACAAGTAAACTAATGAAAGGTCTAGTCTATGCATCGGCAGCTTTTACTTTCGGCATGCTGGGCTATCTGGTTATTTACATTCTGATCAACGGGGTCAGATTTCTGACGCCCTCTCTGTTTTCATGGCAGTACAGCACATCCAATGTATCAATGATGCCGGCGCTTATGACGACACTGATGGTCGTTGCGGGCACCTTACTGATTGCGACTCCGATTGGCGTGTTCACAGGTTTTTATCTGGTGGACTATGCTGACAGAAAGAATCCAGTGGTTAGAGCGATCGGAATGGCTACAGACACTCTGGCTGGAATCCCGTCAATCATTTACGGATTATTCGGTATGCTTTTCTTCGTTATTTTCCTGGAGTTTCAATTTTCACTGATTGCAGGTATTCTGACGGTCACGATCATGTCGCTGCCTGTCATTATTCGAGCGACTGAAGAGGCACTGATTGCCACAGGTATGCCTATCAGACAAGCTAGTTATGCGCTTGGAGCAGGGAAACTGAGAACCTTATTCAAAGTGGTCCTGCCAGTGGCTATGCCTGGTATCTTATCGGGTGTCATTCTGGCTACTGGTCGAATCGTGGGTGAAACAGCAGCACTTATGTTCACGCTCGGAACGGCAACAAACCTACCAGGCAGTCTCTTCGCTTCCGGAAGAACCCTGTCTCTTCATATGTATATACTGTCTCAGGAAGGGCGTCACGTTAATGAAGCCTATGCAACAGCAGTCGTTCTGCTTATATTTGTTCTAGTGATCAATGCGTTATCGACACTAGTGAGCAAGCGATTGGCTGGAGGAGGAAAATAATGTCTAGAACAACTAAAATTACAGTCAGAGATTTAAAACTCTGGTACGGAGATTTCGAAGCCCTTCATGGTGTCGATCTCGATATTTACGAAAAAGAAATCACAGCTTTTATTGGCCCGTCCGGTTGTGGAAAATCGACGCTGATCAAAACGCTCAATCGCATGAATGATCTAGTTGAAAACTGCCGAATTGAAGGAACCGTTGAGCTTGATGGAAAAGATATCTACAGCAGAAAAGTCGAGCTGAATAATTTGAGAAAACGAGTGGGAATGGTCTTCCAGCAACCCAATCCTTTTCCAAAAAGCATCTATGACAATATTGCATTTGGACCAAGAACGCATGGAATCAAGAACAAAAGTGAACTGGATGAGATTGTAGAAAAGAGCTTGAAGCAGGCAGCTATCTGGGATGAAGTCAAAGATCACTTGGATAGAAATGCGTTATCTATTTCAGGTGGACAGCAGCAGAGAATCTGTATTGCACGTGCTCTGGCGGTAGAACCGGATGTTCTTTTAATGGATGAACCAACAAGTGCTCTTGACCCTATTTCTACTTCAAAAATAGAAGAACTTGTATCCGAACTGAAAAATGACTATACCATTGTGATGGTCACACACAATATGCAGCAGGCATCACGTATTTCGGACCGTACAGCCTTCTTCCTGAATGGGAATATTATTGAACAGGATGAAACCCGTAAGATCTTTACGAATCCTAGCGAAACAGAAACAGATAACTACATTTCCGGGCGATTCGGGTAATTGCTTTCAGGATTAAAAGGAGAGAATAGCATGCGACGAGCGTATGATGAGGAACTCGAAAAACTGCATCGTCAGTTTTTTCAGATGGGTAACCGAGTTAATGAAGCCATCTATAAATCGATCAAGGCTTTTGCGAATCATGATAAAGAGCTGGCCAAGCAAGTCATTGATGAAGACATAAAAATCAATGAAATGGAACATCAGCTTGAACACGATTGTATTGAGCTGATTGCCTTGCAGCAGCCAGTCACAGCAGATCTGCGTAAGATCATCACAGTGATGAAAGCCTGCGCTGACTTGGAAAGAATGGGCGATCACGCGGTATCCATCTCAAAATCCACAATCAGAGTTAAAGGGAATAAACGCAACACGATGATCGAAAATAAAATTTCTCTAGCTGGAGAAAAAATTAAGGTGATGGGTCAGGAGATTATTGATGCCTATATCCAATATGATACTCAAAAAGCCAGAGAGATTGCGCATAAGGATGAAGCCATTGATACGCTGGCCGACGAAATTAAAAAAGCCAGCATCGATGAGATGCGTCAGGATCCGGAGCTTGTTCTAGGCGCCACAGACTACATTCTTGTCAGCACCTATATTGAAAGAATGGGTGATTATATCACGAATATATCCGAATGGATCCTTTATTTTGAAACAGGAGAAATACAGGAATTGAATACTCACCATAACTACTCATAATAAGCCTGCAAAGGGTGAAAGCAAGGAATGGAGAGGCGGAAAGCCTATTCATTCCTTTTTTTTCATAAAATGACTGGATTTTATCCAACTTCCTCTAGCTAATAAATGAGGTTTTGTGTATAATATTTTAATATAACTGATATTATAATGGTAATATAATGAGAGGAAAAAGGGGTATGAAATTAGGGGAGAAGATTAAGACAAGAAGAAAAGAAATTAAAATGACACAAGCGGAACTGGCCGATGGCATCTGTACACAAGCAATGATCAGCCGGATCGAAAAGAAGAAAGTCAGACCAAGTCGGGAACTGATGGAGAAAGTAGCGGAACGGCTGGCCGTATCGATTCATTATTTTTACGGGGAAGATTCGATCGAAAGCCGTTATTCTCAAACAGCACAGCTGTGCCGCATTATTCGTCAGCACCTTGAAAGAAGAGAGTATGAATCAGTATCTTATCTGATCGAATCGAATGAAGAACTTATCGAAAAGACCATAGGGGAAGAAAGAGACTTCTTCAACTGGATACAGGGACTGTTATACGCTTATCGTGACGGGGATAATGATAAGGCACTCGACTATCTGATTGAGATGGAAACCGATGTTAAAAATGGAGAACTACGTGTAGAAGTTATTGACAGCATTGGAAACCAGTACTTGAGAAAGAAACAGTACGACCTGGCAGAAGCTTACTATCAGAAGGGGTTCGACTCATTTGCAGAATGGATGAATCATGAGAAGAAAGCTAAGTTGCTGCTTAACTATTCGATTTGTCTGTTCAGGGAAGGCAAGTATTCCAGCTGTCTAGACAAAGTCATGCAAGGGCTGGAGCTGGTCATAGAGAAGAAGACTTTATTTTTACTAGGCGACTTTTTCTACTATAAAGGCTCTTGTCTGGAAAAGCTGGGTCAGAAAGATGAAGCCCTGGATGCCTACAAAAAAGCTCAGACCATCTTTGATATTCAGCAGAACGAAAAGTACCTGCTGATCACTAAACTGGCTCAGGAACAGCTTCAGTCAGCAGCTGGAACGGAATAAACGCATAGAAACAAAAAAAGATCAGTTTTCCCAACCGGGCAGCTGATCTTTTTGAGTAGAGTTAATTAGTTTGAACCATTAACGACCATAGAAGCGATATCAAGTGTACGGTTGACCTGATGCTCAACAGCACCTTTAACGTCTTCCTGCATTTCACCTTCACCACTTACAGTGACAGATGTTCCGTAAGGATTTCCTCCAGCTCCAAATAATACTGGATCAGAGTAACCAGGAGCCGCGATGATTGCGCCCCAGTGCATCATAGACGTGTATAGTGAAAGGATTGTTGCTTCCTGTCCACCGTGAGGGTTCTGAGCAGAAGACATTGCGCTGACGACTTTATTGATTGTCTGTCCGTTAGCCCAAAGTCCACCTTGTGAATCGATGTATTGTTTCATCTGAGAAGGCATTGTACCAAAACGTGAAGGAACGCTGAATAGAAGTGCGTCTGCCCAAGTGATGTCATCTGAAGTAGCTTCAGGAACATCTTTAGTTGCTTCGTAATGCTCTTTCCATGCAGGGTTTGATTCAATCGCTCCCATTGGCGCAAGTTCTGTTACTTTTACTAAACGAACCTCTGCTCCTTTAGCTTCTGCAGCAGCTTTCGCCCACTGAGCAAGTTGATAGTTTGTACCTGTTGAGCTGTAATAAATTATGGATAGTTTAACTGACATGTGTATGTGCTCCTTTTTTAATTATTATTTCGAAGTAGATTATCTCTAATTCGTATTACTTACCTTTGTATAGTAACTCAAATCGATTGAAGTGTCAACTGATAAATGTAAATAGTTTTTTTTAGAAGGTTTCAGTGTGATTTAGCAGGTTTATTTCCTGGATTCGAGGATCTGGCAATCCCTTTAATGACTTGGAAGGGTCTTGGAGGGCTACTTGTAGTTCAGAGTTTAGGATCATGAATAAGGTGTAAGTAGCTGGGGAGTTAGTGGTAGTTTAATAGTGGGATTGTGGGATAAGATGTAAGTAGAAGCAGTCTAGCGGTAATTCGGAGTAAAATTATTGAATAAGGTATAGGTAGAGGCAGTCTGGTGGTAGTTTGGGGCGAAAAAATATAATAAGATGCAAGTAGAGACGGTCTAGCGGTAATTCAGAGAAAAATCATTGAATAAGGTATAAGTAGACGAGGTCTACTTATAGATCAGAACACCTTTGATCCAATTAACTATAAGTAAAAACAGTCTAACGGCAGTTCAGCGATAAATTAGGGTGAACAGATAGCGTAAGATTTTATATATAGCCTCTAATGAGTAAACTCTTCAATAAATTCATAACAAAAGACATAAAAATAAGCTGGGACCCACAGGATGCCCTGCTGGTTCCAGCTTATTAAAAGTTGCTAATCTATTTCAGACTGATTGAGTGAAAAGACCTAACCAGGCTCGCCCGGGATTTTAGACCCATTGTCATGGTCCTTATTCAGATCTTCAGTAGCCTGATCGACTTCTGCAGATACTTCTTCTGCAGCTTCTTCAGTAGTTACTTTAACTTCGTCTTTCAGATCCATCGCTTCTTTCCTGATTTCTTCAGAAGCATGATGCAACTGATCGCGAAGTTCCTGAGCTGTCTTAGAAATAGTCAGCTTAATGTTTTCAGTTGCTTCGCCCGTAGTTTGAGCCAATTCTCCAGATTTCACTTTCGCTTTATCTGCGTATTCACTGGCCTGTTTTTTCGAATCATCAAATCGACGAGCGATATCGTCACGTGTTTCTTTCCCGCTTTTAGGAGCAAACAGTAATCCTAGAGCTGCTCCGATTAATGCGCCTTTAATAAATGACATAGTGCATTCCTCCCTGACAAATAAATAATGTTGAATTCTCTCTACTCATTATAGAACAAACTTTACTTTTTTGAAAAGAGAATCCCTCGAGAGATTTCAAAAGCTCATCGTTCGGATAGAAAAGGGCTCTGAATGGACCTGACGAGATAATATGCTATAGTCGGTGTGTAAAGATCGAAAAGCAGCAAGTCACTGAAATGGTGAGTAAAATAAATGGCAGATTTGGAAGAAATAGTCACTCTCTCAAGAAGAAAAAGATAGGAGAGGATCTTATGTTGTTCCATGACCGACAGGATGCAGGCAGACAACTGGCCGAAAAACTCAATCATATAGATGTGAAAGATGCAGTCGTGCTTGCTCTTCCAATAGGCGGGGTACCCTTAGGCTTAGAAATTGCCCGCAAACATCAGCTGGACTTCGACGTTTTGCTGTCAAAAAAGATCGGACATCCGTATCAGTCAGAATACGCAATCGGTGCAGTTTCAGAGAGTGGCGACCCGCTTTTGAATCGAATGGAAACAGACCGGATCGAAGGGGACTGGCTCGATAGAGAAGTAAACGTATTGAGAAAACAGATGACAAACAGACGGCAGATGTATGCAAAATGGCTGGAAACCAAACCGGTAAAGGGCCGTCCGGTGATTATTGTAGACGATGGGATCGCTACTGGACTGACAATCAAAGCAGCGATCAATGCAGTTATAGACCAGGGCACTGAGAAGATAATCATTGCTGTGCCTGTTATTCCTATGGACACCTATAGAACGCTGAAAAAAGCAGTCGATCAGGTGGTAGCTGTTGAGGTGCCGGATCACTTTCTGGGGGCAGTCGGGGCTTACTATGATCATTTCCCTCAAGTAGAGGACAGTGAAGTGGAAAAGCTTTTGAAATCATTGTAAAAAACCAACGGACAACTGATTAAAATTGTGGCAGAAATAAAAACAATAGTTATTTCCTTTGACACGGAGTAAACTTTTATATAAACTGAAAAACGGTAAATCAAATACTTGTTAGGAGAGGCTCCTAAATGAACACAGGCTATTGCCCAAAAACTTCGAGAGAAGCCAATGGGTAGAACAGGCATGATCGGATTAAGGTCTTGCATAAGATAGCTGATTCTTCACGAATCTACGTCATTTAGTGCTAAAACCCAGACGAAGAGTAGATGTATGATCATTTGGCTTGCATTGACAGGCAAATGTATAATTACAGTAAGCAGCACGAGTGTTACTCTTTATTCTGATAATGGTTTAGTATGCGGCTTCCGGACACAATCTGGAGGCCGTTTTTTTCTGCAAAAAAATGGGGGTGAAGTCATGGTGATAAATGACGACAGTGAAAGTTTAAGTTGGGCTATAAGGAAGACGAGGAAGTCTCAAAAGAAAGAATTATATTGGAGGAATCATCATGGAAAAATTCAAAAACACAGTATGGACTCATCTTGAAAAAAGAGATATGGAAGGCTTGAAGCAGACACTGTCAGGTGCAGGGGATCTTGATCTGATTAATCTGCTGCATGACCTGCCTGCGGACGAAAAGGCAGTGGTCTTTCGCCTGCTGTCTAAAGACCGTGCGCTGGATATATTCGAGGAACTGGATCCGAACAGTCAGCAGCAGCTGATCAGCTCGTTCAGTGAAGAACGAGTCATCGAGGTCTTTGCAGAAATGGCCCCGGATGATCGTGTGCGTCTGCTGGATGAATTTCCAGCTAAGGTCACAAAAAAAATCATCGGCTCACTCAACCAGGAAGAACGGCAGGCAACGGCTTTGCTTATGGGTTACGAAGAAGAAACAGCGGGTCGTCTGATGACACCGGAATACGTCACAGTTAAAAAAGAACAGACGGTAAAGGAAGCACTCGAAGCAATCAGGCTGACGGCTGCTGAAAAAGAGACAATTTATATCGTGTACGTGACCGATGCAAAAAGAATGTTGGAAGGTGTACTGTCACTCAGAGAACTGGTCATCGCTGATCCCGAGGCACGTATCGAAACGGTCATGCACAAGCGTGTAGCGAAAGTTTCGACGGATACCGATCAGGAAGAGGCGGCACGGATGCTTCAGACACTCGACTTTCTTGCTCTGCCGGTCGTCGATAAGGAAAATCGGATCGTTGGAATCCTGACCTTCGATGACGCCATGGATATCATCGAAGAAGAAACAACAGAAGATATCTTCGATAAAGCCGGTCTGGCTGACTTGAATGACCGGGAATCCAACCGCAGTGAGCGTCTGGTCAACGGGTCTATTATGCAGATTTGGAAAGTCAGACTGCCTTTCCTAGTTATTACGATGGTCGGAGGTCTGCTCGCAGGTGTGGTCATTGATTCATTTGAAGAGGCCTTAGAAGCGATTGCGGCAGTAGCCATCTTTATTCCGGTCATTATGGATATGGGAGGAAATGCAGGCACACAGTCCTCAACTATTTTTGCCCGTGGACTAATTCTGGGACATGTCGATACCAACCGTTTTATGAAGCATTTAGGAAAAGAGACCCTAGTCGGTCTAAGCATGGGTGCTCTTGTGGGACTGGTGACAGGGATCATTGCTTCCGTCTGGCAGGGGATTCCTGAACTGGGAATAGCCGTTGGTGTTGCTCTGGCAGTCACTATGACATTGGCAACCGCACTTGGTTTCTTTATTCCATACATCCTATTCAAACTAGGCATCGATCAGGCTGCAGGAGCAGATCCGATTATTACAACAATTAAAGATATATCTGGGCTGGTCATTTACTTCATACTAGTGACTCAGCTGCTTGGCTACTTGATGTAATTTAAGACCCCATTAATTGAAGAAAAGCAGGCTGTCACTCAAGGCGGTCTGCTTTTTTTCATGGTAAACTATTATAAGAAGACTACTTTTCAGGAGGTCATATCATGAAAGCAATAGTGATCGACGAGTTTGGCGGAATAGAAAAACTGCAGATGAAAGACATCGATAGACCGACTCTAGAACCAGACCGGATGATTGTTAAAATGGCTGCCACGAGTGTCAATCCGGTAGACGTGAAACGTAGAAAAGGGTTATTTGGTGGGAAAACTCCGATGATTATCGGCGGAGATGTATCGGGGACGGTAGTAGAAGTTGGCGACGACGTGACTGGCTTTAAAGTTGGAGACCGCATCATGGCAAACGGGGCGAAAACATACGCAGAATTTGTCGTGGTCAATCCTGACAGGGCTGTTGTCCTGCCCGATATGGTCTCATTCGAGGAAGCCGCAGCTATTCCATTAGCCGGACAAACGGCTTATGAAGCGGTAGTCACACGAGGGCAGGTTAAAGATGGTCAGAAAGTCCTGATACATGGCGGATCAGGCGGTGTAGGGTCACTTGCTGTTCAAATCGCTAAGATCAAAGGTGCCTGGGTGGCATCAACGGCAAGTGGCAAGAACCAGAGTCTACTCAAGGATTTAGATGTAGATCGTCCAGTCGATTACAAGTCAGAGGCTTTCGAAGAGTTGCTTGATCCGGTTGATTTTGTATTCGATACAGTAGGCGGAGACGTTCAGACTAGAAGTCTGTCGGTCATAAAAGAAGGCGGACACCTATTGTCCATTGCAGCAAAACCCGACGAAAATACAGCCGTCAAAGCTGAATTTTTCTCAATGAGTCCTAAAAAAGAAGCGCTGGAAGATCTGCTCACGTGGCTTGAGGAAGGAAAAATCAGACCGGTCATTTCAGAGATGCTGGACTTTACGGAAGAAGGCGTCAGGAAAGCTCATGAATTGAGTGAAACAGGCCATACAGGTGGAAAAATCATCCTGACTTTCCCTGAATAGCTTAGAAACAGGAGAAGAAATCGCATTTTGATCAGAATAAATAGGAGAGCCCGTTTGCGTCGCAGCGAACAGGCTCTTTTTTATTTTCCGATAGATAGCAGGAGGAGTCGAACCGCTCATATATGGTGATATGGACGATTCGGATATAAGAATGACTAGCGAATATACCATATCACGACTTTATGGTATGTTCGCAGTTTATCATCGTACGTCAATGATCCATATATCGAGTTATGAGCCATTCGTGCAGTCTTAAAAACAAAGTATGCCCGTCAGAGTCCTATTTTGGTTCAGACCCAACGATACGCCCCTTTAAAATGTAGACAGCTGACCAGCTGTCAGACCTTCCAGTCATTTTGAGAGAAGAATTAGTCCAGTTAACATTTTAATAACGAGCTTCGTCAAACTGTGATAATACGTAGTCATAAAACAGCTGCTCGGAAGGCGTCAGCTGTCTGGTCGTGGGAGTGATCATACCCACACTTCTGCCCACATGAGGATCGCTGACCGGAATACAGGTCAGAAAAGAGCTTTCGTGCTGAGTAATAGCGCTGTCCGGCAGCAAGGTTACACCTATCCCTGCAGCGACCATTCCTTTTACGGCATCCATATCTTCCCCTTCCGTACTGACATGCGGGTCGAACCCTTCACGCCGGCATGCGTCGATCACCAGCTTTTCCAGAATATACCCCTTCGGAAAAAGTATGAAATTCTCCTGCTGCAGTTCCGCCATCTTGACGGATGTTTTGCCGGCCAGGCGGTGATGTCTCGGTACAAGCAGCAGCATTTTTTCGTAAAACAGGCGGTCCCCTTTTATTGCAGGATCATCTGTGATGACGGGTCCCATAAAGGCAAGATTCAGCTCCCGACTTTTTACTGCATCGACAAGAAACTGATAGGACCCTTGTCTTAGATGAAACTGGACTGTCGGATAATTCTCATTAAATGTTCTCACGAGATGAGGCAGTAAGGTGGTCGCCAGGCTTGTCGGGAAGCCGACTTTCACGATTCCGGACTCAGGTTTCTTATAGTCGTCCACTTGCTTTTTCAAGTGATCCACTTGATGCATGATGTCCCGGGCTTCTTTCAGTACGGTCTGACCGATCGGAAGCAACTTGAGACTGCGACTGGCGCGCTCAAACAGTTCGACCCCCAGTTCGCCCTCCAGATTGCTGATCTGACGGCTCAATGCCGACTGAGCCACATTCAGGTTCTGGGCGGCCTCTGACATATGCTCGCGTTCCGCAACTTCTATAAAGTAGATAAGCTGTTTCAGTTCCATCTGCTTCTCCTTTCTTTCCTTATTTATATCAAAAACAGATCATATCGATCAATTATATGTATTGTAAGCATAATTGCAAAGGATTACAATAATAGGACACGATAAAACAGAATAAAGGGTCACTGACTAGTTAGGGGAGATAATAATGGCTAGATTTAATTCTGTTATTCAGAAACAGGGCTTGTATACGCCACAGTTTGAACGGGACAACTGCGGCATCGGGCTGTACGCAAATATGAAAGGCAAGAAAAGCCATGATATTGTAAAAAAAGGCATGGAACTGCTGATGCATTTGGACCATAGGGGAGGTCAGGGCAGCGATCCGCATACGGGGGATGGGTCCGGAGTCATGACCCAGATACCGGATGCTTTTTTCAGAAAGCAGATGACGAACAAGGTGCTTCCAGAATCTGGAAGATACGGCGTGGGAATGATTTTCTTCCATCAGGGAGATGAGAATCAGGCTCAATGGGAAGCAGCAATCGACAAGCTGATCGAAGCGGAAGGTCAGACCGTCATCGACTGGCGAACCGTACCGACCAATGCCCGCGAAATCGGTGTAAAGGCTCAGAAAACGGCGCCATACGTCAGGCAGATATTTGTCGGAATGGACGACTCACTGACTGATACGCTAGCTGTTGAACGCAAGCTCTATGTGATAAGGAAACAGGCAGAACAGCTGTCCGCTCAGAACGAACAGGCCTTCTATTTTCCTAGCTTTTCCAGCGAGACCATCGTTTATAAAGGTCTGCTGACATCGGGTCAAGTGGACCGATTTTATATGGATCTCCAGGATACGGACTATGCGTCGGCGTTTGCGCTGGTTCATTCACGATTCAGTACGAATACCATACCCAACTGGGAAAGAGCACACCCCAACCGTTATCTGATCCATAATGGGGAGATCAACACGCTAAGAGGCAACATCAACTGGATGAAAGCCAGAGAAAAAAGCTTCTTTTCAGAAGCGTTCGGGGAAGATCTGGAAAAAATCCTTCCCATTTTAGATGAGACAGGCAGCGATTCGTCTGTTCTGGATAATGCGCTTGAGTTCTTTACGCTAGCCGGCCGTTCCCTGGCGCATTCCGCGATGATGCTGATTCCCGAACCTTGGGAAAACAATCCAGATATGAGTGAGGCAAAACGAGCATTTTATCAGTATCACAGCACATTGATGGAGCCTTGGGACGGACCGACCTCCATTACATTTACAAACGGCAGACAGATTGCCGCTCTGCTGGACAGAAATGGTCTGCGACCGGCACGTTATTATGTCATGAAAGATGACACGATTATTTATGCTTCTGAAACTGGTGTCATAGATGTCGATGAAGCGGATATTGTATCTAAAGGAAGACTGAGTCCAGGAAATATGCTGATGATCGATCTGGAACAGGGACGAATCATACCGGACAAAGAGCTGAAAGATAGCATCATCAGTCAGGAACCTTACGCGGACTGGCTTGAAGAGCAGGTTGTTGAACTGGGAAATGATCTGGCCCATACAACTGAAAATGCTGAGCCTGTCGACCAGCTTGTGCAGAGGCAGAAGGCTCTCGGATACACGACAGAAGATATTGAGAAATACCTGAAACCTCTGATCAATCAAGGTAAAGATCCAATCGGAGCAATGGGGATCGACACACCTCTAGCAGTTCTGTCAGACCGGCCGCAGTCGCTGTTTCTCTATTTCAAGCAGCTGTTTGCGCAAGTCACCAATCCACCGATCGATGCCTACAGGGAGCAGGTCGTCACGTCTACACTGACCTGGCTTGGTGCGGAAGGTAATCTTCTCCATAATTCGTCTAAAGAGAGCCACCGGATCAGAGTGGACTCACCGATTCTCAGTCCACTGCAGTTCACTAGTCTCGCCCATATTGAGGAAAAAGGCTTTGACACTCTGACTGTCGATACGCTCTTCTCTGACGACTTGGAGAAAAGCCTGGCCCAGCTTCATGAGCTAGTAGAAACAGCGGTTGCTTCAGGTAAGGTGCTAATCGTTCTTTCGGATCAGCAAATGAATGAAGACCAGGCGGCGATACCAACCCTTTTAGCTGTAAGCAGTGTCCACCAGTTTCTGGTGAGGAAAGGGTTACGGACAAAGGTCAGTCTGATTGCCGCGTGTGGAGAAGTAAGAGAGGTCCATCATTTTGCAGCGATGATCGGTTACGGAGCAGATGCGGTTTATCCTTATCTTGCTTATGAAACGATTCGTGACGAAGTGAGTAAAGGGGAATTTCAAACATCTTATGAAGAGACCGTTGAACGCTACCGACAGGCATCTACTGAAGGTGTCATCAAGGTCATGTCCAAGATGGGCATCTCAACGGTTCAAAGTTATAGAGGGGCTCAGATATTCGAAGCTATTGGAATCAGTGAGACAGTCATTGCGGAACACTTTACCGGAACAGCCTCTCAAATCGATGGGATCGATTTAAAAACTATTGCTCGAGAAGCCAGAATGAGACATGAAGAGGGCTATCAGAATGACCTGTACCAGTCTCTGGACTCAGGAAGCGAGATGCAGTGGCGAAAAGGCGGGGAGCGGCACGTCTACAACCCGCTGTCTCTTCACAAGCTTCAATGGGCGGCCAGACGAGGAGACGAAACACTGTATAAGCAGTATGCAGAAAACATCAATATTGGTCATAAAGGATTTATTCGACACTTATTTGACCTGACATCGGACCGTCAGCCTATTCCAATCGAAGAAGTTGAACCGATCGAAGCTCTGTTCAAACGATTCAAAACTGGCGCGATGTCGTTTGGATCGATCAGTCCAGAAGCCCATGAGACGCTGGCGATTGCCATGAACCGTCTGGGTGGCAAATCAAATTCTGGAGAAGGCGGGGAGGACCCGGCCCGTTTCCAGAGAGACGAGAATGGAGACTTGAGACGAAGTGCCATCAAGCAGGTCGCTTCAGGCCGTTTCGGTGTCAACAGTCACTATCTGGTCAACGCGGAAGAACTCCAGATCAAGATGGCCCAGGGAGCAAAACCCGGAGAAGGTGGGCAGTTGCCGGGTCAGAAAGTTTACCCGTGGATTGCTTCTGTCAGAAACTCTACACCAGGTGTCGGACTCATTTCACCTCCGCCTCATCATGATATTTATTCGATCGAAGACCTGGCTCAACTGATTCATGATTTGAAAAATGCAAATCGTCACGCCAGAATCAGTGTCAAACTGGCTGCAAAAGCCGGGGTCGGCACAATCGCTTCTGGTGTAGCCAAAGGTAATGCGGATGTCATTTCGATTGTAGGTTACGACGGGGGAACGGGCGCTTCACCTAAAACAAGTATCCGTCATGCGGGACTGCCATGGGAACTGGGACTTGCCGAAACGCATCAGACCCTTCTGCTGAACGACTTAAGAGAACGTGTGACTCTTGAAACGGACGGCAAGCTTCTGACAGGACGAGACGTCATTTTGGCTGCTTTGATCGGTGCTGAGGAATACGGCTTTGCGACCGCACCTCTAGTTGTACTCGGTTGTGTGATGATGCGGGTCTGTCATCTGGATACCTGTCCTGTCGGCATTGCTACGCAGAATCCGGAACTCAGGAAGAAATTTATGGGAACACCGGAACATGTCATTCATTTCATGACCTTTATTGCACAGGAAGTCAGAGAAATACTAGCTGAACTGGGTTACAGAAGTATCGATGAACTGATCGGCAGAACAGATTTGCTAAAGCTTGGAGAATGGGCAGGGAACCACTGGAAAGCGTCTCAGCTGGACCTCAGCCGGATTCTGTTTCAGCCAAAAGGCAAGCAGCGACTAAATAAATCCAGTCAGAATCATAAAATCGATCAGTCTCTGGATATGACGACGATTCTTCCCAATGTAAAAGAAGCTGTTGTTTCAGGAAAACCAATCAGTCTGCATTTAAATATATCGAATATGAATCGGGTCATCGGAACGATCACAGGGAGCGAGATTTCGCTGTCAAATGGGGCAGACGGTTTACCTGAGGATACCATTACATTGAACTGTAAAGGGTCAGCCGGTCAAAGTGTCGGCGCATTTATTCCCAAAGGGATGACAATCATCGTCACTGGAGATGCCAATGACTATGTCGGCAAGGGCCTGTCCGGAGGTAAGCTCGTTGTTTCGGCCCCGGAAGAGGCTGCATATAGCGCCAGCGAGAACGTGATTGCCGGAAACGTCGCGTTCTATGGAGCGACTGACGGAGAAGGATACATCAACGGTCTTGCAGGAGAACGGTTTGCGGTCAGAAACAGTGGAGCCTCATTAGTTGTGGAAGGTATTGGAGACCACGGCTGTGAATACATGACCGGGGGTAGAGTCGCTGTTCTAGGAGAGGTCGGCAAGAATTTTGCAGCCGGCATGTCCGGAGGAGTCGCTTATGTCTGGAGTCCGGATCGGGAAGCCTTCAGTAGACGAGCCAATGGAGAAATGGTTGACTTCGAACCGTTGACGGACGACGAGGACAAAAAGGAACTGAAAGAGATGATTCAGAAACATGTAGCGTACACTCATTCGACACGTGCTCTGGAAGTGCTGAATGATTGGGATGCAGCCGTCGATCAGTTTGTAAAGGTCATTCCAAGAGAGTACAAAGCGGTGACTGCACAAATCAGATCTTATGTGTCAGAAGGTTTATCTGAAGATGAAGCGGAACTGACGGTATTTATGGAGAAAAAAGAAGCTCAGAACAAAAAGGAACAGACCATTGTTCCAAGCTGACCGATCAGCCGGAAAGGAGAAGGACTATGGGAAAAAAGACAGGATTCATGGAAATTAATCGGGAATACGTCAAAGAACGGGACCCTAAAGAGCGCATTGAAGACTGGAAAGAGTACAAAAGTCGAATTCCGGATGATCAGGCTCAGCGTCAGGGAGCCAGGTGTATGGACTGTTCGATCCCCTATTGTTCCATGGGGACGACAATCGATGGATCAACGACAGGGTGTCCGGTGTATAACCTTATACCGGAATGGAACGACCTGGTCTACAAAGGAAGGTGGAAAGACGCGCTGGATCGCCTTCTGAAAACCAACAATTTTCCGGAATTTACTGGACGAGTCTGCCCGGCACCTTGCGAGGGCTCCTGTACGGTCGCCATTTCAGACGATGCCGTCGCAATCAAGGACATAGAACGGTCCATTATCGACAAGGGATTCGAAATGGGCTGGATCCAGCCGAGAATCCCATCCAGTCGTACCGGTAAAGAAGTTGCCATCATCGGTTCAGGACCGGCCGGACTGTCGGCGGCTGATCAGTTGAATCAGGTTGGTCATCAAGTCACTGTATTTGAAAAAAATTCAAGAGCAGGCGGCCTGCTGACATATGGTATTCCAAACATGAAGCTGGAAAAACATGT
Organism: Alkalibacterium pelagium; assembly: GCF_900109325.1. GTDB lineage: Bacteria > Bacillota > Bacilli > Lactobacillales > Carnobacteriaceae_A > Alkalibacterium > Alkalibacterium pelagium. The sequence goes on from NZ_FNZU01000004.1 coordinate 84,529, forward strand.
GGTCCAGCGACGGATCGATCTGCTTGAAGAAGAAGGAATCCGATTCATTTTAAATACAGAAGTTGGAAAAGATATCTCTGCTGAAGAGATCGAAGACCAGTTTGACTCCGTCATTGTCTGTACTGGTGCTGAAAAACCGTTCGACTTGCCTATTGACGGACGCGACTTAAAAGGGGTTCATTTCGCGATGGACTATTTGACTCAGTCAGTAAAAGAGACCATTGGAGAATCGGAGACGGACGAAGATCTTAATGCAAAAGGCAAAAACGTCATCGTCATCGGTAGCGGCGATACGGGTGCCGACTGTGTAGCAACAGCCATAAGGCAAGGGGCAAAAAGCGTCACTCAGTTTGCCCGCAGTCTGCAGTTTCCCTTTAAGCGTGAAAATCTGAATGCCTGGCCGGCTTATCCAAAAGTATTTACATTAGAATACGGTCACGAAGAAGCAGAAAAGCTATATGGCAAAGACATCCGAGAATACCAGATTCAGACCAGAGCCTTTCTCGGAACGGAAGAAGGCGTGCTCAAGGGATTATACACTGAACGCGCCAGAAAAGTCAGAGATGAGGAACGTCGGATCTTTGTCTATGAAGAAGTGCCGGATTCGGGACAGGAATGGGAAGCTGATCTGGTCCTGCTGGCCATTGGATTTGAGGGGGCAGAAAAGAACCTACTTACTCAGTTCGGTATACAGACTGACAGAGGCGTCATCGATGCGGAATACGGCCGATTTGAAACGAGCCGAGAAGGAATCTTTGCGGCTGGAGACGCCAGACGCGGACAGAGTCTGATCGTCTGGGCGATCAATGAAGGCCGGGAAGCTGCGTATCAGGTTGACCAGTATCTGATGGGTAAAACGGTCCTTCCGACGGTCCTGACGGGCTAATTGAGCTTAGAATAATTGAATAGTACACTAACACCGCCTAACTTTGATTGAAGAGTTAAAGATAGGCGGTGTTATTTGTTAGGTGTTGTTGAGCATATCGTATAAGAAAATCGGGTATCGTAACGTATACTGTAATGAGGCTCGTTTTTTTAGACGCTAGGTTTGCTGGCACTCTAATGACGGGTGAGTATGCTGAAATATGAGATTTTAGGCGTACCTAAGGATGAGGTTAAGTTGAATTTACCGAAGTACAGTCATGTCAGGTAAGTCAGATGTACTTAAATATATCGAGTATATCATTATACAGATAATCATGACCACTCATTCTTCTGATGGGACAGAGTATGCCTAAGATCATCTTGTTTTGATACTATGAAAATAATTTAGTAACTGACTAGTCCTAAGGGCCTCACTCTTGGGTAGTCTGAAGGAAAATGTAGTCATCGACATAGTAAAAGATTTATAAAGTAGAAAACTCGAAAAAACAACTTATGGGAGTTTTATTAAGACAAGCTGACTACTTAATACACCTTTCAAAGAATGAAAACTGTCATGTCTGATGCAGTGATGCGAGGGTAAAGCTCGTGTCATTCTTTAATTTTCTTAAATAAATTTTAAACAAGCTGATTTATACTGTATGAGAGTTAAGATAGAGAGAATGACGACAGGAGGACAATCGATTGGATATAGGAATTGATAAGATTGGATTTTATACACCAAACGTTTATGTAGATATGGAGAAATTAGCAGAGGTCAGAGGTGTCGATCCTGCTAAGTATACGATCGGTATTGGTCAGGAAAAGATGGCTATTGCCCCACTGCATCACGACTCGGTCAGTATGGCGGCAAATGCAGCGTTATCTATTTTAGATGATGAAGACAAAGCATCTATCGACTTTGTCTTGTTTGGGTCAGAGTCAGGTGTCGATCACTCCAAGTCTGGTGCCGTATGGGTCCATCAGCTGACAGGCATTCAGAAAAATGCGCGTTGTGTTGAGCTGAAACAGGCCTGTTACGGAGCGACTGCAGGAATCAAGATGGCAATGGGACATATTGCATTGAATCCTGAAAGTAAAGTACTCGTTTTAGGTGCGGATATTGCAAAATACGGCCTGAAAACTGGTGGAGAACCGACCCAGGGAGCTGGAGCTGTTGCGATGGTTCTTTCACAGAACCCTCGAGTCTTGTCACTGGATAATGACAGTGCGTCAATGACGAAAGATATTTCTGATTTCTGGCGCCCATTGTATTCAGATTATGCCTTTGTGGACGGGAAATTTTCTAATGAAGCTTACTTGAGCTTCCTGAAAGAAGTATGGAACAACTATAAAGAACAGACTAATCGTGAATTGAGCGATTTTGAAGCGATGTGCTTCCACCTGCCATATACTAAGATGGGTAAGAAAGCGATTCTCGCACTGACTGAAGACGCAGACGACAGTGAAACGAAGCGCCTGATGAACTCTTATCACGACAGCATCTACTACAATAAGCAAGTAGGGAATGTCTACACTGGCTCTTTATATTTGAGTCTTCTGTCACTATTGGAACAGGGACCTGAACTGGAAGAAGGCGCACGTATCGGATTGTTCAGTTACGGTTCCGGAGCGGTAGGTGAATTCTTCAGTGGGGTAGTCAAGCCTGATTATAAACAGTTCCTGAATAAAGAAGCGCATGAATCTGTGCTTGATGATCGTCGCGAGCTGTCTATTGATGAATACGAAACGATTCTTGAACAGGCGCTGCCTAAAGACGGATCAGATGTGGACATCGATAATGAACAGGTCAATGTAGGAAAGGCTCATTTAGCTGCTATTAAAGAAAATATTCGTGTGTACGCTGTAAAATAAAATGATTAACGAGAAGCACCGGCTGAAAAGTCAGTGCTTTTTTGACTGTTTTTCAAAATTATATATTCCTTATGTGATTTTTTGATCACCTGTTTCGTAAGCTATGCGTATAAAAAGTAAACCTTTCACCAGTGAAATATTAACTAAGGCAGTCGACCACTTTTAAAATAAACAGATGTATTATTTTTTATATGTCGACTCATTAATTGTGAACAAAAAAATAAACTAGTAAACAAGGACCTGTTTTCGGGTGAAGTTTGGATTAGATTACACGAAAGTTGGTATAAAGAACGTTCTAAGGTAGCATGATTATAAGGAAAGTCATCGGTATTTGATGTTTTAATAGGTAGGCTATTGACGGAATATGTGAATTCGTGCAGAATAATGGGGAGTTACAGCATAGAAGAATAGATGTATTGGAAGGAATGGATCAATGAAAAAGTTAAAAGGCTTATTTATCGGATTGAGCGCAGGCCTACTTATGACTGCATGTGGTACTGAAACGGCTGATACAGATACAGAATCAGATGGGGTAGAGGAAGTCGAAGAACTGGTACTCGGCTATTTCCCCTCAGCCGATGTGGCGAATATGGCAGAATCGGCGAGACCACTTGAAGAGTACTTGTCTGACCAGCTGGGTATTCCGGTAACAGGCGAGGTGATGACAGACTACACGGGTCTGATTGAGGCGATGCGTAACAAGAATGCTGATGTGGCCTTCCTGCCACCTTTTGCCTATGTGCAGGCTGAAGAAAGAGCGAATGCAGAAGTGCTTCTGAAGGCCATTCGTGATGGATCTGACTCTTATGTTGCTCAATATAATGTTGCGGCTGACTCAGATATTGATTCAATTGACGATCTGATCGAATCTGAAGGGCTTGTCTGGGCATTTACCGATTATACATCAACATCAGGATATCTGTTCCCGGCCCAGCAGATGATGGATCTTGGCGTAGACGATCTGGATACTCACTTTACTCAAATCGATGTCGGCGCGCACGATACGGCATTACTTTCAGTTCTTGATGGTCAGGCAGATTTCGCAACGACTTTTGAAGATGCCCGTGTACGCCTTGAAGATGAGATTCCGGACATTTTCGAACAGATCAGAGTCATTGGAACCACAGAAGAAATACCCAACGCCACATTGTCAGTTCGAAGTGACCTGTCTGAAGACCTAAAAGAGAGAATCGAAAATGCATTTCTGAATATGAATGATGACCCTGATATGCTGGAAGTCCTGGCAGATGTCTATAACTGGGAAGGGTTCGCTCCAGCTGAATCGGAAGATTATGATGTTGTCCGGGATGTATACAGTCAGTTTGAGGACTTAATCGAGGAATAAGTGGAATAAAAAAATCTGTCGGTATGCGTGACTCTATTACAAGAGGCTGCAGATGCCGGCAGATTTTTCGTTTAGTAAAACAAGAAGAAAAGAAGCGGAATCGCAATGGCTGGTACGAAATTCATGACTTTCAGCTTGGTCACTTCGAGAATATTCAGACCAAGTGCCAGAATGAGAATCGATCCAACGGCATTGATGTCGTTGATCATCGCATCAGTAAGGATGATATCTAATGCACTGGCGAATAATGTGATGGCCCCTTGATATAAGAAGACAAGGACGCCGGAAAAAATGACGCCAATACCCAGACTCGAAGCGAGAATGATACTGGTAATGCCGTCCATCAGAGCTTTTGTCAGTAGGATTGTATGATTTTCCGTCAAGCCACTTTCTAGAGGGCCAACAATCGACATAGCGCCGACAGCCATGATCAGACTCGACATGACAAAACCTTTGGAAATAGATAATGAACCATTTTTCGACGGAAAACGGTATTCCAGAGATGTCCCGAGCTGATGGATTTTATCATCTAGATCAATGACTTCGCCGACTGCTGCTCCAATGACTAGAGATAGAATGATATAAATGGTGTTTTCTCCGGACATCATCCCTGTGATGCCGATGTATATAGCACTGAGAGCCAACGCACGCATCAAGGCTTTCTCAATTCTTAGAGGAATCCCTTTGTTGACAAACAAGCCGATTGTTCCACCGATGAATATAGCTAATGTATTGATGATTACTCCAAAAAACATAAAAAAGAACTCCTTCGCAGAGGTATGTATTCTAACCTATTATATAAGGCTCTGAGGTTACATACAAATGGTTTTACAAGAGGAAAATAAAAAGAAAGATCAAAACCTGGGGGCTTCAATCTTTCTTCAATAACCCGTCCTTAGTAAACCGGTTATCCATCAGAATAAGTAAAGTCAGTCAGAAAGGGCCTCGCTGCTTATCTATAGAAGGTCCTTTACTCTCCTCGTTTATTATACCCTATTCTCAAACAAAAATATGCAAGCGATTACAAAATGAGAGAAAATTTATTTAGATTGCTGCCTGTCTGAGCATGAGATTATTCTGAAGCTTGACAATGAGAGACAATCGAAATAGAGTGGAAAAAATAGTATACTGAATAGTAAGATAAAATAGACAGATCGAAGTTCATGAAAAGAGGGCAGCTGCGTGATCGAATTCAAAAATGTCTCATTAAGATATTCAAATGGGGTCGAAGCATTAAAAAATGTGAATATAAAAATAAATAAGGGCGAGTTCGTTGTCATCGTAGGAATGTCCGGTGCCGGTAAGTCTACTTTAATGACCTGCATCAACCGGATGGTCGTGCCGACTGAAGGCGAAGTGATCGTCGACGGTCAGACTATTTCCAAATTAAAAGAGTCGAAGCTGCGTGCCTTGCGTACACAGATTGGTATCATTTTTCAGGATTACAATCTCGTCAAACGCATGTCTGTCCTGAGAAATGTGATGGTCGGTCGGCTGGGTCATACATCGACCTTCAACAGTCTGATCGGGCGGTTTCCTCAAGCAGACCTCCAGCTCGCAATGAACAATCTCAAACGAATCGGTATCGATGAGAAGGCGTATGTCCGAGCCGACCAGCTCAGTGGAGGGCAGCAGCAGAGGGTCAGTATTGCACGTGTCCTGACTCAGCAGCCTAAAGTCATTCTGGCAGACGAACCTGTTGCGTCACTCGACCCTCCAACATCTCATCAGGTCATGAGAGACCTTAAGCGCGTCAGTAAAGAAGACGGGCTGACAACATTGGTCAATCTGCACTTTATCGATCTGGCAATGGAGTATGCCGACCGGATCATCGGGATGCGGGATGGTGAAGTGGTGTTTGACGGCCACATCGATGAAGTCACTGAACAGACATTTGAAGAGATATACGGCCGTCCGATTCGTGAGGATGAGAAAAGAGGGGATGCCTCGTGAAACGAAAAAAGACCTCTTCCAGTAAAGTCAGGCTATTCAAGCCGTCATTCTACATCAAACTGATTGGTGTGAGTGCGGGCGTTCTCGTGCTCTATTATCTTGCGATCCGTCAGACGAATGCTTCACTGGCCCGTATGCTGTCGGCATTCCCGATATTCTTCCGCATGCTGATAGAGGACTTTTTCCCGCCTGACTTCGGCTACTTTCCAACGGTAGTGAATCAGCTGATCGAAACGTTCAATATTGCCTTGATCAGCACAACACTGGCTGCAGTCCTGGCTTTTCCGCTGCTCTTTTTTTCCTCATCGACATTGAACAGACACCCGTTATCCTACGGAGGGATGCGAGTTGTCCTGACCATCGTCCGGTCGATCCCGAACATTATAATGGTCGTACTCATGGTAGCCGTTGTAGGTTTAGGGTCGGTATCCGGTATTCTGGCACTCATGATTTACTCGGCAGCAATCCTAATTAAGCTGACCAGTGAATCGGTCGAATCAATTGATGAACGGCCGATCCAGGCCATCAAGGCAATGGGTGGGAACACCCCTCAGGTTATCCGGTATGGCGTTTTGCCACAGATCACCCCAATTTATCTGTCACATATATTGTATGTGCTTGAAATCAATTTAAAAGCCTCCGTTGTACTGGGCTTTGTAGGCGCAGGGGGAATCGGTCAGCTGATCAGACGACAGATGAGCTTGTTCAGGTATGACCGTTTAGGGCTCATCATATTCGTATTATTTCTTGCCATCAGTGTGATTGATTATATCAGCCAGACAGTAAGGAGCAGACTCGCGTGAAAAACAAGGACAGAATTTCTCTTCGGTCTCAACGTACGTTAAAACAGAAAACAATGATCTATCTCGTAGTGATGAGTCTGACTTTTTTATACGCGTTCAGTCTCTGGTCACAGGATTTTTCCATTGCATCCTCGCAGTCTTCTCCAGGAACGATTCTTTACAGGTTATTTGTCGTCCCTCTCATTGACCCGACCTATTGGCCTTCATTTGTGGAGAGAGGCTGGCAGATGATCGAAACGATTGCTATTGCCTATGCAGGAGGGATTGCTGCTTCCTTGTTTGCCCTGCCGGTTGCGATACTAGCGGCAAGGAACAGTGGAGGCCGAGCCAGTTACCTAGGCAAACTGTTTTTAAATGCTATCCGTTCGATACCGGAGCTGCTGTTCGGCGTATTCTTTGTGGCCGCCGTCGGTCCTGGGTCCTTTGCAGGTGTACTGGCTATCAGCGTCAATTCGATTGGCATGATCGGCAAACTGTATTCGGAAAGTATCGAGTCGATCGATCAGGCGCCGATCGCAGCAATCAAAGCAAGCGGAGGCAATGACCTGCAGGCGTTCTGGTATGGCATTCTCCCTCAGATCCTGCCGCAATTTTTGTCAATCTCGCTGTTCCGTTTTGAAATAGATGTCCGGGCTTCAACGATACTTGGACTAGTCGGAGCTGGAGGCATCGGGGTTCCGCTGATTCTTTCACAGCAGCAGAGGCATTGGGAAGAAGTCGGTGTGATTCTGATCATTGTCATCGTGTTCGTTGTGATCATCGATAAAATAAGTGGAAAGATAAGGTCGAACTTAGTCTGAAGTTGCTCAAGCTGATATGCTGGGCAACTTTTTTGGCTTTCGGATGATGACAAGTCTGAACTCGCCTGTACTAGAGTAATGTCAGTAGAATAGAGTTTCCATCCAGTCATATAGAAATAGACAATTAAAGACCAGCCGGTGCTGTTGAGGCAGTCGGCTGGTCTATGGATACCACTCTTTATAAGAACCCTTATTCTAAAGGACGATCATCACGCGAAGAATGAGGCGGGTCTACTCTCTCTGCAAGCAGATCACGTATTTCTTCCAGGTAGCTTTCTACGCTCGGTGCCTCGACTTCAACTTCTTCTGCTTCCTCCGGCTTGCGGGACAGATTGTTGATCACTTTGATAATGACAAATAGTACAAGTGCGATAAGTACAAAATCAATGACAGCTTGAAGAAATTCTCCGTATCCAATTTGTGCTGTTCCGATCTGGAAGGTGAGCTGGTCGATGCTGGCATTACCAGTAACTGCTGCAATGATGGGTGTGATCACATGTTCAACCAAAGCAGTCACGATTGCTGTAAACGCAGCACCCATAACGATTCCGACAGCCAGCTCAATCACATTTCCACGCATTAAAAATGTGCGAAATTCTTTTATCAAATTAATCTTCCTTTCTCAATTTGTTAACTATATTCTATTTTATACCATCTCACTTAAAATAAAAGAGTAAAAGTTTAGTCACATTTACAAAATTTTTACAAAAAAAAGGTGGAGATGGGCTATCTATCCCGGTATACTGGAATTAGAGTCAAACGAGGAGGGGTGCTATACCTACATTGTTCGTTTTTTAGCAAATAAACGGATATAACAATCTTAAAAAAAGTGATAGACTTTTCAATTGCCGAATGTTAATATCGAATAGTGCGTTAATCGTACATATTTACAGCACATAAATGTGCAACATAGAATTGGGAGGAATTATTTTGTCTAAGAAATGGTTAAAAGGTTTAGGTATTACACTAGCTTCAGTTATGTTACTAGGTGCCTGCGGGAACGATGATGAAGGCGCTGATGAAACAGCAGAAGAAACTGACGGAGCCGATGAAAATGGCGCTGCAGGCGAAGATATGATCGAAATCGATGAAATCTCAGTTGGATTTGTCCCTTCACGTGACCCTGACGAGATTTATGTTGCAACTGAACCATTAGAAGATCTCCTGATTGCTGAGCTGGCTGAACATGGTTACGATGTCGGCGAAGTTGAAATTACTGTAGGAACAAACTATGAAGCGGTTGGAGAAGCAATGTCTGCCGGTACACTTGATGTGGGCTTCCTTCCAGGTGGAACATACGTCCTGTATGATGATTCTGCAGAAGTTATTCTGACTTCAACACGTGCTGGTCTGAACAATGATTCAGATAACCCAGCTGAATGGAATGAAAACAAACCGACTGAAGGTACTGATGAACAGGTCACATACTACCGTTCTATCCTTATCGCCGGTCCATCTGAAAAAGGTAGAGAATTAGCTGATAAAATTAACAGCGGAGAAGAACTGACTTGGGAGGATGTTGATTCAGCGTCATGGAGCGTTATGAACTCATCTTCATCTGCCGGATACATTTATCCAACAATCTGGCTGCAGGAAAACTTTGGTCAGTCTCTGACAGACCTGAGCCAGATCGTTCAAGCTGACTCTTATGCGAACTCATTTGCAAGACTGGCAGCTGAACAGGTCGACCTGATCGTTGCTTACGCAGATGCACGTCGCGACTATGTTGATATCTGGGAAGAAGACTTTGGTGCTGAAAACGATATTTGGGAAGATACAGATGTCGTCGGTGTAACACCGGGAATCTACAACGATACAATCAGTGTCAGCCAGTTCTCAGAAATCATGGATGACGATCTGATCGAAGCTCTACAGCAGTCATTCATCAACATTGCACAGACAGACGAAGGACGCGAAGTTATCGCGATCTACTCACACGAAGGTTATGAGCCTGCAACAAGCGAAGACTATGACGTAGAAAGAGAAGCACAACAGATTCTACGCGACATGTCTGAATAATTTATGAATTTACGACTAAACTAAATGAAAAATTAAGCTGGGAGCGCCCTCTCCTGGCTTTCTTTTTGATTATCTCCAGAGAGGAAATAGGCCAAAATGATAGAATTTAAAGATGTAAACAAGACATACCCGAATGGGGTCACTGCTTTAAAAAATGTAAATCTGACCATTGATCAGGGAGAATTCGTTGCGATCATCGGATTGTCGGGTGCTGGAAAATCAACACTTATCCGCTGCATCAACCGTATGCATGAAATTAATGAGGGGACATTGACCGTTAATGATGTAAATGTCGGAAAACTGAGTGGAAAGCAGATCCGTTCTTTCCGTCGTAAGATTGGAATGATCTTCCAGTCGTTCAACTTAGTGACACGTACATCAGTAATCAATAATGTATTGATTTCATCTGTACCTGAACTGTCCTGGTGGAGAAAGTTCGTTGGTCTGTTTCCTAAGGAGAAAAAAGTAGAAGCACTTGAAGCTCTGGATAAAGTTGGAATTCTGGACAAAGCTTATAATCGTGTCGATCAGCTCTCTGGTGGGCAGCAGCAGCGTGTGGCATTAGCCCGTACGATTGCTCAGAACCCGGATATCATCTTAGCGGATGAACCGGTTGCTTCCCTTGACCCAGTCACAGCTAAAGTGGTCATGGACGACTTCAAACGCATCAATCAGGAAACAAACATGTCCATCCTGATCAACATCCACCACGTCGAATTAGCTCTGGAGTATGCCGATCGCGTAATCGGTATCCGTCAGGGAGAAGTGGTCTACGACGGAAAATCCGAAGATGTTTCTCAGGATGTACTGGACCAGATCTACGGCAGTGCCGACAATGTTCCTAAAATGGATGATCCGGAAGAAGCAGAGGTCTAGGAGGGACGAGCATGAGAGAAACGGTATATGATAAGATTTTCAAACCTAAGACATTTACTTTGTCGAATGGAAAAGAAGTGAAACAGCGTGCTTCCCGAGCTCCTCTTATTCTTCTGATCGTTCTGATCGTGACGGTCGTGTCATGGGAAGTCACAGGTGTGGACCTGTCGATGATAAGAACACGAGGGTATCAGTTCATTGTTATCTTAACTGATATGTTCCCGCCAAACTTTAATTTTATGAACAACGTCTGGGGGCCGCTTTTCGATACGATTCAGATGTCACTACTGGGATCCATTGCCGGAGCCTTGCTGGCTATTCCGTTTGCTTTGCTGTCGTCCAGTAACATTATAAGGAACCGATGGTTAAACGGCTTTTTCAAACTGTTCCTTAGTATTTTAAGAACGCTGCCCACACTGATTTCAGCACTGATTGCCACGTTCATCTTTGGACTGGGAACTATGGCCGGAACGGTGGCGATTTTCCTGTTTACCTTGTCTTATATTGGTAAACTGATGTATGAGCATATTGAAAATGTCGATATGGGGGCATTTGAAGCGCATGAATCCATGGGTCTTTCAAAAGTGGAAGCCTTCCGCTATGCTATCGTACCGGATGTTCTTCCGACATACTTGTCGGTGTCATTATATGCCTTTGAAGGAAATATAAGATACGCAGCCATTCTGGGTTATGTTGGAGCCGGAGGAGTCGGTCTCCTGCTGGACGAGCGTCTGGGCTGGAGAGACTACCCGAGCGTGGGAATGGTCCTTCTGATATTGATGCTGGTTGTCTTCGTGATTGAACGCATCAGTGAATACTTCCGAATGAAACTGACTTAATAAAGGAGCAGAGAAAAAATGAATAAAGCTGTTGCACAGCAACTTGAAAAAGCACCAAATCGTAAAGTTTATTTATCAACTATTGCAATCATCCTGACTGCTCTTATCATCTGGTCATTCATGGGAGTCAATATCACTGGTTTCGATCAGCGCGGGACACAGATCGCAACAAACATTTTCAGCGGGCTGTTTTCACCGGACCTGGAATTCCTGTTTGACTTCACATCAGGTGGAGGCGTCCCAGGGCTCTTGTTTGAAACGATCGCCATCGCCTTTTTAGGAACAGTATTCGGGTCCTTTCTGGCGATCCCGATCTCATTCTTGATGTCTCCAAGTATCGTTTCCAGACCTGTAGCCTTTGTGACTCGTCTGGTCGTTATCTTTATCCGGACCATTCCTTCACTTGTATACGGGTTGATGTTCATCCGTGTAACTGGCCCTGGTCCTTATGCAGGTGTGCTGACGATGTCTCTCACATCGATCGGTATGATTTCCCGTTTATACGTGGATGTCATTGAAAACCTGGACAGAGGTGTTCTTGAAGCTATGACTTCTATGGGATGTACCACTTATCAGAAAGTACGTTATGGCATTCTGCCTCAGCTGTTCTCAAGCTTCCTGTCTGTAACGATCTACCGTTACGACATGAACCTGCGTGATGCAACCATTTTAGGTCTGGTAGGAGCCGGTGGAATAGGGGCACCTCTAATTTTTGCCATGCGTGCCTACAGATGGAGCGAAGTCGGGTCGATTCTGATTGGACTGGTTGTTCTGATCCTGGCTGTCGAGATTTTCTCAAACAAACTGCGTGAACGTCTCGTCAACGGATAAATATAGTAATTTTCAAATAAAGCGCCGGTCTCTCATGACGTCTATCCAGACACAGTGAGGGATCGGTGTTTTTGTATGCAGTCTCTAAGTATATTTAGGTTGAGAAAGAAAGCGAGTGATTGAAGTATTTTATAGAATTCGAAATACCGTTGTGTTACAATGTAATACAACGTATGACTGAATGGAGAGTGAATTTGATGACTATATCTTTGCGTATGAATGACAAAGAAGAAGCTTTAATTAGAGAATACGCTAAAGCTAAAAATATCAGTGTATCTTCTTTATTTCGCGAGTCCGTGTTAGAAAAGATAGAAGATGAGATTGATATAGAATTGTATGACAAAGCAATGGCAGAACATTTAAAAGAGGATCAATCCATTTCTTTTGAGGATATGATGAACGAATTGGATATCGAAGCATGAGACGTTATGAAGTGAGGTTTGAACGAAATGCTCAAAAGTCTTTAAAAAAAATGGATCCTCAACAAAAAAGACTCATTATGGCTTGGATAAAGAAAAATTTAGTCGGGACTCATGACCCCCGCATTCACGGGAAAGCTTTAACAGCTAATCATAAAGGGAAATGGCGGTATCGGATAGGCGATTATCGGCTCATTTCAGATATTGACGATCATACAGTAACTATACTCATTTTAGAAGTGGGGCATAGACGAGATATTTACTAAGTGATGCAAGTCAATGCAATAGCCCCGGGTTACTTTATCTCAGCAAATACAGCACCTATTCGTGCAGATGAGAAACGGAACAAGGAAATCCTTGATCGCATTCCTGCAGCACGCTGGGGGCATCCAGCAGAATTAATGGGTACAGTAGTGTTTTTAGGTAGTTCTGCATCAGACTATATCAATGGGCATGTTCTAGCTGTTGATGGGGGTTGGCTGGCTAGATAAACGGTCATAATACTTAATAGAGGGTTCCGACTGAACAGCTTACTGTCTCAGTCGGAACTTTTGTTATAATATATGGTATATTTTATCATGCAAAAGCTGGTAGCAGAAGATTTTCGGAATGCTCATATATATACAGCAACAGTTAAGCGATTCTGGTTGTCATGGTGTATGATGGAAAAGAGGAAGACTAATTCGTGTGAAAAAGGCGGGAAAGCTATGAAAGAGGAAAAATACTATGAACTGCTCAAGGACAGTTTTAAAACATCGAGTGAAATCTATACGGAACTGATCAATCTGGAGGCGATCCAGAGTCTGCCTAAAGGAACGGAACTTTATCTATCTGACGTGCATGGGGCGGACTTGGCGTTCGATCATATTCTGCGAACGGGGGCTGGAAATGTTCGTGAGAAAATCGGCAACTGCTTTAGTGACAGCTGGGATGCTGAACGGATGGACCGCTTCAATCTGCTGATCAGCTATCCTGAACAGGCGCTTGATGATGATGAAGGGATTTTTGAAAAGGATAAGGACTGGTATAAGCAGACGATAAGAGATTTAATTACATTCATGCAGTTCTGTGCAGTAAAATATACCCGGTCCAAGTTGAGAAAAGCACTTCCGGAAGAATACACCTATATAATAGAAGAACTTCTGTACACTGATCTCTCTCAAGGAGAAAAAGATGTCTACTATAACAATATTTTGAGCCGACTGATCAGTCTGAATCAGGCTGAACCCTTCATTGCTGCATTGTGTCAGGTCATTCAGCGGCTGGTCATTGATCATCTTCATCTCGTCGGTGATTTGTTTGATCGGGACTGTGGAGAACAGTTGGTTATGGACCGACTGATGGCGCATCACTCTGTTGATGTGCAGTGGGGCAATCACGACATCTTGTGGATGGGGGCCATGTTCGGATCGAAGGCCAATCTCATCACACTGCTTCGAATTGCTGCACGGTACGGCTACTTGTTCGAACTTGAAAAAGCATATGGTCTGAATCTAAGGCCGCTTTTCCTGTTTGCGGACAGCCACTATGAAAGCAAAGACGCGTTTCGGCCCAAGGAAGGCCCTTCGGAACATGTTTTCCGGGAAGAAAGCAGAGAGCTGCTGACGAAAGTTCACGAAGCGCTGGCTGTCATTCAATTTAAACTGGAAGGACAGATCATTCAACGCCGACCGTCTTATGATATGGCCGACAGGCTTCTTCTGAATGAGATCGATAGAGAAAACGGAACGATAACGATTGACGGACAAGTCTATGACCTCTCTGATTTTCCGTATGATCAGTTCGATCCAGACGATCCGTATCAGTTATGCGATGAAGAAAAGTATAGTGTACAGACGCTGATGGAGAGTTTTCAGCACTCAGAAAAACTGAACCGATACACTGATTTTCTGCTGGATAAAGGCAGTATGTATCTAATTTACAATGATCACCTGCTTTATCATGGCTGCCTGCCACTTACGGAGGATGGAGAACTGGACAGTTTTTCATTTGAAGGAGAGGAGTTGTCCGGGCGTCAGATGCTTGATGCCTTCGACACATACGCAAGAAAATCAGCCGCAGACCGATCGATAACTGATGACTACGCGACGGATTTACTCTGGTACGCCTGGTGCGGTAAGAAGTCTCCCCTTTTCGGAAGGGACCGGATGACTACATTCGAGCGGTATTATATAAAGGACTCGGATACCCATAAAGAAAATCGGAACCCGTATTTTCAGTTGAGAGACAACAAAGCCGTCATGAGTCACATCCTGAAATCATTCGGCTTAAGTCATGAACGCTCCACCATCATCAACGGACATACACCTGTGAAGGTCAAGAAAGGCGAACTGCCTGTGAAAGCTGACGGGAAGCTGATCGTCATTGATGGCGGAATGAGTGCAGCTTATCAGGAAGCTACGGGAATTGCCGGCTACTCACTGATCAATAATTCATATGGCTTTCAGCTCGTTACCCATCAGACCTTTGAATCCGTTGAGAAGCTGTTCGAAGATTTGAGAGATGATACGCAGTTGAAGCAGGTCATCGATGGAAAGAGAGAAAGAAAGCTGATCAGAGATACGACAATCGGAGAAAGCCTGCAGGAACAGATTGAGGATCTTCAGGCGCTGCTGGTTTATCTTCATACTAAAGCCTGACAAGGCACCCTGCTCAATTATCCATGCGGGACGATCGAATTGGATGAGAATGTAGCCGATCTAGTCAACCAGGCGGATGACCCTCACAGACAGTGATTGGTCAGAAAAATCATGAACTGACGATACCGGGAAAAGTCACGATGGTATTTTCGATGTGAAGACTGTTTTCGTCTTTTCTGAAACCGGTCAAAAAAGAAGAAGCGAGTGCAGGACTATGACTTTTCTTATTCTCTAAAAGGCGGTGTACTTTGGGCAAATGAGCGACGTTGATTAACCGTAGGGCTTATTGTTTCAAGAGGGGAGATAAAGCAATGGAAACTGCAGATGTCCTGCTAGTTATCGATATGCAAAATGGGGTCTGTCACTATGAGGATCAGACGATCAGCCGGTTTGATCAGCTGACTTCCGGAATAAATGATCGGATCGCTGCTTACGAGGACGCATCAAAACCTGTCATTTTCGTCCAGCACGATGATGATTATCTGGTCAAAGGGAGCGACAAGTGGAAGGTGATTCCTGAACTGGATACGACGCACGCGTATCATTATATAGAAAAGACACATCCGAATGCATTCTACCAGACCGAGCTTAAATCCATCCTGGATCAGCTGGACGTCCAGTCCATTGAAGTGTGTGGAGCAGAAACGCACTACTGTATCGATTCGACTGTGAAATTTGCTCATGGTTCAGGCTATGCTGTCTATATGAAAAAGAAACTGCACAGTTCATGGGACTCAGAATGGATGACCCCTGACGAAATCGCTGACTTTTACGAACAGATCTGGACCGACCGTTTCCTTATATTCATCTAAACTTATGTTAAGAAAACGTGTATTGAAAACACATCATTTTATATAGAGAGTGTCCTTTGGAAGTATTAAGGACACTCTTTATTTTAGATAGGTATAAAGTAAATTGACTTTATATCCAAAGCCGAGTAAGCTAGTTGAAGACTCATTTTTCAGTCGGAGGATAATTATGCAGAATAATTTCAAGTTGTTTTTTAAATACGTCAGTCTGAACATGCTCGGTATGCTGGGCATCTCTTTTTATATACTGGCAGATACCTTATTCATTGCTCAGGCACTGGGACCTACTGGCATTGCGGCGCTGAACTTGAGTATTCCGGCGTTCGGAATCATTCACGGCTTTGGACTGATGCTGGGTTTGGGCGGAGCGACCCGATACAAGATTCTTTTATCGCAGAATAAGCTGGATGAGGCCAAGCGCGTCTACTCGCAGACTTTCCTGTTTGCAGTAGGTATGGGGATCTTATTTATGATGATTGGGCTCTTCGGAGCTTCACCGATGGCACGTGCTCTCGGGGCAGATGCTGAAACATTTGAAATGACAGCCGTCTACCTAAGGACGATCCTGACATTCGCCCCGTTTTTTGTACTCAACAATATGCTGCTGGCCTTTGTCAGAAACGATGGCGATCCTTCTCTGGCTATGTATGGCATGGTCATCGGAAGCGTGCTGAATGTCGTTCTTGACTATATCTTCATTTTTCCGATGCAGCTTGGAATGTTCGGAGCGTCACTGGCGACAAGCGTATCGCCCATTGTCAGTCTGATTATTCTATCCATCCATTTCTTCACGCCGGGCAATCAACTGAAGCTGTCATTTCAGAAAATTGAAGGCTGGCTTATCAGAGATGTAACCTATTTGGGAGCATCTGCCTTTATTAATGAATTGTCTGCTTCTGTCGTTATGTTCTCTTTCAATACGATTATTTTCAATCTGGAAGGGAATAACGGTCTGGCGGCATATGGCATTATTGCCAATATTTCGTTCGTAGTCCTGTCCTTATTCGCCGGCATCGCTCAAGGGGCCCAGCCGCTGTTAAGTGAAAGCTACGGGCAGAAAGATCTGAAAGGGATGAAGCACGTTCTCGTTTTGTCCTTGCTGACCACATTGGTCTTAAGTCTAAGTGTTTATGGAGGGACAGCGGCCTTTACTGAAGAAATTATATCAGTTTTCAATAGTGAAAATAGTGCACATATTGCCCGAATGGCGACAAGTGGTCTGCTGATTTATTTTATCGGCTTTGTGTTCGCGGGAATGAATACGATTCTGACAAGTTACTTTGGCGCTACAGATCAGCCAAACAGAGCCTTGCTCTTTTCGCTATTAAGAGGTGGGCTTCTAATCATCCCGTTAGCCATCGTGTTGAGTTATTTCTTCGGCATGAACGGCGTCTGGTCATCCTATGTCCTGACCGAAGCACTGATCGTCATGGTCATCGCCTTCATTATTAACCCGAACAAGCGGATGAAGAGAAAAAAATAAAATTGAAGATCATCTTGTAGAAAGAGCCTTTCCCCAGAAGTTAGACCCAAAATCTAACTTCTGGGGGTATTTTTTTGGCGAACAGTTTTCTTATCGTTAGATTCCATTTTTACTTACGGTCGTCCTTTGTTCATTGTTTTTTATCATGACATCCTCTTCTGTAAATTTTTATATAAAGACCATAGCATGCAGTAAAGGGTATATTACTAGCTAATTAGTCCCTAGTTACTTAAAATGAAAACAGACTAAAATTGTCAACATCAGGAAGGGAATGGGTGATTATGACAGAAAAGCAAGTAGGGGGCGTTATCGTTCTATTTGGTGGAACAGGTGATTTAGCGAAATCAGAGATTATTCCAGCCTTATACCAGTTGTTCCAGGAAGGTAATTTTTCTGAACAGTTTGCTTTGATCGGTGTGTCGCGTACGGAAATGTCAGATCAGGAATACCGAGACTTTGTTCGAGAAGCGATGGAAAATGTAGTAGACAAGGATACCATTGATGACAGCTTTTTCCAGCACTTCTTCTATCAGGCTGCAGATAATACGGAACTGAACGATTTCAAAAATCTATCGGAAACCATACAGAAAGCATCAAACGAATGTGAAGCCGATCCGTCATATATCTATTACTATTCAATCCCACCTAGTGTGTATGATGATACGACGAAAAATTTAAAAGAGTCCGGTATTTTGGATTATGAAGGGAGCCATCGTGTTGCGGTTGAAAAACCCTTTGGAGAAAGCCTTGAGTCGGCAGAAGAGTATTACGATTTACTTCAAAAGGCGTTTGATCCTCAAGAGATATACCTAGTTGATCACTTCTTGGGCTTTGAGTCATTACAGAATATACTCGTTACACGACAGGCCAATCCATTTCTAGAGGCCATATGGAACAGCGACTACATCGAGCAGGTGCAGATTTCACTGCCAGAAGACTTTTCAATCGGCAGTCGAGGGGCATTTTATGATGAAAATGGGGCATTACTGGATATGTTCCAGAACCATATTCTGCAAATTTTAGCAGTGGTAGCCATGGACTTGCCGGAAGAGATGGACGATAAGGAATTAAACGAGAAAAAATTGGAATTATTCAAATCTATTCCTTCCTTTAAGTTGGAAGATGTAAAAGAAAAGGTTGTTCGTGGGCAATATGATACCTACCGCGAAGAAGACGATGTGCCAGAAGAGAGCCATACGGAAACCTATATAGCCATCGAGCTTGAAATTGATTCGGATCGCTGGTCTGATGTGCCGTTTTATGTGCGCACAGGAAAATCGCTGGCGGAGAATCATCTGACCGTCGATATTCTGTTAAAAACGTCATCAAAGATGTCAGTAGATGAACAACCGCGACTGACCTTTTCTATTGAACCACAACTGGGTATATCTATGGTGGTGCATCAGAAACATCCGACTGAAAATGAAGAGGTCCTGGCTGCGGCTATAGGGCCGGATAAGGAAACCTGGAAGACGATTCATTTCCCGGAAGCATATGAGAATATTATATCGGATATCTTAACAGATAGTGAAAGACACATCGGCACGTTCGAACAAGTAAAGGAACAATGGCGGATCACTGATTCTATTCGAAAAGCATGGGAAGACATGCCAAAACCTGACTTTCCAAATTACAAGACCGGTGAAATAGGACCAGAAAAAGCAGAAGACTTGCTCAAAAGAAATAACCATTCCTGGATTTATCGGATTTAGTCCATCTTTAAAAAGGATATATGCAAAAACAACCGCCCCTTCTTTGATGAGTGGCGGATTTTTTTGCTGAGAATGATCTTCAAAGTACCTACTTGTATTGAACCGCCCTCCAGAAGCTAGACTCAAAATCCAACAGAAGATCTCTTTCATAAAAAAAGCTTATTGTTACAAGCGATTGTTGGTACAATATATAGGAATGCTGGATTTTACTGCAATCTGTCTATAATAACATGTATTGTCTAAAAAAAGACTGTGCTATAATGCGATAAAAATAAAGCGTTTACAATATAGAGAGTAGGATTTGATATGTTTGAAAAACCTGAAAAAGGAGTTTGGAGTACAAACCATTCTGATAAATGGCAGGATGGATATTTTGTAGGGAATGGTGAAACAGGAGGGATTATGTACGGAAAAAGTACAGAATTTAGCTTAATAGTCAATCACCATTCACTCTATTTGAAATCTAATCGAATGGATAGTATACCCGATATTTCTAATCGCCTTACCGAGTTAAGAGATACCGTAGAAGAACAGGGCTATCAGAAAGGGATCGATTTTTTTGAAAAAGAGGCACTCAAAAAAGGGTATAAAGGACTTACAATGAGTGATGTATTCCATCCAGGAGGGGAAATTGAATTTGTAATCAATCCTTCTATTTCCAGTCAAACACTAAATTACATAAGGACACTTGACTATGAAACAGGTTTGATCCGTGAGTGCTTTTCTACGGGAAGCGGACAAGAATTCAGTAAAAAATTATTCGCATCAAAAGTGGAAAATGCTTTATTCTTTGAACTCCGTTGCGACGGCTTGTTTTCAGTATTCTTCTCATTTAAAGAATATGACCACCCCGACCTTTCTCAAAAAATCTTTTTAACTGAGAACAACAGAATCGAGGTTGTAAACACATACATGGATGGGAGTAATTATAAAATAGTCACAGAATGGGATACTGATGGCAAGATCATACTCAAAGATAATGGAATAGCTGTTGAGGATGCCACAAAATTAACAATGAGAGTTGGTGTCAACTCCGAAAAGTCTTTTGATATGAACAACTTTGAAACGGTAAAAAAAGAACATATCAGAGCACATAGTAGCCAGTATAATCAGGTATCTCTGAATCTGTGTCATGAAAAAGACAGACCTAAAAGTCTTGAAGAATTGCTTGATTTGTTAGAGTCGAAAAAAAGTATTCCTGTAATAATATTTGAAAAGCTGTATGATGCGAGTCGCTACTTTATTCAATCCATGACTGGACCCGCTTTGCCTAATTTGCAGGGGATATGGAGCGGAGATTTCAACCCACCATGGAGTGGAGATTTTACTTTCGATACAAATGTACAGTTAGCAATTGCTTCTCTGGCCAGTCTCGGGTTGTTCGAGAATTTTTCCGGGATATTTGAAACATTAAAAACATATGAAGATGATTTCAGAATGAATGCTCATAACTATTATGGTTGTCGAGGGTTCTTAGTTCCAGTGCATGCCAGTACGCGCGCTTTACATGTTCATTGGAATAGAGAGTGGCCGCTTATATTTTGGACTGCAGGTGCAGGTTGGTTAGCCTATTTCTACAAAGAATATTATGACTATACCTTGGACAAACGATTTCTTGAACAAACAGCTTTACCATTTTATGAAGAGACCTTGCTGTTCTATGAAGATTTTATAGAATATGAAAACGGCGTAGCCAAATTCAGACCCAGTTATTCAGCAGAAAACGGTATGGGAGATAATTCCACGATGGATATAGCCATTGTAAAAGCAGTTATTAGCTATTTAAAACAAGCGTGTATTGTTTTAAATATGGGTATACCTGAAAAATATGAGGAACTTGAAAATAGCCTTCCTGCTTATATGGTTGATGAAAAGGGTGTGTTAAAAGAGTGGATTGATGAATCGGCTGTAGAGAATCCTAACCATCGGCATTTCTCAAACTTGTATCCGGTATTTCAGACTAAAGAAATTACCCCAGACAAACCTGATTTATGGAAAGCTGCAAATAAAGCATTTGATAAGAGACTTGAAGCATGGTTGTTAAATGAAGACGGGGACACTTCATCTTCTCATGGAAGAATGCACACAGCTATGTGTGCCATTGCGATGGAGCGCTCAAGAGATGTGGAAAGTGCAATAGGAGAATTAGTTAGAAACCAGTCATTTTTCCCTTCGTTAGCTACAAGTCATTACAATCACCAGAATGTGTTCAATGTAGATGCCAATGGCTCATTTCCTAAGATTATCCATGACGCATTGATTTATGTAGAGAAGCCGGGAGTTGTGAGTTTATTTAAAGCAGTGCCTTCCTGGCTGGAAAAAGGAACAATAAAAGGAGTGAAATTACCAAATACTATTACTATCGAAAGTTTTACCTGGGATATTAATAAGCGTACGTTTATATTAAACTTAATATCAAAAATTACACAGACTCTAGTTATTCAATTGCCAAAAGGATTTGAATCGAAAGAATTAAAAACAAGTATGATAGAAGTAAATGTAAAGGCGAATAAATCCGTTAGCATTTTTAGCTAGAGACATATCAGGGGCTGAGCTGATTGAAGAAAAAGATGAAAAATAATCCTTATATATCCATCAGGCAAAAATTGCTGGGATCTTACTTTGTAATACTAATCATACCTATAGCCTTGGTCGGAATATACCTGACTATGAGTATCAGGAATAATCTTATTTCGAATAAACTGGAAGAAATTGAGAATAATAATGAACGAATCCGATCAGATTACGTGACTACGCTTACATCGATAACAAGAGTATCCGACTGGATCTATCAGGATGAAGATTTAGCTTCTTTAGTTACTACAGTATATGATGATCCTTTCGATGTATATCAGGCTTATGCGCAGTACCAGATGATTGAGGACTATTTAAGATATTATGATGAAATCGAACATGTTAGATTTTTTGTGGATAATCCGACTCTGACAAGTACGACAGGTATCTACCATGCAAATGATAGCATTCAGGAGCAAGAATGGTATCAGGAGAGTGTAAGCCGTAACGGAAGAATCGCTTGGGAAGTGATTACTGACCATATTACTCAAACGACTCACTTAAATTTAGTACGTTCAGTCTACAGTAATTACAATTTCATTGGGGTTCTTGCTATCGCAGTTAACCAGGAGGTCATTAACAGTATATTGAATGATTCAGCCAGTAGTGTGTTCATAACACTGGACAATCAGACCCCTCTTTATAGTTACCCTCAATACAGTGATATAAATGAGGCCTATAGCCAGTACAGGCCCGTTCTTGAGACGGTAAGAACTGAAGAAGGGAATTACGGGATAGTCGATTCGGATCGTTTTAACACAGACTTCACTCTAAATATAAGAGATGTGGTTATTCCCAAAACCTTAAATTCCACAATGCAGGTCATAGGTGTTGTTCCAACGGACAGTATCTTGGAGGATGTAAGCAGAGATCTGAGAGTAGCTTACGTTATTATCAGCAGTGTCTTAGCTATAAGTATTTTAATGCTGGTTATATTTATCAGAACATTTAATAACAGAATAATGAAATTGAAAAAAGCCATGTCAAAAGTTGCCAATGGAGAATTTTCAATCGATCGATCCATTAAGGGTAATGATGAATTGTCAGATGTATATAATCACTTAGTTGATACTTCCAGCAGTATTGAAAGCTTGATGGCAATAAACTATGAGCATGCAGTAAAAGAAAAGAACTGGCAGTTGCAACTCAAAGATACACAATTCAAAATGCTTGCCAGTCAAATCAATCCTCATTTTTTGTATAATACACTGGAAATGATCAGAATGAAGGCTTTGAGAAATAAAGATCGGGAAGTTGCTGAAATCATCAAAATATTAAGTAAGCTGATGAGAAAGTCTCTGGAGACAACAGAAAAAGAAACATCTCTAGAAGAAGAACTTAACTTTACAGAGATGTATCTTCATATACAAAAGCTGCGTTTCGGAGAGCAGATTGATTATTCTATAACTAATACTGCAAGTGCGGACTTAGTCATTATCCCTCTTATTATACAACCGATAGTCGAAAACTCCTTTATCCATGGAATAGAACCAAAAGTAGGTAAGGGATATATTGATATAAATATTATAGAAAATCAGAATAACTTGGAAATATCAGTTAAAGACAATGGTGTAGGTATTTCAAGGGACAAATTAGCTGAAATCAGACATGTTCTTTCTTCTGAAGAAGAAAGTTCTCATATAGGTATTAATAATGTGCAGAAGAGAATCAGACATTTTTACGGGGATCAGTACGGATTATATATCGACAGCAAAGAAGGCGAAGGGACACATGTTACGATTGTGATTCCTCAAGTAAATAAAGGTAAAGAAGGTGAGAATAGATGTACTCAGTGATCATAGTCGATGACGAACCTATAGTGAGAGAAGGTATCGAATATTTGATCGATTGGAAAAAAGAAGGATTTGAGATAATTGATTCAGCTGAAAACGGACTGGAAGGCCTGGCTCTTATCACTGAGAAAATGCCAGATCTTGTGATAACAGATATTAAAATGCCAGGATTAGATGGACTTCAAATGGTCAAGCAGGCTCAGGAATCAAACTGCCAAACTAAATTTATTATTTTGTCTGGTTATTCAGATTTTAAATTTGCACAAGATGCCATAACATATGGAGCTGTTCAGTATTTATTAAAGCCAATTGATGAAGAAGAACTTATGGGTGTCTTATTTAAAGTAAAGCAGCAGCTGGCAGAAGAGTTAAAGGATGAAAAAACTAAACGTTATGTTCAGAGCTATATTGAAAATCAGCAGATTTATTCCTATGTCATCCATGGTGAAAAGACAGAAGAAGTTGAGAAGTTGAGACCATACTCTATATTTAAATTAATCAAACTATCAGACAATGGTAGAAAAATCAATACTAAAATGATCGTTGAAACGTGCAACACTGTACTAAATGAGAGGCACTATATCTACACTTACGGAGATAGTGTATTTATACTAGTAGCCGCAAATTCTGATATTACATTGGATGATTTAATTGCTCAAATCAATTCAGAAAATCAGTTGAATGTGACAATCAGTTCAGTAGAACGAACTATTGAGCATGTTCCCGACCTCTATAAAGAAATTAAATTTCTAGATTCTCAGCGCTATTTCTACCCTAATAAAGGCATAATGACTCAACAGGTACTGAACAAAAATAATGCCGTGCATACGCTAGACAAATTGATAATTAATCTTAAGCTTGCGATAAAAGACAATCGGAAAGAAGAAATTGAGGAAACAATAGATTTTTGCGTAGATTATTTCCAGGTAACTAAACAAGATAGTCAGATCGTGAAAAGAGAGTGGTCGATCATTTTTATGGAATGTGTGGCATTTCTGGAAGCGAGTATGCAGAAACCAATTAAAGAAATAGAGAAAGATAAGCTTCTTTCAGTAATCTGGAAAGAAAGTTCTATCCAACAGACAGCTCATTTTCTTAAATATGTATTTTATGACTTTGGTCGGTTCTTTTACGAAACAAATGAAAAACAAGATATTGTAGACGAGATTAAAAGATATACTGAAAGAAATTACCATAAAAATCTAAGTTTGAAGGAACTAGCCCAAGAGTTTAATTACAGTCAATCGTATTTAGGTAAAAAATTCAAGTCTGATACAGGGACGAGTTACCATATGTATCTTGACGATCTCAGATTAAATAAAGCTAAAGAGCTGTTAAAAGATAGCAATCACTATATTTATGAAATTGCTAAAAAGGTTGGGTACTCGAATTACGATTATTTTCATAAAAAATTTAAGAGTAAATTTAATATAAGTCCTAAGGAATATCAGAAAAAGCAGGAAGAGGGTGATTAATCATGAAAATAAAGCAATCTACTGAAACATTATTTTATAAAATTACACAATATATTTATTACTTTTTTAGTCTGAATGCTTTGTTCTTACTTTGTAACACGTTATTTTTCTTGACTGTGTGGTCAATTCCTTTAAGTATAAGCAATATTATTATTTTCGCAGCATCACTTATACCGGCAGGTGCGAGTATTACCAGTCTATTTTATACTATGGGAAAATTGAACAGGGATAAAACAATTTCGCCTTTTAAAGACTTTTTCAACTCGTATAAAGTGAATTTCAGACAAAGCACGCAATACTGGGGACTGTTTTTAGTCGTCAGTGTTATCTTGATAGTCGATATTCTTTTTGTTTTACAAAGAGGTTGGCTGGTTTTAACGGTCATTAGTATAATCCTGTATACAGTATTCATTCTATCCGCAATCTATGCATTTTCCCTGCTTTCACGCTTTGAAGTATCCTTAAAACATCTGGTCATATTTTCAGTCTATCTTACTTTCAGATATAAACGAATTACATTTTCGCATCTGTGCTATGCTTTCGCATTCAGCATGATCATGTTCGGGTTTTTCAGATTCGCTGTATTATTTATTTTCTCCGTTACCGCATTTTATTTCATGAGAAGTAATGAAGGAATATTGGAAGAGCTAAAACATGAATTTTCTCGTGAAAGGGAGGAGTTTAATGTTTAAAAGAATTAATCTCAAAATCATACTGCTATTTTCTTTGGTTGTCCTTACAGCCTGTCAGGATTCATCTGAAGAAAGCGACACCGAAACGGTTACTAGTGAAGAATCTGTTCAATTTGTAATGCCTCAATCAATTATGCCATCTGAAATTTCTATTGTGTCCGATGAAGATACAATTGAATTACTACGAGAGAATGCCCGCTGGTATTCAGAAGAGCTGGATCATACAGATGAAACAGCCATTGCTTATTTCATTGAAGACCTCAGAGGAATAAAAGGGAAGAGGATCGAAAAGAAAATAGAAACATCAGAAAATCTTTCTATTACTATTGCAGATGAACAGGAAACTATAGATTTACTAGTCTGGAATGAAGAAGAGATAGTTGTTCAGGCAAATGATGTAATGTTTCAAGTAGAGCAGTTACCTGAGTCTATATCACCATTTAATAAGTTATTTCTGGAACCAGCTGTTGAGTTGGGACAGGATACGATCAGCGAACTAGTTTTTAGAGGCGAGGAGGAAGTCACTTTGAATCAGACCACTAATATGACAATGGTCGAAACGCTTCCTTTTATAAGTGGCTGGTATCTACACGGACCTTATGATACTGATTTTTCTGTTGAGTTTAATTGGATGGGACAAATGCTCGACAGCTTTAGTCGGCTGCATGGAAAAGAGGCCGAACAGAATATAGAATCGGTAACAAAAACGATAGAAGTACGAGGTAGCGAGAGTAATGAAACTCTGGAGATAGGAGAACCTGATAACGAAGGCTATACACTGGTTAAAGTTATGAGTCAGAATCAGCATTATCTTGTTCCATCTCAGATTATTGATGCCTACCAGTTTGAATTTCTGGACATTGCTGATAACTTTGTTGCACTGATTCCATTGGATGCAGTTGAAAGAGTAGAACTGGATAATGGAACAGACCGTTTCATCCTGGAAGCTGATCATGAAGTCTCATTAAATGAAGAAGGAGAAGTATCAACAAATCATGCATTTTATTTCAATAATGAGCCGATTGAAGAAAATGTTATGAGACGAGCCTATCAGTATTTAGCTAGATTATCTTATTACGATGAAGTGAGCCCTGAAGATAAAGAAAAACGCAGTGAAAGTGAAAGCACAACTATAAAGTATCATTACCTCAATGAAGGAGAGACAGTGGAGAAAATAATTAATTTATATCCGATTGAGGGAACAGACAAGTATATTGTCGAGAATGACGGGGTCATAGAGTTCACTATGACAAACGACAGAGTGTACGATCTCATTGAAGCATTCAGTGATTTGAATAACTAAGTAAAATCTGGACATTTTTTCAAGTGTCCAGATTTTACTATACTGATAGCGGATTTGTCATGTTTTTATTGAAAGCGTTATCAGTTAATATTTACTTAACGAAAGAAAGGTTAAAGGTGATTACTATGGAATCAGCAAAAGTGATAGATGTTGAAAAACAAAGTCAAATAAAAGCAAGACAAAAACAGATGCCGAAGAAAAAATTGACATGGAAAATTATAAAACAGCAAAAGCTGCTGATTATCATGTCCATTCCTTTTGTTGTCTGGCTCGCAATATTTGCCTATACACCATTATTAGGGTGGATTGTTGCTTTTCAAGACTATAGACCCCAAAATGGTTTTCTCGGTTCAGACTGGGTCGGTCTTCAGCATTTCACAGCACTGTTCAATGATTCACTTTTTTATAGAGCATTAAGAAATACTATTGGAATGGGAGGTTTAGGTTTAATTTTCGGTACTGGGACTGCCATCTCATTCGCCTTGTTGTTAAACGAATTAAGATTTACACGATTCAAGAAGTTTACACAGACCGTTTCATACCTTCCTCACTTTGTATCTTGGGTAGTGGTTGCTAACTTAGTGACAACCATGTTGTCCAATACAGGTGTAGTTAACAATATCCTTCAGTTTTTGAATCTTACAGATTCACCGATAAATTTTATGGCTAGACCAGATATGTTCTGGGGTATAGTTACTGGAGCAGAGGTCTGGAAATCAACTGGATGGAATGCGATCATCTATCTCGCTGCAATGACTAGTATAAGCGAAGAAATGTATGAGGCTGCTCACGTAGATGGTGCTAATCGATTTCAGAAGATGTGGCACATCACCCTTCCTTCAATTAAACCAATTATCATTATATTAATGATCATGAGCATTGGTAACATTATAAACATCGGCTTTGAGAGACAAATGTTATTAGGAAATAATATCGTAGCAGATGCCGCCATCGTTATTGAAAAATATGCCTTGGATTATGGAATTGGAATGTTCAGGTATTCGTTTGGGACAGCAATTGGTATTTTTAAATCTGTTATTTCAATTGTTTTAATCTTTACATTTAATACTATTGCTAAGAAAACTAGTGATATATCTATAATCTAAGAAAGGAGTTAACAATGGAAACGACTATTATCGAGAAACATGGCAAACAAATTAATTCAAAAAAGAAAAAGAAATGGAGTGAGCGACCTACAAAGACAGATATCTTCATAGCAATAGTAATGCTTTTAGTTATAATTGTTACCTTATATCCTTTTCTACATGTACTAGCTATATCATTAAACAATGCAGTAGATACCGCCCGAGGTGGATTAACTATTTATCCTAGAGAATTTACGTTAATGAACTACAGAGAAATTTTTTCAGGGAACAACAATTGGGTTATAGCGTTTAGAAATTCAATTTTAAGAACAGCTATTGGTACATTGACCGCAACATTTACATGTGCTGTACTCGCATATATTCTGAGCAGAAAAAATTATGTATTCAGAAGACCGTTAGGAATTATATTAGTTCTTACGATGTATGTTAGTGGTGGCTTAGTCCCTACGTATCTTGTAATAAGAAACGTTGGTTTAATGAATTCTTTTGCAGTATATATTATTCCAGCCTTGCTTAATGCATTTAATGTAATCGTCATTCGTTCGTTCATTGATGGGTTACCAGATGCATTGGAAGAATCAGCTAGAATTGATGGTGCAAATGATATAACAATCTTTTTGAAAATAATTATGCCATTATGCATGCCTGTGCTGGCAACTGTCGCCTTATTTACAGCAGTAGGACAGTGGAATAACTGGTTTGACACCTACCTTTATGCGGGATCAAACGTAAATTTAACTACGTTACAGTACGAACTTATGCAGATCTTGGGAAATGCTCAATCAATGACCTCTTCACAAGTACAACAGCTCAATCAGACACAAGGATCTATTATCAGAACAACACCGGAATCAATAAAAATGGCAGCAACAATAATTGTTACTCTGCCGATTGTGGTAGTGTATCCATTTTTACAAAAGTATTTTGTATCAGGTTTAACTTTAGGAGCAGTAAAA
This sequence comes from Alkalibacterium pelagium, assembly GCF_900109325.1. Lineage (GTDB taxonomy): Bacteria > Bacillota > Bacilli > Lactobacillales > Carnobacteriaceae_A > Alkalibacterium > Alkalibacterium pelagium. The sequence continues at coordinate 113,692 of NZ_FNZU01000004.1, forward strand.
AGCTAAATAATATATTTGGAGGAATGACGGAATGACTATCAAAAAAATAGTAGGCTCAGTTGTATTGACAAGTGCTTTAATACTATCAGCATGTGGAAATGGCGAGGGAGAGTCTACAACTGACGGTGGGAATAATACTTCTGATAATGGAAATGGATCAAGTGAACCAATCACTTTAACTATGTTCCATGCGGATTTAGCTCAAAGCGATGGATTTGATAATCCTGTTGCCCAGGAAATTACTGAAAGGACAGGCGTTCAACTTGATATATCTTATCCTGTAGGCGGAGATGACTTGGAGGCAATAGCCTTAATGATCGGGAGTGGTGACTTTCCGGATCTGATTTTTGGAAAGGGTGGACTTAATCAGCTGATTGATTCGGGAGGGGTATTAGCTCTTGACGATTTAATAGAAGAACGCGGAGACAATTTGAAGGCGATGTATGGTGATCAGTTAGATCGTTTAAGAAACAGTTTAGATGATCCGAGTATCTATCATGTAGGTACTGCTGGTGTTGAGAACCAAGTTTTAGAAACAAGCGGAACAATGATGTTGCAAACTGGAATGCTGAGAGATTTAGGTTATCCAGAAATCAAGACACTTGAAGATTATGAAAATGCAATTGTTGAATTTTTGGAAGAGAATCCGACTACAGAAGACGGAGAAGAATGGTATCCAATGGTTCTTTCTGGAGCTGACTGGCGTTGGTTAATTACTGTAGGTGATCCAGCATCGTTTGTTTCTGGCTTCTCAGGCGACGGACAATGGTATGTCGAAGAAGAAACTGGAGAAGCAACTTACAAATTCCAGCGTGAAGAATTTAGAGAATACTTCAGATGGTTAAATGGAATGAATGCTAAAGGATTACTAGACCCTGAATCATTCACTCATACTCATGACACATATATTTCTAAGTTGTCCTCTGGAAGAGTATTGGGAATTGCTGACCAAGATTGGAACATTGGTTCTGCTGAAGCTGCTCTTAGAGCAGAAGGAAACGAATGGGGACTATGGGCACCACTTCCTGTCACCTTAAATGAAGATACAGCTCCATTAGTAACAAGAGATTATGGATTCACAGGTTCAACAGGTATCTCGATTAGTGCTGATTCTGACCACATTGATGAAGCGTTTGATTTCTTAGATTGGATGGCTTCAGAAGAAGCTCAAATCCTAACAAACTGGGGTGTTGAAGGCATCAATTATGAAATAATAGACGGCAAACGTGTTCAGTTAGATGAAGATAGAGAAAACGCACAAACCAATTCTAATTACTCATTCGAAACAGGAATTGGACAATATATTCATCCATTCCCTCAGTGGGGGACGGCAGCTGTTGACTCAAATGGCCAATCTATCTCACGTACAACAGAAGAAGACATTCGTACAAATTTCGCTGAATCTGAATTAGAGACACTTGAAGCTTATGATGCAAACATATGGGTTGATTTATTCCCAGCAGCAGATGAATTGGGTATTCCAAACCACGGACGTGCATGGGAGATACCTCTACCAACTGGTAGCCAAGTTAACATTATTCAACAAAGAGCAGATGATTATACAACTCAGAAAGTTACAGAAGCTATTTTAACAGATCCAGACAATTTTGATAACGTGTGGGATGAAATGTTAGCAGAACTTGAATCGATGAATATTGATCAAGCGAATGAAGAAATGAGTGAAATCATCAATAGAAGAATTGAATTATGGGGCGGAGCAGAATAAGACATTAAGGTAGGTGAAAAGTATTTATGACTCTTTGAGGAATGAATACTTTTCACCTCTTTTTGAAAAACAGTCAAATATATACTTTATCATTTAAAGGTATTGACATATTTAGGAAAGGGTTTACAATTAGGTGTGATTAAACTGTTTTCTGGATTTTAAGGTAAAAAGCAACTGTATTAATAATGTATATAAGCATCTCTAGTCGACAATAAAGGAGCAGAATATAGATGAGTTATGTGTGTTTTGATATTGGGGGGACGTCTATAAAATATGTTCTGACAAATAAAGACGGAACCATCCTCTCCAGAGGATCATCCCCAACTATTCATTCTTCAACTGAAGAGTTTATCGATTTTTTAGTAAAGAAGGTTCGCTATTATGAAGAACGAACCCGAATTAAAGGCATAGGAATAAGTGTGCCTGGAACGGTAGAGAAAGAAACAGGAAAGTCCATTTTAGGTGGAGCTATTTTACATTTATACGATAAGAACTTAAGAGAATTATTAGCTGAACATTTTTCATGTCCGATTCACGTTGAGAATGACGCAAGATGTGCGTTAATGGCAGAATTGACAATGGGAGCAGCGAAAGAAAATCAAGATGTGGTTTTGATGACTATTGGAACAGGGATAGGCGGAGCGGTAGCATATGACCGAAAAATTGTTTATGGCAATCACTATACCGCCGGTGAATTTGGCATGATACGTCTGGATGCCCTTAACCATCCGACTAAGACCATGCATGAACTAGCTTCCACAGCTGCTCTCATTAAACGCTATAAAGAGAAAAAGTTTTTATTTCCAAGTGCATTAGTCGATCCGCAAAGTATCTTTTCTGAAATGCATCGAGATGAAGAGACACGGCAGATAGTGGATGAATGGGCAACCTATTTATCAGCAGGTATTTTCAACATCGCTGCCGGTTTTAATCCTGAAAAAATAGTCATTGGAGGAGGCATTAGTGCAAATCCGAGCTTGCTGCCATTGATTCGAGAAAAATTAGAAGAGAATCCTCACTGGAAAGATTACAGAGCAGACATTGAGATTGCGCGTTTTAAAAATGACGCAGGAGCCATAGGAGCTTTATCATTTTTACTTCAAACGAATCAACAAACTAGTGTGAAAGGGGAAAATTATGTTTCATGAGACTTTAGATTCATTTCCAAAAGATTTCTTATGGGGAGCGGCATCAGCTGCCTATCAAATTGAAGGAGCATTTGATGCAGATGGGAAAGGCCCTTCTATATGGGATGAATTCACTAAAATACCAGGAAAAACCTTTGAAGGAACGAATGGGGATGTGGCTATTGATCACTACCATCGCTATAAAGAAGATGTCAAGTTAATGGCTGATATGGGCCTCAAAGCGTACCGATTCTCAGTATCCTGGTCACGTATACTACCCGAAGGAGAAGGGGTAGTAAATGAGGCGGGTCTTCAATTTTATGAAGACTTAGTCGACGAGTTAATTAAAAACGGCGTAGAACCTGTTTTAACCCTCTATCACTGGGACCTCCCGCTGGCTCTACAGGAAAAATATAACGGTTGGGAATCAAGAGAAACCATCAAGGCTTTTAAACAGTATTGTGAGCTTTTATTTGAGCGATTAGGTAAGAAAGTCACGTATTGGGTGACATTTAATGAACAAAATGTCTTTACCAGCATGGGCTACCGATGGGAATCTCACCCGCCTAATGTATCGGATACGAAGCGATTATTTGAAGCCAACCATATTATCAACCTGGCTAACGCTGAAGCTATAAACCTGTTCAAAGAAATGGTTCCAGAAGGAAAAATCGGCCCAAGCTTTGGATACGGTCCCGTTTATCCATTAACTTCTGACCCTTCAGATGTGCTAGCTGCTGAAAATGCACATGATTTTAATAATGCCTGGTGGTTAGATATCTATTGTAAAGGCAAGTATCCTGTCACTACGTTTAAGCGGTTAAAACGTATGGGTATTGCACCTACTGTTCTTCCAGAAGATGAAGAACTTTTGAAGTCAGCTAAACCAGACTTTTTAGGAATCAATTACTATCATGGTGGAACGGTTAAGCAAAATAAATTAGAAAATCCAACAGAAAATGAAGAAACAAACAAACAGTTTTCTTCAACAGATCCTTATTTAATGCAACCGAAAGACGAGCAGTCACAGAGTCCAGAAGTTCCTATGTTTCAGTCTACTGAGAACCCTTCTTTAGAGAAAACAGATTGGGGATGGGAAATTGATCCTGTTGGTTTCCGAGTAGCATTAAGACAAGTTTTTGCACGGTATGATCTTCCCCTTTTTGTTACGGAAAATGGCTTAGGTGCTTTGGATGAGTTAACAAAAGAGGAAGAAATCCATGATGATTACCGTATTGCATATTTGGAAAATCACATTAGTGAGATGAAAAAATCCATTTCTGATGGGGTGGACATGATAGGTTACTGTGCGTGGTCATTTACTGATTTGCTGAGCTGGCTAAATGGGTACAAAAAACGGTATGGATTTGTTTATGTGAACCGAACAGAGACCGATGAAAAAGATATGAAACGTATTCCTAAGAAGAGTTTCTACTGGTATAAAGAACTAATTGAAAATAATGGTAAAAATATAAATTAGAGGTGGAAAAATGAAGTTTTTAGATGGTGGATGGTTAGTAAAAGAGGGGTATGAAATTGATTACCCTGTTCATGTGTATGCAACGCGAGAAACAGCCAACGAGTTAACCCTGTTTGCGCCTTTCAGATACATTGGTGATAAAGGAGCAACTTTAGATGGGGGGATGATGACAGTCGAATTGTCTTCGCCTCACGAAAATGTCATTGGAGTCAAGCTGTACCATCACAAAGGACAAATCAATCATGGTCCGAATTTTGAATTGCATAAAGCCAATCCTTCGGTATCTATAGTGAATGAAGAAGAGACAGCTGTTTTTCATTCAGGTGATTTAAAAGCTATCGTAAGCAAAACAGCTCCTTATGAAATTAGATTTGAAAAAGATGGAAAAGTACTCACTTCAAGTAAACCGCGTGGACAAGCTTATATTAGAGATACAAGAATTAATCAAGCTTACATAAGTGAGCAACTATCTATTGATGTCGGAGAAATGGTTTATGGTTTGGGAGAACGTTTTACAAACTTTGTGAAAAATGGCCAGACAGTAGATATGTGGAATGCAGATGGAGGAACGGGAACCGAACAAGCTTATAAAAACATTCCGTTTTATATGAGTAACCGAGGTTATGGTGTATTTGTGAATTCTCCTAAGAAAGTCAGTTATGAAATTGGTAGTGAAAAAGTATCACGCGTACAGTTTAGTGTTCCAGGGGAAGAGATGGAGTACTATATTGTAGCGGGCGATACGATGAAAGATGTTTTAGACAATTATACGACATTAACAGGCAAGCCTTCCCTTCCACCTGCCTGGTCATTTGGTTTATGGATGAGTACATCATTTTTAACTGATTATGATGAAGCAACAGTGAACCACTTTGTGGACGGGATGATTGAACGCGATATTCCATTAGAAGTCTTCCACTTTGACTGTTTATGGATGGAAGAATACGAATGGGTTAACTTTGAATGGGATAAGCGCACGTTCCCTGATCCTGAAAACATGTTGGCACGTTTGAAAGAGAAAGGCTTGAAAATTTGTGTCTGGATTAATCCATATGTTGGACAAAAGTCTAAGCTCTTTGACGAAGGAATGGAGAAAGGCTACTTTATCAAACGTGAGAATGGAGACGTTTGGCAATGGGATAAATGGCAAGCAGGTGTAGCCATTATTGACTTTACGAACCCTGAAGCTGTGGAGTGGTATCAAGGTCATCTATCACGCTTGATGGACATGGGAGTCGATTCATTCAAGACAGACTTTGGTGAGCGTATTCCAACAGATGCCGTCTACCATGACGGGTCCGATCCTTATCGTATGCACAACTACTATGCTCAACTGTACAATCAAATTGTTTTTGATTTACTTGAAGAAAAACGAGGCAAAAATGAAGCCGTCTTGTTTGCACGTTCGGCTACGGCTGGCGGACAGAAATTCCCAGTACACTGGGGAGGAGACAGCACATCTGACTACCCTTCAATGGCTGAGTCTCTAAGAGCAGGTTTATCCTTTGGAATGAGTGGTTTCGGCTACTGGAGTCATGATATCGGTGGCTTTGAAGAAGGCTGTACCCCTGATCTATATAAACGCTGGACTCAATTTGGACTCTTGTCTTCCCATAGTCGTTACCACGGCAGTAAAGAATATAAAGTGCCTTGGATTTATGACGATGAGGCGGTTGACGTCACTCGTGAGTTTACAAAGCTGAAATTAAGATTAATGCCGTACTTGATGAATCAAGCAGTGAAAGCGACAAAAGGTATTCCTATGATGCGTTCTATGGTATTGGAATTCCCAGAAGACCTGTCTACACACACGCTGGATAGACAATATATGCTAGGTGACAGCTTGTTAGTTGCTCCTATATTCAACGACAAAGGAGATGTGTCTTTCTACGTCCCTGAAGGGCGCTGGACAAACTATCTAACTAATGAAGTCTTAGATGGCGGACGCTGGTACCAGGAAAATCATGATTACATGTCCTTACCATTACTCGCTCGTCCGAACAGTTTAATAATCGAAGGAGCCGTCGATAATCAGGCTGAGTACGATTATGCTAAAGACGTGACTGTTCATGTATTTGAATTAGAAGACGGTAAAACTGTAGAAGAAACAATGGTCGATACAAAAGGTCAAACAGTCGGAACAGTAAAAGTATCCCGCCAAAGTGACAAAATAACAGTCGACTCATCTGGTATCAATGGATTATCAGTTCTTTTACGCAACATTAAAGACATTCAATCTGTAGAAAATGGCGAACAATCAGTAACTGAAACAGGCACTTTAATTAAAGCAACGAGTGACTCGTTAACTGTTTCTATCTAAAAAATGTGGAGCAGAACAGGTCAACTGTTCTGCTCCTTTTTAGGTTTTAATGCATAACATGGTTTAACCTTTGTTTAGAGGTGTTAGCAAGAAAATAAATTAGCTTAACGTCGCTAAAATAAATTTTACAGGTGTTAGTTAAAAAATTATTAGCCCTAACGTCGTTAAAACTAATATTAGAGTTCTAAAATAATAGACTTATCCATATTAAATGTTGAGAGGCAGGACATAAATGAACTATACCAATCCAATCATTAGCGGGTTTTATCCGGACCCTAGTATTTGTCGGGTAGAAGATGACTTCTATATGGTCACCAGTACATTTGAGTACTTTCCTGGAGTGCCAATTTTTCACAGTAAAGACTTAGTAAACTGGAAACAAATAGGGCACTGTTTAACCACAAAAGAACAGCTTCCTTTAGAAAAAACAGGCAGTTCAGGAGGTGTTTTTGCACCAACCATCCGTTATCATAATGGACGCTTTTATATGATTACAACGAATGTTTCTCATAAAGGAAACTTCTTCGTCTGGGCGGAAAAACCAGAAGGCCCTTGGTCGGATCCGGTATGGTTAAATGAGTGGCCGGGTATCGATCCTTCCCTGTTTTTTGACGACGATGGGACCGTATACATAACAGGGACAAGAGAAGGTGTACAAGCTCCACATGGTATTTATCAAGCGACTTTAGATATTGTGACAGGAAAACTATTATCTGACCGACAGCTTATTTGGGAAGGGACAGGAGCGGCTGAACCGGAAGGCCCGCACCTGTACAAAATAGATGGGTATTATTATTTACTAATTTCAGAAGGAGGAACAGAATACGGGCATATGGTTGTTGCCGCAAGAAGTGAATATCCCTTTGGTCCTTTTGAAAGTTATGAAGATAATCCTATCCTTTCGCATAGAAGTCTGAAAAGTCCGATTCAGGGTACGGGGCATTCGGATTTGATTCAGTTTACCGATGGTTCCTGGTGGGCAGTCTTTTTGGCGTATCGCCCCATTGGCTATTTCCCCAAACATCATTTAGGACGAGAAACATTCCTGGCTCCTGTTCAATGGACAGACGATGGGTGGCCGATATTTGGAGATAACGGAAAAGTGACAGTAGAGATGGAAGCACCGCATCTAGACACTCCTCAATCCACAGATTGGGAGGAGCTAGATGACTTTAACAAAGATAGCTTAGGGATGAAATGGAATTATAGAAGAAATCCAATTAAATCCAATTACTCCCTTACAAAAAACGAAGGATGGCTCAGTTTGAAAGGAGCAGCTGCCACGCTCTCTGAACCAGAATCCCATACATTTGTAGGAAGACGTCAGGAGCATTTTGACTGTGCTGTATCAACTTTGCTCTCTTTTAATCCTGATGAAGGAGAAGAAGCGGGGTTAACTGTCTATGCGAATGAACAGTATCACTATGATGTAGCACTTATGAAAGAAAAAGGACAGAAATCTGTACTATTTAGAAAAACAGTCGGTTCGCTTTGTTTAATTGAAAAACGCCTCCCTTATACGGATGAAGAATTAACACTGAAAGTCAAAGCGGATGAAACCACTTATACGTTTAGTGTCACAGATTCTTCAGGTAAGACGACGGAATTAGGTATAGGAGAATGCGGCTTTTTATCTAAAGAGGTCGCAGGAGGCTTTACTGGTGTGTACTTTGGTTTATACGCAACAGGCAATGGGAAAGAAAGCACAAATGAAGCATCTTTTGACTGGTTTAAGTATTCAATTTAATAAATAGGAGGAAGACAATGGCAAAACAGTTATTTGACAAAATGCTATACGGTGGAGATTATAATCCAGAACAATGGCCGAGAGAGATTTGGGATGAGGATATGAGACTCTTCAAAAAAGCTCATATTAATTCAGCGACTGTAAATGTCTTTTCGTGGGCTAAACTGCAGCCATCTGAACAGGAGTATAACTTTTCAGAACTAGATGACATCATTAACATGCTGAGCAAGGAAAATTATGAGATTGTTCTTGGGACGTCAACGGCAGCCATTCCAGCTTGGTTATGTCGAAAATACCCGGATATTATGCGAGTAGATTTTGAAGGAAGAAAACAGCGCGTTGGGCATCGACACAATCATTGCCCCAACAGCCCCACTTTTCACCGATTTGCTAAGCGCTTAGTTTCTAAAGTCGCCGAACGTTACGGAGATAACCCGCATGTGAAAGTCTGGCATATCTCCAATGAGTACGGGGGAGAATGTTACTGTGAAAATTGTGAAAGAGCCTTTCGTGTATGGGTAAAAGATAAATACAAAACCATTGATGCTGTCAACGAAGCTTGGAATATGCATTTCTGGAGCCATACCCTTCATAGCTTTGACGATATTTTTGTACCGAATTATTTAGGAGATGGCATCAGCGATACAGCTGCCGCTTATGCCGGCTTGTCTATTGATTATCGCCGGTTCAATTCAGAAAGCTTGCTTAATAATTTCATCATGGAAAGAGAAGCGATCCGTGAATTTGATAAAGAAACACCAGTCACAACGAACTTTATGGGAGCCTATAAACCCTTAGACTATTTCAAGTGGGCAAAGGAAATGGATATTGCCTCTTGGGATAATTATCCAGGCTTGCACACGACTCTAAGCCAGACCAATATGAATAATGACTTGATGCGTGGAGTGAAAGACGGGCAAAGCTTTATGCTGATGGAGCAGACTCCGAGCCAGCAGAACTGGCAACCGTACAATACACTTAAGCGTCCGGGTAAAATGAGAGCTCAAAGTTATCAAACCATTGCTCATGGAGCAGATACGATTCAGTTTTTCCAGATGAGACGCACAAAAGGTGCTGTTGAAAAATTTCACGGTGCAGTGATAGAGCACGTAGGGCATGAACAGACGCGAGTCTTTAGAGAAGTCACTGAACTAGGAAAAGAGTTGGAACAGTTAGGCGATACCCTTATCGGAGCTGAAACAAAAGCCAGAGTCGGTATCTTATTTGACTGGGATAATTACTGGGCCCTTGAATACACGAGCGGACCAACTGTTGATTTAAGATATGTGGATCAGATTCAGCGCTACTATGATGCCTGTTATAACCAGCAAGTCGCTATTGACATGATTCACATGGATTCTGATTTTGAAAAGTATGATATTGTTCTAGCTCCTGTTTTGTATATGGTTAAAGAAGGCATCGCAGAAAAAATAGATGCTTTTGTTAAACAAGGTGGTACTTTCTTGACAACTTACATGAGTGGAATTGTAGATCAGAGCGATAATGTCCATTTAGGAGGCTACCCTGGCCCACTAAGAGAAACACTTGGTATTTGGGTAGAGGAAATAGATGCTTTGGCTCCAAACAGTTATAACTCCATCAAAACGGAATCTGATTTATTTGAGAAGAATGACTATACATGCATGATGATCTGTGACCTGATGCATACAGAAGGCGCAGAAGTGATAGCTGAATATGGTTCTGATTTTTATAAAGGGATGCCTGTTGTGACCAAAAACAAACGAGGAGAGGGAGAAGCGTGGTATGTGGGAGCTGTGTTAGAGCAGAACATGTTAAACGAACTCATTGCTCAGTTGCTGGATCAAAAAGGCATTAAAGGTTTCGGACCTCTTCCTGAAGGAGTGGAAATTGCCAGTCGAGTGAAAGACGGGAAAGAGTTTTTCTTCGTTATGAACCATTCCGATCAGACACATACCATTGAAACAGAATTCGAAGGGTATACAGATTTATTGAGTGGAGAAAAAGCCCAGCGTTCAATAGAGCTTCAATCATTTGATGTCCAGATTTTAACACCATAAATTTTCATTTCAGACACCTTGAAAAGAGGAACTAGGATGACTAAAAATATAACGGCTATTAAAGAACAAGTCAACAAGTTTATTGCTCAGATGACCGTCGAGGAAAAAATAAGTCTGCTCTCTACTTCTCAGAGTGCCATCGAACGCTTAGGAATTAGAGAGTATAAAGTGGGTGGAGAAGGGGCACATGGCGTGGTGGATCGAGAGGGTGGAATCACCACCTCTTTCCCCCAACCCTTAGGCTTATCCCAAACATGGAATCCAGACTTACTAAAAGAAGTCGGAACAGCGATTGGAAATGAAGCACGAATCAAGTACCTCCAATCGAATAAGACCACTTGGCTTACCTTATGGGCACCAACCATTGATATGGAAAGAGACCCGAGATGGGGAAGAAACGATGAAGCATACGGTGAAGATCCTTATTTAACCGGGAGATTGAGTGCTGAATTGATTAAAGGCATGCAAGGAGACGATCCGACCTGGCTTCGGATGGCTGCCGCTCCGAAGCATTTTTATGGAAATAATAACGAAGAGAAAAGAGAAAGTTCATCGAACAGTATAGATTTGAGGAATAGGGAAGAGTATTATTTAAAGGCTTTTGAGCCAGCTTTTAAAGAAGCTAAAGCTCAGTCAATGATGACGGCCTACAATGGGATAAATGGTGTCCCGGCGATGCAGCACGAAGACATTGAACAGGTTGTGAGACAAAGATGGGATATGGACGGGTTTGTAGTCTGTGATGGCGGAGCGTTGACATTAAACGTAGAAGCCTATCATTACTATGATACCTATGAAGAAGCGTTAGCTGATGCATTGAAAAAAGGCATTGACTGTTTTGTAGATGACAAGGAAAAAGTAGAAACAGCAGCTAAAAAAGCATTAGAAAAAAGTCTGATTACAGAAGAGGATATCACGCGTGCAGTCAAACGCATTCTAACTGTCAGAGGACGCTTAGGTCACTTTGAAGACGCGATTCCTTTTGATGAAGTGAGTCATTCACTTTTAGCTGGGGAAGAACACGCTGAACTGGTGAGAAAAGTGACGGCTGAGCAAGCTGTTTTGCTTAAAAATCATAACAGTCTTCCTTTATCAGAAAAACAGAAAGTGCATCTGACGGGTCCTTTAGCCGATGTGTGGTTTAGAGACTGGTATGGCGGGTATCCTCCGCATGAAATAACCATCAAAGAAGCTTTGATGGACAAGTTGCCTGAAAACACCATTATTTTTTCACCTTCACATGATGACGTTGCTATAAAAATAAACAATGCCTACCTAGCTGTAAAAGATGATACATTAGTAGCGGTTTCGTCTGAAGAAGAGGCAGCCGAATTTGTCTTTGAAGATTGGGATTTCGGATCCCATTTGTTGAAAGAGAAACAGACGGGACGATACATTCAGTATGATGATCAGACGAATACCTTTCGCCTACATAAAAAAGAGGTGTACGACTGGTTTGTAAAAGAAAACTGGATCAGTGAAAACAAAAAGGATTGGCAAACCTGGGATAATCACCCAATCGGTATCACTCCTGACGGGTTCATAGGTGCCGTAAAAGAGAGCACACCTATTGAGCTGGTTACCAAAAAAGAGGCGATTAAAGAAGCAGCAGCCGCAGCAAAAGAAGCGGATGTTTCTGTCGTCATACTAGGGAACCATCCCATGTTAAACGGAAAAGAAACGATGGATAGACCAGGGATGACTCTTCCCGCCCATCAACTGGATCTAGTGAAAGACATATACGCAGTCAATCCAAACGTAGTCGTGGTGATAGTTGGGAGCTATCCTTTTGAAATAGACTGGCTGAATCAGCATATACCAGGTATTTTATTTACGACTCATGGTTCTCAAGAATTGGGTACCAGTTTATCGGATATACTCTTTGGAAAAGAAGCCCCTACGGGCAAATTGTCGCAAACCTGGTATAAACAAACAGAAAAGGCTCTTCCGCCTATAAGAGATTACGATAGTATAAAAGGAAATCGCACCTATCTGTACTCAAATGAAAGCTTTATTTATCCGTTTGGTCATGGTTTGACCTATGGCAAAGTGTCCATTCTCTCTCTTTCTATGGATAAGTATACATGGAGAGAAAACGAGGAAGTAACCGTAACGGTTGAACTTCAAAACTCTGCCAATCAGGTGGTAACTGAAACAGTGCAGGTATATGCAACGTTAACATCCGATCAGGCTATAAAACTACCTAAAAAACAACTTGTTTCCTTCTTGAAAGTTCCTTTGAAACCGGGGGAGAAAAAGAAAGTCACCCTCAAAGTGAAGACAAGTGAGCTGGGGTATTTTGACGTGGCATGGAACAAATGGGTTTTTCCGAAGGCAAAAGGAACACTGTCTATTGGCTTCTCTTCGGATACTGAACACAGTTTGTCATTTAACACCATAGAGACAGACGCTTGGAACGTGACTTTAAAGAGCCTGTCCATGCTGAGAGATACGATGACTATGCTCGTGCATTTATTACTAGTGATTCAGCTAAAGAAAAAGTAGTCTGTATTGAATCCGATGGATGGCTTGCCTTTAAGAATGTTCGTTTAAAGCAAACCTCCTCATACATTGAGATAAAGTATAGCGCAGATGAATCAGGAGAATTGCGCTTATACGCAGACGACCAGTTGAAGCATGTCTTATCAGTGGAGCCATATAAAGCAGGCGCTCAAACATCTTTAGTTTTGGCTATTCCGGATAGGGATCGGTTGGATATGTACCTGTCACCTACCACATCCATACGGTTAAAAACGATAAGAGAAAAATGAATAAGTATTCAATTATAAAAGAAAGAAAGGTGTATGCATGACTCAGTTAAAAGAAAAATCACTTTCCCTTCGTTATGTGGATGCGATGGGACATGGATGGAATTTAGGTAATTCGTTCGATAGTTTCCATAAAGAAGAACTTTCCTGGGGAAACCCCAGAGTAACTAAAGAGCTCCTTCAGACGGTTAAGAAAAAAGGATTCAAAAATATTCGACTCCCTCTTACCTTGCACATGCGAATCGATGGGCCAGAAAATGACTATACAATCAATGAATCGTTTTTAAATCGTTACGAAGAGGCAGTGAAGGGGTCTTTAGAAGAAGGCTTTTACGTGATGATTAACATCCACCATGATTCTGTCACATGGCTCAAAGAGTGGAATGGACAAACGGATTCAGACAGATTTAAAAAATATGTCCGTATTTGGGAACAGCTATCTGAACGGTTCAAAGACTACGATGATAGAGTGATGTTTGAATCAGTTAACGAACCGCAGTTTAATGTAGAAGAATCTGTCGGGATTCAATACTTAGAAAAGCTGAATGATACCTTCTATCATATGGTTCGTCAATCGGGAGGAAACAATGCCACACGGATGTTGGTTTTACCGACGCTCCTGACGAATGATTCGCAGAATAAACTGGATGCCCTATATGAACAGATAGTAGGATTTGATGATCCCTATATACTCGCAACGGTTCACTACTATAGCGTTTGGGTATATAGCGCGAATATAGGAAAAACACGATTTGATCAGACTTTATGGGAAGATGTCACCCCAAGAACCAGTCTTGTAGAAGTATTTGACCGCGTGACTGAAACCTTCATAGATAGAGGAATCGGAGTGGTTATCGGTGAATATGGTTTATTAGGCTATGATAAATCTGAATCAGCTAATCAGTTCGGTGAAACGTTAAAATATCTCGAATATATTAACTATTATGCCAATAAAAAGGGAATGAGTCTCATCCTTTGGGATAACGGTCAGCATTTAAATCGTTATGAGTATGAATGGTATCTTCCAAGATTCGGTGAACTAATCGAGCGCTCGATGAAAGAACGTTCAGCCCATTCAAAAGGTTTAGATACTGAATACTTGACCGAACCCCTACCTGAAGAAGGAATGGCTATCCCTTTGGTCCTGAACGGCCATGTCTTAGAAAAAGTAAGGACTCATTCAAGAGAGTTGATAAAAGGAAAAGAGTATACATTGGAAGGAGAAATCCTTTATTTAAGTGAATCTTTCTTTAAACAGCTTTATGAAGAAACTCATGGGGAAATAGGATTAACCGTTACGCTGATCTTAACCTTTTCAGGAGGTGCGGACTGGCACCACCATTTGATTTATACAGATAAACCTGTATTGAAAGAAGCTGCAGGAAAAGTCGGAGAAGCTGTTCAGATTCCTACAATCTTTAACGGCAATCATCTAGAAAGCCTCATTGTTAAGGATTCAAATAATGACAGTGTCGCCAATAATAAAGAACTCGAGTATTTACAACACAGTCTGGAATTCATGCCAGGAGAAGATAGTATCTATTTGTTGTCTGACTTTACTTCACAGCTACAAGACGGAGAATATACTATCCACGTGACTTTCTTTAGTGGGATGCGTGTCCTTTACCACCTACATGTGGAAAATGGAGAAATAAAAGGAAAATAGAGTGAAGGAAGAAGGCTAATCATGTGGAAGATGAGAGGTATGTAAACTATACTGATCTGTTTGCTTATATCTTCCTCCTTTATTCCTACCGCTGAAGCTCAAGAAAGAACGGTCTCTCATCAGTATGTAGAAGACATGGGAAGCGGCTGGAATTTAGGAAATACCTTTGATTCTTTTGAGGAGGGGCATGACAGAGGAGAAGAAACGTGGGGAAACCCCAAAGTAACGAAAGAGCTCATTCAGGCGGTTAAGGAAAAGGGTTTCGACAGTATTCGCCTTCCCCTGACTTTACATCAGCGTATAGGGAGTCTGGAGGAACAGGCCAAAATAAACGAAGAGTTACTTAATCGGTATGAAGAGGTGGTTCAGTGGGCCTTAGAGAAAGATTTATATGTCTTGATTAATATACATCATGATTCCTGGACATGGTTAGCTGACTGGGACAGAGAATCTCACTCAGAAGAATACCTGATTTTTATTTTTATATGGAACACAACTAGCAGAGCGTTTTAAAAAAGTATGACGAAAGGGTGTCATTTGAGGCTATAAACGAACCGGACTTTCATACAAGCGATGAGAATAAAATAGAATATCTCACCCGTTTAAATGACGCTTCTTATCAGACAATCCGGCAGTCAGGCGGCCACAATTCTGAATGAATGCTCATTTTGCCGACTGTTTATACAGATACGGAACAAAAGAAAATGGATGCCTTATTCGAACAGATAGCAGCTTGGGAAGACGACTACATTATAGCGGCTGTTCATTATTACGAAGAATGGGTATACAGCACGAATATAGGAAAAACACGTTTCGATGGCGTGTTATGGGATGACGTTACTCCTAGAAACAGCTTAGTGGAAGTATTTGATCGAGTCGCCCAGACCTTTACCGAAAGAGGTATCGGGGTGGTCGTAGGAGAGTACGGTCTTTTAGGTTACGACAAATCAGATACAACGAATCAGTTAGGAGAAACGTTAAAATATATTGAGTTTATCAATCATTATGCACGGGAAAAAGGCCTGGCTCTCATGCTCTGGGACAATGGTCAGCATCTGAACCGCCACAACTATAGCTGGAACACGCCTCGTTTTGGAGAGATGATTGAACAGTCAATGGATAGTCGTTCAGCTTACTCAAAAGGCTTAGATACGTATTACATACATACAGACGAAATGGGGGAAGCCATCACTATCCCTTTACTGTTAAATGATTTAAAACTAGGCAGTCTTTTTTTAGAAGATAGAAAGTTGACAGTGGAAGAGGAGTATACTTATAAAGATGAGACAGTCAGTTTAACAGGCAGTCTGTTTGAGAAAAAAACAGAAAAAAGCCGTCCAACTATTGGAGAAACAGTGCCATTGCGTCTCCAATTTTCTGATGGAGCAGATTGGGAAATGAAAGTCATTTATGTAGAGGACCCTGTCTTGAAAGAAGCATCAGGACTAACAGGCAGGCCCTTTTTAATCCCTACTGACTTCAATGGCCATCATATAGACCACGTTCAGTCTAGGGATGAACAGGGAACGAGTGTCTTAACGCACGACTGGTGGCATTTTCTCGAATATGCTTTTGAATTTACCCCTTTATATGACGAAGAAAAGATTCAGCTCTCATCAGACTACACGGCATTATTGGAAGAAGGCACATATGAGCTTATTTATACTTTATTTAATGGGGAAGAGTATGGCTATCGCCTCATCGTTGAGGGAGGAAGAATACAGGGAATCGGTTCTCAAGAGGAAGAAGGGAATCAATATGAAGCCGCACAAGGAGCTCTTAAAAGAGGAACGAAGGAACAGTCCAGTTCTAAGACGCTTTGGCTCCTGGCGATTATTGGAGTATTACTGGTAGCTATAGGTATAGGATACGAAATAGTTCAAGGAAGACAGGAAAGAAAATAAAAACCACTCCATCAGAAGTGGCTCCTATCTATTCTTTTATTTAGTGATGATCAGTTGGGCACTGAAATGATCATAACGGTGTACGGAAAAAGAGAATTCGAACGCTTTTCCATTATCGAAATAAGCAACTTGTTCGGCAACAGCCACAGGATCTCCCTTTTCCAAGTCTAAATACTCTGTTTCATCATCATCTGCTTTTCTGACAGTAATTTTTCGATGGGAGCTTTGAATTTTACACTCTAATTCATTTTCAATGTACTGATACAATGATTTTTCCAAATGCTTTTCCGTCAAGCCAGGAACTAAATCAATAGGCATATACGTCTTTTCTACCACAATAGGCTGATCATCTGCGTAGCGAATCCGATGGATATCGTAGACAAATGATTCAGGCGCAATATTCAGCTGTTTTTCAATAAGAGGTGTGGCTTTAATGATATCAAAATGCAGAACCTTACTCGTTACTTTTTTTTCCGGATTTGATGTCGTTAACCCCATAAACTGTTTGGCAAAAATCAGTTTTTCGATTTCCTTCATGTCAATATCTTTAATAAAAGTACCGACACCACGTTTTTTAATGATTAATCCATCTTCTACAAGTAAATCAAACGCTTTTTTGATGGTCATCTTACTGGTTTCGTATTCCACACAAAGCTCTTTTTCAAATGGGAGTTGTTCACCTGATTTAAACTCTCCATTCAAAATGCGGTTCTTCATGTCTTCGTAAATAAATAAATACTTTTTCATGGCTGGCTCCTTTATATAGTTCATGATTTTTAAATGTATAGGCAGTAGAATCGGTAGTCTCAATAAATAAAATAAAATGACACCTCTTATTATATACGGATATCAAGAAAAAATAAAGCTTAAAATTATATTTAATTTATTAAAAGTATATATTTACAATTTTTAAAATATACTATATACTTATGTCGAAATGCAAAAATGAGGAGGGTAATATGACGAGCAAACAATTTAAAGAGTATTTTTCTTATAAAGGTTACGGAATGAAACCAGAAGACTTTGATGCGTTTTGGGACGAGAAAATAGAGAATCTGGAGAACTATCCCCTAACCTATACAGCTGAGAAGGTAGACTTTCCTTCAAGGATTGCTTCCTGTTATCAATTAGTCTTTGACGGAGTGGATGGGGCTAAAATAACATGCCAGCTCCTGAAACCTAAACACACATCAGGCAAGCGCCCTGGCATGCTCCTATTTCATGGGTATCATGTCAACAGTGGAGATTATAGTGATAAAATCGGCTGGGTGGCAGAGGGCTATGTGGTGTTGGCAATGGATTGCCGTGGACAGGGTGGATTATCAGAAAACAGGGAAACGTCGGTCAAAGGAAGTGCTTTAAAAGGGTTTGTTATTAGAGGAGTGGAAGAAGGAAAAGATCACCTCTATTACACAAAGGTTTTTATGGACACCGTGATGGCTTCTCGTATTTTAATGGATTTAGATGAAGTGGATGAAGAAGATATATCCGTGCAGGGCTCATCACAAGGAGGGGCATTGGCTCTCGTGTGTGCCTCGCTAGAACCAAGAATTAAAAAAGTTGCGGTTCATCATCCCTTTTTAAGTGATTACCGAATGGCTTATGCCCTGGATGTCCAAAGTTCAGCCTATGAAGAACTCTACTACTGGTTTCGATTTAGAGACCCTTTACATGAAAGAGAAGATTATTTTTTCCAAACATTAGAGTACATAGATGTTCAGCATTTTGTTTCACGTATAAAAGCAAGCGTTATCATGGTTACGGGTTTGGCAGATGCTGTCTGCTTTCCTATCACTCAGTTTGCGGTATACAACAAACTAGACTGCGCAAAAAAAGTACTCATACTGCCCGAGTACGGGCATGAACATTATCCGAAAATAGCAGACAAACTCAGGGGGTATTTTATTCATGACGAATGGAAACACATTGATTCATATTAATAAAGAGGCACTAGAATTTCATCTGACCAACGATTCAATCAGTTACGTCTTTAGAGTAATGGAAAAAAGTAACCAGTTAGAACATTTATACTTTGGTAAAAAAATACATCACTTGCCATCTTTAAGCTATCTCATCGAAAGAGAAGCGCGTCCGTCTAATAACTTATATGAAAAGAGCCAAACATCGTCTCTTGAACACATTAAGCAGGAATATCCAGGCTTTGGTACGACTGACTTTAGACAACCCGCTTTTCAGTTGCATTACCCGGAAGGCGATAAGGTCTCTCATTTTGAGTACAAAGAGTATGAAGTGTTGAATGGGAAGCCCGTTCTAGACGGTTTACCAGCTACTTATACCGAAAGAAAAGATGAAGCCCAAACGCTTATTGTAAAATTAAAAGACCGTTATTCAGCTATTTCTTTGCACTTGTACTATACGGTATTCAAAGATCAAGCTGTCATTACCCGTAGCAGTCGGTTTATCAATGAAGGGGAAGAGGACTTGTTCTTGGAAAATGCGATGAGCACAAGTGTCGATTTACCTGACAGTGATTTCGAAATGATTCATTTATATGGCGCATGGGCCAGAGAAAGACATGTAGAAAGAAAAGCATTATTTAAAGGGGTCCAGTCCATTGGAACAGTACGGGGAGCCAGTAGCCATACACATAATCCTTTCTTTGCCTTGGCTAGACCAACGACAACAGAAACGAATGGGGAAGTCTATGGCTTCAGCTTAGTCTACAGCGGAAATCATTTAGGACAAGTAGAAGTAGATACCTATGATGTGGCAAGAGTGACGATGGGGATACACCCTTACCAGTTTAGATGGAAATTAGAAGGGAACGAATCATTCCAAACGCCGGAAGCGGTGATGGTCTATTCTGATAACGGGATAAACGGGATGAGTCAGACTTTCCATCAGTTATACCGCAAACGTTTAGCCAGAGACCCTTGGAAAGAAGAAAACAGACCGATACTAATTAATAATTGGGAAGCCACGTATTTCGACTTCAATGAAGAGAAAATACTGACAATTGCTAAAGAAGCAGCTGGCCTGGGCATTGAGCTATTTGTGTTAGATGATGGCTGGTTTGGAAAAAGAGACGACGATTCCAGTTCATTAGGCGACTGGACAGTTGATAAAACCAAACTTCCTAATGGGATTAAAGGCTTATCCGAGAAAGTACAGGAACTTGGATTAAAATTCGGGTTATGGTTTGAGCCTGAAATGGTTAATAAGGATACTCCCCTTTATGAAGAACACCCAGATTGGATTATAGGTGTACCGGATAAAAATATTTCTCATGGACGAAACCAGTTTGTTTTAGATTTCTCTAACCCAGACGTGGTCGATAATATCTTTGACCAAATGGATGCCATTTTGGAAGAAAGCAAAATTGACTACATTAAATGGGATATGAACCGTTACATTTCAGAAGCCTTTTCTACTGCTTTACCAAGCGACCGTCAAGGAGAGCTTTACCATCGTTATATTTTAGGTGTGTACACTCTTTATGACCGACTGCTTGAAAAATACCCGCATCTTTTAATTGAATCATGCGCAGGAGGCGGAGCACGATTTGACCCGGGAATGCTGTATTATGCTCCACAAACATGGACAAGTGACGATACAGACGCTGTTGAAAGACTCAAAATACAATACGGGACTTCACTCGTCTATCCTTTGTCCAGTATAGGCAGTCATGTCTCTGCTGTACCGAATCACCAAGTGGGACGCTTGACATCTATGGAGATGCGTGCAGCTGTGGCTTACTTTGGGACATTTGGTTATGAACTGGATGTAACACAATTAAGTGATGAAGATAGTGAGAGAATGAAAGACCATATTGCATTTTTCAAAGAGAATAGAAAACTGATTCATTCTGGAACATTCTATCGCTTACTCAGCCCATTCGAAGGAAATGAGACAGCATGGATGGTGGTTTCTGAAGATAAGAAAGAAGCCATAGTAGGGTATTATTGTGCCTTAGCCAAACCTAACCCAGCTTACAGGCGACTTAAGTTATATGGATTGGACGAAGACACGCTTTACGTCAGACAACCTGACGATGAAGAAAGATACGGATCTGATTTAAAACATGCCGGTTTATTCTTTAGTCAAAACGAAAAAACAAGAGAAGATTTCTGGTCTATTAATGGCGAATCCGATTTCCATAGTAAAATCATAAAAATAAAAGCAAAAGAATAATAAATTAATCAAGCGTTGAGGCACTTTGAACTAGAATGTCTCAACGCTATTTTGTATGATGGACATTATCTTTTTGAGTATATCCTGATTCTATATAATTTATAAGTGAGTTTGCAGAATGGAGGAACTATTCTGTTGTTTTATACATTAAGGAGAATCTTTGGTAAGTATCATTGTAGTCTATTTGAATAACCTGTATTCTTTTAAAAAGCGGTCAAACAAACACTTTAAAAAAAGTAAAATATGCTATTTACAATTAAAAGTATATACTTTATAATTAATTCATAAGAAAGCGTTTGATTTTTGTGATTGTAATCTTTTTTATATGATTACGAAATTAATGATACTTATAGTACTGGTATGGGGGATAAACTAATGAAAACAGTTGCGTACTACTGTTTCCTTACAAAAGCTATATAGATTTTATTCTCATATACTAAGAGAACAATAATATTTTTATTTAAAGTTTCTTTAAAACGCTTTCAAATTACAATTGTTAAAGGAGTTAGAAAGGAGTTAATTAATGCTAAGTAAAAAGAGATCAAAGTTGTTTTATTTATTCGTTTTTCCTTGGATTTTTGGGTTTTTATTTTTAACTGCAGGTCCGATGCTATATTCTTTGTATCTATCCTTTACAAATTCCTCAGGATTCGGTACCCCAGATTGGGTTGGTCTTGATAACTATAGTCGTATGTTTAATCAGGATCCTTTGTTTTGGAAATCGCTGGGAAATACATTCTTTTATACCGCTCTGAGTGTACCATTAAGTCTAGTAACCGGCTATTTATTAGCTGTTTTATTAAATAC
This sequence comes from Alkalibacterium pelagium, assembly GCF_900109325.1. Classification (GTDB taxonomy): domain Bacteria; phylum Bacillota; class Bacilli; order Lactobacillales; family Carnobacteriaceae_A; genus Alkalibacterium; species Alkalibacterium pelagium. The sequence continues at coordinate 135,428 of NZ_FNZU01000004.1, forward strand.
CAAGGTAAAATTTATGGGTGTATTTAGAACAATATTTTATTTACCATCTATTGTACCTACTGTAGCAACATCTCTGTTGTGGATGTTAATTTTTCAACCTAACTTTGGGATTGCAAATGCTATTTTAGATTTCTTTGGTCTTCCAACCTCTCTTTGGTTATTAAGTGAACAGATGGTCAAGCCTACATTAGTAATTATGAGCTTATGGGGAATCGGAGGAGGAATGGTAATATACTTAGCCGGATTACAAGAGGTACCAAAATCTCTATATGAAGCTGCAGATATGGATGGTGCAAGTACATGGCGAAAATTCTTTAACATTACTGTACCAATGACATCGCCAGTTATATTTTTTCAACTAATAATGGGATTAATAGGAGCATTGCAAGTCTTTACTCAAGCATACGTAGTAAGTAGTGGATCAGGAGGACCGAATTACCAATCATTATTCTTCGTATTCTACCTGTATCAACAAGGTTTCCGTTACTTTAACCAAGGTTATGGATCTGCAATGGCCTGGATACTATTCTTTTTAGTTCTTATATTGACTGGATTCATTTTTAATTCAGTAGGTAAAAAAGTATATTACGAATCAGGTGATTAATAATAAGTGAGAGGAGATTAAATTATGGAACTAACGGGAGAACAGAAATCTATCCAAAAGAAATATAAAAGTATAGAAAAGGAAATTAAAGTCAAGCGGATCTTAATATACTTGGCTTTGATATCGCTATCGATAGTGTTTATATTCCCTTTTTTATGGATGCTGTTTACTGCCTTTAAGCCTGAGAATGAAGCGATGGCATTTCCGCCACGATTATTACCAAGAGTTTGGGATTTGGAAAACTTTGGAGAAGTATTCCAAATTGTGCCTTTTGCGACATTTTATAAAAATTCTATAATTGTAGCAGGATTAGGGACTTTAGGTACAGTCTTATCTAGTTCATTAGTTGCTTATGGGTTTGCTAGAATTAAAGCAACAGGAAGAGGAGTATGGTTTGCATTACTTATGTCAACATTAATGTTGCCACCTCAGGTTACGATGATACCTGTTTATATCATATGGTCAAGGTTAGGTTTTGTTGACTCATTAGTTCCACTTATAGTTCCCGCATTCTTAGGGAATTCCTACTATATTTTCTTATTGAGACAGTTTTTCCGTACCATACCTAAAGAAGTTGAGGAATCGGCTTATTTGGATGGAGCAAATACTTTTCAAATTTATTGGAAGTTAATACTGCCAATGTCAAGAGCAGCAATCATCACAGTTACATTATTAAGCTTTATGGGATTCTGGAATGATTTTATGAATCCGCTTATATATTTACACAGTGTTGAAAATTATACATTAGCTATAGGTGTAATGCAGTTCCAAGGAGCTCTAACAGTTTACTGGGGTCCAATGATGGCAGCTAGCACGTTGATGTTGATACCATTAGTAATTATTTTCTTCACTGGTCAAAAGCACTTTGTTGAAGGTATTGCCACACAAGGAAATAAAGGATAATTTAAATGGAGGAGTTTTAAAATGAGATTAAGTAAAAAAGCTTTATATTCATTAGTATTAATGGGAGCAGTTACTCTAGTTGGATGTAACGACAATGGAGAGTCCTCAGCAGAGGATCAAACAGGTAATTCCAATAGTGAAGAAGAAATTACTTTAAGAGTAATGACGTGGAATGATAATCCAGAGGGGAATAGAGCGGAACAAGAAGTTTTTGATGCTTTTACTGAAGAAAATCCTCATATTACTATAGAACAAGTTTCCGCAACTTACGGCGAGTATAATGAACGAGTCCTTACTATGGCGGCTGGGGGCAATTTGCCTGATTTAATATGGGTACAACCAGCTGGTTTTGCAACTTTTGTAAATAATGGTCTAATAATGGACTTATCAGAACAGGTAGATAACTTAGATTTAGATGAGTTACAGCCAGGGGTTATTGAATTAGGACAAGTTGACGGCACTCAGTATGGAATGATTAGAGACCGTTCTACAGTTCAAATGGGTTATAATAAAGATTTATTTGATGAAGCAGGGATTGATTATCCAGAAGATGATTGGACTATGGAGGAATTCTTAGAGATTGCACAGCAATTAACAGTTGTTGAGGGTGACAGAACAACACAATTCGGTATTGAAAACTTCTATCTAAAAGAGTTATTGACAGCATACGGAACAAATATTTTAGATCCAGAAACAGCTGAAGTCACTTTAGATGATCCTGTGACTATTGAAGCAATCGAATTTAGTCAAGCCTTAATAAATGAATACAACGTTCAACCTACTGGCGCACAGCAAGAGGGTTTATCTAATCTCTTCCTATCTGGAGTCGCTGCAATGAGAATGACTGGACCATGGGATTGGGTAGAATACGAAACAAATGCTGACTTTGATTTTGATGTAGTCCCTCTACCTGCTGGAAGCGATCAAGGAAACTTATCACCTGCTGCTTTCTTACCAATTAGTATTAGTGAAAATACAGATTATCCTGAAGAAGCATGGGAGTTATTAGAATTCTTAACTTATGGTGGCGGGCAGGATATTCAAGCAGAAATTACTTCAGCTGTGCCAGTTGTTAACAGAGCGACTGACGATGTCTTATCATTAGCAGGCGCTCCAGATAATGCGGTATCTCTAGTAAATCAACTGGAAGATGGAAGTATTGTTCCTAACACACCGTATCACCCAGATGTTCCAGAAATTGAAAATAGAGTAACATCTGTAGTTGAAACATTAAACTTAAATAATACACCGGTCGAGGAACCAATTCAAACACTTGCAGATGAGATTAGATCTGACTTTGATGTAGAGTAGTATATTTCAGTATAAAGATTGACAAAGGCTGATAGCAAAGTTATTAGCCTTTGTTTAATTCTCTAACTCAAATCTAGAGGAGTATTAAAATGCGACAAGAGACAACACGGTTAGATAAATTATCAATAAATCTTTTCATATTAGCAGATTTTATATATGAGCTAATTAAAAATAGCTTCTGTTTTTGGCTATATTTTTTAAGAGGCATAGGGATTACAACTCTGTTCTCATCAACTAAAGTGTTATCAGAAGTGAGTATAGATATATTAAATAAAGATAGAAAAAAGACCTCAAAAAATTACAAAGATAAATATAATAACACAGACAAGAATAGGCTTTTTTCATTGCTTACCTTTTTCTTCATTTTATATATGGGACTTATGGTAGTTTATCCTATACCTAGCCAATTCGAAGGATTTTTCTGGTATATATTTAAATACCTTTCCTTGTTTTTAATTGTTATAACAATAACAATGCTATTTACATTCCCATTATTTAGTGCTCTTTATCCTTCTATAAAATGGACTCAGGCTTTGATAATATATTTCTTCGGAAAATCTATTTTTTGGACAGTTTTATTACTACTAAGTAATGCGGTTATGTTGTGGTTTAGTCTTAGAAACAACATTTTCTTTATAGGCTTTGCTCCTGGTGTGTTAGGGTATATAAATGCTTTTATTCATAAGAAGATTTTAGATAGAGTCATGTCAAAAAGATAATAAATTATTTTTAAATTGGAGGACTTATAGTGTCAAAACAATTAAAAAAAGATTTTTTATGGGGTAACTCAGTATCAAGCATGCAAACAGAAGGTGCTGTAAATGAAGGGGGCAAAGGACCATCAGTTTACGACATCCGAGAAGCAGGAGAGAATACATCGGACTGGTCTATAGCTACAGATAGTTATCACCGCTACGAAGAAGATTTTGATTTGATGAAGGAAATGGGTATGAATGCTTATCGATTTCAAATTTCATGGTCACGGATCATTCCAGACGGTGATGGCGAAGTAAATGAAGAAGGACTTGCTTTCTACGACCGATTTATAGATGCCTTACTTGAACGCGGGATTGAGCCTATGATCTGCATGTATCATTTTGATATGCCTTTAACTTTGGCTGAAAAATATGATGGTTTCTTATCAAGAAATATTGTAGATGCATTTGTACGTTACGGGAAAATATTAATTGATCGTTATAAAAACAAGGTAAAATATTGGTTATCATTTAATGAACATGACCTTTTCGCTAACCCTGGTATTACTTTCCGTGTCGCAGGAGTCCTGAATGCTGAATTTAGTGAAAAAGCCATGTACCAGATTCAGCACCATGCTATGGTCGCTCATGCGAAGATAGCTAATTACTTACATGAAACCACAGATTGTGAAATTGGTGGGATGGTCGCTTACAGTCCCTTCTACCCGGCATCTTCACATCCAAAGGATACCTTAGCGGCTGACTTGCTGGATGATTTTACTAATCATGCTTTTTTATATACCTTTACTCACGGTGAGTACCCTGCTTACTTCACTAACTACCTTGAAGAAAAGGGATGGACACCTATAATGGAAGAAGATGATTTAGAAGAGATTAAGAAAATGAAAAGCGATTGGTTAGCATTCAGTTACTATTCAAGTAACGTGATTAACGGACAGAATATTCCTGATGGGATACCTATTATGTCCTATCCTAAATACGGTGGAGAAGAGAATCCGCACCTTGACCGAACAGAGTGGAATTGGCAAATTGACCCATTAGCTTTCCGGTTGATTATGCGTGATATGTATGCTCGTTACCGTCTTCCACTATTCCCAATTGAAAATGGGATTGGTGTTATTGAAGAGTTACCAGAAGACGAACAAATACAAGATGATTATCGAATTGATTATCACCGTGATCACATCCAGGCAATGAAAGATGCGATATTAATTGATGGCGTCGAGTGTATTGGCTATCTAGGATGGGGATTAATCGACATTTTAAGTTCTCAAGGTGATATGCGTAAGCGTTACGGGATGGTTTACGTCAATCGTGAGAATCATGATTTAAAGGACTTACGGCGTATTCCTAAGAAGAGCTTTTACTGGATGAAACAAGTTACTTCCTCTAATGGAAGCAAATTATAAAAAGAAACTTTAATTGAAGGAGTCAGGTAATTATGAAAATTGAATTTCCAAAAAAGTTCTGGTGGGGCGCAGCCACGTCGGGTCCTCAAAGTGAAGGCAGGTTTAACAAAAAGCATGCCAATGTATTTGATCATTGGTATGAAATTGACCCTGATGCCTTCTATAATAACGTAGGACCAGACACAGCCTCAAACTTCTATAATAGCTTTAAAGAAGACATTACGATGATGAAAAAAATCGGCTTGAACTCAGTGAGAACATCTATCCAATGGAGCCGTTTAATCGACGATTTAGAAGAAGGCACGTTAAATGAAGATGGGGTCCGTTTTTATAATGATCTCATCGATGAATTTCTAAAAAATGGGATTCGTCCCGTCATCAATTTGCATCACTTTGACATTCCAGCTGAACTGTATCATAAATACGGAGGATGGGAATCTAAATATGTTGTGGACCTGTTTGCTCAATTCGCCGAACAATGTTTTAAGCTGTTTGGAGACCGAGTAGAAGACTGGTTCACTCATAATGAGCCGATGGTCGTCGTGGACGGACAGTATTTATACCAGTTCCACTACCCATTGGTGAGAGATGGTAAAAAAGCCGTTCAGGTGGCTTACAACTTAGTGTTAGCTTCAGCCAAAGCTATTGAAAAATTCAGAGAAGTGAATACGAATCCTAAGGGACGCATCGGTATCATTTTAAACTTGACGCCTTCTTATCCGGCTACTTTGGAAGCAAAAGATGTAGAAGCCGCTCGCTTTGCGGATTTATGGTGCAATCAAATGTTTTTAGATCCATCCATTCATGGGGTGTTTCCTAAGGAGTTAATCGATGTATTAGAAAGAGACGGCGTGCTATGGGAATCGACAATCGAAGAAGAAAAAGTCATTCTCGACAATACGATTGATGTGCTGGGTGTGAACTTCTATCACCCGAATCGTGTCCAACAGCCCACGGTCTCTCCCAATAGTTTAACAGTAGACTGGATGCCGACAAAGTACTATGATTCTTATGAAAAACGAAACAGACGTATGAACGTGGATAAGGGATGGGAAATCTATCCAAAAGCCCTTTACGACATTGCCATTAATGTGCGGGATAATTATAACAACATTCCATGGTTTGTATCAGAAAACGGCATGGGCGTGTCACGTGAGGAACGCTGGTTAAACAAGGACGGCATGATTGAAGATGAATACCGTATTCAGTTCATTCAGGAGCACCTATATTGGGTATCAGAAGGCATCAAAGCAGGTTCCAACTGTTTCGGCTATCATTTGTGGACTCCTATCGACAGCTGGTCATGGATGAATGCTTATCGAAACCGTTACGGATTCATTTCCAACAACATCCATACTCAAGTCAAAACAATCAAAAAATCAGGCTACTGGATTAAAGAAGTAGCTGATACGAATGCATTTAGTGTTTCTGAAGAGTTATCAGAATTATTAGAGTTTGGATCAAAAGGAATTAATGTTAGAGATGAAAGATTAATAATGTAAGAATAGATAATGCTGGGGAAAAAGCTTTATTTATCTGAATTGTATCCGAGTAATTTTAAATAAAATTACAAAATGCATTCCCACTATATTCCTATTATAAGGAAACAAAATGGGAATGCATTTTGTATAATGTAATTTTTTTATTAGGAAATTTTTAATACAGACTCATATAAATTTACTTAATTGTACTTTAAATTCCTTAGTATCGATCTAGCTGAATCCAGGTTCATATATGGCGCCTGTTTCAGCAAATCAGCTACTTGCTGGACCTGCTCGCCTTTAGCTCCCGCACTAATGGCAAGAGACCGGGCATGAAGTCCCATGTGGCCTTTTTGAATGCCGTCAGTCACCAAGGCTCTGACAGCCGCAAGGTTTTGAGCCAGTCCAACTGAAGCCAGGATACCGGCCAGTTCATTTACGTTTGGATGGCCTAGGATAGTATGAGACAACTGAGCGGCTGGATGAATCGAGATAGCGCCGCCTACTGTTCCAATTGGGAGTGGGAGTGTGAGTGAACCGGTCAGGTCGCCTTGCTCATTCGTCTCCCATGTCGTCAGCGACCGGTACTGCCCGCTTCGGCTGGCATAGGCATGAACGCTGGCTTCGACTGCGCGCCAGTCATTTCCTGTAGCGGCAACCACAGCGTCCACCCCATTCATGATGCCTTTATTATGAGTCACGGCACGATATGGGTCTATCGTCGCTACCTGAGTGGCTTCAATGATGCGGTCTCTGACTTCTTCACCGGTGTATTTTCCGGTCTTTAACGCATGCGCTGGAATTACACAGTGTGAAGTTGCCAGACTTTCTGTCGCATAATTGGAAAGGATGCGAAGCAAGGCAGTTCCGCCTGTCAGTTCTTCAATATAAGGCGCAATGCCTTCCATCATGGTGTTGATGATGTTGGCCCCCATAGCTTCTTTCGTATCGATATGCAGATGAACAGAAAGGAAAGCAGGGAATCCCGGCAGAGCTGGTTCTTCAAGAATACGCACAGTCAGATCTCGAGCTCCACCTCCTCGTTTAACGATAGAAGGGTGAGCTTCATTTGCTCGATCTAGAATGGCCTGTTTTGCATTCAGGACGATTTCTCTGGCCTCAGCCATGTTGCCGACGTGCTTTAAGGTCACCTGACCGATGACTTGTCTGTCTGGAACGTCCGTTGAAAATCCGCCTCCGGTACTGATGATTTTAGCCGCAAAACTGGCTGCTGCAATAACGGACGGCTCTTCAATAGCCATTGGAATCACTTTGTTTGTGCCATCGATGACGAAATTCATGGCAACCCCTAGAGGAAGGGAATAGTTGCCCAGATGGTTTTCGATCATATTGCTGCCTGTTTCAAGGTTCAGATCCAGATTATTTGATAAAAGGGTCTGTCTCTCTTCATCTGAAATGACACCCGCTTCAAAAAGTGCACTGATTTTTTCTTCATGTGATTTTTTATAAAATTTACTCAGTTTAGTTGTATCCATTACACCGGTTCCTTCCTGATTCTCTCCTAACCATTATGAACGAATTTATCGTAAAAGAAAAGGAAGGACTGCTTAAGATTGAAAAGTTGTTTACAAAGTAGGCAAAATCTAGTATACTCTTATTAGTAATGACCCAATAACGGTTCTTTAGCTCAGTTGGGAGAGCACTACCTCGACAAGGTAGGGGTCACTGGTTCGAGCCCAGTAAGGACCATACTATTTTGATATTGAAGCCTTACAAACGTTGGTATGACGGGAATCTTACAACGCTTGCAGGCTTCTTTTTTATTACCCTTGCATAGTATACTTGCATGCGAACAAAGGTTCATAGTCTGAATTGCCTTTGTACCGGGCTTTGTGGTATAATTTACTCGTGGGACACGTTCGAGTGAACTACAAAACTATATTGTTTTGTAACTATGTGTAGAGAAGAGGGAGCTTCCTATTTGCTCTCTCTTTTTTGCGTTCTCTACCTTTGCCCATTGCAGAATTGCGCTCGGATAGCCGTGGGGGATTTTCACCTCGGCTACTAATGACGATTCTAAGCCCGTTTCAGCTTGCAGCATGTACATATACCTTTAAAAGCCCACGTATTGAGCGAATTTATCAGCCGTTTCTTCTTTCTTCTCCGGTGTAACGTGAGTATAGATGTTCAAGGTCACTTCATAGGACGAATGGCCCAGGCGCTCCTGTACTTCTTTGATCGTTGCTCCGGCTTCAAATAAAAGTGAACAGTGTGAATGTCTCAATTGATGAGTAGTGATCTTTTTCAGATCGTGCTTCTTAATGATCCGATTCATGACTGTAGTAACATGAGCATGTTGGATAAAGTTGTTCTCCTGATTAGTAAATACTGGCTGATCAGGCTTATTTGTGTTCATACCTAGCTTCAGATAGTCTAGTCTTTGAGTTGTACGCCATTCTTTCAGTATCTTAAGGGTTGTATCATCTAAGGAAATCATACGCTCACCAGACGATGTTTTAGTGTCCTGGATGATTAATTCTCCCTCTTCACCTCTAGCCAGTGTCTGATCGATCGATACAGTCTTATCCTCAAAATTAATCTTATTCCATTGTAATCCCAGCGCCTCACCTTTCCTCATCCCGCTGAACGACAGCAGGCGGAACAGTACGAACCATTTAGGGTTTTGCTCCTGTTTGGCCGCTTCAAGAAACTGTTTCAGTTCCTCTTTATTATAAAAGTCAAACTCTCTTTTGTTGCTGTTCTTAGTCTTAGGTACTTCGACATTACGCATAGGGTTATTCTTAATGATCCCTAGTGTGACATTCGCATAGTTGAAGATACGCTGACAGTAGTTCTTCATGACCTTAGTCTTAGATGTTTTACCACTCCACTTAATTACTGCACTCTGACAGTGTTGCGGTGTAATAGCAGCAATCCTCATCGGTCCTAGATCCTTTAGGATGTGATTATTAAACAATTCTTTCGTTTTAACAGCCGTACTCTCTCTTACTTCATCCTGGTAGACTGCTTCAAACCATAGCTTATAGATCTCTTCAAACGTCTCATAAGTCGGTTTCTGATAGCCTGACTCCTGGTACTCCGCTTTCAACTCCATGGCCTTCTTACGTGCTGCAGCCTTTGAGGTAAAGCCTTGTCTTGCTGCTCTAACTATTTTCCCAGTCTCGTCTGTTCCCAGGTATGTCTGGAACTTATAATAGGTTTTGCCGTCTTTCTTAGTGTAGCTTTTTATCTTTAACATGGTGTTTCTCTCCCTTGTATACCTCAGGGCCGGGGTATGTAAAAGGGGGGTTAACTGATCATATCCTTTAATAGTTCTAATTGTTTAATTGAATTACTTATGATAGATTCTGCAGTACGAAATATTTCCGGATCCATTCCGTCTCTTATTTTGCGCTCAACTTCACCAGATTCATTCTCATATCCATAATAATAATCGTTTTCCAGCTCTATCAGGATACGACGGTATGATTTAATTACTTTATTAATTGAAGATTCATTACTCTCTTTAGGAGACATAGCGCTTTTGCTGGCCCACTCATAAATTAATTCATTTGCTTTGCTTTTCATTTTTTTATCGTCGTAATTGATAGTATCTTTATTTTCTTCTGCCCACTCCTGGAAAGAAGCAATACATCCATTAAAGTCAAACGTAGATAGTATTAAGTATCCGTCAGGCATGTTCTCGTATCTTTTTTTAAATTTCTCGTATTCTTGCAAAAACATTCTAACTACAAATCTACCATATTCGCCATACTTCAGTTGATTGACATGGATACCGGCTAAATCAGCAATCATTTGGAGTCTTTTTCTATTCGGAATAACAGTTCCTTTTTCCCATTTAGATACATTGCTTTTAGTTGCGTTATCTATTCTTTTCCCGAATTCTTCTAAGGTAAGTCCGTGTGAATCTCTAATAGAAGCAATTCTACCACCTAATAAAATTTTATCTGTTTCTTTCATTTGCTCACCTCAATTCCAATTGATAGGTTAATATTAGCAAAAAGTATCAAAAGTTTCAATTGATGCTTGAAATTATTTTAAGAAGAGATTATAATAAGAGTATCAAAAGTTTCAAATATAAAATGGAAGGAGTGATTTTATGGCTAATAAAATTGCCGGTTATAGGAAAATGCTGGGATATAATCAGCTTATGATGGCGAAATATCTTGATATTTCTCTAACATCATACTTTAACAAGGAGCACGGAAAGACGCCGTTTACAGATAAAGAAAAAATCAAAATCAAAGAACTTCTAACAACTGTAGATAAGAATATTACTATAGACAAAATATTTTTTTAATTTTAAAGTGTCAAAAGTATAATAGGGGTGATGATATGGCAAAAGTGCAATTGGACTTATCAGAAGAATTAGAAGAACAGATCCAGGCTATCTTTAGAAAATCAGCACGTGAAGTATTACATGAACTCGGCAGGCAAGAGATCAATTCTAAGGACTACTTGAGCTATAAAGAAGCAGCAGCCTATATAGGTGTCAGCTTCAATACACTGAAGAACTTTATTAGTGGCTATGGACTAAAAACCATAACGATAGGCGGCAAAAAATTTATAGCAAAGAAAGAAATCGTACTTTTTATGCAGAAGTACGAGAAATAAACAAAATAACCTCATTGGGCCGGGGGAAATGCAAAGAAACATGCACTTATATATCAAAAGTACGGAATTTAGCTGTAAAAATACTATTGTTAAGCCATTTAGATTACTATTGGTTGGAGTTAGGACAGATAGAACTAGATAGGTAAGGGAGCGAAAGATGACATGGAAGTCACATTGAAAATAAACGAAGATTTAGTAAGGGAAGAAGTAAAAAGGCAGACACAAGAGGCGCTGCTAGAGATTAATGAACTATGGTATGTAACTGCTTCTACTTTAAGAAAGAAGATGGACATGGGCGCAAGTACCTTAGAAGAGATATTAAGTGATCCACGAATGAAAGAGATCATGATTAAACGGGATGGCGGTAAGCGCTGGTACCCGGTCAAAGAAGCGAAAGAGGTTATACGTGAGATTATGAATGAGTGGTGAAAGGAGTGAGTGTCATGACTGATGAAGAAAAAGCGAAAATCATACTTGAATCAATGGAAGAATATCTGCAAATCGATTGGAACTTTGAGAAGTATTACATGCTAGGAATCAAGAAAGGTCTTAAAAAGATCGATCAGCAGGAAAAAGACAAAGAAAAAAGCCTTTGAGTTTTGCAGAACTCAAAAGGCAATGACTACTTGGCGGCTAAACCAATATTTTAGAGATTATGTCTACTTCTTTATTATAAAGGTTGTCGTCTCCAAAAACAACTACAAAAGGAGATTATAAACCATGGAAGAACAAAATTTAGCAGCAAGAGATCTATTAGATGCAACATTGATCAAAAAAGATTACGCCACCGTATTGTTATCGGTTTTGGGCGATGATTTAGAAAAAATCAAACAACTATCTAAAGAAAAAAAGTACGGTGAATTGGCTTACTCAGTTGATACTTTGATAGGTAAGAGACATGATGCACTGATAAATCTAATTCACGAAAATTTGAATGAGATAGATGAGCTGGCTACTGAGGCTCAAGAGGTATTAGGACGAGAATAGAGAGAAAAGACGAGGTGTAAGAGTGAGCGATAACAAGAAGTATTATTATCTTAAATTGAAAGAAAACTTCTTTGAAGATGATTCAATGATTGTACTTGAAAGCATGCCGGATGGATATATGTACTCAAACATCTTGCTAAAATTATATCTTAGAAGTCTGAAGAACGAAGGCAAGTTGATGTTTAAAGACAGGATCCCGTATAACTCGACTATATTGGCTCAGGTAACTCGTCATAGTGTGGGGGATATCGAGAAGGCTATACGAGTATTTAAAGAACTCGAATTGATAGAAGTAATGGACAATGGAGCAATTTTCATCACTGACATTCAGAACTTCATTGGTGAATCCTCTACAGAGGCAGACAGGAAAAGAGCTTACAGGAAGCGAATAGAGGATGAAAAGAAATCATTACCTGAAACAGCGGACATTTGTCCGGACAAAAGTAAAGACAAATCTCCACCAGAGATAAGTAAGAGTAAAGATAAGTTAGAGAAAGAGTTAAGTAATACAGAATCAGACAATTATTCTACAGAATCTGATACTCAGACTGCTTCTTTTGAAGACTTCTGGAAAGTCTACCCTAACAAGAAATCAAAACAGAAAGCAGCTAAGTTATTTGAGAAAGTAATAGACGAGAATGAAGCTACCTTTGAGGAGATCATGGAAGGTGTTAAAAAATATGCTTTAGAGGTCGAACAAAAAGATACACCTAAAAAGTATATTAAGCATCCTACGACATGGCTTACTCAAGGATGTTGGTCTGATGATTATGATTTATACGAGCCAACACCAACAGACGACAGGTACAGTAATCTACCATTTTGAAAGGGGCTAGCCAATGATAGAGACGTTTACACAATACGGCAAACTATTTTACCAGTCAGATCAGCAGTGTGATACATGCGGTGAATATATGACAGGTAAAAAAGTCGAGGGTATGGAAAAGCTCTTTTGTAGTCACTGCATATCTAACAAGAAGCAGGAAGAGGAAGAAGAGCAGCGAAAGGAATGGACAGAAAAGGCGTACCAACTTAAAGCAGTCAATCGGATGAAGGGCTCTTCACTTGTTAAAGATAAAGAAATATTCCAGCGCAATTTAAGAGACTTCAAGGTTGTAGATAAAGAAACGGAGAATGGCTTAAATATAGCCCGTCAGGCGGTTTTAGCTATCAATGATGGTCAGACAGCTCACGTAATATTAAATGGTGTTGCGGGAGCAGGAAAGACAACCTTAGCCATGGGAATGTTAAAAGAGATTTTAAAACTAGACGTCAATAAACACTGCATGTTTTTAGACTATCAATTTTTCCTGGAAGAGCGCAGGGCAGGGTTTAATGATTCATACCTTGATAAGACGGTAAATAAGATAGCAAAAGACGCTGCAAAAGCAAACGTCCTTGTTATCGATGATTTAGGTGCTGAAACGAGTTCTTCAGAGAAGTATAAACAAACAGCTTCAGACTTCACTATAAGAGAGCTGAACAGTATCTTACAGGCCAGAGAGAACCGCTCAACGATTATTACTACTAACCTGGACGGGGCAAAATTGAGACAGGCTTATGGTGAACGAATTATATCGAGGATATTGGCTCATTCTAAGGGGTATACAGTCACATTTAAGGAAACAGTAGATAAGCGTCAACGACCAGTAAAATAAGCTGAGAGGGGGCTTTATTGCCCTCTCCTGGCGTTAAATAAAATGCTATGCGGCTAAACTTATAAAGGAAAGAGGAAAATTATGTTTACAGATTTAGAAATACTAAAAATAGAAATTAAACGCCTTGTGTTACAGAAGTACGAACATGTGAATGCTCAGTATTTATATAGTTATTTTGGAGAAGTCGAAGGAGATACTCATATAGTCACAAGCGTCTATCGTATGATTCAAGAGAATCAAAGAGCTATAAAGATCATGAGAAGCATCCGCGGCCAAGAAGAAGATCCATTCACAGAGTTATCGAAACTGGCCAGAGATACAGTAGCCTATGAAAATGCACTGTATAAGCTCTTTGCACAAGCCTCAAGAGACGATTCTTTTTCTGAAGATAACGTACTAGACAGTTTTACTGATGTCATGGACGAGAGAAATGTAAATCTGTACAAGCTGATCGAAGAAATATTGAGCGACGTAAAAGGGGGGATCTAATTGGCTGAGTTAAGTATTATTCAGAAAAATGTGTTAATGCAGATCCCTAAAGGCAACAAGCGACCAGTAAAATCGAAGGAAATTGCAGAGCGTACCGGCTTATCACAAAGAGAAGTCATGTCAGTGATCCATACACTGATACTCAAACATGATATACCGATAGGCGCAGGCCGTACTGAAGGCCACCAAGGGTATTACATTATCCAGAATGAAGAGCAGAGACAGCAAGCAATCGTACCGCTGCAACACTCTATAATCAACATGAACAAGCGAGTTAGAAAGCTGAAAACAATTAAATTAAAGCAGTAACGGTATACCTTGTCTCGAAACTAAGCAGTGAAAGGAGTGATTTCATAAGGGATATTGCCGATTAAAGGGTACTTAGGGGGCAATCGTTGCATGAATTCTTGCAAGTAAAATCAAATCTGAAGTAAAGAAGGTATGATATGGGGAGTCAATCGTTTAATAAATCTATTGCTGAGATACTTGATAATCAAGACCTCGGCAAAGATGTAGTAATCATAAAAAAAGACAGTTACAAGCGTATCAAGCTACCTGAGTTTGGGAAAGTGGTACTAAAGGTTCATCAAAACGCTGTTACTCATGTATCAGTGGAGAACACCATGAAAATTGAATAATGCTAATACTGGCGACCGTACAGACGGAGACAGAAGCAACCTTATTAATTTAGGGTGTTTCTGTCTTTTTTTATTGAAAGGATCAGACAAATGACTAAACAAAACGAATCGATTGATGTTCACATTGCAGACCTCACCTTTACTTTTGATTACAACGCTAAGCACTTGGACCAGACCTTTAAAAAGGCTGACCAGGTAACCCGTGCAGTTAGAAAGATAGTAAATCAGTACCAGACAGGGCAAATTAGCCAGCCTCAGCTTGTTGAAGAAGTCAATGAGGAACTAGAAAGCACTTATGATCTGATCCTTGGAGAGGGTGCATATAAGCAGATATACGAGGTTTTCCCTTCAATCATCAGCTTATGTATTGAGTACCCTCGAATGATGGAACAGATCAAGCAGAAAGTAGAAAGAAAGAAAATCAGAGAACTAAAAAGAAAGGAACGTCTCATGAAAAAAGCAAAGAGAAGGCGCTCCTAACAAAAGAAAGGAGTAATTAATGTCTGACGGCAGAGTGGTAATTGATGTTGATTTAGACAAAGCCCCGGCCATGAAAGGCGCAGGGGAAATTAATAAAGAATTTGGAAACATGGCAAAGAGTATATCGGGCATGATGAAAGACGCAGGGAAGAACTTGACGAAGTATGTCACGGTTCCCCTTGCTGGAATGGCTATCGGCATGGGGAAAGCAGCCATGGACCTGGAAGCGACGGAAGCGAAGTACTATACCGTTTTTGAAGGCATGTCCGATCAGTCGGATGCATTTATCAAGGAATTCCAGAAGCTGACACCAGCGACCAAAACAGAAGCACGGTCAATGGCTTCAGGAATTCAGGACCTTTTAATTCCGATGGGTTTTGCTCGTGAAGAAGCTACAGGAATGACCGGTGAATTCATGCATGTAGCTGGGGCACTGGCTAACTTTAACAGTGGTACTCATAGTGCTGAAGATGTCACAAATGCACTCAGTTCAGCGATCACAGGACAATATAAGAGCTTGCAAGGGCTTGGTATTCAGCTGGATGCTACTACAGTAAAAAATAAAGCTGTTGAGATGGGCTTAATGGGCGCAGACGATGAGATGAATAATCAGATCCGGACACAAGTCTTACTTGCTGAAGTGTACGCTCAATCAGGGGATGCTTTAACGGCATACACAGAGGAAAACCTAGACGCTAAAACAAAAATGGGCTTATTAAAAGCAGAAATTATTGATGTAGCTGCTGAAATGGGGACGGCTTTCTTACCAGCTATTAACGGTATCCTGGATGTTATCAGAAATGCTGTGACCTGGGTCAGTAACTTATCTGAAGAGCAACAAAGATTAGCTGGAATAATAGCATTAGTAGCCGGGGCAATTGGTCCGCTCCTGTTAGCCGGATCATTTATGATCGATAAGTTCTTAGCTATTCAAAGCACCATCTCAGGACTAGTTACAGCTGTTTCGAATGCTGGCGGTGTCCTAGGGGTCCTTAAAGGGGTATTCGCTGCTCTATTTAGTCCGATTGGCTTAGTAATTGGTGTGATCGGGGTTCTAGTAGGATTGTTCATTTATGTTTACAACACTTCTGCAGTTTTAAGAGATTCAGTAAATGAATTGACCTCTGCTTTTGGAAATTTATTGAACGGCACGGGGAGCTTTAGCGAAGTGTTTGAAGCGTTGCAATTTGTTATCTATGATTTTCTGACATCAATACAAACGTTACTTCCAGAGCTCATCTCAATGGGTATTGAAATGGTATCCAATCTTGTCAAAGGTGTAGCAGAAAAAGCACCTGAATTTCTAGAATCAGGAATAATTATGCTTACTAATTTGATTAATAGAATCAAAGAAGAATTTCCTAAATTTGTAGCGAGAGGGAAAGAATTGGTCATCAAACTTAAAGATGGTTTGATTGAAAGAATACCTGATTTGGTAGCTGGTGCAGTTGAATTGATGGTAAATCTGCTGAATAAAATCATTGAATATGGCCCTGATTTACTAATAGCGGGAGCTGATTTGATTTGGGAACTGATAAAAGGTATTGGATCAATCGTAAATGAAGTTATATCGGCTGTTGTAGAAATAAGCGATGCTATCCTAGACGAGGTTTTGAAAATAGACTTATTCGACATCGGTAAAGATATTGTGCGAGGCTTATGGAACGGTATCAAAGATATGGGTGGATGGCTAAGCGGAAAGGTCAGCGAGTTCTTTGGAGATGTAACTGGTTGGGTAAAAGGTATATTTGATACCAATTCTCCCTCAAGAGTCTTCAGAGACGAAATAGGTAAGATGCTTCCTCAAGGTTTAGTAGTCGGGGTTGAGTCTGAGGAACAAAAAACAAAACAAAAAATAGAAAATAGCTTACAAGGCACAATTGGCTCTGCACTTAAGGCATTAAATAATGTCAAGATGCCTGACATCACAGCAAGAGCTGCAGCTACAACAACTAAAGAAATTATTACGACTGGTGGGGAGGCTTCCAGAAATAATAGCACTAACTATAAAGAGGACCTGGCTAGAATCGAAAGTTACATCCGGGATCTGATAAGAAAAGACACGGATTTTTATATAGACGGAGAACAAATAGTAACAAGAAGAATGGTAGATAAAATGAATAGAGAGCTTGGTCAACAAATGCAAAATGGAATGAGATGGAGACAACATTAATGAGAGTATCTGTCTCTAAACTGCATAAGTCAAAACGCCTTAGTATTAGCGTTTAGGGACAAGCTTTCTTCTAAAACATTAATAACATTGCATGAATGATTGCAATAAAACAAAAAATTAGGAGCTGAAAAAATGAGTAAATATTTGAAACAGTTAAGGAAAATAGTAGTCACATACCAAGAAGGTCTGAATAATTACAATAAAAAGAAAGCGGAAATCAACAATCTGTATAAGTCAGGAGAAATCTCAAAGAATAGTTATGAGCTAAAACTAGATAAGTTAAAAGATGAAAAGCCAGCTTCTACCATCAGGCATGACATTAGTAACCTTATTAACGAGTACGAAAACGAGTTGAATAATTGGGCAGTCATGAACGGTGCAGACTTAGATCAAGACCTAGCATTGTTCAATAGTCCTATTCGCTTACAAGCTAAAGATTATCAGTTGCTGGAAGCTAAGCACAAGGATAACTACACTATGCTTAAAGCGATTAAAGATCATGCTGCATCTAATTCAGTTCATTATGCACAAACATACTCAGTGGACACAAAAGAAAAGGTAAACGTGCTCAAAGAGCTTCAGAACGTAGCGCATAATATCGTTCGAACACTAGACCAGAATAACAAGAGTTCATGGGGTGATGAAGACAAGGCTAATAAGACTAGTTACTTGGGAATTCTATGGAGCGATGAAGAAAAGTTCAACAATCTGTATGAGGATCACAGTAATAAATTGCACATAAAAGAGTAACAAAATAAGGGATAGAGCACAGCAAAATTTGTTGTGTTCTTTCTCTAAATTTGATGCAACGCTCCATGCAACGCAACGCAAAACGTTGCAACGCAGAAAACAGCTTATTAGAGGGATTAAAAGGCTTAATAGATGCTAGTAAATGCTAGTAATTATGTTGGTAAATGTTAGTGATATGTTAGGTTTTGCAAGGCTTTGGCTGTGGTAAATCGTGGTATTAATCGGCTCTAGGACGCTTGCAAATGATAGCATAAATCGATAAACCACACGGTGAAAAATGTTAGCAAATGTCAGCATAACCCTAGCAAACCCTAGCATTTATGTTGGCAAATGTTGGCATGAAAAATTATTGGGATGATGGCATAAATGAACTTACTCATTTTTGAGCGGGTTGACAAAGGTTGACTTAAATTACACCCGTGCTGAATGTTCAGCCGGGCAACTACAGGAGGCGTACTTATTGGAAAATGATATTTTTTCTACCTGGATATTTCAAGAGATTGATAAGCCTGAAACGATAAAGAACGCTAGGGAGTTTATGAGGAAGTACAGAAGTCTGCAAGCGAAAACGGTATTACGTGCGGATCCTCAGAGGTCTTCATTGTACATTAATGGTCATATCCGGGGGAACGGTGGACATTCTGATAAAGTGAGTAAAGCCGTATTAAAGAGAGATAAAGCTGTTCAGGAGATAAAAGAAATAGACGAGGCTCTATTGACTGTAGAAGAAGAGTGTCTGCAAGCATTGAAGCTAAAATATGTAAATTTTAAGTATGAAGGGGTATCTGAGAAAGAGATGGCAGCGGCTTTACATGTATCTCTAAAAGACTTTAGGAGCTACTTAAAAAGAGGGTTGTTACAATTCGCAGAGGCTTATAAAGCAGGAGAACTACTGATTTTCAAAGAATAGACTCTAAGAGGTGTCTCAATGGCTGATATAGATCAAAAGAAAACCAGGGAAAATAGTCAGAACGTATTAAAAAGGTATAAGCAGTTACAAAGAATAGCGCCGACTAAAGAAGAGTTAGAATATTACGGCAGACAGCATTTTTCAGAGTTGTCATTATCATGCTTAGAAGAGTTAACAGCTATAAGAGTTGCAGTCGAAAAAGTAAATAGTAAGAGTAGACAGATTATAGAGCAGCGATACATAACTCTGGAAATATCTCATAAGTCAGAGCAGAAAGACAAGCTGGGGTATTCTCAAACTATATATTCCAAGACCTGGATAAAAGGAGAAATAGAGTTTGCTCAGTATTATAGAGATGGAGAACTATTAGTTTATGAAGATTGAGGAACCTTCTTTTGATATACTCTAATTAAAGGAGTGATGAAATTGTCATCTAATATTCAATGGGGATCAGTTGCTGAATGGATCACCGGAATAATCACAGCAACGGGGATATATTTAGCTTTAAGAAACAATAAAGTTAGGATAGGGTTAAAACATGAAGCAGATAACGGCAGTATAGAGGTTTTGCTACATAATAAAAGTAACTTTGAGGTACAAATAAATGCTGTAGCTGTTAAATATTATAAAAACAGATTTATAGGAGGTTATTTAGGAAGTAAAACAGAAAGAACAGCAGAAAAACATTATCGTAGAAAAAGCATCAAGTTACGACCATTAGGAAGAGATTCTCTTAGAGTAACTCCACATAAAATTATTAAAGACTTAGACAAAGATTACTATTATGTTAGGTACGGGTGCGCGTACCTGGGGGGGACCTTTAAATTTATAAATTTTAGGCGAAAAATTAAAATTC
Source organism: Alkalibacterium pelagium (assembly GCF_900109325.1). Taxonomy (GTDB): domain Bacteria; phylum Bacillota; class Bacilli; order Lactobacillales; family Carnobacteriaceae_A; genus Alkalibacterium; species Alkalibacterium pelagium. Next base: position 155,389 of record NZ_FNZU01000004.1, read on the forward strand.
CTAAAGATAAAAAAGATGGTATTTTTATTACAGGTACAATAGATGGCAAACCAGTTAAAGCAGAAGTAGATATTTAAAAGTAATTTGATTACAAAACAAACACGATTAGCGCTCCGATTGAAATTACAAAACAACACAGATTACGCCCGGTCCAACAATGGATTGGGCTCTTTTGAAACGGAGCGTTTCAATGCAACGTTACGAAACAAACACAGATAGATCTCCTCAATCTTGAGGGGATATGTCCAAAACTGGACGGGTCTAAGGGTCTCCCCAATTTTGGGGAGATGTCTCTTAAAGTGGAGAGGTCTACGGTTGGCCGGATATTCTATCGGTCTATTGATCCGCTCAATTTTGAGCAGAAGTACAAAGGTTAAGGGTTGCTGAGAATTCAGCAGACCTAACCTAACGAATCGTTACGTCATTCATGAAACGCCATTACTGAACAGAACAAAGTTAGCTATGGCAATAGTAGACGCTCAAAAAAGAGCATATACTCAAAAAGAAGTAACAGCTATTAGTCAAAAAAAGAGTAGTAGCTATGCAACGCTGCTGATCAGAATTACAAAACAAAACACGATTAGCAATAAAAAAAGACCACTCAATGAGTGATCTAATACCTGGCCCTGAGGTAAATTAGTGTTGCAGTAATGCTTGCATGTTTTATCTGCATGATACTTTTAAATTGATTAACTCTATAAAATACGCTTAGATAGTTTCTTCTATAATATATACTTGTATTTGACACTCGTTTAAACTGTTTAAAATATTGTGTTTATGCCCAGTAAGGACCATAAGAGATTTGTATCGGATGATCTGCACAACTAGTGTGCAGGTCTTTTTTTATGCGGTAGGATTAAACTGACGATAGGTGTCTGTGATTTCTGTGGCATTATTTGTTTAGTGCCAGACCACTCGATGGCTCCCGTGATCCTAATTTAATCTTAAATGATGATTTTTGAATGTCGCATGATTTTCATGTAAGCTAAATTTAAATCTTGTGACAAACTCAATAGAAAAGAACCGCTGAGTGAGTTCCAAGATGCGTCTTGGGACCAACTCAAGAGAAAAGAGATGATGAGTAGGTTCTAAGACACGTCTTGCGACCAACTCAAGATAAACAGATCCGGTGAGTGGGTTCTAAGACGCGTCTTACGACCAACTCGAGATGAAGAGATCCGGTGAGTGGGTTCTAAGATGCATCTTACGACCAACTCGAGATGAAAAGATCCGGTGAGTGGGTTCTAATATGCGTCTTGCGACCAACTCGAGATGAACAGAGCGGGTGAGTGGGTTCTAAGATCCGTCTTGCGACCAACTCGAGATGAACAGAGCCAGCGAGTGGGTTCTAAGAAGCGTCTTGCGAACAAGTCGAGAGAAAAGATCCGGCGAGTGGGTTCTAAGATGTGTCTTGCGACCAACTCGAGATGAAAAGAAGCAATGAGTGGGTTCCAAGAACCATCTTATGACAAATTCGCTCCGATAAGCGGCAATTAGCTCAGACTATCAAAGTTTTAAAATAAAAAAGGGGTATCAGACAGGATGGCTAAAAAAGATAATGCAGAAAAAATCATCGATGCAATGAGCATCGCTTATTCTGATCCAGAAGTGAAAAAAGATAGTCATATGCATGAAGTGCTGTTTCATGCAGCGAAACAGATAACTTCTGGTCATGACTATCGTCCTGTATGTGTTCGTCTTAGAAGAGAAATTTCATTCTTTTCAGTACGAAACAACTTAACAACTCCTGAGTCTTTAAACAATTTATATGATTTAATACAAACTGTGCACATTACCTCTAGAATCCATATTCCTTTCTAGGTCCGATCATTCCATTGATGGACTTGGGAAATAATGAAAAGTAACTATATCAGGGTGACTAGATGCGATTAAGGAAAGTTACTCTTGAATATAATGATAACGGATTCAATATGATTGAGCTATTGCACAAATAGTGATAAAGTTTGATGGAAAGATGCGATTATAACAAGTCAGGGAGGAAAAGCAGGATGGAATATACTTATTTAGGCCGAACGGGACTGAAAGTCAGCAGGCTTTGTCTGGGTACAATGAATTTTGGGCCGTATACGAGTGAGCAGGATGCGTTCGACATAATGGACAGAGCACTTGATGCTGGAATCAACTTCTTCGATACGGCTAATATTTACGGTGGCAGTGGAAATCGTGGGCAGACTGAAGAGATTATCGGCCGCTGGTTTGCACAGGGTGGTGGAAGACGGGAAAAAGTCGTTCTGGCAACTAAAGCATATGGCGATATGGAAGATGAAACAGATGGCCCCAATCAGAAAGGCGGTCTTTCAGCCTATAAAATTCGTCGGCATCTAGATCACTCACTCAAAAGACTTCAGACAGATCACGTAGAGCTTTATCAGATGCACCATATTGAACGGCATGCGCCTTGGGAAGAAATATGGGGTGTGTTCGAGTCGTTAGTCAATCAGGGAAAAACGTATTATATTGGAGCAAGTAATTTTGCAGGGTATCATTTAGCACTCGCTCAAGCGGAAGCTGAGAAGCGTCATTTTCTCGGTCTCGTATCCGAGCAGCATAAATATAACCTCCTGTGCAGGCTGCCTGAACTTGAAGTTCTTCCTGCTGCAGAAGATCTGGGTATTGGTGTCATTCCATGGAGTCCTCTTGGCGGTGGATTACTTAGCGGTAAGATTCTTGATCCGGAACCTGGTTCAAGAGGTGAGCAGCGTGCTGCTAGTCTTTCTGAACAGGAGCGCAGTCAATTAGAAGCCTACTCTAAATTGTGCGAGGAACTGGGTGAATCGGAACCTAATGTTGCGTTGGCGTGGCTCTTGGCGAACCCGGCAGTTACAGCGCCTATTATCGGCCCTAGAACAATGGACCAGCTAGAACAGGCTCTCAAAGCTGTTAAAATCGACCTGTCAGATGATGTGAGGGACGAGCTGGACAGAATTTTCCCTGGTCCTGGGGGTAGAGCACCGGAAGCATATGCATGGTAAAAGCTAAACTGTAAATAATCTACAGACATCTTTTCTCTAGAACTAAAGGAAAGATGTCTGTTGTTTTAATTTTCTTATCTCATATCGTTTTGCCTCACATCACCGAACGGATTAAGGCAAATTATCTATCGCGTACTGTGCCTGATCTGCAGTATAGCCTTCATATATCAGCTGGTCATATAATCCCTGGTTTGAAAAAGACATGAAGTCCAGGTAATTTATAGCACTTTGGAGCGCATTTTCACTCCAGTTGGTTTCTACAGTATCTACTGCATATTGAGCAGCATCTTCAGGGTAGCCTTCGAAAATCAACTGATCGTAAAGGCCGGTTTTTGAAAAGCTGGTAAAGTCCAGATAGCTGTTAGCCGATCCTAATGCATTTCTAAATTCTCTGGATACTTCTCCTTCAGGTTCAGATGGTTCACTGGCTTCTTCCTCAGCTGGTTCGTCACTGGCAACTTCTTCAGGTTCTTCTTCCTCTGTTTCTGTGACGATAGTTTCTTCTTCAGGCTCCTCAACGGTGTCTTCTACGATTTCTTCGCTGTCCTGATCTGGTACTTCTTCGTTTTCCTCCTGAGCTTCAGCCAGAGCTGTTTCTAGATCTTCTATCTCTTGTTGAGCATCAAGCAGCTCGGATTCCAGGGACTCGATCTGGTGATTCGCTGCTTCCAAGTCTGACTCCAGCTCTGAAATAATCTCTTCATGTGTGTTGTCCTCTGATGATTCTACTTCTTCGCCGCAGCTTGCGAGAAACAGAACACTGAAGCTTAACAGCATAAGTACTTTTTTCATATTTTCCTCCTTTGATTCTAAAGTGATAGCGATGAGAGGCTGTCATGATGGTTCACGTCTGAGTGGGGGATAGGGTGTGTTCGAATAAGAAGTTTCCGGTAAAGTCGGTTTGAAATAGAAGAAAAAAGGTGGATGGCTAACTGGCTAAAAAATGAAAGCAACAAAATATAAAGCGTTTACATAATGTTAAGTAATTATAACATATTAACACAATAATATTAAAGGCTAACCTCAGTGGATTAATGACTTTTACTGATTGGATGCTGATCCATGTCGGAAGTAATTCATGCAGTCGATGAGAAAAAAGCGCCACAGATGTCTGAGCAGGACATCGTGGCGCTTCTTGCTATTCATTATAGAAGAGAATGGTAATGTTACTGGTTCAATGACACATCTCTCAGCATCAAGATACCTGTTGGATGCTGCCATAGTCCCTCTACATCATCACTTACAGCCAGAAGGAATTCCTGGTGGTGGATGTAAAGCATAGGCGCTTCGTCTACAAGGATTTCTTGAGCTCTGCTGTATAGGTCAAGACGTTCGTCTTCGTCAGAGCTTTGGCGTGCTTCTTCAAGTAATGAATCCAGTTCATCAGTAGAGAAGAATGTACGGTTACCCGCTTCGCCATAGTTATCAGAGTGGAACAGTGGATACATACCGTAGTCTGCATCACCAGTTACTGTAGTCCAGCCCAGGATAAACATATCGTGCTCTCCAGCTGCAGTATCCTCAAGATACGCACCCCATTCAACCTGCTCGATTTCAACATCGATGCCGATCTCCTGCAGTTGTGCTTGTACTGCTGTAGCCGTATCGATACGGTCCTGGTTATCGTTCGTCCAGAGTGTAGTAGAGAAGCCATCTTCGTAACCTGCTTCAGCAAGCAGTTCACGTGCTTCTTCAACATTGTACTCAAGACCAGATACGTTTTCGTCATATCCAAAGACATCCGGAGCTAACGGGCTCTCTGCTGGAAGTCCTACACCATCGTAGATTCCGTTAATGATTGTATCTTTGTCAATGGCTTTAGAGATAGCCTGACGAACCAATGGATCATCGAATGGCTCTTTCTGAGCATTGAATCCGATGTATGATAGACCAACAGATGGCTGGCTGTTGACAGACATGCCGTCAGTACCTTCTACACGACTAACATCAGACGGGCTAAGTGGATCTGAGATGTGGATCGCACCTGTTTCAAGGTCAGCTAGACGAGTGGATCCCTCAGGAACGACTCGGAAAGTGATGGAATCAAGTGCTGGTGCGCCACCCCAGTAATCTTCGTTTCTGTTAAGAACGATTTCGTCACCCGGTGTCCAGCTTTCAAATACAAATGGTCCGGTACCGACAGGGTTCTCATTGATGACACTTCCTGGTTCAGATCCATTCTCAATTGCTTCGTAGTCTTCTGCGATGACTTCTGCTGACATCAGTCCTCCACCATTGTGAGCAATATGTGCTGGAAGTGGTGAGAATGGATACTCTGTCACAAACTCGACAGTATAGTCATCGACAACATTGATTTCTTCTACCATCTCATATAAGAAGGCTCTTGGAGAAGCAATCTCTTCATCAAGAATACGCTCAAAGTTGGCCTGAACAACGTCAGCGTTAAATTCAGAACCGTCATGGAAGGTAACATCTTCACGCAAAGTGAACTGCCATGTCAAATCGTCAACCATTTCCCATTCTGTAGCTAATCCAGGTTGAAGCTCCATGTTTTCGTCTTGAATAAGTAAAGCTTCGTAAATATTGTAAGCAACGTTACTGGAAGGTGTATCATTTGATCCGTGCGGGTCCAATGATACGGCGTCAGATAGTTGTCCAATAATCAAATCGCCACCTTGTGCGCCTTCGGTATCAGTTCCTTCCTCTGTTCCTTCATCAGTATCAGCACCATCATCAATCGGGTCACTGTCATCTGTTCCGCATGCGGCCAGCAAAAGCGCTGCAGCAGTCAATGATGTGAAAAACAACGATCGTTTATTCACTTTTCTCATTATTAATGCACTCTCCTTTTCGTTCTCCTATGTTGCTTGTTTAAAATATACACCATACTATAACTTAGATAAAAATAAAGGTCAAGGTATTTATTAATATTTTGGAATCTTTCTCTAATCTAAATCTAATTGTATTAGGTAAAATAAAATTCAGGTTAGAGAAATAATGATTTAATTGTATCATGAGTTGTTTATAATGGTTTTTCTCTAATAGAATTATTGTTATTATTTAATCCAATGCTTCAAATTGAGTTGCAAAAAACCTTTCAGTATGTAAGAATAGAAAAAAATGCTTATTAGATATAAGTGGTTATAAGTATTTTTATTCACTTAATATTCAATAAGTGAATATACGTTAAAATCGTACATTTTCATTATAGAGAGGAATAAACGTTATGCAGGAAGAAGTTAATTTAAATTCGGGCAGTCCGACTGGGCAGGAGCCCGTTAACCACAATATTGTCAGATTCCAGGATTTCTGGAAAAAGTTTTACCGTAACAAGTCAGCTCTTATTGGTGGAACGCTGATTATCCTACTCATACTAACTGCCTTAATAGGGCCATATCTGACCCCTTACTCACCGAACGCACAGAACTATGATGCGCGCCTTGTAGGCCCATCACTGGAGCACTGGTTTGGTACAGACAACTTTGGTAGAGATATTTTCAGTCGAATCATACATGGGATGAGTATCACATTGCGAGTAGGTTTTTCTTCTGTTCTGATTGGTATGACAGCAGGAGTATCCTTAGGTATTATTTCAGGGTATTTCGGTGGCTGGGTTGATACGATCATTATGCGTTTAATGGATATTTTACTAGCTTTTCCAGGGATCCTGCTGGCACTTGCCATTGTCAGTGTTCTTGGCGGCGGAATGAATAACGTCATCATTTCCGTGGCGATTTTCTCGGTTCCGGTTTTTGCCCGTATTTCCAGAGGATCTACTTTGGAAGTTCGACAGCTGGAGTATATTGAGGCGGTTAAAGCGCTGGGTGCGAGTGATTTCAGAATCATTGTCATGCATGTGCTGCCGAATATACTTTCTCCTATTATTGTTCAGGCAACACTTAATATTGCGACATCTGTCCTGACTGCAAGTGGTCTGTCTTTCCTGGGAATGGGTGCACAGCCGCCTACACCTGAATGGGGTGCAATGTTGAGTGATGGACGTAACTACATGTGGGACGCTCCTCATGTGTCTACAATACCGGGACTGGCTATCGTGGTAGTCGTACTGGCATTCAATATTTTTGGTGATGGATTGAGAGACGCATTGGATCCGAAAACGAAAAACTAGAGAAGAGGAATTTATTGTGTTGAAATTTTTAGGTAAGCGACTAGTACAGACTATTCCAGTACTGATTGGGGTTACCGTACTGACTTTCAGTATGATGCTTCTAATCCCTGGAGACCCGGCCCAGATTATGGCTGGAGAGAGTGCTTCTCCTGCACAGCTCGAAGCAGCGAGAGAACGTCTGGGATTAAATGATCCTGTTCCAGTCCAGTACTATAATTATGTCAGCGGTGTAGTAAGAGGCGATTTAGGCAGCTCGATCCGAAGTGGGAGAGCAGTGTCTACAGAAGTGTTTGGACGACTGGCTCCCACTGTGGAGCTGGCATTTTACAGTACGCTGGTGTCGGTATTTATCGGGCTGATTGCAGGAGTCGTATCAGCTGTCCGGCGGTATACATTTATCGACTCCACGCTCATGATCGGTGCGCTGTTTGGTCTGTCCATGCCTAACTTCTGGCTGGGACTCATGCTTATCCAGTGGCTGGTCATAGGGACAGGCTGGTTCCAGGGGTTCGGCTGGTTCCAGGCTTCAGGATGGGGCACCCCTCAGCAGATGATCCTGCCTGTCATCACATTAGGAACGGCCGGTTCAGCAATCATTGCCCGAATGACACGGTCAAGTATGCTTGAGGTCATTGAGCAGGATTACATTCAAACGGCACGCGCAAAAGGTGTCAGTGAGAAAAAAGTCATCTACAAGCATGCATTACGTAATGCAATGGTGCCTGTAGTTACTGTCGTAGGCCTTCAGTTCGGGTCGCTTCTAGGTGGAGCGGTCATCACAGAGACGGTATTCGCCATAAATGGATTGGGACGACTGATCATCAACTCCATCCGGGCAAGGGACTTTCCGATTGTCCAGGGAGGGGTACTGGTCTTTGCCTTCCTCTTTGTTTTCGTAAATATACTGGTTGATATCATCTATCGTCTGCTCAATAAACGTATTGACCTGAATTAAATATGAATAGAAAAATTAAACGGGCCATCGACTAAACTGCCCGAGCATAGATTGTGTATTCGAGAGGATGAAGAAACGTGCAAGAAAAATTACTTGAAGTAGAAAATCTAAGAATTTCATTTTCTACTGGAGATTCCCTTCTGGAAGTGGTATCAGATGTATCATTCGACATTGACCACGGACAGACGATCGGAATCGTGGGCGAATCTGGAAGTGGAAAGAGCGTGTCCGCCCGTGCCATAATGCAGCTGTTGGGAAATAATGCAGAGGTTGGCTCTGAAAGCGTCATTAAGTTCAACGGGGAAGACATTTTAAGCAAGTCAGAAAAAGAAATGAGAAGAATTCGAGGAAATGACATCGGTATGATTTTCCAGGACCCGATGACCTCACTGAACCCTACGATGAAAGTTGGGAAACAGATTTCCGAAACGATTCGTATTCATGAAAATGCATCAAAGAAAGAAGCAGCTGCTAGAGCTAAAGAAATCATGCGTCTTGTTGGGATCCCAAACGTTGATGAACGATTTGATCAGTATCCCTTTGAGTTTTCTGGTGGAATGAGACAGCGGATCATCATTGCCATTGCATTGGCTTGTAGTCCGAAACTGCTGATTGCAGATGAACCGACAACTGCCTTAGATGTAACGATTCAGGCTCAAATCCTGGACTTGTTGAAAGATATTCAGGAAAAAACAGGGACATCTATCTTGCTGATCACTCACGACTTCGGTGTAGTTGCCAATATGTGTGAGAAAATCGTTGTTATGAATCAGGGACGAGTAGTTGAAAGTGGAACGACTAGTGAAATATTTACGTCACCCAAAGAAGATTACACAAAGAAACTGCTGGCGGCCATCCCTAATCTGCATGAAGAAAAATCACCTGAGTCAAAAGAGAAGCTGATTCAGATTTATTCCGGTACGCGAGAAAAACTGATGGAAGTCAACAAGCTGGCAAAGCATTTCCCTATTGGACGAAAGAACACATTAAAAGCTGTTGACAGCATATCGTTTGATATTTATAAAGGAGAGACGCTTGGACTGGTAGGGGAGTCCGGATCAGGAAAGTCTACTACTGGACGAACACTTCTCCGCCTGCACGAAGCAACGAGTGGGGAAACTTTTTTTGAGGGAGAAGACCTGAATACCTATAAGAAGAAACAGATGAAAGAAATGAGGAAAAAGGTCCAGTTTGTTTTCCAGGATCCGTATTCGTCATTAAATCCCCGCAAGAAAGTTGAAGATATCATTGGAGAAGCACTGGACATCCACAAACTGGCTAAAAGCAAGAAACTGCGCAGAGAACGTGTAGAAGAACTGCTTACTTTAGTTGGTCTGGATAAATCATTCAGCCAGCGCTTCCCACATGAATTTTCAGGGGGGCAGCGTCAACGTATCGGTATCGCAAGAGCTCTAGCTGTTGAACCGGAATTCATTGTCCTTGACGAACCCTTATCTGCTCTGGATGCATCCGTCCAGCTGACAATAGTGGATCTTCTAGAAGAGCTGCAGCGCAAACTGAATCTGACTTATCTCTTTATTGCTCACGATCTGGCAACCGTCAAAAAATTGTCTGATCGAGTAGCGGTTATGTACAAAGGTCAGATCGTCGAGCTGACTGATTCAGAAGAACTCTTTACAAATCCGATGCATAATTACACAAGGAAATTGCTGTCAGCAATACCTGTACCAGATCCGCACTATACGGCAACGGATGCGTCATTTTCACATGACGATTCAGTCGAAATATCTCTAGAAGGCCAAACATTACAGGAAGTGAAAGCAAATCACTGGGTCATGCAGTAAATTAAAACATGCACCCTATCAGGCGTAAAGACTGATAGGGTGCATGTTTATTTATGATTCGTCGTTTGTGTCATGTTCTTCAGTCAGGTGCTCATCGACAAGATATAAGTCATCGATAGTCGATTCATCTAATACTCTGTGGTATTCAATGCCATCCTCATTTCTTATCAGCGTGCTGCTTAAACGAGTGAACTCGATACGTAAGCCTTGTGCAGAGACGACGTATGTCTCTTCCTCAACATCAACTTCCAAATTTCTGTAAGTATTTAGTCCATCTTCAAGTCCTCTAGCAACCCATGCTTCTTCGAAGTCTGCACGTTCTTCGTCTGATATGTTGGGATTTGTCAGTCTAGGGTCATATATATTCAGTATACCGGCTCTATTGTTATCGAATGAGATGAAAGACTGGTCAAGTTCTCGGGTAGGATCGTAGTGAACTTCCCATGTCGAATTATATATATCGCTAGGACTCAGGCCGTACTCATTTGTTTGTGTTGCCTGATGCTGTTGGAGACCCAGATAGACTAGGAAAATAGTTGCCGCTGTCAGCAGAAAACTAAGTACGATATTAATGTATTTTCTACGCTCACTCTTCTTAACTTTTTCCGTGATGTGATCCACTAAACGGGAATCTTCTTTGACAAGGTCATCCAAAGGTATATCATATATGTCACTCAATGTGACTAGGATGGTCAGATCCGGAAAGGTACGACCGACCTCCCAGCTCGAAATAGTCTGACGAGAGACGTGAAGGGTATCTGCCAGCTCCTTTTGAGTTAGTCCTGCTTCAAGTCTTTTTTCTTTGAGTTTATTTCCTAGTTTCATTTATCTGCCTCCTTTAATGGCTTAATTTAATTGTATAATTAGCAATGGGATAAATCCAGCTACAGGATGTGGAAGGGACGAAAAAGCTTGTCATATCAGACGCTACAGTTTGTAGCAGTAGTCTAAAGATCAAATTATAGTCCCGGAAGAGTGTAATCAGCTATGGAGTCATGACCCTTTAACTAGTAGGATAGTATTATTTGTTGACCCATGTGAACTTACCGAATAAAAGGACGATAAGATTGAGGTAATGTAAAAATAACAAATGATGGGATATGTTAGGTCTCATTTTTTATCGTGGAGTAAGGGAGGACGTTATGAAACGCGTAACCATTGTAGGACCATCAGGATCGGGTAAGTCAACTTTAGCAAGGCAAGTAGGAAATCTATTTCATCTGCCTGTTTTTCATATGGATCAGCTCTTCTTTGATCCGGGGTGGGTTGAAAAATCAAAAGAAGAATTAGCTGAATTAGTAGAATCTATCTTAGAATCAAACGACGAATGGGTGATTGAAGGAAACTATAACCGAACATTGAAGTCCAGACTGGCTCATAGTACTCACCTGATCATTTTAGATTATCCGAGGCATTTATATGTTTACCGAGTGATCAGGCGTTTATTTACTTCTTATGGGAAAGTAAGAGAAGATATGGCTCCTGGCTGCCCTGAAAGAATCGATCTTGCTTTTCTCAAGTATGTCTGGAACTTTAAAACCAAACGTCGGGATAAACTCTTACAGACTGTTCAGGCTCATTTACCGGAAACTTGCGAACTGACCGTTTTTAAAAATCCAACCGAATGCGAGCTTTACTTTAAAACAATCCAGGAAAAAGAGAGTAATAATTATATGGGATAAAGTGTCATTAAGTGCTCGGACTTTCATAAATTACAGGCTTTAAAATTTAACAAGTGCTATTCCTAGTGGCTATTCTTGGTAGGATAAATAAGGTTATGCTACAGTAAACTAAAGTAGACCGAACGTAAACCCTTATAGAATCAGGAAAGGAGCCTTTTTTATGAGTGAAGTCAATTACTCTTCTAAAGATTATCTGAATAAAGTGGATGCCTGGTGGCGGGCGGCGAATTATCTATCGATCGGACAGATTTATCTGAAAGACAATCCTCTGCTCAAGCGTCCCTTAAAAAAAGAGGATATCAAAATCAACCCAATCGGGCATTGGGGGACTGTTCCAGGACAGAACTTTGTTTATGCCCACTTGAATAGAGTCATCAATAAGTACGATCTGAACATGTTCTTCATTGAAGGACCAGGTCACGGCGGTCAAGTCATGGTGTCAAATGCCTATTTAGATGGAAGTTACTCAGAAGTCTATCCAGATATTACAACTGACGAAGAGGGAATGGCAAAACTCTTTCAGCAGTTCTCTTTCCCTGGAGGAATAGGCTCTCATGCGGCTCCGGAGACACCAGGGTCGATTCACGAGGGTGGGGAGCTGGGTTACGCCCTGTCTCATGCGACAGGTGCGGTACTGGATCACCCTGATCTGATTGCTGCAGTTACTATTGGTGACGGAGAAGCTGAAACTGGTGCATTGGCTACCTCCTGGTTCTCAAATGTCTTCATCAATCCCGTAACGGACGGGGCAGTCCTGCCTGTCCTGCATTTGAATGACTACAAAATTGCAAATCCGACGATTCTTTCGCGCAAGTCGGATGAAGAACTGACGAAATACTTTGAAGGTCTCGGCTGGACCCCTTTATTTGTCGAAGGAAATGAACCAGACAGCATGCATCCGAAAATGGCTGACACATTGGATCAGGCGATCGAACAGATTCAGTCTATTCAAAAAAACGCGCGTCAAAAGTCGGCAGAAGATACTGAGATGCCGCACTGGCCGGTAGTTATTCTTCGCAGTCCAAAAGGATGGACGGGACCTGAAGAATGGGACGGCGAGCCGGTTGAAGGGACATTTCGTTCGCATCAGGTACCGATTCCTGCAGAGCAAGGAAGCATGGAATACAGCGAAGCGTTAACTGACTGGATGACCGCTTACCGACCGGATGAGCTCTTTGACGAAGAGGGCAAATTGATCGAAGAGTTGAAAGCTATCGCACCAAAAGGAAACAGACGGATGGGAGCCAATCCAGTAACCAATGGAGGCATCGATCCGAAACCATTGAAGATTCCTGACTGGCACAGACATGCACTTGAAATTTCTACGCCTGGAGCTGAAAAGGAAAAGGATATGATGGTGTTCGGTCGATTTGCCCGTGACATCATTGATGCAAATCCAGAAAATTTCCGGATCATCAGTACCGATGAACTGAAGTCCAATCGGCTGAATGAAGTCCTGGAGACGACAGATCGCCAGTGGATGGAAGATATTGACGAACCGGAAGATGAAGCTCAGTCAAGTACCGGACGTGTGATCGATTCACAGTTGTCCGAGCATCAGGCTGAAGGCTGGATGGAAGGCTATGTGCTGACAGGCCGCCATGGGTTCTTTGTCAGTTATGAAGGCTTTCTGCGCATTGTCGATTCGATGCTGACGCAGCATTTTAAATGGATACGAAAAGCTGATGAACAGAAGTGGCGCCGCAAGTATCCGTCACTGAACATCATTGCGTCATCATCAGTTTTCCAGCAGGATCATAATGGCTATACGCACCAGGATCCTGGCATCAGCACGCATCTGGCCGACAAGAAGCGTGAATACATCAGAGCATACTTCCCGGCTGATGCCAATTCACTGATGGCTGTCATGAATAAAGTTCTGACCTCGACACAGAAAGTGAACCTCATTGTGTCAAGTAAGCATCCGCGTCCGCAGTTCTATTCAGCAGAAGAAGCAGAAGAGCTGGTCGACAAAGGACTTAAAGTGATCGACTGGGCAAGCGTCAATGACTCAGACGACCCGGATATCGTCATCGCCGCTGCCGGAACAGAACCGAATCTGGAAGCCCTGGCCGCGGTATCGATTCTGCACGAGGCCTATCCCGATTTGAGTATCCGATTCATCAACGTGGTGGATTTGTTAAAACTGGCCAGCCAGAAAAAGGATTCACGTGGCTTGAGTGACGACGCCTTTAATAAGTTGTTTACTAAGGATAAACCTGTTCTCTTCGCTTTCCATGGGTATGAAGGGTTAATAAGAGACTTGTTTTTCGATAGAGAAAACAGACAGCTGATCACTCATGGCTACCGGGAAAATGGGAACGTGACGACGCCATTCGATATGCGAGTAGTCAATGAACTCGACCGTTTCCATCTGGCGAAAGACGCTGTCCATGTAGTATACGGTGACCAGGCTGTAGATTTTGAAAACGAGATGGACCAGCTGCTGGACAAGCATTACCAGTACATTCGAGAATACGGCGATGATATGCCCGAAGTGACCGAATGGAAATGGGAGCCTTTGGATAAATAGGAATGTGAGAACTCGTCTATATTTAAAAAATAACAGCCCACGATCTTCAGAGGAGACTGAAGGTCGTGGGCTTTATGTATGGATTAACTGACAAAATGCGTGTGCTTGGCTTTCCAGTCTTCCAATTTAATGCGAACCCAGAAGCCGTAAATGCCGAATGTAATGATGGTCAGTGCCCACCACTTGATCCAGTTACCGAATAGTCCGGCTGCTGACCCTGAAAAGTGCAGACGACGGCCGTCTATAACTGTGTGGTTGATCCGCCATCCAAAGAGTCTGCATAAACTCCAAGGATATAAGAGACCAAAAGATAAAACTGTAGCGATCAGGCCGAGAAGTGACCAGCCAATCAGCTGAAACAGCCCGCCATCAAAAAATGACTGCCGTCCATTTCTCTGTTCGAGTGCAGAACGTGTGCTTGTTTCCATGTAGCATCCACCTCGTATGTATAATAATATGTACAGATTCAGTATACAACAAGTTCAGCACTACACAATAGTTAAAGAGCAAAAAAGTACTGATTAGAGTACTTTTTGCTCTTTCTATTATTAATTACTCCATCTTTTTCAGTGGTTTCACAGCTGGCCCTTCCAGAACCTCTCCCTCATAAGAAAAGCGGGAGCCGTGACATGGGCAGTCCCAGGATCGTTCTCCGTCGTTCCAGTCGAGCCCGCAACCCATATGCGTACAGGTGGTTTTGACTAGATGAACAGTTCCGTCTTTGTCACGATAGCCGCCGACTTTCTTGCCGTCAACTGAGACAAAGCCGCCTTCATCTGGGCGCAGTTGGTCAGGGGTCTTGTGCGGCCGCTTGGCTTTGGTCCAGACAAAGTCTTTACTGACAGACACATTCTTCTTAGCGAACTGGCCGGCATCTTTCAGTTTCAGCTTGCTGCGCAATGGATTCAAGAGACCGGAGTAGGCATTTGGACGGTCCAAGAGTTGATCAGTCAGTACTTTGGCAGCCGTAGCACCCATTGCCATTCCCCATTTATTGAAGCCGGTTGCGACATACGTATTGCCTGAAAGAAGCGACATCTGTCCGACATAAGGCACTTTATCCAGCGTCGTCATGTCTTGCGCCGACCAGTGATTGCGGACAGTCTTAAGGTCGAAGTGGTCTTTTCCGTAAGATTCCAGATTGGTGTAATGTTCCTGATTAGGCACGCTGCTTTTCCCAGTCTGATGCCCTTCTCCGCCAATCAGCAGTAATGTTTCACCATCATCATTTTCGACTGAACGCAGAGAACGACTTGGTGATTCAGCATTGATGTACATGCCTTCAGGGATCGGTCCGCCAACATCTGCCAACAGACCATATGAGCGTTTGATCGTCAGTTTTGAAAAATACAGCCCGTTGAAGTCGTTGAATGGATAATGTGTAGCAACGACGATTTTCTTGCAGTCGATGACTGAGCCATGTTCCGTCAGGAGGCCTGTTTTCTTTTTCAGCTGACTGACTACGCGAGTCTGCTCGTATATTTTTCCTCCGAGGCGAATGGTTTCTTCCACAAGTCCAGCGAGGAATTTCACAGGATGAAACTGAGCCTGGCCAGTCATGGTCAATGCTGCGGTCGTGCTGAATGGGAGCTCCCTTACTTGTCCCAGTGTCAGAAACCCGTCGATCCCCAATTCAGCATAAGCACGGGATTCTTTCTCGATCTGTTTTTTCCCTTTTTCAGTTGTTGAGAAAACAATGGCATCTCTCTCGTCAAGGTCACAGCCGATTCCTAATTGCTCAGCTGTCTGTCTGACAAAACGCAGGCCATCCATGTTAGCGTCGTAATAGAGTCGGGCTTTATCTTCGTTGAACGTGCTGATCAGTTCGTCATAAATAAGAGAGTGCTGAGCCGTCAGTTTGGCCGTCGTATTACCGGTCACTCCGGTAAGCAGGTCTCTTGCTTCGACAAGGGTAACGTCCTTTCCCTCTTTAGCCAGCAGATAGGCGGTAATGATTCCGACAATCCCGCCGCCTACAACGGCAAATTCAGTTGTCACGTCGTCCTGAAGTGATGGGAAATGAGGAACGGGATGTTTAAGCCAGTAGGAATTAGGAAACTGCGAGAAGGAAGAATCAGTATAGTCATTTGCCATAATACAGCCACCTCTTTTTATAGTCTAAGTACGAGTTTATGTTTCCTAGAGTATAGCACTCTCGATTTTTAAAAGAAAAGGATAACCCTATTGTAAGGCATAGGAGAGGGGGGAGATACAATCACATATTATTACTTATAATTAACAATTTCTATTTTTAGTAGTTACAGCATCTAAAGAATAAGCTACAATAAGCGTATCAAAGTATCTATTCTGAAAAGAAAGGAGGAAAAATATTATGGAAGTCGCACCTATACTGACTCAACCGCTAAGTCTAGTTCTTCTAATATTTGTAGGAGCACTGGTACTGCGCCATTTCACACATAGGGGAGCCAAGATTAAGGCTAAACACCTGCAGTCTGAAGGGGAAAACAATCAGACAGTTGATACAAAAAGCTTGATTAACTATGTAAGCGAAATGAACGAGCTGACCCAGGCATCATTTTTTGTTTATTTTCTTCTTTTTATCTCTGCCATAGTTCTGGCATTCTACATTTATAATTAATCAGCTAATAATTTCAGTAGAAAACCTTCCTGGCCGATCGAAGCAGCTGTTTCTGATAGAATAGAAAGAGATACATAGATCAAACTGCCAGCGAATAAGGTCTAAAGGAGGGACTTCCATGTGCGGAAGATATGGACTGACGGTCTCAAAAGAAGAATTGATTGAAAGGTACCACCTCGATCAGGATGCGTACACATTAGGGGACTATTCATTTGAGGAAAAGGAAGAGATTTTTCCGACGACCAGCAATATTGTCCTGCTACCGAATAAGAAACTCTATCTAGTCAAGTGGGGCTTCACTCCAGGATTTGCAAAACGGCCGCTGATCAATGCCCGTTCAGAAAGTATACTGGAGAAGAAAACCTTTAAAGAGCCGTTTATTAGTAAACGGTGCCTCGTGCCTGCAAGTTACTTTTTTGAGTGGCAGTCAGTAGAAGGTCAGAAGAAAAAAGACAAGAAGCGCATCGCAGTTAGCGATCTGTCGGTCTTTTCAATGGCAGGCGTGTGTGAACGCTACGAGGATGAGGATGGAAACAGCATACTGACCTTTGCGATCCTCACAACTGAAGCGAATGACCAGGTGAGACCGATCCATGACCGCATGCCGGTCATTCTGGAGCCTGAACAGGAACAGCTGTATCTTGATCTCGAAGCTGATCCCGAAAAGGTACACGACCTGCTTAAACCCATCGATAAAAAGTTAGTGATTGAAGACAGCCAGTAACAGTTGAGTTTAGAGCATCTTGAGCAGCTGAACTGTATTCTACTTGATGTATAATGTAGTACAGTCTATCTTCTCCCTCATAAACTGAACCAATCCGAGGATGGATAGAGTACAGACTAAAGCTTAACGCGTAAACTTTAGTTCGAAGCATTTAGAATGTAGTTCAGCAGCAATAACTGTCTTAAACTGAAACAACCTGTCAGTTTAAAAGGAAAAAAGCAGGAGCATTCCTGCTTTTTTATCTGCCTGGCTATGTCCTCACTGCTCACCGGCTTTTTCAGCTTGCGTTTTCAGAGTGTCCGGTTTGTCGGTCCATTCCAGAAACTCCATGCGGTGACCGAAGAAGCTGTACGTATAAAAGCGACGGGCTCCGGGCATGTTGGAGTCTTCCTCATAAGCGACGCCATGGTCGTCAAGCCGATCCATCAGACCCTGAATATTTTTGACATCAAAAGCGGGATGTCCTCTTTTTTCAGGCCGATGATCTGCATCCAGTCCGACATGGATAATGTGCCGGCCCATATCAAACCAGAGGCTGTCAAAATGGCTCAAAGACTGAGGCTTCTCGACTTCGGGACACCCAAGGACCTCTACAAAGAAGTGTCTGACCTCTTTTTCTGTCCCTAAGGGTGCGGTAATCTGAAAGTGGTCCAGACCATTGAATGAAAATGTCATCTATCGATCGTCTCCTTTTAGTGTTTGGTCCTAGTGTAGCACATTTTTCGTCAGCCTATAGAGTAGAGGGTGCATACCCATTATGGGCTCTTAAATCTCCTATCCTAAATAGGTCCTGATCAATTCTAAGGATGCAACCCAGAGAAAAACGATGGTATAATTTCCTTTCGCTAACGCTTGCATTTTTACATAAGTATGCTTAAATTAAGGTAAAGATGGGATCATCGAATGAGTGGAGGCTGTCATGGATAGAGAAATCAGACAATCTAATTTGAAGCTGTTTTCAATGAATTCCAATCGTCCCTTGGCTGAAGAAATTGCTGAGGAAATTGGAATGGAGCTGGGCAAAGCGGATATTACCCGGTTCGAAGATGGAGAAATACGGATCAACATAGAAGAAAGTGTGCGGGGGGCTGATGTATATATCCTGCAGTCCACAAATGATCCGAGCAATGACTATATTATGGAAGTTCTGATCATGATTGATGCATTGAGACGGGCCAGCGCCAGAACGATCAATGTAATTATGCCTTATTACGGGTATGCCCGGCAGGACAGAAAGCCGGGGCCACGTGAAGCAATCACAGCTAAGGTAGTGGCGAATATGCTGACGATTGCCGGAGCCACACGGATGATTACCATGGACCTGCATGCACCTCAGATTCAGGGCTTTTTCGATATTCCAATGGATCATCTGTCCGCCATTGCAACGCTGGCGAACTATTTCCTTGACAGAGACTTCGGGGGAGAAGAGACCGTTGTTGTTTCACCAGATCATGCCGGAGTCTCTCGAGCTAGAGAAATGGCTGAGCTGCTTGACTCCCGGTTGGCGATTATCGACAAACGACTGGCAGATGAAGATATTGATGAAGAAATGCACGTAGTAGGAGATGTATCAGGATGCACCTGTATTTTATTCGATGATATCATGGACACGGCAAAGACCGTCACAAAAGCCTGCGAGATGCTCAAGGATGCCGGTGCAAAAGACGTGTATGTCTGCGTGACACATCCTGTGTTATCTGATAACGCTATCGATCGAATTGACCGATCAGGAATCAAAAAAGCGATTGTAACGAATACGATCGACATCAGAGAGAAAAATAACTGTGAACTGATTGAGGTCATCAGTATCGCCCCGATTCTAGGGGATGCGATCAGACGCATTCAGAGACATCAGTCAATCAAGCCACTATTTGATAAGCATTATGTAGACAAACTTGAAAAACATCTTAATAATTAGACAAAGACCAGCATCCACTTCCCATCCCTTTGATCAGGATTGAAAGTGGATGTTTGACTCTATCGACTTAAACGGAGATGATACCTATGACTCAAAAACAAAGCGAATCTGAAGAAGCACCAATCCTTGTAATTGGTGCAATAACAGCTGATATTAGTATTACAGCAGAGTCCTTTAATCAGGGCAAAATGAACAGAGGAACGTCCAGTTATACCCTTGGGGGAGTGGGGTGGAATATTGCTAGAAACTTAAGCGCTCTTGATTTACCTGTGAAGCTGATCTCTGCAGTGGGTAACGATGCTTTTGGAATGGAAGCTCTGAAGGAGGCGGATAAATGGGGGATAGATACTAGTGATGTCGTCATCAAAGATGAGAGATCGACACCGACGATTCTAATCGCTACCCATGCAGATGGGAGTGAAAGTCTCAGTGTCAAGTCGCCCAATGTCTTAGACAGCATCACAAGAGATTCCCTCGAGTCGATCAGAGAAACGATCCATTTAAGTAAGTATTGTATTTTGGACGGCAGTCTTGAGCCGGAGGTTCTTGCGGGTATAAGAGAGCTTCTTCCAGAGGCGACCATCCTGCTGGATCCAGCTTCTGAAGAAGAAGCTGATAAACTTGTAGAGGTATTCACACTGGCAGATATCATCAAACCCAATCAGTCCGAAGCTGAGATCTGGGCTGATCAGAAAATAAGCAGTAACGAGGACGCGAAAAGGGCTGTCGATTCGTTAATGAAAAAAGGGGCAAAGCAGATCGTTCTGCCTCTTGAAGATGGAGGAGCTGTATATAATGATTCGAATAGTATTCGTCGCCTTAAAGGGATACAGGTAGATCCTGTCAATACAACTGGTGCAGGTGATGCCTTTTTAAGTGGACTGATATATGGTCTGGTCAAAGATTGTTCTCTAGAGAAGGCTGTAAGAATGGGAATGGCTGCATCCGTGATGACCCTCCAGACTGAGGAGATTATCCATCCGGAGCTGTCACCAGAGGCCCTCTTTATTCAGGTAGAAGAGATACTTAAAGAGGCTACGGACTAAATGAAATCTGTAAAAAATATATAATGACATCCGGTATATTTCGTTTGTCTTTTCACAAAAAAAGAGT
Source organism: Alkalibacterium pelagium (assembly GCF_900109325.1). Classification (GTDB taxonomy): domain Bacteria; phylum Bacillota; class Bacilli; order Lactobacillales; family Carnobacteriaceae_A; genus Alkalibacterium; species Alkalibacterium pelagium. The sequence continues at coordinate 175,801 of NZ_FNZU01000004.1, forward strand.
ACACTATAAGCGAGGATAAGGGAAAAGTATATAGAACTATGGAAAGGAGGGCTAAAGATGAGTGACTTATTTCCAACCAGAAGAGACTTCATGGATTTCGGCAGACGGTTTTTCGATGACGCTTTAGGGCAGAACTTCGGAGACTTCGGTCAATTCAAAACAGATATCATTGAAAAAGATGATGCTTTTGTTGTTGAAGCGGAACTTCCGGGCATGTCAAAGGAAAACATTGAACTGGATTACAAAGATAACGTTCTGTCGATCACAGCTAAAAAAGAAACTGAATCAGATGAACGTGATGATGAACGTCAGTATATTAGAAGAGAGCGTTCCAGTCGTTCCTTCAGTCGTCAGTTCATCATTCAGGATATCGACGAAGACAACATCGGTGCACAGTTTGATAAGGGGCTATTAACGATTACTTTGCCTAAGCAGAATCCGACACCATCCAACTCCAAACGCATTGAAATCGAATAGACTTATTACATCCTCCGACCGCCTATCATGAGTTCAGCGGTCGGAGATTTCTTTGTCTTCTGTCTGATACCCTTTTCTTGTATAATAGGCTTATACATACTAAACTGTAATCAAACTAACAATTGAGGAAGTGTAAACGTGAAAATAGCCCAATCCATTACAGAATTAATCGGTCAAACACCTTTATTGAAACTGAACCGTCTGTTACCAGATGATTCTGCAGATGTTTATGTAAAAATCGAGATGCGTAATGCAGGAGGAAGTGTGAAAGATCGTATTGCCTTGAATATGATTGAAGAGGCAGAGAAAGAGGGTCTTCTGAAAAAAGGCGATACCATAGTTGAAGCGACCAGTGGAAATACAGGTGTCGGACTGGCGATGATCGCTGCGGCTAAAGGGTACAAGGCAGTGTTTGTCATGCCGGACACGTTAAGTGTGGAAAGACGTGCCTTGATGAAAGCTTACGGTGCTGAACTTGAACTGACGCCTGGCGATGATGGCATGCCTGGAGCCATGGACAGGGCGCAGACACTGGCTGAACAGGATAATTATTTCATGCCTTCGCAATTTAAGAATCCGGCAAACCCTGCTGTTCACATTCAGACAACTGGTCCTGAAATCATCGAAGCGCTTGAAGGACAGACTCCTGATGCCTTTGTAGTAGGGGTCGGAACTGGCGGAACGCTTACTGGAGCAGGGAAAGTGATGAAACTGCATGACCCATCTACCCAGATCATTGCTGTTGAACCCCATGAGTCCGCTGTATTAAGCGGAAGAGAAAAAGGGAAGCACAAAATTCAAGGGATGGGGGCAGGATTCATTCCGGATATCCTTGAACGTGATCTGATTGATGACATCGTGACCGTGACGAGTGAAGAAGCCATCGACATGACACGTGAAGTGGCGCGGAAAGAAGGACTATTGGTAGGTATTTCGTCAGGTGCCAACATTGCGGCGGCTATTCGAGTGGCAAAACAACTGGGCAAAGGGAAAACGGTTGTGACTGTCGCTCCGGATACGGGTGAACGATATCTTTCTACGCCAGTGTTCTCGATTGAAGAAGAGGGCGAGTAGGTTAAAACAGTCAACACTGCTGACTTAATAAAATAAACAGCCGCTTACCGGCAGGACTGTATGTCCGAATCGGTAAGCGGCTGTTTTTTCATTTAGTATAAAATTAGTCTTCGTCTGAAGAAGACAGACCCATTTCTTTTTTCATTCTCGCAAGTTCATCTTCGACAGCTGCCGACCCGGATTCTGACGCATATTTTTCTTCAAGGGTCTGTGCTTCGTCTTTATGTTCCTTGTTCAAGTCAGCCATCGCATTGGACTCGTCCAGGCGACGGCTGGCTTTTTCTTCCATCCGTTCAAAGGAGCTCATGGCACCTTTTGATTTTCCTGCAGATTCCGATGCTTTGTTCAGTTTGTCCTGAGTATCCGCAACGGACAGCTGAGCTTTGATCATAGCCCGACGCTGACGCATTTTTTCAATATCTGTGGCCAGCTTATCGTGCATCTGACGCATCTTGGACGCATTTTCGTGTGCTTTAGCATAAGCATTGGCCAGACCGGTACCCACATCTTCCAGTTCCTGTTTTTTGGAAAGGAATACTCTGGCATCGTCGTCGTTGCCTGCTTCCAGGGCTTTTTTAGCGAAATTACCATACTTAACTACTTCGGCTTCATTTTCATCCACCAGACGCTTAGCTCGTGTTTCCTCTGCCATGACACTGGCTGTATTCTGCTTCACTTCTGCCAGATCGTCCATCATCTTGCGCAAGTACTGGTCGATCATTTTTTCCGGATCTTCCATACGGTCGATCAGTGCATTAACGTTCGCACTGATAATATCTGAAAAGCGGTCTAAAATTGCCATGTCTTCATCCTCCTATAGTGATGGTGCATGTTAATAATTATCCCAATCGTCATCTTCGTACTTTTTAGATAAATCTTCTGCTTCTGAACGACCGAATGTATCGATCGGTTTGTTAAGCATATCGTCTTTCCGTTTAGCTTCTTTTTCTTTAGCATCCTGACGTGACTTCCACCATTTATATAACACGTAAATCAGAACAACGAGTCCGAAAATACTCAGTACTGGAATCCATGGAGACGTCGTGACTTCCATGATCCGATCAGCTGCATCTCTGAACGAGTTGCTGAAATATTCTTCATCAGTCAGGGTTCCATCAGCGTAATATCTGTCCAGATAGTCGAGCAGGATGTCTCCTGCTTCTCTATCGATCACACTTCTAGCCTGAGAACCAACGATATAATAGGTCGTGTAGTCATTTAACCGGGGTTCAAAAAATACAAGCAGAAGGTGGGCTTCATCTGTAAATAATTCATCGTATAAGTTATTTGCGTATGCTTCCACTTCATCCATTGAAGGTGATGTATTGCCGTCGATATCTCCAGTGATGTAGACATGAGGCTGGACACCCGTCTCATTGTAGAAATGGCGAAGCCCGTCGACCATTCGAGTATGATTCCCGATCCAGTCCAAGTTATCGGTATAGTAATCCGTTTCATTAACGGAACCTGCGGGCAAAGGCTCTCGCTCAACAGTGGACGTTGTGATATTACCTGATCCACCGTTTCCGCTTGATCCGTCATCAACTGCATAGAATAGGCTGAACATTATAAAAAGAAAAATCATTACGTATATTATACTGCCGCAGCCCATAAATCCACAGCCACCGCCCCCTCGAGGGTATCTCCGGCGCCGTCCTAAACCGCCAAACATCCAGATCGGTCCCATGCGAGGCCCGTAATGTCCGGGTCGCCTATTGTAGCCGCCGCCACCGAAACCTCCGCCGAAGCCTCCACCGCCTCGACCACCGCCACCGAAGCTTCCGCCGCCTCTACCGGCTCCACTGCTGCGTCCGCCACCGCCTCGACCACCGCCGAAACCGCCGCCTCGACCACCGCCACTGAAACCTCCGCCGCCGCCACGGCCGCCTCCTCTTCCCATATGTATCCTCCCCTTCTTCGCGCATTATGTTATCCAAAATCTAGCACACCCCGTAACCGTTGTCAATTTTAACCATTGATATGACGGGAGTTTGAGGAGGTAATATAGCTTTAAATGAGCAAAAACAGAGACATCCTTGCTAGGCTGTCTGTATTCAGTCATTTAGTTAGTGCGGTATCAAATTCAGGAGTAAATTCAGCTGTGGCAAATCGTCCGTCAGATAAGTCGGCCACTCTGTTGATCCATTGAACTTCATTTTCAGCACGGGCACGCAAGACTGGATGTGTGGAATCAGCAGCATACATGCTCTGATTGATCAGCCACCAGGAGTGCGCAATGCCGGCACGAGTGAGGTCTTCGTCCAGCCGCATGGACTCATAGACAGGCGTCGTCTCTGGAAGAGTCACCATGACGACTTCTGTTTCATCAGGGTTTTGAAGACGTGGCAGAAGTTTCTGAATAGAGATAGGGACTTCTCCGGCACTTCGTTCAAGTTCCTTTGCATAACTTTGTGTGGATTCTAAAAGAAGCAGGGTATGACCTGTAGGTGCAGTGTCAATAACGACAATTTCCTCATCCGCACGGTCTACAATATCTGCGAAAGCACGGAATAGAGCAATTTCCTGTGTACAGGGGGAACGGAGATCTTCTTCTATATAAGCGAGATCGTCTTTATTCATCGTCTTTCGTGCTTTCGATAATACATCTTCTGTATAGTCAGCGAGTTCTTTTTCTTCATCGATATGACTGATAGTCAGTTTATCTGTATCATTTAGATAGAGATGGATATGATTAGCCGGATCAGTAGTGGCCAGGTGCACTTGTTTACCAGCCTGAACAAGGGACTGTGCAATTTGAATCGCAACCGTTGTCTTGCCGACGCCACCTTTGCCCATAGTAAAGATGATATTTTTATTAGACTGGATCAGATCGTCAACCATGTCCTGAAGTGTAGCAGATGGGGTGACGGACTGATTCATCTGAATTGCTTCAACTGGTTTATCAGTGAGAAAAGCACGCAATCTGTCGATACCGGTAATAGAATAAGGTCTTAAAGGAATGGCATACTGTGTGATTGACTGGAGCTGTTGTGGCATCTGTTTCACATCTCGCTCCTGCTGAGAAATTATCGCTGAAGATAATGCATCGTCAGCACCTTCGAGCAGGCCGTTTAAGATAAGCAGCTGATTCATGATGCCTAATTGGCTAAGCTCCTGGCTCGCTCTGTCTGCTTCAATAAGTGAAGAGGCTTGCGGTCGTGAGACCAGGATCAATGTCGTCAGATCCTTCTTACTTAACGTTTCTACAGCGTGCGCGTACATGTCTTTCTTGTCGCCCAGACCTGATAACTGGCCTAAACAGGAAGCGCCAGTTGTATTTTCATCGAGATACTGGCTCCAGGCGGAAGGTAGTTCAAGCATACGCAGCGTATGTCCAGTAGGCGCCGTGTCGAAGAGAATGTAGTCGTAGCTGGACTTGATTGTCTTATCTGTTAAAACATGGGCAAATTCGTTGAAGGCGGCAATCTCCACTGTACAGGAACCGGATAATTGTTCTTCCATATTTTCTAAAGCAGAATCAGGAAGAATTCCTCTGTAAGGCGCGATGACACTTTCTTTATATTCAGCCGCTGCAGTGACGGGGTCGAAGTTTGCGACACTTAAATTGGGGATGCCCTCAATCGCCACAGGCTTATTGGATAAAGACGTCTGGAATACATCTTGTAAATTAGAGGCCGGGTCTGTGCTGACTAGTAAAACAGCATGTCCCTGGTCAGCCAAGTGTGCAGCAGTGGCACAGGCTGTCGTTGTCTTACCGACGCCCCCTTTGCCGGTAAAGAAAAGATAAGGAGTCAGATCAATTTCATTTGGGTCATATACATTCATTGTTTGCCTCCTAACAGCATCCAGATCCTCCGCAGCAGCTTGAGGAAGACTCGCTCTGCTCGACGAAAACCACACCAGTATAATTGGTCAGTTCTTCAATCGAAGGGTAAGTGCCTGATTTAACGACTTCGCCATTTACTAATGTAATAGGCAGGCTATCTTTCCCGCTTTCTTTCATAAGGGTCAGAACTTTCTGGTTGCTGACGAATGCATCCGGGTCGCTTGTCAGGTTGTGTCTGGACGCTTCTACACTGGATACCTGGGAGAGTCCTTCGAATACAGACGTGATTGTAAGTAATGTCTCGTCGACGGAAGGTCCGCAGACGCCTGTAGAGCAGCACATTGCTGGTTCAAATAGTTCGAGTTTTGTCATGAGTTATTTCTCCTTTGTGTGAACAGTTTTTAGTTGTACAAATACAGCTGTCTTCATTTGCTGAAAAGAGAGACATCATTGTATCCATGAATGACGTGATAAAAGCTTCCTTCAGCTCGTAATGATGCCACTGCCCCTGCTTGCTGACCGTTATAATGCCGGCTTTTTCAAGTACTTTCATGTGGTGAGACAAAGACGGCTGTGTAAAATCAAAATGCTCCAGAATATCACAGGCACACTGGCTGCCGCAGGATAGGATATCAATGATTTTCATCCGGTTAGGATCACTGATGGCTTTTAGAATTTTTGAAGTCTCCTGGTAATCCAAATACATGACCTCCTTTAATCAAGTTTGCCATCATTACATAGATGGCTGTCTATGTAATAAATATAGACAGTCGTCTATGTAATGTCAACTAATCTTTTTTTAAAGAAGCAAAAACTTGTATAACATATTTTATAGCCATAAAGCCATAAAGCTCATACTAATAGACAAGATTCAGCTTAAAACGTTGAGAACTTAGTCTCGATTTCGGTAAGCTCAGTCGAGCAAATGAGGGGACTCTGCTGAAGATGACTATCTTAGGCAGACTGAACCTCGGATTTCGACTAAATCGAGGAAAACATGCCACCGGGTAAACAAAAAACAGCCGACCCAAGAGAATCAAGTCTCTTAAGTCGGCTGATTATAATTATTTAACGTCAGTCAGGCTGTCTTACGCTTCATATAAAGCAGCGACTTGTTTCTGAGCGTCTTTATTTTCAAGGAATTCATCGTAAGTGGTTTCCGCACGGTCGACGACGCCATTTGGTGTCAGTTCAATGATGCGGTTGGCTACTGTCTGAATGAACTGGTGGTCATGTGAACCGAACAGGACAGACCCTTTGAAATCGATCAACCCGTTGTTCAGTGAGGTGATGGATTCCAGATCCAGGTGATTGGTCGGATCATCCAGAACCAGAACGTTCGCCTTGCTCAGCATCAGCTTGGACAGCATGCAGCGGACTTTTTCTCCACCGGACAGCACGTTGACTTCTTTCAGCACTTCTTCACCGGAGAACAGCATGCGTCCCAGGAAGCTGCGCAGGAATGTATTATCGTTTTCCTCTTTGGAAGCATACTGACGCAGCCAGTCAAGAATAGTCATTGAGCTGTTGTTGAACTCACTTGACGAATCTTTCGGCAGGTAAGCCTGTGAAGTCGTGATTCCCCACTGGAATGACCCAGTATCAGGTTCCATTTCACCCGTGATAATTTTGAATAAAGTTGTAATGGCGACATCGTTACGGCTGACAAATGCCACTTTATCGTCACGGCCCAGATTGAAGGAAATATTACTTAAGACTTGTTTTCCATCAATTGTTTTAGACAGATTTTCTACACGGAGCAAGTCGTTTCCGATTTCACGCTCAGGTTTGAATCCGACAAATGGATAGCGGCGTGAAGACGGCTGAATGTCATCCAGAGTGATCTTATCCAGCATTTTCTTACGAGATGTTGCCTGCTTGGATTTCGATGCATTGGCACTGAATCGTGCAATAAAGGCCTCAAGTTCTTTGATTTTCTCTTCTTTTTTACTGTTCTGGTCAGCCTGCAGCTTGGCAGCCAGCTGACTTGATTCAAGCCAGAAATCATAGTTTCCGACGAAGAGCTTGATCTTACCGAAGTCCACATCGACCATGTGTGTACAGACCTTGTTCAGGAAATGACGGTCGTGGGAAACGACAATAACTGTATTTTCAAAATTGATCAGGAATTCTTCCAGCCAGATAATGGACTGCGTGTCGAGTCCGTTAGTCGGCTCATCTAAAAGCAGGACATCGGGCTGACCGAATAGAGCTTGAGCCAGAAGGACTTTCACTTTCTGTCCGGCTGTCAGTTCGCTCATCTTCTGGCTATGCAGATTTTCAGGAATACCCAGACCCTGTAGCAGAGTAGTGGCTTCAGGTTCAGCTTCCCAACCGTTCAGTTCAGCAAATTCACCTTCAAGTTCCGCCACTTTGATGCCGTCTTCGTCAGAGAAGTCCGGCTTCATGTAGATATCGTTCTTTTCCTGAATAATGGCATACAGACGTTCGTGACCCATGATGACTGTGTCGATAACCGTATAGTCTTCGTAGTCAAAATGGTTCTGCTTCAAGACAGCCATACGCTGGTCATTTGGCATAGAAACGTCACCAGTCGTTGGAGAAACTTCTCCAGATAAGATTTTAAGGAAGGTCGATTTACCGGCACCGTTCGCACCGATAACGCCATAGCAATTGTCATTTGTGAATTTTAAATTGACGTCTTCAAACAGTTTTCTGTCTGAAAAGCGCAAGCTTACATCTGTTACTGTAATCATTAAATATTTGCCTCGTTTCTTTTGTACTCTATATTCTCAATAAGTCATTAGGTTTTATTATACCTACTTTTTAGAAAAATGCACTGGTTTAAAGGGTTATTCTTTTCTTTCTGAGAAAAAAAGACAAAGCGAGTTCAAATTCTTCCTATATCATGGCTCGTGAGTTATAATAAATAACGTTACAAAATTAGTTCGAATTAGGAATAGTGACCCTCAACGGTCGTGTTAACAAAGCAGTAATCCGACGATTATAATTTTATTAAAAATATGAGGCGTTATATAACGCCCTTTAAAAAGGAGATAAAGGTGTGGAGTATGTTGGAGAGGTAAAAGCACATTCTATTTACGATGAGGTGCTGGTCAAGGCGCTGGAGGACAATTTGGCCATTGTCAGATTTGATACAAACAAACGAGTCACATATGTTAACGATAATTTTGCACACGCCCTCAAATATAGAAAAGAGGATGTGCTTGGTAAAGAACATAAGACGTTCTGTTTTCCTGATTTCTATAATTCCCCTGACTATGTAGAACTCTGGAATAACCTGCTTAATGGCGTAAGCTTCCAGGATAAAATCATGCGTAAAAATGCTTATGGAGAGGTAATTTGGCTTGAAGCTACATACTTTCCAATCTATGATGCTCTTGGAAATAGAGTCATCGGGGTGTCAAAGGTTGCGACGGATATAACAGAAAGGCAGTTAAAAATTGAAGCTGTGACCCAAGAATTACTGGAGCTATCCAAGAGCATGGCTGTGTCTTCGAGAAACGGGATTTCAAAAGGAGAAGATCTGCTTGAAAAAAGTAAGGCCATGATCAGAGAATCTAATGACAGTACAGAGAACTTGAGCGAACTACTCAAAAAGAATGAATCGGTCAAGAGTATTGTTAAAACGATTCAGGATATTGCATCTCAAACTAATCTTCTGGCACTGAATGCCTCTATAGAGGCTGCACGTTCGGGCAAGTATGGGTTAGGATTTGGGGTCATTGCTGAGGAGGTCAAGCGGCTGTCCAAACAAGTTCATGAATCTGCAGAAAATATAAAACTTGATGTTCAGGCAGTCACAAATAACATCGATCTGGTTGTAGATGGGAATACACATCTCAAGGAGCATATTGAACAAAGTGAAAAAGAAATTCATGTAGCGATCTCTGAATTTAATGGGATCGCTGCTGAATCTGATAAAATAAGCAGACAGGCAGACGAATTAGACACTATAATCTGACACATCAAAAGGTCCTACCCAAGTAAAATGGATAGGACCTATTAATAGTGCTGCAATTCAAGTTCAAGCGTTCAGGAGACAATAAAGCCCAAAAGAATAACTGTCCCCACAATGACAGGCACCGGAACTTTCTTAGTGTATAGTAGAACGAGTGTAAACAGCGTCACAAGCAAATTGTCCCAGGTCGCCCCGCTCTGCTGGGTGAGGATGACAGCCGCAACAGCGATCAGTCCTCCTGCAACAGCAGTCACTCCTTTCAGAGCGACGCGGAAGCCTTTGACCAGTTTAAGTCTTTCCCACATCGGATAAACGAAATAAATCAGAAGGACACCGGGCAGGAAAATCCCGATCCCGCCGGCAAGTGCACCAAGAATCTGTGTCAGCACGGTCGGATTCTGGACAGCCATCCCGCCAGCATAGGCGCTGAAGCTGAACATCGGACCAGGCATACCCTGAACGAGACCGTACCCAGTCAGAAACTGGTCGCTGCTCATGAATGCATTGACATCAACAAGTTCGGTGTACATTAGAGGAATGACGACTTGACCGCCACCAACCACTAAGTATCCGTAACGATAAAAGCGTTCAAACAAGCTGACGAACTGATTTTCAAACAGAAAGGCAGCAAGCAGGCTTCCTAAAGTAAAGAAAATGAACAAGGCCATATATTTATATGGAGGATTCAGTTTAACTTTATACCACAGATCTTTCTCGCGCGTAATCGACAGGGTGACCAGTCCACCGATCAAGAAGACCAATGGAAAAATCCAGGCCGATCGTATAAAGTAAGTGGTTATCGCTCCAAATAGGAACAGAACAAGCGTCAATTTATCGTAGACGACCTTCTTCCCGATTTTGTACGCAGCCAATATGATGAAGCCGACCGCCATCGGTCCGACATAGCGGAGCACGTCCGGCGAGATGTTCCAGACATCCAGAAACTGGTACAGGAAGGATAAGGTAGTCATGATTGCCAGTGCAGGCAGAGCCCATACAAGCATCGTCAGCAGTGCAAGGAGCGGTCCGCCCATTTTATATCCGATGGCGATGATCGTCTGTGTACTGCTCGGACCTGGAAGAAAGGCACACAAAGCCATCAGTTCCACAATATCTTCCTCAGTCAAATACTCTTTTTTCAGTACCATCTGGTCTGTAAAGACACCGTAGTGTGCTTCAGGTCCACCGAATGCACCCAGCGAGCAGACCAGAACATCTTTTAGGAATGTCGACCAGGGCACGTTCTTTTTCATTTCACTCAAATTAATTCCCCCTCAACTAGCTCTTATCAGTATAATAAAAAAGCTCCCTTAATAGAATAGACTATTCAATAATTGACATACTTTTTACATGAGCCGGCGTTACTGTAGCTAACGGCATCTGTAACTGATAAACTGAATAAAACGATTTGAAACTGAGGTGAGCAGAATGGGTGAAGCACTTGTGACAGCGATCTTATCGTATATAGGAACCAGTATTGATCATATTATCGTAATGGTTCTGTTGTTCAGCCGGACTGACCACAGTAAAAGGGAGTATATCGGTATCATATCTGCCGTTTTCACAGGCTTTACTGTGATTATCCTGATCAGTCTGATGGCTCGTTTCGGTCTGCAGTTCGTCCGGCAGGAATGGATCGGATTTCTTGGGCTGATTCCTATTGGCCTGGGGGTACGTGTCTTCTTCAGACCGGCTGATGATGAAAAAGAAGCTGAAGAAAAAATATCCGTTTCTTTTTCCAGACATTCCAAACCCTTTGTCGGAGTGTTCTTCCTGATGCTGGCGTTCGGCGGAGATAATTTAGGGGTATACATTCCTCTATTTGCCTCGATCGACTGGTATCAGCTGGTTCTGACGCTGATTGTATATTACGCTCTATCGGGAGTCATGCTTGGAGCTGCTTATAAAATATCAGAAGTGAGACGGATCAACGTGTTTATTGAAAAGTATGAGCGGTGGATTGTATCTCTAGTCTTTATCGCCCTGGGACTGTATATTATGGTGGAAAATGAGGCAGTCGGATGGCTGTTCAGCTAGTCCCTATCCTTTACACAATATTTACACAAAGGCAAAAAAACTTTGATAGCCAGCTATAAGGGCATCTGTTAAACTAAAAAGGAGACTTAAGTTGGATTTTCATGCACTTTAAGGAGGAAACAAATGAAGATAGTAGTGATTGGATCGGTTGCAGCTGGGACATCTGTTGCCGCAAAAGCGAGACGAAATGATGAAACGGCTGAGATTGTCGTATATGAATCTGGAGAAGATATTTCTTACTCAGTCTGCGGGATGCCATATTTTTTAGGTGGAGAAGTCGACTCAGTGGACACGCTCATCCCAAGAAATACTCAGTGGTTCAAGAAACGATTTGATTTCGATATCCATACAGACCACCATGTCAAAGCAATCCATCCTTCAGTAAAAGAAATTGAAGTGTACAATAAAAAAGAAGGCAAGGGGTTCCGTGAAACGTTCGACAAACTGGTTCTGGCGACAGGGTCATATTCACTTGCGCCTTCTCCGTTCAGCCTGGATACGTACAGCAATATTTTTCATGTGAAGTCGATGGCTGACACGAAAGCTATTGATGCTTACATGAACCAGAATGACATTAAACACGTGACGGTTGTCGGGTCAGGGTTTATCGGTCTGGAAATGACGGAACAGCTGACAGAAAAAGGAATGACCGTGGCAGTAGTCGAACTGGCGTCTCAGGTCTTTCCTAAAATCGATCCGGATATGGCTTATCATATTGAAAAGAAACTCAAAGACAAAGGCGTTAAGCTGCATTTGAATGATAAAGTTCAGACAATAGAGGGCAGCGGAAAGGCGACCGTGCTGAAGACTGATAAAGGCGTAGATATTGAGACAGATATGGTCATCCTGGCTGTCGGTGTCCGTCCGAACACGTTCCTGACTAAAGAAACAGGAATCAAACTAGGTGAAACAGGGGCAGTAAAAGTTGATGAATTCATGCGCACATCTGTAGAAGATGTCTATGCAGTGGGAGACGTGGCTGAAAGTTTCCATCGGGTGACAGGACAGCCGATTTATCATCCCCTTGGATCTACTGCCAACAAAATGGGACGTATCGCAGGGGATCACATGACAGGAGGCAAACTGTCATTCAAAGGAACAATTGGAACCGGCATTTTCAGGTTATTCGACTTGACTGTAGGATATACAGGTCTGTCTGCTGCAGAAGCTGAAAAATCCGGCTTCGATCCAGTGGTGATCCATAATATCAAGCCCGCACATGCGACATACGTAGGCGGCCAGAATATGATCATCAAAGCTGTAGCGGATAGAGAGACTGGACGTTTTCTAGGAGCACAAATCGTGGGACCAGAAGGCGTGGACAAGCGCATTGATGTGTTTGCGACCGCCATCACTTTTGAAGCCAATGCGGAAGACCTCTTCCATCTTGATCTGGCCTATGCGCCGCCATTCAGCACAACTAAAGACCCGGTTATGTACACGGGAATGGTGCTGGAAAATGCGAGAGAACAGCTGCCGGTCATGACTCCGGAAGAACTCATCAATCGTCAGAAAAGAGGCGACAAGCTTCAAGTGATCGATGTCCGTTCGCCTAAGCAGTATGCGAAAGGGCATGTCGATAACGCCGTCAGCATTCCAATGCCTGAATTGCGCAAAGGTGTGGCTGATCTGGACCGCTCACTGCCGACAGTGGTATACTGCAATAAAGGGGTGACCAGCAACACAGCCCAGAACCTGCTGTTGAACATCGGGTTCAAAGAGGTGTATGTGCTGTCTGGAGGCAACACGAACTTTCACTATTATATGGACGCAATCGGAAACTAACCATTCATTCAACTAACGACTAAAGGGAGACAGTATGGAGACTTCAGTATTACAACAATTGACAGGGGAATTTTTCGGGACGGCCATTCTGATTTATATCGGGAATGGTGTCGTGGCAGGAAACGTACTGAACAAAACAAAATCATTTAATACAGGCTGGCTGCATATCACAATAGGATGGGGACTGGCTGTAACCATGGCCGTCTATTCAATCGGGTGGCTGTCACCGGCTCATCTGAACCCGGCCGTGACACTGGGTATGGCCTCTGCCGGACAGTTCGACTGGGCACTCGTGCTGCCTTATATTCTGGTTCAAATCATCGGTGGTATTCTAGGGGCGACCCTGGTCTGGCTGCATTATTATCCGCATTTTGAAGAAACTTCGGATGAAGATGCGATCTTAAGTGTCTTCTCCACTTCGCCGGCTATCAAGAAAAATAAATGGAATATTGTGAGTGAAGCGATGGCTACGGCCTTTCTGGTCTATGCTCTACTGGCATTCACGCAAGGCGAATTTACAGAAGGGCTGAATCCGGTCATCGTCGGTCTGCTGATTCTGACGATCGGGCTGTCATTAGGCGGAACGACGGGCTATGCCATCAATCCGGCGCGAGATTTGGGTCCGAGAATCGCGCATGCGGTTCTGCCAGTGGCCAATAAAGGGGCGTCAAACTGGGCTTACGCCTGGATTCCGGTCCTGGGTCCGTTCATCGGCTCTGTTATCGGAGGGCTTGGTTTCCTGCTGATTACCAGCGTAAGGTAAACCCATAATAATAAATCATAAAACGAACCTTCTTCTAGATGTGTATTGTCTTTAAGGAGGTTTTTTATTAGATGAGGCGTTATGACCTTAGATTGTTTGTATGGACGAACGCTGGCTTTACAATGAATAGTATCATCATCAAAAAAGACAGCTTATCTTCTGGTGTCTGAACAATCGGTCGTCAGATATAAGAAACATTCTAATAACCTTATTAATCTCCAGGGCCCTATATTCTGTTATACTATTGATAAATAGTACAAATCAGAAAGTAGGCGCGTGTGTTGGCTGGTTACATCGAAGATTTTCATTTGAGCATTATCATACTTATATTTATTTTGTCCTTAGTGATTCTATCCAAGTCTGCGGATAAGCTGATTGATAAGGCAGTGGAGCTTTCTCTGCAGCTTGGCTTGTCGAAAGTGGTGGTCGGAGCGACGGTCCTGTCCATAGGCACGACTCTTCCGGAAGTTGCATCCTCACTTGCTGCGGCGATTGGAGGAAATGGTGAATTCGGGCTAGGAAATGCCATCGGATCAATGATCACCAACGCCTCCCTGGTTCTGGGGGTTGGTGCCCTTGGAGGGATTATCCCTGTAAAGAAAGGCATGCAGCAGACCTTCCTGTTCATGAGTGGGCTGTCCTTTCTGTTTATCGGGACCAGTTTTGTAGCTGGAATGAACGAAGCCGGTGGATTGCTTCCTAGATGGAGCGGTGGCGCTCTGCTTGTTATTCTGCCGCTGTATCTCTGGTACACCGTGAAGCAGAAACCGGATCATCTGATGGAAGAGCTCCCGGTTGAAGCAGCTAACGATTCTGGTGGACCAGCTGAACAAGGCGGCCTGATAAAATCCATTCTTATACTCGCAGCCAGCTCACTGGGTGTGACGGCAGGTGCCACTTTACTTGTCGCTTCAGCTGAAGTTGGAGCCGCACGCCTGGGAATACCTGATACGGTCATTTCGTCAACACTGGTTGCCTTCGGGACAAGCGTGCCGGAAGTGACCACGACTTTGGTGGCAGTCAGGTACGGCCATGGGGAATTGGCGATCGGTAATGTTCTGGGCGCCAATATGATGAACCTGCTGCTTGTCATGGGTACGACGATCAGTATCCTGCCTGGTGGGGTTTCAGTGCCGCAGAGTTATTACCTGCTGCAGTTCCCGATTCTGATCCTTATCTTCATCCTGCTGAGCATACCGATTCTCACCAAGCGAGTAGAGTCGATCAATAAGGGACAAGGCATCTTGCTTGCACTCATCTACGCCGTGTATCTTTTCTTCAATTTTATATAACAAAAAAAGCAGCTGCTCCCTAAAATAATCATAGAGGGCGGCTGCTTTGTCATAGTTTAAAATTAAACGTGGACGACAGGTTCTTCTTTTTTCAGTTCCATGTCGTAGTGTCCGATTTCTTCATCATAATATAAATCTGAAATTGCACGGAAGCCAAAGGATTCATAAAAATCTTTAAGATAGGCTTCAGCCTGAATTTCGATTTCGGCTTTAGGGTATTTGCATATAATATAATCGAGAGCAATTTTCAGCAGTTCACGTCCGTGTCCTTCGCTTCTAAATTCCTGAGGAACGAGTACGCGTCCGATGCGCATTTTTTTATCCTGCTTATAGATTCGGGCATAGGCCTTGATAGTTCCTTTTTGACGTTTGATCAGATGAACAGCGTGCAGGTCGATGTCATCGATTTCCTGATAGGCACAACCTTGTTCGACAACAAACACTTTTGTACGTTCTTTAACGATCTGATGATAGTCATGTGCACTTAATTCTTCAAATTGTTTATACTGCCACATTTAGTTGTGTCAATCTCCTTTTTTAGTCAAATATATCCCACATACGTCCGTAATTGCCGGAACACATATGAGATCCACACACATAGTATACATCTTTAAATAAAAAGGTCAAATCATTTTTTGAAAATAAATCAATTTTCAAGAATCCCTTGAATTTAAAGGCTATTAGGCGCATAATTTAATATGGATTTAGATGACTTTTAAAAATTTTAGAAAGAAGGAAGAGACAAATGGAGTTAGTTGTCATCGTACTGAACAAAACGGATCTGCTGGACGAGATATTGACGTTATTTATGCGTTATAAAATAAAGGGTGCGACTGTGCTGGACAGTAGCGGCATGGGTCACCTTATTTCAAATCAGTTTCCGATGTTCTCAATGTTTGCAGAACTGGGAGAAGAACGGGAATCAAACAGCAAAACGATCTTTACAGTAGTTAAAAGCGAAGAAGAACGTAAAGAGGTTCTATCGATTGTGGAGAGTGTCTGTGGAGACTTGTCGGAGCCTGACACAGCCATATTCTTTAGTGTACCTGTGAACTTTACGAAAGGCATCGAAAACGAAAATAATATAGAAGAAGGGTTTTAAACATGACATATTCGTTATACATTGCAATCCTTATGCTGGTCGGCATGGCTGGAGGGAAACTGGCAAGTAAAGTGGGTCTGCCCACTGTCAGCGGGTATCTCCTGTGTGGTCTGCTGCTCGGTCCGAGCGTACTGAACCTTATTACAAGTGAGATCTATTACAGTTTAGGTTTCGTAAACGAACTGGCTCTCGGCATGCTGGCCATCTCCGTAGGGACTGAGCTGCATTATCTCATGTTTAAAAAATTCGGAAAAAATCTGGTAACTATATCTATGGGCAATGCTGTTTTGACAGTTGCGGTCACATCACTGCTGACATGGCTGGTCGGATTGCCGATACAGTATGCGCTGATTTTAGGGACTTTGGCACTGACTGTGTCGCCGGCAGGAGTAGTTGAAGTCATTAAAGATACGCGTTCGGAAGGAGAAATGACTCAGAATGTACTGGGACTGGTCGCTTTCGACAACTTGGTTGCTATCATGGCATTTGGTATGATGGTATCTTTTGTTCAGTCCTTTGGAGATCAGGGGCCGGGAGGAATTGCTCTCCTGGGGTCTGTCCTGCTGGATATTTTCCTCGGCGCGCTGATCGGGGCACTGAGTGGTCTGTTTGTTTCCTTCTTTATACGAAAAGAGACGTCAAATGACAAATTACTGGTCATTTTGCTTGCTGTCATTCTTTTCAATACTGGTATTGCCTCCATGTACGGGCTGTCTCCGGTATTGACCAATATCTTTTCAGGGATTGCCATTACGAACCTGACTTCAAGAAAAGTTCTGATCGCCACTTTACTAAACCGCATTGAAATGCCGGTGTTCGTCATATTCCTGACCTTAGCTGGTGCGCATATCAATTTATCGATTATAGGTACGGTAGGCGTCGCTGGACTTGCTTATATTGCAGCCCGCTCAATCGGCAAATATGTGGGTTCATTGATCTTTTCTCAGTTTACAGATGTGAGCAGGAAAATACGGCCCTATATAGGTCTCGGGCTCTTTCCACAAGCTGGTATAGCCATTGGACTTGCTACTGTAGCTGAACGAAGCATTCCTAACGTTTCCGGAGCTATTACTGGTGTCGTCCTGGCAGGAGCAGTTTTCTTTGAGATTTTCGGACCAATGATCACTGGCTATGCTCTGAAAGCAGTCGGTGAAACGAAAGCTGCGAGAAGCCCTAAATTTAAGAAGCAATAAAAGCTGTGATACCCACGATTCGGACTGACAAAAGTCTGATCGTGGTTTTTTTACCTAGTAATGCCAGTGATGATCAAATAATTTTGAATGTCGATGCTGCACAAGGATGACATTAAGAATGTTAAGTGACATCCAGAACGTAACCTTTTCCTCGATTTTTTATATCAGTCTGATTTTTTTGATTGGAAAAAATCTCTTGCAGCCATTGTATTTATAAGCCATTTGGTATAAAGTGAAGAGAGGGATTTTGTGAAACAAAAAACTGTTTCACGAGTGACTATAGAAAGGATTTTAGAGAATGACTCCAGAAGAATTTCAGTCTGAATTAACCAAGCGAGACATTCCCGTCACAGAAGAAAAGATGCGTCAGTTTGAGCGTTATCTGGAACTGCTTCAGGAATGGAATGAAAAAATCAATTTAACTGCAATAACTAAAAAAGAAGAAGTATACTTGAAACATTTTTACGATTCATTAACTGCAGGACTTTATGTAGATTTTAGCAAAGGGGTCCACAGTCTATGCGACGTAGGCTCAGGTGCTGGGTTTCCTAGTATCCCCCTGAAAATCATCTACCCGAATCTGCAGATCACCATTGTCGATTCATTAAAGAAACGAATCGGCTTTCTGGAAACTGTCGTCAATGAGCTGGGGCTGGAAGATGTTTATTTGTTTCATGACCGGGCAGAAACATTCGGTCAGAATAAACAGTTCAGAGCCTCTTTTGATTTTGTGACGGCCCGCGCAGTAGCGCGTATGAGTGTCCTGTCAGAATTGTGTCTGCCGCTTGCTAAAAAAGGCGGAACCTTTATTGCCATGAAGGCCGCTCATGCACCGGAAGAACTGGATGAAGGACGCAAAGCGATCGGTCTGCTGGGCGGAAAAGTGAGAGACGATATCTCCTTTGAACTGCCTGAAGAGGCTGGGGAACGTCATATCATCCTTATAGACAAGACAAAAGAAACACCGAATAAATATCCTAGAAAACCCGGCACTCCAAATAAGAGTCCGCTGGTTTAATGATAACAGAAAGTATGGAGGAGTAGTATGGCACAGATTATAGCTGTCGCAAACCAAAAAGGCGGAGTGGGCAAGACAACGACAACTGTCAACCTGGGCGCCTCACTTGCCTATGCCGGTAAGAAAGTGCTTCTGATCGACATGGACGCACAGGGCAACGCAACCAGTGGTTTGGGTGTCCGTAAAGGTGAAGTGGACAAAGATATTTATGACGTTCTGATCAACGAAGAACCACTTGAAGATGTCATTTTGTCATCAAGTCGCGATAACCTGAGCATGGTCCCGGCAACGATTCAGCTGGCCGGAGCAGAAGTGGAACTGACGAGTCTGATGGCGAGAGAAACCCGTCTGAAGCGTGCAGTAGAAACGGTTGAAGATCAGTATGACTATATTCTGATCGACTGCCCGCCTTCTCTGGGACATCTTACGATCAATGCATTTACAGCAAGTGATTCTGTCCTGATTCCTGTCCAGTGTGAGTATTATGCTCTGGAAGGATTAAGTCAGCTTCTCAACACTGTCCGTCTGGTCCAGAAGCACTTCAACAAAGATCTGAAAGTTGAAGGCGTATTGCTCACGATGCTGGATGCCCGAACTAATCTGGGCTTTGAAGTCGTCAATGAAGTGAAGAAGTATTTCCGTGAAAAAGTTTATCAGACTATTATTCCAAGAAACATCCGTTTGTCCGAAGCACCAAGTTACGGCCTGTCTATTATCGATTACGACCTGAAGTCTAAAGGGGCAGAAGTCTACCAGGAACTAGCAAAGGAAGTGTTGGGTAATGGCTAATAAGAAAAAAGGCTTAGGCCGAGGTATCGATGCCCTGTTCGACGTGCCCGACTTTGAAGAGGAAGTCAGAAACAATGACGAACGTGTGGAACTGATCGATCTGACGGAGATCCGTCCGAACCCTTATCAGCCTAGACGTCATTTTGACGAGGATGCACTGAATGAACTGGCAGCGTCAATCAAAGTGTCAGGCGTTCTTCAGCCGATCATCCTTCGCAAGTCATCTGTTAAAGGCTATGAAATCATTGCAGGTGAGCGACGATTCAGAGCATCCAAACTCGCAGGAAAAGACAGCATTCCTGCCATCGTTAGAGAATTGAATGAAGAAGTCATGATGCAGGTCGCCATTCTTGAAAACCTGCAGCGAGAAGACCTGACCTCTCTGGAAGAAGCAGAAGCCTACAACATGATGATGGATAAACTGTCCATGACACAGGAAATGGTCGCTGAACGACTGGGTAAAAGCCGCTCGTATATCGCTAACCACCTGCGTCTGTTGTCTCTCCCTGAAGAAGTGAAAAAGCTCGTTCAGGAAGGCAAACTGTCAAACGGCCAGGCCCGTACACTGTTAGGGCTTAAAGACAAGTCCAAGATCAAGAAGCTGGCCCGCCGTGCAGTGAAAGAGAAACTGACAGTAAGACAGCTGGAGCACCTTGTGGCAGAAGCTAATCAGAATCCGAAGACGGACGGCAAGAAGGATAATGCTCCCGTGAAGTCTGTCTATATCAGAAAGTCTGAAGAACTGCTGACGGACAAGTTCGGCACAAGTGTCATCATTCGCGAAAAAGGTGACAAAGGGAAGATCGAAATTGAATACGTCTCACCCGATGACTTGAACCGTATTCTTGAAGAACTGAATATCGACTTAAATTAGATCAATAGACTGAGCGTCTGGATTTATTGGGACAGGAGGCAATCAAGTGGATAAAACATATGAGCTGCACGATAAAGTTGAAATGAAGAAGGCTCACCCATGTGGGGTCAATAGATGGGAAATTATTCGTCTGGGAGCGGATATCCGTATCAGATGTACAGGCTGCGGCCATTTGGTTCTCATGCCCCGCCGTGAATTCGACCGTAAGATGAAAAAAGTACTGAAAGACTAGAGTTCAAAGAGAAAGACCATTATAGAAAGAGAAAGGTGAACACATACATGCCTTTAACAGCAGGAATTGTAGGATTACCCAACGTAGGAAAGTCTACGTTATTTAACGCAATCACTAAAGCAGGAGCAGAAGCTGCGAACTACCCTTTTGCGACCATCGATCCGAACGTCGGAATCGTTGAAGTACCGGACGAGCGTCTTGATCGTCTGGCTGAACTGGTTAACCCGGCGAAAGTCGTACCGACCACGTTCGAATTCACTGACATTGCCGGTATCGTCAAAGGAGCCAGCAAAGGGGAAGGACTGGGGAATAAATTCCTGGCCAATATCCGTGAAGTTGATGCAATCTGTCATGTCGTCCGCTGTTTTGAAGATGATAACATTACTCACGTATCTGGACGCGTCAATCCGGCAGAAGATATCGAAACAATCAATCTGGAACTGGCATTGGCCGACCTGGAAGCCGTCGACAAACGAATCGAACGTGTCAGAAAACAGGCTAAATCCAAAGACGCAGATGCTGTCGCACTTCTGGCAGTTCTTGAAAAAATCAAACCCGTTCTTGAAGAAGGAAAACCGGTCCGCGTACTGGACTTTACTAAAGAAGAACTGCCGATTCTTCGCTCGCTGTTCTTACTGACAAGCAAGCCGGTCCTGTATGTAGCTAACGTAGCTGAAGAAGAAATCGCGGATCCGGAAAGTAACCAGTACCTGCAGACTGTCCGCGAGATTGCTCAGGAAGAAGGCGCGGAAGTTGTTGCCATTTCAGCGGCGATTGAAGAAGAAATTGCTGAACTCGATGATGAGGAAAAAGCGATGTTCCTTGATGACCTTGGGGTAACCGAACCTGGACTGAATAAACTGATCCGTTCTTCATATGATTTACTTGGCCTGGCTACATTCTTTACTGCCGGACCAAAAGAAGTCAGAGCATGGACATTCAAAAAAGGAATGAAGGCTCCTCAGACTGCCGGCGTCATTCATACCGATTTCGAAAGAGGGTTCATTCGTGCTGAAACGATAGCCTTTGAGGATTACAATGAATTAGGTAGTGAGAAAGCTGCGCGTGAAGCAGGAAAACTGAGAGCAGAAGGAAAAGACTACGTAGTCCAGGACGGAGACGTTATCTTGTTCCGCTTTAACGTGTAGGAAAGAGAGGAAACAGAACACATGCCGAAGAAAAAAGACACGGTTGAACAGGAACCGGAAGTGACTCTTGAAGATAAGAAGAGAGAAAACGACGCCTTGTTCGATCAGTTAACAAATAAAAACAGAGAATACATGATGACACTGAACCGCAAGCTTGACGATGCGGGTTTTCCTGAAGACAATAAGACACTGGTGTTCAATGAGATGCTGAAGAACATCGTCTCTCAACAGGCGAATCACCTGACAGCTCGCAAACTCTACGGGACGGCTACAGACCAGGCCCGATACCTGACTGAAAGTGACCACGCTGATATGACTGGTCCGGTTGAACGCTCAGAATCGTGGAAGATCTATCTCGACGGAGCCTTGCTGTTAGGCGGTATGTTTGCCGTCATTACAGGGATTTCTTATCTTGTAGGAAATCAGGAAGCGGGACTCGGGCTGATCACAATGATTCTGAACTTCCTGCTTGGTGGACTGGCTGTTATGGTCATCACTAAGTATGCGCCTCAACCAGGCGTAAAAGGTGGATTCATTAAGTACATCGTGGCGACGACGATAACCATGATTACTTGGATCGTCCTGATGGCATTCGGTACGGCCATGCTGCCTCAGGCACTGAATCCGATGATACCGGGATCCATTACACTCGTTATCGGGGTAGTAGCCTTCGCAGCAAAATGGTACCTGAAGAAAAAGCTGAATATTCAAGGTACACTCATTTAAGCTGTATGCTTCTATTTAGCAATCGAACCGCCAGACTTCTCTATATTTTGGAGAAGCTGGCGGTTTTTTGTAGTTCGTAAAGGTAAATGTTGGTACCGGTGTAAAGGTCAGTGGCAGAACCATAATTGAGGGTTGTTTTTTCTTTATGAAAAAAGATTATGGGAGAAACTCATAGTACAGTATTGTGATTATAAGCCGTAAGGATTAATCGGATAAATTTGAGCTGGCATTCGCCATATAACTTATAATTATGATACAATGATAAAGCAACGATTAAATTATTCTAATATAATCATTCGGAGGGATTTCATGACTGAAAATACAACAACACAGCTGATACAGGACGTAGTGGATCACGTGATAGCAGAAGACAGGGAAGCGTTGACCCAATGGGGAGACAGCCGAGATCAGTGGGTTCAAATGGGGGGAGACCTGCTAAAGGGCATCGACAAAGTGATTTCAAGTGACCTGCGCATCATCAAGGATGATGGATCGATCGGTACATACCCGGCATTTCGTGTCCAGCACAACAATGCCTGCGGATACTACAAAGGGGGAATCCGTTTCAGTACAGGTGTACACCAGTCAGAAGTGGAAACACTGGCGATGCTGATGACATTGAAGAATGCCCTGCATGATCTTCCTTATGGTGGAGGAAAAGGTGGCGTGCATATCAATGTACGCGAACACTCCAAGCGTGAGCTGAAAGAAGTCAGTAAAGCATTTGTCCGCATGCTGCAGAATCAGATCGGTCCGTATAAAGATATTCCAGCTCCCGATGTCGGAACTGGTGAAGAAACGATGGACTGGATGACGGAAGAGTACAAGCTGCTGCATCCGAACCAGCCGTTTATCAACACCTTCACTGGTAAAAGCATTGCCAATGGTGGAACTAGAGGTCGTGCTGAATCGACGGGGATAGGGACCTTCCTGAGCTACTATTATCTAGTTGAAGCTGTACTGAGCGGGAGTCTGTCGGTCAATGACGATCATACTGAACGTAAGGAAACGGTCAAAGCCATTGGAGAGAAAGATAATGTAATCGTCGCTGTCCAAGGGTTCGGAAACTTGAGTCGGGCTGCAGCCATTGAGGCGGCCAACTGTGAGAAGAAACATACGGTGATCGCAGTATCTGATAGTCGCTCTACTATCTATAACGAAAATGGCCTGGATGTTGAAAAACTTGCTCCATTCAAAGAAAAGAATGACCGCCTCCCGAACGAAGAAGAGCTGAAGGAACTGGGCGTCGAAGGAGTAGTCAGAGATCCTGATGCAGTCCTGACGCTGGACTGTGATGTTCTGATCCTGGGAGCTATTGAAGATCAGATCACATCTGATAATCAGGCCGACATCAAAGCGGATATTCTGGTTGAAGGTGCAAATGGTCCGATTACTAAAGAAGCGGATGAGTACCTGGAATCTAAAGGAAAAGTCATTATTCCTGACGTTCTGGCTAATGCCGGAGGAGTAACCGTGTCCTATCTGGAATGGGTTCAAGGCTTTACAAATGATTCAAAATCTAAAGAAACCATTCTGAAGGACATGAGCGACCGCATGAAAAATGTCAGCTACCGTGTCTACAACGCTTATTTCTCATCAGAAAGTGATGTCACTATGCGCTTCCTGTGCTACAAGCTGGCATTTTTAAGAGTGATCGATCTGATGAAACGTTCTGGAAAAATCAGTTAAACTGGAGAGGTGACAGATGAAGAAGCTGCTGCTTACTGGTGCGGCCGGTCGAATCGGCTCGCGCCTGATTGAAGATTTAGTGGATAAGTATGATCTGACCGCTGCGGACAAGGACTGTTCCGCCATTGCTGAATGGGATGATAGAGGGTGTCGTTTAGTTACATTTGATGTGACAGATCTCTCTGATTGTCGACGATTATGTGAAGGTATAGATACGGTGATTCATCTTGCCGGAAATCCGTCTCCTTTCGCCAAGTACGATGAACTGAAAGGGGTAAATATCGACGGCACCTACAACATGATGCAGGCCGCGAGCGAGCGGGGAGTCAGCCGGCTGATCTTTGCCAGCAGTATTCATGCCGTAAAAGGTTATGCTGCTGATGAGCAGGTCAAAACGACGAGCCCGGTCCGGCCGCCGGATCTGTACGGGGCAAGCAAAGCATTCGGTGAAGCGATCGGCCATTACTACGGAAGTGAAACTGACATGGAAGTCGTTGCGATCCGTATTGGCGGCTACCGGTCACTGGAAGTCATGAAGGAAAACGGCGAGGAGCCGGATATGCGTGAACGCAGCACATACATCAGCAAACGCGATCTGAATCAGCTGATACAAAAGTGTGCAGAAGTGACGCTCGAGAAACCTTTCATGATCGTCCACGGCCTGTCTGACAACACCTTTAAATTCATGGACTTGACCGATACGAAAGAGAAAACAGGCTATGCACCAGTGGATAACGGCTTTGATTTTAAATAGGATCAAAATTTTCGTGTTCCTTGCGATTTATGCTCCTTTTCCAGTTTTAATAACTGTGCTTTCATGTCGAGGCCGCCTCTGAATTTCTTCGGAGCTGAAGACTTCGGCACGACACGATGACAAGGAAAAACAATAAGCAGCGGGTTTTTACCGATTGCTGTCCCGACAGACCGGGCAGCTTTGGGTGAGAGCCCGTTTTTTTCAGCCAGCTGACCGTACGTGACCGTCTCTCCGTATGGAATAGCAGCCAGACTTTGCCATATTTTCTTCTGAAAATCCGTTCCATTTTGAACGACCGGTACATCGATGGACCGTGACTGGCCTGACAGATAAGACTGAAAGGCTTCGACGTATGGCCTTAGTTCAACTTCATTTTTTTCTGCAGAATGGTCAGGGTAATGGGCAGCCAGCCAGTTCAGACATTCTTCTACTGAAGCAGGCATGGAGCCGACAAAGCACAGGCCTTCATTCGTTGCTGCGATGTAGAACTGCCAATGTTCGAATGAGAATAAGCCATAGTACGATATAGACATTAGAATCACATTCCTTTCAATATTTTGCTGAACCTAGAGATAATGATATAAGAAAAGCCATCAAACGTACTGAATAATTATTCATCCTATGGAAGATTAATCAGACCGAACGTTTGATGACTTTGTGTGTTTATTAAGTTATTTAGACTTCCTGCGTTTCTTTCAGGGCGTCCTTTATTTTCTTCATGACCAGTTCCTGATGACCTGGCAGCTCGAGATTGATTTCATCGATATCGATCACCAGAGTCGGGCTTTTGTCATACGATGCAAACCAGTCGTCGTATCGGCTATGAAGCTTCTTGTAGTAATCGAGCAGTTCTGGATTCCCTTCGACCTGTTCAAACGGACGCCCACGTTTCTGGATGCGCTCCAGATGTGTATCCAGTGATCCCCTAAGATAAATTAGCAGATCCGGACCTTTTTTCGGCATGCCGTCAATTTCTTCCATCATGTTATCAAGTAAATCAGTGTATAAAGACATTTCCGCTTCACTCATATTCCCTTGTTCATAGTTGATACGAGTAAACAAGGCATCTTCGTAGATCGAACGGTCCAGCACATTATGTCGATGCACCAGCGCCTGCTTGATGCTTCTGAAACGTGTATTCAGAAAGAAAATCTGCAGAGAAAATGCCCATCTTTTCGGGTTGTCATAAAACTTCTCCAGAATCGCATTATCTTTTACCTGCTCATAAAACGCCGTACTATTTAATTCTTCTGAGATCAGAGTGGTATATGTACTTTTTCCAGCTCCAATCATCCCTGCTAAAACAATCACAGACATTGTGGCTCCTTCCAACTCATCCTTTATTTTCATCTTTTCTATCATACCACAGAAGTACGGCCCCGACATCCACTCCTGGCGAATAGAATAAAATACCTGAAAAATTGTGATAAAGGTGTGAAAGATCAGGTACGATAATCGACTTATGACAAATCAAATCAAGCTAGCAAGCATAAACAGTCCCAGTAAGAGGATGATAATTAGCACGATAGTCTTGAACTTGTCAACTTGTATTTTGGAATAGATTATGTCTCCTAGCTTGATAGCCATTATTATTACAGGAAGAGAAAGAGCGTAGTATAGACCTAGTTCCTGTGTCCAGAATCCGCTCAGGAAGTGGCTTAGCACAATCAGAATACTGGAAATGAGAAAGTGAGCCTGTATGTTATCCTTGAATTCATCGGGGGTCCAGTTTCTCATTGTGCCGTACAGTACAACAGGAATGCCATTCATATTATAGGCACTTCCCAGCATTCCAGAGGAAAAGCCAAAAGGAATAGCATATCCAGGTCGACTGACCGTCTGTTGAATTGAATGGTTAGTTCTACTGGCACTCACTAATGAATAACCAGCATAAAGGACCAACAGCAGGCCGAGAAACAAATCAATCCACGCTCGTTCTGCAAAAACGACTAAGAGGAGCCCAATGGGGATGCCAGCTAACGTAGACAGAGATAATTGTTTCAAGATGGCTGGATCAAGTTTATTCCAACCTGAAAATAAAGAGAAAAGAGCAACAGTGAAACCGACAAGTGCGACAAGAGATACCGCTGTTGAAAAAGGAATCGGGAGCAGAGCCAGTAAAGGCATACTGACAACAGAATCCCCAAAGCCAAAAGTAGAACGCATAAGCGAACCTAGAAAAACAGCACCCACTACATATATTATCAGACTATAATTCAAGTACCTGTCCTCCTTTCCGAGACTCATTGTCAAGATTTATCTTTAACTATGACAATACCTCCGCAAGGGTAACATAATTTTAAATAAGAGTCATTACGCACCAGCTCCATATTTACTATATAGTACCAATTGTTAGCTCTATTTGATTGACTTATAATTCAACAATCGATGTGTACATAGAGAATGAAGGTGAAAAGCAATAAAAACGCTTTCGTTAGGAATCAAACAGAATTAGTGGTAAGTTGGGTCTAAAGATAAAAAAGAAAGAGGTGACATCAGAGTCGGTAGTCAGCTAAGGATAAGAACCTTATAGGAGGGGCTTTTAAATGGCAAAAGATAAAGTTGCAGTAATAACAGGTGGAGCTCAAGGCTTAGGAAAAGGAATCGCAAAGAGACTTGCAGAAGATGGCTTTAAAGTCGTGATCAGTGACATGGATGAATCTGCATTGGAAAAAGTAGAAGAAGAGTTTAAGTCCAGTAATTATGATGTATCGACTTTCAAGGGCAATGTTTCTAAACCTGAGGATCAGACAGATTTGGTCAAGCATTCAGTCGATACATTTGGGCGTCTGGACGTTTTTATCAATAACGCTGGTATCGAAGGAGACGTCGCTCCAATTGTTGAAGTTGAACCGGACTCAGTCGACATGGTACTTGATGTCAATGTAAAAGGGGTTATTTATGGAATACAGGCAGCTGCCAGACAGCTAAAAGAACAGGGCGAAGGCGGAAAAATAATTAATGCCTGTAGTATTGCGGGTCAAGAAGGATTCGAAATGCTTTCCCCTTATACTGCTTCAAAATTTGCGGTTAAAGGTCTGACCCAGGCAGCGGCTAAGGAACTCGCACCAGATAAAATCACCGTTAATGCCTATTGCCCCGGTATAGCAGGAACATCAATGTGGGACAGATTGGACGAAAAAATGATGGAACACATGGGAACAAAAAAAGGCGAAGCATTCGAACAATATGCTCAAGATATAGCTTTGGGACGCACACAGGAACCGGAAGATGTAGCAAACCTTGTTTCTTTCCTGGCATCAGATGAATCAAACTACATTACCGGACAGTCAATCATATCAGATGGTGGAATGATATTCAGGTAAATAGTGATCAGCACCACTGTAATCAAGAAGACCTTCTGACTTGAAGGTCTTTTTTATACATACTTTTAACTTGTAGAGTGTAAACCGTTAGAATTATTTATGTCGTTTATGTTAACTGTTGAACAAATGCGCTTTCATTCCTTTTCAAAGTAGGGGGTTTGCTATAAAATAAAGCAGAAGAAGCTTGAGGAGGAGTATAGGTGAGACAGTTAAAACAGCTTTTCTGGATATTTTTATTTTCATTCATAGGAGAGTTTTTATCATTGATCAGTCCGGTTGCTGTACCGGGAAGCGTGATCGGGATGGTGATGTTATTTTTTGCACTTCATTTTAAATGGGTCAAACTGAAGCAGGTAGAGGAAGTCGGTAGCTGGCTGACTGACAACATGGCGATTTTCTTTGTTCCCGCAGGAGTAGGTCTGATGACGAACTTCGGTATATTAGGAGACATCTGGTGGCAGCTCCTGGTGACGATATTTGTCACGACAACGTTGATGATTGGATTTGTAGCATTAGTCGTTCAGTGGCTCAAGCGGAAAAAAGATGAGAAAACTGACCAGCAAGCCGGCTTCAATAAGGAGTTGGCCTGATATGATGGATATTTTATCGACCAACCCGTTTTTCGGCTTATTCATCACCTTCTTTTTCTTTCTGTTAGGTACACTGTTTCATAGAAGATGGCCGGGAAACCCGTTATTCAATCCGCTGATCTTTTCAATTACCTGCATCATCATTCTATTGCTGGTTACAGGAATTCCTTATGAGCAGTACAATGAAGGTGGCCGATTCATCAATTTGTGGATCACACCGGCTACCGTCGCACTGGCTATTAAGCTGGAAAAAAACTTCGTCTACTTGAAGACCTACTACACAGCTATTTTATCCGGCATCGCTCTGGGCGTACTGTTCCATACAGCGATACTGGTCATCGTCAGTATTCTGTTTCAGTTCAATCAGGAACTGGTGGCGACCCTGTTTCCGAAATCGATCACAACGGCGATTGCATTGGGCGTGTCTGATTCACTAGGAGGCATTGTTTCGTTGACAGTAGCCATCGTGGTCTTCACAGGGGTGCTCGGAACTGTTGTCGGCCCGCCAATCTTTGCCTTGCTAAAGATAAACGACCCGGTCGCTCAAGGAGTAGCTCTGGGATCTGGATCACATGCTATGGGTACAGCTAAAGCTATCGAACTTGGTGATGTGCAGGCCGCAATGTCTGGGCTGTCGATCGTCTTGACCGGTATCGTCGTGGTTATTCTGGCCCCGTTAGTTATGGGATTTGTGGGTGTGCTGTTTTAGTTCTTGATCGATATCGGGATGGTATTATGCCATCTGCAACCAACTCGATGGGATTTGGATGCCGAGTGGGTTCTAAGGATGGTCTTGCGACGCACTCGCCTTGGAATGAGGACTGGGTTGGTTCTAAGTGATGTCTTGCGACCAACTCGATGGGGAAAAGAAACCTGAGTGGGTTCTAAAACCCACCTGGGCCCTATTATAATGGTCCTTCCGACGACTGTCGGAAGGCTTCATCATTGAAAAAGAGCAGTTGAGCACTGGATTTAATTATCCGCTCAACTGCTTTTGATTTATTCCGACTCTTTCAAGCGTTCACTTTTTCTGGCCTTCACGACCATTCGTTCCTGAGCTGTCGCGATCCGCTCAAGTGATCTAGATATACTCCTGATAAGAATCACTAAGTAAATGACAAGTACGGGTACAGCCAGAGCAACCAGTATATAAATAAAACCAAATAGAAAATCGAACATAAACATTTAACTCAACCCTTTCTCTCAATAAGTAAATTAGACCAAACTTAAAACCGCTCATCCAGAAACAGGGTCTCGGATGCGATGCGCTTGGACTGGTTCTTGTCGTAATTTGAAACGAATAGACAGCCGTACAAGGTGTTCAGCACATAATCGATCGCTGTCTGTGACGAGAAAGTCGACAGCTTGACTGACTGGCTTTCGCTTTCAGCCACTGGAAGAATCAAATCTCCAAGCGAAGCAATATGCGAAGACGGATTGCCCGTTATCACAATAATCGTCGCTCCGTTCTGCTTGAGCAGCTGGGTGATGTAGTAATTATTCTTACTTTCCCCACTATAGGAAATGACAATGGCGCAGTCACCTTGTCTGAAATTTGTTGCGAGGTGGCGATTTTCTCCAGGCAAGGCTGCCATGTGAACAGACCGGTCGATTTTCATCAGCTTATTCTGGAAATTCAAGGCAGGCAGGTAAGTATCGCCGTACGCAAATACCCCGATTTTATCAGCCTGAAGCAGAAGCTCCACAGCCCGTTCAAGCTTATCAGGTGACAGCAGCTGACTCGTCTGATTAAGAGAATCAGTGAACAGCTCGAGGATTTTCTTCTGAATCTCTCCGTAAGAATCGTCATCTGTAAAAGGAAAATCAGGGTCCACATTCGATATGGCGTTGTATTCCTTCTGCAGCTCGGCGGACCACTTGATTTTAAAATCCTTGAAGCCTTTCAGACCGATTTTCCGGCAGAGTCTGACCACAGTTGAAGGGGAGGTATAAGTCAGTTCCGAAAGAGCCTGAATCGATAAATTAAGGACTTCTTCCTTGTTGGTAATTATGTACTGAGCGACTGCTTTTTCCGATGCATTGAACTGTTCATCGTGTTTCAGATCTGTTAATAATGACATGCGATCCACCTCCTAAAACTAAGTGTACATAAAAGTCAGCAATCTAACCAGTTTTTGGGTAATTTATTTCAGTAAACAAACAATTCTGACCGACTTTTCTGAAAAAACTGCCCACTTAACTGAGATAATTTACAGAAGGAAGCCAACGTGATTAAATAGTAAGTGAGATGACAACACATTAGGAGGAAGCATATGTTAACTATTGCCTACATCGGAAACGGGAAGAGTGCGAACCGCTACCACATCCCTTTTTCAAGTCTGGTCGACACGATTAAGATAAAGAAAATTCTCTCGAAAGGAGATACCTCTGACTGGGATGCTGTCGAGGGGGTGACGTACGTTAAAGAAAGCGAAGAGATCTGGAATGATCCGGATATCGACCTTGTGGTTCTGTCGACCCCGCCGCATACCCATTATCCTCTGGCTAAAGAGGCGCTGGAAAACGGGAAGAACGTACTGGTCGAGAAACCTTTTGCGGAAACATCGGACCAGGCTAAGGAGCTGTTTGCTCTGGCAGAAAAAAAAGGCTTGTTTATCCAATGCTATCAGAACCGCCGTTTCGACTCGGACTTTCTGACTGTTCAAAAAGTGATTGAAAGCGGAAAAATTGGAGATGTTCTAGAAGTGGAAATGCATTTCGACTATTTCCGTCCGGAAGTGCCTGAGCAGATTGACCACTTCGATCCCATGGAAAGTTTCCTGTACACCCATGCCTGCCATACCGTCGATCAGGTTCTGTCTTACTTTGGAAATCCTCAGGATATTCAATATGATGTGCGTCAGCTTCTGGGAGAAGGACGAATGAACGACTATTTCGACCTGGACTTATTTTATGACAACAACCTTAAAGTATCCGTCAAGTCGAGCTACTTCCGTCTGAAAGAACGCCCGAGTTTCGTTGTCTATGGCACAAAAGGCACATTCATCAAGGAATCAAAAGACCGTCAGGAAGAACATCTGAAGCTGTTTTATATGCCGACCAACGAGGACTTTGGCCTGGATCTGCCGGAACATTACGGCACGCTGTGTTATATGTCTGAAGATGGCCAGTATCACGAGGAAAAAGTCGTCTCGGAAAAAGGGAGCTACAGTTATTTCTACGAAGCGCTCTACGAGACACTTGTGAATGGAAAAGAGAAGCTGGTTAAGGATCATGAAACCATTCGTCAGATTGAGATTCTAGAAGAAGGCATCAGACAGATGAAAATGTAATCTGAAAGGAAGTTATTCTCTGTTCTTATGATTCTGATACAGAAAGTACGAACCAGCAAGGATAAAAAATAAGAAATAAAGAGTGGGCAGTGGAGAAGAAGGCTCGAGAAAATAATTGATACCAAGTCCTATACAAACGAGAAGCAATAAGACAATCAGCTGTTTTTTTGTGTACAAGATAAATCCTCCAATTCTTAATTATTGATGTGATTAAGCATAACAAAAAGGTACAATAAAAGCATCATATGTCAGGATAAGGAGACTAGCATGCAAATTATTGTAACCAGTAATACTCAAGAAGATAGCTTAACACCTAAGGAAAAGCAGATTACCAGTGTTGCTCTGCTCAATATTGTCAGCCTGGTCAATGGCTTGACTACCGGAAAAGAAATGGTCATGAACCCTTTACCGGATGATGCACTTGGTTTTGACATCCACTTTTCTCATGAGGCTTCAGAAGAAGAGAAACAGAACTTCTCCGGTCGGGTAGTCAGACAACTAGATACTTTTTTCATGATGGCTGAGTTGGATTATTCAACTAAAATTGACTGAAAATACAAACAAGCACATAGACAAGGTAAATGAACCTGTCATGTGCTTGATTTGTCTTTGTGGACATTTATTTTCTTGATTCGGTAATCAGGGGCACAAGAAGAAGACCGGAAATCAATACAAACGACAATCCCGCAAGACCCAATGCAATGTTTGATTTTGTCGTTGCCATCACGTAAATATTGACGAGAAGAAACCCGAAAAGAATCAACCGCAAAAGAGTGGAACTGACTTTATTATTAGAGTGTTCAGGCTGCAATCAAAGGTCCTCCTCAAAGATATATAGTAGTAATACACTAGCCTCACTTCATGATATTTCTGACCCCGCCTCTAGGATTCTCAACATCACCTTTATAGCGGGGAATCAGGTGAAAATGAGCATGCCGCACGGACTGTCCGGCAGCTGGGCCACAATTCGCTCCGATATTGTAAGCGTCAGGTCCATGTTCCTTGTCGACGAGTGCCTTGGCCTGCATGAGCAAGTCATTGACTCCCTGCTGCTCTTCTGGAGTCATGCCAAAAAAGTCTGGCGTGTGGCGTTTAGTAATAATTAGAAAATGTCCTGGTGAAGAGGGAGACTCGTCATAATACCCCGCCGCCACATCATTTTCAATGAGAAAGGCTTCTTTTTCTTTATTGCAGTAGTAACAATCAGTCATTTAGCTATCTCCTTCATCATTTTTGTTATCTTCAATTGAATCTTTCTCGGTCACTCTTACCCAGACTTCGTTACGCCGGGCTGTTGGAAGAGTGAACGGGCCATTATACACTGCGACCATGAAGTCGGAATCTGTCTGATAGCCTTTACCTTCCAGCCACTGTGTCAGCTTATTCATCATTCGAAGCTCTTTGCCTTCTCTGGTCCGTCCAGAATAGCAAACAGCCGCAAAGAGACCTTCTTCAAATTTACGGACCGTCAAATTGGGATTGTTGGGATTAGGGATATGATCACGATATTTTTCAGGGACAACAAAAGCCATTTTCTTTGTTTCTTTCGATTTGTTCTGAATAACTGGGACAGTCATGGGAATCTTCTCGTCCATCTTGTTATCACTGGAGATATACTTAAACAGTGTACCGAATCCTTTATTAAGTTCGGGATCCTTAGAGTTCTCATATTCAACAACGTAAAAATCGGTATACCTTCTTAGCTCACACTCGTCTTCTTTCGTCAGCACATGATACTCGGGCGATTCATATTTGCTCATAAGATCACTCCATTCACTATCCAGTCGAGCTTCGTATATATTATACCATCACCGTAGGACTTTCTTCACGAATCAGCTCTTGCAGACGCTCGTCTTGAGAGGGGTCAGCTTGTATAAAAGTTTACTCCCGGTATGAAAAAAGTATTAACAGATTCTGGGGGATGTGCTATACTAGTGAATGTTCCGGCTAGGTGGTGGAATGGTAGACACGCCAGACTCAGAATCTGGTGAGCGTAACGCTCGTGAGGGTTCAACTCCCTTCCTGGCCATAATTTAATACAAATGAATTTTCAGAAAGACTGACGTGTACCCTCAAATATAGAAGGTGCGCGCTTTTTTTATGTTTCGATTTTTATTTAAAAGCCGTTACCAGCATACACATTTAGAACGGAATGCCCGACTGTCCTATTTAGTCTGTGCCAGTTTTCTGATAAAATACAAGTCAAAGATAAGACGTGAAACGTACGGAAAGAAGGAGAGGTAAGGCATGAGAATTTTACATACTGCGGACTGGCACATTGGAAAAATCGTCAATGAGTTTTCGATGCTTGAAGATCAGGCAGAGGTTCTGCACCGACTGGTCGATGAGGTCAAGAAATTAGATGTCGATGTCCTGATCATGGCAGGCGACTTGTATGACCGGGCGATTCCTCCTAAAGAGGCGGTCATTCTGGCTACGGAGATTTTCACTCGTCTGATTCGCGAAGCGGGGATACCGGTCCTGGCTATCGCAGGAAATCATGACAGCAATGAACGGCTGGAATACGGTGCGGATTTGCTTTCGACCAGCCAGCTGTACATTGAAGGCACACTCAAAAAAGATATCCGGAAAGTAACGCTCAAAGGCGCTAATTTTTATCTCCTGCCGTTTGCGGATCATGTCGCTATTCGAAAACTGCTGGGTAATGATGAAATCAAGGATCTGCAGGATGCGACACGCGTCCAGATCGAGTCGATTAAAGAAAAAATGAACCCGGATGAGTTGAATATATTGATTGCCCATGGGTATGTAGTGAACGGTGGAAAAGAGTCGGTGGAAGATTCCGATTCAGAACGCCCGTTAAGCATCGGGACGGCAGAATACGTTGATGTCAATTTGTTTGATGCCTTCGACTACGTTGCCCTCGGCCATCTGCACAAAGCTCAGAAGGTCAAATCAGACCGGGTCCGTTACAGTGGATCACCTGTGAAGTATTCAAAATCAGAAGCCGGACATAAGAAGCAGCATCTGCTGGTCGATCTGAAAAAAGACATGATCGATGTGCAGACGATTCCGACCAATCCTAAACGGGACCTGCGGGTGGTAAGAGGGTTCTTTGATGAACTGATGCAGGATGAATCAGAAGATTATGTTTTCTTCGAGCTGGAGGATAAAGGGTACGTCATGGACGCGATGCATCAGCTGAGACGGCGCTACCCTTACGCTATGGGACTTGAATATTTATCCAAAAAAGACAGGCAGCCTAAAGAAACGACACGTACCCATCAGCTGGCCGACAAGAAGGATGTCCTGGAACTCTTCAATGATTTTTACGAGAATTTCAAGGACGAGCCGCTGGATGATGAGCGAAAACAGGTGGTTAACGGCGTCTGGGAAGATGTTCAGAAAGGAGGAGAGTAGATGCGTCCATTAAAACTCAAAATGAGCGCCTTTGGACCCTATAAAGGAGAAGTCGAAATCGATTTTACAGCGTTCAATCAATCTGCCCTCTTTCTGGTCAGTGGACCGACGGGGGCAGGGAAAACGACGATTTTCGATGCGATTGCCTATGCCCTATTTGACAAACCATCAAAGGATGGTCGTGAAAAAGATACATATAAATCCGATCATGCGAAAGATACGGATCTCTGTTACGTAGAGCTGGAGTTTGAACTGGGACAGAAACGGTATTCCGTCAGACGGGAACCGAATCAGACCGGTCCGGGAACGCGGACAAAAACCAAGCAGGTCGCAGCCAGTGTTGCATTTCATAATGGGGATCAGGTCACCACTAAAATCAATGAAGCCAATAAAGAAATCGAAGCACTTCTGGGACTGACTCATGACCAGTTCAGGCAGATCGTCATGCTGCCTCAGGGGGACTTTCGGCGCATGCTTGATTCGAACAGTGCGGACAAGGAAAAGATTTTCCGGAATATTTTCCAGACAGACCAGTTTGAAGCCTTTCAGGAGAAACTTAAAGAACAGGCCAAAGTGCTTAAACAAGAAAGAGACAGTTATGCTCAGGCAGTCAGTCTGGCTTTTCAGTCGATCGAGATCAAAGACAATCAGACGCTGGAAAAAGCCATCGACCAGTTCGACATTCCAACAGTACTGGAAGAGACGACCAGACTCATCGAAACAGATGCTAAGCACCTCACTGAACTCAAGCAGAAAATCGGAAATCTTCAGGAAGAAAGAACAGCTACTGAGCGACTGATCGAATACCTTGAGAAGAAGGCAGCTCTCGATAAAGAAAAAATCGAGCTGGATGCGACTGAAAAAGTAGTGGCGGATTACAAGGAACAGCTGGCTAAAAACGATGAAGCACAAAAACTTGTAGAGGCAAAAAAGAGAGAACATGATCTGGCCCAGGAGTTAAAAGACGAACAGATAAAACGGAACGACTTGTCTGACAAGCAGAAGAGTTTGACTGATTCTCTTGCTGAAGCGGAAAAACAGAAGGCCCTGGTTCAGGACGAACTGAGTAAGCTGGATCGTGTCAGAGAAGCGATTCAGACACTGAAAAAAGAGCTGGAACGCATGAGCGAAGTGGAGAAGACAGAAGAAGCAATCAGTCAGGCAGAAAAACAGCTGAAGGAAAACCGCTTAAGACAGGCTTCGATTAAAGAAAAAATGGAAGCAGTCAAGCAGGCCGTCCAGTCTCAGCAGGATGAGCTGAAGGAACTTCAACACATCAAAAGCAGTTTTCCAGATAGCTATGATCGAATCGGCAAGCTGAAAGATAAAAAATCAGAAGCCATGCAGAGACTCGAAAAACTGAAGGAACTGTGCGATTTGAGAAAAGAAGGTGCTGAAGTTAAGCAGGTCTTTTCAAAAGCCAACAAGGACCTCAAGCAGGCGACAGAAAGACTGGATGAAGCCAAGTCAGCGTATTACAGCAATATCGCCGTGGTTCTGGCAGGAGATCTTGAACAGAACGAACCTTGTCCGGTCTGCGGTGGAACGGATCACCCTAAAAAAGCTCACGCAGCAGCTGATTCAGTATCTAAAGAAGACGTCGATCGTCTGGAGAAATTAAAAGCAGATACTGAAGCCCGCTATAATCGGATCGGTGTTCATCTGCAGCAGCTTTCGGAAGCAGTCGGTAAGCGGTGCAAGGAACTTGGCATTGAGCATACGGACGCGGATGAAGCGTTTGAACAGACGAAGAAAAGCTGTCGTGAATTGACAGACGAACTGAATAAGCTGGAAGAAGATCTGAAGCAGAAACAGAAGCGGGTGGAAACTGAAGGCAAGCTGACAGAAAAACTGGAGGCTCTTCAAAAAGAGGAACGAGAGTTGTCCGAAGCACGCGTTCAGCTGGCATCAGACGAGCAGCATATGACTAGGCGGATTGGTGAGCTGAGTGAATTATGCAGTGAACTGAAAGCAGCTGTATCCTATGACTCTGAGAAGCAGGTCAAAGAATCCATCGCAGAAAAAGAAGCACTGATCAGAAAAACTGAGCAGGCAGCTTCAGATAATCAGTCACTTGTCCAGGATCTAAGCAGCAGGCAGTCTGCTAATAAGCAGGCGATCAAACTGACGGAGGAAAGCATCAATAAGCTGACTGACAAACATTCAGAGGCGCGAATTCACTTTGAACATAGACTTCAAGAAAGTAAGCTGGACGATAGCTTCGAGTCCCTCGTTCTAGAACACGAGACAGCTGACAAGATGCAGCGAGCGATCAATGATTATGAGAAAGCTAGACACAGCCTTACTGTTCAAATGAAAGAAGTCCAGGCGCATCTGGATAAGGAAGACAAGCTCCTGCCGGTTGATGATTACCGTGATCAGTGCGAGTCGATTATTGAAAGGTTGCCGGACCTGGAAGAAAATCGGGATGACCTGGTCAAAACAGTAAATCAGAATCAGCGTGCAGTCGAAACGATTACCATTCATCAGGGCAAGAGCGATGAACTGGAAAAAGACTACCGGATATATACTGAACTGGCCATGATGGCAGGTGGTACAAGTAATGAAACGGACCGGATCTCATTCGAACGGTATGTCCTCGGGATTTACTTCGATGAAATTCTGATCGCTGCCAACGAACGCTTTGGAGAAATGACCAATAACCGCTATGAGCTGCAGAGGAAGATGGATGCGGCCAAAGGGAATAAACCCAAAGGGCTGGATATGGACGTGTTCGACTACGAAACAGGCAAAGTGAGAGGGGTCAACACGCTATCCGGTGGGGAATCGTTTAAAGCCTCCCTTGCACTGGCTCTGGGACTCAGCGATGTGATCCAAAGTCAGAGCGGCGGGGTCAGTGTCGACACCCTCTTTATTGATGAAGGATTCGGGACGCTGGATTCCGATTCTCTGGACAAAGCCATCGAAACATTACTCGATTTACAGGAACGCGGCAGACTAGTGGGAATCATTTCTCACGTGGATGAACTGAAGACCCGCATCCCTTCTCATATTATTGTCGAACGGACGACTGCCGGAAGCCAAGTCAGTGTCCAGACAGTATAGTAAAAGTTTAGATCTATCATATTAAACCAATTAAAAGGAGACTTACTCATGACAACATCAGACAAGCGCATTTTAAATTCTATACAGGCACCAGCAGCAATCGGACCTTACTCACAGGCGGTCATATTCGGAAATACCGTTTACGTTTCGGGTCAGCTGCCGATCGATGCGGAAGCAGGAAAAATCACAGCTGAAACAGCCAAGGAACAGACAAGACAATCATTGAAAAACATTGAGTATATCCTGGCAGAAGAAAACCTGACGCTTTCTGATGTCCTAAAAGTCACTGTACTTCTAAGCGACATTTCCAACTTCCAGGACATGAACGAGGTATACTCAGAATTTTTCAAAGAGCCTTTCCCGGCACGCGTTGCTTATGAAGTAGCCGCACTTCCAGCTGGCGCATTAGTTGAAATCGACGTTATTGCAGGAAAGGCTGACTAAGTAGTCGGACACCTTAATAAACACAGAAAAGACCCTTTCCAGCAGCTATAGTTGCTTTGGAAAGGGTCTTTACATGTTATTCAAGTAACCAGTTATGTCCGGTCGGAATAGAGACCAGTATTGAAAGTGAGAGGAGTCATCTCATCGTTTAGATTTCTACTGTACTTATATAGAGTAAATAGAAAAATGGGCAAACTTATTATGAATACCAGACTGCTTATATTTAAAGCTGTAGTAAGTTCATCGATCAACTGTTCAGTTACAATAGCCGTTTCTGGTACTTCATCGACAGGTATAAGTAATAGTGAAAAAAGAAGTAAGTTATGTAGTACATGCATGAAAATTGGATAGATGAGTTTCTTAGTTTTTAAATAGACTAGACCATAAATCAACCCTCCAATGAGTTGAGGCACAATTAATGAATCGAAGTGTATGAGTCCAAACACTAGCGAACTCAGCACAAGGGCACGGATATTGCTGCTTCTCTCAGCCCACTTATTCAAGATGATTCCTCTAAAAATAATTTCTTCTATAACTGGAGCAAAGAGGACGGCACCGATCATGGATCTGGGGCTTAATTTAGGTGAACTTGATGTATCATTCATAAGCGCTTCTACTTGGGCTAGAAACGTAGGCTGGAGCAAAGTGAGGCGTAGAATCAGCCCGGCGAATGAAAAATAAATAAGCAGTCTACCTGCAGATAGGGCAGCTGAAAAGACAGTCAGTTTTCTTTTCATGGATAAATCTCCAATAATCGAATGGAGAGAGACATCTGCTTTTTTCAGTTCTCTAATTACAAAGAGAGATATCGATAAAGTAATACCGAATTCCAGAACTAAGCTCAATACTCCTTGAGGGATAGAGTGAGAAAACAGATAGATAGCTACGCCACTAATTACGATCAGAAATCCAAAAAATATAGCTAGCTTTACTAATGAGAACCTATGTAGAGACTGGGTCAAATGGATCGCTCCTTTAGATTAGTGTGGTTATGTAATATATAATTTTTTATTAGGTGTATTATACCGAAAAGAAGGGTTAGTAACAATGACATAACACAAAAACCGATTTGTATTTACCGGACATTTATATTATATTAGTCTGAAAAAGACGAACAGTAGAGGATGAAACGGATGAGTGAGCAGTACAATAAAAAAATTGATTCAATCACTAAAGACTTAAGACCGGAACTTCAGGAGCTGAGCGAGTATATCTATGCTAATCCTGAACTGGGTCACGAAGAGTTTCTGTCATCAAAGGCTCATGTGGAATTGCTTGAAAAACATGGATTTGATGTGGAATACCCTTATCTGGGAATCGGTACAGCGTTCAGAGCGGTTTATAAAGGAGAAAAAGAAGGACCAACCCTTGCCTACTTGTCTGAATATGATGCCCTTCCTGGTATCGGACATGGTTGTGGGCATAATCTGCTCGGGGCGACCGATACTGGGGCGGGACTAGCCTTGTCCAAACTGGTTGATGAGGCAGGTGGGACAGTGGTTGTCCTAGGAACGCCGGCAGAGGAGACTAATGGAGATAAAGTGACTATGGCGGATGCCGGAACCTTTGACGATGTAGATATTGCATTCTGTACTCACCCATCTGACAGTTATCAGGCCAGTGGCACGTCCATGGCCATGGAAGCCATTGAATTCAGATTCTATGGACAGACCGCTCATGCAGCTGCCTCACCTTTCGAGGGAAAAAATGCCCTTGATGCCTGCATCAACTTCTTCAATAATGTCAGTTCACTCCGCCAGCAGATTCACCCGAGCGCACGCGTTCATGGTGTCATCAAAGAAGGCGGAGAGGCAGCGAACGTGATTCCGGACTATACGAGAGCCGAGTTTTACGTTAGAGCAATGGATATGCCTTACTTGAATGAGCTGCGTGAAAAAGTCATTCGCTGTGCAGAAGCCGGAGCACTAGCTGCGGACTGCCGAATGGAATGGGGTCACTATGAAGCAGCCTACAAGAATATGATCACAAATGAGACGCTGTCTTCCTTATATAATGAGAAGATGTCAGAGCTTGGCATTCAAATGATTACTGATGAGCGGGATTCTATGGGGTCAATGGATGTGGGAAATGTCAGTCAGGTTGTTCCGGCAATAAATCCATATTTTGAAATCACTAATGGCAAATCCGTTTCAGCACACACGACTGAATTTAGAGACTGCACGCTGACTGAAGAAGCGTATCAGGGAATGGAAAAAACCATTGCCGGACTGACCCATACTGCTCTAGCACTTATTACAGACCCCGACATGCTGCAGCGCGTGAAGGATGAATTTGAAGCAAACGTAGACTAAATTGCAGGACCGACCAATGCTTAAGACTGTCCCTACATCCCATGTTCAGAAATCAAATCTGAATATGGGCTGATGATAAAAGTCGAGACATTGGTCGGTTTTTTTTTGCTTAAAACTAAACGTTTAATTCGATTTAAAAATGGGCACTCAAATGTGACATTAGTTAGAAGAATCATCAGTCACCTTGAAGTCTCTAATCATCTGAACTAGAATAAACAAGTATAGAAGAGTGAATAAAATGAATATATCACTATAAATCATACTAATGAATTTAAATGCAAGTGAATCTGTTTTTATTGCACATTAATCAACACCATTAAATACGAAAAGGAGGGAATCACATGGATAAACGTCTAAAAATCACTGCTGGGATAGCCATGGCAGTGGGAATTATCATTGTGGCAGTCATGACTTTTTCATTCATAGTCAATGTAGTAATGAACGATGCAGCTGCCGATTATGAGCAGCCATCAGATGAGTACGTGACGTTAACTGTAGAAGATGTGAGAGAGTAGCGAGTACAAAAGGAGTATTCTCGATGAAACGACAGGATAAAATCATATACATACTTGGCTCACTTTCAGTGGTGATGTTCATGCTTCTATTTCTAGGAGGCATTGCTTTTTTCATGACGAATCGAAGTGACTCAGCCAATCAGAATCATGCAAGGCGGGAACAGGAACGTCAGGCGGAATTGATACAATCCGTACAGACACTGGAAGTCACTGAAACAGAACCGGAAGTAACTGATATTATTTGGGAGTCTAGAAGAGAAGGAACTGTCTTCTGGACAAATCAGTCAAATGAAGAAAACAGCATTCCTTTTTACATAACATCTGAGGAAGATGTCGATTACCACCCGGAGGCAATCGGTGAATACCCGGTGAACTACCCACCACTTAAATCCTTTGGATTTTGAAGTGGGGGCTTCCTACGAACTCCATTCTTATCTGCACAGACTTCATACAGACAGTGGAATCGGATATGGGTAGGCTCAAAAGGCAGTCCCTGCCTCATTGATTTTCTTTTACTTGGCCAACGCCAAGAGGTTCTTGCTGGCATTGATATCTCTGTCAAGGTATTCCCCGCAATTCGGGCAGTCCCACTCCCGGATGTTGAGCGGCTTCTTGCCGTCTCGGTGTCCGCAACTCGAACAAACCTGACTGGACGGATAAAATCGGTCTGCTTTGATAAGTGTCCGTCCTTTTTGCTTGGATTTATATTCTAATTGGCGGACGAATTCATACCATCCTGCATCACCAATGCTTTTTGCCAGTTTATGATTTTTCATCAGGTTCTTACTGGACAACGTTTCGATTACAATGACTTGGTTTTCGTCTGTAATCTTTTTGGATAGTTTGTGCAAGAAATCTCTGCGCTGATTGGCAATCTTCTCGTGCTTTTTGGCCACTTGAATGCGTGCTTTATTGCGGTTCTTACCGCCTTTTTGTTTGCGGGATAATGACCGTTGCGCCTTCTTCAGCTTCTTTTCGGACTTGTACAGCGGTTTTGGATTTTTGTGCTTCTCAGTCTCCCCTAAATCATTGGTGGTGATCGCAAAATCCGAAATACCCAAATCAATCCCGATCTTCCGTTCAACTAATTGGGGCGTTTCGTCCGCTGATTCCACAAGAATGGATATAAAATATTTTCCCGATTTATTCATTGATATCGTACATGATTTAATCTTGCCTTGAAAA
Source organism: Alkalibacterium pelagium (assembly GCF_900109325.1). Lineage (GTDB taxonomy): Bacteria > Bacillota > Bacilli > Lactobacillales > Carnobacteriaceae_A > Alkalibacterium > Alkalibacterium pelagium. Next base: position 218,596 of record NZ_FNZU01000004.1, read on the forward strand.
GTACGATGCTGGACAAGCTTTACACATCCGATTTTAGGCAGTTTGATCTTACCATCTTCAATTCGGATATTTCCCCCTTGATTGTTGGTGGTATAACTCGCTTTTGAACGGTGTTTGGATTTGAATTTTGGAAATCCAATGGATTTATCCCGGAAGAAATTTTTGTAGGCTCGTTCCAAATTCTGCTGAGCGTTCGCCAAAGCCAGACTATCAACCGCTTTCATAAAAGGAAACGCTTCTTTGTACTGAGCGGGCGTATTGTTGAGCATTTGTTTCGTCAATTTATAGTGGTCGATCTTGTCGCTAAGCATTTGGTTATAAATGAAGCGGGCACAACCAAAACAGTTCGCAAAATAGTTTTTTTGTTCTTCATTTGGGTAGAG
>NZ_FNZU01000034.1 GCF_900109325.1 Alkalibacterium pelagium
GACACCTGCCCGGTGCTGGAAGGTTAAGAGGAAGGGTTAGCTTCGGCGAAGCTCTGAATTGAAGCCCCAGTAAACGGCGGCCGTAACTATAACGGTCCTAAGGTAGCGAAATTCCTTGTCGGGTAAGTTCCGACCCGCACGAAAGGTGTAACGATTTGGGCACTGTCTCAACGAGAGACTCGGTGAAATTATAGTACCTGTGAAAATGCAGGTTACCCGCGACAGGACGGAAAGACCCCATGGAGCTTTACTGTAGTTTGATATTGAGTGTCTGTACAGCTTGTACAGGATAGGTAGGAGCCAATGAAGCCAGGACGCCAGTCTTGGTGGAGGCGTTGGTGGGATACTACCCTAGCTGTATGGCCACTCTAACCCGCGACCGTAAACCGGTCGGGAGACAGTGTCAGACGGGCAGTTTGACTGGGGCGGTCGCCTCCTAAAATGTAACGGAGGCGCCCAAAGGTTCCCTCAGAATGGTTGGAAATCATTCGTAGAGTGTAAAGGCAGAAGGGAGCTTGACTGCGAGACCTACAAGTCGAGCAGGGACGAAAGTCGGGCTTAGTGATCCGGTGGTACCATATGGAAGGGCCATCGCTCAACGGATAAAAGCTACCCTGGGGATAACAGGCTTATCTCCCCCAAGAGTTCACATCGACGGGGAGGTTTGGCACCTCGATGTCGGCTCATCGCATCCTGGGGCTGTAGTCGGTCCCAAGGGTTGGGCTGTTCGCCCATTAAAGCGGTACGCGAGCTGGGTTCAGAACGTCGTGAGACAGTTCGGTCCCTATCCGTCGCGGGCGTTGGAGATTTGAGAAGAGCTATCCTTAGTACGAGAGGACCGGGATGGACACACCGCTGGTGTACCAGTTGTCAGGCCACTGGCATCGCTGGGTAGCTATGTGTGGACAGGATAAACGCTGAAAGCATCTAAGCGTGAAGCCCCCTTCAAGATGAGATCTCCCATTCCTTTAAGGAAGTAAGACCCCTGAAAGATGATCAGGTGGATAGGCTGGAAGTGGAAGCATAGTGATATGTGGAGCGGACCAGTACTAATCGGTCGAGGACTTAACCACACAACGTGTGTTAAGGGTAAGTGGTGTTGTTTCGTGTTGATCAGCT
>NZ_FNZU01000003.1 GCF_900109325.1 Alkalibacterium pelagium
CTATTATTCTACAGGAGAACTCACTTGTTTTCTAATATCTAAAAAAATGACGTTAGTGAGTTAATCTCACCAACGTCATTTATTGTACAACCAATTTTCTATCTTACATAATCCAGGATGTTTGTTTGCAGTATTCTTGTTCCCATATTTAAAGATGCCTGATATGATACCATCTGCATAGAGTACTTCATATACGTTTCAGCCAGATCTATATCTTCAGTAAGTGATCGTGTGGTTTCCAGGTTTAAATACTCTTCTTCATTACGATCTCTAGCTGCAATCAATCGGTTTTGAATGGCACCAATATTTGTTCGCTGATTAACAGTATTATTCATCGCTTTGTCAACACCAGTTAACAGTCTGCCACCTAATGCTTCTGTATCATCTGAGTCAAGCGCTTGGAACAAATCAGAAAATAAAGCATTTAAATCTTGCGCATTACCTTCACTATCCGTAAAAGCATTAAACAACTTTGATCCATCAGTCTGTAATTCTACCATCACACCTCGACCGATTTCTTTCGAAACATTACCATTCGGTGCTCCAGCTGGATTATTGAAAACTAGCTCAAATCCTCCATTTTCTTTATTAACTGAAAAAGGTTTGTCAGAACTAGCTTGTCCTCCGAAAATATAGCGTCCAGCAAAGTTTGTATTTAATGAATCGACCATTGTTTCGACTTCACTCATGATTTCGGATTTTATCGATTGTCTGTCATCATTACTATAGGAGCCATTCGCGGCCTGCTGGGTCAGTGTGTAAATTCTTTGAAGTGATGAGGTCATGCTGTCTAAAGCAGAATCCTGAATATTAGTGAAATCGATGGAATCACTTATTGTCGTCTTGTACTGCTGATTCTGCTTGATTTCATTTTTTAGGTCGAGTATCTTGGATACCTTCAGTGGATCGTCACTCGGGCGGTTGACTTGTTTCATTGAAGACAACTGCTCCTGATATTTGAAGACACTATTTGAATTTTTATTTAGATTAGATAAAAAACTTTGAGACATTAAGGAGTTAGTTATTCTCATTTTTATACCCCTGTTCTATTGATTAATGTATCGAGCATCTCAGAAATCGTCTGAAGGACGCGTGAGTTGGCCTGGAAAGCACTTGAGTATCTGATCATGTCTACGACTTCTTCATTGATATCGACTCCAGAAATAGATTCACGACGCTGTGTCAGCAAGTGCATCAAGGCACTTTGAGTATCCAGCATATTATCTTCCTGCTGCTTGACGATACCCATCTCAGTAACCATACTGTTGTAGCGACTGAACAATGTTGAACCAACTCCGGACCCTTCAATTTTCATCGAGTCCTGGTTAAACGTCCAGCTTTCTGAATTAAGAGACAGATTCTGGTACTGAAGCCCGGCAATCGCTTGAGCTCTTGATCCATCACCTGAAAAAGTATTGTTAAGGTCTTTACCTGAAACAACATTTTCGGGATTTTTTCTAAGTGACTCACTTACTCGGATATTTAAAGCTGCATTTTCTTTAGTCAGTTCTCCGTTATTGAAGAATTCGACTCCACCGTTATCATAGTCTCCACCATTACTGTGGATAAGGTTGACTGCAGTAGCGAAGCTGAACGCAAACTCGTTTAAATCACTCTGCATGTCGGAGATAACTCCAAGAGCGTCTTGAGTCCCTTTCATTGATCCTTTTTGAGGATTGATAAATGTTGCAGAACCGGCTTCATTTTTAACAATGACCTTACCTATTAGATTTTCGCCTTCAGGACCTTCAACGCTATCCCCATTTGACAGGTAAAAAGTCCCGTTCTCCTCTTTCGTCACCACTGCCAGTTCTTTGCGTGACGAACTGTCCAGGACATTTGTTCCGGCAACATCGACGGAGACTCTATTGAAACGGTCACGTTCCACTGTAATGTCCACTTTACCTGCTAAATCTGTCAGCAGTCGATCCTGCTGATCCAGAAGATCATTAGGGGTAAATCCACGAACAGACGCCTGCCAGATCTGATGGTTCAGATTTTCCAGCTGCTTCAAGGTTGAGTTCGCGTCTAGTGCGGATTTGTCCAGTTCATTCAATGTATCTTTATGTAAGCTGTCCATGCTGTTAGCCATATGATGGATCGTATCGGTAAAGGTTTCGGTTGTCTGAACTAGCATCGTACGGGCAGATGCCTGTTCCGGATTAGATGCCAGATAAGTCCAGGCGTTGAATACTTCAGAAATCTGATTGGATAGTCCTGTATCCGACGGCTCGTTGAACGTTGCTTCCAGCTGGCCGATAATGTCAGATAGGGACTTATGTTTCTCTGTAGTTGAGTGTGCATCTCTCAGTTGCGTATTGACATACTGATCGCTGACTCGGTCAATGTTTCCGATACGTACACCTGTACCGATCTGTCCAACGCCTGCAACACTTTGAGCCAGATCAGCCTGCATGGTAACACGCTGTCTTGTATATCCAGTCGTGTTTGCATTCGCTACATTATGGCCGATAGTCTGCAGAGCTGTCTGCTGGGCATTCAGCCCTTTTGTAGCTGTATTTAATGTTCCAAATAATCCACTCATATGCTTTCTCCTTAAAGTGATTGATCAAATAACGTACTTTTTTTCGTGTCGTCAAATGTCCCTTTTTTCGAATACGTATTGTTCTGCTTCGCTGCTTTCTTGATATGCTCCAGCATCGTTTCAGTGTATCTGATCGATTGTTCGGTCAGCATAAGGTTCGTTTCCTGAAGGGCTTTGACTTCACGAGAAAGAACGCTGAGTTTATCAACCTCAACGTCGTCTTCGCTGAACTTAGACAAAGTAATCATAAGGTCTTCTTTCTCCTGGATGATTCCCGGCAGCTTTTCCGCATCGTTTTCAATCAGAACTGACTTTTCTCTCTCCAACACTTCTTTTAACTGAGACAGATAAGTCAGTACTTCTTCGGTTTTACTCATTTTATTAAAACTCCTTTTGTTCCTGAAGCGTTCTGACCAGCCCATCTGTGATCTTGCTGGCATCCACTTCATACTCTCCATTTTGAATAGCCTGCTTGATCGCATCAACGCGTTCAGAAAAAGCAGCTTTATCTGCATCGAGCATCGCCTGAGCTTCTTTAGAAATGCTGACTTTTACGGCTTCTTTTGGCTGTGCTTTAGAAGCTGAGTCAACAGCTCCCTCTTTTTTTAATTGTTTAGGCTGGTTTACCGATGAAACCAGGTTAGAATATTTATTTATTTTCATCGTTCATACTCTCCTTTACCCTACACTTTTTAGCTGACAGAGATTCAATTTTATAAAATTAGTGTATCTAATGTTATTATCGGATGGATACAACAGATATTAACCCCTATTTCCGATTTACAAAACTAGAATAAGTATATCGAAAATGGGGGCGGGATGTAACCCTTCGTAAGATGAAACCTGTGACATATCAAAGAAAAGGATAAAGAGTAACTACTAACAACACATTTTCCAAAATAAAAAAGCAGGACTGCTCCTGCTTTTCCATAACATATTTAATCTTTATTCAAATGACGGACACGTTGTTCTTTACTTAAAATATTTGTGATGCGGATACCGAAACTTTCGTTGATAACGACGACTTCGCCTTCTGCGATCAGTTTTCCGTTGACGTATATTTCAAGTGGTTCGTCAGTCATCTTGTCCAGTTCAACCACAGATCCTGTGCTCAATGACAGAATATCTTTGATTGTCTTACGACTTTTTCCTAGAACGACACTGAAGTCAAGCGGGACATCCATGATCAGGTCCAGATTACGTGGAGAATTTTTGGACTCATTTGGTGTCAGATCCTGAAATTTAGGTTTCTGAATGCTGACAGTCTCGTTTTGAACAGCTGTCTGTTCAGCAGGTTCAGCTTGTTTTGTTTGAGGTGCAGGTGTGTCTTCAACAGGTTTGACTACAGCCTGTTCGCGGCCATGAAGCACTTCAGCTTCGTCACCCAGCATAATATCTGCAATCTCCATAGCTGTATCAAGTGGAAGGACCTGCATGATTTCACTGTCCAGCAGTCCTTCCACACTCAAGCGGAAGGATGTACTGCAGACAACTTCCTGCTGGTTCGGCATTTCAACTGCTGCTTCTTCGGCATTTTCCCATTTCTTTACAGTCGGTGGAGATATGTCCACCCGTCTGTCGAACATAGTAGCCATAGCTGTAGAAGCAGCTCCGATCATCTGGTTCATGGCCTCTGATACGGCACTCAGTTCAAGTTCAGTGAACTCATTATCTTCGACATTCGTTCCGTCATTTCCCATCATTAAATCAGCGATAATAATTGCATCGTTTACATCGATCATCAGAACATTTTTACCAATTAGTCCTTCTTTGAACGAAATGGTCGTTACGACTTTAGGCGTTTCGTTGGCATCAACGACTTCCTTGATCGTTACTCCTTTGACCACAGGTGTTGTAATTTTCACTTCTCGATTCAATAACTGGGAAAGAGTCGTGGCTGCCTGTGACATGGATATGTTACCGACTTCGCCAATGATATCTTTGACATCCTGACTTAACGGATCTTCCGTCGGCTTAGGGGTCTCAGGTTCGACCGACCCACCATTAAGCATGGCATCGATTTGTTCCTGTGTTAACTGCTCACTCATCGTCACTCTCTCCTCCCGTAAATTTCAGTATTTCGACTGCCAGTTTCTTGTTAAGCAGTCCAGGTTTCACCTTAAAGTAAGGCTTATCTTCAACGTATAAGGTCAAAGGTTTGGATGTCTTTTCATCCAGCTGGATAATGTCGCCTTCTTCCATTTCCAGGAAGTCGGAAACGTCCATTTTAGATTCTCCAAGTACCACTTCAACGTCTACCGGAACACGATCCAGATTATGTGCAATTTGTCCTCTTTCAGAAGAATCAAACTCTTTTCCGGAATGGAACCAGTTCTTGAAACTGAGTTTGTCGAGTATGTCTTCAAAAAATATGTATGGAATGCACATGTTCAGGAATGTTTTCTGTTCACCCAAAGAGACTGTGAATGTAACCAAAACGACAGGTTCATTAGGAGACATCGTCTGAAGCAGTTGGGGTTTTGTTTCGGTGTCTTCAAGGGTAACATCGATTTCCTTGATGTCTCTCCATGCTGCTTCAAAAGAACGCATAAGGGACTTAAGAACATCCTCAAGTATAGCCAGTTCAATATCAGTGAAACTGGATTTGTTTTTCAGAGTTTCTTCTGAAGATACTTCAGTATAGCCACAGAGAAGCTCTACGATCTGAAGACTGAACTGGGGATTGATTTCCAGTATCTGCAGGCCACTTAATGGGGCGCTCTTGAATACGCCCATTAAAGTAAAGCTTGGGACGGAATGGACGAATTCGTCAAAGGAGACCTGTTCGATGGCGGCAATCTTAGCTTCGACAGGCTTTCTCAGTTGAGTCGACAGCAGATTGGATGCCAGTTTCGAGAAATCCTCAAAGACCATAGTGATCGTTGACAGGTATTCTTTTGACAGGCGGACAGGTCGTCTGAAATCGTAAGTCTTGACCTTCGCGCCACTTGTTTCCTCATCCATTTCTTCTGTATCGATTTCTCCACTATCCATGGCAACCAGCAAAGCATCTATCTCTTGTTGGGATAAGACTTGTTGGCTCACGCTACTTCCTCTTTCTCTTTCAGAATTGAGTCAATATTTATAATACTGACCATCTCATTGTAGACAGAGACATAACCGTCAACAAGCGCATCCTCCTCATCGTCGAATCGCTGGATCTGATCTTCAGTGATGTCGGTAACACCGACTACCTTTCCGACCATTAGTGCAAGCGGATTATCTTCTGTATTCACAATGACGGTATTATTGTACCACAATTCTTCTGTAGCGCTAGACCCGTTAAGCAGTGCTTCAAGGTCGATCAGGGTCATGATCTGGCCTCTCAGGTTGATGAGTCCCCTGGTCCAGGATGGTCCTTGGGGGATGATCGTCTCCTTGAGAGGAGTGGTGATTTCCTCTATATTCTCTGTATTAAAGCCATAAAATCGTTCTTTTAATTTGAATACTATCAGCTGCATTGAGTAAATCCCCCTCGCTTAATCTTCGGCTATTTCATGATGTGACAGAATTCTGAATCTTTATTCATTTACATTGAATGAATTAACTAATGGCTTTATCCAATGCCTTGATCACGCGTTCAGTATCAAATGGCTTGACGATGAAATCCATTGCCCCAGCACGAATAGCATCCATAACCATCGTCTGCTGCCCCATTGCTGAACACATCAATACAATTGCACTGCTGTCCATCGCCTTGATTTCTTTCAGAGCTTCAACTCCGTCTTTTTCAGGCATGGTGATGTCCATAGTAACAATGTCGGGCTGAACTTCTTTATACTTTTCAACAGCTTCATTCCCATTCTGGGCTTCTCCTGCTACTTCATATCCATTTTTTTCCAAAATGTCTTTCAGTTTGATACGCATGAAAGCTGCATCATCGACGATTAGTACACGTTTACTCATTTTATAAATCCTCCTATTATATTCCTAGTTGTGTCAGCAATAGTTCCAATGTGTTGGGTTTTGGAACGAAGTACAAACTACCCTCGATTTTATGACCCTCACTGTGGAAATTATTCCTGATGATAAATAGCTCGTCACTGTACTGTTCCTGCTGCATGTAGACACTGGTCAGAATCGATCCGAAAAGATCGGTCGTCATGACCGGAAGTGAAGCGATCAGTGGTTTACTGATCAGCTGCATCACTGCCTGAAGGAAAGACTGAAACAGAATATTGCTCAATTCCTTCAATGCTGAATCGGTCAGGTCTTCTGTAAATTCCGATGTTTCCGGCAACAGCATTTGAGCCAGTTTCTCTGCATCTTCAGGATCGATCACGAATAAAAATACTCCGTACTTCTTACCGTGCAGTTCAGAAAGGACAGCCCTAACAATTGTATCATCAGATTGTACTGTTTGATAGACCTCTTCGTAAGAAAGTAGTTCTACAAAGGGAACATCCATATCTACCGGACGCCCAATCATCTTGGACAGGCTGGTTGCGGCATGTCCGCCTCCAATATTGACGACTTCCTGAAGCGCATCCTGCCTGAGCAGTGCATGTTCCTTAGTCATCTCATCTATCCTTCTTTCTTGTACAGAGAGATGTAACGTCAAGAATCAGACTGATGCTTCCATCTCCAAGAATGGTTGCTCCGAGGAAATTGGAAATTTCGTTCAATTCGCGCCCCAGTTTCTTGATGACGATTTCTTTCTGATGGATCAGTTCATCTACAACCAGTGCGTAGCGGTTTTCACCAATCAGAACGACGACCACATGCTGCGTGCTCTCGTCAACTTCCGCAATATCCAGTGCTTTGGATACTCGAATTAGAGGGATAGTGTGCCCTTCGTACTTGTAGACTTCTTTCTGATGGACAGATATCGCTTCTTCCTCTTCAAACCGGTTGACTTTGTCAATGACCGCCTGTGGAATAGCGAATGTTTCTGTTCCTACTTTGACCAGTAAGGATTGAATAATTGACAGGGTCAATGGCAGGGTGATTCTGAACGTTGTCCCTTTACCCACCTCACTGAAAGTCTCAATGGTTCCGTTCAGGCTTGATATTTTTTCCTTAACAGCATCCATCCCCACACCACGACCAGATATACCTGTTACAGAAGCTGCCGTTGAAAATCCAGGATGGAAAATAAGATTCTGAATCTGCTCGTCGGACATGCCTTCAGTCGAAATACCTTTTTTATTGGCGCTCTGTTCAATCAGTCGAGGATTCAGTCCTTTCCCGTCATCAGCCAAAGTCACAATGACCCGGTTGCCCTCAGGATAAGCGGACAATTTGATTTTTCCAGTTCTTGGCTTACCTGCCTGTTCACGTTCATCAGGCATCTCGATGCCGTGATCAGCCGCATTTCGGAGCAAGTGAATGAGTGGTTCCCCAATCTCCGATACGACTGTCCGGTCAAGTTCGGTATCTTCTCCTTCAGTCAGGAAGTCGATTTCTTTTCCAAGTTCATTAGTCAGATCCCTCATCATACGTGGGAAACGCTGAACGACTACGTTGAAAGGCTGCATACGCAACTGAAGGACCAGTTCCTGAAGCTCTGTAGTAATTCGGCCGACCTGTGTCAGTGGTTCATTCAGTTCCTGAAGCTGATTCTTTTCAGAAACGTCCTCCAAGCGAGTCCGGTGAATAACCAGCTCTGACACTAGATTCATAAACTGATCCAGTCTTGTCAAGTCTACTCGTATGGTCTGACGAGCGGGAGCTTTCTTGCGCTCCGGGGTTTTCTGTACTGACTCATTAACCTCTTTTAGACTTTCAGAGTCTATTGTATTAACAGGGACGGATTGCTTAGCTTGTGTGTCGTCCTGCTGTTTCATCTCTTCTTCTATTGTAGTAGCAGTAACCATGAATTCTTCAATTTCACTGCTATCTTCTACATGTTTTTCAATTTCCTCTTTTTCTTCTTTAGACAGGAAATACAGAGTGACTGGACCATCCAATTCTCCTTGCTCAAGTGCGTCTGCAGAAGGCTTCATTTGAACAAAATCACCAATCTGTTCCAGTCGATTCAAAATCATAAAGGCGCGTGCGGCTTTCATCATGCTTTCTTCTTCAACTCGAATGCCTATAGCATAAAACTGATAACCCGTAGCTTCTGCAGACTGAACAGCCAGTTGATCCGCTTCTTCCAGATCAGGGAAGTCAAATTTCGGTTGACTGTTTTCATTAAGCACGGCTGAATCGGACGCTTCACCTTCTTCATTAGCCACTTGATGCAGTCTGTTTACAAGATCGGAAATATCAACAGCTTCCACGTTTTCAAGGCGCAGGTTCTCAACGATTTCTGTCAGCAGATCCAGGCTTTCAAAGAACAGAGAAATCAGTTCACTGGACACTTTGACCTGATCACTTTTCACCAGTTCAAAGACACTTTCGACCGCATGTGTCAGTTCTGCCATCGTTTCAAATCCCATAGTTGCCGCCATCCCTTTAAGAGTATGGGCAGCTCGGAATATCGCATCAATAATCTGCTTATCTTCAGGGTTCTGTTCCAGCTGAAGGACTTCCTGGTTCAGTATGGCTAGGTTTTCGTCTGTTTCTTCAAAGAACAGATCCAGGTATGCACTATTGTCTTCCATCATCTTCCTCCTATCGCATTACACCGTTTTTTCATAGATGAACGACGACACTTTCTTCAGTCCGAATTGTTCAGGCTGATAGATGGTCTCTGTTGCACCTGTAAACAGCAAGCCACCTTTAACCAGTGAGTCGCTCATTTTACGGTAGATCTCTTCTTTAATTTCGTTTTTAAAATATATCGTGACATTTCTGCAGACAATCACATGCAGGTTCTTCTCGAAGTCATCAAGAACCAGGTCATGCTTTCTGAAATCGACCATCTGTTTGATATTATTATTAAGCACGTAGCGGTTATTCTCAATAGCAAAATAATCGCTGCGATCGATTACTGATACATTTTTCAGTTCACTTTCTTTAAATATACCCGTTTTTGCTTTTTCTAAGATTGTATCATCGATGTCAGTAGCAATAATCTTTTTCTTTAAGGGGAGAGAATGGCGGTCAATAATCATAGCTAACGAATACGGTTCTGCTCCAATAGAACAGGCAGCACTCCAGATCGTTATCTTATCGAATTTTTTTGAAAGGTCTGTCCTCAGAAGCTCCTCAAACTTTTCAAATAAGTCTTTATTTCTGAAAAACTCCGTTACATTAATTGTTATGTAATCGAGAAACTGTTTTCTGATCAGTTCATCACCATGTATTAATGTGGAGTATTCTTTTAGATCATTTGCTCCTGCCTGCCTCATGACGGTCTGAATCCGTCTGTTAAGCTGTTTTTCCTTGTATGCATCCAGGCGGATATTCAAATTAGTATGGACCCAGCTATAAAAATAATCAAAGTCTAAAGTTGTCATATGGTCACCTTGTCATTTCTTTTAGTATGTCTGCAATGTCATTCAAGCTTGCCGTCTGATCTGATAATCCTCGTTCAACGACTGCTCTTGGCATGCCGTAAACGATCGATGATGCTTTATCCTGTGTCAGAACGTACCCGCCGTTTTTCTTAATTACTTCACACCCGGGGGCCCCGTCACTTCCCATGCCGGTCATGATAATCCCCAGGATATCGCTTCCGTATTTATGGGAAGCTGTTTCAAACAAGTAATCCACTGCCGGTCGAACACCATGTACTTTCGGTCTTGTATCCAGTTCAAGATGATTTCCATTGATCGTCATGTGTCGTGCGCCTGGAGCAAGATAGACTGTTCCCGGTCTGATTTTCTGCCCATGCTCTGCTTCTACTACTGGAATGCTCGCTGCAGTGTCCAGACGTTTCGCAAAGGAAGCCGTAAACCCTTCAGGCATATGCTGAACAATGAATACCGGTATTGAAAGATCAGGAGATATGGCCTGAATGGCTTTGACCAGTGCTTTTGGTCCTCCAGTCGAAGCGCCTATCACGATGGCTTTAAGTGTATCTTTCTTCGATAATAATGCGTCATTTAAGACTTTTGAGGGTTGCTCTGTAATTACAGGCTGTTTTTCCTTAGTAAAATGTATTTTGATGCGTCTGGATAGATCACTTTGAAAGACATCCCAGTTTTCACTGATTGAGACTGGTTTTTCTATAAAGTCTTCTGCACCTAATTCAAGTGCCTGAATCGTCGTTTCTTCATTAGTCTTGGAACTAAGCATGATGACTGGTAATGTATGCTTTTCCTTTATGGCTTCCAGTGTTTCAAGACCGTTCATCATCGGCATTTCGACATCCAATGTAATAAGATCCGGTTTAGATTGTTCAATCAGTTTTAATGCTTCTATACCATTTCTGGCTACGTCTGTGACTTCGATTCCACTGCAGTCATTGAGTACGTTAGTCAGTACTTTTCTGAGCAATGCAGAATCGTCGACGACTAAAACTTTAATAGTCATGCTACATTCCTCATTCTTCTCTATAATACAAATTCTTCCCGGTTGACCATTCTTACTCTTACATCAAAAGTCTCAAGATCGACAAACATCGACCGACCCATATTACCACCAAGGTGTTCTGAGAGTATAGGCAGCTTAAGATCCTCAAGCGTCTGTCTGACGGCCTCAATATTCCGCTGGCCAATTTGTAGCGTTGCAGATTCACTTGCAAAAGCGAACATGCTCGCACCTCCTGCTATTTTTACCTGGAATGTGTCCACTTGAGTTCGTTCCTTTAGTTCCGAAACGATTCTAGGCAAAGCCAGATCAGCAAATTTAGGCCAGTTGTTTACATCTGAAAACGATGTACTATCCGGCAGCATGATGTGACTCAATGCACCTATCTTGGATTTAGGCTCATATATGGCTATACCTATACAAGAGCCTAATCCAATGGTTACCAGCTCGTCTGGTGCCTGCGCTATTTTATAATCTGATATTCCCACTTTAATTTGTTCCGACATCTTATTCTCCAATATGATTGCTGAATTTAGTCTTTTACTGCATGGATCGATACTAAACGTCTCAGTTCGTCGCCTTTTTCTTCTGCAAAAAGATAGTGGCTATCTAGAATTGGAATGATTCCCTCTTCTGTCTGAACGAAAAATGAGATATAAGACGTGGATAGACCATCAATTTTTTCTTCTTCAGTTTCCAGCAGATCTTCAGTATTGAATGTTTTAACCACAGTTACTTCGTCAACCAGTAGACCGATCGTTGTATCTTTCCAGTTTACTAATATGATATCAGCTTCCTCAGGAGAAAGATGAGGTTTTTGGTAAAAACGGTCTAACAAGTCAATGACCGCTATAACTTCACCTTCAACTTCTTGTACGCCGACTATATAAGATGACATATCAGGTACAGGGGTATGGTTTTCGAGAGCAATGATTTTATCTGTTTCTGAAATAGGGAGGCCGAATGTCTGATCTCCTGCCTTGAATAAGATGTACTGTGTCATAATTGTATTTACTCCTTCTTATTATGCAAACTCCGGAGCCAGTCCGTCCAGGTCGACTTCGTTATCAGTCATCTGATCAGAATTCTTCTGATCAATAATGAATTTTTCTGCTGATACTTTAAGTGTCACGGCTACGTTTTCCAGTCGGTTGATATGTGAAGTGAATTCTTCCATTGTTGCAAGAATCTCTTCTGCATTTGCTGACACCTGTTCAGTCCCTGCAGAATTCTCCTGTGCACCTGCTGCAATACTTTCGAGCTGAGCCACTACTTCTTCTTTCTTCTCATTGATGATTGAAGAAGACTGCATGACCACCATCATGCTGGCCACAAGTCGTTCCAGAGATGCGGCAACATTTTCTGAGCTCTTGATCGCTTCATCAATTTTTTCTGTCTGCACTTTACTGTCTTCATTCGTTTCTTCCAGATGATGAACCATTCCAGATGACTTCTCCTGAATTGTACGAATGATGGTCTGAATGTCTTTTGAAGATGTCGCACTCTGTTCGGCAAGTTTACGGATTTCTTCAGCAACAACTGCAAATCCGCGACCGGCATCTCCAGCTCGTGCAGCTTCGATTGAAGCGTTAAGAGCGAGAAGGTTTGTCTTGGAAGCAATCGTTGTGATCGCCTGGACTATGCCTTCTATGTTTTGAATGTCGCCATCCACTTCCTCAATCTTCTCTTTAAGGTCATCCAGTGTTTCTAACGTTTCTTTCCACTTCTGTTCAACTTCATGGGTCGCAAATGTATTCTGACCGTTCACGATCATTGTCTTATCTGCATGCTCGCCCATTTGTCCGACGGCCTGATTGATTTCTTCCAGAGCTTCTGACAAGGCATTCATCTGTGTAGCCGTTGCTTCAGTATCCTGTGTCTGCATGGATGTCGCTTCTGCAACCCCATTGATGGTTTCAGAAACTTCTGCTGTCGAACGGCTGGTCTGATCAGCTATTTCTGTCAAAGTCGTTGCCATTGTTGATACATTCTGACTATTTCCTTGGATCACTTCTACAGTTTCTCCAAATGTTTCCATTGTTCGGTTGAAAGCCAGTCCAATCTGATGGATTTCATTTCCTTTAGGATCGAGTGCCTTGCCTTCTTTTGGCTTCCTGCCACGTTTTTCATTCCATTTGTCCAGCCCTTTAATTAAAGTTACGCTTGGGTTGAACAAGTCTTTTTTATTCAGTCGAGCTGTCAGATCTCCTTTTTCTACTCGTCTGAATGCATTCATCAGAGCATCAGAGATAGCTGCAACCAGTCCGGAAGCCAGAAGCGCCACGACTGCAGCGACAATTATTGTTAGAACAGTAATGAAGATCAAAATATTACGTAATGCACCCTGTTCTTCAGCCATTTCATTTAAACGGACCATTCCATATATATTGAGTCCTAAGTTCGGAAGAGATTCATGATAAATCCCAAATCTCCCACCGTTGATTTCTCTATCGTAAACCAATGCAGATGCATTCTCTTCACCGGTATCTGATGACGACGTTGATACGTCATTTCCAACTGTCTTACTGAAAAAGTCCGAAGATGACATGTTTTCTCCTACCCAGTCCTGCTGAGAAGAAGCTACAACGTTTCCACTGTCAGTCAGAATGCTGATGAATCCTGTATTGGCAATTGCTGTATTATTGATTTCTTCACGAATAACATTCATATCCAGGTCGATAGCCAGAACACCTGTTGTGTTTGTCCCAGTACCGATAGATCTAGTGACAGTCATTCTAGATCTGTTATTGAATACATGCGGTTCATTCCAGTTCAATCCTGATGAGACAAGAGCACGCTCAAGCCATGGGTAGATTTCATAAGGATCCTGATTCCCTCTCACTACTGAGAGCGTGGATACGAATGGATTCTGAGAATCTGCAGGTACAAAATGCACATCTGCAATGTAGGGATTTCCTGTGACCACATACTGAAAACGTGATCCCAGTTCCATCTGTGCAGATTCATCACCGCTTGCTACGCGCTGTAAAACCCCATCCAAAGCTAAACGCTGAACGGTTTCTTCAGCAGCTAGAGCAGCAGCTGATATATTTTCAACCAGGTTGGCTGTGATCTGCTGCTGCTGTTCTTCGACTCTTTGAGTAATCAGATCGGATGTTCTGTTATATGTATACAGCATGGCTCCTAGAACTGGAACGAGCATTAGGACAATCAGACTAATAGCGATCGGCAGACGCACACTTTTATGTTCTCTGTTTTTGCCATTCTTACCTTTCTTACTTGTGAAGCGGGATAATTGATCACTAACATTAATTTTTGGCCATTTCACAGCTTTCAGTTGAGTTTTCAACCGATCAAACTGGGTTTTAGCTTTGTTCATATGTATTCTCCTCGTATATAATTTTTTATTAGTGCACTTCATTTTTTATAATCGGTCAAATATACAAATTGTTTATGCTTTCAGCGTATCTTATTGATTGTTCTTAATTCTGTCACAATTGCTTAAGATTAATTATTGAAGCTTTCTCTTTAAAGGGATGACACTTATATATAACCTATCAAATTTCTGCTTAGTTTTCTGTTTATTATACGTATTAATAAAAAATTCGAGGTCTCTCTACTATAAATAGCAGACCTCGAATCTGATTCATTTGAATTATGAAAACTGGTTAGTTGATTCTTTTAAGTTTCCTGCCAGGACTTTCATTTGTTCTATCGATGCAGTAAATTCTTCCATCGAAGCGAGGATTTCCTCAGCGTTCGCGGATACTTCTTCGGTTCCCGCCGCATTTTCTTCGGCAGAAGCTTCGATATTATCTAACGCTTTTACGACAGCTTCTTTTTTCTCTTCAACTAGAGAAGCAAGCTGGAAAGCCTGAGCGATGTGTTTAGCCAGCACTTGAATATTCATTGATATGTCTTCATTAGTCTGAGTGACACCTTTCAATGATTCCGTCTGTTTGTCACTATCATCCAGCACACGATCCAGTGTAGACACCATTTCATTTGAATCATGTTGAATAACTTGTATGATTTCGGTGATCATTTCAGATGAGTCATTACTCTGTTCAGCAAGTTTCCGTATTTCTTCAGCAACTACTGAGAAGCCTTTTCCTGCTTCCCCGGCACGAGCCGCCTCAATTGACGCATTCAAGGCCAGTAAGTTGGTCTTTTCAGAAATGTCCTGAATAGCTTTCAGTATTTTTTCTACATCCTGGACATTGCCGTCCACTTTTCCAATATTAGCTTTCAGCCTATTGAAAGAATCTACGGTCTCATTCCAGGTCTGATTAACATGTCCCATTTTCCGGTCGTTTTCTCCCAGAGCCAGCACAGTGCCGTCCGCATGCATTCCAACTTCCTGCATATTTGAAGTAATCGCATTGACATGTTCCGACAGTTCGTCCATGAGCTTGACCGTGTTCTGAGTATCCGAAGTCTGCTGACCACTGGAGTGAGCAATGCTCTGAATCGTTTCTGATACTTCTTCTGTTGCATTTTTTGTCTGCTCAGTTATTTCTGCCAGATCAGAAGCCAGTTCATCTACTGATTTAGCTTTACCTTGAATATCATAGATTACCTTCTGGAATGTTGAGACAGCTTCATTGAAACTCCACCCGATCTGATGGAGCTCGTGTCCATTTTCTTTTATCTCATTAACAGCCGGCTTGTTTTTCTTCGATGTTTTTTTCTTTTTCCCAGTCTTTAAAGAGGTTATGCGTGTTCTCAAGTCCCCTTCCTGAATTCCAGCTAGAGCTTCCCTTATCATTCTAGTAATCGATACGAGATAATTCGATAGAAGAATGGATAACCCCGCTGCACCTATTATGCTGATGGCCAGCACTCTTAGACTGCTTGTCAGAAACAAGTCATTTTCCGCAGACATCTCATTAGAGGTGACTGCTCCGTATACAATTAGGTTCATGTCTGGGACTCGTTCATAATAGATTGGGAAGGTCCGGCCATTAAAATCATTATATATTTCACCGGACATGTCAGTTGCTTCTAAGAAAATACTCTGGTTGCTTACGTCTTGTCCGGATAGAGTTGGATCTTGTGTAAACTGCCAGTAGCCTGCTTCAGTTATGACAAACGGATACCCTGTCTCTCCAATTTGACTACTGTCGATGACAGCTGCAATACTCTCCATGTCCATTTGAAGACCTAATATTCCAGTCTCTCCATTTTCCTGATCGATTGTCATGGCTGCAGCCATTGTTGTGGCCCCTGATACCACATCAGTATATGGCTCAGAGAAGTAGATATCTCCACCCGCTCCAGTAGCTCCAGCAAGCCAGTTTTGTGAAACTGTCTCTAAGTCCTGCTGTTCCATTGTTCCAACTGCTTCCTGACCAGGGATAAAGAAGAAGACATCGCTTATGTATTGTGAGGCTGACTGGACGACGGTCATCAGCTGATCCAGCTGGCTTTCATCTTCCAAAGTTGTGACTTGTGTCATGTCTTCTACTTCAGCGAGAGCCTCCAGACCACTTCTTGCTTCAGATCCGGCATCCTCCATAAGAGTAACGATTCGGCTTGTTGCCTGCTGCTGCTCTCTAAGCACGCGCCTAGTTACTGCCTGATCCATGCGGTAGTATAGTGCGCCCGAAACTATTAATATAGGAACGAACACCAAAGTTGTGAACAATAGAATAAAACGAAGGCGTAATGATTTCTTTTTTTGATCACTATTAACTATTCTGTTTCTTTTCTTGCCTGATATCTTTTTCACTCTAATCCCTCTTTCAAATATTGTGCATACTTTCTCATTATCGGATTAGGATCTGAAAAATTAATAGTTAATATCTATAAATTTTTCTAATTCTATAATTAAGAGTATTATATAATTAAATAACAAGTTAAATTTGTCGGTTAGTTTGTAAATATAATATAATGAGAACATTCTTACTTTTAGTGAAAACTGATCAAAAAAGCCCATCCATTGCCTTTAGGCGGGCAAAAGATGGGACTGGTTTATACTATTATGTCAGTAACGATTAAAGATAGTTGCTAATTAATCCTGGACCCATCTGGATCCTTTTTTTGCGTAACCTTCTACTGCATATACCTGATTGTCTTCATCAAAAAGCTGACGTTCGAGAAGAGTATTCTGACGGAGTTCGACTAGCCAGTCTCCCCGTTCGCTTGGAATGCTGAGCTGATAATGAACCATCTGTTTCTTTATTTCTTTTTCAATCGCATGTCTTAGCATCTCTATATCTTCAGGGTCGCGAGCCGAAATCGTGCAGTTCGGAAAGAGCGAGGTACGCGCAGGGGATTCCAGCAGATCCTTTTTATTGTACACCGTCAGCATCGGAATCAGATTCATTCCCAGTTCATCAAGCAGCTCCATGACCGTTTCCTCATGCGCCTTGATATTCTCAGCAGATGCATCCACGACATGTAAAAGCATATCCACGTGCTTGGATTCTTCGAGTGTCGACTTGAAAGCTTCGATCAGCTGAGTGGGCAGCTCCTGGATAAATCCGACCGTATCCGTCAGTGTGATCTGCATGCCTGACGGGAGCTCACTTTTTCTGGTCAAGGGATCGAGTGTCGCAAACAGCTGATCTTTTTCATACGTCTCCGCTTGAGTCAGCTGATTCAAGAGGGTCGATTTTCCAGCATTCGTATACCCGATCAGACCGATCTGAAATACGTTACTGTTTTTACGCTGTTCCCGGCTTCGCTCACGGTGAGCCGCAATCTTCTTCAGTTCCTTACGTATCTCTGTCATCTGTCTCTGAATGTGCCGGCGGTCAGTTTCCAGTTTCGTTTCCCCTGGACCTCTAGTTCCGATTCCTGCACCCAGCCGGGACATGTTCTCTCCCTGACCAGCCAATCTAGGCAGAATGTAAGACAGTTGTGCCAGTTCGACCTGCAGTCGCCCTTCCTTACTCTGTGCTCTGAGGGCAAAGATATCAAGTATGACTTGAATCCGGTCGATAACTTTAGCATCAACTTCCTCCTGAATATTTCTTACATGACTGGGTGAGAGTTCCTGGTTGAATACAATCGTCTGGGCTTCCAGCTCGTCTGCCAAATGCTTCAGTTCATTGACTTTTCCTTTTCCTATCACCGTTTTATGATCGATCCGCTCTCTTTTCTGAGACAGTTTAGCAACGACTTTTCCCCCGGCATTTTCAACGAGCTGCTCGAGCTCATCGAAAGAATAACGAAAAGCATCTTCTTCGTTCTGTTTTTCTATGCCGACGATGATGACTTTTTCATATGTCTGTTCTTGTTCCATTTAATCACTTCCTATATGGTCTTTTATCTGGCTTTTTAATGTATCGATTGACTCAGGATGCTCAATAAGATCAGCCCACTGATCGATTTCAAAGCGATTTCTGAACCAGGTTAACTGACGTTTTGCGTAATTTCTGGAATGCTGCTTGATTGTATCGACTGCTTCTTCTAGCGGCATACTTCCTTCAATATACGGAATCAGTTCTTTGTAGCCAATCCCTTTCAAACTCTGAGCATCTTCCGGAACATGTTTGATCAGCTCTTCCGCTTCCTCGAGCAGGCCAGACTCCATCATCTGATCCACCCGTCGATTGATTCGGTCGTACAATAAAGTCCGGTCTGTAGTCAACCCTATTACAAAAGCATCGTACAACGGTTCTTTCTTTTTTTCCGACTGATATTTGGAAAATGGCTGACCTGTTTCGTGAATCACTTCAAGCGCTCGGATCACGCGTCTGACATTGTTTGGATGAATCTGTTCAGCCGAAGCAGGATCCTTTTCCCTAAGCTTCTCGTGCAAAGCTTCTCTGCCATCCTCACGTGCCAGACTGTCCATTTCATCTCTAAATGCCTGATTCGGTTTTGCTTCACCGCCATGACTGATATCATACAGAAGGGATTCGATATATAAGCCGGTCCCTCCTACAATGATCGGAAGCTTGCCTCTCTCAGTGATCTCACTTATTTTCTGAGACGCGGCTTCTTTAAAATCCGACACACTAAATGGGTCTATAGGGTCTTTGATATCGATCAGATGATGCGGAAGACCTTCCGCTTCCTTTTCAGTCACTTTTGCTGTCCCGATGTCCAGACCTCTGTAGACCTGCATCGAATCTCCATTAATCAGTTCACCATTAAATGTTTTTGCCAGTTCAATACTTAACGCCGTTTTTCCCACTGCTGTCGGTCCGACGATCACAATTATCTTATCTTTCACACTATTCCTCCGCGATCTGTTGTGACTCAAGTATAGCATACGTCAGAGGAAAACTTAAAAGGGAGTCCATTGCTGAATAAAGCTTTTATAGTGAAATGAAATGGACTATAGAATGGATGGATGGAGTTTATGGGGATTATTTCTTTTGAACTAAACTGAAGAAGGGCTAAAAGGTAGTTCAGCACTGGAAAAAGCGCTGAACTAAACTCATCTGATAACGTGTGGAGTTTAGAGGGTAAAAAGATTGGTGAACTTCATTTTACCAGGAAAAAATGAAGTTCACATCGAAAAGTACTGATAAACTCAATTCCAAATAAAAAACCGGAGGAGACGAAAGCCTCATTATAGACTTTCTTCTACTCCGGTCATTAATCAGTTAGGCATTCACAAAACTTCTACATGCATCAGCACAGGTAAAGCAAGCTTTTGCACATTCCTGACAGTGGTCATGGTCGTGCTGCTCACATTCTTTTCCGCAGGCCTGACAGATCGTTCCACAAAGTGAAACCAGGTCGTTTCTCAAAGACCCTTCTCTTCCACTGAACGACAGAACCATCTGGCAGATATCTGCACACTCCCGGTCCAGACGGATACACTCTCTCATCATATCAAGGTGCTCTTCATTCAAACAGGCGTCAAAGCAATTATTACAAGCCTGCATGCACTCATATGTCGCATCCATCACTTTTTTTAATTTCTCATCCATCGTCTCCCCTCCTCCTGTATCAGTCGTATCATCGCTTCTCCTTAATTATACGAGCAGGAATCGGGGGCTTTCAAGCAATAGCCACTGAGTATGGTTTCTGAGTCCGGGCCAGCAGAATATCTATCCTTGCATGACTTTTTATCATATATAATCAATCTTCGAGCAGCGTCAGTACTTCTTCTGTGCTTAGACTGTTCAGTGTCTGAGTATTGCCTTTAGTAATAACTGAATCGATCAGTTCGCGTTTCTTCTCCTGAAGATCGTTGATGCGTTCTTCGATCGTTCCCGTTGTAATCAGACGAATGATCTGTACGGATTTCTTCTGACCGAACCGGTGCACCCGGTCAGCCGCCTGATCTTCGATTGCCGGATTCCACCAGGAGTCATAAAGAATGACGGTATCTCCACCTGTCAGGTTCAACCCTGTTCCACCAGCTTTAAGTGAAATCAGGAACAGGTCCTTTTCTCCAGTATTGAATCGGGTCGTCAAATGCAGACGGTCTTCATTTTTGGTCTGACCATCGAGGTAATGGTAATCCACATCTATGGCATCCAGACGCTCCCTAATGATTTTCAGCATGGATGTGAACTGAGAGAACAGGACAACACGTTTGCCGTTGGCCCGCGCCTCTTCAAGGTATTCCATCAGACGCTCCAGTTTAGAAGACGCCCCTTCGAAATTAGGCATGACTAGCCTTGGATCACAACAGATCTGTCTCAGTCTGGTCATACCTGCCAGCACTTTGATCCGGTTGGCATTCAGCTCATCCGTATCGATCAATGTCTTGATTTCCTGCTTGATTGCCGCATGCTGGGTTTGATACAGACGCTTCTGATTATCAGACAGTTCAATGTACTCTGTTGTTTCTGTCTTCTCAGGTAGATCGTCCAGCACATCCCGTTTCAATCGTCTTAAAATGAACGGCTTGATCTTTGCAGAAATTCTAGACTGGTCCATAGCCTGGAACGCTTTCCTGTTCTTGAACAGACCTGGCTGGATGATTGAAAACAGGGACCAGAGTTCTCCCAAATGGTTTTCAATCGGTGTTCCTGACAAAGCAATCTTGCTTTCAGCTTTCAGTTTCCTGACAGCCTGAGTCGTCTTGGCTGCACTGTTCTTGACAGTTTGTGATTCATCCAGAACGATCGTCTCAAATGTTTCGTCCTCGTACAGATCTGAATCTCTTTGAACAAGAGGATAACTTGTAATCCAGATTGGAATGTTTTTATTCAGCGCTTCCTGTTTTTTAGCTTCCCGTTCTTCCTTGGAGCCTGAAATGATGATCGTTTCTGTATCGGGCACAAAGTTCAGCCACTCGTGCTGCCAGTTGTAGACGACACTAGACGGGCAGATGATGAGATAGCGCCCTTGTTTTTCTTCATATTTGGACTGTAGAAAAGCAATCGTCTGGACAGTCTTTCCAAGTCCCATGTCATCCGCCAGCACTCCTCCGAACCCATAATGATCTAGGCTTTTCAGCCACTTGAATCCAGTGACCTGATACGGTCGCATGTTAGCTTTCAGACCAGCTGGCAAATCAAAGTCCAGTGTTTCCGGACTCAACAGCTGCTCCACAAGTGACTTGAAGCGTCTTCCGGTATTTATAGTTTCCTCATCTAATGCGGACAGCCCCTGGAAGACAGAAACAGTCATATCAGTCTCAAACTCATCATCATCAATATCCAGTGATTCTTTAGCCCGTTTCATAGCCTGAAACGCAGGGTCTTTCAGATTCACCAGCTGACCGCTTGACAGTCTATAAAACGGCTGATTTTTTTCAAGGTCCTTCAACAGGGCCTGCAGTTCATTTGAAGGAATATCTTCAGTTTCGAAACTGATATCCAGTAGATTGGATGACTCCCTCATTTCCATCGTGACTCTCGGCTGTCTTTTCGGACTGTAAATCAGACGGCGGGCAGACTGAGACAGGAAGATTTCCATGTTTTCAGCAAGTTCCGGAAGTGAATCATACAGAAATCCGCTGATGGTATCCGTTTCAGTCAGCTTCCACATGCCCTGCTGACGGGCAACTGAAGGGACATGAGTATACAGCAGATTCAGAACATCTGATTCCTTCTTCCATTCCCTGACGAGGATCGTTTCTTCTACAGTAGACTCAGACTCTTCTAATGGATAGAGAGTCGTCTGTCCGTAAGAGTATACCGGACGAATCAGCAGTGACTGACCTTCAGTATCGATATATAGTTGAGGCTCTAATTCTGCCTGATAGATCAGTTGTCGGACGGCCTCGTCCATATCGACCTGTATGACTTCCTTGAGCTGTGACAATGTAACGGACAGGAAAGTTTCAATTTCAGACCGGCGCATGACCAGCGTATAGGAACCGGAACTCTTCAGTCCCTCAAAAATACTGTGAATCAGCTCATATGAAGGAGATGACAGAAGGTAGAAAACTTGCTTGTACTCAATCATCTTACCTTTGTCGTGGAAATGAAAGTCTTCAACTGTCAGTGACGTATCTGCAAGAGAAAAGTGGAATAAATTATCTTTCTTTTCAAATTTGAATGTCAGATCAAGATCTTCAATGCCTTCTTTTACCCGAAGCGTATCTCCGCGATCGATCTGAGTCAGCTGACGAGGTGGTCTTCCAAAACGCACAAATGCACCCATAGTGTTTTCCAGCAGTCGGATCAATTCTTTGATGTATAAAGCGGGAATTGAGAAACTTTCCCGATTCGACATCTGGCTTTCATATCCTACAGGTGTCAGAGATGAAATAATATCCTGAATATCCTTCAGTTTTTCAAAGACATATCGATCTTCCGCCAGTAAGGCATACTCGCTGGAATCAAATGTAAAGTTCTTCCCAAATTCAATCGCTTCTCCACTGATGATATCATCAATGACCCGTGCTGTATTTTTAACAATATATAAGTAATCCTTGCCGATTTTGAAAAAAAGATCGTAAATAGGATTAGCCGAAGTCCCGCTCACATTTAAGATATATTCGACATATACCGGCTGTTTATATAAGGAGTCAGTTTGTCTGGCAATTTCCTGCTTGGATAAATGGAGCAGTTCATTGACTGCCTTTTCACTTTTCTTATAAGAAAACATAGGCTGGGTCTTACTCCCTGAGCTGGCAGGTGTCTCATTTTTAGCTGTGAGATCATTAGCATCCAGATCATTCAAGTGGAACATGGCCGCGACCACATGCTTACAGGCACCCGAATTCTTTTCAAATGGTTTACACGTGCAATGATATTTTCTAGCCACACCATTCGGATAAAAGCGCAAGTGTACGGTTTCTAACTGACGGTCTTCAACATTAAACTGAACAGTGTGATTCTTGGTGTCCACTTTCAGATTCTTGACTGCTCTGTTCTTATATACTTCCTTGCCTTGAAGAAATGTCGAGTAGTTGCTGGCTAAAGAAGTGATCGTCATTTCTGGAAAAGCCTGTTTTTTCATCGATTCAGTCATCCCTTTTCAACTGTAGTTGCTTATGTCTGTTTATCCGTTTAAAATCTTCATCTATCCATTATACCAAACATTTCGCATTTATTGGACATAATAAAGCAATCAAGTGGTATAATCGAGTGAAGAATCTGCAATCGCTTCACTACATCCCTATATTTATTAAGGAGAATTGCTCATGTCAGTAAAAATTAAACGTCCATCACTTCCTGATAATCTGCCCATCATTAACTTTTCGGAAATCTTTGATCCGGAAGATCCCTATATTGAACAGGCAGAAATTGCTGATTGCGTCATCACTTTGTCCGATACACGACTAATCGAATTCAAAGGTGTGCGGTTCAGAAATGTCCAGTTCGATCAGCTGACCATAAATAATGCTTACTTCAAAGATGTAGAATTTATCAAATGTGAATGCATCAATGCCGAACTGACTGAAACAAGCCTTAAACAAGTATCATTCAATCAATGTAGACTAAACGGCATGCTTTTCACTGACAGCTTCCTTGAAGATGTCTCGTTTACTGATTGTATCATGCATCTATCAAGTATAGGCTTCTCAAAAGTCAAATCTGTATTATTTGACCAATGCAAGTTAAATGAAATGGACTTCCTTGAGTGTTCTTTAAAGCAAACCCGGTTCGAATCCTGTGACTTGAATCGGGCAAAGTTCAGCCATACCTCATTGAATACCATCGATTTGAGTTCATCAGAGTTTGACGCCATTGCGGTATCTATAGACGACATTAAAGGTGCCATAGTAAACGAATCTCAGGCTCTCGGTTTCCTGGAGATGCTTCAGCTTAAGATTAAAGACTAGACTGCGTATGATGTAGGTGATTTGATTTCCAAAATATGGGATATCCTAAGTTAGCTTTTCATTATAGACTCCCTCTTTTGCCCACTCGTTGACTTAAACTCTTTGAGCGGGTTATAATCCTTCATTTACTTACCACTCAGTTGAATGTTTTCGGCGAGTGGTCCATAATACCTAAACCTTTGCCCACTCATTAGCGTATATTCTGCGAGTGGGCATTAATTTCAAATTTATTACCCACTCTTTGAGCATTTTCCGGTGAGTGGGCAATAATTTAAATTATAATACCGCTTATTGTTCTTATCTACCACTAGTTAATTTTCCGTTCATCTCCCAGCTGTCCTTATGACTTAAGTTGTAACACTCATCATGATGAGTGTTTTCCTTTTAAAATTATTGCCATTTAGAAAAGTCAAAAAGACACACCCCCTGTCAGCACCCACCGACTAGGTTAACGAGTGTGTCTCTTTTGCTGCTGTTGACTTGTTCAATCGTTTAGTTTAGATCACTATATTACGTAATGAATCAGTGCTTGACGAGAGTCAATGAAGTAAAGTCAGCGTGTCCGCGGTCTTCTCTATCAGTCACAGCGTAAATTCCCATTGTACAACCGACGAATCCGCCTGCTACCTTTGTGCTCAAATAGTGGATGTCTACATTTTCTGCGATGACAAGTGTTTCACCATTGATCACAGTTGATGCGCTGACTGTCTGACCTTCTCCTGTAAGCGACAGCTGAAGAGTGCTGTCAGTTATGTCCTTGGACCCGACAACTGTTTCTTCTCCATCGATTAAAGTTAAGAATCTGACTGTTTTAACGCCATCCAGATAGCTGACTGTCAGACGAATCGAATACTGGTCATTCTGCAGAACGACTAGTCCCGCTTCTTCTCCTTCTTTCAGTGCTTCATCCATTTCTACACTTAAAGTGTAGTCCATAGTTGACTGACGCAGGCCGATATAGGTTGGTGTATCTATTTCCTGAATCGTCACAGTTGACGGATAAAGTCTTAACCATCCTTTTCTGCTCTCTCTGTCGTAATTATCCCAGTTAGGATTTCTCAAATGAACAAAAGCGGAATCTTCCTTGGTCAGATCAAAGGCTTCCTGAGTTTCAACCGGGACTAGTGGCAGTCCGTGCTCCTGCGTGTCCATAAGACGTCCTTCTCCAGGGTTGATGACTGGCCAGCCGTCTTCCCATTGAACTCTTGCCAGGAAGGTTTCACGTCCTAAGTTGTCATAGCCGTTGAACTGTCTGCTCGCCAGTAGAGTAATGAACCACTCTCCATTTGACGCTTCGACCAGATCGCCGTGACCGACATTATGAATAGGATACTGATTCCCTAAGTGGCGATGGGTCAGAATCGGGTTATTCTTATTGCCGATATATGGGCCATCGATAGATTCACTGCGTGCAATCGTGATCGCATGGTTGAATCCCGTGCCTCCTTCGGCAATCATCAGGTAGTACAGTCCATCCTTTTTATAGATATGCGGACCTTCAGGCCAGATTGCATCTCTCAGTGCACCTTTCCAAAGTTTAGTGCTTACGCCCACTAGAGACATGGTTTCGAGATCCAGCTCCTGAAGCCAGACTTCCCAGTCCCCGTTATAAGTTGCGCCGCGAGGGTTTTCTCTCGTGCCGACATAGTAGCATCTGCCGTCCTCATCGAAGAACAGGCTTGGATCAATTCCGGGTGCGTTGTCTATAAAGTATGGATCGGACCAGTCTCCTGCTGGGTCATCAGTCTTAACCAGGAAGTTTCCGCCGTTAGTCACGTTAGTTGTAATCATATAAAATGTGCCGTCGTAGTATCTGATGGACGGTGCAAAAATTCCTTGTGAATGAGCTGCACCAAGCAGGTTCAGCTGCTCTTTTCTATCCAGGACATTACCGATCTGTTTCCAGTTGACCAGGTCTTTACTTTGATAAATCGGTACACCCGGAAAATAGGCGAATGTGGAAGTGACTAGATAAAAATCTTCTCCCACCGCACAAACGGATGGGTCTGGAGCAAAACCTTCAATAATTGGGTTGTTAAACTTCTGCATAAAATGCTCCTTTTACTATTGTTCATTAATTTGACAACTCAATGAGCTTTACATCATGTTTCTGTATAGCAAAGTGAATATCTTCTGCTTCCAAATATTCTTTGTTAAATATATCCTTAGCCTTTTTATATGTTGTCTCATTAAGTTTATTTAAAGAGTATTGGACCTTTTTGTCAGAGTCATTAAGGTTAAAAACTGCAATCCACGTTTTATCTTTCGCTTTCGATTTCCAGATAACTATATCGTTTTGCCTCATGACTTGTTCAGGATTCTCCCCATTACGGTGCATTTCTATTAGTGTTTTATTTTTCAGTAAATTTAGAGTAGCTGAATCCATATCAGTCATTTCTCCACCAAAAAATAGAGGTGACTTGAACAGCGACCATAGTGTCATCATTGTCCTTTGCTCTGCCAAGGTAAATCGACTGGTTCTATTACTACCGCCTCCATCAACAGAACGAATGCCAATATGTCCCATAGGAAGCATATCGCAATCAGGCCAATTCCCTTTCCGCACAAAGGGAGCCCACTTTTGACACCTATCAAACATATCATATAACTGATGCCAATTATCCCAGTAATCATCCGTTAGACGCCACATATTTGCATTCTTTTGTAAAAAAGCGCCATGTTCAAGTGAAGCTGGACCAGGGGATAAGCTCAATACAATGTCATATCTCGATTCGTCTATTGCTTCACGCAGCATAGTTATTTCGTCCAAATGGCCTCCATACAGTTTTGAATCTGCAATATCATCTACTTTAAGAAAATCAACTCCCCAGGATCCGAATAAATCAATAAGAGATCTATAATAGTCTTTTGCTCCAGGTTTACTCGTATCAACACCATACATATCAGTATTCCATGGACATATAGAGTTCGGTTTTGCTATATCTCTTGCTGTATGATCTGATCCTAAAATTGATGTGTTGTTATGGACAGCCTGTCTCGGTATACCTCTCATGTAATGAATACCAAATTTCAACCCTAACGAATGAATAAAATCTCCCAAAGGTTTAAACCCTGCTCCATTAGCTGCCGAGGGAAAGCGATTCGCTGCTGGAATCAATCTCGAGAATTCATCCATTTCCAAATCTGCATATGCATGATACATGCTCGAGTTTGCAGTTGGTTCATACCATTGAATATCTACAACAACATACTCATAACCTGCATCATTTAAATTATCTTTCATATAAATTGCATTTTGCTTTACTTCTTCTTCAGTGACGGAAGCACCGTAACAATCCCAGCTATTCCATCCTTTAGGTGGTGTTTGAGCTAAACTTCTGAAATACTTCATCTATCATTACTCCTTAAGTGATTAAGTGTCAGTTCGCTATTAAGATTTATCATTATAGGTAGCTTATCTATTGGAGCATCTATCTCGATCGACTGTCCTCCAATATACTGCTGCTTTGTCCAAAAATCCTCCCATTTTGTGCCTTTCGGAAGATATATATTTCTTTTCCTAGCTTTATACTCTAATACTGGTGCAATAAGCAGAGAACTTCCAAACATAAACTGGTTATCAACCTCCCAAGCGTCAGGATCGTCTGGAAATTCATAAAAGAGTGGTCTCATTGGAGGAGTTCCCTTGTTATGAGCTTTTAGCATTATTTCTTTTATATATAGTTTAAGACTCTCTCTTAAACTAATATAATATTTGAAAATATTGTATGCTTCCTCACCATAACTCCATATTTCATTTTCTGCTCCACTGTGACATAGTCCACCACCTGACTCACCTATCGGAGGTTTAGATGGTAGTCTATCTCCGTGCATTCTCAGTACAGGACAAAACGTTGCATACTGGAACCACCTAATCATTAATTCCTTAAACTCAGAATCATGTATATTTCCTCCATGAAAACCACCAATATCGGTCGTCCACCAGGGAATTCCTGCTATTCCCATACTAAGCCCGGCCTTAACCTGATGGTTTAATGATTGAAATGTGGATGGAATATCACCGGACCAGACTAGAGCACCATATCTCTGACTTCCAGCCCAAGCAGCCCTAACTAAATTGATGATATTAGTTTGCCCTTCCTTCCTCATTCCGTCATAAAAGGTTTTACTATAGCAAAGAGGATACATGTTTCCGGTCTTCTTGCTAGGACCCGATTCAAAACGATAAATATCATGATCATATACGCTGAACTCAGGTTCAGCTTCATCTAGCCAAAACGTCTTTATACCATAATCATAGTAATTAGCTTTTATCTTTTCCCATAAATATTTCCTAGCATCAGCATTTGTAGCATCAAATATTTCTGTTTGTCCCAGAAACTGAAATTGGGTTCGAACCCCTCTATCTGTTTTCACAAGAAATCCTTTTTCAACCATCTCATGATAGTTTAAACTAGTAGACTCAACTGTAGGCCAAACCGAGATCATCGTTTCAATTCCCATATTCTCTAATTCTGTAATCATAGCTAAGGGGTCCGGCCAGTAAGTTTCATCAAAGCACCAGTCTCCTTGATTAGGCCAATGAAAAAAGTCGATTACGATCACTGATAAAGGAACCTGTTCATCTTTATATTTCCTTGCGATTCCTAGTAGCTCCTCCTGATTTTGATATCTTAATTTGCTTTGCCAAAGTCCCATTGCATATTCAGGCATCATCGGGACTTTTCCGGTTACTTCTGCATAACTTTCTTCAATCTGAGCTGGAGTATCTCCTGCTGTTATCCAGTAGTCGATTTGATTGGAACACTCAGCAGTAAATTCTGTCACGTTAAGATTGAAACTAGCCTTACCAATTGAAGGATTATTCCATAACATGCCATAGCCAAGATTAGATAGAAAAAAAGGGATACTTATTTGGCTGTTTCGATGAGTCAGCTCTACCATACAACCCTTCAAGTTAAAGAAATCATGCTGGTATTGCCCCATTCCAAAAATCTTCTCATTCGGTTGAGTTTCTAGTCTCATACTAATCGTATAATCCGATGACCCTACATTCGGAATTATCTGACGGCCTCCGTATTTCAGCTGATAAGTATACTCAGATTCTTTAAGTAAGATCTCTCCTTTATGATTCCTTATAGTAATATGACCAGATAAATTGACAGTCACATTAATTTTTCCATTAACAATAAATGCCTCCTCTTTATTAATTTGGATATCAGTGTCTTCTTCTAATATATTTAGTAACGCACTTTCTTCATTTGAAAACTCAGTGTATCCAGCGCGTATTCTAAAAGAATTTTTACCCCATGGTTCAATCAACAGTTTTTCCTTATCATAAAACCAGTATAATTTATTATTTTCTTTTTTAAACATACGGTCACGTACTCTCTTAAATGATCTTGAATATTATTTTTTATTAATCCAAACTATCATTTCTCCTTTGGAGCGATTTGCCCACAAATGGTAAGGAATAAAGATCACTTCTTGTTTTTTAGAATCAAGTTTTAATTCAGATTGATACAGAAAGTTTTTCCATGAGGCATCTTTCAATCGTCTTTCCGCTTTTCCTTTTAGAACAACAAAGTCTCCCAGAATTGAATCAGTTTTTTCTTCTGGGCTTGCCATATCTACTAAACTCAGAAGGTGTAGTTCACTTCCATTGTCCTCCTCTTCAAGGCAATAAACAAAAGGTCCCCTTTGAACTGCAACTTTATCAAGATTATTTTTAACAGATGGGTGAGATCTCCATTCGAGGACAGGTAATTCAAAGTTAATCTCAATTGTCTGGTCCGAGTCTATATCTATTGAAAGGTATCCCTCTTCTTCCTGATATACAATGTCAGTATTATTAAGTTCATAATTTTTAATCCAGGCTGGAAGACGAAGCATTAATCTGAATCGTTTGGAAACATCGGAGACCTTAACTTTTGTATAACCATTATATGGCAGATCAGTAGTCATACTGACAGACACCGTTTGATTATTCATATCAAACGATCCTATAAAATCTTGATACATATGAATGTAAAGATTTTCGTCTACTACGTCAGAGATATAATGGTTTAAAGAAGTCAATGTACGTGCAACATTAGGCGGACAGCAGGCACAGCCGAACCATGATGGCCGAGTGGGTTTGACATGGCTTTTTCCAGGATCATTTTTGCTTGCTTTAGGATCAACTTCAAGTGGATTAACATAAAAGAAATGTTTTCCATCTAATGCCATCCCACTGATTATGTTATTGTAAAGAGTCCTTTCCATAATTTCTGCGTACTCAACATCAATTTCATTTTTCATCATTGCTTTAGCAAAAAACAATAAACCAATTGATGCACATGTTTCACAATACATGGTGTCATTTGGTAAATCATAATCAAAAGTAAAAGCTTCTCCATGGACTGTCGAACCAATGCCACCAGTAATATACAGACGTTTTTTAACAATGTTGTCCCAGATTTTTCTGGCAGCAGCAAACATTTTTTCATCATTATGAATCGAAGCGACCTCTGCCATTGCAGCTGCCATATAGACTAACCTGACAGCATGACCGACAGCTTCTTCCTGATCAAGTACAGGTTGATGAGCCTGGTGATACTTCGTGTTAATATGTGGAATGGGCCCTGTACTTAAACCTTTTTTCTTATTATCAATTAACTGTTTTGTATAGAAATCAGGATCCTGTCCTCTGATTTTTAAAAACCATGAGCTCAAATCAACATATTCTTTCTTACCAGTTACTTCATAAAGTTTCACTAATGCTAGTTCAATTTCCTGGTGTCCATCTGCTCCGTTTATTTTTCCTTCTTCCGGTCCAAAGTGTTCAGAAATACAGTTAACAAATTTTTCTGAAACATTAATTAATTTTTTGCTGCCAGTAGCTTTAAAATGAGCTACAGAGGCTTCAATCAAATGACCTGCACAATAAAGTTCATGGCTTTCAAACAGTCGTTTAAATCTCAAATCGGGTCTTTCAATTTGGTAATAGGTGCTGAGGTACCCATCTTCGTCCTGAGCCTCTTCAATTAGTTGAGCCACCTCATTCATCATGTCTAATAAATTGTCATCTGGATTTAATGCATAACTATTGGCTGCTGATTCCAGCCATTTATACACATCGGAATCCTGAAATAACCAGCCATAGTGATTCCCTTTTTTTTGTCCTGCAGCTATTTTGAGATTCTCAATTGCATTACTTTTTTCAGAGGGAATACCATGATCATCTCTCTCTTTATCAATTGAAATACCTGCTCTATCATGTAGCACATCCCATTGGTATGGTATCATTTCTTTTCTTATCAGTTTGGTGTATTTAGTCCAAAACTGATCCGTAATGACTATTTCTGACTTCATTTATGATTGCCTCCATATATGCATGTTGTTAGTCCTTTTTCTGATCTGAATTAATACTCTTTTTCAAATCATCTACTTTGTCCACATTAAACTTTTCAAAATCTTCTGGTCGTGATTCCTTCTCCTTGTTGCTCTCGTTTCTATTTAGCTCATCTGTCTCGCTCTTATTACTTGTGGCTTCTTTCTCATCCTGTTCTGGCTCGATATGTGTTGGACGGCTGGCATGATGTGGACTGGAATTACCGTGTGTTGGATCATTCTGCATTGTTTCTCCTTCTTTCTATATCTTTTTTATAGAAATCATTTTTTAAAGGTCCTTTATTATTTAACGAGTATCAAAACGACTTTGAATAGGCAATAAAAATAAATAAGAGACACCCTTTTCGAGCCTCTCCTATTTACTTTAATCGATTAAAACAGTTTCCAGATCAACCATGTTGGCCCAATCCAAAATCACTTCTTTATCCAATGCCAACGTAGCGACTGTATGGTGACCACCACCGTTTTCGATCCATTGTCTGATGCTGGTCTTGAAGTCAGGATTCGGTTTCCATATCACTCGGGCGACAGGCAGATGAGGCGCATCTTCCTGCGGCATCACCGCTTCAAATGAGTTGACCATCAGACGATAATGCGTCCCTAAGTCCAGCATGGAGATTGTGAAGCCTTCTCCTGCTTTTCCATCGAAGACCAGACGTGCCGGATCTTCCTTATCCCCGATCCCCAAGGGATTGACTATCACTCTCGGTTTGGTTTCGGCGAAAGTTGGATCCACCTCCAGCATATGGGACTGCACAATATACTCTTCCCCTTTTACGAAGTTGTAAGTGTAATCTTCCATGAATCCAGTAGACACATTATTCGTCATGACTTTGACCAGGCGGTCAAGCGCCGCTGTTTTCCAGTCCCCTTCTCCTGCGAAACCGTATCCTTCCGCATTCAGACGCTGAACAGCCATACCCGGCAACTGGTTCATGCCATGCAAGTCTTCAAAATTCGTTGTAAAGGCGGTATAGCCACCTTTTTTCAGGAACCGTTTCAAGCCGATTTCGATTCTGATCTGTTCTTTCACTTGTTTCTCATAAAAATCAGCGTCATTTTCTCCCGGATCCATGTCATATAATGACTGACACTCGTTATAAACGGACTGGATTTCATCATCAGAGACTTGATCCATTTCAGCCACAAGGTCACCAATGCCGTAATAATCCACTGTCCATCCGAATTGAATCGCCGCTTCCACTTTGTCCCCTTCGGTGACCGCTACGTTACGCATATTATCTCCGAAACGGGCAACTTTGATGTGCTGGGATTCCGCATAACCTACAGCCGAAAGCATCCAGTTATTTATCTCTGAGTGGACCTCGGGATCCTGATAGTGTCCGACCACTACTTTATTCTTGATGTTCAAACGGGCATTGATAAAGCCATATTCCCGGTCTCCGTGTGCACTCTGGTTCAGGTTCATGAAGTCCATATCAATAGTGCTCCACGGCACTTCATTGTTATACTGCGTAGATAAATGCAGTAACGGTTTCTGAAGCAGCTTCGTCCCGGGGATCCACATTTTTGCGGGTGAGAAAGTATGCATCCAAGTGATGACACCTGCGACTTGATCTTTATAGTTGACCTCCTTGATGACATCCTTGATTTCATCAGCAGTAGTGACAAGCGCTTTGAAGACTAGAGGATATGACAGTTCAGCTTCTTTGTTCAGCGTCTCGACAATCTCCTCAGCGTGCGCTTTCACTTCATTCAGGGCTTCTGGTCCATATAAATGCTGGCTCCCCACTACAAACCAGAATTCCTTTTCACTCGTTTTTATCATTCTGACACGTCCTTAATTTATCATCATTTAAAAAATCTTTTGTTGAGATATATTATATTCATATTTTCATAGTAAAAATCTACAGATATATGCACTTGATGAAAATATAAATTTCTAAAAAAACAACACAGTTTTAATTAGTATTCTAAAGGTAATGTAAGTATATATGGATAACCCAAATACCGGAATAAACCCAGGAAATGTATAATATAAGCCAAATAGAAAAATAAGACTTAGCAGTAAAAGAATGGATTGTAATGGTTTACCAATAATCAGTACCAGACACTTTAAAACGTATTCTTTCAAGTTCCCTTTAAAATGAACGTATACTGGAAAGATATAGATAGTAAAGAGCAGGAGAATGACTGTAAATATCATTAACACTACTGACAAGATGTCACTAATTAAACCAAAGTGATAAACATCAAGAAGCCTTGAGTCAACGTATATAAATATCCAAATAAAAGCTAGAATTGACAGTTTATTTGCTTTGAAAAACTCTTTTTTATAGACTTTCTTAAATAATATCCATGACGTTTCTTCATAATATCCATACTTCATTTTCTGCCTAACACATGAGTAAAGTGCAATAGTAGATGGGAATATTCCCAATATAATCCCACCTTTGAGAGCAAATATTACCCAGTATATATTTAACAGAAACAGATCCAGACCTATTTCTCCAAGAGCATTATACTTTTTTAAAAAATTATCCATGTTAACCCCTCTATTTTAACCTTTTATCGATCCGATCATTACACCTTTTTCAAAGTACTTCTGCAGGAATGGATAAACAGCAAGAATAGGCAAGGTTGAAACTATGATCACAGCATATTTTATTTGTTCAGCATACTGTTGAGCATATCCCCCTATATCTCCTCCACCTGCACCTGCTCCTCCCTGGAATGCCTGATTAGATATTAAAATGTCCCTTAAAACAATCTGAAGGGGTTGTTTGCTGTAATCCCTAATGAAAATCAGACCAGTGAAGAAATTATTCCAATGCTGAACCAGATAGTATAAACCAATAACAGATATCAAAGCTTTAGAAAGAGGCAGTGCAACCTTCAAAAAGAACTGAAAATGTGTACATCCATCAAGTTCGGCGGCTTCATATAAACTATTTGGTATTGAATGTTCAAAAAATGTCCGTGCAATAATCAAGTTAAATACATTTAAAGCTGTAGGTATAACGAATACCCATCTGGAATCAATCAGACCCAAATCTCTGAAGAGTAAATAGGTAGGTATAATCCCTCCGTTAAAGAACATTGTGAAGGCAAAAAAGAAAGTTAAGAAATTTCTTCCTCTCATATCTTTTCTGGAGAGTGCATAAGCTGCAGGAAGTGTCACCAGCAAGTTAATAAATGTTCCACCTATTGTGTATATCATTGTATTCATGTACCCGATCCAGATTCTTGTATCTTGAAATATTTGCTCGTAACCATATAAGCTGAATCCTCTAGGGAATAAAGTCACTAATCCTCTAGTAACTAGCCGAGAATCACTTACTGAAGCAATTATTACGAAATAGATCGGATAAGCTATAATAATAAAAACCATTAGGCTCAAAACAGCTACCAGAAAATCAAAAAGTATATCTGCAGTAGATGTTTTAGAAAAGTATTTTTTTATAGCAGTCATCATCTCACCCTTTTAAAACAGACTTGTTTTAGCTACTTTTTTAGATATATAGTTTGCCAGCAGTAAGAATCCAAAATTTATCAGTGTATTGAATAATCCAATAGCTGTAGCATAACTGAATTGGTTCTGAATAATACCGATCTTGTAAACATAAGTTGATATAACTTCTGCAACAGGCAAATTTAAAGGATTTTGCATAAGGAATATTTTCTCAAAACCTGCATTTAATATCCCCCCCATATTAAGTATGAATAATATGATCATTGTTGGAACTAGCGATGGTATTTCAACGTGTCTGACTAACTGCCACCTATTAGCTCCGTCCATTCTAGCTGACTCATAGAGCTGGGGATCAACGTTAGATAGTGCTGCCAGATATATGATGCTATTCCATCCAGCTCTTTGCCATATTTCAGAAATTACATAGGTAGGAACAAAAAATCGTGTACTTCCTAAAAAGTCTCTCCTTGGAAATCCTAGCATATCAGCAAAATGATTTAGGATTCCGGACTGGGGTGACAGAAACACAGTAAGCATACCGACCATTACTACTATAGAAATAAAATGTGGAAGGTAGACTGTAGTCTGCATAATAGATTTAGCTCTTTTATGTTTAATCTGATTGATTAGAAGAGCCAATAATACAGGTGCAATAAACCCAACTACCATAGTAGTTGCACTGATTCTAATTGTATTGATCATCAGTGTACTGAACATTCTGCTGTCAAAAAACTGATTAAAGTACTGCATTCCTACAAATTCTCCACCGGTAATTCCTTCTGTAGGAACAAATCGTCTAAAGGCTAATTGTAATCCATACATCGGAATATAGTTAAAAATCAATATTACTAGAAATCCCGGTAAAATCATTAACCACAACTGATAATTTTTTCTGATTTCTTTTAAGAATCCATTTTGCGTTTTAGAGTCTGTAGTTTTGTTTTTAGTTTTCTTAGCAGATTTCGTTTCGTTTTTTGCCAAATTCAACTTGTTCACCTCAATTCATGAAGTATTTAGGATTATAATAAAGTGTATAAAGAAGCTACTTAGGGTAGCTTCTTTATTTTCCTGTTATTCACCTAACTGTTCGTAAGCTTCCTGCATGATTTCAATATTTTCAGGAAGTCCGGAGTTTTCCATCATCTCAACATAACTATCCCATTGTGCTTCAACTCCACCTTCAGTGACCCACTGACCAAAATATGTCATTGCAGTATTCATGATCTCAGCATTATTTACTGATAGAATATTGCTGTCATCTGTTGTGTATTTCAAGAATGAAACAGGAAGTACATCATTATCTCTATCAATATTATCAATAGTATCTTCTAACGGCTCCAACTGTTCCAAAGTTGCCTGCATATCCACACCAAGTTCTAAATCTAAATCATCTCTAATATACATAGGACCGTTATCAGCCCATGTGGACGTCCATTTCCATGTTCCCGGATCCATTGTTTCTTCTTCAGGCGGGAGAACTGAATAAGAGCCGTCACCATGATCTTCTATATTAGTACCTAAGTCTCCAAATAGTATCTGCATGCTGGTTACTTCGTCATAGAGCTGATCAGTGAATCTTAATGCAGCATCTATGTTCTCGGTATTTGCAGATACCTGAACCATATTCGTATTGTAATTCAGTACATAATGATCAAAAGACCAAGAAGGATCTGCATCGTAATCATCAGAAACTCTTAAAGGTGGCATAGAAACATATTGATCAGCTAACTCTGTACCAAATCTATCTTCTGCTTCCCATCCATAAGTATAACCGACAGTTGCATACTCTCCATCTCCACGTCCCAATGATTGAAAAGCAACATATTCTTGTGTAAATACTTCAGGATTAAGAAGTTGATCTGCATATAGAGAATTCATAAATACCATAAATTCTCTGTAGCGTTCATCAACGAAGAAATTTTTAACTTCTCCATCTTCAAGGAAATATCCTTGCCCTCCCCCATTTACTGGAGTTAAACCAGTGCTGGCGAGCAGTACAGTAGGATGGAAGAAGCCAAACCCTCCAGTTCCTACAGGAGCATAATCAAATGGTATTTCATCATTAGCATCACCACTCCCGTTAGCATCATTATCTCTGAAGGCAGTCAACACCTCATGTAATTCATCCCAAGTAGTTGGAACTTCTAGTCCTAAATTATCAAGCCAAGTCTGGTTAATATATTGTTTAGTAGCAGATTCAGGCCAGAATCTTTGATATTTTGATAAACCAAATATTTCTCCATCAAGTGTAGTTGCCATATCTCTCGCTACAGGTTTTTCCCCTAATAATGCGCTTACATTTGGCATTTGATCTAAATACTGATTAAAGTCTACAAACATACCTTTAAACTGCTGATGTTGCGCATCAGTTACTGCATTAGGTCCCACGATTATATCAGGTATGTCTCCCGCAGATAACATTGGTCCAATTTGCTGATCCCAATCCGCTGTAACAGTTTCCCAATTGACATCTACTCCAGCTGCTTGCTCAGCATCTTCCAACCATTGCATATCATTAATATCTTTAGTTAAGGGGTGTGCTAAAAATATGCCTGTTAATTGAACGATTTCGTCACCATTCTCATCTGTGGTCGCAGCATTGTTATTGTTATTACAAGCTGTCAATATTAATCCGGATAACAGAAGTGAACTTAGAATATACTTTTTCATGCTAATTCCTCCATTATTTATATTTTAACAATTGGTACGAACATCTGCCCTCCAAAACAGATTGACATCGCTTACATTTAAGTATTTTTGATAGGTTTATTGTATCACCTCTTATTTGTACGGTCAAGTTATTCTTTAATAATCTCTACTTTTTTTTTAGCTATTATAATCTTCAGATAAATATCCTTTTGTATCAATCTTTATAGTTATTTTATCAAATATAGTCATCAAATCTATCATTATGTTTCTTCT
Source organism: Alkalibacterium pelagium (assembly GCF_900109325.1). Taxonomy (GTDB): domain Bacteria; phylum Bacillota; class Bacilli; order Lactobacillales; family Carnobacteriaceae_A; genus Alkalibacterium; species Alkalibacterium pelagium. The sequence goes on from NZ_FNZU01000003.1 coordinate 37,726, forward strand.
ATATATTTCTATTAGTGTGCTCCAAAGAGAATGATAACTTATAGGTACGGACCATCTTTTTTTAATTATGTACATAGCATACTATTAATATATATCCAACACACACAATCACTTAACCAACACGAAATAATTTATAAGATTCCTTCATCAACGATTCGTACCGTATTTTACTGGCTATATTCTGAAAAACTACTATATTATCGAATGGAAAGTATAAAAAAACGGTTCTACGTCAAATGACGTTGGTAAAGAATAATAAGTAAACTAAGAGAGTTTATATAGGGTGTATAGTATGGTGGCCTAGGCCACCATACTATACACTTCTTTTTGTGCATGCTCACGTTGAGATGCTTTTAAAGAAAAGTGAATGATGATTCTATTCTTGTAGTTGGCGAAGTTCCTGTAGCCGTAGGCCACACGATTAAGAACCTTAATCTTGTTATTGATTCCTTCGATTTTTCCGTTGTTGTAGGGGTATTTAAACGTATTTTTAATAAACGGAAGATGCTTACGTAGTGTTCTCAAGCTGGTCTTCATATACGAGGATAAATTTGAAACGTCAGATCGGTCCAATATACAACTCAATTGATTATAATCGTTCATTCCTACTGCTTGAATAATCTGCTGATAGACATCATATGTAGCTTTTAGTTCACTATCATAGGCCAACATTTCAGAGACAATTGCCGACTCCAGGCGCTGTCCGAATAGCTTGTAGCGCTGATACTTAGTGTAAGAGAGATCCGTTTCTTTCTTGAGTATTTTTTTCCAGAAGTGCTTCAATCTACGATATTTCTTCTGATCTTCTCCATTTGACGTATTAAACTGATTCATGATCTTTACTCGTGTTTTGTTCATGGACCGATTGACGAGCTGAACGATATGGAACCGGTCGATGATAATCTCTGCCTTAGGAAAAAGCCGAGGAATAAAGCTGACATAGCTTGCATTCATATCTACAGTAATGGTCTTTACTTTCTCTCTTTGCTCCAAGCTGTAATGAGATATAAAGTGATTACTGACTGAGCGACTGTGTTTAGTAGGCAGAATATCAAGAATGTGGCCGTTTTGGACATCAATGTATTCGAATGCCATTCGCCCACTGGCGTATTTAAATTCGTCAAAAGACAAATGTGACGGCAATGTATGATAATGAGGTCTGTACTGCTTACTTTCCTGGTTTATAGTCCTTTGGACTGTGGCTTCAGACACGTTCGCCTCTTTAGCTATATCTTTAACAGAACAGGCTTCTGAGGATTTAGTCAAAATCTTAGCCTTAATGAAGGTGGATATAAAACAATGCTCTTTAACAATCGGGGTTTTTGCAGTGAAACTTGACCCAAAGGCTTTACACATGAACCGCTGCTTTCTTATACGTAAATACGTTGGTCGAATACCGCTCATTGGAAAAGTCACACGAGAGGACTGTGTCCCATTTTTATAGATACTGTAATCATTGTTCGGAGCATGACACTTCTCGCATTCGGCTGGTGTATAGCTTAGAGTACAATCGATATATTTAACTTTTCGCCCTTTCAAAACACCGTAGGTGACACAATCATCTTTAAATATGAGATTTTTATCTTGAATATCGAGCACTTTTTGCATATCATTTGAAGTAGGCAAGTGAGTTCCTCCTTAGGTGATGTTTTCGTCGACTATTATTCTACAGGAGAACTCACTTGTTTTCTAATATCTAAAAAAATGACGTTAGTGAGTTAATCTCACCAACGTCATTTATTGTACAACCAAAAAAACAGACGCAGTCAGAAGAATTCACATTTCTGACTGCACCTATTATATAATGGACTATTCCTTGTCTTTCTTAGTTTTCTTTAGTTCGTCTACTTTATCCACGTCAAATTTTTCGTAGTCTTCTGGAGTACTTTCATCTTCGACAATTTCTTCCTGTTTGTCACTGGATTCTTGTTCAGCTGCATCAGAATATTTATTCTCTTTATTTGCGGCTTCTTGATGTGCTGGATGGTTTACTGCACTGTTGCTATCCCCTTGAGTTGGATCGTTTTGCATCATGTATCCTCCTTATTTACTTAAGATAATTAATAGCTGTTTTTTCAATTTCAAGCATGTTAATATATCGATCCATAAACCGGTTAAATGACTCTATACCTTTTTTTTCTGGATCTAAAGTAATGATATCCAGCTGACTAAATACTTTCTTTTCTAAATAGTTTTCCAATGATTGATTGTCATTTTTGTCAATTAAATAGGATGCAAGCAAAGCCATTCCCCATGGTCCACCTTCACCAGCACTTTCCATAACTGACACTGGTACAGTTAAAGCATTAGACATCATCTGTTGACCGACTTTTTCTGTTTTAAAGAAGCCTCCGTGACCCAGTAACTGATCAACTGTCACATTTTCTTTTTGAGTTAAAATATCCATGCCCATTTTTAGTGTCGCTAAGGCTGAATAAATATGCGTACGCATAAAGTTTGCGAGTGACAGAGTACTGTCAGGCATCTGAAGAAACATTGGTCTACCCTCTTCAAAGCCAGTGATTGGTTCTCCAGAATAATAATTACAGCTCATTAGTTGACCGTTATCTTCATCAGCATTTAAAGCTGCATTAAATAGGGTTGTAAATAACTTTTCATCAGAGACATTCAGTCCTAAAGAGCTGATCAGCTCTTTAAAAAGTCTAGCCCATGCATTGATATCTGTAGTGAAATTGTTACAATGTACCATAGCTGCCGGTTTACCAGTTGGTGTTGTAACCATATCTATTTCTGTATAATAATCTGACAAGGCTTCTTCAAGAACAATCATAGAAAATACTGAGGTTCCAGCAGATACATTCCCAGTTCGTTCAGCTACCGCATTAGTCGCCACCATTCCGGTACCGGCGTCACCTTCTGGAGGACATAATACAGAACCACTTTTTAATCTTCCGCTAGGATCAATGAGTTTTGCCCCGTCGATAGTAAGTTGACCAGCTGCTTCTCCAGCACTTAACACTTCTGGAAGAATACCTAATAAACTCCATTCTTTATCTACATCAGCTGTTTTATTTTCATAGAGCTTTACCAATGACTGATTATAATTTACGATTTGACTATCTATCGGAAACATTCCAGCTGCTTCTCCAACTCCTATTACTTTCTTCCCTGTCAATTTCCAATGAACATATCCAGCCAAAGTTGTAAGGAATGTAATATCCTTAACGTGCTCTTCCTTATTTAATATAGCCTGGTGCAGATGAGCAATACTCCATCTTTGGGGGATATTAAAAGAAAATAAATTAGTCAATTGTTGAGCTGCTTCTTCTGTAGTAGTATTTCTCCATGTACGAAATGGAGTTAGTAAATTTTCATCCTTATCAAAAGGAAGATAGCCATGCATCATACCAGAAAAACCAATTGAATCAATTTTAGATAGGGGTTCTCCAAATGCAACTTCATATTTATTAGAAAGCTCTTTGTAAGCTATCTGTAATCCACTCCACACATCATCTAGTGAGTATGTCCAGTAACCATCAATAAGTTTATTTTCCCATTCAAAAGATCCACTCGAAATTTGGTTAAAGTTTTCATTTATCAAAACTGCTTTTATACGAGTAGAGCCAAATTCAATACCCAACACTTTTTGCTTAGGCAAAACAACGTTCTGTTCCATATTATCATCCTTTTTTCAAATGTATTAACCAAATAGGAGACACTCAAGCGTGAGCCTCTCCTATTTACTTTAATCGATTAAAACAGTTTCCAGATCAACCATGTTGGCCCAATCCAAAATCACTTCTTTATCCAGTGCCAACGTAGCGACTGTATGGTGACCACCACCGTTTTCGATCCATTGTCTGATGCTGGTCTTGAAGTCAGGATTTGGCTTCCATATCACTCGGGCGACAGGCAGATGAGGCGCATCTTCCTGCGGCGTCACCGCTTCAAATGAGTTGACCATCAGACGATAATGCGTCCCTAAGTCCAGCATGGAGATTGTGAAGCCTTCTCCTGCTTTTCCATCGAAGACTAGACGTGCCGGATCTTCCTTATCCCCTATTCCGAGAGGATTAACTACCACTTTAGGTTTTGTTTCGGCGAAAGTCGGATCCACCTCCAGCATATGGGATTGAACAATATACTCTTCCCCTTTTACAAAGTTGTAGGTGTAATCCTCCATGAATCCAGTAGACACATTATTCGTCATGACTTTGACCAGGCGGTCAAGCGCCGCTGTTTTCCAGTCCCCTTCTCCTGCGAAACCGTATCCTTGCGCATTCAGACGCTGAACAGCCATACCCGGCAACTGGTTCATGCCATGCAAGTCTTCAAAATTCGTTGTAAAGGCTGTATAGCCACCTTTTTTCAGGAACCGTTTCAAGCCGATTTCGATTCTGATCTGTTCTTTCACTTGTTTCTCATAAAAATCAGCGTCATTTTCTCCCGGATCCATGTCATATAATGACTGACACTCGTCATAAACGGACTGGATTTCATCATCAGAGACTTGATCCATTTCAGCCACAAGGTCCCCGATGCCGTAATAGTCCACTGTCCATCCGAATTGAATCGCAGCCTCCACTTTGTCCCCTTCGGTGACCGCTACGTTGCGCATATTATCTCCGAAACGGGCAACTTTTATGTGCTGGGATTCCGCATAACCTACAGCCGAAAGCATCCAGTTATTTATTTCTGAGTGGACCTCAGAATCCCGATAGTGTCCGACCACTACTTTATTCTTGATGTTCAAACGGGCATTGATAAAGCCATATTCCCGGTCTCCGTGTGCACTCTGGTTCAGGTTCATGAAGTCCATATCGATAGTGCTCCAAGGCACTTCACTGTTATATTGCGTAGATAAATGCAGTAACGGTTTCTGAAGTATCTTGGTTCCAGGTATCCACATTTTTGCGGGTGAGAAAGTATGCATCCAAGTGATGACACCTGCAACTTCATCTTTGTAGTTGACCTCTTTGATGACATCTTTAATTTCATCAGCAGTGGTCACAAGTGCCTTGAAAACTAAAGGATATGACAAATCCGCTTCTTTGTTCAGCGTCTCGACAATCTCCTCAGCGTGCGCTTTCACTTCATTCAGGGCTTCTGGTCCATATAAATGCTGGCTACCTACTACAAACCAGAATTCTCTTTGACTCGTTTTAATCATTCTGACACGTCCTTTATCCTACAATTATTTATTGTCCATAATAAGCATCTTTTCCATGCTTTCTTAAATAATGTTTGTCTAATAATTCCTGATCCATTCTAGAAGATCGATCATTTAGCATTAATCCGTGGTACGTCATCTCTGCAACTTTTTCCAATACTACTGAGTTATAAACAGCATTAGAAGGAGATGTTCCCCAAGTAAATGGTCCATGGTCATTTACCAGAACACCAGGGATATGATTTGGATCAATAGTGCGTTCATTAAATGTTTCAATAATTACTTTTCCAGTCTGTTTTTCGTATTCGTTACTGATTTCATCCGCTGTCATGGCACGAGTGACTGGAATATCTCCGTAAAAGTAGTCAGCGTGCGTCGTACCAGCTGCTGGAATATCCATACCAGCCTGAGCATAGCTCACTGCCCATGGTGAATGTGTATGAACAACACCCTTGATATCATTAAAAGCTTTATACAATTCGATGTGAGTTGCCGTATCACTTGATGGTTTTAAGTTTCCTTCAACAACATTTCCTTCGAAATCTACAACAACCATTTTTTCAGGTGATAGATCAGAGTACTCTACACCACTAGGTTTAATTACAATTAAATTACTCTCACGATCAATTCCACTCACATTTCCCCATGTAAATACAACGAGTCCATGTTCAGGAAGTGACATATTTGCTTCATATACTGCTTTTTTTATATCTTCCAGCAAAGCGTTCACTCCTATCATTAATACAATTCTAACCACTTAATAGGTACGTACCTGTATAGTCATAATCAGACATCAGAATAATCGTGGAACTGCTCTAATACTCATCTTCATAGGAAATATCTTTAGTCGATTCTCTCACAATTAGTCGAGGATCAAATATAAAGGAATCGATTCTTTCTCCTTTTTCAACCGCTTTCACAATACGCTGGGCTGCTCTTCTGCCCAATTCTTCTTTGGGGTGCTCAACTGAAGTCAACTTTACTGAGGGTAAAGTAGTACTGTAAAAACTGTCGTCATGACTCACAACAGAGATATCTCCCGGACAGGTTTTTCCAATTTCGTTCATTTCTTTAATAAGCATTACTGCAATCTCATCATTGTAGCAGACAAAAGCCGTTGGCAAGTGATCATTTTCCAGCATTATGCGGATTAAAGATGGAAGATCAGATTTCGCTTCAGTGTCATATCGCATAATAAATTCGTTAGAAAATGTCAGTTTCGCATCATACAATGCTTTTAAATATCCTTTTAGACGATTCTTTCCTTGCAGGTCATCGGATTTAGTGATAATCCCTATATTTGTATGACCTAATTCAATTAAATGCTCTGTAGCAATTTTTCCTGCTTTTTCATCGTTTAATGCGACAACTGGTAGATCGAGCTCTTCATAAGATGCGTTAAGCATAATTAATGGTGTTGGCTTTTCAGTTAAACTCAAGTAATAGTTTAAGTTAGGATTCATTAAGTTACTTTTCGTTGGTTCAACTATTAATCCATCGACATTTTGATCCATCATGCTTTCTAACGAGCGTCGTTCATTTTCTACGTTGTTTCGAGTACTGGACAACATTAGAGAATAATCATGTTTAGACAATTCTTCTTCAATTCCACGAATAATAGATGGAAAAATGTAATCGGAAAGATAGGTGGTAATTACACCGATCGTCTTCTTCCCATTACCATTTTCTTGATTCTTGTAGTAGTCACTGACAAATGTCCCGGATCCTTGCTGCTTGATCAAATAACCTTGATTGACTAATTCTGAAATGGCTTGTCGTATTGTATGTCTGCTGACATCATACTGAGCCCTCAATTCAGCTTCAGAGGGGATTTTTGCACCCAAAGTAAAGTCATTTTTCTCTATTTTCATTTGAATATCTTTTTTTATGATTAAATACTTCGGTTCGTTCAGCATAATCCCACTCCTAATTTGTACGTACATCTATTGTACAACATATCTGGCAAAAAAGAAATAAGTATGGTTATTTTTTAAACAAACTTATTCTATAAAAATCAGATGCAGCAATTAGGGCAGCATCCGAAATTTCACCACTTATTTACAGGACACTGTTTGTCAGATAAACTTGCCCTGAAGAGAGCATAACACCCGCACTTTGTACATGTCTGTCCCTTTAAAAAGGGACAGTTCATACATATTGACAGGCGTTTATCTCTGACATCATCTTCAGCAATATTTAGTTCCAGTTCTAACTGTTCTTCAATTAATTCTAATTCATTCTGACTGGCTAGTTCTGTAAGTCTTTCACAACTTTTGCAAGACATACTATGCCTTTAAAACTAGAGTTGCCACACTCATTGGTGGAATAGTAACAGACAGTATTCCGTCTTTAATAGAATGATTAGTGAAAGCTTCCTTAGTAACATGTTCTGAAGAATCGAATGAATTATGGGCATCCATTTGACTGCCTGAAACAATCCATCCCTCAACTGATGAGCTGGAGAAGTCTGAAACATCAAATGTTACTGTCTCTTCCTTTTCAATACCATAGTTGCATAATGAGACTGCTAAGGAATTATCTTTTTTCGATACTGTGAAGTCAACGTATTCATTTGCATCACCATATGTTTCAATCAGTTCAGCATCTTGATGATGCTTATACAGATCAAAAACATGATACGTCGGAGTTTTAATCATTTTACTGCCTTCAGTTAGTAGCATTGCCTGTAAGACGTTGACCATTTGAGCAATATTAGCCATTTTCACACGATCAGCATGTCTATGGAAAATATTCAGAGTCAAACTAGCGACCATTGCATCTCTAATGGTATTTTGCTGATATAAGAATCCTGGATTCGTTCCCTTTTCAACAGCAAGCCAAGATCCCCACTCATCTACTATTAACCCCACTCTTTTTTCCGGATCATATTTATCCATAATAGTGGAATGTTTAGTAATCAGTTCTTCCATTTTTTTAGCACTGTCTATTAAAGAAAACCATTCTTTTTCAGGAAAACCAGTAGCTGGTCGTTTATCTTCCCACTCTGATGCTAGTGCATAGTGATGAAGACTAATCCCATCCATGAAAGGGGCAGCTATCTTCATTACCTGTTCCATCCAATTGTAATCATCTATATTTGGACCACAGGCAATCTTATATACATGCTTGTCTGTATAATCCCTTACATAAGTCTGATAGCGTCTGTACAAATCTGCATAATATTCGGGACGCATATTTCCGCCGCATCCCCAGCTCTCGTTACCAACTCCAAAGAACTTGAGGTCCCAGGCTTTATCATCTCCATTTTCTTTACGAAGATTAGCCATAGGAGATTCTCCTTCAAAAGTCATGTATTCGACCCATTCCTGCATTTCCTGAACAGTTCCGCTACCGACATTCCCATTGACATAAGCATCTGCGCCTAAAAGATCAAGCAGATGGAAAAATTCGTGCGTTCCGAAGTGGTTATTTTCTACAACCCCACCCCAATGAGTGTTTACGATAGTTTTTCTGTTTTCTTTTGGACCAATACCATCTTTCCAGTGATATTCATCAGCAAAACAGCCGCCTGGCCATCTGACTACTGGTACATTGATTTCTTTGAGTGCTTCTACTACATCAAGTCTAATGCCCTTATCATTTGGAATATCTGAGTCTTCTCCAACCCATACTCCTTCATAAATACAGCGCCCTAAATGTTCAGCAAACTGCCCGTAAATATAACGGCTTATCTGTGGCCCTTTTTTGTCAGCAAGTACTTTAATCGTCATTATAATAATCTCCTCATACAATATAATTTAAGGTTTTATACCCCATATCATCTCATTGTTACTCCCATAAGCTGAAAATACGAGTCGGTCTTGATCATATTCATCAGGTTGCATAGCTGCTACCCCTTTGTACTCAATGTCTTCAATTGAAATAGTAAGATGTCCTTCGTCACTCAGAGTCCATTCACCGTTCATATCACCTGTTATCGTTCCATTTGATTCCAGATCGATGCTTAAAGTAGGAAGCATGTCGCTGTCATTAGTTGTTCCATGATTAATGAACTCATACTCTCCAACCATGTCCTCAAGGGAAACACTGGTCAATTCTACTGCAGTTCCTCTATGTTCATAAGGTAAAATAACTGGCCAATCTTCTTCATTGTTGATCATCTGATGAACACGAACTTCATGTTCTTCAGTTCCTCGATTGAATCGAGTATGGAATATGTTAAACCATGTTCCATTCTGATCTTGTACGACAGAGTTATGCCCAGCTGCACGATAACCTCTGCTTCTAAGACCCGTAAAGTTATAATTACCTAGCAATTTGATTCCATAACGCTCGTTTAAATCACCTGACTCGATTATCCCGGTGTTACCTTGAGCATCAACATACGGACCTTCGACATGTTCAGAGCGAAATAGCCTCATATTGTATCCACCATGTGCCTGCAGAGCGCCATATGTGATCCATAGATTGTAGTAGCCAGTTTCTTCATCATAGGCAATATACGGACCTTCACCCGACTGATGGTATCCTCCTGATAACTTAGTGCCAAAGTATCGATCAATAGTACGACCGTCTTCAGTTATTCCGTCTTCACCCGGATAAACTGGCTTACCCGTAGCATCTTCTAGCTCTAAAAGATGTATGCCGCCAGACCATGACCCATAAACTAGCCAGAAGTTTCCCTCTTCATCGTAAAATGGAGCAGGATCTATGGCATTAGGTGCATAATCTGTGTTGTATTCTCTTCCATTGTTTCTTACCCAGTCTTCATTGAAATCTGAAATCGTCCCATTTTCGATCAACTCTGGTAAATGTGTTCCTTCATAATGAATGTTTCGATCGCTACCATCCGTTGAATCTACTGAAGAAAATCCAGAATAAATAATTGTATCAACATAAGCATACGGACCTTCTATCTCTGGAGAGGCCATCAGTACAATGGCTGATCTTCTCCAAGTCGAGCTGGCAGAATAATACATTAAGTATGCTCCAGTTTCTCCATTTGACCATTCAAAGTGATCATTCCAGATAACATCAGGTGCCCAGAGGTTATAGCCTCCAGCTGAATCTGCATCATCATGTCCCGCCCATTCAAATGTTTCCTGTAGATTCTCATTGGTGTCTCCGAAAATAATATTATCTTCCATATTTTCGTATTCTCTCATATGAGGAACTTCCCACGTGAGAAAGTCTGTAGTTCTTGCCTGAGCGATATGCGTACCAAAAGCATAGAAAACCTCTTCGCCATCTTCTTTAATCACTGACCGAACAGCCGGATCATGGATAGATACTCTATCATGACTTCTTGTCTCCCATTCTCTCGTACTTGGTGGACGAACTCCATCAGAAAAAACCATGTAACCACTCACTCCTATAACTAATAATACTGCTGCAGTGACTCCAATTATTATTTTGACTTTTTTTGACATTCATCTTCTCCTCTAAATTATAAGTTTAACGTCGATGAACCAGGGGCACCAAACTGCGGAAACCCTTCAGAATCAAATTTAAAAAGTTGAGCATTAGCATGACGATTAGGATTATCAAGAGGATCGCCCTCTTTGTTTCTCTCTGGTCTCGCATGGTAAATCAGCACATCATACTGATCATCTTCACTTCTGGTAAAAGAATTGTGTCCAGGTCCATAAAGGCTGTTTTCCTCTGAAGAAGTAAATACTGGTTTCTCAGACTTATGCCATGAATAGCCATCTAGTAAATCTGCATCTTCATCAGCCCACAGGAGCCCCATAGCATAATTTTCATCAGTAGCACTGGCAGAATAGGTAATGAAGATTTTTCCGTTCCGCTTCAGAACTGCCGGTCCTTCATTAACTAAAAATCCTACTTTTTCCCAATCATACTCCGGGATTGTCAGTAATGTAGCATGCCCTCTCAATGTCCATGGATTCTCCATCTCGGAAATGTATAGATTAGAATTTCCTGGAATAGCCGGATCTTTTTGGGCCCAAACATAATACAGCACATCTCGATGCTCAAAGGTAGTTGCATCGAGACAGAAGCTGTTGATATGTGTCTTGACTTCCCCTTTTTCTGACCAGTTGTCAGACATTGGATTCTCGTCCTCACACTCGATGGCATACATACGATGCTGAAAGATGTTGTTTTTGGGCTGACCTGACGAAGCAGCAGCAAAATAGATGTACCATTTATCTTTAATATAATGAATTTCGGGAGCCCAAATCAGATGACTCATTTCACCTGTATCATGTGCTGTCCAAACAGTAACTCTTTCACTATTCTCCAAATCATTAAGAGTTTTTGCCCTTCTTAACTCGATAGACTGATAGCCTGGCACAGAACCTGTAAAATAGTAGTATCCATCTGTGTGTTTATATACCCAAGGATCAGCTCTTTCAAGAACAATAGGATTGGTATAGCTTTCAACATTTTTCATTTAATGCAAACCTCCATTAACTAACTGGTACTGTTCTATTTTATTCTGACTCAATTGTATTGCTTTATTCTTAGAAGAGTACGTCACAAAAGTAACCAAATACAATAATGATCCTATAACATCAAAAGAAAGGAATGAGAATATAATCATTACAAACAGCCACCCCTGCCACTTGCGTTGTATCTCGTTATCTCTAAGACGTTTTTTAAAATATATGTTCCCTACGCCTATTAGAATAATAAAAATAGAATAAGAAGTTAAAACAGTGTACAGAATGTCTACAAAACTTGAACTGCCACCGACTAACTCTGGATACATCTGATTGATTGCTACATCACCATTTGTCTTAAACCACATCCCGAAAACAAAAATGGTCAGTAAACCATTAATAAAATGCCAGATCGAAGTAGTCACCAATAGTTTTCTCTCTGTTTTTCTTTCCACTGTTCTTCCTCCTGTTTAACCTTTTAATCCAGTATTTAAATTTAATGACTCTATAAAATACTTCTGTGCAAATAAGAATAATAGTGATGTTGGAATCATTGCCAGAAATGCTGAGGCCATCAGCTGACCCATCATCATATAGTTTCCGTAAATATCCTGAAGAAGTAACATTCCCGCTGTAATTGTCAGTTGCCGCACATCGTTCAATACAATGGTCGGCCACAAGAAATCATTCCATGATCCTGTAAACGAAAAGATTGATGTAACAATCAATACTGGTTTTATCAATGGCACGATTATCTTAAGGTAGATCGTAAAATCACTTGCTCCATCCATACGAGCAGACTCATCATAAGATTTCGGCAATCCTGTCATGAACTGACGCACTAGGAAGACATTCCCTACAGCTGCAATTCCGGGAACGATGACTGCCAGCGGAGTATTAACCCATCCTAAGCGATGAACAATCATATAATTGGGAATGATATTAACTACAGCTGGAAACATTGAAATTGCCAGAACTGTAAAAAACATCGTATCTCGATATTTAAAGTCTAATCGTGCATATCCAAATGCTGCTAACGATACGACTATGACCATGAGTATTGTATGAGTAGTGGAAATCAGTACAGAGTTTAAAAACCACCTAACAATTGGTGCACTTGACGAATTAGAAAGGACCCTAGCATAGTTATCCATTACCCAGGATGCGGGCAATAGTCTGAATCCTGTTTGCATAACATCAGATTGTGTTTTGAAAGATGTGGTAAAAGCATATACTGCAGGTAACAGCCATATTAAAGCTGTGATGCTTAATAATATATAAGAAGCCCACTTTGTAATAACAAAGGACTTTGTTCTATCCATTTCAATACCCCTTTCTATTTTGCATTGTGATACATTATCCTAAACTGGAATGCGGCAATTACAATTATGACTAACCCAAGTAGTATCGACATTGCTGCCGCCATACCAGCAACAGATTGGCCTTGTCCAAAAGCTAATGTACGAATATACATCATGAGTACATGTGTCGTCTGTTCTGGTCCTCCTTGAGTAACCATTAAGGGCTGAGCATACACGTTAAATGCACCAGCAGTGGACATAACAATTGTATAAAGTAATGGGAATTTTATCATAGGAATAGTAATTTTAAAGAATTTCACCGTTCCAGAAGCCCCATCTATATCTGCAGCTTCATAAAGATCTCTGGATATACCACTCATGGCTGATCGGTAAATTACCAAATTTCCTCCTATGGACCCCCAGAGCGTCATTAAGAAAATAACCATCCATGCATACGGTTGATTCACTACCCATGTTACTTCAGAACCAAGCAAGTTGTTGACTGGACCTAATCTTGGATTGAAAATTAAAAGCCAGACAATTGCTGCTGCTGAAACAGAAATCAATCCAGGAATATAAAATATAGCCTGGAACAAACCTTTACCTTTTATTCCTCTGTGCTGCAACATAATTGCCAAGGCCAGAGGAATGATAACTTGAAGAGGAACTGTACCGGCAACGAACACTAATGTATTGATTAAACCTCTTCTAAATTGCCTATAAAATGAAGATGTAGGATCTCCTAAAATTGTTTGATAATTTTGCAGTCCAACCCATGTAGGTGAACTAATTAAGTTCCATCTTGTGAAAGATGCGTAAAACCCGTAAATCATAGGAAACAATATAAAAACAATAAAGAAAATAAAATGTGGGCCTATAAAAATCCATTGTGATAGATTAAATTTCTTTTTCTTTTCTAAAGCAAGCCCTTCTTGACTCATTGATTTATCCATACTTTGCCCCTTTCATATTTATAAAAGAAGAGCGGCATTCTCATTTATTTCCAGAATGTCGCTCTTACTGATGGTCATTGGCTATTCTTCTAGATCAAGCTCATCTAAATCAACATCAATATCTGCACCATGACCTTGAGCTACTAAATCTTCAACTTCTTGCTGTGCAGCTGCTAAACCGTCTTCAATGGAGATATTTCCGTAAACCATATCCATAATAACTAAGTTTATGGCTGCTTCCACATAGCCATAATACTCATAATCGAAAATTAATAAAGAGTCTATCTGTTCTTGAGACTTAGTAAAGAATGACTGTTGATAATTTTCAAAATCAGGTGATTCGTATACTTCTCTACTTGCTGGTATTTGTCCTGCTTCAGCCCAAGTAACGGAATTTTCATAAACCCAATCTAAAAATTCTGCAACTCCTTCTTCTTTTTCCTCTGTTCGATCTTCATTTGTCAACATTCCAAACAAGTGTGAAGAGCCTCTATTATGCCAAGTATCGCTGTCAAATGAATATATATTAGTTACGCCGTAGTTTAAGTCTTCTACCATATCGAATGCTAATGAGGACCATGTACCATCAGAAGAGAACAATACTGTCTGACCTTGGAACATTGCATAGCCATCTTCTCCTTGAGGTGTCATCAGCCCTGCTTCTTCTACTTCTACGAGAGCTTGTACTGCTTCTCTCATCTCTGGAGTATCGATCGTTGGATTTCCTTCGTCATCGCTTATATCTCCACCTAAGTTAACAGCTTGAGCTAGTAAAACCCAAGACATTAATGAAGTGTTTATCGCATAATGGCCTTCATCCAGTTCACCTTCTAAAGACATAATTTCATCAAATGTTAGTACATCGTCATCCAGGAAGTGTTCTACTCCATATTCGGCTAATAGATCTTCATTATAGTATAGAACGTTGGAGTGCACATCTAACGGAATAGTGTATTGAGACCCATCAACTTCTCCCGCTGTCCAAGCTTGTTCGATATAATTATCTTCTACTAAATTTGGATGATTTCCCATTAAATCATCAAAGGGCTTCAACATATTAAACCTGACGAATCCTTCCACCCTGTCAGCGTGGATAATAGCCAAATCCGGTGTTCCTTCACCTGTATTCATTACTGTATATATCTGAGTATATAAATCTGGAGTAACTACATGTGAAACTGGAAATTCAGGATCTGTGTCATTATATTCTTCAATCATCTGATCCATTATCTGTCCATCTTCACCAGTTAGAGGCGTCCACATAACTATTTCATTTGAGTTCCCACAACCAGCTAGTAAACTCATCGACAATGTTGCTGCACCAAATAATAATTTCTTCTTAATATTCATTCTCTTCCTCCTAGTATAAATAGTGTTTAAAATCTAATACCAAAATAATTAAAACGTACGTACATAAGATTGCTAAGAATTGCTTGTTTACCAAAAAACCAGCTATTAAACGCTGTGTTCGTCGTTATAAGTAGCAAACGACTTAATATAAAACGCTTTCCAGTAAAGATAAAAAAATAATAGTTGAATTAGTACGTACCTCTTGTTGTTTTAACTATAACATTATACATATGTACGTGCAAGCGTTTTTTTCTTTGTTAGAGATAAATCTACAATTCTTCTGTATTTATAGTAAAGAAACAAGACTAGTACAAAAGAAATTCTTAAGAAAATCAAAAGCTCGCTTCCCAATTTTCAGGTGATTAACCTGTAAAAATGGGAAACGAGCTTTTCGCTATAAACTTTTGTCTCTCCCTTATAGTCCCTAAGACTTCTATTGAGATTCCTTTCACTCTTACTATACCTTTGTAAATGAAAATAGTAGATTTTAGTAGGTGTTAGTAAGTTCTAAGTTAATTCA
The DNA here is from genome assembly GCF_900109325.1 of Alkalibacterium pelagium. GTDB lineage: Bacteria > Bacillota > Bacilli > Lactobacillales > Carnobacteriaceae_A > Alkalibacterium > Alkalibacterium pelagium. Next base: position 53,346 of record NZ_FNZU01000003.1, read on the forward strand.
AATTGTAGCAGACTTGCTCTTCCATTCCCGGCGTAAGTAATATACAGAGGGTGAACACCATCAGGGAAATTGATCTGAGTTGTATAATCAGTCCATACATTAGTAAAATTGACCGGGATCGTTCCCAGCACCTCACCATTCCAGCTGTTTCTTATCTCAAAATTTCCTTTACAGTACCCTCGAACCTTTATGGAAAACTGTGTTGTCCCATTAAAATCAAAGTACTTATATCCGGCAGTTGCGGAGCGAGTCATATTTTGTATATATCCAGGTTCTTCATCTCCGTCTTTTCCATCTTGAGTGATCTTAGGAAACTGGCTGTCCATCCACAAGTCTCCAGTGTAAACAGCTTCATCTTCATGGAATAAGTTGCATGCGATATGTGCTGGATAGACTCCTTTTCCTTCGAGCGGTGCTCCGTTAGGTCCACATGAAGTCATTTCAACTTGAGCAATCATTCCCTGTTCATCTACACTGATTTTTTCAAGACAGCCCTGCCTGCTGAAGTTTGATCCATTCGTATGTCTATGGTAGAAAATATACCAGTCATTTTTGATCTGAACGATGCTCCCGTGGTTGTTTCCTCCGTAATACATCGGCTGATCAGCGGGTTTATAGGAATCAATGTGCATATCGTTGTTGCTGATGATAACCCCTTTGTATTCAAAATCTCTATCGGGATATTTACTGGTGGCATAACATAATTCATGCATGACTATAGAAGAATAGATCAGATAGTAAGTGTCGCCAATTTTACGGATCGACGGCGCTTCAAAGAATTCATGCCCTTCAAAACCCGTGCCTTTTCCGTTGGGTTCATTCGGCAGAACAAATTCAGTTTCCTGAACGATTGTCAGCATGTCATTGTCAAGGACAGTAGCCATTGCTCCATGGCGGGATGTGTCCCCTTTGGCACAGAAACCTGTGTAAAGATACACCTTATCCTCTTCAAACCGGACGCCGGGGTCGAACTGAGGATCATCCCCTGGTCTCTCGCCTAAAAGATTGCTTTCTTTATCTTTAACGTATCCGTAAAACTCATATTTACCGGCAGGCGTATCACTGACAGCTACTGACACAACCGGCACTTTATCTAGCACATAGTATAAATAATACCTTCCATCCGCTCCTTTAGTAACATCCGGGGCATAGAGGGCCATAGCGCCTTCTGAATTCAGTGGATCATCTGTTTTTTTGTAAATAACACCCTCATAAAGCCAGTCGGCAAGATCATCTACTGGAGCAGACCAGCAGACGTAGTCGTTCAGGCAGTAGGCATGGCTGTTGAATCGGTCATGTGAGCCGTAAATATATACTCTGTCTTCAAATACGTAAGGTTCTGCGTCAGGTATGTACTCCCACGAAGGCAGATAGGGATTGAATCCTTGCTTTGTCATTTCATCATCTCCATTGTTTAATTTGTACAGAGAAAAACTGAAACCTGTATCATTTTAGCTGGTAACGATAAAGATTTCAGTATTTAAATGGGATCACAAATTATAAAATGCGAGTTATATATATATAAATCAGATACTGTGCAACACCTTTTGAGAAAAGACCCCAATTAGCACTTGCTATACAATAACATAATAGCTTTTAATTAATCAGAATGCCTCTCGGTTAGGTTAGAGTTAATTTAAACTATACAATTATTAAATCTATTTCTGATCAGATATATAAACATAACGTTTTCAAAAGAGGATCAGCAGACCTTATGCTAAGATATCCGCTGATCCAACATTACTTTAAAAGTAATTCTATCTTATTCAGCGTCTTCTAGTGACTGCTGGAAGTCTCTGTAAGATTCGTTTACAAGTTCCATGAACTCATCAACGTTCTGGTTTTCCAGATCAGTCATGAATTCACCCCAGCGATCAAGAGAGTACTGACCAGTGATGAATCGTAGAGTGTACTGTTCTACAGTATCCTGAAGAGGTGTTGAAAGAAGAGATGCTCTTTCCTGATCAGCCTGGCTCATTGGGTATGGAGGATCTGGAACGATGACGTCAAGTTCTTCGTTCATTCTTGACTGCCATTCGAACTCGTCCTCATCCATGATGGACTGTCTGATGTGAGCAGGACCGGCAAAGGCAAAGGCCACGTTACCAAATCCGTAATCTTCTTGTAGATCTTCATCAGCGCCACGGTTCATACGCTCGTATCTGATGTTTTCAAGTGGGCGGTATCCGCCGGCAACTTCATCAGTTTTTTCATAAGTGACACCTTCTACGCCCCAGTGAGCGAATTCTGATCCTTCGTCACTGTAGTGCAGCCAGTCAAGGAACTGAAGTTTAGCAAGGAAATCATCATCATCAGCAATGTTAGCATTCAGCATGATACCACTGGATGTGTTGCTTCCGCGAATAACCTGTCCGTTCGGTCCTTCAAGGATACGCATTCTTGAGAATTCATATTCGCCTTCTCCGTGTGCTTCTTCAAGACTTTCGTTAACGTCTGTCAAAGTACCCACGTTACCAGATGTAACAAATGATTCTAGGTTAACTAATTTGTTTCTAGCCATTTCATCGTCTTGTGTTGTTGCTTCAATGTCTAACAGGCCATCTTCAGTCAGGCCAGCGAAGTACTCAACCATATCTCTGTAGCCTTGTTCCATAGGTGCATAGACGAATTCGTCTGTATCTTCATCATACATCGCACCGTTCATGAAGCCCCAGCCACCGATTGTATCAAATGAAGCACCACCGAAGTTCATCAGTGCATTACCTTGCCACCAAAGTGTCATAGCTTTGTCAGTTCCTGTTTCATCTCTTAGAGTTTCAAGAGCTGTTCTGAGTTCATCCCATGATTGAGGTTCTTCAATACCATGTTCGTTGAAGACTGTTTCATTGAATTTAAGACTGAAGTCAACTTGTACATTCTCGTTAAGACCAGGAAGCACATAGTATTTACCGTCAGAGTGACGCAGGTTTTCGATCTGTTCAGCTACGCCGTCCCAGTTTTCCAGTCTGTCGGAGAAGTGAGGCATTAAATGTACATAATCTGAAATTGGCAGAATTGCGCCAGAAGGAACGTAAGGGGTTTCATGTCCAGCCCAGATATCTGTAGAGTAGTCAGGCATATCTCCAGCCGATACAGTTACAGACAATCTTTCTTCCCAGTCAGATAACGGTACACTTGTAGGGTTCATTGTTACGTTGTGCTCGTTTTCCAGATGTTCAAAGAACAGCCAGTCTCTTTCAAGTGGGTATGCAGGTAAGTCTCTGTATAGTAAGCTGATGTCAAGTGGCTCAGTTGCTACAAAAGTATCGCCCACTTCAAAGTTTTCCATTGCTCCTACTGAACCAACTTCGTCTTCAGTAATTTCTTCTTCAGGTGATCCAGCTTCTCCTCCGTTGCCACAAGCAGCAAGCAGCAGTCCGCCGGATAAAGTTAGGTATAACGCTAGATTTCTTTTGTTAAGCAATTTCATTGATTTTTCCCTCCAGATTTTAAGCTTAGATGTACGTATGACCAAGATTTATATTCTTCAAAATTCCAGCTCAGACATCCATAGCTGTTATTGTTTCCGGTTTCATTCTAGTGAAAACAGATTTAAAATGTTTCCAGTTAGTTTAAAACTTAAACATACTATATCAAATAAAAAATAGAAGGTCAATGATTTTTTATATATTTATCATTGTATCCGTTTGATTTATTTATATAAAACTAATATACTTGTATACTACTTGTTGCTTAACATTGCTCATCGTATTCCTGCTGATACATTATTAGATAAGTCATATCTGAAATATACACTGAACAACATGTTCGTACCTTTTTTCATGACCCTTCTGAGAGACGCTTATGAGAACTTAAGCATTACTATGAAAATCATTTACTAAATTTTGTTCCAAATTTTTAACTTGGTGATAATCAAAAAGAAGTGCACTCATTCTAAATGAGAGCACTTCTTTTTTCTATTTAATCAGCAAGATAAACGTATCATGTTCCAGGACAAAGGTTTAAATGTTGCGGACACTTTGCTGTCATTGAGTTCAACAGAGTCATTGGATTTTATTTCCATTGCATCATGGTTTTCCTTTGTTGTCAGTTTTGGATCATAACCTGCGAGCTCAGTCGCTTCTTTAACTGACAGTCCGTCAAACCCTTCAAGCACTGACTCGACCTGCAGCTCTGAGTCTTCTGATCTGTTAACCGCAAAGATGACTACTTCATTCTCCTCTTCGTTATGAATCACAGTAGATTCAATGTAAGAGACATCCTTGTACTCAGCTGAATCATAGGTAGGTGCTTCGGTCAGAGTAGTCAGAACTGTTCCTCTTCCGAAATTGGATGCCTGCATGAATGGATAGAATGTAGGCTGTTTCCAGACTTTACCGTCCTTAATAGTCATGATCGGCGCAATCACATTGACCAGCTGAGCAAGGCAGGCAATTTTGACTCGGTCAGCGTTGTTCAGTAGTGTGATCAGTCCGCATCCTACAAGCAGAGCATCTTCAAAGTTGTAGATGTCCTCAAGAAGCGGTGGTGCAATATCCCAAGGATCTCTCTTAGCATCAGCATCTTTGGAATGATACCAGACATTCCACTCATCAAAAGATAAGTTGATCTGTTTATCGGATCCCTTTTTAGCTTTGACGGCATCACAAATTGCTACAACATCTTTAATAAAGCGATCCATTTCCATTGACTTCGCCAAATAGTTAGGCAGATCATTTTCAAAGTTTTCCCAGTATAAGTGAAGTGAAAGAAAATCCACATTCTCATAAGCATGATCCAGGACAGTGTACTCCCATTCACCGAATGTCGGCATTTTGCTTGAAGAACTTCCGCAGACCACAAGCTCTATTGAGTCATCAACGAGTTTCATGACTTTTGCTGTTTCTTCAGCCAGACGACCGTATTCATCAGCCGTTTTTGCCCCGATCTGCCACGGCCCATCCATTTCATTTCCCAGACACCACGTCTTGATGTTGAACGGTTCTTCGTCCCCATTCTCTTTTCTCAAATCGCTCCAGTACGTGCCTCCAGAATGGTTACAATATTCTAATAAATTTCTGGCTGCATCGATCCCTCTTGTCCCCAAGTTAACTGCCATATTGACTTCAGTATTGGCCTGACGTGACCATTCCATAAATTCATGCAAGCCGACTTCATTCGTTTCGATCGAACGCCATGCCAGTTCCAGACGTTTCGGGCGATCTTCAACAGGTCCAATACTGTCTTCCCATTTGAATCCGGATACAAAGTTTCCGCCAGGATAGCGGACAAGTGGAACATTCAGTTCATTGATTGCATCGATGACATCCTGTCTGAATCCTTTTTCATTTGCTGTGGGATGTCCTGGTTCATAGATCCCTTCGTATACTGCACGGCCTAAATGTTCGATAAATGACCCGTAAATACGTGGGTCTATTTTAGAAACTGCTTGAGTTCTGCTTGCACTGACTTTAGCTTTCATTCTCATCCTCCTAGTAAATATGTACGTACCAATATAAGTAATATATCACGCTGATTGCTCACCTGCAAGCGCATACTGAAAATCTTTATATACTACCTTCATTTTTTCTTCATAATATCTGCTGTTTCACTTGCTATATAATCGGTAAGTGGTAAAATTCGCTATGTACTTATTTTTTATAAGCATAAAGGATGATGATAATGATCAAAGGAATTACATTGGAGAATCCTTCCTCTGCCAGGCGCTATATGTTTATGATCACCTGGCCGATTTTCATAGAAGTCTTTCTTCAGATGCTCATGAAGCTCACTGACGTTTTCATGCTCAGTTTTGTTTCTGACCAGGCTGTAGCTGCAATTGGTGTAGTCAATCAGCTGATGACTTTTATGTTCGTACTGTTTAATTTTACAGCTATGGGGGCCGGTGTTGTTGTTTCCCAATATGTTGGAGCAGACGATAAGGATGGTGTCCGCAATACAATAGCGAGCGCAGTCACCATAAACCTTCTGTTCGGATTGGCAGTCAGTCTTTTTGTAGGATTCAATCGCCAGTATCTTCTCAATTTATTTTCTCTCGAACCGGAACTGTTTAGTTATGCAAACAGCTACGCTCTGATCGTCGGATTCGCACTATTTGCTCAGGCCATGATTTTGACTATTTCTTCCATCTTGCAGGCAATGGGCTTCACTAAAGATGTCATGCTCTCAGTGCTGGTCATGAATGTACTGAACATCTTCGGAAACTATGTCCTGATTTTCGGTGCATTAGGCTTCCCTCGACTGGGTGTGACCGGCGTCGCTCTGTCTACTGCAGGTGTCCGCCTGCTGATCATGGCAGGAATGTTTGTACTGTTATTTAGACGTATGCCTGTCAGAATCCCTGTCAAATCATTTTTTACACTGAAGAAAACTTTTGCCATGAAAATTCTAAATATTGGTGTGCCTTCTGCTGGTGAACAACTGTCCTACAATGTCAGCCAGATTGTGTTGACAATCATGATCACAACACTTGGAGCAACAGCCCTTGCCACTCGTGTCTATACTCAAAACTTCATGTCCGTTCTAGTCATTTTTTCTGTCTCAATCGCCAAAGGCATGCAGATTTTCATCGGACAACTGGTTGGTGCAGACAAACAGAAAGAAGCTTTCAAATATATGTATACTGGCCTTAAATTCGCCAGCATCGTAACGATAGCCATCGGTGGTCTCTTCACCTTCTTCGGCAGACAAATTTTCAGTATCTTTTCTGACGATCCTGGACTGATTGCACTCGGTGCTTCTATCCTTGTAATTGAACTGCTTCTACAACCGGCGCGTACCGGCAACATGGTCATCATCAGCGCACTGAGAGCGGCAGGAGATGCTAAATTTCCAGTCATTATCGGCATTACTGTCATGTGGGGTCTCCTCGTTCCTTTAGCTTACGTACTGGGGATTGTATTAGGTTATGGCCTCCCTGGAATCTGGTTTGCGATGGTCGTGGATGAATGGATCAGAGCCAGCCTGATGTACGTCCGCTGGAAAAAGAAACGATGGATGAACAAACGGCTGGTGCCTAAGCGGTCCTGACTTCAGTAAGTTTAATGATTCCCTTATAAACCTCTCTACTTGCAGTCATATAACGGTTTAGCTGAATGAAACCTTAGTATTGTGCTGGATTTACTGTAAAGTATGGAGCCCGACTGATGCGTCTTCAGTACGCAATGTCAGTCGGGCTCTTTTCTTTACTCTTTTTTTAATGAAAATTATCGATATGACCTGATCTATTCCACTTTTTTAATAACTCGGATAATGTTTTCCAATAGATTAAATCGCACAATCCTTTTCAACCCTGCTCCAGTTTCTTCCATAATATACACTGAAAATGAACGCACAAAAAGCACGCATCAGATTCTCCTAGGAGAGTCCGATACGCGCTTAGTATTAGGGGGTAGAATTATCCTTCAGCGATAGTTGTAACCAGGTACTGGTTAAGAATACCTTTGATTACCTCAAGGTTTCCAGATTCAGTTTCAAACTTATCTAGACCAAGAGCATAGTCCTGAAGTTTCTTGAAGTCTGTGTTTCCGTCAACGATGTCTTTACCGATGCCTTCAGTAAATGACTTGTAGCGGTTTTCAAGAATGGAATCAAGAGCTTTATCGTCGATAAGTTTCTGAGCAACTTTAGCACCAAGTGCAAAGCTGTCCATTCCAACGATGTGTGCTTTGAACAGGTCTTCAGGTTTGAATGATGTACGACGAACTTTAGCATCAAAGTTCAGTCCACCACGACCTAGACCGCCGTTTTTAAGGATTTCATACATCGCTAGTGTTGTTGCATACAGGTCAGATGGGAATTCATCTGTATCCCAGCCTAATAGCGGGTGACCTTGGTTAGCATCAACTGATCCCAGCATACCGTTGATACGTGCATAGTGAAGCTCGTGCTCGAAGCTGTGTCCAGCAAGAGTAGCGTGGTTAGCTTCAATGTTGAACTTGAACACGTCATCCAGGTTATACTTCTGCAGGAAGGCATATCCAGTTGCAACGTCGAAATCATACTGATGAGACGTTGGTTCTTTTGGTTTTGGTTCGATCAGGAATTGAGCATCGAAGCCGATTTCTTTCGCATAGTCATTAGCCATGTGGAAGAAACGAGCCAGGTTGTCCAGTTCAAGACCCATGTTAGTGTTAAGTAGGCTTTCGTACCCTTCACGGCCGCCCCAGAATACATAGTTTTCCGCACCTAGACGTTTACCGATTTCAAGAGCTTTTTTAACTTTAGCAGCAGCATAAGCATAGACATCAGCACTATTTGAAGTAGCTGCACCATGAACGAACATTGGGTTGGAGAAGTTGTTTGTTGTGTTCCAAAGCAATTTCGTTTTGCTGTCCTTCATGTAATCTTCAAGCATGTCAGCAATGACATCCTGATTTTCAAGTGTTTCTTTCAGAGAGCTTCCTTCAGGTGCTACGTCCACATCGTGGAAAGCAAAGTAAGGTGCACCGATTTTATCGAAGAATTCAAAAGCTGCTTCAACGCGAGCTTTAGCTCTATCCATTGGATCTGAGAAATGATCCCATGGACGCTGAGCTGTTCCAGTTCCGAATGGATCACCTAATTCTTCAGTGAATGTGTGCCAGTAAGCAATACCGAAACGCAGTGCTTCCTCCATAGATTGCCCGTTAAGCTGCTCTTCCGGGTTATAGAATTTGAACGCTAATGGATCTTTTGATTTAGCGCCTTCATACTTGATTTTGCTGATGTTGTCAAAATAAGCCATGTATACTATTTCTCCTCTCGGTTGTTTGTTTTGTGTTAGTTGGTTTAACTTACAAACTAACAATACCCTATTCTGGAAACGGTGTCAATATCTTTTAGTAAATTTTTTCTGCTTAATTTGATAATATCATCTATATATGCATATTGAAAGCGTTATTAAAAGTATTGTGCTATACTGGATGAAGATCAATGAAAGGAGTAGATTTCATTATGCAAAATGAACCAACTCAGACTGGCAATCCGTCTTTACCTGTGGATGCAGAAGCTGCACAGAAAACTAAAGATGAATTAGCTGAAGGTGAGATGCCTAAATCAGAAGAAGAAAAGGAAAAAGAAACAGCTCCTGGAGATGCTGAATCTTTTGATGTAGATAAAGTGGATGACCTTGAAAAATCAAAAAAGAGAGATAAAAAAGACTAATCGAGACTGAGATCAGTGGGAATATTAGTCGATCGAAATTAATTAAGCGCCGGACCCAAGTAAATAGCTTGGATCCGGCGCTGTTTTTTTAATCTAGTTGATGGGATAAGTGAATGGAAGCAAAGGCAGGCGAGTCGCTTCATCATAGATGACCCCTTCAGGGTCATTTCGCCAGGCGTATCTTACCCCTGTTACAGCGTCTAATGACTCTGTCAACGGGATCAGAATACGATTTTCTCTGATCTGAACGGTTTCCACTTCTATCCACAGTCCTTTCAGCTCAATATCGATTTCTGGCAGCTCCTCTGTCATCTTCAAATTACCATTAATGCCTCTGACCGATACTTCTACTCCATTTTCTGACAGGCGGACACCATTTACCTCAAGATTCATATATGGATCAGTTATATGATAGTCCCTGTTTAGAGCAACAGCTGCGAGTCTATGGGCCAAGGTTTTCTTATCGTGGGGGTGGAGTTCGTATGAGATCCCACAATCATAGGCCGGAATCATCTCCACCTGCTCATTCTCCAGTCTGGCTCTGTCCTGCTCGTACCTCAGCACTGCCCACTGGTGATCATCCTCTTTCCCTGCCGGATCTATATAGTTAGCTAGCTGAACATAATAGAACGGGAGCTCTTCCTGGAAAAGTTCCCGCCAGTCAGCAATCATCAGTTTCATCAGATCCTTGTAGCCAGTTGGCTGACCTGTATTCGATTCTCCCTGATAATAGAGGAAACCTCTCACTGCAGAATGTCTCAGCGGATGAATCATCGCATTATATAATACAGATGGTTTGTAATGCAGGAAAAGCATCGGATCGATCGGATCCTTTTCATAACCGATTTTAAAGTGCCAGTCCCCAGTCAGATCGATGGCTTTATGCTCAAGTTCCAGCTGATATGGGAATGACGGGATAAACCCGCCATTTGCCGCATCGATCGATAATCTGATTACGAGGGTGTTTTCTCCTGATTTAAAGTCTTCCTTTTCAAGCACGTATTTCCTGGGCGGATAACGGTAACCGGTCTCTCCGACCTTTTTTCCGTTCAGATAAGTTTCATCTCCATTTATCAGTGAGCCTAAACGAAGTCGGAAAGAGTCGGAAGTCATATCTTCATCGGTTACAGTGAAGGTTTTTCTGAACCATACGACCCCACAGAATTCTGCCAGGTCCTCAGTGTCTTTAAACATCACTGGAATGGGCAAGTCCTTCCAGCCGCTTAAATCGATGTCTTCTTCGTACCATTTAACATCTGAAATCAGCCCCAGATCATTGCTGTTAAGATCTGTGTACCAGGTTTTATTGATTTCGAGGTCTTTATCCACTTCAGCTTTGACGTTATCAGGATCTTTCCAGTAGTCCAGCTCCTCGTCATAATTCCCGAGATGTCTCAATGTCTCTTCCTTCATCCAGGCTTCAATCGGTGTACCACCAACAGCTGTATGAATGATTCCGACCGGTACATTCAGCTCTTCATGCAGTTTTTTTGCATAAAAGAATCCAAGTGACGAGAAGTCCTGTATATTTTCCTGTGTCGCTGTTTTCCATGTTCCCTGCTCCATCATATCTTTCGGCCCTTGAAAGGCCAGATCCATTTCTACGTGGAACTGACGAATGAGAGGGAAATTAGCTGAATCGATTTCTTCCTTGAATTCATCATAGGTTCGATTAACAGGAAGCTCCATGTTTGACTGACCGCCAATCAGCCAAACTTCTCCGACATAGGTATCATTCACTTCTTTTACTGAAGAACCTTCAACTGTAAGCTTATATGGACCTCCGGCATCTACTGGTGGAAAAGTTACTCTCCAGCAGCCTTTTTCGTCCGTTTCGGCCGTTTCAGACATTCCGTTCCAATTAATTAAAACAGGTTGTCCGGGTCTGTCCTTTCCTGAAAATACAACAGGTTTGTTTCGCTGGATGATCACCCCGTCACTCAGTGTATGAGGCAGTTTCAAGTAATCTGTCTTGTTCATTCGGTTTCCTTCTTTTCATTAGATAGTAGTTCTTTCAATATCAAAGTTTAGGGGTAACCTGTCTCTTATTTCGGGTCATCCCCTGTCTTTCCAGTAGTTCTTTTTCAAAATCATCGTACGTTTCCTTGTCTTTTGGGGTGGAGATAAATTCATAAAAAGCCTGCTTGGTCATCATTTTATGCGGCTCGACGTATAAGGAAAAGAGTACAAGAACTAATCCGAGTATAAGCAAGATCGCTAGCAGGATACCAAAAATCAGTTCCTCACCTTCCGGCCCCATCTCTACTCCACCTGTAATTTCCGCATAGTTGCTCCAGAGGAAGAATGCAAATACAAGAATCGGTCCGGCATACCATGGAGCAAAGATCAGCTGCATAAGCGCATACTTCCAGCCGTTCCCTTTCATCAGCTCTTCGGATCTGTTCAGGGCCTCCATAGGGCTCAGTGTAGGATCATCTTTCAGGCAATTCGTAGCCTGACTGTACATATAGGCTTTCCAAATACCTGGAATAATGAACAGCAGAGTCCAGCCGAAGACGATCACCCCTCTAAGCAGAACAAGTGAAAGCAGTCTGCCGGACATAGGGGTCTGGAATCCCTGAAATGCACCTTTCACTTCCAGCGACCGTCCCTTCAGAAGATCCAGACCGAACCAGCGGTAGCTCATATGCAGCATATCCCCAAGAACAAATAGAATAATGAGAAGAATAGGCAACAGCACATAGGTCCACTGAAACCCTGTCCACCCTTCAAAAAAGAGATCGATCAGAGAGAACACACGGTCGAACCCGAAGATAGTAATAAATACTTGAGCGACCAGTGTCCAGGAGACCAGTGAGAGGACATACCCGACCATCAGTATCAATCTGTTCCCTTTCATTACTGATGACGCGCGTCCTCGTAGCATTGCTATTGTCATAAAATTCTTCCTTCCCATTTCTGCAAATTAACTATTATTTAAAAGAGACCACTCGTTTAAAGCTCTCTTTAGGCTGATTGTTCACATCGAAAAGCATAGGCCAGTTTTTGCGTCCGCGTACTGGGAAATCATCCAGCCAGTTATAACGGTCACTTGCTGCCCAGAGAGTCACTGAATCGATATGATCAGAATATTCTCTAAACAGCGAGAAGAAAGCTTCATAACGCTCAGCCTGTTTTTCCATCATCTCTTCTGTCGGCTCAGTCAGATCAGTACGCTTATCGCCAAAATTGAAGACGGATACGTCCATCTCAGTCACTTGAAGTGTCAGACCTAGAGACGCATATTTCTCGATAGCAGCCCGGATATTATCCAGCGTCGGATCTTCCAGTCCCCAGTGAGCCTGAAGCCCCATCCCGTCGATTGGTGTTCCTTTATCCAGAAGATCTTTCAGCATAGTATAGATCTTATCCCTTTTTTCAGGGTGAGATTCATTGTAGTCGTTGTAATAAAGGGCCACATCAGGATTTGCCTGTCTGGCAAACTCGAATGCTTTCTGAACATAGTCGTCTCCAATTATAGTACGCCAAGGCGACTCGCGCAATATGTCTTCGCCTTCATCCGCCACCACTTCATTGATGACATCCCAGGCATAGAATGGAGATTTAAAGTGAGACATCACTGCATGCATGTGTTCTTTCATGTGCTTGAGTGCAACATCTCTGCTGGCTGGTTTGTCTCCATCCTTAAACATCCAGTCTGGTGTCTGATTATGCCATGCCAGTGTATGTCCACGCATAGTCATGTTGTTTTCTTTTGCAAAATCTACGATACCGTCGGCTTGTTCAAATGTGAATGTGCCTTGTTCAGGCTGCACTTCTTCCGGTTTCATTACATTTTCAGCAGTCAGACTGTTGAACTGTTCACGGATCAGATCTCCGTCGCGCTCAAGAGTCGCTGGACTTACGGCTACTCCTACTTTGAAATAATCTTTATATGCATCTTTTAATGTCAGTAACTGTTTAGTCATGGTTTATTTTCTCCTCTTATATTAATTTGTTTAGGTTGACTGTCAGCACAGCTCTCTGAGTCTATCCTGACCAGCTTCTATTATGTGAGATAGTGATTAATTGTTCCAGTTCATTCTATACTGTCCGCTCAAAGCCAGAACAGCAAAGAAGTAAAGCCCGTTATCATAATACCGTCTATTTCCAGTTCTGGGCTCTGTTTCAAAGAACTGTCTGACCACTTTATCACTCAGTTCTGACTGTTCCAGAGCCAGCGTCCCCATAGCATTTGACGCAAGCAGTCCAATTGGGTGAAGAGACGGCTCGCCTGTTTCTGTTCCATCTATTTCGTATTTCTGATAGTCATCCAGTTCCTTGCCGTCAAAGAATCTCAGCAGATTTTCAATGATCTGGCGGTAATCTTCCCGTTTGCCGAACCACTCTGCGTCCAGTCCGATATTGGCAGCCATCCGGTAGGCATCACTGTAAAAATCTCCATGATCATTGACAGGGTTCGGGGTCCCATCATAATGAGCATACTCCGGATTCATTCCAGTGTGTGGATGAGCTGAAGTAACAATATAGCCTCTGCTGGCCTTTACTGCTTTTTTCCAGAAGTCTTTGTCTTCTTCATTTGACCATGCTGCGAAGTGTTCATAGAAGTGCGGCAGATGATAGGACGGATCCGAAAAATCGCAGTCAGGAATGAATTTGATCAGATGATTTTCTGGATCCCACATTGGATCGCCCTCTTCACCATTCTCACCTTTATGGATACAGATGGAAAGCAGCTCTCTCGCCTGTTCACTGTAGTTGAATGGTTTTTCTGCTTTGTCGCCCCATCGTTTAGAAGCCAGGAACAGTGCCATCGCAAAGAATTCTTCACCATCAGGAGCTGGTCCTACATGAATCTTTTCACCATCAAGGGTACAATGCCAGGCAAAATAGCCTTTATGCGGCCCTTCGTGATTACGCATGTACGTTTCAGTCCAGTTCCAGATCCGGTCAAAAATATCCTGACGATCCATCTGAACGGCCATCATCATGCCGTAAGACTGGCCTTCTGTTCGGACATCTGTGTTGCCCGTGTCGACCATGTAGCCCATGTCATCTCCTACGTTGAAATAGAACTTCGATTCAGGGTCTGTAAAAATAGCATCCCATGCAGCAGTCACTTTCTTTTGAATAGCCTCATCAGAATACCCCGCTTCACTGAAACGGTTTCTGTACGTTTTCTTTTCCAGATTTGTCATTTAATCTTTCTCCCTTGCTTCATATTTAACAATTGAATAATTAATTCGGTGTTCAACGTGATCGTCGCTTATATGAATGATCACGTTATCTGGTGTCCAGTTTTCTTCTTTCTTACAGAGGTAATTGACAACCTGCTGTGCGTCGGTCTTCAGCCAGCCCCTACTTCTGCCACACTGCTCTGTCCTGCCTTCCCCTGAAAGTTCTACACCGATCTGATACGGCATTGAAGCTTTACCGAAGTAGTGAAGCATGACAGCTACTGACCAGATGCCTGCACTGGTTTTGTTTACTCGAGCAGTCACTGATAAGGGCCACGCTCTGTCCAGTTCCAGCGTAAACGGATTTTCAGAAGAAAGCTTATCAGGTTTCGTCATTCCCTGTTCTAAAAAAATCAGATTTTCAGAATCAACCGGCTCCTTGTCCTCTGTTCTTACTCTGTAAAACCCAGCAGTCTCTACATAAATCGCTTCTGTAGTCACTTTTCCCGGAACCAGTGAAAAGTCCTCAATGTCACATGGCTCTTCATAGGCATAATCAGCTATTCGATCAGCGTGAGGGGTCGGCTGAGGTCCCAGATAGGTCGGCTTCAGCCCTCCGCAGTCGATGATAATTTTCTGAATCACCACTTGAGGATCGACCAGTGACACATTCAGCTTATGCTTACCTTCTATTAAGCCAGAGATTTTCATTGAGTAAGTATGGCAGTTAATGATTACACTCTTCTCCCAGTCCGGCGAATCATGTTCACCATTCTGCGAGAGGTCTCCGGGATTTTGAATAATCAGCTCATCCTCATCCAGAGACAGACCCAGACGCATGCCGCGAGCCGGATCAAATGGAAGAGAAGGCGCAGTAATGACCGTTACTTCAATGTCAGTCTTTTCTGGAAGAACAAAATCATAAGAGAGCTGCGGGACATCTTCTGGAGAATAGTCTTTTCTGTACTCCACCGGATAAATAGCCATTGATGACTTGGTCCGTCCGTAATCGGGTATTTCTGTCCACTTATGCGGACCGGTCTCTTTTTTGTCTGAATAATCTACAGCTTCAATGGCAATTTTGCCACTGGATGGAACGAATCCTCCTGAAATCAGTGTTTTCGGATTGTCGATCTGACAGACCACTGTCTCAGTCTGTCCCTGATTTGACGTGACAGTTAATGTGATATCAGATTTCCCTTTCGGTGCCTTATCCCAGTCGATACTTATTTTAGTACGTTTTTGGACGGACAAGGTAAACGAGGGATGATCGACAACGGCCCAATCATTGTCAGATACAACTTTTATTTCAACCAGTTCTCTTCCTCTGTTGTATACATCAACAAACAGCGGCTTCCTTGTGTAGCGGTCAGTCATTGCGTCGCCGTATACCTTGATGCCAAATTTTCCATCTACCGATTCTTCATCTGAGAGGAATGCGACTTCCGGCATAATCAGATCTTCTGGCTGCTGCCAGTAAGTATAGCCGATATGGAGCTGATCCATCATATGATCCCATTTGCCGTTTGACACCCGTTTGTTGTATTCAAAAGTCAGCCGCTTGTCTTCTTCAAACAGACGCTGTGCTTCCAGAGCAGCGACATTGGCTGCAACCCGTCCTTCAGCCTTATACAGCTTACTTAAGTCAGCCATCAGCTGGAGTTTCAGTACCGTAAAAGAAGCTTTCGCCGGGTAGTATCCCACTTGGAAAAATGCGTCTCTCAGATCGTGAGGAAGCGTCTGAAGCAACTTTTCAGCCTTATCGACTGTTTTCTGAAATTCATACAAGGTCCGTTCAGCTTCATATTCATTTTCCCAGCTATATAAATCTACCAGGTTGATGACTTCAGGCTTCAGTCGACCATTAAATTTAACGTAATCTCTGATAACTTTTGCTATATCTGAAGCATATTCAGCACCAAATGTGTAAGCGGCCCAGTCCAGGGCGTACTGTTCAAGATTATCCGGAGAAAACGCCTCGATATCCCAGGCCAGGCGAAGAAAGAACTCGGTCTGATACTCCATCGGCTTCAGATCTCCGACATTGACGATCCAGACTTTATTCGCATCATAGGCATAGGCTTTCTGCATCTGTTCATAGGTTTTCTGGATCGGAACAGTGTTGACCCATTTATAGGACCTTGGCCCACCAACATAGTCGAAGTGATAGTAGATCCCAGCTCCGCCTTTACGGCTGCGTTCTTCTTCTGTCGGTAGCCGTCTGATGTTCCCGAAATTATCATCTCCCCAGAGAAGCATGACATCTTCAGGCACAGACATGCCGGAATCATAGTATTCTTTCACTTCCTTGTAAAGCGCCCACATCTGAGGGACGTCTTCTACCGACACATCCATAGTATCCTGAATGATCTGCCTCTGATCGGATATGATTTTTTCCATGAGCTGGATCTTTTCCTGAAAGGACATGTCTCCTCCCATAGGCTCATCTCCATCACCACGCATCCCCAAATTGATGATCGTTTCGTAAGGTTTGGAGCGTTCGATTCCTTTTGACCAGAACTCTTTTAAGTAGTCCGCATTCTCGGCATAATCCCACGGTCCTTTTTTATGGGTCTTCCAGTCTCCGTGAGGCCGGTCCATCGGTTCGTGATGAGAGGTGCCGATCACCACGCCATACAAGGCAGCTGTTTCGATGTTCTTTTCATCATCCTCATAAAATGTGCTGTCCCACATGGCCGGCCAGTGGTAGTTAGCTTTCAGACGCAGTGTCAGTTCGAAGATCTTTTCATAGAATTCATGGGTAAAATCAGGAAAATGAGTCCGCACCCAGGTCATCAGAGACGGCCCTTCGTCATTCAGGAAAAATCCTCTGTACTGGACACTCGGTTCGCCTTTCAGGACTTTTCCTTCTTTCAGATAAAGTGTGTCATGAGTTTTGACAGGAACGTCCATCCACCAGTACCACGGGGATACACCAATTTTTTCAGTCAGATCGTATACCCCAAAAATCGCACCTCGGTCGTCACTGCCGAGAATGATCACACTAGGTTCTGACTGTCCTTCTAGAATGACAGTCTGGATAATGAAGCTCTCCCATTTCCCCTTAAGATCATCTACATTCATACCCACTTGTTCCATCAGATCGCTGTTTTCAACTGTACCGATGAGGATCGACGGACAATCCGGGATTGTATTGAACAGGTCAGGTTTATTTCCGGTCACTTTTTCCAGATCATTCTTCAGATCCTCAGCAACTCTCTGAACACGTTTATGTTCAGTTTTCAGGACAGTTATCGGCATGACGCGGGCACCTTCAGCAACTGTGACGGTATTCTTCTCTTGTTCAAAAGTAATATAGTCTGAATCGAAAAACATAGTTTCCTCCAACTTAGTTTTTATATTGCTCATTAATTATATCTTCAGTGAAACGATGCGCAGATCATCAGGCTCTGACAATCTATCGCCCCTTCCCCGGCAAATTCGATGGTTACACCATACGGGTCATTCAGTCCAGCCAGTAAGCAGTCCAGGTCAATCCATTCTTCGGAATACACATCCAGCGGAACGATCGTCTGGATAGGCTGTCCATCCTTTGTACTCTGACTCACCATTAATTCTCCAGTTGCGTTGCCTCTGACAATCAGCTTCATCGCTTTATCTTCATTGAACTGAAAATATTTCAGTGTGATCAGGGCCCCATCTGTCAGGTTCTTAACGATCGATGTTGGCATGCCCATAACTGTTTCCTGAGTTACGTAAGGCCCATTATCCGGCACTTTATAATTGACAAGATTGCAGGCCATTCCTGCAGGATAAAACCCGGTTTCATCAAAAGGCGCTTGTCTCAGGCCATTGCTGGTGAATTCAGTTTCACAGAATGACCCATCACTTCTCCGCTCGACTTTGTCAGCTACCACTTGTCTTGAAAAATGATTTTGATTAGTGTGGCGATGATTGAAAATAAAATAGCTGCCGTTTATTTTCTCTAAGCTCCCGTGATTGTTTTCGATCAAATGGGCATCATCAGATGATAAGCCGTTATTCAACAAGTTGGGTGAGGTCGAATGCAGCAGCCCCTGATGAACGAATCCTTTATCCGGGTATGAACTGACAGCATAATGAAGACCGGTCAAATCAGTGGACATATAAACCAGTACATAGTTCTCATCGAAGCGTCTGACAGATGCAGCTTCAAAGAAATTAGGGCTGAATCGGTCGTCATCAGCCGGCATGATGATATTCGGATCGGTTTTAGCTGTAATCATGTCTGCGCCCAGTTCTCTGACAAACAGCCCCACAACGGGATGACCATTCTTTTCATTCGCTTTCTGTCCCGATCCGGAGTACAAATATATCCGGTTATCATCGACCAGAACAGCCGGGTCAAATTCAAAATAGTCGTCAGGTGAATCCCCATAAACCTTCCCATTTTTATCTTTAACGTCACCATAGTAATCAAAAGGACCGGTCGGATTGTCGCTGACAGCTACTGACAGCACACCGGAGTCTGCCATTGAATAATATAAGTAATAGCGCCCGTCAGGTCCACGAGCAACATCCGGAGCATACATATAGGGTTTCCCCTTATTTAGAGGAGATGCATGCTGGTCCTTGCGATAGATGACTCCTTCATACCGCCAGTCTGTCAGATCAGTGACTGGTGCGGACCAGGTCACATAATCATTTTCGCAATACATGTTTCCATTAAATTCATCATGACTGCCGTAAATATAGACACGGTCTCCGAAAACATGGGCTTCCGGATCTGGAATGTATTCATCAGCAGGCAATATAGGATTTCCGAATACTGGTATCATGATCTCCTCCACAATTTAAAGCTCTTCTGCTTTTAGGTTGTCGTCTGGGTCAGCTGATCTTTACTCTTGCCTTTATGTTATACTGTCGGTTCCAGTCGAATCGCCTGTTCTTCCGCCAGCAGACTCAATTCCTGCGCTTTGAAAATATGATCTTGTGTCATGGCTTTTTCTGTCCCGTTGATACAATCCAGAATCATCTCTCCAAAGAATGGATAGCCGACTTTTCCGTTGCAGTCGATATGCTGCTCGCCTTCTTCAGTCACCAGATACAGATGATTCCCTGATTCTTCTTTTGCTACATCCACATATTTTCTCAATTCGATCGTTCCTTTTGTCCCCGTAATGAAGGTTCGACCATCTCCCCAGGTTGAGAGTCCGTCCGGGGTGAACCAGTCGACTTTGAAATAGAATGTGGCTCCATTTCCACCTACTAATGTCGCATCACCAAAGTCTTCCAGCTCTGGCTTGTCCGGGTTTGCATAATTCGCTACTTTACTGTGAACCACTTCTGCTTCTGTATTACCAGTATAGTGAAGGAACTGCTCGATCTGGTGGCTGCCGATATCGCATAGAATGCCACCATACTTGTCTTTCTCGAAGAACCAGTCCGGACGACCCGCCTTACCTAATCTGTGAGGACCAAATCCGGTAACCTGAATTACTTTTCCTATTACCCCTTCATCTATGAGCTGTCCAGCATAGATGGCACTTTCAACATGAAGCCGTTCTCCAAAGTAGACGAAGAATCTTCTTCCTGTTTCCTGAACGACACGCTTACTTTCGTCCAGCTGGTCCAGTGTGGTGAACGCTGTTTTATCTGCAAAGTAGTCTTTCCCGGCACGCATTGCTTCATTACCGATCGTGCTTCTCTCACTGGCAACTGCAGCTGATAAGACCATATTTACTTCTTCATCTGAATAAATCTGTTCTTTCGATTCAGCCAGTTTAACGTCAGGGTAGGTTTCCTTAAAACTTCTCATTTTTTCAGGATCCTTGTCATAGACCCATTTAAGCGTCGCACCTGCTTCGACACAGCCGTTAGCCATTCCATAAATGTGTCCGTGATCGAGTCCGATCGCTGCAATGACGAACTCCCCGTCTTTCACTACTGGTTCTGGCTTTCCTTTTGGCGCATGGTTCATTCCGCTTGCTTTTGTCATGTTTATTCCTCCAGTTCAGTTATTTTCGAATGAGTCTATTGATACTGTAATAGGTTCAGCAACAGTTTTTGATGATGCCGCCATCATTTCGATCAGTCTAATCGAAGGAAGCGCATCGCTGACAGATACATAATCTGTCGAGTCATCGATAATAGCCTGATAGAAGCGGTCGATCAGAAGTTTATGACTGGCTCCAAAGTAAAATTTGGCGCCTTCCAGCTGTTCATCCTGAGCAAGTTTTTCTTTACTGCCATCTTCACTAACTCGATATAAACTGCCATCAGTCAACTTGAACGTTTCATGTTCAGTCACTATTTCCATGTCGACTTCGGAATTATTGATGTTTGCGTTTGTCGCATGAAAATAGGCTCGAGCCCCATTTTTAAATCGTATGACACTGCTCGCTGTATCTTCAACTTCACTGTCTATATCTAATAGCTGAGATAATGTGGCTTTTACTGATGACACTTCTCCCCCAAGAAGCTGTACCAGATCGAGTGTGTGGATCGACTGGCTCATAATATTGCCGTAGCCAACTTCCACCTTCGTTCTCCTCCAGGGTTTCAGTTCATAGTAACTGTTCTCACGGTACCAGGTGACCAATGCTTTGATTCCAGTAATCTGCCCTGTTTCTTCTTTCGCAAGCCACTCCTGTAAAGTAACAAAAGATGCATTGAGTCGATTCTGGAAACAGACACAGATTTTCTGACTGTTTTCATCTTCCAGTTTTTTCTGAAGGAGACCTTCTTCATAGCTGATCGAGACAGGCTTTTCGAGAAAAACATGTACCCCTGCTTTCACACACGCTTCTGTTACGGGATAGTGCAGAAAATGCGGCAGGCAGTTATGAACGACATCCAGATCCTGCGTTGCCAGCATCTCATTAAAGTCAGTAAAAAACGGCACATTTTTAATTGAGGAAGCAAGAGCCGGATCAGTATCGCAGACTGCAGCCAGCTCGGCATGGTCATTCATCTCAATGGCCTGTATGTGGACTGGTGAAACATCTCCAAGTCCGATAATACCCACTTTCAGCTTTCCTTTTTTATTTTCCATTCTGTTCTCTCCCCTATGACCTTCTATGTGGTGATTTCGCCTTCTTCAAAGTTTTCTACAGAACCAGATTTTTCATAGAACCTTGGGACATTCGCCATGACCCCTTCCTTCGTATAAAATGGATGAGACGAATCAATCGGCAGGTCGACTTTCTGTCCAGCTTGAGAGGCAGAATAGATAGCCATGATCAACTCCAGCGTCTGCTTGCCCTGGTACCCATCAACGACAAGATCTTCGTGACCGATTAAGGATTGAATGACATTGTTCAACTGACCTGTATGTCCTTCATAAGCCAAATCATCCAGCTCTTCATAACGTTTAGTAATGGCTTCCATTTTTTCTGTATTTTCTTTGGGGAATCCATTTCCTTGAGCTGCCATTGCAGACACCTTGAATGGAGCAGATATGCGCCCTTCCTCACCCTGGAAAATCAGCTGCTGATCTTCTCCGTGATGAACCACTGAACTGGTCAGTGTGGCTAATCCTCCGTCTTTGTATTTCCCAATAGCGATAGAAATATCTTCCACTTCGGCATTATCGTGTGCTACGTTGCTCATGACAGCTGTAACTTCATCCGGCATGCCGTTCAACCATTTGAAAATATCCAGATGATGGACAGCATGATTCAATGTGCAGCCGCCGCCTTCTTTCTCCCATGTCCCTCTCCACCATAAATCATAGTAATTGTGCCCTCTCCACCAGAAAGAATCAACTTGAGTATGAAGGACTTTACCAATCACTTTTTCGTCCAGAAGCGTTTTCAATTTCATCATTGGATTAGTAAATCGGTTCTGAGAAATGATAGACAGGGTTTTGCCTGTTTCTTCTGAGACTCGATTCATGTCATCACATTCTTTTAAAGAAGCCGCCATCGGTTTTTCAACGACAGCATGCGCCCCAGCTTTCATTGCATTGATTGCTATTTCAGCGTGTACGTATGGAGGAGTACAGACTGACACCAGATCAACGGTTTCATTTGCCAGCAGCTCCTCATGATTATCATAAACTGATACATCAAGGTCAAAGTCAGACGCCATTTTCTCTGCTTTTTCCGGATAGATATCACACAAGGCGACAATATTAACATCCTCTTTAAAAGTTAGATAGCCTTTTATGTGTAAAGGGGCAATGCCCCCAGTTCCTATAATTGCAACGTTTAACATGGTTTGAATCCTCTCCTGTCAGTAGTCTTTTAGTAATAGAACATCAAATACTTTAATAAGATCGGTAGATTTCAGCCTGCTGAAATCAGTCTGAACTTTATTCTGACGGGTCAATACTTCAGTTCAGAAACAGATTTGTCGCCTGAACTATACTCTATTCTGGCAGAGTGGAGTTCAGGCCTTATTCATGCTCCTAAACTGCACTCAGCAAACGTGAAAATAGAGTTTACATCAACATATTTGAATGAACTCAATTCGCAGAATAATTCTCTACAATCCAAAGAAAAGCTATGACTGAAAAGATCATAGCTTTCTTTAAATGGTTTAATCGTTGTCTGTCACTAACTTGTGAGACAAGTCTTTGATCGTCGGATAGACTTCCTGATAGTTTGCATAGACTTTTTCATACTGTGCAACAGCTTCAGGATTAGGTTTAACTTCAGATTTGTATTTAACGAATTCTTTTGAGCAGGCTTCAAAGTCGCTGAACCATCCTGCACCGACAGCGGCAATCATAGCTGCTCCCATAGCAGGTCCCTGTTCAGTTTCCAGCGTCACGACAGGCGCATTGAAGATATCAGCCTGCATCTGCAGCCAGTCCGGATTTTTAGCTCCGCCACCCACTGAGACGATCTGAGAAAATTCTTTGTTCGAATGCTTTTTCATCAGTTCATATGAATCTTTAAGAGAAAAAGTGATCCCTTCCAGCACGGCACGGGCAAAGTGATCGCGTGTATGTGCAATATCCATTCCGAGGAATGTTCCGCGAATGTTACTGTCTGTATAAGGCGTACGTTCTCCAGAGATATATGGAGCGAACAGCAGGCCGTCTGAACCTGGTTTAATATCTTTGACCCCTTTAAGCAGTTCTACAAAGCTTTCTTCAGGCGCAAAAGTTTTCTTGAACCAGTTCAAGCTGCTTCCAGCTGCAAGTGTCACGCCCATTGTGTAAAAGGCATTTGGTACAACATGGTTGAAGTAGTGCAGGTGTCCGTTGTAGGCTTTATCCCCTGATTCTTCATAAGACAGGAAGACTCCTGATGTTCCAATGCTTGCCATGCCCTGATCAGGACGGACAATACCCGCTCCAACAGCAGCACACGGGTTGTCAGCTCCACCAGAAAAGACTGGTACCTCATGAGATAGTCCAAATTCTTCAGCCAATTCACGGTCCAGCTTACCGATCTCATCATGAGACTGAACAAGTGGCGGGCAGATATCAGTGGAGATGCCGACTGCTTCAGCTACTTCACTGCTCCATGCTCTGCTTTCCACGTCTAAAAGAAGCGTTCCTGCTGCATCAGAATATTCCATCTGTTTCTGACCGGTCAGGCGGTACCCAAGATAGTCTTTAGGAAGCAGGAAAGTGCTGACCTTGTCCCAGACATCCGGTTCGTTTTCTTTGACCCACAGCAACTTGGGTAGAGTGAATCCTTCAAGCGCTTTATTTTTTGTTATATCGATCAGGTTGTCGACTTTAGATGTGATGGTTTCACATTGCTTAGTCGTGCGCACATCATTCCATAAAATAGCCGGGCGAAGCACATCATCCTGGTCATCCAATAAGACAAGTGAATGCATCTGACCGGAAAAGCTGATGCCTTCCAGGTTATCTTTCGCATCTGGAGTTGATTTAAAGATAGCTGCCATGACTTCTTTTGCTGCTCGAAACCATTCTTTCGGGTCCTGTTCACTGTGCCCTCTTTTTGGAGTCAGCAGAGGGTATTCTGATGAAGACTCATCAACGATTTTTCCGCTTTTATTGACCAGAATCCCTTTCAGACCACTGGTTCCTAAATCTAAACCTAAAACGTAGCTCATATTTACACGTCCATTCTTAATTTTTATATAAAAAAGGAGACTGACTTAAGGAAAGCTCCAATCCAGAATCGATTATTGCCTTCCTTGGAGTCCGTCCCCTTCACTTATTTTATTCAGAAGTTATTTTGTTGTGCCAGACTGTCCAACGACTGTTTTGTTCTTTCCTTTAGATCCACTTCCAAAGTGACGAGTCAATGTCCAGTGATCACGGTCATCTTCCTTTTCTTCATAACGGAAGTAGTCGAAGTCAGCAGGCTTGCTCATACCACTTGTATCGATACAGCTCATTCCTACAAAGGCACCTGTAAAGAATCCAGATTCCTGAATGTACTCATCAGACAGTTTCCATGAGTCAAAGGTTGCAGGAATATCTTTCCAGTTCTCGCCATCGAATGAGTAGCTGAATGTGTACGTATACTGATCAACTTTAACTTTGAACCATACCGCTTCAGCATCATCAGGAACAGGAATCACATCATCGCCCAGTGGGTTAGATACATTATTACGTTCAGATGCATAAAGATCGATAACTTTCCCTTTATCTTCGTGCCAAGTCACATGAACGCTTGTCCAGTTTTTCGTGTTGTAATAATTGACTAGACCTGCCTGCTGCTGGAATGTGACTGGATCGAAGGAAACTTTGGTTTCAGCTTCGAACTCGAATGCCTGCCAGCGACGAGCTACGAGTGCCTGTTTGTGCAGGTTTGAGAATCCACCAGCTCCATATAGACGTAAGTTTCCTGGCTTGTCTGTCAATGATGCGAACTGAGTATACGGAATACGCAGTGTCTGCCACTGTCCACCCAGCTCTTCTGAATCAAACTGATCGACGACAGGGAAGTCTGCATCCCATTTATGCTCAGGTACGTCAGGACCTTCTACTGCTACTTTAGGATAGTTGCCATCTACAACATATGGCCAACCGTCTTTCCATTCCAGTTTCTGGATGGCTGTTTCACGACCAAGCTGGCTGTATCCTCGATCCATCAGTAAAACATCTCCAGGCGCTTTAGTCGGCCGAGCTGTCAGGTGAGCCAGGTACCACTCTCCGTTTTTAGTATTGACGATAGAGGCATGCCCAGCTTTTTGAAGAGCCAGACGAGGGTGTCCCCATGATGAAATCAGCGGATTGTCCGGATGTGTTTCATAAGGACCTTCCAGATTTTTAGAACGTGCAAGCGTTGCATGGTGGTCATACATTGTTCCACCTTCTGCTGTAAGCAGGTAATAGTAATCATCAAATTTGTATAAGTGAGGGGCTTCGGTCAGACCGACATCTGTTCCTTTGTAAATGATTTTACGGTCACCGACCAGTTTCTTCTCATCGTGATTATATTCCTGAAGGACAATTCCTCCAAAGTCGTGTTTCCCGTTTCGGTGATCCCAGACCATGTTGACGAACCATTTGCGTCCATCTTCATCATGGAATAGAGACGGATCAAAACCGGACTGGTTCATGAATACCGGATCGCTCCATTCACCGTCGATCGTTTCGCAAGTAGTCAGATAGTTTGTAACGTCCTTATAAATTCCACCAGTTACTTTAACATCAGAGAAGATCAGGTAGAATTGTCCGTCAGCGTAACTTAATTGAGGGGCCCATACGCCGCCTGAATCCGGATTACCTTTCATATCAAGCAGTTCCACTCTATTAAGCGGACGAGCCACCTGGCGCCAGTTTACCATGTCTCTTGAGTGATAAATGACGACTCCCGGGAACCATTCGAATGTGGATACGGCGATATAAAAATCGTCCCCCACTCTTAACATGCTTGGATCTGGATTAAATCCTTTAAGTACCGGATTTTGAATTGTTGACATATTGACAGCCTCCTGTGTAGTTTTTATTTAAAGAATGCATTATTCTTTATCTTTAACAAAATTAGTTCTGACATCTCTTACTATACTGTAGTTATACAATGTCCATAGATAAGATAGAACAGCTGGGAGTGCGAGCAGTAACCATTCAGTCGTGACCAGCAATAAAAAAGCTAGAATGAATATCACGAAAAAGTTACCAAATGTAAGTTTCATTTTAATGAAGAAATAGTACCAGCCCAGTCTAAGTAAATCTTTATACCGGAATGAAAATTTGGTTTGTATCAGAAAAACTGGGATCAGATACAAAATAAGTACGATCGTCAGAAAAATGAAAAAGTACCCTAACAGGAACAATGTATTATCAGCAAGTGCCAGATAATAATTGATATTGACGGAGAAGAGATAGACAACTACCAGAAACGGCAGCCAGATCTTCAATGAGTCCATCAAATTGACCCGATAATATTTCCTGAAATCTCTCCCCGGCTCTGAAAAATCTTCATTTTCAATCACCTGATGCGTCGATCCAAGCATCGCTCCAATTGCCGGCCCAAGGGGAATGATCCCGATCAGATACCAGACAATATTGGCCAGTGTCGGCTCTACAAAGAGAAAGAAGAAAAATAAAGGGATAAAATTTAGATTGAACCATAATGTTGATATCAGGAACCAGGAAATGTTCTGAGCTATCTTATACAGCCTCTTGTTTCCTATATCATTATTGAATTCGTCTGACATAACTAACGTCCTCTCATGACATGAATCTGTCCCCATCAGTTGATGGCTGGATTCACATCGATTACTTCGCCACTATGAACAGCTGCTTATAACCGCACCAGTAATTGGAGCGCATACATAGCTGACACTTCTTTATTATACCGTTTTCAGACGACATTGTCATCCATCACAAAAAAATTAATATAACAAAATTAGCTTGAGTGTCTATTGTCACGGTTATAAGCAACTAATTATATTAATAACTATGTAAACAGACAGAAGGTCCCCTTCTGAACAGGTCCTATCTACAATAAAGGTCATGCAGATAGGCTCTTTAAAGCGAATCGATATGCTGATGCATACGCTCCACCTGTATTCAGAAGGCAACCTTTGTCCTGAAACCTGTACACGGTCTTAGCTGTACATAGTTTCTATCCTGTTCACTCCATCAGATAAAATTATTCAGATAAAGTTTCCTGGAAATCCTGATACGCATTGTTGATGATATCAAGGTACTGATCTACGTTCTGGTTTTCCAGATCAGCCATGAATTCATCCCAGCGGTCAAGATCATATTGTCCAGTAATGAAACGTAGTGTATATGTTTCTGTAGTATCCTGTAGAGGTGTTCCAATCAGTGAAAGCTGTTCCTGATCTGCAGCAGTCAGCGGATATGGCGGCTGTGTAGGAATAACTTCACGTGATTCATTTGTAGCTTCCTGGAAGTCGATTTCTTCTTCATCCATTACAGACTGCAGAAGATCCTGAGGTCCACCGGATGCAATGATTCCATTACGGAAACCATGATCTTCCTGCAGATGCTCAGTTCCATCAGGATTTAATCCTAAATAGGTTATAGGATCTAGAGGCATATATCCACCTGCAACTTCGTCAGTGCGCTCATAATGTTCACCTTCTACACCCCACCAAGCTAGATTGTTTCCTTCGTCACTATAGTAAAGCCAGTCAACGAACTGCAGTAAAGCAAGGAAGTCATCACGTTCAGCTACGTCAGCACGAAGCATGAATCCAGCAACGAAGCGGCTTCCTCCAACGTAAGGTCCTTCTGGTCCTTCAGGTGAAACGATTTTTCCGATTTCATATTCGCCTTCACCATGAAGCTCAGCCATTGATTCTCTTTGACCAATAACAGTCTGGGAGTTTGCAGAAATGACATAAGAGTTCAGGTTGTTAAACGAATTCTGTGCAGTTTCGTCTTCTTGTGTGAATGACTCAGGATCCATCAGACCGTCTTCAACCAGGCCTGAGAAGTATTCAACCATGTTACGGTATCCGTCTTCCATAGGTGCGTATCTAAATTCATCTGCGTCTTCATCGAAGACTACACCTCCGCCGAAGCCCCATCCAGCTACAGTACCGAATGAAGGTGCAGCGTAGTTAAGCAGTGCATTTCCTTCCCACTGATCTGAGAAAGGAACATTCCCGGTTTCATCACGAAGGACTTCAAGAGCATCTCTCAGTTCGTCCCATGAATTAGGATCTTCTATACCATACTCTTCGAAGACAGTTCTGTTGATCATTAATGTATAGTCGTGACGGACGTTTTCTTCAATACCAGGAAGCATATAGTATTTTCCATCTTCCTGACGGTTCAGATCCAGCTCATCTTCCAGATCCCATTGTTCAATTCTTTGAGATAAGTGAGGCATCAGATGTACATAGTCTGAAATCGGCAGGATCGCTCCTGAAGCTACAAACTGAGACTCATCTCCAGGGTATGTGTTGGAAATAATATCCGGTGCGTCACCTGCTGCTATAAGTACGGAACGTCTTTCAGCAAAGTCAGATAGAGGAACGACTACATTATCAAATGTAACATTTGTTGTTTCTTCCAGTACTTCATAGAATGTCCAATCCGGATCGATCGGATAGTTAGGATGATCACGATAAAGGAATGAGAATTCCAGAGGCTCTTCTGAATAGAATGTATCCCCAGCACTAAAATCTTCCATGGCATGTTCTGATCCCAGTTCGTCCTCTGTAACTTCGCTTTCGCCACCATCGTTTGTTCCATTACCATTGTCAGTGTCTCCACCATTGTCTCCTCCACATGCAATCAGTAATGTTGCAGTCGAAAGAGTTAAACCAGCTAATAATTTTTTCTTAAGTGATGAACCCATTTTTTTCCTCCTTAAATTATAAAGCTTATAGTTAATCTTGTACGGTAGTATATCAATTTATAGAATAAATAACTAAGGACATCCCCCTCTCTGACACTACATCGAATGTCAGCAACACATGCCGTGACTGTTGAGCATTATATAGGCTCTTCAGCATGTCTAATAGTTGTGCACCAGCCCTTATCTCATCATGGACGGCTTGCTGCTATTTATTTTCAGGGCCTTTCTGTCAAGCGTTTACATAATAAGTATTTAGTCAACCTGGAAGCAGAACAGCTCCCAGGTTGATTGATACCTTACTCTTTAACAGATCCTAACATAATTCCACTAACAAAGTATTTCTGTACGAACGGGTAAACCATGATGATCGGAAGTACAGTCAGGAACATTGCAACGGAACGAACGTTTGAAGCAATTTGTGTGCTTCCAGCTTCAGCAGCTGCAGCCTCACCAGTAGCTGTAGCTCCAGAAATCAGGTTTCTAAGGAACAATGTAACTGGGAATAATGTCCATTCATTAAGGAACATGAATGCCTGGAACCAAGCGTTCCAGTAAGCAACGGCATAGAACAGAGTCATTGTCGCCAAGATTGGTTTAGACAATGGAAGAATGATCTTCAAGAATATGCCATAAGTCGACATGCCATCGATCGATGCAGCTTCTTCAAGAGCTGTCGGAAGATTTTCAAAGAAAGCCTTCATGATCAGCATGTTGTAGATACTCAATGCCAGTGGGAATACGACAGCCCACATTGTATTAGTAATGTTAAGTGTATTGTTATATACGATATAAGTCGGGATGATCCCACCTGCAAAGAACATAGTGAATACTGCAAAGCCTACCCAGAAACCTTTACCTTTTAATCGAGTTTTAGGTTTAGATAGAACGTAAGCTAGCAGTGTAGTCAGGAACATAGCGATAGCCACACCGACTACAGTATACACAATCGTATTTCTATAATGGATCCAGAAACGCTGGTTCTGAAGTACAGCACGATAAGTGTCTACGTTGAATCCACGAGGTAGAAGGAAAACTTCACCTGCTGTGATATATCTTTCACTACTGAAAGACTGTGCCACGATATTCACGAACGGAAGAAACGTAGCAATGACGATGAGAATCATTACAATGATGTTAACTACTCTAAATATTTTATATCCCTTAGTATCATTTAAATGCATGTGTTTTCCCTCCTTTTACCAAAGACTTCTATTAGTCAGTTTTCTGGACAGCAAGTTTGCGCCCATTACCAGGATGAATCCGATAACAGCTTGTGCCAGACCGATAGCTGTTGCATATGAGAAGTTTGCACTTCCCAGTCCGATACGATACAGGTAAGTTGAGATAACGTCCCCTGTTTCATATGTCAGCGGGTTGTAAAGCAGGAATACTTTCTCAAACCCGACGTTCATGAAGTTACCAATATTCAGAATCAGCAAAGTAATGATTGTTGGCATGATTCCTGGAAGGGTAACGTGCCATGTCTGTTTCAGACGACCTGCCCCATCGATTGCAGCAGCTTCGTATAAGTTAGGATCGATATTAGTCAGTGCAGCAAGGTAAAGAATTGCTCCCCAACCTGTACGCTGCCAGATTTCAGACCCGACATAAATCGTACGGAACCATTCTGCACGCTGCAGGAAGATTGTTGGGTTTCCACCGAACCATTCGATAACTTGGTTGACGATACCACTTGCTGACAGCATTTCCATGATCATACCAGCTACGATAACCATTGAGATAAAGTGCGGCAGATAGGATGCTGTTTGTACGAAACGTTTGAATTTGATACTTTTAACTTCATTTAGAAGTAAGGCAAATATAATCGGGATCGGGAAGTTAAATAGTAATGTGTATCCCCCAATTGTCAAGGTGTTACGGAATACTCTCCAGAATGTTCGGTCATTCCAGAACATTTCGAAGTAACGCAGTCCAACAAATTCCTGACCAAGCATGCTTCCACCTGGTACAAAACGTCTGAAAGCAATGACATTACCGATCATAGGCAGGTACTGGAATACAATCAGGTAGACAACAGGCAGGATAAGGAATGTATAAAGCTGCCAGTCTTTTCTAAGTGATTTTCTTACAGATTCAAATTTTGATACTTCTGTTCGTTTCAGTTTCTCCTGGTATTCTTCTACACTCATTGCGCCTTGGGCAGACGCTATACCAGTTTCTGGGTTATTACCAATGCGTCCTGTTTCTCCGCCTGGTACTTGGCTATCTATTTCCACTGGGATTCCTCCTTCTTATTCAAAAAAACTCTTTCATCATTGACAATAATTCATAAACAACACTTCTTATTCCTTCGATTCTCTTTTTAGTTTTTCAAGCATGTCCCATGCACCAATCATATACATGATTCCAAGAGCCCGGTCGTACAAGCCATAACCCGGTCTACTTTCTTCTCCCCATAAATGTCTGCCGTGGTCCGGACGCATATAACCTTCGAAGCCGATTTCATGATACGCTTTCATAATTTCCAGTATTGGAACGGATCCATCCTGTTCTCTGTGAGACGTTTCGATGAAATCACCATTCTCGAATACTTTAACATTACGAATATGAGCAAAAGGAATACGGTCTTTAAACGTCCTGATCATATTAGGGACATCATTATCTGGGTTGGAACCTAAAGCTCCACTGCATAATGTCAGTCCATTGGAAGGGCTGTCAATAATGTCCACGATTTTCTGAAGATTTTCTTTGCTTCGGACTATTCTAGGAAGATTGAATACAGGATAAGGCGGGTCATCCGGATGGATAGCCATTTTGATCCCATTTTCTTCTGCCACAGGAACAATTTCTTTCAGGAAGTAAGCCAGATTGTCGAAAAGATTATCTTCTGATACATTTTCATAGGCTTTAAATAATTCTTCGATCTTTTCGAGTCTCTCAGGCTCCCAGCCTGGCAAAGTCATTCCTCTGGAAGAATTCTTTACGTTTTCAACCAGTTCATATGGATCGACCCCTTCGATCTTATCGACTTCATAAAACAGTGCAGTCGACCCGTCTTCCAGCGCTTTAGCCATGTCTGTTCTCACCCAGTCAAAGACTGGCATGAAGTTGTAACAGACGACTTTTACTCCGCCAACTTTACCTAAGTTTCGTAAAGTCTTTTTGTAATTCTCAATATATTCTTCTCTGTCTGGCGTCCCCAGCTTAATCGATTCGTGGATATTAACTGATTCCACAACATCGATTCCCAGGTTGTACTCTGCTGCCTGATCTTTCACTTCCTGAATGCGATCGACTGGCCAGACAACGCCCGGCTGAAGATCATGAAGCGCCCAGACTACAGAATGCATTGAAGGAATCTGACGAATATCTGAAAGCGATATCGTGTCGTTCCCCTCACCATACCAGCGGAATGTTGTTTTCATTCCATTTCCCCCTTCTTACATCCTACCCTTTATATTGTCGGGGGCCAGGCCCCCAACTAATTTCAAAATTCTCACTTGTAGATTTTTCTTCCTTTTGCATCCTCGACACCGGATTTACGGTAATAGTACGTATTGACCTGGTCACGCCATTCTCTAGCACTTCGGCGCTGTTCTTCCAGACGTTCTTTTACATTAAGGTAGGATGCCTCATCTATCTCATCTTTCAGTGTCTCCCACTGCTCCTGATACGCTTCTACCTTATCAAATCCTTCGAAATGAGTATCGTAGATGTGCTGGATAATTGTTTTCCCTGTTTTAAGCTTGTAGCTGTATGGCAGATGATGGAAGAATAGAAGCAGTTCCTCCGGACATGTGTCGACATTTTCGTACATAGCATAATTTTCATCGTAGTACTGTCTTGTGTATCCAGTACCCGAAGCTACTGTACGGTCCACTCCAAGTCCATCTCGATCTGAAAAGTGATAGGTGCCCCACATATCATATTCGTATCCGTCAATATTTGGTCCGTAGTGATGATTCGGCTGAACCATCCATCCGATACCTAATGGAGAGGTATACTTCTCATATGTATCCCAGCTGGATATTAGTATATCAAGTAAGGTCTTTTTCCCTTTTTCAGAAAGAGAATAGGTGGCTTCGATCCATTCTTCTGCAATCTCTTCAGATGAAAGGCTTGAGTCCCAGATCAGTCGTCCATAACCAAACAAATTAGCTTGAGATAATTTATGTCCGGTCCAGTTCTCATCCATGCCTGTATTGACTACAGCAGTAATGCCGTTACGCTCAGGGTTCTGTGGATAACTCACAAGAACGTCCTGCACCGTAGTTCCCGGTCCATCTGCATAGGTGTCGAAGTCAAGCACTTCTTTCCACATCGGGATAAGATAACAGATATGTTTCTGCTGGCCTGTATACTCTTGTGCAATCTGGAATTCCAGTACCTGATTAGTCTGTTTCAAAGCTCCAAACAGTGGCGAAACAGCTTCTCTTACTTGGAAGTCCATTGGTCCGTTCTTGATCTGAAGAACGACATTATCCGCAAAGTCACCATCCATCGGTGCATAATGATCATATGCAGCTCGTGCACGGTCGGTTGAACGGTCACGCCAGTCCTGATGATTGTCATAGACGAAGCATCTCCAGAAGACAGTTCCACCGAATGGCTCAAGTGCTTCAGCAAGCATGTTCGCTCCATCAGCGTGTGTACGTCCATAAGTAAATGGTCCAGGGCGGTTTTCTGAATCCGCTTTAACAACAAATCCGCCGAAGTATGGGATGTGCTCATAAATCAGTTCAGCAGTATCTTTCCAGAATGCTCTGACTTTCTCATCTAGTGGATCTGCAGTATCTGTCCAGTCCACTTCCATCGGTGCTGCATAGTTCACACTGAGGAACAGAGTCAGTCCATATGATCTGAAGATCTCAGCCAGATGCTTGACATCTCTTATGAAAGAATCAGTAATGAAGTAGCTTTCTTTCTGATGTACATTTACGTTATTGATAGTCAAAGCATTAATACCTACAGAAGCAAGCATTTTTGCATATTGGGCAAACCGTTCATCCTGCAGTCTGAATTCATTATTACTGAAGAACAGTGAGCGGCCTGCATACCCTCTTTCAACAGATCCGTCGAAATTGTCCCAATGATTGATCATTCGAATCTTATTCTTAGGATTAGACGTTACTGCAAGTTCTGGCTGTGCATTTTGCTGGTAGGCTCTGATTAGATGGAAGAATCCGTACATCAGACCTTCAGGCTTGTTCGCGGTAACAGTTACCGCATTTTCTTTTTGTTCTATTTTAAATCCATCTAATATGATAGAATCATCTTCAGTGACCTTAAAGCTCAACGTGTGATCGCCTGCTTCAAATGATTCTTTATATAGAAGAAACTCTTTTTCCAGTGTTTTTTCAAGATGGGCAGCCCCATCGATTTCAATAGTACTAAATGGCCATGCTTTCAATGTGTCTGGCGACAACCAGCTTTCATCGAAGTCAAGTTTAGTAGTCATGCTCAATCCCCTTTTAAATACATTTAGTTACCGCTAACAAATCTAACAAAAAAAATCATTTGTTTCGAGCTTCCTTTTTTTCGAATGATACTGTAACATGAAAAGAAAGAAAACCTTTACATTTTATGTTTTTTTATTTTGTAAGATATGATACACTTGGTGTATCGATAGTTTGTTAGTTGAATTAACTAACTTCTGTAATAACTATAGCGAAACTTGATTTTGATGTCAAGCGCTTCCAGATAGTTTTTTGATTTTATGACCAAACATTGTCAATCACTTAACTCATTCGCATATAAAACCTTGATATAGAAGGATTACACGTAAATATAGAAACGAGGAACAGTCATGTTTAGGATAAAAAGTTCAATAAGAGAGAATAACAGTATACTGGTACTTTCAGAGATCATTAACCGGCCGGAAATTTCCCGCGCGATGATCTCTGAACTAACTGGTTTGAACAAGGCAACGGTATCTGAAATCGTAAGGCGTCTCATCGATGACAATTATGTCATTGAGATCGGTCCTGGTAAAAGTACGTCTTCAGGCGGTCGGCGCCCTATTCTTCTCACAGTAAATAAAAAAGCCGGTGTATCGATCAGTTTTGATGTCCGTTACGACCGGATCAGTTATCTGATCACATATCTCGATGGTGAAAAGATTGACTACACAACTGAAGGAAAAGAAATGAATAAAGATAATATTGTCGACACGATCGCTTCTGTTGTTGACCACGCAAAAAACACTATGGATGAATGCCCATTCGGCATCATCGGTGTGACCGTATCTATTCACGGTATTGTTTATGACAACAAAATCGAGTTTACTCCTTATTTTGATCTGGATGAAATCGATCTGGTCGCTGAACTGGAAGAACGGATCGATCTCCCTGTTCACATCGAAAATGAAGCGAATCTGTCCGCCCTTGCAGAAGCAGCTTTTGACAATGAGCACAAAAGCATCATTTCCTTCAGCGCACATACCGGAATCGGTGCCGGAATCATACTGGACGGCAAGCTCCATAGAGGTAATAAAGGGCGCAGCGGAGAAGTTGGACACACGGTCCTCTACCCTAATGGAACAAATTGTCCCTGTGGTAATCAGGGCTGTTTAGAGCAGTACTGTTCTACAAAAGCAATCGTACGAAAATATCAGCTGCTTAAAGGCAATCCTTCGCTTACCTTTGAAGATCTTGTTGAGTCTTATCATCAGAAAGACTCATCCACTTTGAACTTGATTCTGCAGTTCGCTAAAGATTTCGGAATCGGTCTGATGAACGTGATCGGGAACTACGATCCGGAAGTCGTCTACATCAATTCTGAAATTCTGGAAGAAATACCCGAGCTGATCAGTCTGCTTCAGCATTACTTGAGCATGACGATCTACAAGAATGTGCCTTTGAAGCAGTCCATTCTGGGAAGAAAAGCCAGTCTATACGGTGCCACAGTCATGAACTTGCAGTCATATCTTCACGTTGATAACGTAGAATTCAGTTTGAATATGGAAAAAGTAATGGAAGTGTGAGCGAAAGTCGTCATGCTTCTCTCACTACATATGTAAGAGGCCGGCTGCTGAGCATCGGCCTCTTCTTTATAGTCTTTTGGTTTGTTCTGGGAGCATTTCTCTGATTAACTATTTCAGAAACTACCCGTCTTAATAACTGAGCAGCTTCGGCAGGTGATATATTTTATTATAAGTGTGTGTAGTGGCAGTTTCGGCCTCTCTGGATGAGCTGATCTGTCACTAGGTTGTGTTTTAATGATACTTCATCACGATGCGACACCCCTAAACTATCGTTAGACAATTTCTAACGACAGTTTATTAATCAGTTTGATTTCAATTTACAGCTAGAGAGCCTCTGGTTATAGTTCTTCTTTCTGATATCAGCACAAACTATAACTACAGCCCTTCTAATAGCATTTTTTCAAGATCTTAAAGAATAAAATGTAACTAGACAGCGTCTAGTTATACCTTATCAGAGAATGAGGGACTCATAGTTCAGATAATACTCGTATAAAGGTAGATCATCTGGTGATTCATTGATTAAAATGAAGCTAGATGATATTTTCAGAGGTATGCTCGTTTCGAGACAGAACAGCATAAGGCGCTTTACTCGATTAGATGAGATGAAATCAGATTAGATTACCTCATAAATTAAGAGTGCCAGTTAGTTACTGACAAAAAAGAACAGCGTACGGGATGAATCTCCCCTCGCTGTTCTTTTGATTTATTCTCTTCTTAGCTTAAAGCGCGTTTCAGGGTATCTCTGACTGCTCCTGGTTTTTCAATAAGCTCAACCAGGTAGTTCACAACTTTGTCAGCCAGTCCCGCTTCATACAGATCGACCGCGAAGATGTCTGATCGACTCAGAATCGGTCTGACGATATCAGCGATCTGGTCTCTGTTATCGTCTCCCAGTTTAATTGTTCCAATGACTGGTGTCAGTTCTTCAAGTAACGGATCCGGGCTTAATTCCATCTGCTCGCCCTTGTCATCCACCTGCATCAGGTAACGCAGCCAGCCTGCAAGGACTAACGGGATGAAAGTCAGTTCGGATACATCTTTATCTTCAGAAGCAAGATAAGATTGAATCGTTTTTCCGTAGCGTATGGACAGCTTCTGTGACGTATCTGTTGCTATACGTTGAGGAGTATCTGGCATAAACGGGTTAGGGAATCTGACATTAATGACTTCATCAATGAAGGCTTCAGGATCAAGGATTTTAGGATCCACAACTACTGGCAATCCTTCCTGGTACCCGATTTTCTCGATCAGTGCAGTCAGTTCGTCATCCTTCATTTCTTCATGAATCGATGTGTGCCCCAATAGACAGCCATAGATTGCCAAAGCTGTATGCAGAGGGTTTAGACAAGTCGTTACTTTCATTGTTTCAGCCTTGTCTACAGTTTCGCGGTCAGTGAAAATGACGCCTGCTTCTTCGAGAGGCGGACGTCCATTAGGAAACGTATCTTCGATGACGAGATATTCCGCTTCTTCCGCATTGACAAAAGGTGCTGTATAGGTATGTCTGGAAGTAATGATTGTCTCTGTGTCTTCAAATCCTTCTTTTTTAAGAATCTCCTGTACATCGCTGTCCGGTCGTGGCGTAATTTTATCGATCATGCTCCAAGGGAAAGCTACTTTAGTAGAATCTCCGACATAGTCCCTGAATCCGTCATCAACCAGTCCTTCTTTAGACCAGACATCAACAAATTCAGTAACGGTCTGCTGCAGCAGCGCACCATTATGAGAGGCATTGTCCATTGAGACTAAAGCAATAGGATCAGCTGACTTCTTGTAGCGTTCGTATAATAAGGCAGTCAGTTTACCCATATAGCTCACTGGCTGTTTTGGACCGTTTTTAAAGTCCTCCTGAACATCCGGCATAACTTCTCCCCGGGCATTCACCAGGCTGTACCCTTTTTCTGTGATAGTAAAACTTACCATCTGTAGAGAAGAAGCCGTAAAGATATCCTTCAGACGGGAGAACTCTTCTTCGTTGCTGCTGTCCATCTTCAGTGATTCGATGACCGACCCGACGACAGTCTTATCAACTGAACCGTCAGCTTTCAATGTGACAAGTAAGCTCAATTCATTAAAGGGTCTGTACGCTTTTTCAATGATTTCATAATCGAAGCCTTCCCCGACAATGATTCCCTTATCCATTTTTCCTTCATTCAGTAAGCGGTGATTCAGCATAGCCGGGAATGCACGGAATATATTGCCTGCTCCCAAGTGCAGCCATACTGGCTCTGCTTTTGTTGCCTCGGTGACAGCTGCCCTCTCATATGCAGGTACAGCATACCCTTTCTCTTCCCACTGTGACTTATTGCTCAACCCTTCATTCGATAACTTCATCTTATTCTCTCCTCATTTTTTATTATGATAATAACTGAAAGCCTTCAAAATCAAACTGACTTCCCGGAAGGAAAACAAAAGTCAGCGTGCCCTCTCCTTCAATCGGGTCCAGATCGAACACTTTATCGGTCACTTCAGTCGTCTCTGTGAACTCAACGACCTGATTCACTGACTCTCCGTCTTCTGATTCAAAACGAACATGGATCGTATTCAAGTCGATAGGCGAATGCCCTCTTAGTCTGATTTGACTGGCCCTTTTATCGCTTAAATCCATGTCTTCGAATACCAGAGACACGTTATTCCCGATATCAGTAACTAGAGAATCAGTTCTGTTAAAGGCATCGCCATATATGTGATCGGCATCCAAAGCTGAGTTGTAACTAAATGCACGGTCGTGCTTCTTAAAGTAGAACCCTTTCAAGTGAACTTTTGCGTGCATGACAAAATATAGTGCTGTAATGCCCTTGAGGCGCTTCTTCAATTTATACGTTTCTTCCTGGTAGACATTCCATTTTGACTCTTTCTGATAGTGAGCATCCAGCAGATGAGTGCTGCCTACTTCCTTAGGATGCCCTTCCCAGATGTCTATGACGTACGCCTCATCGCTTAACGCAAACACAGGAAGTGTAATCGTATCTGAACCGTACCGGCCGAAATCGATCTCATGGTAGCCGACGATCGTCTCTCCCAGTCGACCCGTCGCGACACCTCGCTCATTCCCGTTGGATACATCGCCTTCCGAGTCATCATAGAGAGAACCGGATATTAGAGCATATGGATTCTTGTAGGCTGTTCCTATTCCTTCAACTGTCATGTCAAGTTCCGAGATCAGTCTGATTTTACCTGTTCCATTCTGAGTCGTACACCTTACTCTGAATGTCCCGTCCCCTCTGGCTTCCACTGTTGCCTTGTCTTCATCAGCAATCAGCCGCACATTGCCTGCTTCTACGCCAGCATCGTTTACGACACTCCACTGAATGTCTGAATAAGTCGTGCTCGACGGATGCAGGACAGCCTTTACAGTTACTGATGGACGCTCCGGAGTCAGTTTGCGTCCGCCGTCGCTGATCAGTTCGATTTTCCTGATCGGAATTTCTCTTGTCTGACCTGTATTAACTGGACGCTCTGTGTTCTGTGCCAATACTTCATGCTCAACAGGACCAGAGGCTTCGACTGCAGTCAAGTCCAGCTCTGCTGTCTGAACGCCTTCTGCTTCTGCCTTGATATGAATTGCTCCTGTTTCATCAGTAGCCTGGATTACTGCCATAGCTTTTCCACTGAACAGGCGTCTGGACCGGCCCTTATACTGATCATAATCTGTACTGTCCCCATTGTCGAAACCGACCAGTCGTCCGGCTCCTGTTACTGTAAGCATCACTCGGTCAGTCGCATTGTCAACGGGGTGACCGTCCTCATCTTCGGCCGACACAGCTACAAAAATAAGATCTCTCGCATTAGCTTCAAGAGCTGGTTTGTCTGCTTCAAGTGTGAGTCTGGCTGTATCCTTAAAGGAGTGCCGGCTCTGTTCGAGCACCACATTCCCTTCATGATCATACGCAACCGCCTTCAGTTCTCCTTGTTCATACGATACCTGCCAGGTCGGAGTAATACCTTTGTCCTTGCTGTGATCGATTTCTCTCTCTCCAATTTTCCGGTCATTTAAAAACAGCTCGACTCTCGGGGCATTGGTCGCCACTCTGACATCAATCGTCTGTCCAATGTTGAAGTCCCAGTATGGAAACAGATGAAGCACAGGTTTGTCCTTGAATTCCGTCCAGGCCGACTGATAGATATAGTATGAGTCCTTAGGAAAATTAGCCGTATCGATTTGACCGAAATAGGCATTCTTTGTATGATAAGGGGTCGGTTCACCGATATAGTCGAAGCCGGTCCACACAAATTGTCCCATGGAATAGGGACGGTCCCTCTCACCGGTCAGGATCACCTCAGGAGATTTTGCTCCCCAGCTGGTCGAGCTGTTGCCCAGCGATGAACACTGCTCGTCATCATCAGCCAGTACCGACTGCTGATATGGAAAATGATAGATGCCCCGGCTTTGAACAACGGATCCGGTCTCACTTCCATAAATGACCCAGTCCGGATGTTCTTCGTGGTGATCATCATAATATTTCTCACCATAGTTATACCCTGCGATTTTGACGATATCTGCACACTGCTGAGCATTTTCCCACGGCATGTAATTCGATCCCAGAGTCACACGGGCATTTCCCTTCGGATCAAATGTTTCGACCCAGCTTTTCAGCTGACGGGTCAGCTCTGCGCCCCTCTTATCGGCATGGGTGTCGTATATTTCATTTCCGATAGTCCAGAGCAACAGACTCACATGATTGCGGTCACGGAGCACCCAGCTTCTGACATCTTTATAGGCCCAATCTTTGAAAAATCGTGCGTAATCATAAGTCGTTTTTGACCGTTCCCACATATCGAACGATTCAGACGCAATTAGAAAACCCATGTCATCTGCCAGTTCCATCAGCTCTTTGGCCGGCATGTTGTGTGACGTACGAATCGCATTGACTCCCATGTCTTTAAACAATTTCAGACGATAGCGCATCGCTGCAGGATTAAAGGCGGCTCCTAACGCTCCCAAATCGTGGTGCTCACAGAATCCTTTGATTTTATAATGCCTGCCGTTAAGATATAACCCTTTATCCGGCAGCAATTCGATCGTTTTGAATCCAACCTTCTGACTGCGCTGTTCAATCACTTCATCCGAGCCTTTATATTGAAGAATCGTTTCCAGAGTATATAACTCCGGCTGTTCCGGAGACCATTCCTCTACAGAGAGATCATTTTCCTCCAGCGATAGGGTCCCCGATTCATAAACATCTTCAGACAGTTCACTATGAACCTCTCCATCCCTGACTAGTTTATGTGTCAGTATCAGCGATTCTGACTGATGCCCCTCCCTTACAATATCAGTATCGACTTCAATCGCATATGTGCCATTCTTCTTTGTTGTCGATACATAAATACCATTTGTGGGTATGTATTCCGGACCCCTGGTAATCAGCCAGACATTTCGGTAAATGCCTGCACCGGAGTACCAGCGACTGTTAGGTGCTTCATGCACAACCTTTAATTCTATAAGGTTTGACCCTTCTTCAAGAAAATCCGTTATCTCAAATTCGAACGCAGAATAGCCGTAAGCCCATCGACCTGCTTCTTTTCCGTTAATATAAAGTGTCGAGTTCATGTAGACACCATCAAATCGCAGACTTACATGTCTATGTTCACCGTTATATTCAACTTCATTCCTGTACCAGCCCACACTATTCTGATATAGATCAGCAGTATCCTCAATCAGCCAGTCATGGGGCAGTTCTACCGGCAAAAAGCTCGTCGGTTTAACATGGTCGGTCCCTTCTACTTTCGCAAATGTCCAGCCCTTCATAAAGAGCGATGTCTTGTTCACTTTTATGCCTCTTTTCCTGAATGTTTGTGTTTAAGTTTGTTCGTCATGTTAGTTGACTTAGTAAACAAACCTCATTGACATAAGAGTAGTCTTTTTTGTAAACGATGTCAACACAAAACCAGGTGATTTGACTTTTAGATAGAACGACTTCTAATCCTTTATTCATATGGGGTCGAGCTACCTTTTTCTACAGAGAATATGGTAAACTGATTTTAAAGGAGGCGTTGGTACATGAAAATTTTAGTAGATGCGGATGCATGCCCTAAAAAAGAAACCATTATTGCAGAAGCGCAGAATTATCAGATCGAGGTCCTGCTGGTTTCAAGTATTTCTCACTATTCAACAAAGGAACTTCCCGATGGCATTGAACGCATATGGGTCGATAAAGGCTGTGATCAGGCCGACTTCAAAATCATGAAGCTGGCTTATCCCAATGATATTGTAGTCACTCAGGATTACGGACTGGCCTCCATGCTTCTTCCTAAAAGGTGCAGAGTGCTGCACCACGAAGGCTACGAATATACAGAAAGAATCATTCAGAAACTGGTCGACGGCCGCCATATATCAGCTGCAATGAGACGAAGCAATATGAATAAAAGCCGAGTGAAATCGTTGAACCCATTTGCTGATGAGCAGCAGTACGCATTTGATGACCTTCTGCGCCAGGTGATCGATGAACAGCTCGATGAGACAGAAAGGGTCGAAAACTGACGTGATAACAATTGCTCTGACCGGATGGAGTGATCATGAACTGATCCAACGTGACCGTTCACGAAAACTGGAGGACTATGCCAGTCATTTCCCAGTGGTTGAACTCGACACGAGCTTCTATGCCATTCCTTCCAGAACCAATATTCTGAACTGGATCGATAAGACGCCGGAATCATTCACTTTTTTCCCAAAGGCATTCAATATGATGACATTACATAAACCCTTCCAGCCCGATTTCAGTCGGATGGACGATGTCTTTGATGCCTACCTGGATGCATTCAGTCCTATGATCGAACAGAATCGGATCAAATCTTTTCTTTTTCAGTTCCCACCCTATTTTGACTGTACACGTAAACATGTCAATTACTTGAAGTATGTGCGCAGTCACATGCGCGATCTGCCGGTTGCCGTGGAATTCAGGAATCAGTCCTGGTTTTCCGAGAACAATCAGGAACGGACACTTGAACTACTGAAGCTTCTGGAGTTCTCCAACGTCATTGTTGATCAGCCCCAGACTCCCAATAATAGTGTGCCTAAAGTAATCAGAAGTACCCACTCCAGACTCAGTGTCCTTCGCCTTCACGGCAGAAACTACGAGGGCTGGCTTGGAGAAAATGTCAAGGACTGGCGGGCTGAACGGACGCTTTACAACTATTCGGATGAGGAACTGATGGAATTCAAAGAAATCATTGATCAGTTGTCTA
Source organism: Alkalibacterium pelagium (assembly GCF_900109325.1). Taxonomy (GTDB): domain Bacteria; phylum Bacillota; class Bacilli; order Lactobacillales; family Carnobacteriaceae_A; genus Alkalibacterium; species Alkalibacterium pelagium. Next base: position 96,374 of record NZ_FNZU01000003.1, read on the forward strand.
AGCAGTCGATGGAAGTCTGTGTGATTTTCAATAATAATTCTGGTGGTCATGCCGCCCAGAACGCTAAGACACTTCAGAAGCTCTTAAATTTATCCTTCGATTATCTCGGACCACAGCAGCTCGATTTATTTTAGTGGAATCCATTTTAAACAGGATGCTTTGTTAGACATAAATTTTGATTCAACCAACGAGCTTTAAATTGATGCAGTTCCTCGTTTAATGAACTGTTCTATATCCTGAATAAGGAAGCTGTTGATACTCTTCACCCTCAGAATGTAAACAAAAAATCCGGCACCCCCTCTCTCTATATCAGAGACGGGATGCCGGATTTTTTGATAAAGATTATTAGATCTCAGGTCGCTCTGTCCAAACTTCACTAACTCAGTTGGATCTTTTTTTCGTCCTGGTCCTTCTCTTTCTTTTACGCCATTTGAACAAAGCCCTCAGTGTGCTGTAGATGACGATCCCTACCAGAGCCCCAATCGTATCAATGATCACATCCATTACGAGCGGCAGTCTACCAGGCACGAAGTACTGATGCAGTTCATCCGTTATCGCATAAAGAAAAGAGATGACTAGAGAGAGACCGAACGCTCGCCATGGCCTGACATTTGACAATGTAAAAGCATTCATAAGAAAACTGCCAAGAAACAGATACACAAAGAAGTGCGCATATTTTCTAAGGTAGCGATGGATCACCCATCGGTTCATTTCAAATATGCCGAAACGGCTGACTCTTGGACGGACAAAAGTGAACAGGAAATAGGCAATACCTACACTAATGATCAGGAACAGAACAAACAGGACGATTTTAAGACTAAAATGGGAGTCCATCTTTGCCAGCCAGATTAGAAAGATGTGATACACGAAAATGACTGATATAATGCCTACCCACTGCCAGTTCGTTATGATTTCTCCGCCCAGTTCCATCAGCCCGACACTCCATCTGACCGATTCTTCCGCAGGCTGTGATGAGAACCAGAAGATGACACCCATCCAGAACAGGACCATAGCCCAGGAAAAAAACTGAGCTAGTCTTAATTTTGTCTGACTGTTCATACTCATCTGCTCACCCTCGTTTCCTTTCGAGTACTACATAAGTAATTAGATTCATTCGACCATACTGCCTTTTTCCATCATTTTTTTGCCGTCGATCCAGACAGTCGGCTCTTTAACTACACAATCGATATGAACACCAGCTTCAGTGACTCCTCCAAAAGGCTTGTTTGAGCCGAACGCAATATGGATCGTGCCATAAACTTTTTCGTCTTCCAGAACGACTCCTGTAATGCGTGCAGAAGGATTGGTTCCGATTCCGAATTCAGCAATGATCCGTCCATCGGTGTCTCCTAAAATCTCTAGCAGTTCTTCACCCTGTCTGCCTGTAGCATCGATCAGCCGCCCGTTTTCTAAAGTCAATGTCAGTGGCTCTTTCACTTTTCCGATCTGAGCAATGGACCCGTCAACAACAAGCTTGCCATTAGCCGACTGTTCAAGTGGCGCAATAAAAGCTTCACCTGATGGCACATTTCCAGCCTGGCCTTTTTCTCTGAAGACTCCTGTGCTCGGTATCCCTTTTCTCCCAGCAACAGAGAAGCTCAGGACTTCTCCGTCTTTTTCGATGCGTACTTCTTCTGCATTGTCCAACAGCGCCGTATAACGGGCAGTCAGTTCTTCCACGACTTGCGGATCCGCTTCGATCGCTCCTTTTTCAAGCATAGGCAGGGTCACACCCGGCATGGTTCCGATACGTGTACCTTCAGCAGCCGCTTCTTTCTTAGCACGGGTGTGTGTGATACTTGCCGTCGTCACGCACAATGCCACATCTGCGTCTTTCATGGCTTGAGCAACAATGGCCGGCGGCTCTTCACCTGACTTATAATGAGCGGGAAACTGCAGGAATACGGTTTCGTTTCCTTTGATACAGGCTGCTTCATAGAACGGCATTGCTACCTGCTTCATACGGTCATCTGTAATGATAGCGACTTTCTCGTTTTTTTTCAGCGCAAAGTTGTTTTCAAACACCTTTATCGCATTTTCAATATAATTTGTCACGTAAATCAGCTCCTGAACTTTTATGGTGTCTGTTTCTATTCTAACTAAAATCTACGAACATTTAAATCAAAACCATCAGTCAGTCTTATGCAATTTGCTTTGTTAAGACCTTGCTTTAGGTGTAGACTGAATGAAAGAAGAAGAAAGGAAGGAAAAACATGTCACAGAAAATGTACGCATATGGGTTTACTGATCCTCAGAAAGATCAGGATCTGCCAGTTTTTGAAAAGCGGGAATGCCCTGTACCTGAACCACATGGCAGAGAAATCGTGGTCGAGGTCAAAGCGGTCGGGATCAACCCGACAGACCTGGCAACCCGCCGGATGAAAAAGTCGTCAGACGACTCGTTCACTATTCTTGGAAGAGATGTCTCCGGGACAGTCACTTCAATCGGACCAGATGTCACTCTCTTTAAAGAAGGGGATGACGTCTTCTATCCAGGTACCAGTACCGTCCAAGGGGCTCAGGCAGACTATCATAAGATTGACGAACGGATGGTCAGTCTTAAACCGAAAAATCTAAGTTTCGCTGAAGCAGCTGCACTACCACTGACCGCTCTGACCTCTTATGAAGTCATTCATGATCGTCTGAATCTCTTTGATATGAGTGAAGATCCTTCTGAAATCACTCTACTGATCGCTGGAGCAGCAGGTGGAGTCGGCTCGATAGCCACCCAACTGGCTCTGAATTATGGCTTCAAGGTCATCGGTACGGCATCGCGGGAAGAATCGTCAAAATATCTACAGAAGCTTGGAGTCAAGCACGTGATCGACCACACTAAACCTTATCAGAAACAGCTTGATCAACTTGGCATCACAACTGTCGACGCCGTCTTCCTGGCTGCCAAGTCGGATGAAAATATCAAAGAAGCCGCTAAAATCGTCAAGCCTCAAGGACGTATCTGTTCACTTCTTCCATTGTCTGAAACTTTACCACATCCATTTTTTGCTAAAAGTCTGACAATGAGTTTTGAACTGATGTATACCCGATCAGTCTACCAGACTGATGACTGGATCAGACAGCACGAATATTTAACTGAACTGAAAAACCAGGTCGAGCAAGGATTCATCAGTTCTACTTTGTCCAAGCATTTTGATCGAATGAATGAGGACACATTAAAAGAAGCTTATACTTTACTCCAGTCGGAACACACTATAGGGAAAATCGTTCTTGAACACAGTCGCTCCTAGTCTGCAGGAACGTTGAATTCAAAATATGCTAATCACATACAGTAAAAGCACATCATTCTTTCATTTATAGAAAGGTGATGTGCTTCTTTTATAGGACATGGCTGTCTTTCTTGCGCTGGTTCTTTTCCTCAATCTTTTTATTCGTAAAAATGAATAGGAAAGCAGGAAAACTTAAAGTAAAGAAGAAAAACAATGGAACAAAGTAAAGTGACAGACCGACTTGTACTCCCATCATCAGCAGTAACCCTAAACTGTAATGGGGGTATTTTATCGTGTTTCTTAGCGAAAGGACTAAACGCTCCTTTAAGGATTCTTCTCTTATGACCAGTCTTGCATATGAATAAAAGAACAGAAACAGGAACAGTATGCTTAGAACGATAATAGCCCCCAGCAGAATAGACCTGAGCGCAAGCTCCTGCGGCATCTGAAAGACGATGATGGCATCTATAATTAGAATAATCAGCAGCAGTGCGAACGGCGCACCTCTCTTATAGCTGCTCCAGATATTCGTTTCAAGATAAGAAACAAATTCTGCTTTAAGCTTGAAGCTGCTTCCGCTGATTTTTCTGGAAATACAGTGGAAGACAGCTTCTGTCGCGGCAAAGACAGGAACAATGAGTATGGACGCCAGCAGCCATAAAAGATTGATCAGAGCTAAAAAAGAAAAGTACTCAGTAAACACAACAATTGCAGACTTGTCACCCTCCACTTTATGGTTCGAAGAATGTTGGTCGTGACCCATCAGCCTTTTGTCCCCCCAGTCAGATCCATCCCACTAATGAAGTACTTCTGTGCAAAGAAAAATAATAAAACAGTTGGAATCATGACCAGCGTAGCTCCGGCCATCAGATAATTCCATTGCGTTGTGGACTGATTCTGAAAGCTCTGCAGCCCAATCTGCAACGTGTAACGCTCTTCGCGGGTAATATAGAGCAGCGGACCTAGAAAATCGTTCCATGCTCCATTGAAAGACATAATTCCAACGGTAATCAGTGCCGGTTTAGTCAGTGGCAGCATCAGTCTGCTCCAGATATACAGATGATTCGCTCCATCAATTTTAGCTGCCTCAATCAGCTCGTTACTGACAGACATATAAAACTGCCTCATAAGGAAGATGAAAAACGCACTCCCGAAAAAGGACGGTACGATCAGAGGCAGGTATGTTCCTACCCATCCGATTCTAGTAAATAAGATATATTGTGGAATCATAGTGACAAATCCTGGCACCATCATCGTCGCTAATACTAGAGCGAACAAAATGTTCTTGCCTGGGAAATCAATTTTCGCAAAACCGTAAGCTATAAATGAATTGGACAGGACGTTACCTGCAACAACAAAGGTCGTAATCAGTAAGGTGTTTCGCATATATCTGAAGAATGGAAACGCCTGTATCGTATGCAGATAGTTCCCCCATTCAAACGTTTCAGGAATAATGGTAGGAGGGAACCTGACGATCTCTTCCATTGGTTTCAACGATGTACTCAGCATCCACCCTAAAGGCGCAAGAAGGACCAGACTCACTGATATCAACAGTACATAGACGATTAATTTGCCTATAAACTGCTGTCTTTTTCTACTTTTAAAGTAATTAGTGTTCCATTTTAACCGAGACTTAGTTTTTTCACTCGGTACAGCTTTTGAGGTAGCAATAAGCTTTCCTCCTTTCTTGTAATAAACCTGTTCAAGTGATTAGTAGTGAACCCATCTTGGGGCTAGTTTTAAGTTAATAAATGTTAACGTCAGAACGATAAGGAACAGAATCATCGACATGGCCATAGCATACCCCATGTTGTAGGCTACAAATGCCTGATTCCACATATGCAGATTGTAAAATAGCAGAGAATTAGCCGGACCGCCCGTTCCTCCTTCAGTCATAACGTAGGCTTCCTGGAAAATCTGGAAAGCCCCGATAGTTGAGGTCACCACATCATAAAAGATGATCGGTGTGATCATTGGCAGGGTAATATGAAAGAACTGACGGGTAAAACCGGCCCCATCAACTTCTGCAGATTCATATAACTGCTTCGGTACATTTTGTAAAGTGGCAAGATAAAGAAGCATAGCGCCACCCACACTCCAGAGTCTCATGATAATCAAGGCAGGTTTCGTCCATTGAGGATCAAAAAGCCATGAGGGCCCGCTGATGCCTACCCATGAGAGAATTGTATTGATCAGTCCAGTTGAGGGTGACAGCAGCTGCATCCACAGGACATAAACTGCGACCCCAGACAAGACCGCAGGCAGATAAAATATTGTTCTGAAGAGTCGAATCCCTCTAATCTGTCTATTAAGTAAAACCGCTAAAAATACGCTGCCTATAGCAGTAAGTGGTACATTGAATATGACATAGTACGCGGTATTGTATAAAGACGTAGTGAAGAGCTCATCCTGTGTGAACATGCGTCTAAAATTAGTGAGTCCGATAAAATCCATGCGGGATGTAATATTATAGTTTGTAAAACTTCCTATAAATGAGAACATCATCGGAAGAAACATAAATCCAAGGAAACCTATAATAAATGGAGAAACAAAGAGCAGCCCCCACATGGCTTCTTTTTTCTGACTAGGCGACCATTTTTTCTTTCTCAGCTGCCTGACTTCACTGACAGCTTTTTTAAACTGCGACTGTTCTTCAACAGCTTTCATAATTGACATCCCTCCTGTCAAACATAGTTAAAAAGGGATGCAGGCCCATCCCTTTTCACTTACATTCTCTAACCGATTAAAAAAGATAACTTATACTGACTTACTGATGCTGTTCCACTAAGTTCTCAACTGAATTCTGAGCGTCTTCCAGTGCTTCTTCAGCTGTTTTTTCTCCCAGGAATGCAGCATCTATCTGCGTATTGACGAGCGACAGATAATCAGGAGCATTAAGCGGCACTGGTGTGATCACAGTCTGTTCGAGATTCTGGTTCGCCATATCATAAATCATCTGAGCTCTTTCATCCAGTTCGGTATTGTCAGCAAGATTTTCGTTGGCTTCCACATTAGCCATAATGTCAAAACTGTTCATACCGAATCTTTCCTGAACATCAGTTGACGTCAGATACCGGATGAATTCATAGGATTCTTCAGGATGAGAGGTGTTTTCCGGGATTTCCAGAACGAATCCGCCTCCCCATGACCAGTTTCCACTTCCTTCTTCTCTTTCCGGAAGAGGAGCAACACCAAATCTGAAATCATCCGGTGCATTCTCGCGTAAATTGGTATAATAGTTAATGTTCTGGCCCCGCATAGCAACCAGGCCTGAAATGAACGGATCTGCTACACCAGAACCGAACTCAGCTTCATACTGAGTGATTGTATCGCGTCCGTAGTAATCCTGCCAATCGAGCATCCATTCGAGTGCATCCACTTTTTCGGGTGTATTGATAGCGACGTTGCCTTCTTCATCGAACCAGGATGTACCGCCATCTGCATTCAAAGTCCAGACGTCTGCACCAATATTCCATCTTGGATAGAATCCAATCTGCTCCCAGGACTCACCTGATTCCTGATCAAGTGCACGTGCCATTTCTTCCAGTTCATCCCACGTTGCTGGTGGACTGTCAGGGTCCAGTCCAGCCTCTTCAAAAGCATCGAGATTGTAAAAAAGGACCTGAGTATCCGTATTGAACGGAACAGCGTATGCTTCATCTTCAAACAGGACTGTCTCCCATAATTGAGGATAAAACTCTCCAGAGATATCTTCTTCATCAATAAATGCCTGAAGATTAGTTGCCTGATTAGCATCTGCTCGCTGACGCACACTGTTTATGTCCTGAACGATGACATCAGGTGCATTCCCACCTGCAATTGCTGCCAGAGCCTTTGTCCAGATATCTCCCCAAGGCTGGTACACGTATTCTACAGTAATTGTATCATTGGTTTCATTAAAATCTTCAATAATTGCTTCAATCGTGTCTCTCCTAGGACCAGATCCCCAGAATGACCAGAATTCCAGTTCAACCTGCTCTCCTGAAGCGCCTTCAGAACCTGGATTACTAGTATCTTCGGCATCTGAATTCCCATTTCCACATGCTGCTAGAATCAAAGGTGTTGCAGTTAGAGCAGCCAGTTTGTAAAGACCAGTTTTGTTGTTTTTCATCCCCACGTTACTTCCTCCTTTTTACGTATCAATCATATATTCGAACTGATATGTAAAGATATTTTCACTTTAAATGATAAACAACTTCTCTCTACTATTCAAATTAAAACACCTGACTACTGCTAAAATAATCTCACTATTCTGTCAACACTTGTTAAAAGCACAACAATCTCTTGTATAAAATTACTTAAAATAGTTTTATCTTAACATTCTCATAAATATAGGTAAAAAAAGAAACAGTAGAAGCATCACTTCTACTGCTCTTTTTCTTCTCAAATAGTTTATATCATTAAGTTCAAAATTTCCTATTTGTCCTTTTCACATGTTCTATTTGTCCCATGTATCAAAAATCGACTTGATCGTTCCTTCAAGTGCGCCTCCAAGAACAAAAATGACCCAGCTCCAAGCCCAGAAACTTCCTCCGATCAAGAAGCTTGCTGCAAAGTAAATGACGACAATGATCGGCCAGTAAATCTCTTCTATTATATAATCGATGCGTTTACGTCTGGCTTCTGCTTTGACTTCCTCTTCGAAACTGTTCGGATTTTTTCCATTTGTGAGCAGGATAGTATAAGCGTTATATACATTTCCGCTATAGGTGAAACAAACTACTCCTGTTCCAATTAATATGAGCATCAGTCCTACGCCGACTAACACTGGTATCAAGTTGGTCATTGCTCCTAAAAGCATCGGAGTTAATGACAGGATACACAGTGACACCCCTAGTACAATACTTATGGCAAGTGATTTCTTATAGGCTTTCTGCTGTTCTTCAAGGTGTTCTCTTAAATCAGGCAATAGTACAAAAGGTTTATGATAAGCTTTCAAGTCAGCTGCCCGCATTCCTTCAAGAATAAAGAGTGCAATACCAACGACCAGAAATGCCAGTAAGAATACCAGTCCGATCAGAGGTGCCGCCTGAAAGAAGTTCTGCAGTCCCAGTAAGGCAATTAACCCTCCGACCCCTGCAAGTATAGATAATACGCCTAGACCGATTCTCAGGCCAATCGTCCCTTTTGTCTGAAGGAAATAGTCGATGCCTTCTTCCTCCATTGTCGGATATTGCTCCCGTCTTTCTTTAGACAGTCTAGATATGCCCATTTCTTCTAGAAGCTCTTCAATATTTCCAAACTCAGCAATGACGACACCGATAGCCTCATGCTCAGAAGCCCCCGCATCAATCAGTTCATTATACTTGTCCTCCATATTCGCCAGAATATCTGTCCTTAACTGATTCGTTTCCTCAGTGAGCGGTACTGTTTTAAATACTTGATCGACATAATCCTTAATGATTTTCATCTTTTTCCCCTCCAACAATTTGATCGACTACTTGCCTGGTCAATGCCCACTCTCTTTTTTTCTCTGACAGATAGTGACATCCCTCTTCTGTTATCCGGTAATATGTCCGTTTCTTCCCCTGAGTAACATCTCCCGGATACGCTTCGATAAAGCCGTTTTTCTTAAGACGATTGAATGCAGAATACATGGTTGTTTCTTTTATTGTATAGTTTCCGTCAGTCCGGTCTCTGATTTCTTTAGACAAGGCATAGCCGTAAGAGTCCCCTTCTCTAAGAAGCGACAGGAGAAAGGTGTCGTTGTAGCCTCTGATCACATCACTGCTTATCAATTGACCAAACCTCCTTCTACTGTTTCCATTATGTAAGGACAGTCAAAGTACTTCATCTGTCGTTGTAATCAGTTTATCATATGATTTAGATGATTACTACACTTATCGTAGTAAAAAAATAAAAATCAGACTCCAGGTGGATATCCCCTCTGAAGCCTGATTAATTTTAATCGATATCTCTTTTTCTGAAACCTGCCGCTCCTGTCACAGTCAGAGCTGTACCTATTATTGTCAAAAGTACTGCAGTCCATACATTCCATTCTTCCACAGGCATTTCAGGAATGTGATAGAACGCTGACAACCAGCTGACTGCTTCTGGTATGTCGAACAGACCGCCAAAATACAATAGTATAAAAGCAAAGCCCAGATAGAGCCATATTAGCGAAGAGGCTTTAGGAAGCCAGCCGACCAGCATGACAGTCAGCCCGATCATGACCACCATTGCCGGGAGATAAGCGAGTCCGGCAGATACCATATCAAGCAGAGCTATATCATAACCCATGGCTACCGCTGCTCCACCGAAAGCGAGCGACTGAAGGAGCTGAAAGATAAAGGCAACAGTTAAACTTGTCAGGATAAAGGTGCTCAGGACAGACGTTCGCGATCTTGCTCCGGCAATGATTTTATCCAGGCGGTTTTTCTTTTCTTCACTTCTTAATCTCAGGATGATCTGAACAGTGGGTATCGAAGCTGCCATTGCCAGCACACCCATGATCATAGCTATAAACTGATCAGCCATTGACACGCTATCGTCTCCGGCTATGATCTGTTCAATAATCTCATTACCGGCAAGGACATCTTCTATATCGCCAATCACCGATCCATAAGATACCCCAAGAAGGATCATAGCCACCACCCATACAATAAGAGGCGTTCTTACAAGCTTCAGTAAAAATCCAAGAGGTGTTTTTAAGAAAACTGATGCATGCCTTTTTCCAGGGCGGTCAGGCAGCAGGCCTGCACCAACATCTCGTCTATGCTTCAATCCGAGAGCAGTGACGATCAGCACAAAACTAAGAACCAGACCGACCCACACCGGGAACCAGTTATTCTCAACGAAAGGTTCAGCTCCATAAAGCAAACCTAAGGGTGAAATCCAGCTCAAAGCATTAAATCCACCTGAATCCCCTATTATACGAAGCATGTAAGATAACCCCAGCACCCCAAATGACAGCATCATGGCTCCACGAGCATTGGATGATAGCTGGGCAGTTATTAACGTAACGCCTCCAAATATCAGTCCGACTAGTCCGTATAAAATACCGGTCAGAACAGCTCCTTCAGTGGTCATGCTTGAATCTCCCAGACCAATTAAAAGACCAGCAGACATTACTGCCAGAAGTGTATTCGTAAGAACGAGAAGCAGGATCGCTGACGTAGTAGATGCCAGCCGTCCAGTCGGCAGAGACTGAATAAGTTCAAGGATACCGTCTTCTTCTTCTGACCTTGTGTTACGGACAACTAAAAGTATGGACATGATTGCAAAAAGAACAAATCCCATGATCGTCATAGTATGAGAGTACATGGCTCCAATCGTATAATTATCTATTCCTATTGCACGACCGAACAGTGCTTCCATTGCCGGATTCTGCATCGCCTGAGCCATTGCCTGACGTTCAAGCGGATCCCCATAGACTTCCACAAAGGCGACCGCACCCAGAATGACATAAAAAGCACAGCCGGCTAGCCAGAGAAGCAGTTTCAGCCATTCTTTTCTGATAGTAAATGCGAACAGTTTTCCAGTTCGTGCATGAGACTGCATCATGTCACTCAACTCCTTCAACTGTTTCATAGTGACGCATAAACAGATCTTCCAGTTTTGGCGCCGCACTCTCAAGTTTCAGAACGTTAAACGGTTGTATATAAGATAAAAACGCATCGAACTGATCACTGTCCAGTTGAAAAATGACCTGATCTTTGTTAATCGATACATTATGGGCAAAGGACTGCTCTTTGATTGATGAGATATTCTCTTTTGTTTTAAGAGTGATCTGAGTCCGTGTCAGATGTCTCAGATCATCAAGTGTTCCTGACTCTACAATAACACCTTTACGGATGATAGCCACACGGTCACAGAGGCGTTCAACTTCAGACAGAATGTGACTCGACAGCAGAACACTTGCCCCTTTGGCCAGCACTTCCTTCGCACATTCCTGAAAGACTCTTTCCTGCAGCGGATCGAGACCGGAAGTAGGTTCGTCGAAAATGTAGACCTCTGCGTCAGCCGCAAAGGCAGCAATCAGAGCAACTTTCTGTCTGTTTCCCTTTGAGTATGCCCGACATTTCTTTGTCGGATCAAATTCAAAACGTCTGATCAGCTCTTCCTTACGCTGTTTATCAACTTTAGCTCCACGCATGCTCAAAAACAGATCGATAACTTCTCCTCCCGTTAAATTTGGCCAGAGATTGACATCGCCAGGTACGTAAGCCACACGCTTATGAATCGCGACTGATTCTTTCCAGACATCTTTACCGAAAATGGTAGCCGATCCCCCGTCTGCTCGAATCAGTCCCAGTAGTATACGGATTGTGGTAGATTTACCCGCTCCATTCGGACCGATAAAGCCGACTATTTCACCTTTATTGACTGAAAAACTGACTTTTTCCAGCGCTTTCGTTTTACCGAAAGATTTTTCAATTGCATCTACTTCTATTAATTTTGTCATGTTTATCCCTCCATTCATTCTACAGTTCATCTTTCTTATAATAGATGATTTTTAAAGTATCCAGATAAGTATTAAACTCGTCATAATAAGGCGAAAATGCCGCGTTACTCCCTTCATCTAGATTTTGACTTTTCACCCGTTGTTCAAGTTCTGCCCGGTATCCCTCTACCGTCCATCGAATAAAATTAAACGAGGTCTCCTGAGGAACATCTTCTCTAAATTTAGTAAAATCAATATTTTTAGTGAGGACAGTTCCCCAGATCTGTTCAGCTTCTGCTCGTTTACCAGAAAGTTCAGCCGGCAGATCATATTTATCTGCATGGATGAACACACTTGCAAGAAAGCCTAGGGCATGTGGCTGTTCTTCATATACATCCCATTTGAGTCTAGTCGTCTGTTTCAATCGCTCAAAAAAGTCGGTTTCACTAAAATCGATCTGATGTAAAAAAAGGGTTTCTGCGATGAGAAATGCTTCTTCGATCAGGGTATAGAATAGTGCCTCCTTGCTTTTAAAATAGTAGAAAAGCGTGCCTTTCCCTATACCTGCCTCTTTAGCCATAGTGTTAGTGGATGCCAGATCAAATCCTTTTTCTGTAAATTCCTTATAGCAGGCATTCAAAATCCGGTCCTGCTTATCTTTCTCGAGGCTCTTAAAAACATCACTCATTTCTCTCCTCCTTTCTCTTTAATATGTTTTGCTGACCGAGCCGGTCGAACGATAGGTAAAAATTGACCACCCTGGTCGATGAGGCAAGTATACCCCTTTCGACCAGAGTGGTCAATAGGTCCTGAGACTGACAGGACGCTTATATACTCTGATTTTCTGACACACGCTCCATTAAGTTGATGCCGACTCCCATTAATATGATGCCTGTAAGAATGAGTGCCCCGATAGGTTCCAGAAGCTGAGATAACGTACGGTCTTGAAGTACCGCCCCCATCATCCCCTGAATCCCGTATTTGATTGGCATCAGTTCTGCCAGAAACAATAGAATTCGATTACTGACTACTTCAAGAGGCCAGAATGCTCCGCCAAGCATCGCCATCGATGTCGCTACAATGGGTATTACGACCTGCAGCTGTTGGGGCGAACCGACAAGTCCCATTAGAAGCATTCCTAGTGAAACAATTGCAAACACAAAGCAGATGATGATCACACCTATTTCAAGATAATTGGTCCCGAACTCTATTCCTACAAGATAACGAAGAATCAGTAAGGCCAGTGTGATCTGAAGCACTCCAACCAGCATATAGTGCAGGAGCTGGCCAGCATATAGTCTAGTCTTCGTCAGCGGAGAAAAAATAAGTCTCTGCCAGGTTCCTGTCTGTTTCTCTTCAACTAAATTTGTCATCAGATACAAAATTGAATAGACTGAAAAATATAAGCTCATACCGACCACGACAGCCATTCTGTATATTTCATTGGAAGACGCAGCTTCTGTCCGGCCGGTCGTCTCTACCAGAATGTAGCTGCCCACATTGATTTCACCAATTCCGAAGCTCTCACTCACTTGTTCAAGACGCTGCTCTTCAGAATAAATCTGATTAACGTATTGGATCAGTGTAGAGATTTCCATATCTTCCCGTCCAATAAGAAACTGATAACGATCCTCTTCCAGTCCTAATGCAAAGGCACGCTCATTCATCCTGATGTCTTCATATACCGTTTCATAATCACTTTCAATGAATTCGAATGTTTCTTCTTCATTTAATCGGTCAAGCCAGTCTGACTGCTCTTCCTGACTCAAAGTCTCACTGAAGGTTGGAATAGTGATGGTCTGTTCCCCTTGTGCCCCGGCCAGAAAATAAACGAAGACTAAAGTCATCCCTAGAAAAGTAATCAGCAGAGTCGGTTGCTTGAACAGCCTGATCCACTGTAATTTAAAGACTGTCCACATTTAATCCAACCTCCTTTTCGGAAAAAGCCCGACACTTATGACCAGCAGAACAGCTGTCATCCCGGCAACTCGTGTAACAAGTGGACTGATCTCGCTCATATTAAAGCCCTGCATCAGCTGAAGATAAGCCGTCATCATCGCTCCGTTCGGTGTCCAGTTTCCGATGCTTCTCAATGCTTCTGAGAACTGTTCCACTGGAGTGAAGCTTCCTCCAACAAAAGCAAACAAGGTGACCAGTATGCCTCCGAAAAAGCCGGATGACGCATCGCTGTTGGAGTACAAGGTGATTGATGTCAGGAGACTGGTGATCGCCCCCACGACAAGTGAAAACGCCAGACTAAGCATCCCCAGATCGATCCAGAACCGAAGCGGATACCCCCTCAAAGTGCCAAAAATCAAGGTGCTCAAACCGAAAAGAATCCCTAGCTGAAGAAACGTGATGATCGTGCCCGAGATCATTTTGCTGCCTAAAAAAGTCAGTGGGCTCATTCTAGAAATCATCAGCCTTCCGAATACATGCTGCTTCTTCTCTTTGAAGGCTCTGCTGGCTAGAGCGGGGGCTGTATGGAGGGCAAACATGACTCCCATTCCAATAGTGTAATACTGAAATGAAGAAATTGGATCTGCAGCAGTCAGGGTAGTAATTTCTCCGTAATTGTCATCTGATAGACCAGATGCCTCTGCGCCTCCTTCAGTAGCGACGGCGATAGACGCTTCTAAATTGAACTGATTAGCATATGTTGACAACACACTTCTAATGATATCAGTCGTGACATTATCGAAGTTCTGAACCTCCAGTGAAATAACTCCTGTTTCATCCTCATCGAACATGACAGCGTTCCATACAGAAGCATTGAATCCATCAGGTATGGTTATAACACCGGCTACTTCTCCTTCATCTAACGCTTCCAGTGCATCTTCGTTGCTCGCATACTCGACGACTTGGATCCACTCAGCTACTTCATCATCATTGAGTAGTGTGCTGAGCTGAATTCCGGGCGCCATAGCTTCTGCCTGACTTGTAAGCAAGGGAATCGTATCATCTGGAACGCCTCTGTTCTCGAGTACTTCCTCCCAGTCTTCCAGCTCTCTGTCAATTGACTGCCCCTGCACAAGTGCTACCGGAAAAGCATTGATAGTGAACTCAGATAAGGTGAGGTTCCCTAATGCAAGCCCAAGAATAGCTATGAGAATGAACGGCATGAGGAGCAGTTCAGTCAGATCTGACCGACTTCTGGTCAGAATCAATGTATCCTTTTTTATAAGTGAAAACATACCTTATCCTCCTTCAGTCTCTTAAGGTCCGTCCAGTCAAATGCAGGAATACATCCTCCAGAGATGGGGTTTGAAGGGACACTCCAGTAATTTTAGTTTGTGTCTGTCTTGACAGCTCAAAAATATCTTCAAGAAGATTTTCTCCTTTTGATGCAATGACTTTATAGCCCTGCTCTTCTTCAGATACTTGAGTGACAGCCGGCAGCTGACTTAGCTTTTCTTCAAACGATAGCGAATGAGTCTGGACAGTTATATGGATGGTTTCTTCATTAGATAAAATACTTTTCAGCTCATCATTGGTACCAGAGGCGATAATTTCTCCATGATCCATGATATAGACCCGATCACATAATTTTTCTACTTCTTCCATATAATGACTGGTGTAGAGTACGGTTATTCCTCTTGACCGGTTGAGCTCTCTAATCATATCGAGAATATAGTTTCTTGACTGTGGATCGATTCCTACAGTCGGTTCATCCATGATCAGTATCTCCGGTTCATGAAGCAGGGTCACCCCTATATTGATCCGTCTCTTCATCCCACCAGAATAGGTCCTGACTGCATCTTTCTTTCTCTCAGTCAAGCCGATGAGATCGAGCACCTCTTCTATTCTTTTTTCGAGCAGTTTCCCTTTAAGTCCGTAAACCTTACCAAAGAATTTCATGTTCTCATAGGCAGATAACTCCTCATATAAGGCTATTTCCTGAGGAACTACACCAAGTACTTGCCTGAGGGCCTGAGGATTTTTCCAGGCATCCGTGTTATTGAACCTCACTTTCCCAGAAGTTGGGGGGAGCAACGTGGCAACCATGGATATGGTAGTCGATTTACCTGCACCATTCGGACCTAGAAGACCGACTGACTCTCCTTTTTCCAGATACAGGTTTACCTGATTGACTGCAGTTTTTGATTTAAACCGTTTAGTCAGGTCTTTCGTTTCCAGCATAAGTTTCACTCCTTTTTCTTATCTCTCCTGATTAAAGTATATAAAAAAGAAGACAGCATGGATACTGTCTCCGGTCATTCTTTAGAATGACTAAAGTCACTCTTTTCTATCCAGGTTATGTCTAATCGCATATATAGCAAGCTGTGTCCGGTCTCTTAAATCCAGCTTGTCCAGAATGCCGCTGATATTGTTCTTGACTGTGCCGATTGAAAGAAATAGTTCCTCAGCTATCTCCTGGTTGTTGTGTCCCTGTCCGATGAGAGATAAAATGCTCAGCTCTCTTTCTGTCAGCTCATGATTGACTGCATCGAGACTGGTGTTGCTGTGAATGAGAGAGGGCATGACTTTTGCAGCAACTTTTCCTTCTATGATCAGTCCACCGTCCAGACAGTGATAGATAGCCTGATGTAGTTCATCAATTTCCCCATTTTTTAGCAGGTAACCATTAACCTGATTTTTTAAAGCTTCCATAGCATAATCTTCATCATTGAAAGTAGTAAGAATAAGGATCTTCATGTCTGGATAGATCTCCCTGATCAGTTTACTGGCCTCTAGTCCATTCATTACAGGCATTCTAATATCAAGAAGAGCCAGGTCAAACTGTTGCTGCCTGCAGAGATTGACGGCTTCCTGTCCATTTCCTGCCTCACCTGTTACTTTTAGAGACGTATCAGCTTCAATCATCAGTTTGATTCCTTGTCTTACGAGAGTCTGATCCTCCGCCAGCATTATTCTGATCATTTTTACTAATCTCTCCTTCATCAATTAAGTACGGAAATTGTCCTCTTACCACGAATCGATCATCGATCTGCTCTATTTTCAGATCACCCTCGATACTATCAAGCCGCTTTCTCATATTCTTCAGTCCGAACCCTTCATTGAAATTGACTTTTTGTATAACTTTATGAGTCACAGTAAATTGAAAGTATCTGCCGGCAATTAGTTTAAACTGAATATCAGCCTGTCTTGTCTGACTATGACGCATCATGTTTGTCAGTGACTCCTGAATCGCCCTGTATACAACCACGGATTGGTTATTTGACAGCGGGACGTTTAAAACACCAGATTCGAATAAAAAACGGATCTGGAGATGGCTTTCTGCTTCCAGCTTTCTGACCAATTGAATAATGGCCTGCAGACCAGCTGTCTCATCGGCTTTAAGGGCACTCACAGCTTCTCTTGTCTCCTGAAGGCTTGTTTTAGCTAGTTCCTTAAATTGGGCCAGCTGGTTGCCCATTATCTCATCTTTGTTCTGAAAACGTGCCACTTCGAGCTGCATAACTAGTGCAGTTAATCTGTGTCCGACTGAGTCGTGAATATCCCTGGCGACAGCACTCCGTTCTTCCTGTCTGGCCAGCTGTTCTGCTCTTGAAACACGTCTTTTCAAGTAACGATAGTCTGAATACAGCCGTTCATTTTCTGCTCTCAAATCGCTGAATCGCCCAACAGTCTGCTCGTACATATAAACGAGATATAAAAGAAAACTCATACAGGCGATATGAGTTATGAGGTTAAGAGATATTCCTGCTGCCACATTTGGACTGAGACTTACTAATAATAAATACGTCAGATAGACAGCCGTTTTTCCCAGCTCACTTCTCAAACCATATTCAATTCCAAGTACACTGAAAATAAACCAGATCAGTGGAGATGACCCCATGTCCCACAAAGGAAGGAGTACAAGAACAGGCAGAATTAGAAAAGCCGCTATTCTGACCTTTTTATTAAGGATAGGGAGAAGAAAGTAAATCAGAAAAAACGGAATGCTTACTGCCACTTTCCATTCGTTCACTCCATCGACCTGAAAAACAGCTGCAAGCCATAATCCAATAAGAAAACCTGTAGTTGTCCAAAAACTGATCATATTATCCCTCAATCGTTTTTTTATGTAATATTTTCTATCGAAAATAGCGAAATGATACATCCATAATATATCACACTCCTGCAACCGATTGACATATCCTTTTATGCTCTGCTTCTTCTTTATTCAGCTATATGATTTGACATGAAAAAGAGCTAGTGATAAATTATTAATTGGTGCATGAGAATTATTGGTTTTTAAATGAGAACTTTTTGAAAAACTCTGATATTCAATACTCAAAAATCAGAATAAAAAAATCACGCCCACTTATTAATAAATATTAATAAGACAAATATACACATTTTCCCTTGATTCAGTTCTATTCATTATAGTAAAATTAATAACCAAATTATATAGAGCATTTCATTTGAACCATACCATCTCATTATGTATGATTTAGATATGTATTAATCATTTCGAAATTGAAATAAGTAACATGATAATAGAATCTAAGGAGGAGGAAAACCCTTGAGTTTCTATGAAGGCTTAAAAAGCTTTATAAAAAATCACTCGATCAAGTCAGATCAGCTTATATCCTCAAAGTCACTTAAAGAGCAGAAACATAAATATCCACTGACTATCAAGCACAAACTTCAGCTTGCTGCCAGTGATATAAGCAGGAATCAGCAGACGATCGATGCAATTGTAAACAAAATTATAAAAAAAGACTATTCGAAACGCTCCTTCGGTGGGAAGACTGAAAAAGAACTTTCTACCTATAATAAAAAAATATACCAGTATGAAAGTTACCGTACAAATAACGTTAAACTAGTCCCTTCTCAGGATACTAACTTGGAACTTTTTGTAGAGGACATTTATCTAGGAGAATTACCTGATGAAGATACTCAAGCTGCCTTGCATTATCTTCAGTCAACCATTCTTATGTCCTTTGCCTATGTCACAGGTGGTCCTTATAACCAGTGCGACCCTTCAAGTGGTCAAATGATGCACGACTCTGACCCTTATGATCTCACTATTTTCATACAGTTCAGCTAAAGTAACTCTGCATTAAAATAATACCCGAATGAATCTAAACTATTCCCTAAGCTGTAAACCAATCATTTACAGCTTAGGAGTTACTTTAGACTGTTCGGGTTTTTCTCTGTTATACAATAGCGTGTTTATATTATTCTTGCCCCGATCGTCTGCTCAAAATGGGACAGTGCCCATTCATGTCCAGCCTGATTGAAACTTGCTACAGCATCTTTGTACACAACAATTTCGAATCCCTTGTTGTATGCATCAACTGCTGTATGGAGCACACAAATATCGGTGCATACCCCAATTAAGTGCAGTTCAGTTATTCCACGTTCTCTCAGTTTCAGTTCAAGGTCAGTCCCCTGAAATGCACTATATCTGGTTTTGTCAGAATAATAGACCGTATCCTTTTCCTTGATAGACTGATAGTAATCTTCCAGTTTGCCGTATAAATGCCTCCCGGCAGTCCCTTTTATGTTATGGGGCGGAAAGAGATTGCTTTCGGGGTGAAAGTCATCTCCCTCTTCGTGACAGTCAATTGTGAACGCCACATAATCTCCTTCATCATAAAATTGTTTAGTCAGTTCAAGAACTCGGTCGTGAATTGCCTGACCAGGCTCCCCGCAAGTGAGTGCTCCATCTTCTGCTACGAAATCGTTCGTGTAATCAATATTGATCAGTGCTTTCTTCATCTTTATCCTCCATTCATTTATAAACTGCCTTCATTTTTGAAAATGATTCGTTTACTTACAAAATAATTACTTGTGGCGATAAGGGTTTCTATTATTACTTTTGAAAGAGTAGCTCCAAGCCGGATAAACTGAACGAGAATATACAGCCCCGCCATATCCATTACAGCAGCTGTTGCTCTCATGGACATAAACAGAAACATCTCTCTGGCTACAGCTCGTTTAGTTGTCATTTTTGTATGAAAAACAAACTTTTTGTTCACGATATAAGAAAAAAGAATCGCCAGTGTGATCGCAATGGCGTTAGACAACAGATAATGCAGCCCAATTTTCTGATTAAAAGTATAGAACAAAATGATGTTCAAGGAAGCCGTAATGACTCCGAAAAGAAAATAATCGATAAACTGATGGAACTTACCATACACTTTTTTCATCATGATCATCTTCCTCTCTGAATCAGCTCAGACGATCTTTCATCATGTTCTGCATAAACTGCCAGACGCCATTAGTCAGCCCCAGTTCAGCACGGTCTTCGTCTGCCACATTGTATCTGATTGCATCCTCTTTACCATTCAGGACTTTCCCGACCCAGTGCGGATCTGCCAGAATGACACGTCCAAGAGCAACCAGATCACTATGTTCAAGCGCTTCTTCAGCCTGAGCTCCATTTCTAACATCGCCAACAGATATAAACGCTGTCCGTCCTGCAATTTGTTCATATAGATAAGCCAGCATTGGTTTCTCTTTATACTCTTCTGATTGAGAAACTTGAGAGTAGCTTCCTAGAGACACGTGCAGATAATCGATAGATTTATAAGCCAGCTGATCCACAAGATACAGTGTATCCTCAAACCGAATACCTGGTGTTTCATATTCCTCAGGAGAAAAGCGGTAGCCTATGATGAAAGGCTTATCCGAGTGCTGATTAACTGTGCTGATAACTTCATCCACTAAACGATCGATAAATCTGAAGCGCTCTTCCCTGCTTCCGCCCCACTTATCTTCTCTTCTGTTTGAATGAGGTGAAAAGAACTGCTGAAGAAGATAGGTGTTTGCTCCGTGAAGTTCGATTCCGTCAAAGCCAGCATCGATGGCACGCACAGTTCCTGCTTTAAAGTCTTCGATAATCTGATGGATCTCGTCTTCTTCTAATGCTCTCGGCTCTTCGGCGGTCGGTCTTTCTGCTTTGACTGCACTAGGCGCAACTGGCTGTGTGCCTCTGAGGACAGATGAACTGGTCATTCGCCCCCCATGATATAACTGGACGATAGCTTTTGTTCCATTATGTTGAATAGCAGATGCTAGTGAAGCCATGCCGTTGATGTGTCTGTCATCGTAAATCCCCAGTTCACCTTCCCATCCTTTGCCCCCTTCAGAGACATTGGCTGCCGCAGTGATGACTGCGCCGGCTTCTTTGCTTCGCATCTGATAATACCGCTTCTCGTCTTCGGTAATGACGCCGTCAAAAAAACTCATTTTAGTTGTCATGGGAGCCATGACAAAGCGATTTTTTAGAGTTACTCCATTGTTTAATGTCAAAGTTTCTGTGTACTTTCTTTCCTGCATTCCGTTCATCCTCTCTTTTACTTCCTTATTGTAACTATTTAGGACTGTAAAAACAATTTTAATGCAAAAAAAAACAGTCAGATGGGGGTTATCCATCTGACTGAGGTAAGGGAACACTTTAAGAATGAGCAGCGCTGAGCTGAGGATAGACCTCTTCTACTGTTCTTTCCGGGTCAATGACGATATACAGTTTATCATCCGCTTCTTTAGATGACTGATACGCATTATCGTGTCCATCAGTGTCCATTGCTTTATATGGGAAATAGATGCGGTCTTTTTCGACTGCCATTCTCTTTTCCCCATTTAAACGGTCACGATATAAAATATCCATCATTTCGATATCCTGAAACTGCCTGACTCGGGCGAACATGCCTGCTTCCAATCCACCTTTGTTGATATCATCTGAATTGACACTGTCAGCTTCATGAGCAATCTCAATTTTTAATGATTCACAAGGATGGATCTGCTGAAATTCGTCACCAATACGTCCAAAGCTTGTGGTAACCTGCTTGATCCATAAGTCCCCGATGTGTTCACGGCGAACTGTCCAGGTTTCACCGTTACGGAAAACAAAGCGCAAAGCATTCATTACTTTTTTCATAACATTCTCTCCTATCCTTCGTTATGTGAATAGTTTAACAAATTATCATTACTAAGGGAAGCCTTTTTTAAATATTATTGTGTCTTATTTATGAATATTGTGTTTTATTGAACAATTTAATCTTGACTATTTCTCAACTTCGGTATTTCTAAGGTGCTGCCCTTTCAAAGTTATTCCCTCACCTTTGTTCTGGCGAATGGACCATATACGGCTTTATGGTCCATTAGATACAATTTCTGCTCCTCGTATGAGCCATAAATGATTATATGGACCAATCATCATTCAATTTATTACTCGAATATGCCATAAATCGATATTTGAACCATTCGCCTTCTTTTTATCTGAATAGATGGCAAATATGTTCTCTTAATGTCTTTCGATTATTTCCATAAAGAAAAACCAGCTGATCAGTCAGCTGGTTTCCAATTAAATCTTTATCTAGATGTAAAGTTATCTTCCAACGACCCAGCCACCGTCCATTGTGACTGATGTCCCGTGCATATAATTAGAATCATCTGAAGCTAAAAACACAGCAAGTCTGGCTACTTCTTCAGGTTTACCTGCACGCTCAGCCGGAATGTCCTTCAGTCGTTCTTCTTCGATTCCCTCAGTCATCGGTGTTTCGACAAATCCCGGTGCCAGAAGGTTAGCTTTGATGCCTTTAGATCCAAAATCATAGGCTAGCTGCTTAGTAAATCCTTCTAGGGCATGCTTAGAAGTAACGTACGCTGAACCACCTGGGCCTGCTACGTGTGTAGCCTGTGACCCGACATTGACGATCGTACCTTTTCCTTTTTCAAGAAAAACGGGAAGTGCCGCTTTGGTAGCCAAGTATGGCCCTTTTACGTTGACCGCCATGAGCTGATCATAGTCTTCTTCGCTGATGTCCAAAGCTGTCTGGTAGCTATCATGAATACCTGCCCCATTATATAAGATATCAAGGGTACCGTATTCGTCCTGTGCAGTCTGAACAGCAGCTTCCACTTCATCTGCTTTAGTCGTATCCACCTTAGCAAAAATGGCAGTTCCGCCAGCCTCACGAATTTCTCTAACGATCCGGTCGCCTTCATCTTTTTTACGTCCACCTACAATCACTTTTGCTCCTTCTTCAGCATAGGCTTTCGCAGTGGCTTCACCGATTCCTGACGTGCCCCCGATGACTAAAGCTACTTTATCTTTTAATTTCATTTAATGTGCTCCCTTCTTTTCATTCGATACTCTTACCATACTAGGCCGGCTTGTTAAAAATCAAAAGAAACGGCTTTGCTCCTTTCGATTAGGATGTGCTCCGGTCAGATATGTAAGAACTGACAAATCAGTCCGTCATTCATCTTATGAAATAAAAAGAACTGATGCACAAAAAAACCGCACACGAGTATTATTAGGTATGCGGTGCTTGCTTTAAGTTAATTTTTCCTTCTTATTGTCTTTTCTTTTCATATCTAATTTTGTCTAAACGTTTGAAATAAGGAAAGATTCAATCTGCCTTTATTAATGCGGTCTCTTTGCTTTCTTCCTTGTGCTTGTACATTCGTTTGTCTACCAGGTCATAGATGTTTTCAAAGGCATGTGAAGGACTAGTTAGTATATAACCTACGGATACTGTAAGTCGGACCGTCATGTGATCAAGTTCCATCGGCTGTTCGATCTCTTCAATAAGACGCTGGGCTACTTTACTTAGGTTCTCTTCATTTCTAATATCTTTGACAAGAATCATGAACTCATCCCCGCCTATTCGACCTACTTTATCTGAATGCTTGAGTATATCTTGCATGCGGCGGGCACTCATGCTCAGCACTTTATCTCCAGTTAGATGGCCGTGCCTGTCGTTAATTCCTTTAAAATCATTAAAGTCAATCAGCAAAAGGCCATTTTTCTGAGTTGAATACCTGATGAGTCGTCTGACCGAATTTTCAAATGTATGCTTGTTCAATAAACCTGTAAGTGCATCTTTTCTGGATAAGTCACGTTTTGCCAGATACTGAAGAGTCAGGAAGTAAACCATTATGAAAATGATGGTAATAAGAAGATAAAACACAGGCATTTCCTTATTCAGCCTATTATCACGTAGCCCCCAGCCTCCTGCTGGGATGGCTCCGATGGTCCAGATACTGTCTGACATTTCAACTGTCTGGGTAACTCCGTCTTCCTCAAATACAATGCCGTTCCCCCATACATAGGGTGACTGTGACCCCGAACTGATTCTTATCGCGTAATCATAAAAATCACTTTGGTGTGCCTCTACCGAAGAAGATATCATTTCTTCAAAGTCAATGCTTATCGTTGACAGCCCCCACTGCTCTTCAGCACTTATGGCATCTATGTAAATGGGTTTTCGGGTAAACAGCTTCAATCCACCCCGAACAGACTCCTGAGGTGCAAGAGTTACCGCTGAGCGTCCATCTGGGGTAGCCGAGATAGCTTCAGATAGAGCATGATCCGACGAAAGATCAAGACCAATCACGTCCTCATTCCCCTGAAGTGGGTATACAAAATGAATAAGGCCATCTTTGGCGATCGACACATTGTCAATTAGTGTATTTCTGTCGACAATAAAACGGGCATACTCTCTAAGTTCTGATTCTGGGATGTAAGGGTCTTGTCTAATAATCATTTCAAAGAAATCCGCGTAGAACACGTTGGTATCCAGTTGTGTCTGAAAGTCGTCTCTAATAGATGATACCTGCTCTTTTACCAATGCTCTCTGCTCCAGCATCGCTTGATACTGATATTGTTCTCTTAAAAAATGAACAGGAATAGACAAAAGCATAGCAGCAAGTGATGCGGTCAGTAATGCAATAATCCACTTCTTCACAATTGAACCCCTTTCACCTAAACGAGAGAACGTTGTCATTTGTATTATACACTATTAATATTTGATAATCACGAAATATCTTGATTAATATTCACAATTTATTTTCAAATAGGATTATATGAATGACTATTAATGGGAGAACGTGATACTAAAAAACTATATCAAACTCAGTTCCTTGTGGTAAAACTGATTCATAGACATTTAGCCCACACTATACTAAACTAAAATCAGCTAAAGAAAGGACTTGACTGATATGAGTAAATATTCTATCCACAAGGAGATCACTTGGCTTAAATTTCTGACTCTTCCAGCCTCACCTGTCATCATTCCACCTGTAAATGCTGTATTAAAGACGCTACATACACTAACTAGAACGGATTCAGATTTAAATGAACAGCACATTAAACTCAACACAAATGATGATGAATCAATCCGACTGACTATTTATTCTCCAAAGATTGTGTCTAAAACCACACCTTGTCTGATCTATTTATACGGCAGTGCTTATTTTATGACCCCGAACTATCATCATAAGAAATGGGCTATGATTTATGCTCGTGAAGCAAGATGTAAAGTAGTATTTGTAAACTACAGTCTGTCCCCTGCTCATCCTTTTCCTACGCCTTTTCTGGATTGTTATCAGGCAGCAGAGTGGGTCTTTGATCATGCGGAAAGGCTGAATATTGATCCTGACAGAATTGCTGTAGGGGGAGATAGTTCTGGTGGGGCGCTGGCTGCCAGTGTGTCAATCATGCGTCGGGACTTGGGCCTGAAGAACTTCTGCTTCCAGTTTCTCATCTATCCTGTAACTGACGGGAAAATGAACAGCCCTTCAATGATAAAATTCAGTGATACCCCACTCTGGACCAGTAAATTGAACAAAATGATGTGGTCACTGTATATAAAAGATCCAAAAGATTTGGACAACAAATTTGCAGCGCCGATGGAAGCAGTCGATTTCTCTTCATTACCAGATGCTTATATAGAAGTCTGTGAATTCGACCCACTTAGAGACGAGGGACTCCTGTATGCAGACGAGCTTAATAAAGCCGGCATAAAAACAGAAGTTTCTCTTGTGCCAGGAGCGATTCATGGCTTTGACATGATGATGAATACTTCATTGATGGAAGTCGCTGAAAACCGACGAATCGCAGCATTGAAAGCTGCATTCAGTGTCAATTGAACAAGTAAAGAGCATGCCGAATATTGAAAATCGGCATGCTCTTAATTACTGTGTTCTATTTTCGCTTTACAATACGCTTAATTCATTAACTGCAAGAATCGCATGAGCTATCTCGGTCGGCGTGATTTCCGGATCCAGGTTCTCCATCGTTTCTCCTTCAACAGTAGCCAGTTCTCCAATTTCAAGCAGTTCGTCAAATGATTTCCCATCCAGATGCATTTCTTCAAGAGTAGTCGGCATGTCAATTGCTTTAAAGAAATCGATATATTTCTTGATTTCTTCACCTGATTTTCTTTCAAGAACAAGCTGGACAAGGGTCCCATATGCGACTTTCTGACCATGAGTCAGGTCGTGTATTTCACCGGAGACCGCTGTGAACCCATTATGAATCGCGTGTGCACCGGCCAGTCCACCGTTTTCAAAACCAAGGCCGGAGAGTAGTGTATTCGCTTCTACAATCGCATCAACTTGCGGGGTAACGAGCTGTTCCTTAACAGCTTTATACGCAGCCAGCCCATGAGTAAACAGGACCTCTTCAGCCATTTCAGCTATTGCCCTCGCTGCAAATGTTGTTTTTCCACCTGCCATTGTATCACTGTTCCGCTTCATTGCCGCTTTGACTTCCACTAACGTCGCCATAGCGTCCGACATACCTGAAGCAAATAAATGCAGGGGAGCCTTGACCACGATTCCTGTGTCGATCAGAACCAGATCAGGATTTTTATCATAGAATTTATACCCTTCAAACACACCATCATCAGAATAAATAACGGACAACGCACTCGTAGGGGCATCAGTTGAAGCTGTCGTTGGTACAATGATTACGGGAACACCGAGACCATCTGAAACAGCTTTGGCTGTATCTAGTGTCTTCCCACCTCCGACTCCAATTACAGCTTCTACATTCTGTTCTTTTCCAGCATCTGTCAGACGTTCGATTTCCTTATTTGAAGCTTCTCCATTGAACTGTTCGAAATGATACTTACTATCGGATTCACTGAAACTCTCTTCAATCAAATCCTTAGTAATGTCCCACACGACTTCATCAGAAATAAGCAGAGACTGTTTCCCTATACTTTCGGTCTCTTTCCCCAGTTCCTTGATGACACCATTTCCCTGAATGTAACGACTTGGCGACTTGAATATATACTTCTGCATATACTTGCTCCTTTCGTTTTTTTATTACACTTTGATTGTAACAGAGCTCACTCACTGTCTACAAAAAAAAGCCCTTATTTATTGCCGGAAAGTTGAACTTTCATTCAGTGCGTATCAGTTGTATATGCTTTCAAGTGAGTGGTACGGTGGAATTAACAATTAGAAGGAGGAATTATAATGACGAGACTGGACAAACGTACAGTTCTTATTACAGGTGGAAGCGGCGGAATCGGTAAAGTTACAGCAGAAAGAGCATTAGAAGAAGGTGCACGAGTGGTCCTGGTCGATTTGGACGCTGAAGCATTGAACAAAACCAAGAGTGAGCTCGGCCACGACGACCGGGTGCATACAGTTGAAGCAGATGTGTCCAATGAAGAGGACGTTGAAAGATATGTTAAAGAGACTAAAGATAAGTTCGGTAGTATCGATGTATTTTTCAATAATGCAGGTATTATCGGAGAAGTAAATTTCATTCACAATCAGTCTTACGATAACTTCCAGAAAGTCTTTAATATCAATGCTGGTGGTGTCTTCCTAGGACTCAAGCATGTACTGAGAGTCATGAGAGAGCAGAAACACGGGAGCATTATCAATACCTCATCGGTTGACGGACTTAGAGGATCACCTGGCCTCTCACCCTATGCCACATCGAAACATGCCGTTGTAGGACTGACAAAAACGGCCGCTTTAGAAAATGCCGAGTACAAAATCAGAATCAACTCCATTCACCCTTCTCCAGTTGGTACATCCATGATGGACGAAGTCGAGGAAGGATTAGCAGAAGACGAAGCCGACAGCATCAAAAATCAGCTTGAGTCGACAATTCCGTTTGGGGAATATGCAGAAGCAATCGATGTCGCTAATCTGGTAGTCTTTTTAGGTTCAGAGGAAAGTAAATTCATCACCGGTTCACAATACCGCATAGATGGCGGAATGGGTGCCCAGCAGTAGTTGATCAATTAAGCATAATAAAATATTAAAGGTAATAAAATAAGAGGAAGGCAGAGCATCGATAGGCTCTGCCTTCCTCTTTGACATTAAAACTCGTAGTGGATCGATTCTTTGTACTCGCTGATCAGCTTCTGATTGAGTTCATCTCCACCATCCAGATTTGCACTGTAAAAAATGGGTGGGTTTTCCATACCATTTGCTTTGAGTTTTTTCACTGTTTCGACAACCAGTGTATTGACTACCAGTGCACCGATAACCGTGGAAGATGGGCCTACTCGCATATCAAGACCGTCTATCTCACACATCCCATCTCCTCTATGCCCATGATTATCTATAACAACATCACTATATTCAAACAGATTCTTGCCGGTCGGATGTCGGGAATCGACCGACTGTGAGTAAGTGAGGTTGGTCAGTCCGATGGTCGTCACGCCTTTTTTCTGAGCTTCCATTGCCAGTTCGATCGTCACAGGGTTGCGTCCTGAGACCGAATGAACGATCAGAACGTCTCCTTCTTTGAATGGGGTTTTCTCAGCAAGAGCAGTTCCGTAACCCACTAGTCGTTCCATTTTGCTTGTATGGGTTATGGGCTGGACATCAAGAAGGACACTTTCTCCAAAAATAGGATTGATCGTCATCAGTCCTCCGGCTCTATAGTAGAGTTCCTGAGTCAGTATACCGGCATGACTGGCACCAAATGCGAAAATCGACTGCTTATTTTCAACGGCCTTAACCAGATAGTCCACAGCTTTCAAAATAGACGCTTTCTCTTCTTTTTCGACTGTATCAATCAGCTGTTTTATCCCTTCAAAGTAATCAAAAGTCATTTAAAACACTCCTGACAGAAGTTGTGCAAGCCAGCTGGCTAGTGGGCCGAACAAGGAGAAGTCGTTACCTCCGAAAATCAGCATCCAGTTTCGAATCGTCGTTTCATAAATGATTACCGAAATACCCATTAGTCCTACCATGACCACTGCGCCGACGACTGTACCTATGATGGCTCCTCTCAAGCCACCCTGGCCTTCTCCCACGACAGCTGCTCCACCCATTTCAAAGAATGAGGTAACGACTAGTGGAATAAGGATGACACCGAACAAGTTCGTCGTATTGGCAATCAGGATCATGATTGTTGAAGTAATCATAGCTACGATGAATCCGATGATAACTGCATTAGGTTTATAGTTGAACAGGATAGGCACATCAAAAGCAGGAACCGCTCCAGGAATGACTTTATCAGAAATCCCCTGGAAAGCTGGAACGATCTGATTGATCAGCATACGGACCCCCTGCAGCATGATGATGAGTCCGGCACCGAACGTGATCCCTTGTGTAACGGCTGTAAAGAAGGCGTTATCTCCTTCTGCAACAATCTCCGGTGCAACAAACGACATGATGACATACATTATGAAGATCACGATAGCACCCATGACTGAAATTTCACGGAAGAATGACAGACTCTTCGGTACATTAAGTGATTCTGTTGAACGTTCCTTGTTTCCAACTCGCTTGGCAACGAAACCAGAAATGATACTTAAAATGCCTGTTGGATGTCCGATAAGAAATGATTCATCTCCGGTAACGTCCCAGATATAGCGTCTCATAACCCATGGCATGAATGACCAGTATGACGCAGACAGGATAGCCCCAAATAAGATGAGTGTAAGTCCAGTCAGACCGCCTTCAACACCTGCAGCTACAAAAATAAATGGGAACCACCAGAGCATATGACCAGTAAGGAAAATGGTTTTGACTGGAGTAAAGCGGGCAATCAGCAGGTGAATGATCAGCCCAAGAAACATGGCCAGACCGATTTCCCCTCCGAAATCAGCAATGAATGTGACATCACTGAGTCCCTCCCCTACTACTACCCCTTCAGCAATCGTCTGCTGGAAAGCATCATTGATCGGAATGATCGTTCCTACGATGAGGCCGACCCCCGTATCCAGAATCAGCATACCGAAAGCAGCTGACAGGGATCCCTTAACAATATCTGCTATATTTTTCCGCTGAATAATAAGACCTATAGCAGCAATAAGACCCAGGAGAACAGGTGGATTCCTGAGTATATAGTTAGTAATAAAATCTAAAATACCTTGCATGATAAGTCAGTCCTTTTTTAGTTAGATTAGGATCGTTTAAAGAAACAAACTAGTTAAGGTGATCCTCCCCCTTATTTCCCCCTTACCCACTTACGCTAGTATTAATCCTTGGTGGATAGGAAATCATCAAGCGCTTTTCCTACCTCTTCTTTATCCATATACCTCTGGATCGGATATACCGGTGATTTGGTAGATCCTTTCAGTTCGTCTCCTAACTCCTGACTAGTAAATACGGCATCCGCTCCAGTTCCTTTTGCTGAACTTAAATCAGTATTCTCCACTTCACAGTCGATGCCTCTTTCTTTCGCCGCTTTTTCAATTGACATTTTCAATACCATTGACGAGCCTACACCAAATCCGCATACCGCTAAAAATTTGTACATATTCACTCATTCCCTTCTTCTATTAATTGTCTGATTTTCTCTAAATCTCCTTGTAGAACGACTTCATATTTCTCGTCATCCATCAGAAGCTGGGACACTTCTGACAGAGCATCCAGATGTGCTGATGCATCGACAGCAGCTAAGACCAGAAACACTTTCACTTCATTCCCTTTCAGATCTACCGATTCCTCAAGAGTCAGCAGTGACATGCCGACTTCATTCACGCCTGCGCCAGCCTGAGCATGAGGAAGAGCAAAATAATCCTTGAGCACAATATAGGGTCCGTTCTTTTCAACACTATCGATCATCGCTTCTACATAACTCTCATCAATCACCCCTTTATTCAGTAACGGCCGGGCAGCTACAGTGATCGCCTCTTCCCAGTTATCGACAGACGTCTTATGCTGCATCGTATCTTCCGATAAATATTGTTTTAACATGCACCCCTACTCCTTTAATTAATGATAATGAGCTAAATAGCGGGAAATATCCTGATCAGACTGATTGTGAAACAGCTTTTCAATGTCTGTTCTGGATTCCATCACCGCATATAGCTGCTCGATAATGAGACTGACATGCTGAATATCTTCCCTTGTTACACTTACGAGTACAATCACGTCGACCCGATCATTTCCCCAATTAATCTTTCTGTCATTGATGAGCACGGAAAGCTGTGTTTCTTTGACAAATGAGGGATCCCCGTGCGGGATGGCAATCCCCGTCTCAAAAGCAGTCGAGGACATCTCTTCCCGGTCAAACACCGACTTGATATATGCATCAGTGACCTTACCGGTTTCCACCAATGGATCAGTCAATGTCCTGATCGCATCTTCCATAGAGAGCACATGACCTCTTGTGATACTTAAACGCCTGCTGAGAGAATCAACGAGTGGATGATCCTGGCTCAGTCCCTCGTGTCTGCCAGACAATATATAGGAACTCGAGAAAAGCTTAGTCATTTTATTCATAACATCCCTAAGTTCTGCATCAGTCGGGATGGATGAAAGAGGAATAACTGGCGGATCGTCGATCGACAGCGGTACAGTTGAAATAATCAGATCAACTTTTTTCAGATCCATCTTCCCGATCTGATCTTCTGCAATGACTTCATAAATATGGACGCTTGGGAGAAACTGCTTGATTCGTCTTTCAAGGATTTCGGTCGTCAGCAGTCCGGTCTGACTGATAATTAATATCTTTCTGATGTCCCGTTTTCGTTCAAGGGCAGATTGGAAATGAATCATCAAGAAGGCAATTTCATCTTCAGGAATACGCCTGCCCAGTTCTCTTTCAAGATCCAGAACCGCATACCAGGTCAGGTGAAACATCATGGAATACTGTTTCTTGATTTCCCGGATATAAGGATTCTGCAGAGCGATTCCATTTTTCAGCCTGAAGAACATGGGTATAATATGATGCAGGAGTCCATTTAAAAGCTGCTCGTCTTCACTCAAGTCTTCATTGATCATCCCGCTTACTTTAGAAACGAGTTCGCTCACAAGCGTCTGATAGTATGAATGAGTATCAATAGAATGTATATTTTTAAGTCCATTTGCTATAAGACAGTCATTAATATAAATACGGTCTTCAGTTGTCAGACACTCTTTGGTCTGCTGCTCCAGTCTCGCAGCCAGATCATTTGCAATATAGTAGGTATCCAGACTGGTCACTCTCTCGAAAATATAACCGGAAGACTCTTTATGATGGTGCCCCAGTATTATCCGATACATTAATACGACCAGGTTTTCGAATAATTTAACACGGTAGTAATCAGCAAGCTGATAGGCGGTACCGATCTGTTCCACTTCATTTTGAATAATTTCTATATACTCATGCAACCCATTCAGCTCATCTTTAATAAAACTACCGTAGCTTCTCAAGGAAATAGGGGGATGACCAAAGTGGTTCTCGTACTTCAGCGAAAGATACTTACCCCAAAGAGGCTGATGGGTTCTTTCGTCTGTTGATAAAATAGTCCCATCGTTGTTTGAACTGAGAAGATCTTCACCTTGCAGAAAGTCCTGCCTGATCTGTCTGATATCCTTTACGATAGTCGCTCTGCTTACAAAATAATGTTCAGCCAGCTCATGGTAGGACACCCGTTTTCCTTCAAGCAATGTTCTGATTATCTCAAACTGCCGGTCAGCGGGATCCAGATCAATTCTTGTTCCTCTGCTGATAGCTGTTAAGCAGGACAGTTTGTCTGAATGGCTGCCGATCAGTCGGATACCTGCGCCTGGACGTCTTTCCAGAACTAGTGACGTATTCTGTATTAAATCATCCAGTTCATCAAGATAAGCATGAATCGTACGTGCAGAAACACCCAGTCTTTCGGCTAGAAAGGCAGCTGATCTGAATTCTTCAGTCTCAATCATTAGACCTAGAAGCTTCTGTTTATTTTTGATTGTCACGATTCTCTCACCTCCTCTCTACAGGTCAATTATATCACTTTGTTGTAAGCCCTAACATCTACTCTTTCTCATCAGGCAATGTTGAAGAAAAGTATACACCCTTACATATCCCGTACTGAATTGATAACAATTAGATTGCTAAATATGACTGCTAGGAGTATGATTTAGACACATTATATGACAGTATAAAATCTGTCGATCTGGAGGCCTTATCATGAATAAAACCCGTTTGTTTTCACGTTTCAGACAAAGGAGCATGGCAGTATTCGGACGTTTTCCAGTATCAATTCTCTTTCTAGCTTTAACGACCCTGATTGTTATGGCTGATATCCAGCTTACTCGGACCTCTTTATCAAGAGAAGCCTTTTCAGCCGGTCTCGCGGCCCTTTTTCTGGCTTGTGGACAATTATGGAAAGAAAAAGCGCAGCGTCAGCGAACACGGTCATCCTGGCTCATATTTCTGATTCCAGTTCTATCAGCTTTGCTTTATTATTTTTACCTCAGGCAAATCAACTTTGCATCTGATCAGTCAGCGATGATCAGGACGATCGTAGTCATCTTCATAGCCAGTGTTCTACTGATTACGATCCCGACAAGTCGCAGAGCTTATACCTTTTCGCAGTCTCTAATAGCTTATATCCGGACACTATTCAGCAGTCTGCTGCTGGCAGTGGTTTTCTATATTGGAGTAGCAGCAATTCTGGCAACATTCAGTACGCTTTTCACTCAGCTCAGTTTTGAATGGTACAGTCATTCAGCTGCCATTATTTTCCTGTTTTTTGCTCCTGTGTATTTTCTGTCCGGTATTCCGGAATTCTTTAGAGACAAAAATGATCAGACAGTAACAGAAGCCATCAGTCGACCAAAAATTTTAGCTGTTCTGGTAGACTTCATAGTCGTCCCTCTGATCCTGATTTTCTCGGCATTGCTTATTGCCTATATCGGTGCAAACATTACTGGAGAATTCTGGCTGGACAGTCTGATCGAACCTATGCTGATCAGCTACGTCGCTGTCGGATTCATTACGCTCTTTTTAACTGAGCAGTCCACGAAGCAGTGGGTCCGTCTGTTCAACCGATACTTTCCTTATCTGCTGCTGGTCATTGCTGTTTTCCAGAGCATCTCTTCATCGATAAAATCTTTTCAGCTGGGACTGACTCATGGCAGATATTTCGTTCTTCTATTTGGTATATTTGCAATCAGCGGCGTCGTATTATACGGCTTCTTTAAATCAGCATCCCGATACATTCCTATTATATTAATCACATTAGGAACTGTGTCCATCCTTCCTTTTATCGACTCGGTATCTATTGGGACAGCGAGTCAGATCAGACAGGTTGAGGACATTATTCAAGCGGATGATTTTGATGATAACGGGCGGATCAGCTCTGAAGACCCATTCACACATGAGGAAAAAATCCAGTTGAGTTACAGTCTTAATTATCTGGATAATGTCAATGAACTAGATCGTTTGGATTTGCTCCCAGAACGTTTTGATTATTATAATAATTTTCAGGCAGTATTTGACTTTGACCCTTACTATTTTGCTAATCATGACTCAGATAATGGTGAGTGGTCCCCTGTAGAATCGGAATATGCCTATGTGGAGCTTGACAATGAACAGCCAGTAACTTTCTCAGTAGCGGGTATGGACGACATGGTCTACTTTTCTGTCTACCAGTCCCAAGGGCTTATCGAAGAGCAACGGATCGATCTGAATCAGGAGAACACAGAACTGATCATTCAGCATGATGATGAGGTGTTCAGCCTGGAGCTGGAGGAAAATGGTGAAGTCATCATGGTATTTGATTTAAGTTTCCTTAAGGAAGACGTCTATGATCTACAAGGAATGAGCCAGGTCCGACCTCTGGAAGACTTGACGTTTGTTGAGGAAAACGAGGAAGTTATCATAACTTTAATCGTCAATAGATTTGAAACTGACAGAAATGCATATTACGGTGGTGACTTCACGGTGCTGCTGGATTACAAATAAGCCAATCAAAATAGGAAGCATCTTCATACGTTTTGAGGTAAACTGGATTTAGTTAAATTAATAGGAGGAATGCAGAACATGTCAAAAGAAACATTCACATTTCATAATGGAGTCGCCATTCCAAGTATAGGCTTTGGTACTTGGCAGATTCCAAACGAAGAAGCATATGATTCAGTCACAATGGCGCTGAAGAACGGCTATACACACATCGATACTGCTTTAGCTTATCAGAATGAAGAAAATGTCGGAAAGGCCATAAGAGATTTCGATATTGCGCGTGGAGATGTTTTCGTTACGAGTAAATTACCTGCTCAACGCAAAGGCTATCAGGAAACACTTGATGCATTTGATGAAACGATGAATAACCTAGGTCTGGATTACCTTGATCTTTATCTAATCCATGCCCCATGGCCTTGGGATGATATAGGATCAGATCATACCGAAGGCAATATAGAGTCATGGAAAGCAATGGAAAAACTGTATAATGACGGTAAAATCAGAGCGATTGGTGTCTCGAACTTTGAAATCAGTGATCTTCAGGCTATTCTTGATAACTGTGATATCGTGCCTATGGCCAATCAGATTCCTTACTATATCGGACGCGACCAGAAAGATCTTGTCGCTTTCTGTAAAGAACATGATATCGTTGTGGAAGCCTATTCTCCATTAGCTACCGGTCAGCTTCTGGATAGCCCTGAACTGAAAGAGCTGGCTGATAAATATGGTGTGACAACAGCTCAACTGGCGATCCGCTACTGTCTGGATAAAGACACCCTGCCTTTACCAAAATCAACACACGAGAAACGCATCATCGAGAACAAGCAGCTGGATTTCGTAATCTCCGAAGAAGATTTAGCTGTTCTTGATAAGATGGAAGATGTAAGAAGCTAAGCACAAATTCAAATGATCTGAATTAGCCGCTGACAGAATTGTCGGCGGTTTTTTCTGCAGCATACCCTTTCTGAGTCATATCATACTTGAGTTGACAGTCCATACTTGCTTTTCTCTAGGACTTTTTTAACTTATGAGATATACTTATTTAAATAACACATTAAATTTAAAGAGGTGCCTTTATTGAAACCATCTGATTTTACAGGACTATTTAAGAAAAATACCGTTTCGATTGAATCGATAAACAATCCATTCGATGACTATTATGTCATCCAACTATCTTTCCCGGACAAGCTTACATGGGAAGCCGGTGAACACGGTGCTTTTTTACTTCCCGACAATAAAGTATCCGGCAAACCATTCCGAGCATTTTCAGTTGCCTCGATACCCAGCGAAAAAACGATGACCATAGCCACACGTGCCAATGCTCCTGTCAGCAGTTTCAAAAAAGAACTGTTTTCAATGAAAAAAGGAGATCGGGTAACGGTTTTAGGACCCTTCGGCTGGTTCAAAGTCAAAGATGAGACCTCTCCCATAGTATTGATCGCTACCGGCATCGGAATTACACCAATGAGAGCTTTAACTTACTACTTGTCAAACGACGCCAGCCGTCCAATTCATCTGATCTATTCTTCACCCGACAAGCATCTCTTCAAATCAGAATTTGATGCCATCGCAAAACAGAACAGATCATTTCAACCTGTGTACACTGCGTCTAAAGAAGAGACCATAGCCAGGTACGTGGACCTGGCTGAAAAGTATCAGAACGAGGCTTTCTACTATGTATCAGGCAAACGGAACATATTAAAAGGGACTATAAGAGAGCTGAAAAATAAGGGCATAAAACGATTGCGCATTATAACTGATCCTTATTTTGGGTATTGATAGAACAGCCTGCACAGAAAAACAGCACGTCCTTTCATAGGAGGTGCTGTTTGGTTATTTATCTCATCTCTTTTACAAATCGCTCGGTAATCAGCTGCGGTCGGGTTATGGCACTTCCTACAACTACTGAGAAGGCGCCCAATTCCAGACAGGCCTTAGCTTTTTCAGGCGTATCGACTTTTCCTTCTGCTATTACTGGCACCGAAATCTCTGAGAGGTATCGTTTGAGCAGCTCAAAGTCATTTGAGAATATATCGACATCTTTGGTGTAGTCAGTGTAGCCGACAAGAGTGGTAGATACTACATCAAACCCAAGTCTTTCAGCTTCTAACCCTTCCTTTAGTGTCGAGGTATCTGCCATTAACAGAATATTTGGATAGGTTTTCCGTATAGTTTGAACAAAGTCCTCAAGCATCTCACCATTCGGCCTCTTTTGACTAGTAGCATCCAGGGCAATCATGTCACACCCGGCCTCCATCAGTTCGTCGACTTCCTTCATTGTTGGTGTAATATATACATTGGAATCAGAATAGTCCCGCTTTACTATTCCTATGATCGGTAATTCCGATTCGTCTTTTATTCTTAAAATATCCTCTTTGCTGTTAGCTCTTAACCCCGAAGCCCCTCCCATTTCGGCTGCTTTTGCCATTTTACTCATAATAAAAGAGCTGTGAAGGGGTTCATCCTCTAAAGCCTGACATGATACGATCAGTTTACCTTTTATTCGATCCAGCATAATGTTGTTCATTCTCCTTTACAAATCATCTCCTATTCAGTATAAGACCTGGCAGATGAAAATGAAAGACAAATAAGCTCGGCAGAAGTTAGACCGAACAGTAAGTTGAGCTTGAAAAACTCGAGAGAAAGTGTGCCCTTGCATGGAAGAAGAGTTCTGCCAGTAAACAAGGGCATGCATATCTTTCATGTAATGTATGGGGGTACGAAGATATAATAGCTGGTTTAGGCAAACTATTAACAATGAAAAGGAAAGGAAATGAAAAGAACTTCGGAGGGAACAAGCAGGGATAATTAAGTGACCTCTTAGTATCGAGTACTTTTCACTTCTAATGGACAATCACGACTGTCTTATATTTATTAATATCCACTACTGTTAATATTTGAGGAGCAATTGAGGAAAAAGATTGTGATAAAGCTTGAAGTCATTCTAACTCTACTCTAATCTAATTTCAACTAATAACCTAAAAATATTTGATGAAATTATTACTAATTAAGAGTAATGTTTCATGTATTTCTTTGAAAAATTCACAATATGTTCACGCAAAAGCCCTTAACTGTTCATATACACCGTAAATCGGTGTATTTTTACGTTTGTGTTACAAAATCACTTGACTGGCGTTGTTATTATCACAAGGTAATTGTCTTTACATTAGTATAATCCCACTTAGACTGCTTGTGAAAAAAGCTGAATATTTCGAATATATTAGGGTTATTTATGAATATCAACATTTTCTTATTCAAATAATATAGCCATTCTGTTTTAAGTGAACGTCAGATATTACTGATATTATTCTTTTTGGTATCATTCATCACAACGACACAAAAAAACAGAATGCAACAAGCTAATGACTGCACTCTGTTTATCACTCTTATAAAGATTTGTTTATCTCATCTACCGTATTAAGCTGTCTTTTTTTGATCTCAAAAGGGATCGCCCATTCTTTAAGATCGTCATAATCCGGATGTTCTGGATCATTCATCACTTCGAGATAATAGGCATATCCTCCTGCTCCACCGATATCTTCCGGAACGGGATCTCCCATCATCATTTTCAATCGCGGGCGAACCTGCTTATGTTCTGTCCATATTTTTCTAAGCTGAATGACATGCTCCCAGCTGTCACCCAGATCATAAATATAGCGGATAACCGAGTTTTCATCGTAAGATATCGCATCGGAAAGCGTATGATGCGCTCCAGATCCTATATGATCATCGGTCATTCGGTTATAGTGCTGCATATGATAATAACCTTCGGATCCCATTAATGTGAAGCCGTCTTCTAATATGAACTGGTGAAAATGGGAGTTGTTCCATAAGAAGACTTTCTGGATGACCGTGTGCAGGTCATCAAAAGAATAGTGCATCGGCACTTGAATGATGCGGATGACATCTTTCGCTCCTTCGAGTTTCAGTCGAACTTCCAGCTCAGCCACATCCACCGAATATGAAACTGATCCGGTTCCGATGATCCGCTCGAACTGGTTGGAAAAAGCATCTATCGCAGTCGGAGAACCGTCCTCCCCTTTCTTATTCATGCTGACTTTGTATGACCAGGATTCCTGAAAGCATTCTTCATCGTCTGCCTGTTCCATATACATATGAAGGACGTTTAGCGTTGCGCTGTTTTTTCCAATTAAAGCCGCATCTGAAGCTTTACTGGCCGTTGGTCTGGAATAATGATTAAAGTAAGCGTTGATCGAGGTCTCAGAGAACCCCATCCGTTGCATCATCCGATCCATTGCTTCGCTCAACCAGTCCCCAAACTCCAGATAATCCTCTTCATAAGGTGAAAGAAAGATAAGGGTCAGACCAGTGCCGTCATTCGTCAGCACCAGACAGTCATCCTGATCGACTGTCATCAAGTTCCCATGCCAGCTGAAAAACGGATCATGCTGATCCGTTGATACTACTTCTTGAAAAATATCCATGGTATCGTTAGATTCATTCATAATTTTTTCTGCTTTTTTAAAAGCTTTTAGCAGCTTGTTAGTTAAATAGAGATGCATGGTCACTCCTCCTTTAATTTTAGTATGTGCCTTTGGATATGCACTTATCTATGATTAACAGTCTAATCATACCGTTATTCATAGATAAGTTAAACAGAAAATTAATTTGCAGTTTAAACTGGGTCTGTTTTAGCGGTAACTAACGTATTGAGGAGCAGCTAATCTTAGTTCATTTGTTATGCCATACGAATAGATAGAAGTAGACTGTTTCTAGCTTTGCTTTAATGCCCTTATTTTTTGATAAGGTATAACTAGACGCTGTCTAGTTACATTTTATTCTCTAAGAACGTGATAACTTGTCATTAGAAGGCTTGTAGGTATAGTTTATTTATTTTTCAAAGGTATTAATGCCACTAGAGGCTCTCTAATTATAGTTCAGCATTTTCGTAATGAGTAGTCTATCGCTAGATTCTCTCTAGTTATAGTTATTTGGTTACATATATTGATGAAGTCTCATTAGACAAGCCACTAAAAGCAGTTCGAGCCTACCTGGATCCAAGGAAATGCAGTTAGCCCCTCCCGCATATCGAACCCCCCACTAGTTTAAGCAACTCTGACTATAGTGGATCGATAATACCTCCCTACAAATAAAAAAAACAGCTCAGATTGCTCCGAGCTGCCTTCTCGCTAATCAAATTCTTCATACTCATTAGGATGCTGACCTTGAAGTCGGCCATCTTCCCCTTGATCCAGGCTGTCGATATGCTCTTTATCTTCCTCAGAGAGGCTGAAATCGAACAGATCCAGATTCGCTTTCTGGTGAACCGGGTTTGAAGCTTTAGCTACTGTCAGTACATTATTCTCATAGTTCCATCTCAGGATGACCTGAGCGACTGATTTCCCATACTTATCAGCAATTGAACGAAGCGTATCATTGGTCAGCACATCATTGATTTCTCTTCCCAATGGACTCCATGCCTCAGTAATGATCCCCCGTTCCTCATTAACTTGAACCAGTTCCTTATTATTGAAGTACGGATGCCTTTCGATCTGATTAGTCGCCGGTGTTACCCCGGTTTCACTGATGATCTGATCCAGGTGCTCCTCTAGGAAATTAGATACACCGATCGTTTTGATCAGGCCGAACTTCTGCGCATCCACCAGGCCCTGCCACGCTTCCGTAAATTTCCCCTGCTTAGGTAAAGGCCAGTGGATCAGATATTTATCGAAATAATCGATTCCGATTCTATAGAGGGATTCCTGTATCATAAGAATCGCTTTGTCATAATCATGCGCAGCTCCCGGCAGTTTTGAACTGATGATCAGCTCTTCTCTCGGAACCGAGCTGCGTCTGATCGCTTCACCCACCATTCCTTCGTTATTATAATTAGTGGAGGTGTCGATCAGACGGTATCCGCGGTCAATAGCCTGAACGAGACTGGTTACACCTTTAGCCCCCTGCATATGAACGGTACCCATTCCTACGGGCGGCAGTGATGTGCCGTCATTCAACTGAAATTCGTATTCTTTAAGTGACATACTTTATCCTTCCTTTCAACTCATTTGTATTAATCTTTAAAGACTACAAGTTTCTGGATACGATAACTGACCAGAAAAATGACCAGATCGACTCCGGCTTTTAGAAAGACCTCTCTAAACCCAGTCAGCTGGAACAGTAAATAGACGGACAAACCAGAAGTAACTGCTTCTGCTACAGCTAATGAATAATAGCCTATAATTGTCTTGTTCCATTTACGTCTGCTCTTGAAAACAACTGAGCGGTTCATACAGTAATTAAATAGCGACGACCCCGCTCTCGCCAGAATGGTCGAAATAAGAATCCGCCTTCTGGCAAAGGTAAACCCAAGGATCAGTATGAACAATTGA
The DNA here is from genome assembly GCF_900109325.1 of Alkalibacterium pelagium. Taxonomy (GTDB): domain Bacteria; phylum Bacillota; class Bacilli; order Lactobacillales; family Carnobacteriaceae_A; genus Alkalibacterium; species Alkalibacterium pelagium. The sequence continues at coordinate 137,156 of NZ_FNZU01000003.1, forward strand.
AATAGCGTAATATCAAGTATAAAGGACGTTAGGGAAACGCCCATGAACTTAAAAAAATTTTTGAATAGCACCCAGTAAATTTCTGCAGAATCCTTGAAAGGATTGAAATGTGAGCTTTCATTCTCATTAATGTATACCGTTTCGATCGGACATTCCTCTATTGCAAGCTTTTGTCTAACTGCTGCAATCAGCATATTTGTTTCATAACTAAAGCGTTCGCCTTCAAGATCTGTAAAATGATGCAGGCTATCCATAGCTATGCCACGTAGACCAGTCTGGGTATCAGATATGCGTTTGCCGTAAAGCAGTCTAAAGACATGACGAGTGATCGTGTTTCCCATCTTGTTGGATAAAGGAACATTTTCAGTGTCAAATGACCGGACACCAAGAACCAGCTTGCTCTTGTCTTCGGACAAGGATTGGCAGAGTTTCATCACATCGCTCAATTCATGCTGTCCATCCGCATCAGCCGTAATCACTCCATTCGCATTGCCCATCTGCTCGTCATTTAATATGTACGCAAATGCATTTTTCAGTGCCCTTCCTTTACCCTTGTTTTCTGAATGCCGGACAACGGTTACATTATGATAGGAGCTGCACCGATCAAATATAGTCTGACAGGTATGGCTGCTTCCATCGTCTATGATGAGGATAGAAAGAAAACGTTCTTCACTCAGTAAACGGACATAATCACAAAGTTTTTCATTAGGATTCAATGCCGGTATCACAATCACACAATTTTTCATACACTACCCTCTTTTAACCTAGCTATAGTCGTTCTTTATCAAAAAATATCCATATTCTCTTCATTATTTATTCACTTTTTATCATATCACATTTACATCATAAGACTCGAATAGAACAACTCAAAAAGACCTGATCGATATCAGGTCTTCTCTTCGTCCAAATCTACAGTTTAGCCGTCTGTTTAACTATTCTTAATATACAACAGTTCGAAAAGAGACTGACTCAAGTACTCTTCTTCCAGCTCATTTATTGTTGAAAGAAGACTAAATTCTGAATGATTGTTATTGAAGTCGTTGTATAAGTCATCTTTCAGGAAATAGCCGACTTGTGCAGTGTTCAGGCGATTAAACAGCTCATCACTAATGTCCTGCTCATCAATAAATTTAAAGGACTTAACTGTCATTTTCAGCTCTTTTTCGTCTACCATTTTAAAGGTTATTGTTGTCCGGTTCATTTCCTGAGCATACCTCTGTTCGATCAGCTCACCACCCTCAAGGTTAATCAGTTCGACTTGTTCTGAAGCATTAAAGTGCAAACTATGAACACGTTCTTCAGGTAAAACAGAAGTCTCTCCTTTTACTATCAGCTGAATGGTCTGGGCCTGATAATCAAGTGCCAGTTCAGTCACTGCTCTTGACTGCTTGACGTCTTCAATTAGTTCAAAGCTGTTTGACTGACCAGGATAAATCATCCATTCTAAAGAGTCGGGTAGAGTATGTGCTGGTGTAATAGCAGGATTGGCATCCATTGGAATGATGCCTCCTTCTTTGGCAAAAACAGGCATCCGATCTGTTTCTCTAAACAGTTTCAGTTTCGATCCTCCTTTGTACCTGAAGTTGCTGAAAATATCGAACCAGTAGCCGTCCGGGAAATAAATCAGGTCACTCCCATGAAGAGTTTCCTCATCTTTTTTTGTTGTAATAGGCAATACTAATAGCTCACTGCCAAAGAAATATTCGTTTTTTACATCATAGGCATGTTTTTCCATTGGGAAGTGATAATATACCGGACGGATCAGTGGAATCCCTTCTTCACTTGTCCTCACGTTATAAGTGTACACGTATGGAATCAGTGCATGTCTAAGCTGAAGAAAGTCGATCATATTAGTTTTAACTGATTCGCTGTAGTTCCATGGTTCTTTGCTTGAAAAGGCACTGTTGGAACTATGGAGACGATTGATCGGGCTGAACACCCCGAACTGGAACCACCGCTGGACCAGCTCTTCGTCTTTGTATCCCTTATAGTGTCCACCAATATCGTGACTCCACCAGGTATATCCGATATTGGAAGAGGTCGCTGTCAGATATGGCTGAAAATTCAGCGAATCCCATGAAATCACTGAATCACCTGAAAATCCGATCGGGTACCTGTGGCTTCCCGGACCGGCATAACGTGAGAGGATCAGCGCTTCTTTCCCTCTTTCTTCTAAATCTTTATAATGATAATGGTTCAGAAGCCACAAAGGGTCGATATCGCTTGTACTGTATTCTCCTTGCTGCCAGTCAATCCACCAGAAGTCGATCCCAATCTCTTCGTAAGGATGGTGAACTTCTTCAAAATAAGCCTCTCTGAAGTCTTCGTCCATCAAGTCAAATTTAGCTGGTTCTTCCAAGTGTGTTTTCAAGTTCAGCCTTTCAGCAATTTTTTCATACTGAGATTCAAATGCGCGGATCCCGTCTGCCGGATGAACATTCAAAGTAGTAGCAAGTCCTTTGTCTTTTAGTTTTGTGAGAAACCGTTCAGGATCAGAAAAATATTCAGTATTCCAAGTATAACCGGTCCATCCACTGCCATACTTTGAAGGGATATCTGTCAGGTGCCAGTCCATATCGATTACACTGACTGAAAGAGGAATATGTTCGTTCTCGAATCTGTCGATCAGTTTGATGTAGGTTTCTTCAGTGTACTTCCAGTAGCGGCTCCACCAGTTGCCCAATGCATATCTTGGAAGTAAAGGTGGAAATCCGGATAGACGAAAATAATCTCTTAGTGCTCGGAAGTACTCCCTCCCATATGAGAAAAAGTAGACATCGGTGTGTGGGTTGTCTTTCACTTTTATACAGTTGTCATCGTCAAATACGAAAGAATCCGAGTCATCAAGCGCGGCATAGCCGAATTTTCCCATAATTCCTTCTCCAAGTTCGGTTGCTCCGTCCACCCTGTCTATAGTTCTCACTGTTCCTTTAAGCGTATCGATCGGTTGACCGTAATACCACCTGTTAGTATAGTTTGAAAAGTTGTATCTAACATCTATATGCAAATTCTTCGGACTGAATTCCTCTTCCTTAGTATAAAAAAGGTGAAAAGTACTTGTAATGATTTCCAGTGTGCCGTTCGTTTCTTTCAGTTCAAACCCGACATCTCCAAGATTTCGATGCTGGGCAAGCTGAGTCGCACGGTCTTCAAAATACCCAGTTTCTGAGTATTCCATTCGAATCAGCCTGTCAGTAATCATGGTGAACCGGTAATGCTCCCCTTGAATAATCTGATCATTAGTTGGTAGTAGTTTATCAGTTGTCATATGTATCCTCCTCGTTTCACGCCGGCTTTCATTTAGATAGTTTGTTCAACTTGGACAGAAATAAATAGTAAACTGCGTACAGTGTCAGGGGAATCCCGATTAAGCTGTATAGAATAAGGCTGACCGAAAAAATGATGTAGTTCAGGCTAATCAGTAAAATGACTAATCCTATTGAAAACAAGGGGTGTTTCACTATAAAGTAGATTCCCTGCTTCAATTTCCATCTGACAGGCATTGCATAATGAGCTTCGATAAATAATGTAATCAGGGCTGCCATCCAGATGTAAAACAAAAGCACGACCACTATTAGACTGAGTATGGGCGGACCATCTAAAGAAAAATAAAGCAGGGCAGCTAAAAGTACGATCAGGCCGGTATACATCATGCCAATCAAGAAGCTGTTTCTGTAGCCGTTCCTGTAATGCTTGAAGAAATTAACGGGTCCTGACGAAGCCGGTTCTCTAAGCCCCTCCCGGACAGAAGAGATCAGCGCCTGCAGTCCTGGAAATAAAACGATCGGCATGAAGAGAAACAGTAGAGGCAGCAGAATCTGTAAAGCTGCCGGATCAGACGTCACTCCGATCTGTATCATCAAAAACAGCACTGGCCAGCTCACGACTCCCCATAATAGGTTCAACAACAGGCAGTCTATTACCAGTCGAGATAATTCGTAGAATGCCAAGTAAATCTTTTCTCCCAAATAATCCCCTCCTTAATAGTCTAATTATACGCTTTCTTAAATGAGGATAAAAACAAAAGCTGCCGGCATGTCCAGAATCTACACGACAGCAGCCTTTAAGATGTAAATTGTTATTTTACCGCTCCATCAGTGACCCCTTCGACTATGCTTTTCTGAGCACTGAAATAAAAAATGATGACCGGGAGAATGGCAATCGTCAGCCCCGCAAGAGCCAGATGCCATTGTCGGGTGTACTGGCCGAAAAAGTAAAACATTCTAATCGGGATCGTTTCATTCCGTCTGCTTAAAACAAGAGATGGAAGCAGGTAATCGTTCCAGATCCAGATCACATTCAAGATCGCAACCGTTACTGATATCGGGCTAAGTAGAGGAAAAATAATCCTGAAGAAAATCTGAAACTTATTCGCCCCATCAATGATCGCGGCTTCATCAAGTGAAATCGATACTCTTGTCATAGCCCCATGATAGAGGAATATCGCCAGACTGCTACCGAATCCAAGATACATAAAGATCAGCCCAACTCTGTTCAGCATCCCAACTTGACCAAAATTGGATGTCAGTGGAATCATCACAGACTGAAATGGAATGAGCATTGCCGCTACGAACATGAGAAGAATAGCTCCACTCAGTTTGCTCTTGTTTCTGGCTAAGGCATAACCCGCCATAGATGAAAACAAAATGATGATTGCAACACTAGCCAGTGTAATCAGCAGCGAATTAAAGAATGAGCGGATAAAATTCAAATCGTTAAATGCAGTCACATAGTTATCAAAATTAAGCTGTGAAGGCAGGTCAAGTACATTGGCGAATATGTCTCTAGGTGCTTTGAAACTGTTGACGAGCATCAAATAAAATGGAGAAATCCAGACCAGTCCCAACAGGACGCCGATGATTTCAAGTACCAAGTATTTTCTATTTTTCTTCATTACAAGTCCACCTCTCGTTTCTTATTATAATAGACTTGAGATAAAGAGAAGATCGCTACGATGATAAAGAATACCACAGCCTTCGATTGACCGTATGCCATCTGATTGCTGGCGAACGCTGTGTCCACGATATTCATGGCAACCATCTGTGTTGAATTATATGGTCCTCCACCGGTAAGTGACAAGTTCTGATCATAGATCTTGAATGAACTGGACAGGGTCAGGAACATCGACACAGTAAAGCCGGGAGCAATAAGTGGGAATGTTATATAGCGGAACTTCTGAAAAGGTGTGGCCCCATCAATATTAGCTGACTCAATCAGTTCCTTAGGTATGCCCTGCAGGTAAGCAATGTAGATGATCATAATGTAACCCGCCTGCTGCCAGACTGTCAGAATGACCAGACCCCAAAATCCAGTAGCGGGAGTGGACAACCATCCCAGAAGGCCCTCGATACCTGTGAAGTTCCCCATAGCTGCAAATACGCGTACGAAGATAAACTGCCAGATAAATCCAAGTATCAGACCGCCGATCAGATTAGGCATGAAAAATACCGTTCTGAGAAGATTTCTAGATTTCAGTTTACTTGTCACTAATAAAGCCAGACTCAGTCCAATAATATTGAGGACAATCACACTGACGAAAGCAAATATGAAGGTAAACTCAAGAGATTGTCTGAACTGACTGTCTTCAAGTAATCGTCTGTAATGACCCAGTCCAATGAATTGGTTGAAGGTCAAGCCGTTCCAGTCGGTAAACGAAAAGAAAAATCCCATGACAACAGGAAGTATAACGACTAAGGACAGGCTCAATATCACTGGCGTAATGAACAGCCAGAAGCTTAATTCCTTATTTCTCATAATGTTTAGTCCTTTCCAGCATCAGTTATGCTAAATAATATAAAGACAAAAAAGGCCATATGACTGATTCAATATGGCCTTTGTCCTGTTACTGAAGAGATTCCCATGCTGAGATGGAGTTTTCTATCGTCTCCTCCCATGTCATCTCTCCACCAAGATAAGCCTGGAGATTCGGACCAAATTCATTGTTCGTAAACCCGGTTGGATAGCCATTGAAGATCCATCCAATTGTGTCTCCGCTCTCAGAGTAATCGTATACTACTTGAGATAATGGATCACCGATTTCCATGTCTTCGTATCCTTCATAAGCTGGTATGAAGTTGAATTCGTTAATGACGAAATCTTTCCCTTCATCTGACAGATACATCCAGTCTAAGAAATCTTTAGCTGCCTGAACAGTCGCATCATCATTGTTAGAATTGACCGCCCAATAGTTAGGAATTCCAACTGGAAGCTGATTCTCATATCCATCAAGAGGAATCGGCATCATACTGACACTGTTTTCTGCAAAATCAGGATCCATCTGCTCGAGTGTCGGATAAACCCAGTTCCCCTGCTGAATAATTGCAACCTGACCGAGAGAGAAATACTCTTCGACCTGCTGAGAATAATCCAGACTCAATATCGGTTCAATAGAGTAATCTGCCTGAAGATCCAGCATCCGCTGAAATTCATCAGCCCGTTCAAACTCGATGGTATCAGCATTATATGCTTCATTAACATCCTGATTAAATTCATGGGATAAGAAAACATTAGCCAAGTGGTCTCCCATAACCCAGCCTTCTGCTCCAGGCAGGGCAAACACAGCTTGAATATCTAACTCGTCGAGCTGACTGTCGATCGTCTGAACTGCTTCCTCCAGATCTTCATACGTTTCAATCTGATCCGCATCGATACCCGCTGCTTCGAATATTTCCATATTATAAATAAATCCGTATCCTTCAATATTATATGGTAATGCGACTACTGTTCCATCATCTTCAGTCACCGTATCAAGCATGCCATCCAGAGCAGCACCCGCCGCATCTGTATCAGATAAATCCGCCATATACTCTGCCATCTGTTCCATTTCATTCGGTCCGGCCACACTGAAGATATCCGGCTCATCCCCTGCGCCGAAACGTGTCGTCAGCTGAGTGAAGTAATCTGTTCCACCACCAACGGATGTGATTTCAATAGTCACGTTAGGATTCTCATCCATATACATTTGAGCCAGCTCATTGAATTGAGCGTTGAACTCCACTTTTCCCTGCATGATGGCCAGGCTGACTTCTTCTCCATCAGCGGCTCCATCACCATTGCCGTTTCCTGTGTCCGTTCCCCCATCTGTCCCAGGGATATCTCCCTCATTACCGCAAGCTGCCAGAATTCCCGCAGCAGAAAATAAGGCTAATCCTTTGTAAAAAGTACGACGTTTGAACATTGTATTGCCTCCCTTTCTTTTTCTCACATAAAGAAATTATGTAAGTGATTACACGTTCAATATATAATAAACGGGGCACTTATTCAACAAATCACACTTTCCTGTTAGCGGTATCATATTATCGTTTTCGATTCGTATTGTTTGATTTCTGACAGGAAAAGTGGTCGAAAATTTTTGAGAGTTTGGACGGGTAGCCGCTTGTTCTATTCAATTGGGTGACAATCAGGATGTGCCTGATTGTTCCTTACTGCTTTTAGTGCTGATCAGTTGTCTGAGTCCTGTAACTGTATTTTCCCGTTCCATCATTAGCATAAAATGTAGCTATGCGGACTATAATTGAAGAAAAGAACAGTTTGTATTGGGTGAAGTATAGTTAGGCAGGGTCTAGCTGTACTTTATGATCTAAATTGGATCGTTACTATCACTAGAAGCGTTCTAGTGGAATATCTCTCCCAGAATTGGAAATAAACTGTAAGTAGAGCCTGTTTGCCTGTAGTTTAAATGAATAATTAGAGAGGAAGCTGTAAATAGATTCCTGTTAGTTATGGTTCTTTCTAATAGTCTAATTATAAAATAGAACTACTCTGTTGCTAGACTGATTTTATGACCTTTAAAAACTAACTAACTGTCCTTAAACCCAGTTACCCGCCTAATCTAGTATAGTAATCACGACATACTTCACTGCCGATTCGAAAAGATAGTTTAAAACCTCTTATAAAATGCAAAAAAGCTGCCCGTCAGGACAGCTTTCCTCAACTTATTGTTTTATTTTAGTTCCTGCTCATCACTAGTTGGGCCTTCGATTTTCATTTCACCATCTTCGAAATAAAGCCGGTCGATGGCCATCCGTCTGTCGCCACTAGGATTTTCAGGATCCGTATGGATATGATAGACAGCATAAAGCGTCTCATCGTCCAGTCCTACTGTCACACTGTTATGGCCAGGTCCAGAGATTCCGTTTTCCATATCTTTTGACAATATGGGATTCGACTCGCTTTTTTCAAACGGTCCTGTTGGGCTATCTGAAACGGCATACCCTATGGCATAATCAGAGCTGGCATAGAAGTTTGCTGAATACATCAGATAGTACAATCCATCATTTTTTACGATAAAGGGACCTTCATTCCATTGATAGTCTCCATCCGGATTTTCCCATGCCTGATCCGGTTCAAGAATAAAGTGAGGCTCACCTGTCACATTCAGCAAGTCCTCTGTCATTTCCTGTACGTAGATATGGCTTATGTGTTTGCCATCTATAATGTTTTCGTGGTTATCTTCGACATAATAGAGATAGGGTTTACCATCATCATCGATAAATATATGCCCGTCAATGAATGAACCCGGCCGGTCGATCAGGCCGACAGTCGCATCTTGAAAAGGTCCAGTCGGTGAGTCACTCGTTGCAATGGCCATTTTCAAGCTTCCAGTGTAGTCTCTCGCACTGTAAACCATATAAAACGTATCATTATGTTCAACCACTTCTGGTGCCCAGAAATCATATTGTGCCCATTTGTCTTCATGGTCTCTATGATCATAGGCCATTCCTGCTTCTTCCCAGTCGACGAGATTATCAGATTCCCAGACTCTAAAACCTGCATGCGGAACCGAAGTTGCGTACATGTAGTACGTCCCATCTACTTTAAGAACGTAAGGGTCTCCTATATCTGTCATTTCACCTACCGGATTCTGATAAGTGACTGTTTCATTGCTTTCTGCCATTTGCTCGCATCCTCCTAGTATTAAAAAAGCTGAGAATATGATTGGTAATGCCAGCTTTCTCATAGTCTGCCTCCTCTATGATAGCGGATGCGCTCAACAAATTCATCAGCTACTCGATTTTTCTTTCTAACTAATTTTCCATCTGCCTGCGCAAGAGTATATAATCCAAACGGTAAAAGCTCTTCTTCTACAGTCTTGTCAGATGTACGGTATCCCCAATCGACAAGATCGAAAAACGGAAACCACGTAAGCCCCATGACAGGTAGTTGATTGCTGATCATTTTCTCACAACTATCCACCACTTCATTCAACCAGGAAAGTCGTTCGTCTTCACTCCCATTAAAACTAGTTTCAGTAATCATAATGGGTTTCCCATATCGTTTGTAAGCTTCTTCAGCAATTTCAGTCAAGTCACTTCCTGTGCCCATTACGTTCGGAAAAATGATGCTGCCTTTATTGTCCCGAGTAATGGCGTGTACGCTGAATTGTGGATAGTAGTTCAATCCCACTATATCTGGCTGAACAGGGTGCTGAGAAAACCAATCTAATGTTTCCGGAGCAGTGCCATAAGATATCATCCAGTCATACAGAGGATGACCAGTTACGATACGCCCCTGAATCAGCTCCCACATGACAAACCGGTTCTCATTCCAGAGCTCCATTTCAGTCTCCAAACGAGCTTCATCCGTATGATATCTTTTAGTGGCATCTACATGAATGAACACTGCATCAGGAACTACCTCATGAATGGCTTTCTGTGTCAGAATAATTCCTTTTCCTGCTTGAGTCATAATTTGGTAAAAACCCGAGAGACCTTCAAGGTAAGGAGGCCATACAGCATTAAGGCCGCAGAATTCCGCTGTTACATATGGTTCATTCATTGGTGTGTAGTACTTAATAAAAGAGCCGTATCTTTCAGCAAAGGCTTTAGCAAAACGAGCAACCACTTCTGGATAACTGGGATTTGAAAACTCGTCTTCTAACCAATGAGGGGTACCGTAGTGTATGAGATCAATGATTGGGGTAAGTTCTACATTAGACTTAAAGTATCTCATTACTTTGTCTGTCCATTCCCAGTCGAATTCATTTGGCTTTTTTTCGATGGTGTACCATGGAATCCCATAACGTATCATACCGACCCCTGTCTTTCGGACAAGATCAAGATCTGACTCCCAGTTTTCATAGTGTTGCGTCAATTCATACTCGTCGAGGGGCCGTTCACCTTTTTCGATCTGGGTGACAAATGTATTCTCAATGCCTACAGCCCACTTAAAGTCTTTAGGTAGCATATGACACTCCTTTACATATAGTCGTTCTCATTAATTTCACGGATTTTTTCGACACTTACTTTAGGATCACGGTTGTAAGTCAGCAGGCCGTTAATTTCCTGTTCAACATCGTATAGTTGTGTGTAGCAGTAGCCGGCTAGAATGTCCGATTCGTAGACTGCATTCAGTACACGGCTGTATTCTGATACAAATTCGTCATCATTATCCACAGATGAATAGCCCCATCCGTCCTGATCATCCTTCTTATACCCTATTCCACCAAACTCGGTAAGTAATATCGGTTCCCCCTGATGTGAAAAGCCATTAGCATAAATAGAACGGTCAGCTGAGTTTGATGCAAGAATAGCCTCTTTAGTTTTCAAATCAAGTTTAAATCGCTCATATTTTTCTTTCTCGTCCATTTCTCCGTGACCATAATGATGGACAGTACTCAAGTCTGTTACGGTCATTTCCCAGCCATCATTAGAGATAACTGGACGAGTCTCATCCAGTGAATGAATCAGATGATATAAAGCGAGTGTGTAGTGCTGCTGCTGACTGTCACGCCCCACATCATTAATTCCCCAACTTTCATTGAAAGGTACCCATGCAACGATAGAAGGATGGTTGTAGTCTCTTTCTAGTATCTCGATCCATTCATTAGTGACTAGAGGAACGGCTGACTCGTCAAAGAAATGTGCCGATGCTGATTCACCCCATACCAGATAGCCTAGCTGGTCAGCCCAGTAAAGAAATCTTGGATCCTCTACCTTCTGATGCTTTCGGCAGCCATTAAAGCCCATCTCTTTTGAGATAAGAATATCGTGTTTCAGTGCATCATCGCTGGGAGCAGTCATCAGGGATTCGGGCCAGTACCCCTGATCAAGCACAAGTTTCTGATAATACGGTTTGTTGTTTAAATATACCTGCCCGTTTTCAGTGTGAACCTTTCTCATTCCAAAATAGCTTGATACTTTATCAATTGTATTCCCTTGATCAATAAGGCTCACTTCAATATCAAAAAGATTCGGATCTTCAGGTGTCCAATGCCAGCCGTTGTGATGATGAGATGTTCTGAAAATTGACCTTTGGTGAAGGTCGAATACGACATTATGTGAGGTTCCTGTCACTTCAAATCGACTTTTCAGTACCTGCTCTCCCTTAAATGAAATGGAGTAGTCCAGTTCACATCCAGTAACAGGTTTATTGAACGAGCTTTTGCACGAGACCTGTCCTTTGTCAATATCTGGTGTAAAACGCATTGCTGACACATACCTGTCCGATAAAGCTTCCATCCAGACAGTCTGCCAGATTCCCGTCGAATTGGTGTACCAGATCGAATGCGGCTTGTCCTCCCACGTCTGCTTCCCTCTAGGTATGGATTCCTCTTTTCTCGGATCAAATACTCTTAAAGTAACAATTAGTTTTTCTGAGTCTATAAATGGGCTAATGGAGAAAGAAAACGAGGTATGTCCGCCTTTATGGCTGCCGACTTTCTGACCATTTACATAGATATCGCAGATATAGTCAACTGCTCCAAAATGAAGGAGTACCTCTTTCCCGATAAAGGATTCTGGCACATCTACCTGTCTCTTGTACCAGACAATTTCATGATTCTTCTGATCATTTATGCCGCTTAGTCTGGACTGATAGACATAAGGGACCTGAATCGTTTGATCAAACAGGTTATCTGTCTTGTACCATTTATCTTTAACACCAGTATCATCGTCGTCAAAACAGAAAGACCACTCTCCATTTAAGTTAAGCCATTCATCTCTTACATGCTGTGGTCTTGGGTATTCTTCTCTTATCATAAATTCTCTCCTATCAGTGCTGTTATTAATTTCTCTATTCATTAGTCTCTTTTTTACTTCAATCCTGTAGAATTGACCCCTTTAACAAAGTAACGGTTCGCGAAAATGAAAATCACGAGTGCCGGCACAGTTGCAATTAAAGTAGATGCCATCATTTTACCTGGATTGACGAAATTGGCTCCCTGTACCAGATTGGCTAGCCCGACAGTTACAGTTCTCATCTCTGCAGAGTTAGTGACAAGTAATGGCCACAGGAAATCGTTGTATATCAGAATAAACGTAATGACTGATAGCGTGGCTATTACCGGTTTAATCGATGGGAAAATCACATGTCTTAAAATCTGCAGCTGATTAGCTCCATCTATATAAGCTGCCTCTTCAAGATCTCTTGGGAAGTTTCTTAAAAAACTGTATATGAGAAATACGCCAAGTGTACTTGCAGCATATGGAAGAATAAGAGGTGCAAAGGTATCCAAAAGCCCAATATCCCTAAAATTAAAATACCTTGGGAAAACAATAACGATTCCTGGTATGGTCATCGAAGCAACAATGATGAACATAAACAGACGTTTAGCTGGTAAGTTAAGTCTTGCAATAGAATAGGCAGCTAACGTGTTCGTTATGACCACTAAAGCTGTTCCTCCAAAACTGATAAATGCAGTATTTAACAGCCACCTGATAATCGGCGCATTAGCAGTATCGACAGTAAAGAGTTCAATAAAGTTATTTGCTGTCCAGTTTCTTGGAAGCAATCGTGCACTGCTTATAGATTCCGCCATCCCTTTGAAAGACGTGAAGAACATCCACAAAAGTGGAAAAATAAATACAGCGGCAATTAGAGTAGCGATAATGATGAGAATCACTTTCTGTGCTTTCGATTGTTTCATTATCCATTCTCATCCTTTCTAAATCCGATCATGTACTGTATCCCAGTAATGAAAACCATTATGATTCCCATGAGTACAGCCATAGCAGACCCCATGCCCAAGTTGTTCTGACTGAAGATAGTATTTTGAATAATCATAGTCAAAGACATTGTGCTTCTGGCCGGTCCACCTTCAGTGATCAACAAGGTCTGTCCGTATAAATTGAACGAAGCAATCACAGTAATTATAACCACGAAAACAAATACTCCCTTGATCGATGGAAAAGTGACGTTCCAGAATCTCTGCCACGCATTTGCTCCATCAAGAGCTGCAGCTTCATAGAGACTTTCATCCACTTCGTCCAGTGCATTGACAAAAAGAATCATGTTATACCCAATGGTCCACCAGACTGTTGCTGCAAGGATGGCAATCCAGGCGTAAGGCTGAGTATTCAGCCACCTGATGGAATCAAGTCCAAATGTCTGGAGTACATTATTGATATATCCCCCATTGCCAGTAAACAGCCATTTGAAAATGGCAGAAACGGCTGTAACTGATACTGCATAAGATATGAAGAAGATGGTTCGAAATACAACCTTTAGTTTACCCGGTATATTTTCAATCAGTAATGCTAGCAGCAGCGCAAACACTACAAGCGGAACCAGGCTGATACCCACAAAGTAAAGGGTGTTCCCCAGTGCATTCATAAATGAATCATGGTACATACTTCCGGGTGTCAAGATTCTGATATAATTATCCAGCCCTACAAATCCATTGTTTCCTCCTGATACTGTCCAGTTATGAAAGCTCACATAGATGCCGTAAACAAATGGAATAATCCAGAACAGTACAAAAAAGAGAAGGAATGGCAGAAACATGAGAGTAGATACTGTTTTCGAAATTTTCAATTAAAACCCTCCTATGGAAAAAGTCTTTCAGTCAGTCATAGACCTAACTGAAAGACTTAAATGATGTACTATTGTTCAGGTGCTGTATCGGCAATTTCTTCTGCGATCCCAGTAGCCGTTTCCAGTTCTTCCATTAATTCTTCACGTGTCAGATTTTCTTCTCGAACGATTCGTCCGATGACGGTTTCATTCATATATCTCATCTGTTCACCGAACTGATAGACTGCAGGAGCAGCAACATAGTCATCAAACATCTGCTGATTCTGGTAAGGTAGTGGGAAATCTTCAGCATTTTCTTCAATATAGTTCATCGTTTCTGTGTGAAGAGGCGCCTGACCTGAAGCTGCCCAGTTAGACAGATTCTCTGGCTGATACATGAATTCGATGAATGCAGAAATCCCTTCAAGCATGTCTTCGTCTTCTACGCTTGCTGCCAGACTGATAACGTGAGAGTTTCCGTAAACAGCTACTTGTTCGCCTAACTGTGGAATTGTACCAATTCCCAGATCGTCACCATACGCATCACTCACTGCCTGATAGTACCATGGTCCGGTTAGAGAGACAGCTGTCTGATTTCCGCCCGAATCTCCTTCAGAGTCCTGCATGAATGCATGGAACTCTCCGTCGAGCCCAAGTCCTTCAGGAGAAATATTATCTTCGTAGATCATGTCATGCAAGATCCATAAAGCATCTACAAGATCCTCTTGAGCAAAATTCAGATAACGTTCATCGTCAGAAAGTAAATCAACATTATTTTGAGCTGCCAAGGTCAAGGTGTAGAACTCAATCAATCCTGAATCCGGAATCCCCATTGCATATAGATTCTCGTTTTCTGATTGAAGTTCTTCACTTAACGTAACTAAATCCTCGTAAGTTTCTGGTGCTTCTTCAGTCAGATTCTTATTATAAAATGTAGTCAATGGATGAATGTCTAATGGAATCCCATAATTTCCGTCAGTCAGTCCTACCAAATCTTCAGCTGCCGGATGAAAGTCATTGATGCTCATACCAACATCTTCAAGAATTCCGTCGATCGGCTGAATCAGCCCGTCCATACTATAAGTTTCAAGGTTAACCCCGTGCATGACCACCAGTTCATAGTCGCCCGTTCTAAATTGAGTATAGTGTTCCGGTTCCTGAGATTCATTGACAAAGTATTCATCCTGAGAGTCGTTGAAGTTATCGACGATTTCTTTCATGAATGCTCCGTCTCCACCGGTAAATCCATTCAGGAAACGAATGACCGTTGCGTCAGCAGCTTCTTCAGGAATTTCTTCATTTCCATTGTCGGTGTCATCTCCTGCCCCAGTCTCTCCATTTCCGCATGCAGCTAATAGAACCATCGAAGATAAAAGACTACCCAGTAATAGTTTTTTCATTATTTTTTCCTCCTGTTGTAAAAGATTAACTAACAAGTTAATTACGATCAAACTCAATTAGTTTCTTTGATTACGTTTTCAGAATATATCCTTTCGATTACTCTTGCAAGCCTTTTCTTTGTTTTATATAATGGATTTACTAAAGAGTACACTATATTAGATAGCAGGTAGTTCGATCATTCATTTGATGAACTTATTGGTTAACTATAGGAGGATATCATGGAAATTAGTACGACAACTGATGCTTTACCAATCTTTGAAGCACTGGCAAGTGATACACGTTTAAAAATTGTAAATTTACTAGCTGAAAAAGAAATGAACATCAAAGAAATGGCTGAAAAACTTTATATGTCCAGCGCTATCGTTACCCGCCATGTCAAACAGCTGGAGGAAGCCAATATAATCAAAACTGAAAGAATACCTGGTAAAGCGGGAAGCCAGAAAGTCTGTACCCTGGCAATCGACCAACTGTTTATTCGTTTTCCACGAGTGCTTTACCCCGAATATGAGCAGCATAGAACATCTATCAAGATCGGTCATTTCACGGATTTCAGTGTCGAGCCAACCTGCGGATTAGCTACCAAAGATAATTATGTAGGTAATCTCGATGATCCCAAACACTTTATGAATACTCAGAGAATGGATGCAGATATTCTCTGGTTCTCTAAAGGATTTGTGGAGTATAAATTCCCTAACATGCTGACAGCCAATGAACATCCTGAAATGCTGGAACTCAGTCTGGAGCTGTCATCAGAATTTCCTGTTTCCAATAATAACTGGCCTTCAGACATCACTTTTTATTTGAATGATAAAAATATAGGCACCTGGACAGTACCAGGAAATTTTTCAGATGTCCGAGGGCGAATGACTCCCTCCTGGTGGCCAAAAGAAAACAGTCAGTATGGTCTGTTAAAAATATTGCGTATTAACAATAAAGAGACGCTCATAGACGGTGAAGCTATTTCTACTATCAGTCTTAAAGACATTGACTTCAGTCAGCCATTAATGAAATTAAAAATTTCAGTCGAAGAGGGATCAAAATATGTAGGTGGATTAACAATATTTGGAAGTAGTTTTGGAAATTACAATCAGGATATAGAATCCACGATTTACTATTCTCTTAAAGATTAAAGGCGCACAAGTAAAATCAAAAAGCCTCCATATGAGAGTAAAACTCTATCAGAGTGCACTATCATATGGAGGTTCTTTTTGATATGCTTTTCCGTAGTAATTTAGTCCTTCCCTCTATAATACCGCCATCTTCCCTCTTGCTCGCTTTGATAATAACTCTTGAGGACGTGTCGAACCGAAAAAGGTGAAACCAGTTTGCCGCACCACTGGTGAATATGAGGAGTTGTCAGCCTTCTTTCCGGAAAAAGTAATCTGTATTCTTCTATATGACGTCTGATAAGGCTAGCGATACTTTCTACCTTTCCACAATCTTCACACCTGACCTTCCTTCCAGTAATCTCAAGAAACGGTGACTCACACGTTCGACAGAACGACTGCTGGTTTAACGTATCCATTGAATACTTCGGGAGATCCGCGAAATCGTGATCACTGATATGCTGACTCCTCAAGAAATTGATCAGATCTATAGAAGATTTTTTTGTAGACTTGACAGAGGCTATATGGTCAAGATGCTTTGGAATGAGTGGAGGCAGTATCACATTGTCTACAGGGCTCGATGTATACAATGTAAACTGAGGATTGATTAAAATGACATTTGCCTTAATATTGAATGAATACTTGTTCTGATTGAGCAGCTGACTAAACAAAAAAGAGCTTCGCTGCAATTGGTTAACTGGATTCAAAATCTCTGTCCCACTTCTGTAGATAATCATCTTATCTTTATTCAGCTGATATTCTCCTTCATAATTTTTGATTTCATAAAAGTAAATCGTATCTGATGAAATCAATATAGTATCTATCTGAAAGGTGGTTCCATTCACTTTTAACAGTAAATCCTTCATTACTTGTGCTTTAGGATTCGCTTCTTTTATCATGTCATCGAATATGCATTCACCTTCGTACCCTTTTGTCATAGAATAGAGATTTTGCTTCTCTTTTCTGGACAGAATCATGCGTTTATTCAATGCTTCCATAACTAATAATGCCCGTGGTTTTCGTCTAATGTTATGCTCCATCCTTCTTGCCTCCGTCTCTTAAGTATCTCTATACTAATCATTGTCCTTTTATCTCAAAAATCATGAAATTAATAGGAAATATTTAAAATAGATGATTTAGAAAGAATCTGGTTGCCCAGATTCGACATTCTTAAGAGCCCTTTAGCCTTGATTCTGATTTTGAGACCAGCTAACTGCAGTTTAGACATAAGAGCAAGACGGAAAATGCTCTTAACGAGCATTATACTTTCATTTTAAGCCATACTATCTTAGCGGAAGTACAGCTACATGCAATCTACTTGTAGTTTAGACTATCTATGAAATCTAAAATAACGCTAGACCCCTTTTAACAGCAGTATCTCTGGTCATTGAATTTTAAAATAGAACTAGAGAGGCTCTAGTTCTACCTTATGAATCTCCTACACAATAAACTATAAGTAGAATCTATCTAACGACATTTTCGTCAACTCATCCATCAACAAAATGTCATTATTCATGTGCTACTTACATCTATGAAACTGATCATAATCCTGAGATACGACTAGAACTAAAGCCACAAAAGAAATCCACCCGCTTTATCCCCTCGCTCCTGCTAAAAGTACTTCAAAAAGAAAAAAGCCGATCACGGGGATCGGCTTTACCTCTTTTAACCTCTTTATTCCTTCAATACTCGTTAACAAGCTTAAACAGCTTCGGTTCGTCTTCTTCTATTTCACTGAAACGTGGGCGGTCGCCGTAAAAACGGTTGTCGGCATTGTCGTCGTTAGTTTCGGAAACCTCTCCTACAAGAACCGGTCCGCCCTGTTCTTCACCCCAGAATGAATGATAGACTTTAGGCATCAAGGTGATGCTCTCTCCAGGCTTCAACACAATAATCTGTCCAGGCTCACAGTTAATCGTTTTTCCATCGCAGGTCACTGTAAAGGGTTCATCGCTGAATTCATCCTCTTCATCAGCCAGATAGAGCTTGATGACCAGTTTGCCACCGCCTCGGTTAATAATATCTTCGGTCTTTTCCCAGTGATAATGGAACGGCGTAACCTGATTTTCTTTGACTACCATGATTTTTTCGGCATAGGACTTGACCCGTACAGACTCATCCGGATGCCCGTTTCTTAATGTAAACAGCAGCAGGCCCTCTTTTTCAAAGTTTCCACTTCCAAAGTCCGTCACATCCCAGCCCAGTCCAGTTTCTCTGACTTCATCGTACTCACTCCCCTTAGTCTCCCACTCACCTGGAGTCCAGTGTGCAAAAGGCGGAAGCGCAAAAGATTGTCCAGTAAACAAGTCGAGTGCATCCTTAATAGCCTGATTGATCTCTGATCGTTTCATACAGATCATTCCTCCTGAAAAATAGATTAACTATCTCCACTCAATTATACAGGATATGACTATCATTGAAAGCGCAACCTTTGTACAGATATATTCAGTTAAATCTTTATTTCATGTAATCAAGCTGTTTTTTCCCGTAGACTTTTCTGATTGTGCATTCTAACCATGATCCACAAGACAACAAAATTGAACAGGTTGATTCCCAGGGAGAAGATGAATGCAGGAATATAAGACCCTGTAAAGTCGAAGATGTAACCGACTAAAGAGATTGAAAAGGCCCCGCCTAAACTCGTAGCAAATGCCAGAATCGGGTAAAGCCTGACAAAATGATAGCGCCCGAAAAATTCCTTAGTCAGCAAGGTCACACTGACTGACGGGATCGAGAAGATGGCTCCATAGAGAAAGGCAGCCCCATAAAGCAGCCAGGCATTCTGAAACACGACGAGAAGAATACTTGCTCCTCCTACAACTGCCACCATGCTCAAGGTACTTTTTATCGGCCCGACAAAGTCACTGAGATAACCCATTCCGAGCTTAAATCCGATACTGCTGATCATAGCGAATGATAGCATCGTCGCCCCTACGTCGCTGGTCATCCCGAGGGTTCCAGAAAAGCCTGGAAAGTGCTGAGGCACACCGATCAGCATCGTCTGCAGTAAAGTGAACGTAAACATCAGTGCAAACAGTGCTCCGTTGATCCCGCCTTGCTGTTCTCGCCTGATCGTCTTCTTCTCTTTCTCAATGCCTTGGTCACCAGCTTCCAAAGCCCCATAAGGAAGGTAGCCTGATTCCTTCGGGTCCAAGGTATAAGGGATAAGTAAGGCGGGCAAGGTAAAGGCGATGATCAGCAGGCCCATGATCTGGTAAGACTGTTCCCATCCGACAGATTCAATGAGCCTGGTGAAGACTGGAGAAAAGACTGCACCTCCCACACTGCTGAAACTTAACACGATACTCATCACCAGTCCGTGCTTCTGCTCGAACCATTCGTTCACGACAATCGTTACCGGAACCCATGCCAGCAGGCCAGATCCAATTCCTCTGAGCGTGCCTAATATATTGAAAATTAGAATCGATTCGGAAAAACCTAATAAGATATTCGATACACCAGCCAGTACTACTCCAAATAAGATTACCAGCTTAAAGGGATATTTCCTGATTAAAACACCTGCATACAATGACATGATGGCTTTAGTAAACAGGGTCAGGGTATTGTGCATCGCAACCGATCCTCTATAGACGCCTAGACTGTCGGCTATCGGCGTAATAAATACCCCATTTGACATCACCGGCAGGCCAATTGCACTGATTGTGATGCCACATAAAGTCATGACCACGAGCCAATGTTTCATACTTTTATTCTTCACACTATCATTCCTCAATCAGAAATTTATTCTTAACAATCAGTATACGCCCTTTATTCGGTGAATAACAGATGACTCGACCATGTAAACGATTTAACTTAAAAGTCAGATAGAATATATCCGCTTTAAAAAAAGAATGCCCTTTCCGAAGGCATTCTTTTACAAATTGATTTGATTATCAGCGAGTGAAATCCAGCCGACTCGATGATCGTTCGTTCCACTCCCAGCGGCGTCCTGTCAGAATGATATCGGCTATCCTGTCACTGGCATAGCCATCGCCATAAGGATTCAAGGACTTGCTCATTTTATTGTACAAAGCCGGTTCATTTAAGAGCCATTTGCAGTGTCTGACAATATCTTCTTCATTAGTACCGATCACCTTAAGGTTACCGGCAGCCACTCCTTCAGGTCTTTCAGTATTTTCCTTCATGACTAAAACAGGCTTACCCAAAGACGGGGCTTCGACTTGTATCCCTTCACTATCAGTAAGGATAAAATATGACTTATTTAAAAAATTATGAAAATCGTTTACTGGAAGTGGTGGAACCAGCAGTATCTTATCGTTGCTACCTATCTCTTCTTCCACCGCCCCACGCTCATCTGTGTCGATATGAAGAGGGAAAATAACCTTCACTTCAGGTTCGTCATCTACAACTCGTTTAATTGCGTTGACTACATTCTTTAACGTATTCTTCATTTCTCCGCGACAGGTACTCGTCAGAATGATCAGACGTGATGTATTTGCCCATTCCAGATAAGGATGCGTATAGTCCGACCGAATCGTTTTTCTCAGTACATCGACTGCTGTATTCCCTGTAATGTAAATGGAGGAAGGATCTCTGCCCTCTTTTATAAGATTTACTTTGGCTTTTCTGGTAGGCACAAAATTATAGCGGGCAGATATGGACACAGCCTGTCGGTTATATTCTTCTGGATAGGGCGAGTGGATATTATAAGTTCTAAGACCGGCTTCGATGTGGCCGAGAGGAATGTCCAGATAAAAGCAAGCTAACGAAGTAGCAAAACTGCTTGTCGAATCGCCTTGAACGAGTACTAAATCGGGCTCTTCACTTTTAAGAACGCTTTTTATTTCTTCTAATATAGCTATTGTCGTATCATAGAGATCCTTGTCTCTCTCATCCATAGACAGGACATAGTCTGGTTCAATCATATAGATATCCAGTACTTGCTGAACTTCTTTGATCTGGTGTCCTGAAAAACAGACTTTAACTTCAAACTCCTTCTTTGACAGAAGTATATCCAGTAAAGGACATAGTTTAATTGCTTCTGGTGTGGTCGCAAAAACTGCCATTATCTTTTTCATAGTGTTCCTCCGCTGTCCTCCAGAAAGTAATTTTTTGAGAAAACATCTGAATAATTCTGGCATTATTCGTAGGCTGATACAAGTTAATAACCTGTAAGCACTTATAGTCATAGGTTACTATGTTAAAAAGACACCATTTAAAAAATAGAGAAGCGCCCATGCATAGGCAAATAGTGGTTACCTAGTGAACACAGGCGGAACTTCTCTTAAGAAGCTGTTTTAGGGATAGTTACACAACCTATCCATTTAGTTCTGCAGCTGGACAGTCCTGACATAGTAGTCGATTGTTTCCTGAATTCCTTCTTCAAAAGTGACTGAAGGCTGCCAGCCAAGTTCGCGTGTAATCTTAGAATGGTCGATAGCATAGCGTCTGTCGTGACCCGGTCTGTCTTTAACGTATGCGATAAGACTATGATCTTTTCCCAGCGTATCCAGAATCACTTTCACTACTTCTTCATTCGTTTTCTCACTGTCTCCACCAACATTGTATATTTCTCCGTCTCTGCCATTAAGCAGCACCGATTCGACTGCTGTACAATGGTCAGTCACAAACAGCCAGTCTCTGATCTGCTGACCATCCCCATATACAGGAAGCTTTCTGTCATCAAGAGCATAGGTGGTCATGAGTGGAATCAGTTTTTCTGGATATTGATAGGGGCCATAATTATTACTGCAGCGTGTGATGTTAACTGGCAAGCCATAGGTATGATGGTAAGCCGAAACCATCATGTCTGCACTAGCTTTGGAGGCAGAATACGGGCTGTTTGGATGAAGAGGAGTCTCTTCAGTAAAGTATCCTTCTTTTCCTAGAGCGCCATAAACCTCATCGGTAGAAATCTGCAGGAACCGGACTCCCGCTCGAAATCTTCTGTCATTAAAGTCACTAGGGTCTAATTTCCATGATTTCATACACACATCCAATAATGACTTCGTTCCGAGTACGTTGGACCGGAAAAAAGCATCTGAATTTTCAATACTTCGATCCACATGTGTTTCAGCAGCAAAGTTTACAACAGTATCGATACCGTAACCATCGATTATTTCCTGCATTTTTTCTTTATTGCAGATGTCTTCGTTTATAAAAGTATAGTTTGGCAAGCCCTCCAGCTCTTCAACTGAGTCGTATGAGCCCGCATAGGTCAAAGCATCAACATTGACAAACTGTTTATTCGGATACTTTCTGACCATGTAATGAAGAAAATTGCTTCCGATAAAGCCTGCTCCGCCTGTTATGAGTAGATTTTCCATGTAATAACCTCCAGACATTTAAGTAGATATTTGCCGTAATCTGTTTTAATCATAGCATTTCCAAGTTGTCTTAGGCCATCATCACTTAGGAATCCTCTACGCCAGGCAACTTCTTCAATACATGAAATATATAGACCCTGACGATTCTGAATGGTTTCCACAAACTCTGCAGCTTTCAGCATCCCTTCCGGTGTTCCAGTGTCCAGCCAGGTCATACCTCTTCCAAAAGGAAGTACAGTCAGGTTGCCATTTTCCATGTAGACTTTGTTGATGTCGGTGATTTCAAGTTCACCTCTCTCTGATGGTTCAATAGTTTTGGCAATGTCCACGACATTATTGTCATAGAAGTAAAGCCCAGGGACAGCATATGATGATTTAGGGTGCTCGGGTTTTTCTTCAATAGACAACGCTCTTAAATCATCATCAAATTCTACTACCCCGAATGCCGTAGGGTCTTTTACTTCATAACCGAAGATCACGGCTCCGTCATTCATTTCCTGGGCATTATTTAAAAGTCGTGTAAAATTCTGACCGTAGAAGAAGTTGTCTCCAAGGATCAGACAGACATCATCCCCATCTATAAAATCTTCTGCGATGATAAAGGCTTCTGCCAAACCCTTTGGAGACGCCTGCACAGCATATGATAAACGAATGCCTAATCGACTGCCGTCACCGAGCAGATTCTTAAAAATAGGGGTATCCTGAGGAGTGGATATGATCATGATCTCATCAATGCCTGCCAGGAGCAGAGTACTGAGCGGATAATATATCATAGGCTTGTCATAAATAGGAAGCAGTTGTTTAGATATAGCCAACGTCATTGGAAAAAGACGTGTGCCTTTTCCTCCTGCTAGAATAATACCTTTCATAATTTTCTACCCCTTTCTTCCTTTATAACTGGTATCTTATCTGATGATAATTTGTAACTGAAGTATTTCTTGTCGGGTGCCATTTCTTCAATGATAGAACAGATAAAATCAATGTCCTGACATGTAAGTTCAGGATATAAAGGTAAGGTCAGCACTTTAGAAGCCATGTCTTTAGCGACAGGAGTCTGTGAGCTGTCATACGTGTCACGGTAACATTCGAAGTCACTGACCAGAGGATAGAAGTATTTTCTGGCGAATACACCATGTTCCCCCAGTTCGTAAGCAACCTGGTCTCTATCCCAACCTCTTCCATCAAAAACGACCGGGAAATAAGCGAAATTGGAAAGAATATTTTCTTGTGCGGCTAGGAGCTTCAGTCCTGGAATCGATGATAGTCTGGAATGGTACTGATCAACAATCTGTCTTCTCTTGTGTCTGTTTTCTTCGATGTAACTGAAATTGACAATACCCATCGCTGCCTGAAATTCGTTCATCTTGGCATTGCCCCCTATGCGCTCAACAGTTTCAGGTCCAGCAATGCCGAAATTCTTGACATTGTTCAGTTTGTCATGGAGAGTATAATCCTTGAAAGTTACACATCCGCCTTCTATGGTATGAAAGACCTTTGTGGCATGGAAGCTGAACATTGAGGCGTCTCCATAAGACCCTATACCTTGTCCATCTACTTCTACGCCAAAAGCATGAGCCGCATCGTAAATCACTTTCAGATTGTATTTGTCAGCAATCTTCTGAATCTCAACCACGTCACAAACGGCACCATACACATGCACTGGGACTATAGCTGTTGTCTTATCGGTGATAAGCTCTTCAATTTTTGACACATCCATTGTGTAAGTAACGGGGTCTATATCGCAGAACACCGGAACCAGACCATTTCTTACTATTGCGTGAGTCGTCGATGCAAAGGTGTATGGCGTCGTAATGACTTCGCCAGATAAATCGAAGACTGACAGCACACTTTCCAGTGCAAGATGACCGTTAGTAAATAGTGAAACATAAGGCGTCTTGAGAAAATTCTTCAATAAGTAGATCAGCTTTTCGTGTTTCATCCCCATATTTGTCAGGTGGCGGGAATCCCAAAGGTCGCTTATTTCTTCCACATATGCAGCCAACTCAGGCATTGCAGTTTTTGTTACAGGAATTCGTTTCATTTAGCTCACACCTTTACTGATTTTATTTAAGCGGGTAAATAGGACGATTCAATACATCTGAAAGTTTTCTGGAGGGATAGACATCTGGTTAGTGGAAAGTCTTGTTGAGGTTAATAGTGCTGTAGACTAGCTTTAGGATCTATATAGAGGGAAAAATGACGTGTCCGGGTCAAACGGGGATAGTTCCGATCGTTTACTGACTATTAAGTCATACACTTCTGGTAAATGGATTTTTTTACCAACATAAGATGGATGGTCGCCATTTCTATTGAACTTTGTTTTGTATTTATAGATGCCGTCATTTCCATTAATTCCTCCTCCAAAAGAAAAGTATGAACAGTCCTGTGTCTTAAGAAATTCGAGTATATGATAATCTACAACTGTAGTAGCCTGTGTATGGAAAAACTCCTTCAAAGTTCCACCGAGGAACCCGAATCCGTATCTGCTGCCATATAAAGCCAGTCTTAATGAAATAATTGTTCCATCGATTTCAGCAAAGACGTATACGAACCTGCCTTTTAACTTTTTATGCAGATCATCAAAGAACTCACGGTCGAAATAGTAATAGCTGCTTGCCTGATTTCTTATCAGCATATCGCAGTAGATGGCCAGAAACTGATCGATATTTTCTCCAGTGGTATCAAAATGAATGGTCATTCCCAGCTTCTCGGCTTTTCTCAAACTTCTTTTAACATCGGAAGACATATCTGATTTAAGTGGGTCACATAAGGGATTAACGATGTGGGCTCCAACAAGGGAGACTTCCCCATAATACTGCTCCCTGACGTTGTTGCTTTCAAATAGATGAAATCTGACAAACTCACTGACAATTCTCTGGTCAATACAGTATGCATGAAATGCCTGATAGTATTCCTTAAGCAGCCCTTCAGTATCTTCTCCGTAAATAATGACTGGCCCACCATACCCATATGGTGTTGTAATATCATAATACGTGTCATTTCCAAGGATAAAAGGAATCATTCGTTTAATATACACATGATCGACTCTTCCTTTCTCACTCTTGTAACTAAAACGTTCTGCAGTACCAGATTCTTTTACTTCATAAAGTTGTGCATACTCTATTGAATACCCTGGATCAACCCTTTCAGGCCAATGCCCCTTTTTATAAAAAGGCTGATTACTCACACACCATTTCTTTTCAGTTTCCAAATCATTTCCTCCTATGCAGACTTTCACTCCTTATTCGTACTGGGCTCTATTCCGATACTCTATCTCATCCTTTAAGCAACAGTAATCAGTCAAAAGGAAAGACTTCTTTTTTTCTGAGTCTCAGAGCCGCAGGACTGTTTTTTAATTGTCTGTGTAGTATGACCGTACGTGGAAGTATACTGTAAAGATTGTATTTGATCCTTGAAATTATACGTTTAGTTTTATATCGTTTATAAAAAGTTTCGGGATCATTGAGTCTCAAATATTCATCTGCCATCAGATACCCGAGTCTGTTTTTTCTAATCTGTCTACTTACAAATCTTGTATAGTCATAGTTAGTATAGGTGTCGAAAGATTCCAGTAGCTGAATCATATGGTCTACGTGCTTCCTTCTTTTTTCTGAATCCGTCATAACGCGCTGGGTCCATGAGTTTTGAGCAGATACTCTATATGCACTCATCACTTCGTTCATATAATAAATCGGTCCTTTGGTCGCCAGATACAACATCAACGGAAAGTCAGTCACATCTGCATCGAAATACCACTGAGGAACAATATAATCAGGTGTAAAATAATTTCTCATGAAGATAGAATTCGTAGAGACCGTCTTCTGTTCATATAGTGCTTCTTTGACAGACATTAATCGGTCTGATGAATAAAGCTTGCGGTAACCGACGATGATCGTGCCTTCTTCGTTGATCATTTTATCAGGATGAATACATGCACTGACTTCAGGATGTTCATTCAGATAATCATATTGTTTCTGGAGCTTGAACGGATCCGTCCAATAGTCGTCTCCCTCACTTTGAGCAATATATTCACCTCTGGCCCGTTTAAAATTGAACTGATAGACGATCTCGACATTTTGTGAATACTGATTTTCCTTCTGATAGATAGGTTTGATAATATCCGGATAGTTTTTTTCATATCTTCTTATAATTTCAGCTGTTCCATCCGTTGACGCATCATCATGGATAAGAATTTCAAAGTCGAAATCAGTCTGCTGCCTGAGGAAACTTTGAAGCGTTTTTTCAATGTATTTTGCATGATTGTAAGCTATACAAATGATACTAACTTTAGGATTCATTATTCTCTCCCTTTCTGCTAAAAAGCAGAGCTGTCTGCTTACGGATACTTTACTGACGATAGAGCGGGAAAAAGTCAGATCGGGCATTGAAGTTCTTTTCCTTCAATCTTTGATTAACCAGGTAATCGTAGACTTGTTTATTGTGTATTTTCTTGCCGACATAAAATGGATGGATCCCCTGTTTATCAAATTTACTTTTATATTTAAATAAGCCGTCTTCGCCTTTAATGCCGCCCCCTATTGTATAGTGAGTCAACCCTTCTTTTTTTAACCATTCCATTGTATGCCACTCTAGAAAAGTGGAAGCCTGAGAATCAAAATAGTCTTCCAGCGTTCCTCCCAAGAAACCGAAAGCGTGACTTTTCCCAAAAAGTGTAATAAATGAGGAAACCACTTTGCCGTCCACAATGGCCTTAGTATAGATATAATGTCCCTCGAGCCACTCATGAAGCTGCTGGAAGAAAGACTCTTTAAAATAGTAGAATGAATCGGCATCGTGCCGGTCCATAGTCGCATTATATACGGATAGAAAGTCCTTCAAACCTGCTTCCGAATCATCAGCTGAAAAGGTCAGCCCCATACTATCTGCTTTTCTTAATGATGTTCTGACTGATTTGTGTATATCGCTGGACAATGGTTTAGTTAGATTTCTAGAGACATGCGGACCGATCACAGCTACATCGCCATAGTACCTTTTTCTCACCTCGATGTTTTCGAATAAATGAAAACGAATAAATTCTGAAACGATTCGGTTGGTCAGACAGTACTGCTGAAAGGCAGTGTAATAAGAATCGAGCAGCCGATCAGTATCTTTAACGTCTCTAAGGATCGGCCCACCATATCCATATGCCGTCGTAATGTCGTAATAGTCATCCCCGTTTATCACATACGGTATCTTTCGTTTAATGAAAGTATGTTCAACAGCTCCATACTGATTTCTAAATAAAAATGTCTGAGCCTTTCCGTTTTCCTTCTCTTCGTATAATTTCGCATAGAGATTATGAAAGACAATATCTTCGTACGTTCTATTACGTTCCATGTGATCAGCCACAATATACTGTTTAGATTTAAAAGCCTTGCTGCTCACAAGACCACCTGCCTTTCCGTTAGGTTTGACTTTAAAGTACCTTCTGCCTGTATGATGTTCAGTCGACCATTCTACTGAAGATAATGACGGTCTGTTTCAAGATAGAATTCTCGATTTTCAACGTCTCTATCTCCTTTCTCAACTTATCAAGACACTCCGACTGTTCGAATGTCTGATTTCGGTTCAAGTATGACTGTTCCTTTAGTGCACTACTGTACTGAGTGACCCATTTATCAAATGCTGACGGCGTCAGATCGTATTCAGCAATAATTTCTTTGCGGGATTTTCCAGAGTGATATAGATCAACGACTTGCTTTTTGAACTCCTGACTGAACGACCGTCTCTTCCTTCGATTCTGCATCTTGACCTCCTCCTTGGTAGTAAAACTATCTAATACGTGAAGCTATGCAGGCTTTTTCTGAAAAATTTTTCGAGGGATCGGAGCCATCAGCTGATAGACCAACTTCAGTTCGTCTATCCTGAACAAATATGATAGCAAGATATATACAGCTATACCGACTGTCATCTGACTGAGAAGCAGTATCCAGTCGTTTCCGAAGGACACATAGTTCATACTGTATGCTGAAATGGCCATTAAAGCTGAAACGCATGCAATACCTTTGATATCGTTTATCTGCTCCAGGATCGAATACCCAATCAATCTTTTTGAGTAAGAGGCATTGATGAAATAAGTGAAGAAATAACTGAGTACGAGGCCCCACAAAAGACCAAATATTCCTAAGTTAAACCCCACGACCCCTGCAACGATGGCAAATCCTATAGATTTCTCGAAAAGATTGACCTTGAGGAATAGATCGGACCGGCCTTTAACATTTAAAATATTTAAATTGATCATATGAAGGGAGATAAATAGAGAAGAGAAGCATAAGATCTGAAAATATGACGTGGCTGGTATCCACTGTTCTCCAAGCAGTAATCGGAAAAGGACCGGTGCAGCTGCTGCCAGCCCCAGCATGACTGGGAATGCTATAAATACGGAAGCTCTTATGACTTTTCTGAACCCTTCTTTCAGTCGATGATCATCATCCTGATACCTGCTAAGCACGGGATAGCTGACTTTCTCAACTGATAATGCGATTGGAAAGGATGCAGCATCACTTATTTTTCTTGAATTAGTATAGTAACCCAGACTGGCTGTCGAAAAACTTCTACCGATGATCAGCACATATATATTCTCATACAAAACTGTTATGACATTTGATACAAGCAGCTTCCATCCAAACGTAAATAATTTATTGAAAGAGGCTTTATTAAAAAGAAACGTTGGTTTCCATCTGTTGAAATAAATGTAAAAAGTCGTCTGAAAAAACTGGAACAGCAGCATTTTAACAACTAGACTCCAGACACCAAATCCTAATACAGCACACGTGATTGCTATACTTCCGGAAACGACAGAAGCAGTCAGGTTTATCTTCATTTGTATACTAAACTCAAGATTTTTTGTAAGAATGACTTTCTGGACCATGCCTGCTGCTTCAACAATAATGATCAGCCCGTAAACCTTCAGCACGTTTTCCAGCTGTGGGAGTTCAAAAAACCGACTGATCTGACTCGAGGAAAGAAAGAGAATCAGATATAAAGTAACAGCCACTGCCATATTATATAGAAAGACTGTAGAGTAATCTTTCTGATCTACTTCTTTTTCCCTTATTAGAGCATTGGCGAATCCGCTGTCTGTCAGTACCTGAGAGAGCATGAGAAAGATTGTAACAATACCAATGATCCCATAATCATGAGGCAGCAATAGCCGGGCAAGAAAAATTTGCATCATCAACTGAATGGCTTTAGACCCAACAGTATCTAGAAAGCTCCATACCATTCCTTTTATCGTTTTATCTTTCATTGATTCATCAGTATTCATAGTCATCCTCTTTTCCAGCTGAATAGATACGGCTGATCAATGCCCTGATTCCCTCTCCATGATGCTGGTCATGAGAGCGGAATGTCGCTTGTTGATCGCAAAAAAGTAAAAAATGAATAAATAATAAACATAACGGTTGTTCTGTAAGTTCACCTGGTTCATACCAATAATCAGACTCAACTGAGATATTAAAAGAAAAATATGAACATAGTGCCGAGTAACGAGTGCTTCGATGAACGTCCGTATCAGAAGATAGACACTCAATCCAGTCATAATGATAAAGGTTACCACCCCAGTTTCAACAAACATTGACAAGTAAGTATTATGAACGAGTTTGATTTCTGTGAGATAATACGGCACATCGACATTAACCATATAATTGGCAAATGCTCCGTAGCCGATGCCGAAAATCAGAAACATGGGATTAGCCATCAATGCCAGCGAGACGAGCCAGAGATCCGTTCGACCCGTGGTAACTACACTGTGATCGCCGCTTCTTAGTTCAGAAAGACGCTGAGACAGAAGATGAAATACCGCTAAATTATTTACTGCAATATAAACGGCAGATAATAAAGATACTGCAATAAATAAGTATCTGAAAAACTTGTTCATTTTATTTGTCAGTAATAGAAGAAGCAGGAAACAAAAGACGAGAAAGACCGAAACAACGACCGCAGCCTTGCTGCTCGTGGCGAGTACAGATGCTGCAAATAGTAGAAAAACTGCCAACGCCTTTGTTTTCCTATAATAGATAAATACCAGTGGAGCTATCGTCAGCATGTAAATGGCCATTATATTAGTATCAGATAATGTTCCCTTTGCTCTCTGACCGTTCATGACAAAAGGAGTGACTATTCCGATTTGATAAAGCAAAACACCTACAATCCCTGTCACAGCAACAATTATCCCTGACAACATGACCCACTTCAGGAACAGCCTGACGTCCTCCTTTCTTGCATAAGCGAAGTATATGGAAAAAACAATCCCATAATTAATGGCTACAGTAAATTTGATCAGTTCGATAATCCCTCTACTTAATCCGTATCCATTCAGAATATAGTTCTGAAGACTCAGATAGGATAAAAATAGAATTGCTGTGATCGTAATGAGAATTCTCTGCATCCATTTTTTTCTATGCTGATCCATCTTCATGTTATATTTCAATGAAAGAAGCAGCATACAGTTCAGGTACATGAGAAGGATGTCTCCTATGGACAGATTCAATTCCCCGAGGTCAACTGTTATTACAGATGTCAATAATGTGACAAGAAAAAGTGACCGGTAAGGGATATCCGTATCATTTATTTTTAATTCTACAGCTGCCAGCCCCATTTCCTCATCTCCTCTAAAAAAATATGGTCTCTCATATACACACTCTCTATTTAAAAGCTTCGGAAAGTCCGCTATTCAGGTACATAAACATATTTTCTCTTGCTTCTTTCGATTTTATTGATAATCGCACCGATGATATTCGCATCTACAATATTAAGTAAGTCGCCAGCTTTAATGACATCTTCTTCCGTGACATAGCCTTTTGAAATGATGAAAATCGTCCCATCCACTTTCCCTGAAACAATCTGGGCATCTGTTACAGAGAGCACAGGTGGCATATCATAGATAATAAGATCGTATGATTCTTCGAGTTCTTTTACTAAATCATCCATTCTGTCTGAATTGAGAAGTTCTGAGGGATTGGAGGGAATGTAACCCGATGGAAGAATAAACAGATTGTTTTCGAGATCGATTTGAATAAGCGACTCAGCTTGCAGAGAAGGATTTGTAAGCAGGGTTGTCAGTCCTCGATCATTCTCCACTTTGAAAATTTTATGAATAGAAGGTTTTCTAAAATCCGCATCGACCAGCAGAATCCTCTTATTTTCTGCAGCCAGTGTAACTGCCAGATTAGCTGCTGCAAATGATTTCCCCTCCCCATCTCTAGCAGAAGTAATGACAATCGATTTTATTTTTCCTGTGTTAACCGAATGCTGAATATTGGTTCTGATCGTCCGGAACTGTTCAGATACATGTGTAAATTTATTCTGATTGACAACCAATTTTGTGAGTCTGCTGTCAGCCCTTACTCTTCTCAGTAAAGCAGCCATCTTTTCTCCTCCTTATGTTTTTCCTTTGACTATAGAAGGTGTCCTTATCTCTTCAACTGATTTTTCTTTTTCCAGCATGATCAATTCTTTCATAGACACCTCTTCTATCTGACCAAGTACTTTCCACTTCATTTTTTCAGAAATGAATTTATCACTTTTAACCGTATGATCCATAAAGAACAGGACAAATGCCGTACCTACGCCTGTCCCCAATCCAATAATAACTCCCATGATGACACTTAATGGCTTGTTCGGAGACACTGGGGTGTAGTTTGGAGCGGCACTGGATATGATACTCACATTTTCTACATTCATAATTTCCCCGACATTGCTTTGAAAAGTCTCTGCTACTGTATTAGCCAGCACTGCTGCCTGTTGTGGACTAGTGTCTCTTACTTCAAGTGTGAACAGCTGAGAATTGAACTGATTACTGACAGTAATTTTTCTTGCCAGATCTACAGACGTCATCTCACTTCCCAGTTGCTGAAGGACTTCATCGAGTATGACAGGACTGACCAGAATATCTTTAAATGTATTGATCAGCTGTACATTTGTCTCAATATCACTACTTTGAATCGTCTGTTCATCTTGAACCCTATTGACGAGTATCTGAGCTGAAGATCTATACTGAGGAGAGACGACAAAGAATGTAAGTCCTGAGATAAGACCGGTCCACATAATGACAAATACAAAGATAAGTTTAGCGTAAGTTTTAAAAATTTTAAGAAACTCAATCAAACTGATTTCTTCCATGAGTTGACCCTCCTAAGGTAATGGATGAGATACAGAACAGCTGATAACAATTTCAAGTAAGCATATCTTCCATTTGATTAAGACACATATACTGACTGAAGATCTTTCAGCATTTTGTCTATTGAATAATAATGTTGAAAATTAGAGTAAATGATATCCTTGGAAAAGGTCATGTTTTCTACATATTGAAGTATTGCCGCTTCAGCCTGCTCTACTCCATCTACCATTACTCCGTTTTCTTCTGTCACGATTTCATCGATCCCAGAGTCTCTGAATCCTATAATCGGTACTGAAGCTCTCATTGCCTCAATGAGACTATAAGGGAGTCCTTCATGCCTGGATGTGATCAGAAACAGATCGTATGCACTTACGATCAGTTCGGCATCATCACGGAATCCCAGAAGATGGACATTATCTTCAAGCTGATGCGCTCGGATATATTCCCGACACTCATCATTCAAAGGGCCATCTCCGGCCCATACGAAATGTATATTACTGTTACGAGAAATAACTTTATCAGCAATCATCAAAAATCTGAGAGGGTCTTTCTGATAACTCAACCGTCCGTTATTACCTATAATGTAAGTATCCGGGGTCAGTCCTAATTCTGTCTTCAGCTGATACTTATCCGGAAGATCGACCATGGGAATGCCATTGTAGACGACTTTGAATTTATTTTCCCGATCTATTTTTCTCCTGATGGCTTCTGAACGCTCTTGCTGGGATACGTTAAAGGTATAAGTAGTCGAGCGCCTGCTTAACAGTCTCTCTATAGTAATGAATAGTCGTTTCTTGGACTGGGAAAAAGAATCATTCTGAAACGAGTAGGCATGTGGCGTATAGAAAACTTTTCTTACACCACTTGATTTAGCAGCCAACCTTCCTACCACACCTGCCTTGGAACTGTGGCAGTGAACGATATCCGGATTATTTAACTTAATGATTTTTTTTAATGTCGTCAACGCTCTCATATCTTCCTTTATATTGATTTCCCTAGTAAGGGATGGAAGATGAATCAGTACAGCCTTTTCTTTCAACTTATTCATATTCTTACTAAAAGGTGCGTCGACTCTATTTCCGTAAACAAGGGTGAGTGTGAATCGATCCGTATCCAACCCATTGATCAGATCCATGACATGTCGTCGAACACCACCTTCCATCGTTTCTGCTATAAGCAGCACCTTCTTTTTCTCCATTGTTTAAAACTCCTCTCTTATAGTCTCTGACAAGAAACTGTCTATATAACTGAAAATATGTGTATCCTACTTATCTCAATATGCACCTTTTCTCAAGATGACTTTTGCAAAGGTCTGTATGATAATCTTCAAATCCAGCTTTACTGACTGATGATCGACATAGTACAGTTCGATGTTCACCCTATCTGGATAACCTACATTGCTTCTCCCGTTTGCCTGCCAATACCCAGTAATTCCTGGCTTAACTGACAGAAACTTGTCTGTCCTGTCTTTGTATTCCAATAATTCTTCTTTCACTACCGGCCTTGGCCCAACCAGACTCATTTCGCCTTTCAGAACGTTGAAGAACTGCGGGAGTTCGTCAAGACTGGTTTTCCTGATAAATTTTCCGAATTTAGTAATCCTTGGATCTTCTTCAGGGTCAAGTTTATAGTTGTTAGCACAGTATTTCTCATATAAATCGTTATCTTTTTTAAGCATTTCTTCTGCATTACTGACCATAGAACGAAATTTATAGATATAGAACATTCTCCCGTTCTGGCCTACCCTTTTCTGTTTGAACAGGATCTGGCCTTTGTTCTCACCATATAAGTAAAATGATGACAGAAACAAAAGTAATGGAAGCAGAACAACAATTGCTCCGGCAGATAGTATGAAGTCAGAAACCCTTTTAAAGTAAAAATAAAGCAGACGCTCTATATTTCTCCTCTTAGTTACCGACTGTTTAACATAATCGTTTTCCATGATTCTCCCTCTTCCTTTTTTCGACCACATTAAAGTGACCATACTGGAATCCTGGCAATTCAGTAAACGTTTCTTAGGCCCCCTCCGCAAAACAATTCAAGGTGATTACCATAAAGTACAAGTATTTAAATGTCTTTTTTTAAGAGTGAGTAAACAAAGCAGGTGTTTTACTAACTGTGGTGGGTATTAAAAATTGAAGTGGCATAAAATGACTAATATATCGATGATTATTATTGAGGTGGGTATTTTCTGGTGAGGTTAAGCATATAGAATAAATAGACAAATGATTTCAAGTGATAGGAAAGTGCAAAAAAACTAAAAATATGATTGAAAGGCTCAGCTGGAGAAAAATTTAATCGGGTTGATGTGACGGAATGTTATCGAAGAGATGAAAAAGCTCATTGACAAGATGATGGTAGAAACAAATGAGGAAACATGAGGTTATACTTTATAACTTTAATACCAAGCTTAACCAGCCCAAGTTAACAAAGTAGTTTAGCGATATAAATTACATATTATCTGGATTCGTAAGGAAATATGGGTGGGTGAAATATATAAAATACAGGAAAGATAAGGTGATTTTCGAGGAAAAATAAAACTGATAAAGTGAAGTAAGGAGTAATTATGAAAAGATACTTAAGAAGGGGCGTTATAGTAATTGGATACCCACATAATAGTCTTAAATATCTATTAATACAAGTATAGTCCTGACCGAAAAAATAATATGAGTGATGTAATTAAAAATTATATGCTAATTTTAACTCAATATTATCTTGAATCAGCATTAAAACATTTAAGATAATTCAAAAAATATAATAAATTACATTTTGATGACCAAACATTACAAATGTTACACCGAGAAGCTAAAAAAGCGCGGCTAACATCGCCAGTCACTGAACCAGCTGTCGCCTTAACCTGCGTATAATCCTTTAGTATTGCCGATTTTTTTTATCATTACCACTGATGAATCTGCTGCGTCTTGCATAAAGTTAAAGTCATAGTTCTCATAAAATCTTATCGCACGACTATTGCCTTTTGACACTTCAAGCTTGACTTGTTTCATCCCTGTTTCAATACACAGGGAGATACAGATATCCATCAGTTGATGAGCAATTCCTGTTCCCTGATAGACAGCTAACACTCCAATTAAGGCAATATAAGCTATATGTGTAATAGAGTCATTAGCATAGAATGACACCAGCCCGGCATCCTCTCCGTTCTCGACGAAGACCATACTGATTCCTTTATCTATAAGTTTCGTTGCATAGTCTTCCACATTAAATGGTTCAGTAAATAAGGAAAAGCCTGATTCTTCCTGTAAACTTTTGATTAATCTGGACAGTCGCCCATGGTCAGTCACCATTTCCATTTTTAATAACCTCCTGATTTAAAGTCTGTTGAATGTCAGGCTGATAACTATGTCCAGCTTTGACTAAAGATTAATTAGATCTTTAAGAGTTAAATTTATCTGTTTTCCCAACTTTATAACACTCCTAGTGAGATCCCTTCTTAATCCCTTTCAGTAAACCCTTTCATGTTTATGCATACAGAAGAACACCCGTGTACCGACAACATAGGTCCGTTCCACAGATGTTCAATCCGCATCAAGTATCCAGCCAGATAAAACATCTTGCCTGAAACGATTAGCTTCTATTACTAGGATTAATCCCTTTGAGCGCCATAATTAAACAGCAAAACGATTATGTTAAGACAAATCCAGCTTATGAAAATGGGCATTTAACCCCTCCTCAGACTTCAAATCGTCGACGGACAGCTTTGAAAAACTCTCACACTCGAACAACGTTATTTCTTATGATCGTAAGACCTTAATAGTCTTAATGATTATACACTAATCTACTCAGCTTTGAAAGATTCCTTACTTCTCAATTTCTATTATTTGAAAGACACTTTCCAGTCAATTGCTTGATGAATGCAAATTCACAATGACAAGCTCAGGACGATTATTGATACGCAGTGGAAAAATGCTGTTGCCTAATCCTCTGCTGACAATCATGTGGGTATTGTCTTCACTATACTGGCCGCTGGTGTAGTCAGGAAGAAAACCTTGAGAGGGAGCAAAGAGTCCATTGATGAATGGCAGACGAATCTGCCCCCCATGCGCATGTCCGGTCAGAGCCAGATCCACATCTGCAGCCGCATAAACCGACATCAATTCGGCTCGATGTGACAGAAGCAGATTAAAGTCAGTCCCAGCTTCTTCAATAAGGCCTTCAATTCTCGCTTGTATCAGCAATTCTTCAGATCCGACTTCCATAATATCATCAAGAAGCAGGAAAAGAGGATCTTCGATTCCAATAAGTCCGATTTCCTGGTCTTCAATTTCCAGTCTTTCATATGAATTATCTAAGTCAATAACGCCAATGCGATCGATTTCTCTTTGTAGCTCAGGGTATACGCCTGAAGCCAACTCATGATTGCCGGTAACGAAGTAGACTGGTGCGATGTTCATCATTTCTTCCATTGCCTGAACGGCTACTGGAATATCTGTACGGTTTCGATCTATCACATCACCCGTCACAACTATAATATCCGGATTCTGCTCCTCAAGCTCAGTCGTCAGGCGTCCGTTATATTCTTTGTTGTGCAAGTCTGACACTTGAGCAATCGTATACCCATCAAAGGTTTCTGGAATGTTTTCTTGTTCAAAGTCGTATATAGACAGTTCAATTGCGTTATTCTGATAGTATAAGTAGCCAGCTGTCAGAATGATAAATACTAGAATAATACTGTAACCTATAATCTTTTTAGAATTCAATGATTTATGCTCCTTGGAGTATGAGTAAAATGACTTGTTTCAATCGACAAACGGGAAGTTATTAGTTATGTTTTATACTATACTCCAATTTTCAACAAAAAAACAGAGTCACAATCTTACACTATTGTGATTATTCAATGAAAATCTCATAACTAGGTTTTATGAGGTATTTATCTTATGATGCTTGTGATGAACAACTTCATAACAGTGTTATATGGGAGATTGGGAATAATACAAGCCTGCGAATGCCAAATAGTTTAAACTTATGAGATAGTCAGCTTTCTTCAATAAACCAGAAAACTAGACTTTCGATTACTATTACCCACCATAGATAAAAAAAGACACCGCAATGGTGTCTTTTAGTTCATATTGATTATCCTTTATACTTCAAATTCTCGGGCCAGAATTCGGTCACTTCCTGATCGCTTTCGCCTCTATTCAGAAAGGCATCTTTTCCGGAACCCTTTTCTGAATCGACCTCAAGTAATCCTTCTTCATAAAGTTCTTCGACGTTCTGAATGATTTCTCCGTCTGGAAAGGCTGTCTTGAGTTCTGCAATTTTTCCGTTGATTCCTTCTCCACTCTTGTATATAGTGACGATACGGTCTCTTAAGATATCTTCTGCCAAAACACATTCCTCCTATTCCTTTAGTCTACTTTAAGTATACCAACAGGAAAAAGCGGATTCAAAGTATATGGTTTATGATGGTTGTCAAAAGGGTTCGAGAATTGCTGGCAGTCTATCACTGATCCAGTCTAAGTCTATCCAAATTTCTTTCATAAAAATCAAGGATAGGACCGGGCATATCTCTTACTTCACCTCTCCAAGGAAACATACTGACTGGTCCTGGGCTGAATTCGACTTCTGTCACGACATGATTTTCAGGAGTCGGGGCTTCAGTTATGTCTTCCAGTATCATATCGACTCCAGCATAGTTAAGTCCTGGTATCGCTTTGACTGCCCGAAGAGCCAGTTTCTCAAATTCTGGATGTACCGTCTCTGTAAAATCGATCCCTTCACCCCCACTGGAAATATTCGATTCATCTCGCAGGATCACTTTTTCATCACGTTCAGGAACGGTATCGAGCGAGCGCCCTTCTCTAGAGAGACGAGTTAATTTCTCGATATCAGTTGGGATAAGAAAGTTTTTCAGATCCCTGTCTTTTAAACGCTCTTTATTCTTTGATTCGATCAGCTCCAGAACCGTATGCGAGCCGTCACCGACTACGTTAGCCCTGGCACGCTGGCTGGTTGCGATGACTTTTCCATCAACCACTACGTATCTGAAATCCTCACCCATAAAATGCTTCTCCACATGGACGGATGCCTGCTTGTCATCTACAATCTTTTCCAGTTTGCTTATCGCTTCTTTCAGTTCTACTATATTGGAGAGGTTCATAAAGACACCCTGCCCCCGTGCCAGTCCGTTTGGTTTCAGTACGACCGGGTAACCGATGGACTCAGCAAACGAAACAATCTCTTCCTGTTCACTGATTGGCAGGTAAGTCGATTGAGGCACAGTGAGTCCAGCCGCTTTAAGAAGTGTCCGGGTTACATGCTTGTCATCTACAACAGTATTTAAGGCTGCGGATGATAACGGGCCGTTCATATCTTTGAATAATACATCTATTCCCTGAATCGATATGAGAGTAGTGTTAAAGGTTAGACGTTTCACCTCGTAGCCCCGGCGACGTGCTTCTTCTTCCATCAGTCTGGATTTCAATCCTTCTCTTCGCTCGAATTCTGACATATCATCTTCTGATATGATATCTATTTTACTGATTTCTTCCTGCATTTATTGATCCTCCCCATGTCCTTCATTCATACTTTTATTATATTATCAGTGTATCACAGGGTAAGACTAAAATAGTGGTTTAAGCACTTGATTAGAAAGATGCTGAGGGTGACTGACTGCAACAAAGGCTATAATGATAATCTGGCAAGACCAGATTTTTCTTCATTGAAAGCTTCTAGATGTAGTTTATTGGGGTTCAGCGAGTTGAACTGCATTCTGATGTCTGGTCTGACCCCAATAAGTTGGAGTGAAAAATCAACTATTTGGGGGCTATAATTTTGAAGAAGTATTCTTATGAACTTAAGCTAAAAGTTGTAAATGACTACCTGAACCACCATTCGACGTTTAAGAGCTTATCAGAGAAATATAATCTTTCCGGACCTAGTAATCCGAGGACATGGGTTAATTTATATCAAATGTTTGGCAAAGATGGGCTAAAAGAGCCGGAAAAACAATCGGTCTTTCCTGTTCAATTTAAGCTGGATGTATTAAGATATAGAGAAACGACGAGGCTCTCATACCAAAAGACAGCTGATGCCTTCGGCATTCGGTTTGGATCCACTGTCAGGGACTGGCATAAAACAGTTCAAACTGAAGGTGTGGAGGCCCTGACGGAAACGAAAGGACGGACACCTGTGGCTGAGATTGAACGACGAGAAAAAGAAAAAGAGAAGCTTAAAAATGAAAAGCTTAAAGACTTTGACGCAAAGCGATTCGCTAAACTCGAGCGTGAAAATGAACTTCTGAGACTGGAGCTTGCTTACCTAAAAAAGCTAGAAACTTTTCAGGACAAGCGCCTTCCCGAAAAGAACAAGCAAAAGCGGCGTACCTACTTCTCCATGAAGGATTCAAACTGAAAGACACTTTGAAAATCATTGGACTAGCTGAATCAACCTATCATTACCACGCAAAACGTATGAATCAGCCTGATCCTGATCGCGAGTGGAAAACGCTGATTACTAAAATCTTCCTCGATAAAGACAAACGAGCAGGGTACCGGTCCATTCATGATATTCTGATTTTCATGGGCTATACAATCAATCATAAAAAAGTGCAGCGTATTATGCAGGAACTAGGATTAAAGTGTCATAAGTTTTCACGTAAATCGCGGAGTTACAGTTCTTACAAGGGGACAGTAGGTAAAATAGCCAAAAACCTTATAAACCGTCGGTTTCACTCCACTATTCCTCTTCAAAAACTAGTGACAGACGTGACTGAAATGAAATGTGCCCAAGGCAAGAAACTTTATTTTAACCCTATTCTTGATTTATATAATTCTGAAATCATTTCCTACAGTATATCTGATACACCCAATGTAGACTTTGTCATGCAAGCTCTTGAAGAGGCTCTTCCAATTATTAATAAGCACGCCACTTACCGAACGACTATTCATTCGGATCAAGGCTTTCACTATCAGAATAAGCGGTGGGTTAAGAAGCTAAAGGAAAATAAAGTGTTTCAGAGTATGTCCAGAAAAGGGAACTGTCTTGATAATGCTTCTATGGAAAGTTTCTTTGGAATAATGAAACAAGAAATGTATCACAGTGAGCCTCTAAAGACCTTTAAAGAACTAAAGAAAGAGATTGAAGAGTATATTATTGATTACAACGAATCCAGACTAAAGAGAAAACTCAATCGACAATCACCTGTTCAATTTAGAAAGAACCAAGGATACACATATGCTGTGTAACTAGCCGTAGGCTATAAGAAAAATAAATTAGCAAAAAACTCTAACTTATTGGGGTCACACTAGTCTCTTGAATGAAGTTCACCTCTGCAACTGTTTTGTGAACTAGACTCCCGCTGATGGCGGTGTAGTTCAGCTCACTTCTTGTATCACGAACTCGACTCGGAAGTGCTCATAATGAAGTTCAGCGCTCACATCCCGTCTGAACTACACCCTGCGTTTCTAGCATCAAACGCTATAATGATAATCTGGCCTGGCCAGATTTTTCTTCATTGAAAGCTTCTAGATGTAGTTTATTGGGGTTCAGCGAGTTGAACTGCATTCTGACGTTTCTTGAATGAAGTTCACCTCTGGAATTGTTTTGTGACTCCCGCTGATGGCGGTGTAGTTCAGCTCACTTCTTGTATCACGAACTCGACTCGGAAGTGCTCATAATGGAGTTCAGCGCTCACATCCCGTCTGAACTACACCCTACGTTTCTCACAGCATCAACTGACTACATTGATAATCTGGCCTGGCCAGATTTTTCTTCATTATAACTCTTTACAACCTTACGTAGGCGGTACATTGAGTGCAATCCACCACACCAGGCATGCAATACTTCAGTTTTTAAAGGTTCGTCAGAAAAAAGTGTCTGGTATTCTATTGTATGTCGCATCGCATTATCGATTGCCGATTCTTTGAATCCACAGGACTTACAGACACACATCCGTCCCAAAATATTGTCTAGAAACTCATTACATTCACTGCAATATATCCCTTTTCTCAACATGGAAAAATTATAATTTGGCAAGTCAGTCAGTAGGTATGACTTTAAATTAACGTTAGATAACCTCTCAGCGATTTCTAAAAGTTTTCTGTTTTTTATATTGGACTGTTTTTCTATCAGTTTAAAATGACTATCCAGCAGACTTGGGAGTAAAATTCTTTTATCGGGTATTGACTGATAGATGGTGCAGTTGGGATTAATGAATACGACATATGGTTCGACTTCCAGTTTAATATTATGTTTTCTGAATAGATTTTTTAACAGAATAGCTGCTCTCTGGACTTGACTCACTGGATTTAATATCTCCAACCCACTTGAATAGTAAGTCATCCTTCCTTCTCGATACATAAGCTCACCTTGGTAATTTTTCACTTCATAAATGTAAATCTTCTGATCAGTAAGGATACTCATATCAATCTGAAAAGTAGAACCCTGACTTTTCAAAAATAGATCCGGTATCATCAGATAATCTGGCAGATATTTTTCAATAATACTATCAAAGTGTAGTTCCCCTTTATACCCTTTCATCTGAGAATAAGCATACTGCTTCTCTTCATCACTCAAATCTGCTCTTATAAGTAATGCCTCCAAAATACATAGCACATTCGGTTTGGTCCTGTCTTTATACATCATATTCTTCACTCCTTAGTAAGGCTCTATATATAATATTGATGAAAAAACAGATAACTAACTAAAATACTTTAATTCATTTTCCTTTTTTGTCTAAATGTTTAAGAAGACAAAAAAAGGCAGAGCCACGCTCCACCATTTTTTTGCCTAGAAATCAATATATATTAAGATTGACTATTATTCACCTTATTTCACCGTAGATCCTACATCATCCCATATATCTTTCTCATAATATTGTCCATAATCCGAGTCGACAACTGGATATTTCAATTTTGGAATGAGCAAAACAGTTCCGGACTGGTCAATACTGACACTATACTCAGTACTCAAATCATATTTTCAGCTTCTGAAACAGGAATAGTTAATATAATTGAATCCCCTGCTTTCTCAATCTAGTAATCAATCAAGTCCCACCTTCTACATTTTTATCACAGATTAGAAGCTTCATATTCACTAAGAGTGCCTTTCAATCACTTCTCAAGTATTATTACCGCGCATTCGATCCGGCCATGCGTGCCAATGTATGACGGTCCCCCCGAATCACTCGAGACATTTCCAGAATATTCAGATAAGGTGCGATTCCCCCATATCCGGCATCACCAATGTGCTGGATATCTACTCCAGCTATTTTATTCTGCAGGGCGATTTCCTTAATCGTACTAGGGTCGGCTGTTTCCTGACTAGTACCAATCGCCGACATGCTCAGTACGTCAGATGCCTTGCATAGTCGAACGGCTTCATAAATCATGTCCGGTGTGACTCCGGGTACCGTTCCGATTGCGGGTAGAAGAATGATGTCTGCTCCACT
Source organism: Alkalibacterium pelagium (assembly GCF_900109325.1). Classification (GTDB taxonomy): domain Bacteria; phylum Bacillota; class Bacilli; order Lactobacillales; family Carnobacteriaceae_A; genus Alkalibacterium; species Alkalibacterium pelagium. The sequence goes on from NZ_FNZU01000003.1 coordinate 180,209, forward strand.
CTTGATGAAAGAACGGATCGCATCCAGATCGACCACTGCTTCATTCACTCCAGCGCCGTGCATTTTTCCTGCGATAATCAGACCTTTGAACGATTCTTTTGCTACTGATATTGCTTTGTTTATTTCTTTATTACTTACGCCTGTTCCAGGATTGCCTGTCAGACAGATGAAATCAAATCCCAGGTTCTCTGCTTCATCGAATGTCTCTTTAAATGCCTGTCTCCCTTTAGAAATCGTCAGCTTATCTTCATTCATGAGTGCTTGCTGATCGACTGGTTCGATATTGACCCCAATCGGTCGACCTGTGAGTTCTTTCAGGCGTCTCACTGGATCATTTTCTTTGCTGTCTAACCCATTAACTTTTGGCTCCAGCAAGTCGAAGCCATTTAAAAGAATTAAGTCTGCTCCGACAGATCTGGCCACCTCACTATTGGTTAGTCCAGGTGATGCCGCAGTAGAGACGATATTTTCGGACAGAATGGTCCGACCTTCGCTTGCTTTGATCGACTGCTTTAACTCTTCCTTATTCATCTCGAGAAAATCACTTGCATAACAGTTCAATAATCGCTTGACCATTATCCACTTCCACTCCTTTTATTAAATCGCTTACAGAAACTATAGACCAACTACTAATATTTTTCAATTGTATAGAATATGGAATTTTTGACATTGAATAACACATGACAATCTGGCCAGGCCAGATTTTACATCATTGAAACACTCACAGTGTAGTTCAGTGACCAACGAGTCTTCTGTACTCCATTTTACTGCTCTCAGAATGTAGTTCGGGCCATCATAATCACACTAAACTCAACCGGCCAGTCACCCGATGTAGTTCAGCCACTTTCTTCTGCACGAACTAGACTTTACCTACATCATAATGAAGTTCATACACAAAATCCATGCTGAACTTTACTGGATACAGTTAATCCAACCCAAAAACTTAAACTGGGAATCTGGCCAGGCCAGATTTTACATCATTGAAACACTCCCAGTGTAGTTCAGTGCCCAACGAGTCTTCTGTACTTCATTTTAATGCTCTCAGAATGTAGTTCGGGCCATCATAATCACACTAAACTCTACCGGCGAGTCATCCGATGTAGTTCAGACCACTTTCTGTGCACGAACTAGACTTTATCTGCAACGTAATGAAGTTCATAAACAAAATCCATACTGAACTTTACTGAATACAGTTAATCCAACCCAAAAACTTAAACTGACAATCTGGCCTGGCCAGATTTTACATCATTGAAACACTCCCAGTGTAGTTTAACGCACATTGAGTCTTCTGTACTCCTTTTTAGTGCTCTCAGAATGTAGTTCGGGCCATCATAATCACACTAAACTCAACCGGCCAGTCACCCGATGTAGTTCAGACCACTTTCTGCTGCACGAACTAGACGCTACCTGCAACGTAATGAAGTTTATTACAGATAAAGACACGGAACTTCAGCCAGCACTAAAACAGACAAAAACTCCCAGCTAAATGGAATAATTCCAGCTGGGAGTTGATTACCTTTTCTATTCTACTATGCCAGCCTCACTCGGAAGGTGGTTCATGACGGTGTCCAGGTGGAAGTTTCCGTCTCCCAGTTCGTCTTCAAATTCTTCCAGTACATCGATATCATTGAAGTGCCACCATTCCGAGGCGATCGGTATCAGATCAGCTTCGAACATATAGGCTTCCAGTCTTCTCGCCTCTTCATTGACATGATTCATATAAGGAATGTTCTGCCAGCCGACTCGGTCTCTGGCCGCAATTGGTCGCTCCAGCATAGCTGATGCTGTACTCAATTCAAATATCGGAGAATACATGTCGTATGTGGCATACTCGGTCACTTGCGGCACGATATAATGATCAATGATCCGTTCTTCAACCGACTCAACTCGTGCCAGGGTCAGATCCACTGCCAGACCTCTCTGATGATTGGAAACTCCTTCGTTAATGAACCAGTTCATTGTCCAGGGCGCTTCAGTTAGACCCTGCATGACTTCATCGTTCTGCTCGGCCAATTCTGATAACCGTTCATTGACCAGAACCTGGGCTGTACTCGGTCTGAATACTTCCATTATGACAAGTGTCTCGTTGTTTTCTAAAGCAGCCTGCTGAGCTTCAGCTATTTTATGAGCTGTGCTGTATATGATCGGCATGATGAACTCATCTCTACCTAAACGGTCATTCATTCCGTATCCCTCATATAATACTTCTCCTGTAATTCCAGGTATATCGGTGTACGAAGAACGGAAAATCGATCCATAGGTATTCGGGTTATCGTAAATGGCGGAAGGGAGGACATCCGGCAAGTTGATGAAAGCCAGCTGGTTAGACAACCAGCCTTCCTGATTTTCAGTTCGTACATGCCACCAGTTACCTTGCTCCTCAATAATATAAAACGGTGTACCTGCAGGTAAAACGGTTAGAGAATCAGCATCTTCTGAAGCTGTTTCACGCAAGTGCGTATTTACCGAAGTAAACCCACCCGCACCTATGACAGGAAGATCAAACATGCTTTCTTCATAACGTGAGACGACCTGTTCCTCGGGTTCTTCGCCGGCCGGTTCTTCTTGTTCAGTCTCACCTGGCTCTGCATCAGTATCCGGTTCAGTTGGCTCTTCCTGAGGCAGGTTTGTCACTTCACTCGGATCGGGGAATCCGGTTGAGGTTCTGTTCCACAGGACAGCGATCACACCAATCATGACAATAAGCCCGACCAGCAGTGAAACAACAAGTGGTTTATTTCTGTTCATAAAAGCTAACTCCTTTGTATGTAAATCGTAACAGTTACGTTTTTTAGCTTATCCGAAATATATTTTATAGTCAATCATATAACGGGAAATTATATAATTATGTCACACATTTTGAATTCAATGCTATAACTAGCCTAAAAAGGAGCTTAATAAACAGGCATCTGTAGGAGTTTTCCAATCGCTGATGCCTGTTTTAGTCACTTTTCTTCAATCAAATAAAAAAGCTAATCATTCTTCAGATCCACCAGACTTATTGTGCTCTTCTTTTTTATCCGACTGATCATTTTTCGGTGTAACCTTTTTATGTGCTCCATAGTTAAAAAGGAGAATTACTGCATTCAACAGCAACCATATGATAACGAATGGCATCTTGATCCACTCCCTTGAAGTAGCCTTTTGCTTACTTTTATTATAATCCTTATTCATGGAAACCGCCTCTTCTCAGCTTGATAATAGTTATATTCCCTTAGTTAGTCTTAATACTCACACTATTCGGACAAATTTTGGGTTGGCAGTTACATAAAACACCTGTCCTCTGGCATTTCTTACTTTATACTGTTCACCTGATCCCACTTTGAGTTTGTCCAGGACTTCAGTAAAAGTCTGTCCTTTTTTCATGAATCCAAATACATCTTTGTCGGACCAGCTAGGTTTGTTGTAGAAACGAAGCTCCCCGTTGTGAATACTCTCCAAACGAAACCCTTTAAAACGCGGGAACGATTCAGCTTTGTCATTAGCTAGATATTCTGGCAAATGCAGCACAGTCTTTTTATAGGAGGCTGATATGAGACGCCCACTTTGATACAAATGCATTCGACCACTGCTTCTGCAGCAGATATAAAATTAGCCTGATCCAAATAGTAATGATGATCGACCTGATTATCGATGAATCCGTATTCTACAATAACCGTTTCCGTATTTCCAGTCAACCGGTGCATATAATAATAATCGACACCTTTTCGAATTTCTCTAGTGAATACCCGCCTCAATGGCAGACCAGTGATTTGAGCTAATTTTTCAGCCAATGCTTTTGCAAAATCAGCTTTGGCATGAACCGAATGAATCGTCTCGATTCCTCGTGCCTGACCATTGAAGGCGTTCCAGTGATTAGATACACATAGATCATACTGATTTCTGATCCTAGCTATACGCTGCGTCGGGTTCAGGGCTACATCTGACTGACGGGTAATGGCGACCTCTACTCCGCATTCCTTTAAGCGTCGATACTGATACAAACTGATGGAAAGCGTCCAGTCTTTTTCATTTATTCCAAAACCCTTTGCCCCCGGGTCGCTCCCACCATGTCCTGCATCAATGATTACTGTTTTACTCATGTCTCTTCCTTCTCTCTTATTAGTTTGTCAGTACGGCTTTAAAGTGATTCAGTTTGAGCGCAGTCCGATTTTTCCACTGGTAGACCGTTTTGCGGCTGACCTTATGCTTTCTCGCTATATCGGTTACGGAAAGCTGGTTCAGTACGCTCTCTTTTAAATAGACTTGTTCATTTGGTGCCAGACAATCCAGCATGGACGGAAAAAGCTGCCAGACGATCCAGTCTTCGTTTTTATCCCTGTCAGGATCGGCTTCATCGTCAAAAAATTCTGAAACAGTCTCCTCCCGTTCTTTTTTGAGCTGGTATTTTCTCAACTCATCTATGATCGCCCATCTGATTTTTTGAAAGGCAAAGCCAGTGAACTGATAAAAATATTCCTCTTCACATAGATCCTCTGGAAATTGCTCGTAAACTTTAACAAGTGTCAATAAACCTATTTGGACCAGATCATCATAATTCTGATTTGATCTTAAGACCCCACACTTTCTCAATGCTCCATGCACCAGACTGGTATGAACAAAGAAAAAGTCATCTGCTATTTCTTCTGTCAATATCCTCATTGATTTTCCTCTACTAAGAGAATTCTCTTCCTTTATTAGTACTTGGCCTTGTACAGTTCCTACTGTATAGTGACAACCGTTCTCATTCAAAGGACTGAATTCGACAGTATTTTGACCGAATTATTTAGTTTTATCTAATTCAGTCAAGTGAGTATCATTATTGGAAACGTTAAGTAAGAAAACTCATCATATTGTTAGCTAAGTAGACTGATATCACCTGACATTAAGTTTTGTAGATAAATAGGATTAAATTAATCTCATACAATTAATATAATTAAAATCTACCGAATATAACCAAGTTATGTTATAATGAATGTGAATTTATGAACTTTAACAAAAATAATGATAGCGCTTTAAATAGTGCCGAAGGGAACGGTTCATGGATAAACTTTACAACAAGTATGTCAGGCAGCTGGAAGACTATGTTTTAAAGGAACAGGCAAGTCGGTACCTCACTCCAATTATCAAGGAAGACAGAGGCAGATCCTTTTTTGACCATCTAAAAATAGACGTTTCTCAAATCTTGAATCATCTGGACGTATCAATTGAACAGAAGTATATTACTATAGACCGGACATGCTTCTATGTCTGCGATTTATCCAAAGAAGTACGAACGACTTACAACACGATTGTCTTCAATCTATATGGGTCACCTCTCAAGTCCACTGAAACCACCACACAGATAATGAACCGGTCATTTAATGCTATGAACATTAAGTATGATATGATCAGACAGTTAGGCAAAGCTTTAGGCATCAGCCAGAAATGTCCCTACGTCCTGGGGCCAATGTGTTTCGCTCCGGATAAAGGAACGAAGCATAATCATGCCAGCTGGATCGGCATACACAATGTGCGTGACATTTATAGTCACGAGAAGCAGACCTTACTTAGTATAAAAAACGAACACGAACTCTTAATTGACCTTGATGTAAAAAAGACAGATAAACTGGTCACAAACGGTCACATCATTTATCAGGCACAGGAATCCATGGTCAAAGGATGGAACGCTCTCTATCAGGAAGAATCGGACGATTACCAGAACTGGAATATTTTAAAGAAACGCTCGCTGCAGCAGACCTTTTCCCAGAAAATACCGACACTGTTTTCCTGTCTGATGTTCTTTTCCTATTTCCAGGCTCTGGAAATGCTTCGTACCGTTCTTAAAGAAGGCGACCCTCTCCTTGAAGACGTTATGAAAGAATACCCTAAGTTTATGCTTTAAGGTTAAACAGCTTATCCTCCGCTGATGAAGGGTAAGCTGTTTTTTGTATAAATAATATGTATCTACTTTAGTCTTACTAATGGATTCACCTGTTCTACGGTTTTGCATACGAGACTACCCAGTTCAGTACAGGAAACTTGAACATAATACTAAAATCCAGTAGTGTTAAATTTACAATAAGCAATTTAAGAGAGGTGACCCCATGGCTTTCGATTACGACATGGATTTTGACAACATAGATTTTCGAGAACAACCTGAATTGTACCGGGTGGGACGAGGCGAACAAGGTGTTTTAATGGTTGAACCATATAAAAGCGAGATCCTTCCCCATTGGCGGTTCAAGACACCGGACATCGCCAAAGAATCGTCTGACAAAATTTATCAGATGTTTCTGGACTATCAGGAAGCTGACGACTTTGTAGGCATGGATATGGCCAGGAAGTTTCTTCAGATGGGGTATACCCGGTCCAGACGTTACGCCAATTACAAAGGCGGTAAAAAATACGATAAAGATGGTAATATAAACGAACGGGATATTGATGAAGAAAAAGCTGAATCTGCCCGAATTTTTGAGGAAAAGTGGATCATCGTGCGGGAGAATGAAGACTATTTAAAACGTAAGAAAGACCATCAGAAGAAGTATGGGTGACTTGTACAAATTAGGATGATTAATATAATTGAAAAACAACAACAAAATGGCGATCATGGATTATCTGAACATGTATCATATGAAATACAGTATTTATAGTATAAAGTCTGCCCCTAACAAATTATCAATACAATTACTTGTTGGGGGGGGCTCAGTGGTCAAATCATTCGGTAAAGTTTGAGGTTAATTTCATTTCTTTACTTAATTTGAGTAGCGCATAAAGTGTAGCTCATGTTAAAATATCTCCTTTGAACTCCATCCAATGCAGATTGAGTGTAGCTGACTTATAATTCCTATGCTGAACTACATTCTCCACTGTACAAAATGAAGTTTGTAGCCATTAAAACTGTTTAACTAAAGTGACGCAAATTCTACCTATTAACCAACTACTTATAATAAAATAAATATAATTCTTTTTTTGATGTTGTTCTATTCTATTAACCCCATAATAAAGGAACAAAAACGTAAAATAAATTTTCGCTCCTGTTCCTTTGTTATATCCACAACTAAATAACTTGCTGGATTCTATAATGAATTTAGCCACTTGGGCTAACAAAAAAAACGCCACGTGAATTTCATGGTCTATTGAAGTTACCGCTAACTCTCAATAGACAGGATGAATTCACATGACGCACTCTAACGATAATACATTAGCACGTAAGGGAAAAAACTTATCTTATGCAGAACGGGCGCAAATAGCAGTTTTAAAGACTGAAAGCTACTCTAACCGCCAGATTGCGAGTGCACTAGGCGTGTTCCGCAAACAATCAATAATGAAATACATCGCGGGACCATCACTCAGCTTAAACGTCAAATACAAGAAGGGAAAGTCTATAATTATTATAAAGCGGTTTACGATCCTGATGCCGGACAAGCTGCTTACGATAGACAATGATTGCACTCTGGCCGTCGGTAAAAATGGATAGATACAGCTGCGTTCATTGAATGGGTAAATGACAAACTATTACAGGAAAAATGGTGTCCTGACGTGGTCGTTGGATTTGCGTTGACACACGATTTGTTTGATCCGGCTATTGTTCCTTGTACCACCACCTTTAAGGATGGGTTGACAAAGGGATCATGAGAACCACTAAAATGGATCTACTTGAAAAACTCTCTAGCAAACCAAAAGACACTTTTTATAGAAGTCGCACCAATAAGCGTATTTTAGGTCATTCCATTGACTAACGTCCTTCAGAAATCGATGATCGCCAGACCTTTGGACACTGGAAAATTGATACAGTCGTTGGGATCAAAATGAAAACCGATTCTGTTTTATTAACGTTAGTCGAACGACAAACACGCTTCGAAATCATCCTCATACTCAAGGGCAAATATAAAGAGTCCGTTGACCATGCAATCTGTAAGTTATGAGAACGAGCGGGTGACACGTTTTCTACAGTATTTAAAACTATCACCTCTGATAACGGCTCCGAGTTTGCCGGTATTCACGAGGCGCTTCAAGAGACACTGGAGGTGTACTTCAACCATCCCTATACCTCATGTGAAAGAGGTACCCGCGAGAACCAGCATAAATTTATTCGTCGATTTATTCCAAAAGGGAAAGCAATCGGTTCATTCAGTGAAACCCACTGTTTAAGAATCCAACAAGGGATGAATGACTACCCCCGAAAGATACTAGGTTATCAAACGCCTCATACCTGTTTTGCCAAAGCTCTTCGCTCTTTATCCCAAGTGGCCTAAGCACGATAGTGCTTAGCACAAGGCTATGTTCACCTGCTTCAAACCAATCAACTCAATAATTTCTACAAGAACGAAAGTTTTAGTAACAGGTGGCTAACTTAAACTTGAAATTTACATCTAGAATTTTTATTGAATGGAACCTATTAATCTTCAGTAAAAATCAAATTTTTCATGAAACCCCCTCAACTATATCAGTGAATATAATATCGCCACTCTATTTCCATCCTTATCTAACAGTAACTTCCAAATTAAATACCTCTGCCATATCGACAAGTCTCGTTCGAACATACTTTTTAATATCTCCATGCTCCGAATCAATTAGTTGAGAGGAAGCTTCCAATCGATTCATATACTCTGCGAGTGGAAGAGCATCTGTCTGTTGAATATGGAATAGAAGCATGTCTATGAATGTCTCTGTATGAACACTAGTTATATCTATCGGGTTCCCTACGAGAAATTCTCTATACCACTCTACAATTTCTATATATTCCTCGTAGCTTCTGCTCGGATTCTTCTTGTACATGTCCTTTACAGAATTGATTGTTTTATATCTAGTCATAGATGTGTCAGCTGCAATTTTATAAAGAGTAAAAGCTCTATTTCTTCTATGTGTACTTAACTCATTGACAATCAATTTGCTAGCTTTATCTAATTTAATTTGTCCTTCTTTAGGCTTAAATGTTATGAGTAGATCAGTATCGTAAAGATCAGTTTTCATCTGATTAAGAAACTGACTGAATACCTTGTAGTATGTGTTATTCAAGTGTCTTAAATTGAGCGAAGTAATTAATGGAAGAATGTATCGTTCAGTTATATATCCTTCTACTACTTTATTGTTCAGAATCAGGTGGAGCTCGGATACAATTAACTTAATAAAATAACCATCAACTTCCATCAATATGTTAGTCAGTGTCTTTATCATCTGTTCTTTGTCATCTGCAATCTGATGAAAAAAGGAATTGATTCCAATCGATCCAATTAATTCTTTGATGTAATCCTCAGTTTTCAGATAGCTCGAATCATATACCTCCTGCAATACCTCTTTCTTATCGTCCTGGGATACTATTCCTCTTTCTACTGATACTAAGGGCAAGTGAATAAACTCATTGCTCTCTATGACTTTAGATTCTTCTTTCTCATTACTTGAAGACAACGCCCATATTAAAGAATTATCTCTGGTCTGAACTGTTATCTGTCTATCTTTAGTCTGGTTAATAGTCAGATGAGCATCCGACTGAAGGTTAATGTAATGATCCTGATTAAATGTCACCCACTCATACGAAAAAGGAACCGCATTACTATAATAAAATTCTATGTCAGCAATCGGCAGTTTTAAATTGTTTAAGCCTATGAATACCTTCAGAGTGTTTTTACCAGTTTTGAATAAATCATAAAAGTCAAAAGTGAATTTAAAATCTCCTTCATTATACAGTGAGACTTCTTTAAGTACGGTTCGTCTCAGCTCAGTCCCGTCGATTATTTCTCCATTAATATCGACAGACAACTGTGACAGTTCGTAAGGAACTCCAAGTCTTACTTTAAATCTTAAGTTCCCTGAATAAACTCTTTTCAACTCATTGTTGTCGACTAGACTGATGGTACTAAGGTACTCATTATTGCTTACTGATACGATTAGATGATTGTTTCTAGCCGTGTAGCGTTCCTCGTTTATTAATATAGCTGTTTTATCTTTCATAACAAATATTGTCTCATTATTGTGCTGCACAGTATGCGCATGCACTATCTTGACATTCTTTTGAGTTTTTATAGAGTATATTTCACCTGTTTTTAAATGGTGTAAACTTTTCTGTTCTTTTTTATTGTTTGAGAGTATTTTATGAAGGACAGGTACTTCCTCCTTAACAGTTTCAATGCTATTAGCGTCAACCTTCCTGTTTTTAGTATAGAATTTACTGCCACTATCGTATACAATCTCACCAGATGAAATTTTCCTTATTTCATATCTGAATCGTGTAAGAGGCGACCTCAGTCGGAATGTCGCTGCTTCACTTCTCCATCCAATTGCTCCATCCTTAATAGTTAAGTCAAGACGTTTTACTACCTTTTCACCATCGTAGAAAATAACATCTGCTTTATGTCGCTCGTTAGATTTAAAGTCAATAAAGTGTGATGGTATATTGATCTCTGTTCCTTTATATGACTGGGTAACCACTTCGGTTATTCCTTGGTTCTTTCTTCTGTTTTTTACTAAGGGCTTGGTATAATCATTGATAAAGTTATTATTACTTGCCATACTTGCCTCTATTTTCTTTTTCAGGTAACCATCAAAAGATGCCGGAAGCAAAGTGTTATTATTTAGCGTATCAAAATATATAAACATCTGCTCGATGAGTGCGCCCACTGCCTGATCATTAATGTTGAAAGCGCGCGCAAAAGACTTCGGCATAAGTCCTCTCACGTAAGCTATTCCATTATATGTGTTGACATATTCACCCTCATCAGTCGATTCGAATGGCTGAAAGATTTCTTTTAAATAAGGGAAAAACAAATCCAGTTTTTCCTTAGTAACCTGTGTCTCAAAATCTTTCAAATAAACTAAATAAAATCCATAGATAATATTATCTCCAGAGTGATCGTTTCCTATTACGCTGTGCATCCGGATGGTTTCTACATATTCATTGCGAGTTGTCCTGTAAAATGCCCATTTTTCTTTCTTGTATGTATACTTCATGGCTGTGATAAAAGCCTCTCTTATAATACCTTCATCGAAACCCAAAGTGGACGATAGATCCTCCCAATAACGTCCACTGCTATATAAATGTTTAGCATAGTGAACAGCATAAAGAGACAAATAATAGCTTTCCTCTACTCTAAGAAGACCTTTTTGACTATAACTACGAAGAGAAGTTACAGCTCGTTTCTCTAAGTGATCGATTTGAGTAGTGTTCAAGTTGACTAGTCCCAATAGCAGAGAATCTGAATAGTGCGTTTTCACTTTATTAATTTCATTTTTTATTATGTTCAATTCTTCCATCTTGATCTCCTTCTACCTATAAACTTGCTTTTATTATAACAGATTTAACACGATTATATAATCGTTTTCAAGTTGTTAGACTTTTTTTATACTATAAAATTCTTTAATTCAAATATATGCTTATGAGCTTTTTACACATAATAGAGCGCACATTCAAAAACGATTGTAATAAAAAACACCTCAGACATTTACAGGCCTGAGATGTTTCTATTATAAGCTAATCTCATCTTTCCCTGAGACTTTCATAAATAAAAGGAGTGACAAGACGGTGAAGATCATCAATATAGTTGATAATGCAGCTGCTATACCATAGTTTCCACGAATAACTTCCGTGTAGATGGCAACAGTAACGGTTCGCGTATTAACTGTATACAACAGAATAGAAGTTGACAGTTCAGATATCATTGTGATCCAGCTGAGTATCGCACCAGCAATGATCCCTGGCATCATCATAGGAACAGTGATTCTAAAGAATGTATTGATCTTGCTGCTACCTAAACTCTGTGCAGCTTCTTCAATAGACGGCGATATCTGATGCAAAGCAGCCACTGATGATCGAATGGTGTATGGTAATCGTCTAACTGCCAAGGAAACGACCATGATGAAAGTCGTTCCAGTAATTGTCAGTAGACCTGTTCCACCGACCCCTGTATTGTAAGAAGTCAGGAAAGCAATTCCCAGCACAGTTCCCGGGACGATATAAGGAATCATACTTAGTGTATCGATCGTCGCGGTGAGAGGATTTCTTCTTCTGACAGCAAGGTAAGATATAAATACTGCAAAGATTACGACAATTGTGATAGCCAGTAAAGGAATTCTAATTGTGTTAATGATTGAATTTCCCATTCTTGAAAATGCCTCGCGGTAACTGTTCAACGAGTAGCCTGGCTGGAACACCATACCACTTGTGTTCAAAAACGAAGTATAGACAAGATACAGCTGAGGCAGAACTGCAGTAAATACTACTCCGTAGCTGATGACATACACCATAACTTTTTTAAAGCCGGATACTTTCTTCGTACGTACTGGGTGCAGTGAGTTCATCGAGAATGAATACTTCAAGGCGACCATCTGCTGCAGGAAGAAAATAGTCAGGGCGATAAAGATAGCTATAACAGCTAATGCAGAGGCAAAGGCCGAGTCTCCTCCGACTTCACTGATAAATTCAGTATAAATCAGAACAGGAAAAGTCCGATACCCTTCACCAATCAGCATGGGAGTACCAAAATCAGAAAATGCTCTCATGAATACAAGCAAGGCGCCTGCTAGAACGGTTGGCATGAGCAAGGGAAGCACGACTTTGAAGAATCGATTGATTCCTGTTACACCCATACCTTCTGCTGCTTCAAGTATGGATTGATCGATGCTTTTAAACGCACCGTTGACGTAAAGAAAAATCAATGGAAATAGCTGGAGAGAAAACACTAGTACAATCCCTGAGAAACCATAAATATCCGGCATTTGAATGCCAAATAGATTACTTAGTGAACGTGTGATCAGGCCACTTCTTCCTAAAAGTAGAATCCATGAATATGCGCCAATGAAAGGTGCGGACATAGATGCAATAATGATTAGAATTCTCAAAAGTTTTTTCCCTCTGAACTCAAACATAGCGAACAGGTAGGCTAAGAGAATACCCAAAATCAGTGCGAAGACTGTCGCTGTTATCGACACTTTAAAACTGTTGAATAGTGTGCCAGAATAATAACTCATCGAGAAAAAACGAGTGAAATTTTCAATAGTCAGTCCACTGGTTTCTGTAAATACAGACTGCTTAAGTAAATTTCCAACAGGGTAGACAAGAAACAGGACGTACGTGATGAGGATAACTATAGCTGAGATACTCCAGATATCCAGTCTAAAGCGTTTTTTCTGAGTTGGACCTGCCATAGCTGTAGGATCTACTTTTGCCAATCCATTCAGTTCATTCTGTTTAGTAGCCATTATCTCACCTCCGTAAGATTAATCGTACCTTCAGAATTGTACACATTGATTTTGTTCGGATTGATTTTAAAGTTGACGATATCTCCTGCATTCAGATCTTCGTCAAAGCTGGATTCTTCTGTTACTTGGATAAATTTCCCGTTAGAGAGTTCGACCATATATTCAGTATTTAGACCTAGATAGATACTGTCTTTTATCACTGCTCCAAAAGTCTCTTCAACAGATTCTACGCGATTGAAGTCTTCTGGACGAATACTTATTCTCACATTTTGTGGTTCAATATGAGTTAATTTAGGCATCGGCAGGCTGTACCCATTTTCAAAAGTTATGACAGGAACTCCATTTACCATATCCAATTCAGCATCGAGCATATTGGTTCGACCGATAAAGGTAGCTACAAATTCATTTGCAGGACGATGATAAAGTTCTTTCGGTTTGCCCACTTGCTGGATAACTCCACCCTTCATTACAGCAATCTGATCGGAAATAGCCATCGCTTCTTCCTGATCATGTGTCACATAGACAGTCGTAATCCCTACTTCACGCTGAATCTCTCTGATAGCCTGTCTCATATCAATTCTAAGCTTGGCGTCAAGGTTACTTAACGGCTCATCCATAAGAAGGACATCGGGGTTGATCGCCAGTGCGCGAGCCAGTGCCACACGCTGCTGCTGTCCCCCGCTTAACTGTTCCGGTTTCCGGTCCATGTACTCTTCCATCTGAATCAGCCTGAGATACTTTTCAGCTCTGGACCGGACCTCATCTTTTTTCAGTTTACGCTGTTTCAATCCGAATTCCACATTTTCACGAACACTAAGATGCGGGAAAATAGCATAATTCTGAAACACCATACCGATATTACGTCTGCTCGGATCCTGATCATTTATTCTGTTCTCGTTAAAGAAAAAATCTCCACCCTCAATTGAGTTGAATCCAGCTATCATACGCAGCAGTGTCGTTTTACCGCATCCCGAAGGTCCTAGTAATGTAAACAAGGACCCTTCAGGAATACTGACATTCAAATCGGGAATGACAACTGTTTCGTCGAATATTTTCTTGGCGTTTTTAATACTGATCTGACTCATACCCAGTTCTCCCCTTTTATCTGCTTGATTCGATTTCTACAAAAATGTCGTTGTAGCGACGGACGATATCTTCTCTATTCTCTGATACATAGTCCATATCTTCCTGGATAGAATTAATGTCTCCAAATGCTTCCATGCTGTCATTTGTCTCCACATCTTCTCTAACCGGTCTGTTCGTCGTTGTAGTAGACAACACATTCTGGATTTCCTGGGAAATGATGAAATCGATAAAGCGCTCGGCATTTTCTCTATTCTGAGATCCTTTGATTATAGCCGCACTCGCAGGAAGGAATACAACACCTTCTTCAGGATAGACAATTTCTACATTTCCACCATCACCGATCAGTTTAGCAACTGGATCTTCATAAGATAAGCCGACAGCCATTTCCCCATCAGCAACGGCACGGTACACATTACTTGAACTGGAGCTGATTTTTCCATCTACGTTTGTATACAAGTCTTTGACAAAGTCCCATGCTTCATCTGACTCGTAGCCCCCTTTTGCCGCCAGCATATTCGTCAGCTGAGCAAAAGCACTAGATGAATTTGCCGGGTCTCCAGATGAAATCTGTCCTTTCAAGTCTGGATGCAGCAGATCTTCATAGCTGTTAATCTCAATATCTCCCACAAGATCAGGATTGACTACCAGGACACTACCATCCAATGTATATGGTGTATATAGACCAGATGTGTTCTGATACTCATCAATGACATTGTCATTTTCTTCAGAAACATACTCTTCAAATAAATGCTCACTCATTGAGAACTGTGAATAACCCCCACCAAAGATAATGTCTGCCACTGGTGCATCTTTCTCACTTTCAAGTTTAGTGAAGAGTTCCCCTGTCCCAGCCTGAATCAGGTCTACTGTAACTCCATATTGCTCTTCGAATGCAGGAATAGTTGCATTGATCAGTCCTTCTGAGTTAGGAGAGTATATAACTAAACTGTCCGATGACTGATTCCCATCTCCTGTTTCTTCGGCCTGACCATCTACATCTCCACCATTATTGCAGGCAGTTAAAGTTAATACCGTCGCACTGCAGATCCCCAAAAGCCATTTCATTTTTTTATTCATGTTCTCCACTCCTTTTATTTGTTGCCTTCATTATGTCAGACGTTTAAACGCTTTCAAATCCTACTATTTTATACTTTTGGGGAAAATACTATAATTTGTCCAGAAATTCTTTCGTACTGATACCCACGTATTTCTTAAATACTTTGTTGTAATATTTGTACTCACTGAACCCACAGTCACAGGCGATGTCATATAGCTTTTTGTCTTCCTTCCTCAGCATCTGAATGGACTGATTGATTCGGTATCGGTTCAGGTAGTCATTAAACGTCGTCTGCGTTTCCTTCTTAAATTTGTCATGCAGCAAAGCTGGACTATATCCGATTTCTTTCGCTACATCACCGAAAATGATTTTTTTAGAAAAGTGAGTATGGACATAATCAATCATTTCTCCCACAATTGGATCTTCAAATGCTGCTTTGGGTAAGTTATAAATTGCTGTATGTTCCATTGTTTCAGACTTCTGTAAATGTTTTAAATACCGTTGTTCATCGACCTGTTCTTTTGCACGTTGAATTGCTTCCACAATGTCACTTTCTTTAAATGGTTTAACCACAAATTCAGTCACTCCGAATTTAATTGCTTTCTGTGCATTTGAGAATTCATTGTACCCCGATAAAATAATCGTGCTGTAAGTGTGACTGATTGTCTGCTCGAGCATATCAAAAGCAGTCATCACTGGCATATTAATGTCAGTGAGAACGATATCCGGACTCAGTTCTTGAATCATGTCACTCCCTTCTTTTCCATCCCTAGCCTCTCCAATCACTACGCAGTCCAGTTCTGTGAAATCTATACCATAAACTAGTCTTTGACGTATCAATCTCTCATCTTCTACTATTAATAGCTTATACATATTTGCCTCCTTTTATTCTGATCTCGTTCACTGTGCAGCTCATCTTTGAAAACAAATTGAATTCTGCATTTGGGTACACCAGTTGAATCCGCTGTTTCGTATTTTTTAATCCGTGATGGTAACTTGTCTCTTCAGTCTGACCCAGCAGTTTAGTCACTTTTTCCCTGTCCTTATCTTCCAGCGCATGTCCGTTATCTATGACACGAATAATGACAGTTTCGTCCGTGAGTTTTGCCGTAACTTTAACCTTTAAATCTCGTCTATACTTAAATCCATACTTCAAGCTATTTTCAATTAAAGGAAGGAGAAACAATTTAGGTACAATAATATTATTAAGCTTCTTATCAACTAAAAGTTCATAGCTGAAGTCCTCAAAACGTATCTCATTAATGGCTAAATAGTTTTTGACATACTCCAAATCTTCCGATAAAGTCGTGCCTTCATTCTGCTCATCCACACTATAACGTAAGAGGCTGTTCATTCTTAACAGCACTTCGTTTGCAAGTTCTGTGTCGATATACATAGCAGATCGAATGGTTTCCAGAGTGTTGGCCAGAAAATGGGGATGAAACTGAGCTTCCAGTTTTTTCTTTTCCATGTCTATACTGAGTTGATTGAGCTTCACGTAATTGGCATGGCTCGTTCTCAATTCTTCAACCATATTGTTTATATCATCTGCTAGATGTTCAAATTCATCCTCAGTTTTTATTTTGATCAAGTAACCAGGTATGCTTTTGACACGCTCCATCTCACTATTCAAAAAGTAAAGAGACTGCCCTGTTCGAGCGGATACCCGTCTCGAGAAGTAGACTGAAAACAATACGATGAATATAGTCGCCACAATTAGCAGAACCACACTTGAAACTAGGACAGTCATCTGAGGTTCATTGGATAGAAAAGCTCTGACAGTCAAGTTATCGAATAATTTGTAGTCATTAAACAGTACGCCGGCTTGTGCCCCTTCCTTAACAAAGATATCCTGTTCCAGCTTGCCAGTATGTCGATACACCTGATCCGTATTCGAAGAAAGGACATTTGAGTAGTTATCGTAAATGACGTAACTTGCCAATACATCCTGTCCAATAGGCAGGAGCTCTTTCCCGTTAATGACAGATACGCCATATCCTAATGGCTCGTTATCTTCCAGAAAGGGGTGAAGATAAATTAGATAAGTATCGCCATTGTTCGCCCTGAATACCCTGACAAGATTTTGAAACCCATCTATCTTTTCATTTTCGGTGACAATATATAAGTAGTTATGAAAAGCATAGTTGTCGTCGAAAGCATTATTTGTAGACAACCTCACATCAAAATTATTATCAAACAATAGGAGATCACTCTTAATCTGCTTCTGAGAGTTAAAAGAATAGAACAGCCGGTAAATCTGACTGGTCTCGATACTGCCCGCTCCCGATATATACTGCTCGATTAAATCAGTATTAGTTCGATAGAATTTTTGATCGATTGTCGAGAGTGTTTCAGGGACGACTTGAGCAAAAGTTTGAGTTGTATTGTTCAGTCGGTGATTTCTCATATTGACTCTATATACCCCCAGCAATACAACAGCTAGCATCATCATAAGAAAGATTGTAATCAGCGATCCCTTTATAAGCTCTTTTCTGATATTGTGTTCAAATCGCTTCATTTTCATTTAAGTCATCCTCTTTTCGATAGCGTTTTCTCTATTGTCTATCATATAGTGAAAATGGGCGGTTTGCTATGACAATATTTTAGCACTTCTATAAGTCCAGCTTCATCTACTCTCTGGTTGTATATAATTGATAAGAAAGTAAAAACACCATGATGCGTCTCATATGCGAGACACATCATGGTGTTTGAAATCAGCTAAACTATATTGACCTTCGTCTGATACCTACCTTTTCTTCTTAATAAAGTGAGCAGATGCTCCAGCAGCGACGCTTCCTAGTCCTGCTAGTCCGATCGTCCATGTTAAGGTCGCAGTTTCAGGTAGGCGTTCGCCTTCTTCCCCCTCTGCTGCCTCTACTTCTGAATCGACATCATCATCTTGATCTTCATCGTCTGAATCTACAGGTGCAGGAACCACTGTGTCTTCTTCCTGATCCTCTTCAATGACTTCTGGTACTTCGACTTCTTCGTCGTTATCGTCTTCTACAGGAACAGCTGGTACTTCAGGTTCCTCTTCTTCAACCTCGTCATCGAGATCCTCTTCATTTTCTTCTGGAACCTCCGGATCATCAGTATCTTCTTCATCATCTACTGGCTCTTCCGGAGACTGTTCAGCTAATGGCAAGACCTGAATACGCCCTTCAGTTGGTTCGTAGTCTACAGCACCTTGAGCTGCAGTCGTATCCTGTACATACTGAATGAGTGCATTGGTTACTTGACCAGCATCTTCAGTGATGATACTGGCATTTGAAAAGTCATACCCGTCTCCACCAGTAACGATGAAGTTGTTTGTAGCGATTCTATATGTTTGATCCATATTCATCGGTTCACCGTTAATAAATAGGTCAGAATCCGCATAAAGACCCTCATCATCCGTATAGATGATATAGTTCAGTCCTGAAGTCTGAAGGTCTACCTGAGGCCCGTAGCTGTTTAGAGATCTGTGGAATGAATAAGCGATGACTTCCTGCAGTTCATGTCCAGTCATTTCAAGAATAGTAATATGATTTCCAAATGGATCAACAGTAAATATATCTCTTGCGGTAATGTCGCCCGCAGCTATGCTGGCTCTGATTCCGCCGTTGTTAGTGATTGCAATATCCGTGTTGGCAAATGTTCTGACAGCATCCGTAATCATATTTCCTAAAGCGACGTCCCGAAGCCAGCGATCATCTCTGCTCAAACCTGTATTAGTAAGACCAAGTACTTCAGAAAGCAGCTCTTCAGTTTCTTCGTTATACTGGTTAACCATTGACTGAACCTCGCTGTCTATCCCGTCCACATCTGCAACGGGTTGTAAGCGACCGTCAACTGAGACTTCTCCAGATTCGCCATCAACTAGCAAGTTCAGGACCCCCACGTTGCGTGCATTACTTCCCGATTGAGCAATTGGTGTCCCATTTACGACCTCTGGTTCGTTCAATGACGTGTGAGAATGCCCGCCAATGATCAGGTCAAAGAATTCCACTTCTTCGGCTAAACGTCTGTCCGCTGCGATACCGATATGAGTCAAAGCGATGAAAATATCCACCTCATCTCTTAAGTATTCATAGTTCAGAGCAGTCTCCGTGTATCCATCAAATTCGAGTCCTACTAGTCCAGCCGGATTTGTTGCAGGAGGACTTTCTGTTAATCCCAGGACACCCACAGTAAATTCGCCAAATTCAAAGATTTCATATGGATCAGGTTGTGCAATTGGAATTGACGGATCTACTACACGAGTATTAGCTGAAATCCAATTGAAGTTGGATTCATTTCTTCTGTACTGAAACACGTCCTGTCCATAATCGAACTCGTGATTCCCGATTGTCATAAGATCAAGATCTACCGCGTTTAATAAGTTGATCAGCGGCTCACCGTCCTGCAGATCCACTACCGGATTTCCGCTGAATATATCTCCAGCATCCAAATATAGTGTGTTATCCAAGATGTCACGCTGCTCATTTAAAAAGTATGATAAGCGACCGAAATCATCGATGCTTGCATGTATGTCATTGGTATGGAAAATAGTCATCTCAAAGTTATCTGATGACTCAGTGGCTGTAACTTCTGCCACGTCCTGTTCCTGCTCTTCGTCCTGTTCAGCAAAGGTTACTGCTGGTGCAGCGAAAAGCATGGTTGAAGATAGTAAACTAAGTATCCATTTTGTACTTTTATCACTCATTACATCACTCCTTAAACAATTAAACACGTACGAACGTCGTAACCTTATAATATTTAGTTCGTGTTTAGGGATATAATAGCATACTCAAAAGTGAATTAAAGCATTTTCACAAAGATTAGTAAATTCTAATTTTATGCGGTATTATATATGCTCAATTGTATCTAAAAGGTTTAAATACATCCTATTGCACACTATATTACGTAATCGATTTTTAATAACAGGTATTCAAAATAACTCAATCATTCTGAGAATCGTGCTTCCAATTTTCTAGAAACCTCAAACCTATGCATATAGTATTTCACTTCTTTAATTATCAATTAAAAACTACCCAAATCCCTGTTATCATGCACCCTGTTTATGGTACACTTTGTAAATCAGCTAAAAAGGAGAAATTGAATATGAACAAGCAACACCTAGAGACTGCTAAGCAGTTGGAAATCAAAAAGGCGCCCGAGGAGCAATCTACGGAAGCCGCTAATAATCAGTACACTAAAAAACAGCTTACTCACTTTATCGAGCATCACGATTTGGACATTGCCAAGAGCTGGAAAAAAGCAGAGATTGTTGAAGCTTTAACTGAGTGGATGGAAACTGCACAAAAAGATGTCCTAGACTCTAATTCTGACTTACAATCATTTTATTCAGAATCAGTAGTAAATGCTGATGAGTCTTTGAATATATATGATGATAACCTGTCTGATGACAGCCTGGAAAATATCTTGAAGTTAGTGGAACATGGTTTAGCTTACAATGTAGATGGACAGCTTTGGGTTCCGGCAGAAATATCTGCTGAAGTCTCAGCTGAGGACAATGAGTCAAGTGTACAAGTTGACGAGCCTAAGAAAGAAGCACCAAAGAAACAGACGACTTCAAACAGCCAGTCAAAAACGACTTCTCACTCAGCTTCCTCTTCTTTTGAAAAAGCAGAAAGTATTGAAGACCAGAAGAAAGCTAGACTCGAGTACTTAAAAAAACAGGCCAAACGTAAGAAAAAAGGCAAGAAAAGAAAATAGTAAAGCCTGTCCTAAATAGAATAAAGGATCAAAGAGATGATTAAGTCTCCTTGATCCTTTTAATTTACGAATTATATATAAAAGTGACACCCGCACTCTAAATTAAACTCTCATTTTTACTGCTGAAACATGTCCCTGTCTGCCCAATGATCTAAAGATTCACTATATGTAGGCATTCCTGATCGAGTGACCAGAGGTCTATCTTATAGATCCGCATCCGGTGAGAACTCATCCTTCAGTATCGCCATACTGACCATATCAGCAAACCTGCCATTCTTAAAAACAGCTTGTCTTTCAACGCCTTCTTTTTTGAATCCTACTTTTTCGTACAAGGCTATGGCTCGTTCATTACTAGCCAATACAGATAATTCAACACGATTCAAATTCATGTCACAAAATGCATGGTTTAAAATCTCGTTTGTGGCGTAGGATCCTATGCCTTTGGACCTTTTTGAAGATTTCCCTATCATAATATGAAAGACAGCAGACTGGTTAAGACGATCTATGTTAGTCAGACTGACCAGACCAATTAACTGATCTGCTTCATTAAGTATGGAACACCTTATATTATTCCCTCTATTTGTCAGATAATTATCAAACCAATTATAATCTACCTCTTTATTGATGTATCTAAAAGGAGCGCCAAGACTCTCTATAAGATCTTTATCGGAGCGCCATGAATTGATTGCTGGAATATCCTCTCTTTCAAGTTCTCTTAATCTATACATAAAGTCAACTCCTTCAGCAGGGTGTCCATATCTGTCAGACTGTATCTCTGATCGCATGGTAAAGGTAGAATGTTCGCTGCATAATCAAATTCATTGCTATCTGATTCATTGTCTTTCAACACATTCGGCCACAGGGTGGGGATATATACCTTTTTTTCTGCTAATTTCTTTCTTATTTCAATTCCGTTTTCTACATAATAGGGATAAGCAAAGGGTCCCTGGGGTGAATGAAGCTCCAGTATGTTAGTTTGCTCTAAATGATTATGCAGATATTCAAAATTTGTATTTCTTGTTTCCAAAACATTTTTATAATCAATTGCGCCCAGGATGTTCCTGGTAAGCTTGGACATAGATTTTATTGGTAATTCATCAAAGTCAGCATCACTCTTCTTATATTCTATATAGTAGTCTGATGCTTTCCCTTCAAACCTTCCTAGAATATGATTCATACGAGAACTTGATTGACTCTCTTCTAAGTCTTCGTTTAAAAAAGTATCGGTGGATAAATAAGCGCCGTCTGGCAGACCAAAGAATTTTCTGCACGAATAAAGTGTATCTATGCCCTCAATAGGTTTTTGAAAAAAAGACTGCGTATTATCTACTATGACATTACCGTACTTGAATTTATAGTCTCTGAATTCGTCATCTGTGAACTGTCCATAGTAGTTCACTATATATAAGTACGAATTATCACTTAACTGTTCATTAAAAATGGGACGGAAGTTTCTATCTATTTCATAGTAGTCATACTCAATCTGATTTTTACTCAATATATTCGATACAGAGTCACATAAAAAATACGGCAGGTGTACTTTACCTATGTTCTTTGACTTGACTAGGTACAATAAAGCGTTCCGGGCTGTATTGAGTTCAACTAGATTTTTATGAAAAGGTTCATCTATCAGCTGATCTAATTGAAAATAGCCTCCAATTTCTTTCATACCCTCACCTTCCCTATAATTAAGTCGATTCATTTATAGAATTGAATTTGTTCCTGTTAACGATAGATTTACTCTACTGTTCCTATTGCCATTTTGCTTATTATTGTTTATAAAGGTTTATCGTTCACATGTAGTACTTAACTAATTGTATTTGACTTTCCAAAAAAATAAAACTTGTATTCGTTACCAATTGCAGATTCAGCAGTAGACGCACTCAGACTTTCGTTATAAGTTGTGCCAATGACTACATTATGTTGGGCAAATAACTTATAAGTAACTTTATTTACTAATTTTATCTTATCTGCAAAAATAAAAAAAGGATAACATGTATGAACTGCTATATAAGACTTGATTAGCCTTTTTTTAACTCAATGAATAACAAATAGAAATATACTGTTAAGCCTAAAATATAGAATCGGTATAATAATAAGATCCACCAGAAAATTTGTTAATTATTATCCTGGTGGATCTTATTTGATTTTTAACTTACATGAGCAGACAAATAATATGAGCAATTAAATTTAAACATAATTTCTGAAAAAATTAGTTTCCGATTTGGGTTAGATTTGCCTTTAGCCAGAAGGAAGTATAAAAAAATAAAGTTTAAGAAGCATTAAGCCTGAATCATCTGTTTTCATAACTAACCCTTGCTATTTAATAACTGAATTAACCTTCAACAATAGAGTTAATTTCCCTATTGAAAAAAATCTGTTTACTTCCTTTTTAACAACTTAGACAGAGTGCCCCGCTGTATATATTGGGCATCAGGTACGATAATTGGTTCACCGTTGAGCAAGTCTTTTGTAGTCTGGTGAAACTCATTACGTTTACTCCGGCCGTACTCTTTCAATAATTTTTCATAAGCCTTCTTCATATGAAACTTCCTGTTTGTAGAATTGTGAGCATCAGAAGCTATAAAATGAACGAGATTCGCCTCAATTAATTGCTTACTCAGTTTCTCGATTTTCTTTCCAAATTTTCCCGTGTAACTCGCGGCTGTCAACTGAGCTAAAGCACCTTTATCTATAAGATTTTTCAAACGATTTGGGTGTTCGATAATGGCATGATTTCTTTCAGGATGAACAATAATAGGGGTTTTACCTTTAGATTGAAGTTCGTAGAAGAGACGTTCAGCGTAATGAGGAATGACTCCAGTCGGAAACTCAACTAGAATATACGTATTACCTTCATCCGTATACAATATCTTATCTTTCTCTATATCTTCTAAGAGATCCCCGTAAAGACTAACTTCTTGTCCCGGAAATAAGGTCAAATCAATATTTCTGTCATCCAGTTCAGCCTGCAGATTATTCACACGCTGGACTACTGTTTCTTTTTCATTGATCCAATCTTGTTTCTGATGATGTGGCGTGACCAGTATATGTGTAATGCCCTCTGATACTGCTAATTTGGCCATTTTAATTGATTCTTCTATTGATTTTGAGCCGTCGTCTACTCCTGGTAGTATGTGACAATGCAAGTCGTACATATGTATCCCTCCTGTTAAATAATAAATGAGAATAAATAATATAAGCTATTAATTGCTAAGTACTGTTAATACGAAATTAAAGTAAATCAAATATTAATAAGGTCGAATAAGATATAATAATTACTTTGAAATCATAGTTATATTCAACTTAAATTTATTCATTCATATTAATAACTCGCTATAGATATTAGAATAGCATAAGATACAACATCTGTAGATACCTCGAAGAATTATTAATAAATATTACCACTTAAACGTTCAATAAAATGTCACAATTAGACTATTAACATTTGAATAAAACTATAGACGGAAATATAATTATTCATTATTGATAATATCAAATATGATAAATTTAATACAAAGATCTGTAAGTCAATTCTTCTAATTTAAATCGTGATAAATGATAATAATACAGAGTTTTAAATTTATTCACTAATTGAGGTATATAGAAATTTAAATTTTTTTGAAAATAAATATTATCCTTCGGGTGGAAGTGAACGTTAATTATTTGAGGTAACATACAAATAGCCTGATACCAATTTATCTCAGGTATCAGGCTGCTATATGGAATTACAACTTATCTTAGTTTTTGCAAGTAATCGTAGTATAAATTAATAAGTGTTCTCTAATACCACATGGTTTAGGTTAGTTTAACTAATAAGAGCAAACTCTGTATTTGATTATAAGCATAGTGATTAAAATCAGAGTTTACTTTCCTTCAAATATCCCTTTCACTCGTTCATAACTCTCGACGGTCCCGATATCATACCGCTTGCCCTCAAAGCGATAGGCGTGCACTGGTCTGTTATTCAATAGGTAAGGTACGAAATGGCCGGGCGCATCCGGATTGTGTCCTTCATCAAGATACTGTCTGATTAGCGGCAGAGTTTCTTTTTTGTATAAGTAAAATGCCGGCACACAGTAACTAGATTTAGGATGCTGAGGCTTTTCTTCAAAAGATAGAACTTTATCCATGTTGTCCAATTTAACTACACCTGCCCGTTTGAGCTGGGTTTTATTTTCTTCCAAGTATGCTGTAATGCAGTCGGAATCCTTTTCATTAAAATAATCAGCGAAGTCAGACAGTTCAAAATCAAACAGGTTGTCTCCTGCAAGAATCATGAGGTCATCTTTCACACCATGGTTATCGATCACATATTGAATATCACCAATAGCCCCTAGACGGGTATCATTGGTCAACGTGCCGTCATTGACTACAGATATCGACTTGTTGTAGTCAACTTTATCAAGCCACTTCTCGAAATGAGAGGTAAATTTGTCGTTTGTTACGATAATGATTTCGTCAAGCTCACTTACGTTCATCATTTTCTCTATAATGTGATCCAGTATGGATTTCCCTGCTACTTCAAGTAAGGGCTTGGGACGGTCCTTCGTCAAAGGATAAAGTCGGGTCGCATAGCCTGCTGCTAATATAATTGCTTTCATCTTATACCCACTCCTCCAAGTCAGTAATGTAATCCGCACCGTCGGCTGTCTGACAGAAATTAACCGCATAGACATCTTTATATTCAGGATGAGCTATAGGGTAACGACTGTCTATCGCTTCTTTGATAACATCCTTCTTACTAGGATCTACCAGTC
Organism: Alkalibacterium pelagium; assembly: GCF_900109325.1. Classification (GTDB taxonomy): domain Bacteria; phylum Bacillota; class Bacilli; order Lactobacillales; family Carnobacteriaceae_A; genus Alkalibacterium; species Alkalibacterium pelagium. The sequence continues at coordinate 205,964 of NZ_FNZU01000003.1, forward strand.
CGATGACAGCACCTCTGTAGCCTGCGCCACTTGGTCGGGCACCATAAACCCCTTCTGTCTCTCTCAGTATGTCATAAATCGTCTTCATCTCAGGAATACCTGACTCATACTGATAGAAGGAACTTTCCCCAGATTCAAACATATACTGACCGAAGGCTTGGAGGTCTCCATCTTTCCAAGCTTCTGCTCCTTTTCTGACACGTTCCTGTTCTGTATAGAAATGAGCAGCTCGTTTGCGGAAACGTTCGGGTAACTGGTCCTTGTATTGATCATATACATCAGAAGAGATGTTTCTCAAATATACCTGACTCAAATCTGGTGTATGATCCATCCCGCTTAAATCCTGCAGCAGCCATCCTGCCACTCTAAGTTCGTCAGTCCGATTGTTAAAATCCGTGCTGATCAGATGTTTCGATATACCGGAATAAACCACGATGACTTCGAATGCCGGCATGTCTTCTCCTTTCTGAATCATCTCATGCTCATTCGTCCGACAGTCCATTACCATCAGTTCATTATCCATACTCAAGACATTCGCTGACTGATCGAGTATTCCGTTTTTCAAACCGATGAACTGTGTTTCCACCCAGTGACTGTACTGAATCAGCTCCATTTTTGAAAGCTCTATTCCATTTACATCACTTAAAGCCATAAGATAAGCTGTTGTTACTGCTGCAGAAGAACTTAAGCCACCTATAGGCAATTTCCCACTGACCACTCCGGACACTCCAGTCTTCAGAACATAGTCCTGACGAAGCGACATGACTGCGCCACGCAGATAGTTTACCCATGATCCTGGAATATATTCGGCTTCATGACTGACGTGAAAGTATTCTTTATCCGGGAAATCCAGACTCTGTACGTTAACGTAACCGTCTGGTGCTGGTGCATAGACAAAATCGACGCTGGCATCAAGCGTCATCCCTGTCACTTTTCCTAACTGATGATCGGAATGGGCTCCGATCGGACAGATACGCAAGGGAGAGCGGACTCCTCTGACATCTTTTAATCCATATGTACTATTAAAGTGCTCAACAAGTTTATTCAAGTCTTTATCCTCCATGTTATATCTAGTATATTAGTTTGCATACACACTATCTTACTATTAAATGTAACCATTTTCAATTGCCAGATGAAAAAGACCCCTTTCTAATAAATAGAAAAGGATCTCAACTTCCAGCCTATGAACTTTATCATTTTCAAAGAGGAAAACTCTTTCTCGCTTCCTGCTTATAATATCTATAATTTCACAACTATCTATGTCTGAGTTCAAATCTACTTAACTTATTGATAGATATTACTTATCATTCAACCAACGAGTTAATCGGTTACTCCAGCCATATGCTGATAGGATATAGAACATTGGGAGATATTGAATAAGGTATCTTGAACGTCCCCCTTCAAATAATAGTAAATATAGAAAGGCTCCTAAAATACCTAATTTAAGTATCTTAGTAAACAGCTTTCTATCATTCTTATTGTATGTGAATAGTAAGCCAATCAAGGTAATTACCCAGAATATCTGCATGAAGAATCTTATATTATCAGTTTTTCCACTGGCCTGGTAATAAGTATCTCTCATCATTGTGGCAAAATAATTGATTGGTGGGTCCTCAGGTTTTTGTTGTACTCCATCAAATCCCCAACCAAAATCTCCTCGATCACTGTTATTCCTATGTTTTTCAGCTAAAAATTGGGGGTAGCCAAAAACACCGTGATCTTGAAGTCTATTAATTATTTCTGTACGAGAATACTCCCTCTTGGATTCCTGGTCGGGAAGATCTCTTACCGCATGTGTATCTTCAATATTCCATCCTCCATCACCGGTCAATCCCATATTTACAAAGTGCAGCCATGGCTTGGCTCTCTCTTCCTCTATAGTAATCAATTGCTGATTACTTTCAAAGATATTATATACTTCTATGGTACCTACAAAAGACGAGATAAACAGAACCACAAGAATCACTTTACTATTTATTAATGAATACTTCTTCCAGGTAATCACCTTCAGCACTTCTATTAAAAACCAGGCAATTAAGAAGATAACCGAGGATGGTTTAAGTAAAAATGACACCCCTGTCAGTATTCCAATCGCACTTGATAAGACAACTCGCCATATTAGCGAAGCATCCTCTGATTTAAGTAGAGCATACATGTAAAATATAAATCCAATAACTGGAATCATTATGACATCAGTGTACGGCACTAGTATCCAAGGAGAGAGGGATAACGGAATAAAAGATAGATAAAAAGAGATATAGGCAATCTCTCTATTGAAGAGCTTTTTGCCTGCTAGAAAAATTAGAACGAACCCTACATCAAGCAAAAATGTATTAAACAGCTGCCAGGCTAACCAGGTTTCTCCAAAAGAACCTGAAGGACTCAATCTATTTAATACTTGCGTGATCAAAAACATAGAAAATGCAAAGAAACTATTATTGGGATTAACAGACAGATAATTGTTTAGTCTGTTCGGATTTTCTGGAAGGTTAATGACACCTCTAAATATAGAGCCTACATCCCAGCCTATTGGTGTTGTTATATGGTAAAGCAGTATAATTTGAAAAATCACAACTGACACAAACAGTATGATTGTCAACACAGTAATTTTGGAATATACTTTTCTAAAAAAACTGATTACAGTTTCTTTGGTTTTTATTCTTATTTTCTTAGAAAAGCAAAGAGAACTTATTATTAGAATTACAACTAGTACAGCTGTAAACACATACTCATGTATATTTTCCAGACGTAGCTTATTGTTTTGCAGAGACAGAAAAAGTGTGAAGCCGATTATCAGCAGGAAGATATAATCCAGTAAGTCAAGGAGGAATGTTCCTATTTTTTCTCTTTTACTCATTGGTTTCATCCCCTGTCCCACTCTGTTCTTTAATTACAAATAAAGGTCTTTTCTTGGCCTCTAAAAACATTTTTCCTACATACTTTCCTAAAATACCAATGCTGAAAAGCTGAATCCCTCCTAAGCCTAGAATGACGACCATTAATGATGTCCATCCCTCAGTTGGATTGTTGAATAATACTGTTCTGACAGTGAAAAAGATAGCCATTAAAATTGAGACTATGAAAGAAAATAGGCCTATAAAAGAAGAAATCGATAAGGGTACTTCTGAAAATGATACTATTCCATCTAAGGAATACTTAAATAATCCCCAGAATGACCAGTTCGTTTTACCTGCCATCCGCTCCACATTCTCATAATTAATGTAGGTTGTATTATATCCAACCCAGCTGAATATTCCCTTAGAAAATCTGTTATACTCAGAAACACTTAAAACAGAATCCGTCATTTGCCTTGTCATTATTCTATAGTCTCTTGCCCCATCTACAATTTCGATATCAGTAATTCGATTTATAAGTTTGTAAAACTGTTTGGCAAAGAAAGACCGTATTGGTGGCTCGCCCACTCTTGTGGTTCTTCTCGTACCTACACAATCATAGTCATCACTTTTTAACAGATTTATCATTTCAGGTAAAAGTGAAGGAGGATCCTGTAGGTCAACATCCATGACAACAATAAAGTCTCCGGAAGCGGCTTTCAACCCCGCATAAAGTGCGGCTTCCTTGCCAAAGTTTCTAGAGAAAGATAGGTATCTTACTTCTGAAGGATTTTGTACTGAAAGCTTTCTCATGATCTCAAGAGTCCGGTCACTAGATCCATCATTGACAAATATGTATTCGAAGTCATAAGTTTTTAAGCCATTCTTTGATACATTACTCATTTCCTTATAAAAAAGCTCAATCATAGGTTCTTCATTGTAGCAGGGGATAACTATTGATATCTTTTCTTTCAAGTTGGTACTTCCTCTCAATATTCACTTTTGTTTTTAAATACTATAAACTTACTGACAATAAAATTTAGTACTACGACAAAGATTTCAGTTATTAGTTTTGAAGCGTTTGGATCAAGTGCTAATTTTTCTACCATAATTACCATCGCCAGCATATCCACCAGTAGTGATCCGGATCTAAAAAGGAAAAACAGTAAAAGCTCTCTACTCACCTGCTTGACAGATTGACTTTTTACACGAAATACATATTTCTTGTTAACTACATACGCAAATAAAATGGAAATAACAATAGAAATTAAATTAGCAAATAAGTAGTTCATACCGATCAATTCATTCAGTGTATAAAAGACAACCAAGTTCAGTACAGTTGTAAGTCCACCAAATATAACATAAGAAAATGCTTCATAATATCTTTCGAAAAGCTGCAGTAATTTCTTCATAATATCTTTCTTTCTATAGTTTATTGATTGCACAATTATACTAATTAGATTGAATAGTCATAACGAGAGGTCTTCAAGTTTTACCTTGAAGACCTCTCTAGCTGAACAGTTAAAAATAGTTATAGGTACTTTACTTCTTTATAAAGCTCACTTCTATTCTTATCAATTTTACCAAGTTATTTATATAATACAATATACCAAATGTGAAAAATTTGAAACTTATTAAACTTTTCATAAACTATCATCTTATATATACATTCAATGTAAATTTTATCTAGTACATAGCACAATAAAAGAAGAGTATGTCGGACCATCAACGCAGCTTCGACATACTCTTCAAAAGTTGTTTTAGTTATGTTTTCTGTGATACTTCTATTCTATAGGGGAAATTGGACTAACAATTATATATTAGTTTACTGACTCCGCCTCAACACCGCGTACTCTTTCAGGTTTCTTCCCTTTGTTCAGTAGATTGGACACGATCACAGTTGCGGTAGCATCTCCAGTGATGTTAGTCATGGTTCGTCCCATATCCAGTAGACGGTCGATTCCAGCTACGAGTGCGACACCTTCAAGAGGAAGCCCAACAGAAGAAAGTACCATACTTAAAATGATCACACCTGCTCCTGGTACTCCTGCCGCCCCGATAGAAGCAAGAGTCCCTACTGCAATAACTGTCAGCTGGCTCACCAGACTCAGTTCCAGTCCGTATGCCTGCGCCACGAATAATGCCGTGATTCCCTGATATAGAGCCGCACCGTCCATATTGATCGTCGCTCCAAGAGGAAGGACAAATCCGGACACTTCTTTATTGATTTTTAGCTCCTCCATAGAATTAAGCGTCACTGGTAATGTAGCTGATGAACTACATGTCGTGAAGCCGACCAGTTGAGCTGGAAGGATTGCTTTGAAGAATTCTTTCAAATTATAAACAGACCAGAACTTAACTGACAATGTATACGTGACCCCTATGTGAATGATAACTGCCAGATAAAAGGCTATAATCACTCGTCCTAAAGGCAAGAGGACTTCCAGCCCATTGGTAGCCACGACAGGTACGATCAGTCCGATGACGCCTAGTGGTGTGAATTCCATAATAATCTGAGTAACATCAATCGACACATCATAGATGGACTGGACGATGTTTCTGAACGGATCTGCCTTTTCTCCCAATCTTACTACACCTATTCCAAAGATCAGTGCGATGAAGATGATTTGAAGCATATTGACTTCGACGAACGCCTCAAGGATGTTACCTGGGAAAATGTTAATGATCGTTTCAGCTAAAGAAGGAAAGTCCGCTTCTGATGTAGCGGCTTCCGGCACTAAGTTCATCCCTGCTCCAGGCTGAATGACATTCGCCAAGACAAGGCCAATGACTACGGCTATAAGCGTTGTCCCCATGAAATAGACAATGGTGGATAACCCTATTTTCCCTACTTTCTTTATGTCCGTTACGCTTGAAACCCCCAGAAGGAGTGACGTAAAGACTAATGGCACCATGACAAGGCTGATGAGACGTATGTAAATGTCTCCTAACGGCTGAAACATCACCGCTATTTCTTCATTGTTTGTAAGAAACAGTCCGATGACCACACCTATAAGCAGCCCGATAAAAATTTTAGTTGTGAGCTTCATTTTTCTCATATACAATTTCCTTTCTCTTTTCTGTTTAAATGCCTACTCCTAACTCTTAATTTCACTCCGATATTTATTTATAATAAATAAACAGTAAAAATGAGAGCTCTGACATTGTTTTTCATTATATTTTAAAAGTATACCAAACCGTTTCCCTTATTGTCCAGTCTAGTCTCAATAAATCACTTTTTTGTTTAAATAATGACAATAAAAAAGGCCGAACAAATGTCCGACCTTTATATACCAATAATAATCAGAGGCGCTATCCATCAATTAGACAGTCAATTAATGCCTATCCTCTAATCATCTCTTGTAACTGAGTTTCTTCCCTATTTCTTCTTTTTCTTAAAGGCCGTACGCAGACGAGGTATAAGTTCTTTCCATTCCTTGAGCCAGAACAGCCCTAACCCATACACTACGATGATAATAAGCAAGGTTATCAGGAACGAATAGAATAAACCGAGAATTGTTACGTCTATCGGTAAAGTAACGATGTAAGAAAGAAATCCTGCAAGAAACATAAGCCCTACATAGTATGCATTTTTAAGGAAGTAGGTACTTGTCTTATAATTGAACCCGTGAGTATGGATGACAATCGGGTCAAATATCATATTGGTCAGCATACCAGCAGTGATTGTTCCTAATATGACCCCTTCTATACCTAGGAACTGGACAAGAATGATCGATGCAATCAGATTGATGACCATACTCATCAGCGGACGATATTTCAGCTGCTGGAACAGTCCCATTGCATTTCTGATCTGAGTCAGGAAGAGCTGCATCCCTCTTAGATAGAATTCAAAAGAGAACAGCAGAACAAACATTGTAGATAATGTAAAGGCGTCTCCGATCCATACAGTAATGAATTTGTTGGACAGAATAAATAGTCCAATTGATGCGCCACCGTATAGAATGATCGTAATCAGGTTGACGACCTGGAAAATTCGGTAACTTTCTTCATTACTTTTCTGAGCAACAAAACTACCCAGGCTTGCTTTTACAGAGTTCAGTATTGGACGCAAGAATCGTTTGATCGAGTTAGCCAGTAGCGTATAGTTCGAATAAAATCCTACAGTGGTCAAGCCGACGAAATACGTCAGGACGAGGTTGTCTGTAGAAGACAGGACTACACTGTTGATACGGTATAGAAAAGCTGCAAAGAAGTCCTTGAACATTTCTTTCAGTTCTTCTTTATCAATCTTGTCATCATGTTCTTTGATATACGGGTAATCTTTGTCTACTCGTCTAGATACTAGGAAGTTTCTTAGAATATTTGAAACAACTAGAACCAGCAGGTAGCCGATATAAGACTGATAGAAGTACAGGATAAGTACTTCTGCTAGAGAACTTCCTAGAATGATATAATTAGAATACTTAGAAATAATATACTCTCTCTGGTCGGCCTGAAGCAAAGTGGTCTTATAGGCAAAAAAGAGATAAGTAGACAGGGTCTGCGCGATATAAATGGCAAAGACTAAGTATATATTAATATTTTCAGCCTGGTCTCCTATGATGATACCTAAGAATGGGAGCAGAACCAGAGCCATAATGATGATGATGATACTGATGACGCGGTAGGCCTGCTTGAAGAAAGTCATCAAAGCAGCGATCCGTCGTTCATTACCTATGTTCAGTGGCTGATACAGTCGGTAAGCAATAGCCGAACCGATTCCGAGTTCTGCTAAAGACAGGAACTGGAAGACGTTCTGAAACACACCATTTAAGCCTAAGTACTGGACACCCAATGTTCGAATGAACATCGTTCGTACTCCGAACATCAGGACAAGCGTTAAGACAACATTGACTAGGTTATATACAATGTTTCTAATACTTTTTTTCGTTCTTGACATAACTACACCTTTTTTCTCAATATTGATTTTCTTTGTGATTCTTTTTCTATTAACTTTTCTTTTGCTAGAAAACTAATAAAGAATACCACTCCCTTACAGAAAAAGCAACAGACTTAATAGTTATTTAATGTATCCTCTATTAACTACTCACTTTACATATTCTATCTTAATATTTAGCTAAACCAGACATATATAAGAAGCTGACATACGACTGATTCTTGTCGTAGGCCAGCTTCTTATCAGATACTTATCAACTATATTGATTAGTACATTGAAAGGTTAATTAAGACGTTAATTCGTTATATTCTTCTCTCACCATTTCAAAATTAGAATACTTTTCGTCTACTTTTTTGAAACCAGCAAGCTGCTGCCCATTGATTCCCGGACGCCTGGCATTGGCTTCTATCAAAACAGGGCCCTTTATTGAAATCGTACAATCCCAACCGATGTAACGGACTTCAGGAAATTCCATCGCCGCTTTCAGGAGTGATTGCCTCAATTTTTCCCAATCAGGAAGCTGGCGACCTTTTATTTGATGTCCGGTAAATGGATGAGCATTAAAAGATTGGTCTGATTTGCTGATACCATCAGTCACAATCTTTCCAGTATCCGGATCGATCAAGGCTTTCAATGCACCTGAACCGAAATTGACGACCGGATTATCCGTACTCAAGTTGATGGCACTGAAAATAATATGAGGAGTGCTCTGTTTGTCCACGAATGTAAAAATACGAATAGCCGGAGTACCTGCTGGGCTGATTTCTCTAAGTTCCTCATGGGTGTCGATCACTTCCTCCAGAAGGTCATAAGATTTATCTTTTAAACGCTGGAACTCCTGTACAGGATCTTTGACCTCCTTAACGACTTCTACTCCTTTCCCTTGTCCACTGTCTGACTGCTTAGCCACATAGCCAGGGTGACGGGATAGAAAGGATAAATAGTCTTCGTACGAAGCATCCTTCAGAAGCAGAAACTCTCTATTGACATAGTCTTTGAAATTAGTCAGAAAGTTGATTTTCTCTTCGAGCTGTGGCAGCTCTTCGTTCTTGTTAAACACTTTTACAAAAGCGTCACGCTCTTTTCGAGAAATGATTCTTTCTCTGCGCTGGTTGTCCAGATCATAAAAATTAAGGAGCAGGTATTCGTCCGGATGAATGCCATACTTTTTCATGCTTATTGCCAGATCTTTGGCGACTTTCGGATACCCAGTTACCTTACTTCTATTTATCCATTTTTCCTTGTTCAGTTCTTCAAAGACATAACGATGCATCGTCTTGATTTTACTTAGAATGAGAGGTTCCTCCTAATTATAGTACCTTGTGGTGGCGATAGAATCCCTTAATGCGCTTGTCATAATGTGTCAGAGGTTGATGGACCTGGAAGACAGATACACCGGAGAAACTGTTTATTTCAATAACCGTGAAGCCGTCATCTGTTACGACAATATCCCAGCCTACGTACTTGAGATAGGGATTTTTTGAAATGGTCATCAAAAGATCTGACTTGATCTTATCCCAGTTAGGAACTGTTCGCCCGACCAGCTCAGCCTGTGTATCAGGATGATGAGTAATGGCCTGTTTTCTTCCAGTTGTATCGATTTTTACCGCACTGGCAAGCTGACCAGTCTCCGTATCCACTCTTACACTGATACCGCCTCTTCCTCCACCGAAGTTATCGATTGGCTTTGTTTTGTGATTCCCTATTCTTTGCGCAGCCGCTGCAATAAACGGTTCATTTGTATCCGGATCAATCATTGTCAGTACTCTGATCGTGTTAGTCGATTCAGGGAAGAGAGCTGATGAGTAGCTGCCCTGATAAACAAAATCCTGCACCAGATAGTTATTCAACCTTTTTAGAAATTCAAACATTCCCAGACTAGTATGAGACTCCTTATTAGTGTGATAAGTATCAGTCTCTCGCTCATAGGTAACAACTTGAACACCAGTCCCGCTGCCTCCTGATATCGGCTTGAGTACTAACTTACCTTTCTGTTTAATAAAAACCAACAGTTCTTCAAACGAAATGCTGTCCTGATGGCCTGAAGCCGACGACACAACTTTTCCATTATTGATAATGTAGTAGCATTCAGGGACAGTTACAAATCGGCTGAGCACACGTTCTGTAATCAGCTTATTGTCAAAGACATGGAATGCTTTTTCATTGATTCTTTTTGCCCTATGACGATCATGTTCAGATATGAAAGACTTGATGTTTTTCTTATCCATCCCGTACATCAGTACTTTCTCACTCTGAAACCCATTACCTAATCCTAGCATTTTCTGCTTTATAGATGTTTTAAAGGGAGACTTTTTTTCTTCCTTCAATATGTTGATGAGTATCATCACGTTCTGAAACACATACTTTATTTTTTTTAGCACAATCTTTCTCCTTCATTTCTTATTTCTTCAATAGCTGCCTGACTCGTTTTTGCAGATCTCTAAATTCTGACAGCCAAACTAGCCCTACTGTAAAGAGTACCATGATAACCCCAGTAGTGACAACAAAACTTAAGAGCATTCCCATAAAGGTCTCATTAAAACCTTGAGTTAAAACATAGGATAAATACCCAGTTATTGTCATCAACCCAACATAGTACACGTTCTTAATATAATACGCCCACGTCGCCTTGCTGAATCCGTAGGAATGGATAATGATCGGATCAATAATCATGTTAGTCAAAACGCTAGCTGCAATCGTAGCTAAAATGACCCCTTCAATATTGAAGTATTGCACTAATACTATTGAGAGGATCAGGTTAATAAGTATACTGAGTACCGGACGATACTTTAATTGCTGGAACAGCCCCATCGCATTCCTGATCTGAGCCAGAAACAACTGGATCCCTCTGAAGTAAAACTCAAGGGCAATCAGTAGTACGAACATCTGTGACAATAAATACTCTTCTCCTATCCAGACCGTGATGAACCGATTGGAAAGTATGAAAAGTCCAATAGATGCTCCCCCATATAAAATAAATGTCAAAAGATTAGTCATCTTGAATATCTCATAACTTTCCTCCTTACTTTTCTGCGCAATGAAGTTTCCTAAGCTAGCTTTAACAGAGTTGAGTACAGGCCTCAAAAAGTTCTTAAGGTTGCTGGTGATCAGCACGTAGTTGGAATAGTACCCTACCGTGTCCAGTCCCACAAAGTAAGTTAGAACTAGATTATCCGTTGCATTCAATACAACAGAGTTGATCCGATACAGAAATGCAGCAAAGAAATCCTTGAACATCTCTTTCAGTTCTTCCTTGTCAATTGTTTCATCGTAATCATCAATATAAGCATAATCTTTATCTACTTGTCTTGATACCAAGTAGTTCTTTAAAATGTTAGAAAGTACCAGTACAAGTAAATAGCCGATAAATGATTCAAAGAAATAAAGGATAAACATTTCTGTCAGCGAGGTTCCGATGACGATATAATTTCCATATTTTGAAATGATATACTCTCTCTGATCCGCCTTTAAAAGTGTTAGTTTATAAGCGAAAAATAAATAGGTCGATAGCGTCTGAGCGACATAAATGAAGAAGACAACATAAATATTGACCCCTTCGACCGGATCTCTGATGATTGCATTAATAAATGGCAGAAGCGCCAATGACATACCTAAAATAAGCAAACTGATCACATTATAGGCTTTCTTGAAGAAAGTCATCAGAGCTGAAATTCGTCGTTCATTCTGGCTACTTAAAGGTTCATACAGACGAAAAGAAATAGCTGATCCAATGCCCAGCTCAGCTAACGACAAGAATTGAAAAATATTTCTGAACACACCATTTAAACCTAGATATCTTACACCTAACGTATTAATGAATAGAGTTCGTACTCCAAACATTAGTACTAAAGTAAGGATAACATTCGATAATTTATAGATAATATTTCTAAGACTCTTTTTTGTCCTGGACATAGTCACACCCTTACTTTTTATGATCATATCATTGTTTATTCTACACGGTATGTAATGAAGTTTCAAAGTATTGTTTAAACATCTATAAACCTATTCAATAGTCATCACTGTATCATTTTCATTCAAAGGGATGTACCGATAAATCCAATTATTAGAATATAAAACAAATCCAATGATTTTAAAACCCATGACAATCTTACCTTACTTTTTTTCTTGATAGAGAATTAACTTTCAATTTTTATCAATTTCTATCTGTTTCTATCGGCAAGCTTGTCAGGGATTTTAATTACCAAGTTGTGGCCCAGTCAGACACAAAAATGACAAGCAACTGCGTTAATGTTGCTCGCCATTATATTTAAATATCTTAACTGATAGTAATATAGCTGTATAAGAACTACTTGCTAAACTTTAGATTTTCGACGTCTATATTCGTCTCTCACAAAATCGAAGTTGCCATAAGTCTCATCTAACTTTTTAAAGCCTTCCATTTGCAAACCGTTAATAGCCGGACGTTTGGCGTTAGCTTCAATTATACACGGTCCCTTTGCTGTAATAGTGCAGTCCCACCCTACGTAACCTACCTCAGGAAACATCACGGCTGCGTTTAAAACTAATTCTTTTAGTGCTTCCCATTCTGGTAACCTAAGTCCTTTGATTGGCTTTTTTGTAACTGGATGTAATTCGTGCATTTTATTTTTTTTGTCTAATCCATCGTTCATTAATTCCCCAGTTTCTGGATTGATAATTGATATTACAGCTCCCGAATTAAAATTTACTATTTGACTGCCTGTGCTCATATTGATTGCAGTGAAGATTATATGCGGCACTTTCATTTCGTCAACATAAGTGATAAAGCGGATAGGCGGAATTCCGCCAGGACTAACATTTCTAAGTACGGGATGGATTTCAATTATTTCTTCAATCAGATCGTAAGAATTTTCTTTCAATCGTTTAAACTCCTTATCAGAGTCTTCAACTTTACTCACCATCTCAACGCCTTTTCCTTGGCCGCTGTCTGACTTTTTCGCTATATAACCTTGATGACTCGAAACAAACGAAACATAATCTTCATAACTAGCATCTTCAAGTATAAGAAAGTCTCTGTTAACGTAATCTTGAAAATTAGTGAGAAACTTAATTTTATTTTCCAGATTTGGTATGTCTTCCTTCTTGTTAAACAGCCTAACATACTCGTTTCTTTCTTTTCGGGAGATGATTTTTTTTCGTCGATTGTCGTCTAAGTTGAAAAAATTTAGTTGAAGGTATTCATCCGGATGAAGGTCATATTTTTTTATACTTGATGCTAAATCTATAGATACAAGGGGGTATGCCATCCATTTATGTTTAGATTGCCACTGATCTTTATTGAGTTCCTCGGTAACATAGTGATGCATAGTTTTAATTTTAGTTAACACAATTGTTGCCTCCTATTTAAAGTGAAGTATTGTATTTAACTGTTATAATTCACGACTATAATAATAACAAAGGTTGATGGACTTAAAACAATAATGCATCGGAAACTATAACTTCTAATATCGGCAAAGCATCTTCAGTAATAATTTTAGCTCGACCTATGCATACAAGCTAAAAGATTATCTCAGCAATATGGAGCAAGTCTGCATCAATTAATGCCCATGTGGTATCTAAATACCTAAAAGCTTCCAACAAAATATACAATACTTTCATCTTAAAGTATCCCATAACGTACTCAAAGAAGTAAAGTATTAACATCTTTAACAACGAAGGCTATAAAGCACTATTTTTTTTAAAGAACTGACAAACGCTGGAGGCAGATGCTCATAAATAATAATGTTTATCGCTGCAATGTTGTGTAGAAAAGTCTTGCAAAATACAATAGCATTAGATTCTAATTAACTCCTAGTTATATTTGATCCCTTTGTGTGGCTAATCCTTGATTTTTAGTTTGTTTTTGATATGTGAAACGAAAGTTCTAGGACTGTCTACACTAGTACTAATAGTACAGTAAGATATACATTTATAAAGCAACTAAAGAATCTTTTGGTACTGAATTATATGATACTTGCTGGAATTGATGTCATGCCTTTATGTAGTACACTAATTACAGAAGATCTCTTTTATTTAGCTATTATCTACTGATCGCTTTCTCAACCGCAACAGATGGCCCTGTGTTCCGTCTTATCTGGCTCTATTCACTCCCTCATATCTCTCATTCATGAGGCGTTAAACATACTTACTGTCCGCTCGACACATCATGTATCAAATTTATGTGGGTTTCAGCAAACTAAGTAACATATCAACAACCCTATCAAACGAATTTCCCCTTCAATAATCAGCTTGAATTAATAATTCAGCAGTATCTAAAAAAAGATCCCTTCCATTAATAAAGAAGGAATCTCAATTATATTAGCAAGTCAGAGTCAACTCTTCTGTTAGTCAGTTTCAAATAGTTCATTTAAAAACGATGTTCCGTTGGCCGGTTTTTTTACTTTGAAATACTCAGCTGCTGTTGCTGCGATGTCAGACATGGTTTCTCTTAATCCGACTGTTTTTCCTTGAATATATTTGGAATAGATTAATAGTGGAACATTTTCTCTTGTGTGCTGACTGTGGCCAATCGTTGGATCGTTGCCGTGATCTGCCATGACGATGAGAATATCGTCCTCATTCAATATTTCAATCAGCTGACTGATATTTCTGTCACTCACTGCTAGTCGATCAGCATACTTGTCCACATCTTCGGCGTGACCCGCTAAATCTGTTTCCTGAATATTCAAACAGATAAAGCCATGATCGATTGCTTCTACCTGATCAGATAAATGATCAAATAACTCCTGAGAGTCAACACCTGGAAAGACCCTCTTGCTTCTGGTCTGAACGATATCGGCTACTTTTCCAATCAGCGAGACATCAATTCCTGCTTCATCCAGAATAGATGGGATTTGAACAGTGGGATCGATCCCGTATCCTAAATGAATGACTTGATAGCCCTTATTGTAGACGCCCGATTCAGGTGCATCCACACCAGCATAAGTCTGATCAATCGTTTTACGTGCATTCAAGAGATTATCAAGTGCAATGTCTTCTCCTCCGAAGGTAATGACACGTGAAACTTTTACTACTTCTCTTACTTTTCTACCAATTTCAGTTAATTCTTCGAAAGAAATAAGATCTAGACACCCTGAGACATTATACACCTGCCCTAAATCAGTTTCCAGATTATCTCCGATTGAAACACACTCATTGACTATCAGTATATTAGGTTCAGATTGATCCCCGACTTTTCTTACTGAGTAGCCTTGTTCAGTCAAATGTGTTTTCACTTTATCAATTGAGGTATTAAACGGTTCGTTAAAGGGAACCGGCGGAATGGTACCCATAATTTCTTGGTGACCTAGAAAGGAGTCCGCTCCCTGATGTGATAACTTGGATTTTCCCCAGTTTGCCTTTTCAGAAATGAGAAAATCTTCACGCTCTTCACCTATAGCATTGATCAAACCTAATGACAGTAAAGCAGGAATTTTAATCGAAGGCTTATCTTCTATGATGTGTAAGGCGGTATTACTGCCTTCATCTTCTGGTCTGACTTCAGTTACATCATCCATGGCTCCTACACCAAAGCTGTCTAATACAATGACTATAAATCTACCCATACACTCCACCCTCTAATGCTCTACCTTGACTATCAAAAAGTCCGATCAGTTCGGGTTTTTTACTGCTTAATCCTTTTACTAAGGCAACATGACTACGCGTTACAAAAACTTGAGTCCTGAATGACATCACAGCAGTTGAGCCGATATCATGCACTTTATCAATTTCTAGATAATAATCGATGTTTTCACTTGGAAATTGTCTAACTTTTACCTGATCTCTATTGCCTTTGTTGTCAATCAAGGCATTTTCCAGTTTTCCTCTGGCATAATATCCTCCACCATAAATAAATGTACGTTCACTCGCTGTATGACTCACTTCACTTACATACACATAAGCGGGTGTTTCTTTTAGATCCTCAACTGCGTGCATAGGAGATGTTCCTGTTAAGGCATGTCCCGGCTCCCCTTGTGTGCCTCCAGCCTCTTTGATTAAAGGAAGAGTTTCGATTGATGTTGCTGAAGGTATATTAATTTCGTTAATTTCCAGACCATTGTTCTCCAGAATGCTTTTGGCTTGATGAAGGGTCTTAATATTATGTGTTGGAGAAAAAGAGTTGAGCTCTTTATTATAAAGAAAACAGGGAAATGAAGTAATCCCGTTGATATGACAATTGGTGAGTGTTGTAAATGATGGAATCAGTTTATCCAGCTCATTTAATGTAAATCCTCCATACTGACCGGGATAGAGCTCGTCTTCTTCATCAATGACTCGTAACATTACTTTTTGAGTCATTCCAAGTGTTTTTGCCATTTCATTGATTTTTTTCAGCTTATCCAGAGAATAGACAGTTATATAGTCTACACCATAAGTCATGACTTTCTTCAGCAGCTTGTCAGGAACTTGAACGAGATGACCAATGTTTCCAATTGGAATATTGTTTTCCATCATAATCAAGGCTTCTTTAAAGTCAACGACTACAGCTTTCTTTATTCCAGAATCAATCAATTCCTTTGCAATGACCGGGTTCCTTCCAATCTGCTTGAGCATGAAGTATAATTCAATATCTAAAGACTTAGCCTTGTCATTCATTAGACTTGCATTTGACTTCAATGCATCCAGATCGATGACATACGTATCCGGCAAAATTGCTCCTGATTGATGGAGAGAGACAGCATAGTCAATTAAGTCTGGATTTCTTTGCATTACTTTTTCCAAAAACATCGCCTAATCTCCTATCCGTTAGTCTGCATCATTGTTACAAGGTGTAATAAAAAGTAACCTTCTTCGCCTGATCCGAACTTAGTTGGGGCCAACTGCTTCAGCTCATTCCATACATCAACTGCTTTTTCGTAATGTTCACTCTGTTGAATTTCATTTTTAATGGATTCATCAACTGAGGCAATGACTTCATCAGTCTGTTGTCTGGCTGTGGCCATGGCTAGGTGAGTAATAAATACATCGGCCTCATCGTCTTGCTCAATAAGTTTTCTTTTCTTCAAGTATTCAATAGCGTCTTGTGAATAATTATATGCTTCATCATCTATAACCTGACTGTTTTTCAGTACGGCTAGTTTTTCTTGTATCATATCCATTCCCCTTTTTAAAACCTTGGTATCATCGTTCCAGCTTTAACTTGAAGCTGTATATCATGCATTTTTTCAATTGTTATATTTTTTTTGCAGATAGCTTGTATCATTTTATTCTGACTGGAACAGACCAAAACAGCCTCACTGATAGCTAAATGTTCCTTTTCCAGCGGCAAGTCAATATAGTGGAGGTCATGATAGCCTTTTTCAACTATTTCATCATAATTCCAGACCCCCGCATCGATTTCACCTTCTCTAATGGCATGAACCAGCTGATTTGCCGGATAATCGACCAGGACCACTTCATTATCTTTAACCAGTTCTTTAGTTAGATAAAAATGATCTAGAGAATCTTTATCAATGCCGACAGTCATTCCGTCTTCAATTTCCTGTCTGCTTTTATCTGCAAAGATCAGTATATGCTTAGACAGATACGTTTGAGGACCGAATGCTAGAGATACGGTAATATTGTGACCACTTGCTATCTCCTGCTCCGCTGCGAATCTTGACACGATTCCGAAGTCAAACTGCTCTTTTTCAGTTGCTTCAATGCGTTCGTTCGATCCTCTTATAAAAGCCAGGTTCAATTTAATGTTTTGTTCTTTAAACATAAGATACAAACCTGTTGCGAGCCCTTCATAAAGCTTTGAATAAGGAAGCGGCATGGTTCCGGCAACTTGATCAGCTCCTGCAAAATACTGTAGCTTTTTGTAGTCTATAAATTCTATAAACGTTCCAAGATGACCTCTACTCTTGGTTTCAATTGCTTTTTCGTCCTTCAGATATGAGAGTGCATTTTGAACGGTTCCCCTTGAAAGGTCGTACTTCTCCTGCAGATCTATCATTGTAGGTAAACGATCATTGCAATTTAAAAGATAGAGTTCAGCAGCAATGTTCTCAATCGCTATTCCCTTCTTCTTGTAAAATTTATCTCCCATATCGATTCATTCCTATTCATTAAATTTGACTAACAGCTTCCTTTAGAATTCTCAGTATTGTTTCTGACCCAGCACGCATCGGATTTATGCGGATCATTCGATCAATTAATGTTTGATCCGACTGAAGGAAGGTATGTGATACCCTATAGAACATTGGCACTATTTCATATTTTGATTCAGCTCCTATTGGGTATCCAGCAGCTCCCAAATCTTCAGCATACTTGAGAACGGATTTTGCGATTGGCTCATGAAATTCCACTAGAATCACTTTGGACTGAGCATTCGCAATAAAGGCATGTTTCACTCCATCTATAGAACCGTCATTTAATGCATCGCAGACTGTCTGGCTCGTTTGAGCAGATAAAGCTAGTGCGACCGGTGCATAGGCTAAGCCTTTTATAGCATCTAAAGCTTCATGGCCTTGAACCTGCAGTCCTCCAGAGTAATTTTCTCGTTTTAATTGCTCAATATATGTCTTGTCACCAACAATACATCCTATTCCTTCAGGTCCCAGCAGCTTGAATAAAGAGAAACAGGATAAACTGGCACCCATTTCACATCCGATTTTAGGTATTTTCATTACGGCATAATTGTCGTCTGTGATAATCGGGATGGACGGGTGAACAGACCTTATGGCTTCAATCAATTCCTGCGAGTCATAAGAATCATCTGGCTTCTGTCTTGTCAACTGAATCAGAATACCATCTGGCTTCAATTCTTTTACTGCTTCTTCAACTTTTGACAGCTGATTGAAATCCACGCGTTCTACTTTCAAGTTCATCATGTCTATACTAACTTGAGTGGTAGGGTAAATAGGTGCATCGTGAACCAACAGCGTATGATTAGGTTTAACAGCAGCGTAAAGTGCTTGTCTTATAGCGGTTGTTCCCGCTCCTCTAACCAGCATAGCTTCTTCCGCTCCGAAATAGTCAGCAATAACTTTCTCTGTTTCACTGGTTATTTCAGGTTTGTTGAGTCCTGGAACAACACCCAAGTCGCCTCTACCCAGCATAGACCGTCCCTTTATATACTTAGTCACAGTGTCGACAAACTTGAATTGCTTTTGAGTGGCTTCTTCTAATGATATACCCTCCAGCGGCCATGTTTTCATTGTTCATCATCCTTTATAAAAAAACTTCTTGGATTATCAACGAGCATCTTTTCAATGAACTGGTCTGATATTCCATGTTCTTTCATTAGCGGAACAAATGTATCCAGCAGATAACTGTAGCCAATGCCACCAAATGGTTTAAGGTTGGATTTTCTTGTTATATCCATTGAAAGAAAAACTTTATCGGTCATGCCTTTTTCTTCGATCTTTTTAAGCATGTCAATACGCGTCAGATCCGGCATGTAATTTTCTTTTCCAACAGTATCAAATTCTACATATACCCCCTCTTCAAGCAGATCCAGTACATAGTCCGCGTCTCCTGTTAAGTCGACATGACCAATCACTACTCGACTTAAATCAACGGACTGTTCTTTGAAAAAAGCGACTTGCTCTTTACCAAATGTGCCTAAAGTTGTATGGGTGGTGATGGGTACACCCGTTGCTTTATGTGCGATAACTGCCGCTTCAAACACTTTTCTTTCTCTTGAGGTCATCTCCTGTTTACTGGTTGCAATCTCACCTATCAGACCTGCTTTAATATCTGTATGACCTATTCCTATTTTGATATCCTTGATCATCATATCAGCTAAATCTTCAATTGAAGTTGTTTCGATATAGTCCGGCAGAAACTTGTCCTGATACCATCCAGTTGATTGAAGAATATTGATGCCGGACAGCTCCTGAACTTTCTTGACGTACTCAGGATTTCTTTCCATGCCTCCTACAGTTACATCAATGATATTTCTGACCCCTTTATCATACAAGGTTTTGTATTCTTCTACCGTCTCATTAAAGCAGTCCAAACGTGTATCATCTGATTTTTTTAAAGAAGACAGGTCAATCGTCGTATGTTCATGTGCATATGTGTAGCCTTCTACTAACATGTTCGTACTCCTTATCGGTTTTTATTTGAATGAAGAGGCGAAGTGTGTACTGTCGCCTCTTATATTTATTATCCAGCTGGAGTCCATAAACTTAAAACATATAATATATTGACAATAATACCAAGCAGGATTGCCGCTACTGGTCCCACAGCCATATCTACTAATGGTTTTTTAGCTGTACGGTTGAGTAAATAAATTCCAATAACCCAGAAGAATCCAATTCCCGGCGCAATCTGTTCACTGGCCAATGCTCCTCCAACTAAAAGTGCCACTTCAAGTACTCTGTTCATCGCCGTACGAATATGGTCTCCCATATCTCTCACTCCAGGGAATCGGTCCAGACCTTTAGCTGCACCGCTCAGAAGTGATATTTCAACGAACATGACAAGTGCACCTATTATGAAAGCAAGTAGAGGCTGCCCTTGCAGCAGTATACCTACTACGAAAACAAAGGTGGCACCTGCAGGCGAATAAACACCTGTTACAATAGCGGTAGAGAATACTAATGGAATAAATCCGATACCTCTAGCGAGAGCTGCCAAAGCGGCTTCACCAAACTGTCCACTGTCCATCAAGCTTAAAGAGATAGGATCTCCGGCAATTAATGTCAAGCTGGTGGCAGCAGCAACAAGTCCACCTGTTAAAGACAGTAAGATAATATTCTTTTTGATTTTTTTAACACGTTCTGCAAAAATACTTACTAGATTCTGATTGTCTGTTGAATCCCCTTTTATCTGAATTGCGAAGTATACCATAAAGATCATTCCAGCTAAAAGAGTCATTCCTTCTGCACTTAAAGTGACTTGTGTTCCTCCAGGAAGAGTGAATGAACCAAACTCACGAGTCAGTACCAAAGCCAGCGCACTTACTCCTGCAGTAATAGCGCCTCTCTTAAATCCGTGCTGATAAGCAACAGCAATTCCAGGAAATACAGAGAAGGCTACGACTATTGGATTTCCAACCATTCCTAATGCATCCAAGAAGTTGACCGGGAGTACTTCAAATAGATCGATGATAAATGACAAGCCTAAAGTTAAACCGATTCCCCAAGCAGCGCCTAGAACCCCAGCCATGATCATTCCAGCTTTTGAGTTAGGTGTCCATGTGCCGATAATATCAGTCATCAATAATACACTGTGTATAAGTAAAATACTTGCGCCAATCGAAACCGGAATTCCGAATCCGACTACCAAACCAAAACTTACCGCAAAACTGGTTGCGGCCAATTCTTTCTTGCTAATCGTCCTATCATGGTGATATTCCGGCATAACAGGGCGCAATCCATCGTTAAATACGGCGATTCCTTTATTGGTAAGCATAGTGGCCATTGCCCCCAAAGCTCCAATCACTAATAATTGTATGATGTCCATTGTTTATCCTCCTCTATTGGTTTAATTTAAGCAGTTCATCTACAATGACGGGCACGACCGTTTCTTTATGCTGTGCTGTAAATCCAAATGCCTTTTTGCCAGACTGAACTTCTTCTCTGATTTTATCTTCATTCATAATATTTCCAGGCATCGATACTGTAGAACAATTGGGACGACCCAGCATTGCAATAACCATTGCCAGTGCTCCCCCACCACCTGTATTGCATGCTCCAAAGTAATAGTCAGCCTGTCCGTTTTTCATAGCCATGGCTGCTTCTAAATCACCTTTTACAGATACCTCTACTTTATCTTCTCCGTGCTTTTCTATCAGTTGAGCAACTTCCTTCTTGTCGATTTGCCCGCCTACAACAATTTTCAACATGTGAATCTCTCCTTTGACTAAGAGTTAACTCAAATTACAAATAATTGTAAATTGAGAATAAATAAAAACGAGTTGACTATTATAATATAATTGCTAAAATACACTTACGCTACTAACTCCATTCATCACCCTCAACCAAGTTACATATTTTTGTAAAATGAAATTAAACCGTTTTCTTAATTAACAGTATAGTCCTACCTATTCTATTTTTCAATAGAAAGTTTAAATTATTTTATAAATGAAATTAAAGGAGACATTGACATGACTCACGAACTAGTAAAAAAACTTGCTAAACAGACTTTTCTGGCATTTGAAAACCCGTATAAATCAATTAACAAAGTTTTTCCAACTGCGATAGATAAAATAGCTGATGAGCCATTTTATTATCTTGGCGTAAAAAATAGACCGGAAATTCCAAATGAGTTAATACACTCATTAGAAAAGTCCGGTAACTATGCTTTACATACATTAGACAACTACGCTTTTGGAGGACGAGCAATCGATACCCTAATGACTAATCCTCTAACGGGTCAGCCCATGACAGGCTCTTCCAGCGGCACAGCAGTCAATGTATTTCTAGGAATCAATGATATAGGTATCGGAACAGATGGTGGAGGATCTGTCTTAGCTCCCGCCCTCTCCCTCCACCTATTCAGCTTTATCTCACCTTCAATTGCAAAGGAACACACCTCAGCTTATCTAAAACAATCCACTGACGGTCAGAGCTTCTCACCTTCCATAGGCATTATGAGTCGTCAGCTAAGCATATTGAGAGAAATCGTGTCACTTGTTTTACCCGTTGAACTAAATGAGGAAATAAACAAATTAAACGTATTAGTGGTTTACGATAAAGAACGCTACTCTCTTAATTTAGAATCCAGCGACTCTATCAAAGTAACTTATATCCAGACAAATTTATCTGCCTCAAGACATGAATTGATCCAGCACACGAGAAGATGGCTGGAAGAATATGACATGATTATATCAAAAGAAGGACCTATTGATTTTCATGGGTTAGGTGATTCAATCATCGGTCATGTAGGAAGTGAAGCTAAGGCATATCAGAATAAAGGGAATAAAGGATTGGTGCGCATTGCAAATATGATCAATGCAGCAGCACTTACCGTTCCTACTGAATCATTAGCCACTGGTTATGTGGTTTTGTCTAAAGAAAGCGAGGAGCATATTGGCAATTTGTTTAGAATTGCTGAAAGACTTGAAACTGAGCAGGATGAGTTGCTTGATAAATATTTTCGTGATTTTGGGACTTATTTGAATGAGGGTTTATTTAACCAGCGAGATAGTTAAGTATTCTAATTTGAGTATTATAAAATAATAAGAATCTTAATAAGCAATTAAGATTTTTATAAACTTCATTAAGCTATTATACAAGAGTAAAAGTATAGTTATTTCAATCAACATTTTCAGGATTATTTAATGCTTGAAGTAATTCTGAAATGTATAAAGCCATGCATCTATTGCTAGAATTATCTCTGCTTTGGGAGCCTATCTTCTCAAAACCTAATTTATGATAAAATCCTATGGAAGTTTTTAGAGCATATGTCGTAATTAAACAGGCACCAACATAAGGAAGCAAAAAATTGATAATAAAAAAATAAAAAGCGTCCATTACTAATCTTCCTATACCTTGACCTTGATATTCATGTGCAATACCAAAATGATGTAATGATATAGAAGGGATTGAACTCAATTTCACCTTATTGCCATGGTTCTTCATTTTAAAATTAACCTTTGATTGTTTCTCAACTCTTACTCTATCTGTACTAACTGTAAAGTAGCCAATCAGTATATCTTCCACAAAGACCAAAAAAGTTCTAGTAATATTAAATTTATCTTCTTCAAATGCATCTTTTTTAAATATGAGTCAATAGAATTTTCACCACAACAAAAAGCCTCTATTGAGGCTTTTTGTCTACTATCTATTTCTGATATAGGAATAAGATTTAGATCTTCTACCGTCAAGTTTTTCATTTTGCTCTTCCCACTTTATTGCCATTAACTTTAATTGTTTGAATTCTGCTAACTCTTTTAGCAGCGACTTTAATATGCTTATTAGAAGTTGGCATACCTGTCTTTCCACTAGCCCTATTCATAAAACTGTTATATTCTTGAGTATTTCGAAATTTGACTTTTGTTTCTTTATTATAGACATTAGTAACCATATTAAAGCACCTCCTTTACACTCCTTATCATACCGCTAGTAAGAAAGTTCTGTCAATAAGTTTCAATTACAAGTATGTGCCAACTGGTACATTTTATGGCAAAGGGTTGTACAAAACTTAGCAACGCTGGTACATTCAAATGGCAGTAGTCACAGGTGCAAAATTGTGTAGTTAATCGCTGCAATGTTGTATAGAAAAGTCTTGCAAAATACACCATTTGAAAATCCAGAGAAATGTGTCACTGACTTAATACAACAAGAGTTAGAGATTCGAGAATTCGCTAAAGGTGAACGACTCCTGAAAAAAGCAAAGTTCATTGAATGAAAAAGAGCTAAGTAGGTAGCAATGGGATGAACAGATTCGCTTTCCACCTCAACTAGATAAAGAAAGCTTAACCATACTCCAGTTTATTGAACAAAAAGAAAACATCGTCTTATCTGGAGCACCTGGTCCAGGAAAGACCCACTTAGTCACTAGATTAGGCCGAGGGGCCTTAAAAAAAGGATATGAAGTCCGATTCTTTAGCGTCGCTGATCTAGTCGTCTTTCTTGAGAAATCATGGCGAGAAGGTAAGTTTGACGAGTTTCGCAGAAAATATCAAACAATTCCAGTGTTCGCTTTAAATTGATGTCGTCTTTGATTGCGTTGAGTTCGAAAATAAAGTCATCGCGGTCTATTTTTGAGTGAACATGGCTAAGACCTTTTTTAGGATATCGTTGTCTGTCTTAAGACGGGCATTCTCTACTTTAATTTTTTCGATATCTGCTTCAGAATACCCGGTTTTTTCATCTGTGGAATATTTTTTGATCCACCGATAAATGGTTTGTTCTGCTATCCCATGTTCCTCACTTAAATTCTTTACTGAATGACCATTTTCGTACAAACTGACTAGCGTTTTCTTATAGTCGACATCATAGGTTCTTCGGTTTGACATCGATAGACACTCCTTTTCGATAGTTTATATTCTATCAAAACGTGTCCAGGATTTCATACTAACATCAATGTGTCTGGAAGTGACTGTTGGAAAGCGGCCATCTGATACAGCCTGCTGGACAAGCTGGTTGGCGTGATAAATATACTCTTTGGATAGCCGGGTCAATTCAGCTGCTTGTTCTTTAGTCGGCTTTAATTTCACTTTGAGCACTTTAACACAGGACTGTGTCTGTTCTTTTTTCACTCGCTTCACCTCTATCATAAATACAAACGTGTATTCTTTTTATTAACTTTAGAATATCACTCCGTCAACGGAAAGGCTAGAGAAATGTACACTTATTTTTAAAAGAAAAAGAAAAAGAAGACAAAACAATCAGACATTTATCTCAATTTACGCTCTCATCCCACGATTAAAACCGTGGGCTTTCACGCTTGATAGTTCTGTAATTGAACTTAAAGTCTATCTAAACTAAAGTTAATACTATTTAAAGTGTGTATGGATAAACGACTTCTGAATCGTTCACTCCACATAGAAAAATGCTCATACTGTTCATCGGATGGATCAGACATCACCTGTTTAAATTCTGCATAGCCGTCTACTCCTCCGACATCCTCAGGTACCGGGTCCCCTTGCATGTCTATTAAACGCGCTTTTCGAAGACTCGGCTTTTCAATGATTTGGGTCACTTCAATTCTATGTCTCCAATCATCTCCGAAATCATATTCATACAGAAAGACATCTCCAGAACGGATGTATTCCAGCAGCTGCAATTCTTCATCGTATTTCATTATTTGTTGTCTTTGTTTATATCCAAATGATTCATCGTCGTCTACTAGACAGACAGACATACCATTTGGTTTTTCAAAAGTGAATTGATGCAAATGATAATCGTCCCACATGAAGGCTTCCTGCAGTATGTGATGCAACTGATTAAAAGTATAAGTCATTGGAACCTGTAAAACCCTCACGACATCTTCTTCTGTTTCCAATTCAAGGCTTACCTTTAATTCTGCAACAGGTGGCGTGAATACGAGGTTCTCTCCTAATCCTTTATCGCTTAAGAATGATTCCCATTTATTTAACGGTGTATCTTCGGTTCCATCTGGATAAGTGACTAATCGGTTATTGACTTTTTCCATTAATTTCAGCTGGACAATCTCTTCATCATCAAACCCTCTCACTTCCATTCTTAAAGGTCTAATGACTTCTTCAAGATAGTCTGGTGTATCGATGTTTTCTCCCTTAGTCCATACCAAATCTCGGTTATCAAATTTCTTCTCTATTTCCATCTGCTTGACCCAATCGAGACCTAAATAGTCAAAATACGCTTGTCTGACATAGTGAATGATATTCTCAATCTTACTTAATTCTTCTTTTTTAAGTGGCCAAGCAACAAGTGTTAACTGCGTTTCTAAATGGACAAGTACTAGTGCTTTTCTTCGATTCAAAATAGCAATATGGGCTAACCAAGCATTCTCGTTTGGATTAGTAGGATTGAGCGGCAAGACGTGACCTTTTGCTTTTTCTATTTCTGACATGAATTTATCTGTTGTATGTATGAGCAAGTTGAATGCCTCCTGTTATTTGTTTCGTTTATCATAACATATTCCATTAACAAAAAAAGACAAAAACTAAAGTCTCACTCCTTACTTTTCCTTACTTTTGTGCTATAATAAGAATTATCTATTAAATGGGAGTGAATGAATTGATTAGCTACAAAGAAAGAAATCCTGTTACTGCAAAAATCACATCTAAAAACCAAGTAACTATTCCAAAGTCCATTCGAACCGCATTAGATATTAAGTCTCATGACCACATTATATTTTATACTAATGAACAAGGAGACGTGGTTATTAAAAGCGTGGATAAAAAGAAAGCTTTTTGGGAAAAAGTAGAGGAACAGCAAGCAACCTATGGCTCTATTGATGATACAGAAATGACCTGGGGTGAAGATTTAGAAGCTGAGGATTTTGATTAATGGCTAAACTCAGACAAGGAGATATCATACTCGTTAATCTAGATCCGTCAAAAGGAACAGAAACAAAAAAGACTAGGCCCTGTTTAGTGGTCAGTAACAACTTTTACAATCGATATTTGAATACTGTTCTAATCGCTCCTATCAGTAACTCTCAAAAATATAAAGAAGAGCGTTTTACTGTTTCACCATTTTTCGTTTCAATTCCAAATAACGAGAAGGTAAAGGGCACAATATTACTTCAACACATAAGAAGTATTGATCCGACTCTCAGAGTTATAGGAAAGCCAATTTCACACTTAAACTCCGATTTAGTTAAAAAATTAAGTGACACTATTAACCACTTTTTCTAAGGAAGACAACCGTTCATTAAAAGCAGCAGACTTAAGGAATTTATTTCCAGTCGGCTGCTTTTATTTAATACATTAATTTTAACTTTGAATAACATTCTTGGATTAATTCATTAGGTGCTTGTAACTGCTAGACTGTATTGTGCAGTTATTGCTAAATAAGAATGTGCACTTTTACCCTATTACTTCGTTCCATTTGATAAACTAGAAACGTTAGTTTATTGACTGGAAGGAGAAAAAGAAGGTGGATTTTGAAAAAGTGAACAGAATTGCGAAAGTGCATCATTACAAAAAGAAAGGATTTTCAAATGCGAAAATTAGTCGAATGCTTGGCATTCACCGTAACACAGTAATTAGTGATTTGAAGAAAGAACCAAATGAAGCAGTTGTGTGGGTAGAATCCTTAGCGAATCGGAAAAGAAAATTAGATCCATATAAAGAAACTATTTTAAGCTGGCTGAGTGATGAGCCAGAACTGTCCGCAGCTCAAATTGAAGACTGGCTAGAGGAACAGTTTAATTACAGAGAAGCAGCACCCAGTACTATTCGTTCTTATGTCAGAGAGTTAAGGGAAACCTACGGTATTCCTAAAAGATTAACTTATCGCAATTACG
>NZ_FNZU01000006.1 GCF_900109325.1 Alkalibacterium pelagium
GAACAGAAGGGCCTTGAGTAGAACTTTTGGGTGATAAGCCGGCCGACCAAAGTCATTTTCAATCAGACGGTAATGAGCATCATCCAAGTCTTCGACGACCTCGTTGATAGAATATATAATATGATTATTGGGTAAAAGTGAGTCTATTTCTAATGGCAAGGTTGTCTGGTTCATGGTATATTGAGTATACATAAGGAGCACCCTTTCTATGATTTGTTGTGGTGACTTAATTATATCAAAGCCGTGCTCCTTTTGCGTACATAAACAAATAAGATCCGCTAAAAATCTCAAGTAGATTTTCAGCGGATCTTATTATTTTTCTGGGACTTTTGTCCCAGCCTCTTTTTTTCATCCGATTAAGACATGATTAATTTATTGACTGCAATACTGCACTTTGCATTAAGACAATCAATAGTCATCATAATTCCGTTTGGCGAGACACTGGTATTAAAGGTACTTGCTGGCTTCCCGGACGCTCAGTGGAGCCATCTCCTGTCTATGAGTTTCGATGAATCGTCGGACCCATTTTGGATCAGTCTTACTGTAATCTCTTAAACTCCAGCCGATTGCTTTATTAATGAAGAATTCAGTTTGGTTCAGGTTATTCACTATTATCTGCTCCAGAAGGACGGTGTCTGTCTGCTTTTTCCTCATTCTCTGATGGTCAATTGCGATTCTTCTGAGCCATATATTATCTTCCTTGCTCCAATCCAGTAAGGAATCGTTCAGCTCGGGGTGCTTCAAGGCAATTGTTCCAATCAGCTTATCAAGGTTGTCAATGGTGTCCCACCAGGATTTATCGAGTGCTAGCTGTCTGATATTATCTACATCTTCAATCGATAAATCATCTTTTTTCTGCAGAAGGTAATCACAGGCAATATACTGATATTCCCGGTAAGGTTGTTCCCACAGAAAAAAGACTAACTGCCAGTCTAACGCTGAGTTTTTTAATGAAGAAAGAAAAGGGCGTGAAACATCTCTCCGTTTAACAGACTGAAGGCCTAGAAACTTGAACTGATCTTTCATATATTTCTTCATTTGAACTGCCTTAACCGGGTCACGGTATCTTTCCATTGCTTCTATAAGCTCATAACGATCCATACCCTTGTTACTCCTTTCTCTATCTCACTTATAAAGTACTATAGAAATCAGTTAAAAGCCAGACGATATTAATGATTGAAAAATGAGTATTAGCCTCAATTCATTTAGAAACGCAGAAGGTCACTACTAGCTGACAGTTCAAGTTTGAAAAGTCTGTACTTGACCACTTAATGCAAAGCAGACAAGACGAATAGTGTTCTTTGTTAAATATCTTGAGCAAATGATATGACATTAAAATCCGAATAAAGTAAAATTAAACAAGTGAGAATTAGATAACATCCGTAATGTTAAATAAACTATATCCAGTAAAAGGATAGCTTAAACAGTGCATGAGAGGACTAACAATATGAAACTAAATTTACTACTTCAATCTATTTACTGCGTTACTTCAGCGAACGCAAATGACAATCTCGATATTGAGAAGATAGCCTACCATTCGGAAAGGGTAGACGAACAGACTTTATTTGTCTGCATACGTGGGTATCAGACCGACGGGCATGAATTTGCACATAAGGCTGTAAATGCCGGAGCGATTGCTTTGATCGTTGAACAGCTGATTCCGGATATTGAAGTCCCGCAGTATGTTGTTGAAGACAGCAGGAAAGCGCTATCTCATCTATCAGACCGTTTTCTTGATCGTCCATCTAAATCTATGCGTGTTTTTGGCGTAACTGGTACAAATGGCAAGACCTCAATTACATACATGACTGATGCTATCTTTAAAGCAGCTCAGCTGAATACTGGACTCATTGGTACTGTCATGGTTAAAACGAATGATAAAGTGGAACCAAGCACTTTGACCACTCCTGAATCTCTTGACCTTCAGAACTATCTGTTCAAGATGAAAGAATCTGAAGTGTCGCATGTTTCAATGGAAGTGTCGTCTTCTGCACTGGATCTTTGTCGAGTTGAAGACGTTGATTTTGATGTAGTTGCTTTTACTAATATAAATAAAGATCACATCGAACTGCACGGATCCTTTGAAGCATATTACAATGCTAAAGCAAAACTTATCAGAGAGGCTGCTGAATACAGTAAGGCTATTTTAAATATAGATCAGCCTTTACTGGAAGACTTGGTAAATGAGACTGCAGCTGAGGTCCTTACATTTGGTGTGAAAAATGACCGAGCAGATTTAACGGTCACTGATATCAATATGAATCAAGGAAGACCGGCTTTTACAGTGCAGCTGAAAACCCCACTCAAAACATTAGGCGGCAATTTAGTTGATCCGTGTTCGTTTACTGTCAAAATGGGGATTCCTGGCTATCATACGATTTATAACGCATTGACTGCCATAGCAGTCGGTCTGGTCAATGATATCCCGATTCAGCTTGTAAAAGAAGGGATAGAAGGATTTGACGGAGTAGAGAGACGCTTTCATATTTTATATGAAGATGAGTTTACCATTATAGATGATTTGTTCTTAAACGAAAATAATATCGAATCCAGCATGAATGCTCTGCAGAATCTGCCATTTAATGCAATCCACAACGTTCATGCCATCAGAGGAAGCAACGGTCCTTCTTTGAATCAAGGGAATGCACTGATTATGGCAGAATGGTATAAGAAACTTGGGATAGATCGTATGATCCTTACGGCTAGCCGGTCACATGTCAAAGCTAAGGATGAGGTATCCGATGAAGAACTAGGAGCTTTTCTTAAAGTCATGGGGGAAGCTGGAGTGGCTGTCAAATATTATGATGAACTGGAAGATGCGCTGTGCACCAGTTTGGACCACGTAAAAAAAGGGGATATTCTATTGATTACAGGAGCTCGAGGGATGGATTATGGTGCTAAAACTGTTCTGGAAATGCTGCTGGAAAAGAAGACATTAGTTAAAAGAGAAGCTGTCATAGATGTACTGAACAAGAAAATAGTGGGAATGGATGACCTGAAACTTGTCGAGTGATTTTCTTTTTAAGAATTTAATAAAATTCCTAAGATGTCCTCCTGTTTAGTGCTATAATGAGTCAGATAATGGACTAGTTACAGGAGGAAGAAATGAAGACAATCGGTTTTGACACAGAAAAGTATTTGAAGGAACAGTCTGCCTATATTCTTGAACGAGTTGAGAACAGTGACAAACTATATCTTGAGTTTGGTGGGAAATTAATCGGAGACAAGCATGCCAAACGTGTGCTGCCTGGGTTTGATGAAGATGCCAAGATGAAACTTCTGGCAACATTGAAAGATCAGTCTGAAATCATCATTTGTGTATATGCAGGAGACATAGAGAGAAACAAGGTGAGAGGGGACTATGGGATTACATACGACCGGGATGTGTTAAGGCTCATAGACGAGTACCGGGCATATGGTATTCCAGTGAACAGCGTACTGATTACTAGATACCAGAATCAGCCTAACGTTGACATCTTCATGACCAAGCTTAAACGCAATGGCATAAGTGTTCATACGCATAAAGCCATTGATGGTTATCCTACCAATGTCGAAGCAATTGTTGGAGAAAATGGCTTTGCTAAAAATGCCTACATTGAGACTACAAAACCGCTAGTCGTCGTTACAGCTCCAGGAGCTGGAAGCGGAAAACTGGCTACCTGCCTGAATCAGCTCTATCATGAATATGCTAGAGGAAATGAAGCGAGTTATGCAAAATTCGAGACGTTTCCGGTATGGAACCTTCCGCTCAAGCATCCGGTCAATACAGCATACGAAGCAGCTACTGTGGACCTTAAAGATGTTAATATGCTGGACAACTATCACTATGAAGCATACAGGGAAGTGGCGGTCAACTATAATAGAGACACAGAAATGTTCCCGGTCATTAGACGTATTATTGAAAAAATATCCGGAAAAGCTTCGGTCTATCAGTCTCCCACAGATATGGGAGTAAACCGGATCAAATCTGGGATTATCAATGATGAAGTGGTCTGTGAGGCTTCCAGACAGGAAATCATCCGCCGCGCATTTTCTGTTGAAAATGATTATAAGAAAGGGCTGGCTGATGAAGATTCTCTGCGACACATGCAGCTGATCTTGGAAGAAACGAATTTGAAAAAGGAAGATAGAAAGCCTGTTTTGATAGCAAGACATTACGCTGAAAAGGTACAGAGCAGGATGGATGATACGAGTCTTCAAGCAGTCGTTGCTATCGAACTACCTAATGGCAAAGTAGTGACTGGACGCACGACCAGTCTAATGGATGCCGCTGCGGCTGTAATCGTCAACAGCTTGAAATCTTTAGCTAATATTTCTGATGAAATTGATTTGCTGGCTCCTATGATCCTGCAGACGATTCAGACATTGAAAAAAGATGATCTGAAGAGCAAGGTACCTACCTTGTCTGCCAACGAACTGCTTATTGCCCTGGCAATCAGTGCGGTAACTAACCCGACCGCTGATCTGGCCTACAAACAGCTTGATAAATTGACTGATGCTCAAGCGCACTCAACAGTAATTCTGAACAGCGAAAATGAACAGACAATTAGAATGCTAGGAATAGACATTACGAATGATCCCGTCTATCCGACAGACAATCTGTATTACAATTAAGATTAAAGCTGCCGTCCGCTTATCTCAACTGAGATAGACGACGAGCAGCTACTTTTTTGCTGTTTTTTGCTTTAGCTGTTTCGCAATGGCCTGTTTCGCGAGATTGTCTGCACCTTTGTTCTGCTTTTCTGGAATCCACTTTACTTCATAAAAACTCAAGTGAGACAACAGGTGCTGTATATCTTTAAATATCTCAATGTAAGCTGGATTCTTCATATGATTCTTTCTGATGGACTGGGCTACAAGCTGACTGTCCGTATGGAATACAGTCCATTCCTGAGTTCGGTCATGCTCATGAACCCAATTGACTGCCAGGTAGAAAGCTTTTAATTCAGCAAGGTGATTATCCAGACAATCTTTGAGAGGGGCATTAAGCTGTTCATGCAGACCGTCCCCAGCAACTACCAGTCCTGTTCCAGCAAGCTGGTTTTTCTGAGATACAGCCGCGTCACTGTATATTTTAAGCATATCGGGATTCTCCTTATTTATTATTCATTTAAAAATGACGTAGAAAAAAGACCAGTTCCTCCGTGCAACTGATCCTCATTTCTATGTATAAGTATAATGCATTATTCAGATTCCACGACTGTAACATTTGTAGCTTGAGGACCGCGTGACCCTTCAACGATATCGAACTCGACTGTCTGGCCTTCATTAAGAGCTTTGTACCCTTCCATAGTGATGCCTGTGAAGTGAACGAACACTTCTTCCTCATCACCAAATTGAATAAACCCGTAGCCTTTTTGATTGTTAAACCATTTAACAGTACCTGTAGTCATCGTTTTCCCCCTAAAATTACTCATTATAGTTGGTTATATCCCTCAGTATAAAGGATACGGTAAACCTAGTCAATCATTGCTACAAGGGAGTCACCGGTACCTTCATTAATCCATGCTGTTTTGACCCGTGAAATGTGCTAGAATGATTAGGAGAAAAGGTGAGGGGATATGCAATGAAAGAGTGGAAAGTAGAACAGCTGACACATTCTTATGGAATAAAAACATTATTTGACGATCTGTCTTTTTCTATCCGTGAAGCACAGCGGGTAGGGCTGATCGGAGTCAATGGGACTGGAAAGACGAGTCTTCTCAGAATTGTAGCTGGTGAATTAAAGCCAGATAAAGGACTTATTTCAAAGCCAGGTGAATACGAGATTGGCTACCTTAGTCAGGAATCAGAACTGGATGAAGAGAAAACCTTGTTTGACACCGTGTTTGATGGGGATTCTCCAGTAGTGCAGGCTGCAAGACATTATGAAGAAGTCCTTCAGAAACTGTCAGAAGATCCGATGAATCCTAAAACTCAGCAGGCATTCACAGAAGCTGAAAAACGGATGAATCAGGAAGATGCCTGGACAGTCAGCTCCAGAGCTAAATCAATTCTTAACCAGTTAGGGTTGTCAGACAGTACAAAAAAAGTTGGTACTTTATCAGGCGGTCAGAAAAAAAGAGCGGCCCTTGCTCAAGTTCTTATTCAAGAACCTGATCTGCTGATTCTTGACGAGCCGACAAACCACCTCGATTTTCAGATGATCAAATGGCTCGAGGATTACCTTGCTGGATATAGAGGGGCCTTACTGATGGTCACTCACGACCGGTACTTTCTTGACCGGGTTTCCAATGAAATATTGGAGCTGGAGAACGGAAAGATACAGTCTTACCCAGGAAATTATCAGCAGTACGTTCAGTTAAAAGCTGAGCGGGAAGAAACTGAAGCCAAGATGGCTCACAAGCAGAAACAGCTGTATAAACAGGAGCTGGCCTGGATGCGTGCAGGCGTGCAGGCTCGAGGGACCAAGCAGGAGGCCAGAAAAGAACGTTTTGCTGGTATCGAAAAACAAGTCAAGAGTCAGGTGTCTAAATCTGATCTTGAACTGAATTTATCTGGATCCAGACTGGGAAAAAAAGTGCTGGAACTTGAAAATGCGACAAAACATATGGGTGATTTAACTATACTTGAGGACTTCAACTTGCTTATTCAGCAGACCGATAGAATCGGAATCACTGGTGTCAATGGAGCAGGAAAGACGACCTTCCTGAACATCCTCGCCCAGGAAACAGAACTGGATTCAGGGGAACTTATTATTGGAGATACAGTTAAAATAGGTTACTACAGGCAGTTAAATGAAGCATTTGACGAAGATAAGCGAGTGATTACTTATTTGAGAGAAATTGCCGAAGAAGTAAAACTAGCTGACGGAACCAGTGTCAGTGTGTCTCAGTTGCTTGAGAGATTTCTTTTTGACCGTTCAATGCACGGCTCACCGATCAATAAGCTGTCAGGTGGGGAGAAGCGACGCTTATATCTGCTGAAAATACTGATGCAGCAGCCTAATGTTCTGATTCTTGATGAGCCGACAAATGATTTGGATGTTCAGACGTTAACTATATTAGAAGAGTACATCAGTCAGTTCTCCGGCGCAGTGATTGCCGTCTCTCATGACAGATACTTCATAGATAAGATAGCCAGTAAGCTGCTTATCTTTAATGGCAATGGAAGGATCGAAGAAAGTTACGCCACATTAACTGAGTACCTGGAAGAGAATAGGGAAATAAAGGAAGAAAAGCCTTCAGTCAATAAGAACAAAACTGCTCCTGAAAAGAGAAAAGAACCGAAAGAAAAGACGTCACTGACTTATATGGAGAAAAAAGAGTGGGAGTCTATAGAAAGTGACATTGAGCAGCTGGAAATGGAACTGGAAGCCATTCAGGGAGAAATTGGTCACGTAGTATCAGATCACGTCAAGCTGAGTGAATTAACTGACAAGCAGACTGAAATAAGTGAACAACTTGCCGAAAAATACGAACGATGGGAATATCTCGCACAATACGTTTAGAGGAGAGATTAAAGTGGAACAGGAATACCTTGATTTAGCTAAGAGAATTATTAACGAAGGATCAGTAAGGGATGACAGAACAGGTACAGGAACACGTTCAGTATTTGGACACCAGATGAGATTCGACCTTCAAAAAGGCTTCCCTCTTCTGACAACAAAGCGCGTGTTCTTCAAGCTGATAAAAAGTGAACTGCTCTGGTTCTTAAAAGGCGATACAAACATCCGGTTTCTTCTGGAAAACAACAATCACATTTGGGACGAATGGGCTTTTGAACGCTATGTTAAGAGCGAGGATTATAAAGGTCCAGACATGACTGACTTCGGTATCAGAAGTCAGAAGGATCCGGAGTTTAAAGAACAATACGAAAATGAAATGGCACAGTTCAGAGAAAAAGTCCTAACGGATGATTCATTTGCAGAACAGTACGGGTCTTTAGGGAATGTTTACGGTGCTCAGTGGCGGGCGTGGAAAACAGCCGATGGCGGATTTATTGATCAGATCAAAGAAGTCATTGACTCTATTAAAAGGAATCCTAACTCAAGAAGACACATTGTGTCAGCGTGGAATCCAGAAGAAGTCCCAACAATGGCTCTGCCTCCATGTCACACGCTTTTCCAATTTTACGTGCAGGATAATAAACTGAGCTGTCAGCTCTACCAAAGAAGTGGCGACGTATTCTTAGGTGTGCCATTCAATATTGCCAGCTATGCGCTTCTTACTCATCTGATAGCTCAGGAAACAGGTCTGGAAGTCGGAGATTTCGTACACACTTTAGGAGACGCACATTTGTATCTGAATCATATGGATCAGATTAATGAACAATTATCCAGAGAGATTAGAGATTTCCCAACTCTGGAACTTAATAAAGATAAAAGTATCTTTGATTTTGAAATGGATGATATTAAAGTGAAAGACTACCATCCACATAAATCAATTAAAGCACCTATAGCGGTATAAGAACATAGTGTTGCGCTCTGCAACTTTTATGTTGCATAGAGCAACCAAACAACAGGAGGACTGACATGATCACATTTGTATGGGCAGAAGATGAAAATGGACTGATTGGAAAAGATGGGGAGCTTCCGTGGTCGCTACCTGTAGATATGGCCTTTTTTAAGAAGGTCACATTAACAGGTAATGTGGCTATGGGTCGTAAAACTCTCGACAGTATTCCTAATCCTCCATTAAAAAACCGAATCAATTATGTGATGACACGTAATAGAGATTTTCATATGGAAGGCGTGATTGTCACCCATTCTAAGGAAGAGCTGTTAGATTTAGCTGCGACGGACAAGCCACTTCATATTATAGGGGGAGTTTCACTTTTCGAGGCGTTTGTTGGGGAAGTTGACAGACTTTACCGGACAGTGATCCACGATTCCTTTGAGGGTGATACGTATATTCCGGAGATCGACTACAGTAAGTTTAAACTGATCGAAGAAGTAGAAGGAACAGTAGATGAAAAGAACCGTCATCCACATACGTTTCAGATTTTCGAGCGGATAAAAGACTGATTCCTCCTAAGAGCATGGATAAGATACAAAAAAGTCACACCCGACTGATCGGTGTGTGACTTTTTTGTATCATCAAAGATTACTAACTGTGAAAAAATTGAATGGAGCTTGAGATTGTCTTAAGTGTAAAGATAAATTGAGAAGAACATGCATACAGTTCCTGTCAGTACGAACAGATGCCAGACAACATGCATATATTTAACATGCTTCAGTCTGTAGAACAGTGCGCCGACTGTAAAGGCAACTCCTCCAGCCATTAACCAGATGAATCCTCTGGTGCCAAGCCCCTGGTACAAGTAGTTGAGGAAAAAGAGAGAGATCCAGCCCATTGCTATATACAACCAGACTGAAAGACCTTGGAACTTCTTGAACCATACCGTTTTGTACACGACACCCAGCAAGGCAATGAGCCAGATGATCGATGTCAGTATCGCTCCAAGCCTTCCTCCAATCGTAATCAGAGTATAAGGGGTATATGTTCCTGCGATAAGCAGAAAGATACTGCAGTGATCGATCACTCGAAAGACTTTTCTTGCTCGAGTAAACGTAAGACTGTGATAAAGCGTACTGGACAAGTACAGTAGAATTAGTGTGGAACCGTAAACAGTGTAGGATGTTACTTCAACTGCACCGCCATATTCAAGGCCTTTATGGACGAGAAACACCAGGCCGACAATGCTCAAAATCACTCCTATACCGTGAGTGATTGCGTTCAGGACTTCATTAAACACCAGATATTTCTTTGAAAATACTGGATGTTCTGTAAAATTTGACATAGACGCCTCCTTTGTCTCTCACGTTCTGTACGACCAATCAAATATTTGGTATACTACTTTAGAAAGACTACTTCTATCTTGTAGTCAGAAGTATAACATATTTACAGCAATCAGTTAAATGAAATTACAGAACTGAAATTAAAACCTGTGAAAGGAGACAGCAAGTGGCAGAATCACGAGGAAACAGAAATAGAGGAACAAATGGATGGATGTGGGCCTTTCTCATTCTGCTGGGGATCATTATCTCATTGAGTATCTGGATCATTGTCCGTCTGCAACCTACCAGTTCAGAAAATACAGGAGAACAAGCTGGAGACGTGACTGTAATCGAAGACAGTTTGAGATTCGAAGTTGTAACAGATAAAAATCAACTTAATAGGGTCATCAATCTTTATCTGGAAGAAGAGCTGGATGAACAGTTTGCCGGGTACAATGTAGTGATTGATGAGGATGTCCAGTTGAGCGGGGCTCTCCAAGTCTTCGGTTTTGATGTAGACTTTTTATTGAGAATGGACCCTTATGTTGTCGATGACGGCAATTTACAGCTTAGAGCAACTTCGATACAATTAGGGTCATTCGATTTACCTATTGGGATCGCAATGAATGTTCTCAGCCAGCAGCTTGATCTTCCTCAATGGATCAGAGTAGACAGCGAGCAGCAGATGATTCTGGTAGCATTGAACGAGTTTCAGCTCGAAAATGACCTTCAGTTCGCTATGCAGCGTATCGATCTGGAAGAAGATGATATCAGATTGAATATTATTTTGCCTGAAGAGGCTGTAAGATGATATACTGATAATCATTTATCATGATGTGTGAAAGGATTGAATACGATGGAAAAAGCTTTACTAGCTGGGGGATGTTTCTGGTGCATGGTCCAGCCTTTTGAAGAAATGGAAGGCATACTGAATGTAGAGTCCGGATATACTGGCGGCCATGTCGAAAATCCAACTTATGAAGAAGTGAAAAGTCAGAAGACAGGGCATACTGAAGCTGTACTGATCGAGTATGATGAAAAATGTGTGTCGTTTGACGATCTGCTGGAGATGTACTGGCAGCAGACAGATCCGACCGATGCAATGGGTCAGTTCATGGATCGCGGAGACAGTTACCGACCGGTTATCTTCTATTATAATGAAGAGCAGGAAAAAGCTGCACGGGACTCAAAAAGACGTCTGGAAGAAAGCGGGAAGTATAAAGAGCCCATTGTAACTGATATTGAGCCTGCGCAGACATTTTATCGTGCAGAAGATGAGCATCAGCAATTTTACAAAAAGAATCCAAGGTTATATGCAGAAGAAAAAAGGCAGCGCAAGGAATGGGTCGACGAAAGAAAACAGGTGGGCGCTGAATGAGGCGATCATTTTACCATTTTGTCAAAACGCTGGCAGATCCTTACAAAAAAGATGACATCACGCTATTCGCAAATGCCGTTTCTAGAGATGGCACATTTCCCAAACAATCTGAGGATTATGACGAACTGTCAGACTACCTTGAGCTGAATGCAGACTATGTGGAGTCTATGACTTTGTTCGATGAAGTTTTTCAGGAATACAAAGAAACAAACGGGTAGAAAATAATAACAGTCGGAGGAGATTTTATCATGAGTACACATATTGGAGCTAAACAGGGAGACATTTCAAAAACGGTTTTAATGCCGGGGGATCCGCTTCGTGCTAAATACATTGCGGAAACGTTCCTGGAAGATGTTAAGCAGTATAATACAGTCAGAAATGCCTTTGGTTACACTGGAACTTATAAAGGGCAGGAAATATCTGTTCAGGGAACAGGTATGGGTATTCCTTCCGTTATGATTTATGGTGAAGAACTGATTCAGGAATATGGTGTAGAGAATCTGATTCGTGTCGGATCTGCTGGAGGAATGAAGAAAGAAATCAAAATCCGTGATGTCGTACTGGCACAAGCAGCGACTACGGATTCCAGTCTGCACCGTCATATTTTCAATAATCAGGTCGACTTTGCACCGATAGCAGATTTTGATTTGCTTAAACACGCCTATGACATCGGGATGGATAAAAACATGAGCATCCGTGTCGGGAATGTCTTAAGTGCTGACCGATTCTACAATGCTGAACTGGACAAGCAGAAACTTGCTGATTATGGTGTGCTGGCAGTGGAAATGGAAGCAGCAGGACTCTACTCATTGGCAGCCAAGCACAATAAGAGAGCTCTCGCATTACTGACTATCAGTGATCACCTGCTGACAGGTGAAGAAACAACTGCAGAAGAAAGACAGACTACCTTTAATGACATGATGATTATTGCACTGGAAGCCGCTTTAAGAATAGAAGCACAAGCTAAATAAGCTTTAAGAAAAGGGGACACTCATGCAACATGAACCTGGTTCACAAAAAGAGACAAAAAAAGTCAGTTTACCTTTATATATCGGATCACTTTTGGTCGTACTTGTTGTCGCTATAGCTGGGACGGCTCTGGGACTCAGCTATTTCGGTGATGCCGCTGATGAAACTGATCAGCCAGAAACTGAAACAGCGCTTGATTTTACTGATGAAGAGGCAACACAACCGGTAGATTTTCAGCCAATCGAGGAAATGTACTCTATTCTCATGACCCAGTATCTTGAAGAAATAGACTCACAAACTTTGATAGAAGGCGCACTGGAAGGTATGGCTGATGCTGTCGGTGATCCGTATACAGAATATCTTGATGAAGTAGAAGCGACATCAATGGATGAGGACATTCAAGGCTCATTTGAAGGCATAGGAGCTGAAGTCATGAAGGAGGGCGAATATGTTCGTATCGTTTCCCCAATTGCCGGTTCACCTGCTGAAGAAGCTGGCTTAATGCCGAATGACTACATCGTTGAGGTCGACAATGAGTCTGTCGCAGATTTGAACATCAATGAAGCTGTCTCTCTTATAAGAGGGCCACAGGGGTCTGAAGTTGAGCTGCTTATTTTACGGGGAGAAAACTTGTTTAACATCACACTAACAAGAGATTCGATCCCTGTTGAGTCAGTCCGGTACGAACTGGACGAAGACAATCCGACCATAGGATACGTGCACATTACTAATTTCAATTTGCCAACCTATGAGGAGCTGGTCGAAGCGATTGAAGAGCTGCAGGACCAGGGGGCGGAACAGTTTATATTTGACGTCCGCGGAAATCCAGGTGGACTGCTGAACTCAGCTATTCGCATCTCGAATATCTTTGTTGAAGATGGAGACCCGATCATGCAGTCTCAGGGAAGAAACGAAGAACCATTCATATATGTGGCAGATTCGTTAGAATATGGCGATTTTAAATTCGATCAGCCAGCCGTTCTGCTCATTGATGGAGGAAGCGCCAGTGCTTCAGAAATACTCGCTGGGGCAATGAGTCAGTCTGCTGATATTCCTCTTATTGGTACATCTACCTTTGGTAAAGGAACGATTCAGAACATTCTTCCGCTTTCAGGTGATGGAGAAGTGAAATTCACTGCCGGACGCTGGTTGACAGCTGATGGAGACTGGGTCACTGAAGAATCGATTCAGCCGGATATTGAAGTGGAAATGCCTGAATATCAGAATTTCCTGATCATCAATCCTGAAGAAACGTATCAGGAAGGGGATGTTTCTGAAGAAATCGAAAACATCAACGGCATTCTTGATGCACTGGGTTATGATATCGGTGAAGTGGATAATTCTTTCGATACAGAGACTCAGGCCGCTGTAGAGTCTTTTCAGGAAGAAAATGATCTGGATGCTGACGGAATTGTAACAGGTCCGACAGCTAGAGCACTGATAGAGGCTCTACGCGAACTAATTAATGAGAATGACACACAATATGATAGAGCTGTAGACTATTTATTAAATAATGAATAAAATCTATAGAGGAAGAAAATAAAGTGTGAATTTAGTCACCTTATTTTCTTTCTCTATCTTTTTTAGTGTAGAATAGAGTTACAGAGTGAAAACATAAAGAAAGCAGGGATGACTGTGAGCGACTCATCATTTGAACCTCGCAATGAACGTCATAATTCAGGTAGGAAAAGAAAAAAAGACTACAAAAAGAAAAGTTTTGCCCAGGAGTTAGTCAGCACATTCTTATATATCATCGTTATCACAGGAATTTTTGTCGCTATTCGTACGTTTCTTTTTGCGCCGGTGAGTGTAGAAGGTGATTCGATGAATCCGACACTTGAGCACGAAGACAGACTTCTGCTTAACAAGGTTTCCAATGTTGATCGATTCGATATCGTCGTTTTTCCAGCTCCTGAAGATCCGGAAAAACAATATATTAAACGTGTGATCGGTCTCCCTGGTGATGAAATCTCCTATCGCGATCAGGTCCTTTATCTGAACAGCAGACCAGTGGAGGAAGCTTACGTTGACTTGTCACAGGAAAGCGATGAAGTTGCGGCGTATTACAACAGTGACTTCAGCCTTCAGTCACTTGAAGGCGTTGAAAGAGTACCTGAGGGCTCGTTCTTCGTTATGGGAGATAATCGGGTCAATTCTAAAGACAGTCGCTCCTTTGGCTTTATCGATATCGATTCTGTCATAGGAGAAACAAGTTTACGAATCTGGCCTATCGACCGCATCGGTGGTCTAGATTGAGCAATGGTATGAAAGAGGATTGATAATGTGGTAATACAGTGGTACCCCGGCCATATGGCCAAAGCCAAAAGAGAATTTACTGAAAAATTGAAGATGGTTGATATTGTCTTCGAACTCGTTGATGCACGGATCCCTTATTCAAGCAAGAATCCGGATATAAAAGAGATGATCGGAGATAAGCCTCACGTCATGGTGCTGATGAAAAGTGATCTGGCTGATCCTAAACGAACAGCTGAATGGATCAAATACTATGAAGAGCAGGGTATTCCGGCCGTATCGATTAATGCTCAACAAGGTCAGGGTCTAAAAGAAGTGATGCAGCTGGCTAAGAAAGTTCTGCAGCCCTTCTTCGATAAGCGTGCTCAGAAGGGGCTGAAAATGCGAGCAATCCGTGCCGTCTGCGTAGGGATTCCAAATGTAGGGAAATCAACGCTTATTAACCGATTTGCACGCAAGAATATTGCCAGGACTGGAAATAAACCAGGTGTGACTAAAGCCCAGCAGTGGATCAAATACGGTAAAGAACTGGAACTTCTTGATACTCCAGGTATTCTTTGGCCAAAGTTTGAAGATCAGGAAGTCGGCAAACGGCTGGCTGTTACTGGAGCAATCAAGGATACGCTTCTTCATCTGGATGATATTGCTATATATGCTATGGAGTATCTGAAAGATAATTATCCCGGAGCTCTTACTGAGCGGTATAAACTGGATAAAGAGCTTGAGACAAGTGAAACGATGCCGGAGCTGCTTATGTCAATTTCTCACAAACGTGGATTTAGAGATGACTATGACAGGGCATCAAAAACAGTCATTTATGAAATACGAAATGGACAGTTAGGACGGTTTACTTTTGAACGACCATCAGACATCAAAGAAAAAACAGACGATTAAAGAAATTAAAGATATGCTTGCCGACAGCAAGACCCTGTCAGAGGAGGCAATATCTGCACTTGAAGCTGATGAGCGAGCTGGTGTGAAGCAGGCATTAAGAAGCTGGAAACGGCAGGTAGCGAAACAGGCAGAGCTTTTAGCTCAGTTCGAGACGATGCAGGCATTCGAAAATCGGGCCTATGAACAGGGAGCAGCTTATATAGCCGGGGTCGATGAAGTAGGTCGAGGACCTCTGGCAGGACCTGTAGTGTCTGCCGCAGTTATTCTCCCGCCGTCTCCCGACCTGATCGGAATCAATGATTCCAAGCAGCTTAGTTTAAAGGAGAGAGAGTACTGGGTAAGTAAAATCAGCGA
This sequence comes from Alkalibacterium pelagium, assembly GCF_900109325.1. GTDB lineage: Bacteria > Bacillota > Bacilli > Lactobacillales > Carnobacteriaceae_A > Alkalibacterium > Alkalibacterium pelagium. Next base: position 15,567 of record NZ_FNZU01000006.1, read on the forward strand.
ACAGGCTCTGGCAATCAGTTATTCGGTTGTTCCAGCGGAAGATATCGATCGTCTGAACATTTATCAGGCCACCCGCGTATCGATGACTCGTGCTGTTAAAGACTTGTCAATCAAGCCAGATCATCTGCTTATAGATGCCATGCAGCTCGATCTGCCTATTGCTCAAGAGAAGATTATCAAAGGAGATGCCAGAAGCATTTCAATTGCTGCGGCGTCGATTATCGCAAAAGTGACTCGAGATGAGCTAATGGCTGAATATGATAAGACTTATCCGGGTTACGGATTTAGTAAGAATGCTGGATACGGCACTAAACAGCACTTGGAAGGTCTCGAAAAACTCGGGCCTACACCGATTCATAGGCGCTCATTCAAGCCCGTCAGTACCTATTTTTAATTTTCTTCAACTTTTTTCATGAGTTTTTATCTATTTCATCAATGAGATAGATAGAAACTTTTTTTATTGGAGGAAGATAAATGATAATTGATCCGAAAGAACGTCTGTTATTCAGCCTGGCCCATTGCCCGTTTCTCACGTTGTCCGAGAAATGGCAGCTGGCAGCTGAAAGGATAACAGAATTGAAAGAACTGGGGCGGATGGGTAATAAACCGTGCATGGTATCAGAGAAGAAACGAGCTTCTTTTTTGCGTTATGACGAGAATATGCCTATAATGCAACTAAATGACCGCTATAAAGCCTCATCGGTTTATTTACTCTCTATTTTATCACCTGACTACCCTCATCTTTTAAAAGAAAGTTTTGATCCGCCGCTAATCCTTTTCTGTAAAGGGGAACGAACGCTTCTATCCGGAAGATTACTTGGGATTGTAGGAGCCAGAGACTGCACGGCTTATGCTTCGAATGTTCTTGACATACTGATTCCAGACTTGACCAGGGCCGGGATAACTATCGTCAGTGGTCTTGCAAAAGGTGTGGATTCTACCGCACATCATTTAACTATGACAGCCGGGGGGGAAACGGTCGGCGTCGTAGGGACTGGTCTGGATCAGGCTTATCCAGCACAGAACCGTACAATGCAGAAAAGGATGGGAGAAGAACAGCTGGTGGTCAGTGAGTATCCATTCGGCACTTCTCCAAGAAGGGAACACTTCCCGGCACGCAACCGCATTATTGCAGGCCTGACCAGAGGAACTCTTGTTGTTGAAGCAAAAAAAAGAAGTGGCAGTCTGATCACTGCACGGCTTGCACTGGAAGAAGGCAGAGATGTATTTGCGGTACCTGGATCTGTGCTGAGTGAGCTGTCTGTCGGAAGCAATGAGCTGATCAGAAGTGGAGCGATTTCCTGTCTGAGAAGTTCAGATATTTTAGAAGAGTGGAACGTTTATTAGTGAAAAAAATTACAAATTTTTATATTCTAAGTTGACAAAGCCATTTAAGATGACATATGATGGTAAACGATTCTTTGATTGTAAAGACACTGAGTCGTACAGTTACTTGAATACCTTGTAAAAATGGAACACAAAAGGGAGGAGCCATCAGTATGGCTTTCAAATATCTGGTGATAGTCGAATCACCTGCTAAAGCAAAAACTATAGAAAAATATTTAGGACGAAATTATAAAGTCGTTGCCAGTCTAGGGCATATACGCGATCTGCCGAAAAGTCGGATGGGTGTCGATTTTGAGAATGACTACCAGCCCGATTACATCACAATTCGAGGTAAAGGCCCGGTCATTAAAGATTTGAAGAAGCACGCTAAAAAAGCGGAAAAAGTCTTTCTTGCAGCCGACCCGGACCGTGAAGGTGAAGCCATCGCCTGGCATCTGAGTTTTCTGCTGGACTTGAATAATGAAGAGAAAAATAGAGTTGTCTTTAACGAAATCACTAAAGATGCCGTGAAGAATGCCCTGAAGAATCCGCGTCATCTTGACGAAGACCTGATCGACTCTCAACAGGCCCGACGTGTCCTTGACAGGATCGTAGGATACCAGATCAGCCCTCTTCTATGGAAGAAAGTCAAACGTGGACTGAGTGCCGGACGTGTCCAGTCGGTCGCTTTGAAAATGATCTGTGACCGTGAAAAGGAAATTAAAGACTTCAAACCTGAAGAATACTGGTCTCTGGAAGCAAATTTCTTGAAGAAAAGAAGTAAATTCAAGGCCAATTACTACGGCTTGAATGGCAAGAAAGCAGATTTGCCGAATAATGAGGCAGTCCAGGCAGTACTTGAAAAATTAGACCAGTCCGGTGAGTTCGACGTCAAAAAAGTCGTCAGAAAAGAACGCCGACGTAATCCTCATCCTGCTTTTACTACCAGTAGTCTTCAGCAGGAAGCTGCCGGCAAGATCAATTTTAGAACGCGTAAAACAATGATGGTTGCCCAGCAGCTATATGAAGGAATCTCTTTAGGTAGAGGTGGAGCTGTCGGTCTGATCACATATATGCGTACAGATTCAACTCGTCTGTCAGAAACTGCTAAAGCTGAAGCCAATGAACTGATCGTTAGTGAATTCGGCGAAGAGTATGCAGCGCACAAACCTAAAACACAGAAGAATAAAAGTGGGGCACAGGATGCGCACGAAGCGATCCGTCCAACTAGTGCCTCAAGAAAACCTGAAGACATCAAGCAGTATTTAAGTAAAGACCAGTACAAACTGTATCAGCTGATCTGGTCCAGATTTATTGCCAGTCAGATGAAACCTGCTATTTACGATACGATGCGTGTCGATATCGAACAGAATGACGTCATGTTCCGTGCTAACGGATCAAAAGTGAAATTCAAAGGGTATCAGATGGTCTACTCCGAGAGCAAGAAAGAAAAAGATAATATGCTGCCGGAACTGGAAGAAGGCGACTCAGTCAAACTGGACTCTCTGGAGCCGAATCAGCACTTCACTCAGCCGCCTGCACGATACAGTGAAGCGACACTGATCAAGACACTGGAAGAAAACGGAGTGGGCAGACCGTCTACCTATGCGCCCACACTTGAAACGATACAGCGCAGGTATTATGTTACGCTGAAGAACAAACGATTCGAACCGACTGAATTAGGTGATATCGTCAATCAGATCATCGGAGAGTTTTTCCCTAATATTGTCGATGTTAACTTTACAGCAGACATGGAGAAAGATCTGGATGCTGTCGAGGACGGGAAAAAAGAATGGATCGAAGTCATCGATCAGTTCTATCGTCCGTTTAAAGAAGAAGTCACTCATGCAGAAAAAGAACTGGAAGAAGTTGAAATTGAAGATGAGCCAGCCGGGTTTGACTGCGAAAAATGCGGCTCACCAATGGTCATCAAAATGGGACGATACGGCAAGTTCTATGCCTGTTCGAACTTCCCTGACTGCCGCAACACGAAACCGATCGTGAAGAAACTGGGTGTCACTTGTCCGAAATGCAAAAAAGGAGAAGTAGTCGAACGTAAATCCAAGAAGAGCCGAATTTTCTATGGCTGCGAACACTATCCTGACTGTGACTTCACGTCCTGGGATAAGCCTATCGGTCGTGACTGTCCGAAATGTGACCACTATCTTGTTGAAAAGAACACCAAGAAGCAAAGTCAGGTCAAATGTTCAAATTGTGATTACGAAGAAGCCCCTCAGAAATAAATAAAAAGAATCACCTAATTAAGGCTGCTCAGATCTGGTATCAGGATTCTGGGCGGTCTTTTTCTGTCAGCTTAATTCGCTGATTTGCTGTCACTGTAACGAGGAGGAGAGGGATTTCTGGCCTTTAATACCGAGGACAGAGCCTCATGCGTGTCTGCCCGAAATGTGTTAAAATAAGGAGAGCGGAGGATGAAGAGACATGACAAAAAAATGGCTGAATCTGTTTTCAGATTATCTGAACAATGAAAGACACTACTCGGAACATACCAATCAGGCCTATATCGATGATATTAAAGCATTTACTGTTTTTTTAAGTGAAACAGGTGAAGCGGACCTTCTAGCTGTAGAGCTGTCGGATGCCCGGATTTATTTAAGCTACCTGACAGACAGAAAATACTCGAGAGCATCAATTTCACGTAAGATTTCCAGTCTTCGCGCATTTTATCAGTTTCTTTTGAATAATGAAATCGTCAGTGACAATCCCTTTTCATATCTTCACGTGAAGAAAAGAGGATCCAGACTGCCGACCTTTTTCTATGAGAAGGAAATGGATGCGCTGTTCAAGGCTGCTGAAGGAGAAAAGCCGCTTGACTACAGGAATCAGGCACTTCTGGAGCTGCTGTATGGAACGGGGATTCGTGTCAGCGAATGTCAGGGGATTCAAGTAGACGATGTGGACTTCTCGATGGGTATGCTCTTTGTTAAAGGAAAAGGAAACAGAGAACGCTATATCCCATTCGGACATTATGCCAGTGAAGCAATGAAAGCTTACCTGGTCAACGGACGCGAGGTCCTGATGACCCGCTACAATAAAACGCATAATCACCTGTTTGTCAATCATCACGGTGAGCCGATCACACAAAACGGGATTCATTTTGTCTTGACCCAGCTGATAAAGGAAAGCAGTCTGACGAATAAAATATCCCCGCATATGCTGAGGCATACCTTTGCTACTCATCTGCTCAACAACGGGGCTGATATTCGGACCGTTCAGGAGCTTCTGGGGCACAAAAGTCTGTCGTCTACCCAAGTGTATACGCATGTGACGACAGAACACCTGCAGAAAGATTATAATGCCTTCCACCCTAGAGCCTAATGATTGATCCTCATAGACTGGCTTTTATGGTCAGTTAGGTTGAACCTTTCAGGATCTTGCTCTTTACAATATAAAGAAAAGGTTATACATTGGTTAATGGAACTATGAGTAATTTAAAAAGCATAGGAAGATAATGACGGAGGTTTGAACATGACACAATTTCATGCAACAACGATACTTGCAATCCAGCACAATGGTGAATGTGCGATGGCTGGAGATGGACAAGTCACAATGGGTGAGCAAGTTGTGATGAAAGGCAAAGCGCGTAAAGTTCGAAAAATTTACAACAATGAAGTTCTAGTTGGATTTGCAGGCAGTGTAGCAGATGCCTTTACTCTTGAAGAAAAATTTGAAGGGTATCTGAATCAGTATAATGGTCACCTGATGCGTGCGGCTGTGGAACTGGCACAGGAATGGCGCACAGATAAGATGATGAAGAATCTGGAAGCCCTTCTTATTGTAATGAACAAGGAACAGATGCTGCTTATTTCAGGAAACGGCGAAGTGATCCAGCCTGACGATGGCATTCTGGGAATTGGCTCAGGTGGCAACTTTGCTCTCTCAGCAGCCCGTGCACTGAAAAAGTACGGCGATGGTCTTTCTGCTGAAACGATTGCGAAAGACAGCCTGACTATTGCAGCGGATATCTGCGTCTATACCAACCATAATATTGTAACGGAAAAACTGTAAGGAGACGGACTATATGAGAACAAGAAAAGATTTGACCCCTAGAGAGATCGTAAGCCGCCTGGATGAATACATCGTTGGACAGAATGATGCTAAAAAAGCCGTAGCTGTTGCCCTGCGCAATCGCTACCGTCGCCTGAAGCTGGACGATGACATGCAGAAGGAAATCACCCCTAAAAATATTCTGATGATCGGTGCTACAGGGATTGGTAAAACTGAAATAGCCAGACGTTTGGCAGCTATCGTGGATGCACCGTTTATTAAAGTCGAAGCGACGAAGTTTACGGAAGTGGGATATATCGGCCGCGACGTCGAATCCATGGTGCGTGACCTGACAGAATCTGCTGTTCAGCTAGTCAAAGAAGAGTACAGAAGAAATGTCAGAGGCCGTGCTGAAAAAAGAGCAATCGACCGTGTAGCTAAAGCATTGGCTCCGGGAATCAAGAAAGAAAAAAATGCATACGACAATAATCCACTAGCCGGTATGTTCAGAGGTATGGGCATGGATCCTAACCAGTTTCCTCAGAACCAGGAAGAAGAAGAGGAAACCGTTACCTCCGAAATTTCATCCAAACGCGATGAACTGAAGGAACAGATTTCTAGAGGCATGCTGGACAGCCGCGAAGTAGAGATCAAAGTCGAAGAAAAGAAAAAAATGCCGAACAATCCAATGAGTGCACCTATGGAATCCATGGGTATCGACTTGTCTGAGACATTTGGGGCACTTACACCAACGAAGAAAGTTAAGCGTAAGGTGACTGTCAAGGAAGCGGTCAAGATCTTCACTGAAGAAGAAGCGGACAAGCTGATCAATCAGGAAGACATTAATGCAGACGCAGTTCATCTGACAGAAAACAGCGGGATCATCTTTATTGATGAGATCGATAAAATCACCTCTAAAGGTCAGCAGAACAGTGGTCAGGTATCCAGAGAAGGCGTACAGCGAGACATCCTTCCAATTGTTGAAGGATCAAGTGTGCGTACAAAATTTGGGACAGTTAACACTGACCATATCCTCTTCATCGGTTCTGGTGCTTTCCACTTGTCCAAGCCAAGTGATTTGATTCCTGAGCTTCAGGGACGTTTCCCGATCCGTGTCGAGCTGAACGATCTGACTAATGAAGATTTCGTCAAGATTCTGACTGAACCTCAGAATGCACTGATCAAACAGTACCGTCAACTGTTGGGTACAGAGAATATCGATGTAGTATTTACGATGGAGGCGATTGAAAAGATCGCCGATATTGCCTTTGAAGTGAACGAATCTACGGACAATATTGGAGCACGCCGCCTGCATACTATCCTGGAACGCCTACTCGAAGACCTCCTATTCGAATCACCGGATATGAGCATGGGCGAAGTCAAGATCACTGAGAAATACGTAGTGGACAAAATCGGCCACATCGTCGAGAACAAGGATCTGAGCCGTTATATTCTGTAACAAGTCGATTTATCGTTTCAATAAGGGTAACTAGAAATCAAAAAGCATTGAAGCTGTTCGGAAAGTCCGGCAGCTTCAATGCTTTTTTTCAGTTAATTATCGTCTGATGAAGAATAATCGTGTCATAGTGACAGTTTAACAGGTAATGTCCTTGATGAACTACAAGTAGAGCGGACTTTAGCTGAATTTCTTGCCCCTATTAACCGATTGAACTGTAACGAGAGGATGTTTAACAGCATCTTAGGCTGATTATTTAATCAAATCTCCAACTAGGAGGCCTCTAAAAGAAATTTAATCCGTCTGACACCTTTAAACTATAACTAGAAGAGGTCCAGCGACAGTTTATTTCCGGTCAGTCAGTCTAAAGTATAAGTAGCCCGGTTCTAACGGCATGAGAGCCAGTTCAAGCCATCCAAAACTCTAGTTAGCCCTTCATCGATAGAGTCTTCATCCCCGTCGGAAATCCTTCAATCCTCTCCAGTCTAGAATAGAGATCTTAGATCTGATAAGGAAACGATTCGCCTAGCGAATCGCACATATTATGAAGACTTTGAGCTGCTCATTATAAAGAAAACCGGTCAGAGGGATTTCACCTGTCTAACCGGTTTAGTATACTGACTCTATTATTATCTAATGAACAGTAACTAGCTAACAGTTTTATGATTTTTTTGAACTGTTGCGACCGAACGGTACACGGTTTTCTTCGCCTTTTCTGATGCGTTCAATATTTGACCGGTGTCTGACAACAATAAGTATCATGGCGATCCAGACGATCACTGCAAAAATCCAATCTCCGATAAATAGTGAAGCCACTGCAGCAACCACTAAGGTGATGATGCTGGCCAAGCTGACCATGCTGGAAAGATACAGTATACCTGCCCATAAGGCAATCAGAATGGCTACAAATAATGGCTGAGCACCTAGAGCAATACCAGCAGTGGTTGCTACAGCCTTACCTCCATTGAATCCTGCAAAGATAGGGTAGACGTGACCGAGCACTGCAAAGATACCGGTAATCATTGGATGGAGTCCTAAACCCAGCCAGACCGGTAAGAGAGCAGCTAGTGTTCCCTTGGCGATATCAAGTATCATGACGATTGTACCGGCTTTTACTCCAAGGACTCGAAAGGTATTCGTCGTTCCCATATTTCCGCTTCCGTGTTCACGGATGTCAATTTTAAAGAATAGTTTTCCGACCCATACACCTGAGGGGATGGATCCCAGAAGATAGGCAACTACAATAATGAGTATATTACTCAACTTATTTCCTCCTTAACTCATGTCCTGCACTAGGAATTATTTTACCATGTCCAGAGACCGATCGACAGTAGAATTTGATTAAACTAGAGCTGGAGTTAAATACTCGACAAAAGAGGAACAAATGTTTTTTACAAAAAATGCCTCAGGTATGGTAATATTAATAATGCTTGTACTTTTCATTTTGAAAAGTATAATGAGTCTGGAGCCACGCATGCTTTACCAGCAGTAAGCGAATGCATAAAGGAGACTGTAAGGAATGGCAATGAATAAATACGATGATAATGCAATTCAAGTACTGGAAGGCCTGGATGCGGTTAGAAAACGTCCGGGAATGTATATCGGGTCGACCGATTCAAGAGGGTTACATCATCTGGTCTATGAGATCGTTGATAATTCCGTAGATGAAGTCCTGGCCGGTTATGGGTCAGAGATCGACATCACTATTCATAAAGATAACAGCATAACCGTAAAAGACAACGGGCGCGGTATGCCTACTGGAATGCATCAGTCAGGCGTTCCGTCTATTCAAGTCATCTTCACTGTCCTGCATGCCGGAGGAAAGTTCGGTCAGGATGGAGGATACAAGACTTCGGGAGGCCTGCACGGAGTTGGGGCTTCTGTCGTCAACGCGCTTTCAGAATGGCTGACGGTCACTGTCAGACGAGACGGATTTGAATACACTCAGCGTTTCGAGAACGGTGGAAAGCCGAAAGGTAAACTCACTAAAAAGAAAGCCGGCAAAAAAGAAACAGGTACGACTGTCCACTTTAAACCTGATCCTGCTATCTTTTCTACCACTGACTATTCATTCAGCCTATTGAGTGAACGGCTTAGAGAATCTGCTTTCCTGCTGAAAGGCATGACGATTTCAATCACAGATGAACGCAAGGATGCTATGGAGACTTTTCATTATGAAGAAGGGATCAAAGAGTTCGTTCATTATTTAAATGAAGAAAAAGATACCTTGACGCCGATTGCCTACTTTGATGGCGAATACAACGGGATCGAAGTGGAATGTGCGTTTCAGTATAACGATGGCTATTCTGAAAACGTCCTGAGCTTTGTCAATAACGTCCGCACAAAAGATGGCGGAACCCATGAAATCGGTGCGAAATCAGCAATTACAAAAACCTTTAATGAGTATGCCAGACGAGTCGGTTTGCTGAAGGAAAAAGACAAGAATCTCGAAGGAACGGATGTCAGAGAAGGGATCGCTGTTATTCTTTCGGTACGTATTCCTGAGAATCTGCTTCAGTTTGAAGGTCAGACAAAAGGCAAGCTGGGAACAACTGAAGCTCGTACCGCCTGCGATACAGTTATTTCAGAGCAGTTCAACTTCTATCTGGCTGAAAACGGCGAAATGAGCCAGCAGATCGTGCGTAAAGCTATTAAGGCTAGAGAGGCTAGAGAAGCTGCCAGAAAAGCCAAGGAAGACTCCAGAAACGGCAAAAAGCGCAAACGCAAAGAGACCCTATTGTCCGGCAAACTGACTCCTGCCCAAAGTAGAGATGCCAGCAAAAATGAACTTTATCTGGTTGAGGGAGACTCAGCGGGTGGATCAGCCAAGCAGGGACGAGATAGAAAGTTCCAGGCGATTCTTCCACTTAGAGGGAAAGTCATTAATACTGAAAAAGCAAACATGCAGGACATTCTGAAAAATGAAGAAATCAGTACAATGATCTATACGATCGGTGCTGGTGTCGGTCCGGAATTCGATCTGAAGGACTGCAACTATGACAAGATCGTGATCATGACAGATGCAGATACGGACGGAGCCCATATTCAGGTGCTGCTTCTGACGTTCTTCTACCGATACATGAGGCCACTAATCGAAGCAGGTAAAGTCTATCTTGCACTTCCACCTCTTTACAAAGTTTCTAAAGGTAAAGGGAAGAGTGAGGTTATTGAATATGCCTGGACTGACGACGAACTGGATCAGCTGCTGAAATCATTCGCAAAGAACTATATGATCCAGCGTTATAAAGGTCTGGGAGAAATGAATGCTGACCAGCTATGGGAAACAACGATGGATCCCGCTACCCGAACGCTGATCAGAGTAACGATTGATGATCTCGCCCAGGCAGAACGCCGCGTATCTGTCCTGATGGGGAACAAAGTCGATCCGAGAAGAAAATGGATCGAAGACAATGTCGAGTTTTCTCTGGAAGAAGAAGGGAGCATTCTCGAAACGAACGAGGTTATGGATGAACTCGAAAACCCAATCCAATAGCAAGAAAGGTTTGAATGACTGACATGACAAAAGAGAGAGCAGAAGTACAAGAACTGACCTTGGAAGAGGTCATGGGTGACCGGTTCGGCCGGTACTCAAAATACATCATTCAGGAACGGGCCCTTCCGGATATCAGAGATGGACTAAAACCCGTTCAGAGACGTATCCTTTACGCCATGTTTTCTGAAGGCAACACTCAGGATAAAGGGTTCAGAAAGTCAGCCAAGACAGTCGGTAACGTCATCGGTAACTTCCACCCGCACGGAGACAGCAGTGTGTACGAAGCGATGGTAAGAATGAGTCAGGACTGGAAGATGAAGACGCCACTTATCGATATGCACGGGAACAACGGAAGCATGGATGGCGATCCGCCTGCTGCCATGCGTTACACGGAAGCTAGACTGTCAAAAATTGCGTCCGAATTGCTTAAGGATATCGATAAGGAAACGGTCGAGCTGGTACTCAACTTCGATGATACGACGAATGAGCCGACTGTACTTCCGGCACGTTTTCCAAATCTCCTGGTTAATGGAGCAACTGGGATTTCTGCAGGTTATGCGACGGACATCCCGCCTCATAATCTCAAAGAAGTGATCGATGCCTGCGTGTATCTGGTGTCTCACCCGAATGCATCGATAGACAAACTGATGGACTTCATCAAAGGGCCTGATTTTCCTACAGGGGGCATCATTCAAGGTGTCAAGGGGCTCAAGTCTGCTTATAAGACAGGTAAGGGTAAGATAGTTGTAAGAAGCAGGACTGAAATTGAGTCCTTGAGAGGCGGAAAAGAGCAGATCGTCATTACAGAGGTCCCTTACGAAGTCAACAAAGCGACCCTTGTGCGTAAAATGGACGAGATTCGTTTGAATAAAAAAATTGAAGGCATAGCTGACGTCAGAGATGAAACTGACCGGACCGGCCTTCGGATAGTTATTGAACTGAAAAAAGATACACCTGCAGCAGGAATCCTGACTTACTTGTTCAAGAATACAGATCTTCAGGTCTCCTATAACTTGAACATGATCGCCATCAGTGACAGACGTCCTCAGCAGGTCGGAATCAGAGAAATACTGAATGCCTATCTGAAGCATAAGCGTGATGTAATTATTAAGCGTACAAAATTCCTTTTAAGCAAGGATAAGAAACGGGCACACATCGTTGAAGGTCTGATCAAGGCTATTTCAATTCTGGACCAGGTCATCAAGACGATCCGTCAGAGCGCCAACAAATCTGATGCTAAAGACAATATCATCAAAGCCTATGACTTCACTGCCATGCAGGCAGAGGCAATTGTCAGTCTGCAGCTTTACCGTCTGACTAATACAGACATAACTCAGCTGCAGAAAGAGGCAGAAGAGCTGAACGCACGAATCGATGAGTATAATAAAATCCTGACTGACGAAAAGACACTGAACAACGTCATCCGGAAAGAATTGAAGGAAATTGGCAAAACTTATGCCCAGGATCGTAAAACAGTGATTGAAGAAGAAATTGAAGAATTAAAAGTAGAAAAAGAAGTGCTGATAGCCGAAGAAGAAGTGATTGTTTCTGTCACCAGAGACGGCTACCTTAAGAGAACCAGCCTGAGATCGTATGGGGCGTCTTCTCCCGAAGAAATCGGACTGAAAGAAGGAGACTACTCGCTCTTTACAGAAAAGATGTCGACACTCGAGCAGGTCGTCCTGTTTACCTCCAGAGGGAATGTGATCAACCGGCCTGTCCATGAGATTCCAGATATCAAATGGAAAGATCTCGGCCATCACATTTCTCAAAGTATTGGTCTGGAGCCAAACGAAAAAATCATTGCGGCCTTCGGACTGGATGACTTCAGCGACAAGCAGCGATTCGTCTTTATTACTAGGGAAGGCTACATCAAGCAGACGTTAGCGTCTGAGTATGAGCCGAAACGGACTTACCGCTCACGGTCTGCTACAGCAATTAAACTTAAATCAGCAACTGACGAATGTCTGTCCGTCTATCTTATTGATGATGACAGCGGACTGGACGTCTTCCTGATTACTCATCTTGGTTTCGGCCTGAGGTATAACTTGTCTGAAGTGTCTACAGTAGGGGCAGGAGCCAGTGGAGTGAAATCGATCAATCTGAAGAAAACTGACTATGTGGTGAACGGTATCGTATTCAATCCTGAAGAAGGGAACAAGAGCATTATGCTGTTAACGCATAGAGGTGCAGTCAAGAAGATGAATGCGAAAGATTTCGACCTGATTTCCCGTGCGAAGCGGGGACTGATGGTTCTTAGAGAACTGAAGAACAAACCTCATCGTGTATCTTTAGTAATCGATGTAGATGACGATCAGAATGAATGGACGATCGTCACGGACAAGAATGCCAGACAGCTTCTTGTGCCGAAAGACTATTCCTACAGTGACCGTTACAGTAACGGCTCCTTTATTTTTGATGAAGATTCTGACGGAACACCAGTAGATGCCTACAAGGCAAAAACAGTTGAAATCGAAAAAGAGGAAAAAGAAAGTTAAGTTATAAATGCGTGACGTGAAGCTGGATGCCAGCGATTAGTATTATTTTTTCTGAACTATAAAAAAACGAGCCGCTCTACTCATCAATAGAAAAGCGGCTCGTTTTTTTATTTTGGTGAAATCAATTAGTAATCATTCAAAGTATTCAGCTTTCTGCTAATTTCTTAAGCTTATTCAAATCAGCATCTTCTCCCAGGACAATCAGTGTCTGACCCGGTTTGAGCATGTACTCTTTCGTCGGATTAAATATGATTCCGTCCACCGCATTGTCATTCTCCTTGACTGCAATGATGATCAAGTCTGTCTGTTCCGGAATATTGGCATCCATAAGCGTTCTATGACTCAGTCTTGAGCCATCACGAATGACGACTTCATTCAAGTTAAGATCGATCTTCCCGGAATGGGTAATTGTATCCAGAAAGGCGATGACAGAAGGCTTCAACAGCATCGAAGCCATACGGTGCCCACCGATTTCGTTTGGCGAAACTGTCTTATCAGCCCCCGCACGAATCAGTTTTTCATGAGAGTCGTGAGTGATCGCTCTAGCGACGATATTTAAATCAGGATTGAGCTGACGGGCGGACAGAACGGTATATAAGTTGTTCGCATCGTTATTTAGTGAAGCCACTAGTCCCTTAGCTCTTGAAATCCCCGCTTTTTCGAGCACTTCGTCGGATTTTGCGTCACCTTGAAACGCAATTACTGAACTGTACTCTTTTACAGCTTCCAGTTTTTCTTCTTCAAATTCAATCACCACGAAGTCGACATCTTCTTTTTCCAGTGATTCGATCACATGACGTCCTGTTTCTCCAGCTCCACAGACAATAATGTGATTCTTCATTTCACTTAACTGGTCTTTCATTCTCTGTTCCCTCCAAATCTCCTGTAATCGCCCGCCAAAGAAAAAACCGATCAATTGTGACCCGGTGTACCCGATCGTCCCCAGACTGAAGAATATCAGTATGATCGTAAACAGCTGGGCTGGAGCTGTCAGTGGGGCGACTTCCTGAAATCCGACAGTGGACATCGTTATAACGGTCATATAAATCGCATCCATCAGACTGATATCCAGTAGAAGCGAATAGCCGATTGTTCCAACAATGATAATAGCTATCAGAAGATAAAAAATAAGAAATGTCCGTTTGCGCTGCTGCAATGGATCAGCTCCTCTCGATGGTCTTTTTATGATTTTAGCATGTATATCATAGAGAACATAGCTGGAAGGTAAAGAATCGTTCCTGCCAACATATCATTAAGCAATGAGTTATACAGTCTACTTCTACTTCGACCAGTCAATCCAAAGATGAAGTAGAAGTAGAAAGATTCTCTTTCTACTTTCATCCAACCTATCAGACTTAAAATGAAACTAGGAGGCATCTAGTTCTAGCTTATCGTAAAAACTATGCTTTAATTTCAACTAGAATAGGTCTAAGAGAAGATGTTTGTCAATAAATTATTTAAACTACAAGTAGAAAGGGTCTAGTTGTAGCTTACTTACTTGACGGCTAACTATACTATAACTAAAAAGTCTTTACTTATATTTTAGGCAGGTGAATAAGAACGAAAGTGCCAGTACCCCTCTTGTAATTGAAGCTTGAGTAACTTCTAGATAATATGCTGTCGTTAGCACGACCTGTTCAAAAATATAGTTATTGGTCAGTAGAGTAGGGTGGACGATTGTAACTGACTGATATACAAAAAAGACAAGACCGAGTGATCAGTCTTGTCTGATGAAAATAGTTTAACTAAGCAATGATTTAGCCTTTAAATGCTGCACGGTAAACTTCTGCGAGCTCTTTAACTAATGGCATTTTAGGGTTAGCTGTTGTACACTGGTCTTCAAATGCACGCTCAGCCATGTCGTCAACAACTGCTTCAAAAGCTTTTTTATCAACGCCGTTGTCTTTGATGCCCATTGGAATCTCAAGTTCCTTAGCTAGATCATAGATGGCTTTGATCAGACTTTCGACACCTTCTTCAGTCGTGCTTGCTGGAAGATCAAGAGCTTTTGCAATTTCAGCATAGCGTTCGTCTGCAATAAAGTGCTCATATTTAGGGAAGGCAACAAATTTAGTTGGCTTCTTCGCATTGTAGCGGACTACATGAGGCATGAGGATCGCATTGGCACGTCCGTGAGCGATATGGAACTGAGCACCCAGTTTGTGCGCCAGACTGTGGTTGATTCCCAGGAATGCATTTGCAAAGGCCATACCGGCAATCGTTGATGCGTTGTGCATTTTTTCTCTGGCTACTTCGTCATCACCATTGTGATAAGCAGTAGGCAGGTGCTTGAATACCAGCTGGATTGCTTTAATTGCCAGACCATCAGTGTAGTCGTTGGCCATATTTGACACATAAGCTTCAATCGCATGAGTCAGGACATCCATACCTGTATCAGCTGTAACCACTTTTGGTACACTCATAACAAACTGAGGATCAATGATCGCAACATCAGGAGTCAGCTCGTAGTCTGCCAAAGGATACTTGGTTGATTTTTCAGTATCAGTAATAACGGAGAACGACGTTACTTCAGAACCAGTACCAGAAGTTGTCGGGATAGCTACGAACTGTGCCTTTTCTCCAAGAGTAGGGTACTTGTAAACACGTTTTCTAATATCCATGAATTTCTGCTTGATGCCGTTGAAGTCTGTATCTGGGTGCTCGTAGAACAGCCACATTCCTTTAGCTGCATCCATTGGAGAACCTCCACCCAAGGCGATGATGACGTCCGGCTGGAAAGCAGCCATTGCTTCTGCACCTTTTAAAACAGTCTCTTTAGATGGATCCGGTTCAACATCAGAGAATATTTCACAGTGAACATACTCCTGACGGTTACGCAGGTGATAAAGGACACGGTCAACATAGCCCAGTTCGACCATCATTGGGTCAGTTACAATGAAAGCTTTCTTGATGTCAGGCATTTTAGCCAGATACTGGACAGAGTTACGTTCAAAGTAGACTTTTGGTGGGATCTTGAACCATTGCATGTTGTTTGTACGTTTCGCACGTTTCTTCACATTGATTAAGTGCATGGTACTGACGTTAGTTGACACTGAGTTTCCTCCAAACGATCCGCATCCTAGAGTTAGGGAAGGGAGATAAGCATTGTATATATCACCGATAGCACCTTGAGATGACGGGGCATTGACAATCAGACGGCCTGCTTTCATGCGGCGGTCAAACTCGCTGATCACCTGTTCATTGTTAGAATGGATCACTGCTGAGTGACCTAGACCACCATAGGCAAGCATTTCTTCAGCACGTTTGATTCCTTCTTCAGAACTGTTGACTTTGTAAGCAGCTAGTACTGGACTTAGTTTTTCTCTTGAAAGAGGGAAATCTCTTCCGACACCAGGGTATTCAGCTATAAGAATTTTTGTATCTTCAGGCACTTTTACGTTTGCCATTTTAGCAATCTGATATGCTGAACGTCCGACTATATCCGGATTCAAGTGATTATCTTCTGATACCATCAGCTGTTCCACTTTAAGGCGCTCCTCTTTAGTCAGGAAGTGGCATCCGTTGTCGATCATCTGTGATTTCACTTCTTCATATACTTCTTTATCAGCGATGACAGCTTGTTCAGAAGCACAGATCATTCCATTATCGAATGTTTTGGAAAGAATCAGGTCGTTAGTGGCTCGTTTGACATTTGCAGTCTTTTCAATGTAGCAAGGGACGTTTCCGGCACCTACACCAAGAGCAGGTTTTCCTGAGCTGTATGCTGATTTAACCATGCCTGATCCGCCAGTTGCGAGAATAGTAGCTACTCCGTCGTGCTTCATCAAGGTCTGTGTCGCTTCAACAGACGGTTTTTCGATCCACTGGATACAGTTTTCCGGCGCACCCGCTTTAACAGCTGCTTCATAAACAGCACGTGCTGCAGCTGAACTGGATTTCTGAGCAGAAGGGTGGAAAGCGAAAATGATCGGGTTACCTGTTTTAATAGAAATCATAGATTTAAAGATCGTTGTGGAAGTAGGGTTGGTTACTGGCGTAACGCCGGCAATGACACCGACCGGTTCAGCAATCTCCACTGTGCCTTCATGAAGGTTCTCATTTATCACGCCAATCGTTTTGTCATGCTTGATGCTGTGATAGATGTATTCTGAAGCAAAAAGGTTTTTGATGATTTTATCTTCATATACACCGCGTCCTGTTTCTTCTACAGCCAGCTTAGCTAAAGGCATATGCTGATCAAGAGCAGCCAGAGCCATTTCCTTCACGATATTATCGATCTGTTCCTGATCAAGTTTGTACATATTATCGAGAGCTGTTTTAGCCTTCGTGACTAACTGATCGATATCTTTCTGTACATCTGTTACTTTATTAGTTTTGTCTAATACTTTTACCATAATGGGTTCCCTCCATTTAGTTAGTGAAGTATTGAGCAAGTTTAGATTAAAATAAGTCTTTCTCCAATTTTACCGTCTTATAAAGATGAAAAATGAAGAAAGCTTGTCTGCTCAACACTTGAGATGTTTTTATCTTTTTACATGCACATCATAACACAGTGAAATCGCTTGCTAAAAATTGAAATTGTGTCCATTTTGTGACATATTGTGATAGAGTGAGCAATAATGATGTGGCGGTCAGTTCCTTACTTATTGTCATTTAATGTTCAAAGATTCACTTGTATAAAGTGAGTTAATGTGATAAAGTGAACATGTAGAAAAACGTGAAAGACAAAGGAGAATCGACTATGGAAAAGCAACGCACTGATGAGATGACTTTGGAAGCTTTATGGGAAGGGTTCAAAGGTAAGAAATGGAAAGGCTCCATTGATGTCCGTAATTTCATTCAAAGTAACTACACCCCTTATGATGGTGATGAGTCATTCTTGGAAGGCCCAACTCAACAGACAGAAGAGCTATGGGAACAAGTGATGGATCTTAACAAAAAAGAACGTGAAGCAGGCGGAGTTCTTGATATGGATACTTCTGTTGTTTCGACAATTACTTCTCATGGACCGGCTTATCTGACTAAAGATAAAGAAAAAGTTGTCGGATTCCAGACAGATAAACCATTTAAACGATCACTTCAGCCGTTTGGCGGGATCCGAATGATGGAACAGGCTGCTGAATCATATGGTTTTGAAGTAGATCCTTATCTATCTCATATCTTCAGAGACTGGAGAAAGACTCATAATGAAGGAGTGTTCAATGCATACACGCCTGAAATGCGAGACGCAAGACGCACTGGTGTCATTACAGGCCTCCCTGATGCATACGGTCGCGGAAGAATCATCGGTGACTACCGTCGTGTGGCGCTATATGGAGTCGACCGTTTACTAAAAGAAAAAGAAGCAGATAAAGCACAGTCAGATACTGCTATGATGAGCGAAGATATTATCCGTAAACGTGAAGAATTGAGCGATCAGATTAAGGCTCTTCACGAATTGAAAGAACTGGGTAACATTTACGGATTTGATATCTCACGCCCTGCCAAGACTGCTGTAGAAGCGTTCCAATGGCTGTATCTTGGTTATCTGGCCGCAATCAAGGAACAGAATGGTGCCGCAATGTCATTAGGCCGAACATCGACTTTCCTTGATATCTACATTGAAAGAGATCTTAAAGAAGGCATCATGACTGAAGTTGAAGCACAGGAACTCGTCGATCACTTTGTCATGAAACTGCGTCTTGTAAAATTCGTTCGTACACCAGAATATAATGAACTGTTCTCGGGTGATCCGACATGGGTAACAGAAGCAATTGCCGGTGTGGGAATCGATGGACGTCACTTAGTTACTAAGAACAGCTACCGTTTTCTGAACACATTGAGCAACTTGGGGCCTGCTCCTGAACCCAACTTGACTGTTTTGTGGTCAACTAAGCTTCCGTCAGCATTCAAGAACTACTGCTCTAAAGTATCTATCATAAGTAGTGCGGTACAGTACGAAAATGATGACATTATGCGTGAAGAATGGGGCGATGACTATGGTATTGCCTGCTGTGTATCTGCTATGCCGATCGGTAAACAGATGCAGTTCTTCGGAGCTCGTGCGAACCTTGCAAAAGCTTTACTTTATGCCATCAATGGCGGCGTAGATGAAATGAAGAAAACTCAGGTCGGTCCTAAATTCCGTCCGATCACTTCCGAAGTACTGGATTATGACGAAGTGATGGAAAAATACGATGATATGCTTGACTGGCTTTCAGGCATGTATATCAATACTCTGAACATCATCCATTATATGCATGACAAGTACAGCTATGAAAGCATCGAAATGGCTCTTCATGATTCAGAAATCGTCCGTACTATGGCTACCGGAATTGCCGGATTCTCAGTTACAGTCGATTCTCTGTCAGCCATCAAATATGCAACTGTGAAAACTGTAAGAGATGAAAGTGGCCTCGTTGTCGACTATATTATCGAAGGTGATTATCCTAAGTATGGAAATAATGATGATCGTGTTGACCAGATCGCTGTGGATCTGCTTACGACATTCATGAGTAAAGTTAAGAAACATCCAACTTACAGAAATGCAGTACACACCACATCTATCCTGACTATTACTTCAAACGTAGTTTACGGTAAAAAGACAGGAAATACGCCAGACGGACGTAGAGCAGGCGTGCCATTTGCACCAGGCGCCAATCCGCTTCACGGAAGAGACACAAACGGTGCTCTTGCAAGTCTGAACTCTGTGGCGAAACTGCCGTATGACCAGTCGCTTGACGGTATTTCAAATACTTTCTCTATCGTTCCTAAAGCATTAGGAAAAGAAGAAGAGACTCAAAAACGTAATCTCTCAGCAATGCTGGATGGATACGTCAAAAAAGGTGGGCACCACCTGAACGTTAATGCGTTGAACCGTGAGACACTTGAAAATGCTATGAAGCATCCGGAAGAGTACCCGCAGCTGACGATCCGAGTATCTGGTTATGCGGTAAACTTTATCAAACTGACGAGAGAACAGCAGCTTGATGTATTGAGCAGAACATTCCATGACAACATGTAAGACAAGTCGGTAAGGGACTTATTTATAGGGGGAACAACAAATGGCAGAAAAAACAGTAGGATATGTACACTCAATCGAGACATTCGGTTCACTGGATGGACCAGGCATTCGATTTGTGGTGTTTATGCAGGGGTGTCGTATGCGCTGTGAATTCTGCCATAACCCCGATACATGGAATATGGGAGGCGGCACGCCGTACACTCCCGAAGAAATGCTTGAAAAAGCGATTGACTATAAGGACTATTGGGGTGAAGAAGGTGGGATTACAGTAAGTGGTGGAGAACCACTGCTGCATATCGACTTTCTGATCGAGTTTTTCAAGCTCGCTAAGGCAGAAGGCATCCATATGTCTTTGGACACCTGCGGACAGCCCTTCACTTATGACGAGCCATTCTTCAGTCGGTTTCAGGAATTGATGCAATACACTGACCTTGTTCTTATGGATATCAAACATATCGACAATGAGATTCATAAAAAATATACGATGCATCCCAATACGAGCATCCTGGATATGGCCAATTATTTGTCAGAAGTAAATGTGCCTATGTGGCTGAGACATGTCTTAGTCCCTGAACGCTCTGATTACGATGAGTATCTGCAGCGGTTAAGTGACTTTATAGATCAGCTGGACAGTGTAGAGAAGGTTGAAGTCCTTCCGTACCATAAACTGGGTGTCTATAAGTATAAGGAATTGGGCATCCCGTACAAGCTGGAGCATATCGACCCACCAACCGCTGAACGAGTTGAAAATGCCAATCGTATTCTTAAGACTTACAAATATCAGACAAACTGAGTAAAAAGAACTTTGCCTGTCTAAGATTCGTTAGACGATCATGGCAAAGTTCTTTTTGCATTGATTGAAATTTTCACTAAATTGCTATATTCTTATATTAAAGACATTTATCACAAAGGAGAATGACAGTGAGTAAACTATTGATTTTCGGACATCAAAGTCCCGATACTGATGCAATCACTTCTGCCATCAGCTTTTCTTACCTGCAGAATCAGTTAGGTAAAAATACAGAGGCCGTTGCTTTAGGAGAGGTTACAGATGAAACAAGATATGCCCTTGATTTCTTCAACACAAAAGCGCCTAGAGTCATCTCTTCAGCTGCCGACGAAGCAGATGAAGTCATGCTGGTCGATCACAATGAAGCCCAGCAGAGCGTATCAGATATCGATAAAGTTGACGTCGTAGCCGTTGTCGATCATCACCGTATTGCTAACTTCCAGACGGCTAATCCCCTTTATTACAGAGCAGAGCCTGTAGGATGCACAAACACCATCATTTTGAAATTATACAAAGAAAACGGAATCGATGTACCTAAAGACATCGCCGGACTGATGCTGTCAGCTATTATTTCAGATACCTTACTTCTCAAATCACCGACATGTACGGCTGAAGATGAAGCAGCAGCTAAAGAGCTGGCTGAGCTGGCAGGTGTTGAGCTTGAAGCATACGGGAAAGATTTGCTTAAGGCTGGTACGAATACCGCTGACAAGTCTGCTGATCAGCTCCTGAATTCGGATGCCAAGAACTTCCCAATGGGTGACTTGACTGTTCGTATTGGACAAGTCAATGTGGTCGATGTGGATGAAGTACTTAACCGCAAGGACGAACTGCTTGAGGAAATGGCTTCTCAAAGTAAAGCTGAAGATTACGATCTGTTCCTGCTTGTCATCACAAACGTGCTGGAAAGTGACTCAGTTGCCCTTGTTTATGGTGATCAGAAAGCTAAAGCAGCAGAAGCATTTGATAAAGAAGTAGACAACGACCTGATCCTTCTTGAGGGTGTTGTATCAAGGAAGAAACAAGTTGTTCCTCCATTGACCAAAGCATTAAGTTAATCTGATTAACAATAAAGGAACACCCCTGACGGTTTTGAACCTATCGGCAGGGGTGTTTTATTGTATTTAAATGGAATATGACTTTTCTGTGGATCGGTTGAGTCGTTTTCTGATTAGTTTAAGCCCGGTGATCATCCCTGATCCGCTGACTGTGGCGAGAAAGGCGATGGCTCCCAGTTTTCCGCCTGATCCGTCAAATAGGGAAAAAGCAGCTACGAAGAGCATGCCTGTCAGAATACTTAAAAAGAGCATCTGACGGTAGGTTGTTACTCTATCAGGGGATACCATTCCAGCAAAAGTTGCACAGAAGGCAGCTACTACCACTACATGGGTTGCGTCTGGAAACAACAAGGCGATGACTAGGCCCACTAATGCAGAAGCTGTCACAGCATCTATGTCGAGAGCTTTCTGAAGGAAATAGGTAGCCATGCCTGCGATTATAACAAAGAGAAAAACTAGGAAGTATAAGTTTCTGGATAGTGGATCAATTGTTCTCAAGGGCGTACCGATAATTGCCGAAGCGCTATAGGTTCCGGCAAAAGCCATGAAACCAAGTTTTCCTCCGAAACCAACAAACATATTGGAAGAAAGAATAAACAAGGTGCCAGAAATGATGCTGGCAAGTAAAAGCGAGAGAGGGTTGGAGAAGATAATGCTGCACGCCATACCTATAAACGACCCACAATAAATAGCTGCTGCGTATTTTTTAAATGCCCAAGCTGCTATAAGGCCCACTGCGCTGGATGCTAGAACTCCACCCATCCCGATTGAATGGTTCAAGAAGAAGGTTAAATAGGTTCCTCCAGTCAGAGCCGTGAGGGTGTATACCAAACTCCTTTCCAAACTTATCGCTTTACCTTTGATTACACGCTTTATGTCAGTCCATTCAGCTCGTATCTGGAACAGTAAAGAAAGTGCTGAGAGGGCTATGATAGCGAGCAGAAAGATATTCAAGTTTTGAATTGAACTGGATAACATTGACTGCAAGATAAACAGGGCGGTCAGAATTAAAAATATAAAACTAGCCAAGGTAATCACTGTTTTCGCTCCTTTGTAGTGAATATTTTCACATGAATTGATAAAAAAATAACAGGTCATAACGAAGTAATCGCTATCCTATATAGTGTGAGTGTATCACAAAATGGCGTTAAAATAAAACTTATTTCACAAACTAACTAATGAATAGCGAAATATCATGTATTTGTCATAATGTTTTAATTAAAAACAGCTTTAGTTCAATGGTGAACAATTTAATAGAGATTTAAGTATAAATTAAGGAATTTTGACTAGCTTTCAGTTCATTTTCTATGGTTTAATTGTTAGGCTATCCAGTACCCGAAGGTTGCTTTAACGTAAAAAAAGCAATGAGAACCCGAAAATACAGGGTCACCCATTGCTTCTTTTATTGAATTAAAAATTGTATATACGGTATTTAGTATGGAATGAACTCTTCCACAAAAGTTTCTTTGTTGAAAGCAGCCATCTGCTGTGAGAAGGAACCGGCGCCATGTTCAGTAAACCAGTCAAATCGCAGCTGGTCGTTATACAAGACTACTTCATCTCCAACAGAGACAGACTCATCAATTTCAACAAGCAAATGGCTCATCATCATCACTTTTATTGGATATGACTGGTCATTGATCAGCACAGGGAAGTCTTTTCTGGACAGGATCAGTCCATTTCCGTATCCGATATCGCAGACTGCCAGTCGAGTAGGCTTATCAGCTGTGAAAGCAGCGGAATATCCCGCATTTTGTCCAGCTGGTACATCGGTGATTTCTATCACGTTAGCGGTGACTTCAATGGTCTGCCTTGCTATAGCTTCATCAAGGCCCTGATAATATGGGCGTGTCCCGTAAAGAATGACGCCTCCGCGGATATGTGTATGACCCTCGTGCAGGCCTTCTCTTAAAAAGGACGCACTGTTTTGAGCATGGATATAAGTCATACCAGATAGATGGTCATCTAGATCACTCAGCACAGCCTGCCAGTTTGCGATTTCATTAGCATGACGGTCTGTTTCGAAATCATCAGCATAAGCAAAATGAGTCCACATACCATTAACATCAAGCTGGTCATCTTCTAATACCTTCAGCATATCTTTAGAAGAAGTGAAGCCTAATCGATTCAGATCATTTCTGTACACCAGCTGTACCGACAGTCCCTCGAGCTCATCTCTATAAGTTGAGTAAAATTCGAAGGAGGGGATGGACAGGGTGATGTCATGCTGTCTAAGTTCATCAAATGCAGTTGACGGATCGAGAAGCAGTACCAGGACATTTGGGTCATAACTCCTGAGGCGTTTGGCTTCTTTGAGATTTGTTGTCGCAAATGCTCGGATTCCTCCATGATAAAAGGCGTCGAAAGTATCTTTCAGTCCAAAGTTGTACGCATCGTTTTTAACAATTGCGATCGTCTGGACCTGACTTTGAATGCTTCGGGCCTGTTCAGCCAGTCGTTTCTGATTTCTGATCAATCGTGCAGTCATGTCAAAGCTCCTAACGTATGAAGGATTGACTGATAATAGTACACACCTTTTTCAAGCATCGCTTCATCAAAATTGAACAAGGCAGTATGGAGGCCATGGATGAATCCTTTTTCTTCATTTCTGACACCTAGAAAAGCAAAGTTCGTTTTGGCAATAGACGAATAAAATGAGAAGTCCTCACCAAACAGATAAGGTTCTTTCAGCAATTCTAGAGATAAGTCAGCACGTCTGCTGCTTTCTGTCACAGTTATCATCAGTTCGTCATCATTATAGACAGACGGATACCCTTTGGCTACAGTCAGCTTGGATTCAGTTTTGTATAATGAATCGGTTGCGCTGATGATTTCTTCCATTTTAACTTTTATGCGTTCGAGGTCTTCTGGATCGTACGTACGAATCGTGCCTTCAATATACCCTTCTGTCGCAACCGTATTAATGGCTTCGCCGGCGTAGAGTTTTCCAATATGAAGAATATTCTGATGCAGCCCGTTCAGGAAGTAGTGCTGAACTTGTGAGAGTTGTGTTGCAATCTGAGTTACTGCGCCCAGTGCGCTGCTGCCCTGATCTTTCTGAGCCACATGCGCAGACAACCCTTTTACACGGATACGGTATTCGGTTGCACTGGCCATCAGAAAACCTGGCTTAGTCGCCAGGGTGCCTTCCGGAATATCCGGACCGAGGTGCAGACCGTAAATCTGTGAGACGTGGTATTCTTCAAAAGGGAAGGCTTGAATCAGCGCATCCGCACCGGCATTCGATTCTTCAGACGGCTGGAATATCAGCATGACATTCTTGTGTAAATGTCCAGCGTCATGCTGTTCCTTGAGCCACTCGGCAAAGGTTAGAAGAATGGATGCATGCCCATCGTGACCGCATGCATGCATCGCGCCTTCATGGGATGAACGATAAGGCAGATCTGTTTCTTCCTTTATAGGCAGCGCATCGATATCTGCTCTGAACCCGATCGTTTCTTTTTCTCCAGAATTCCCCTTGAAATAGACGACCGTAGCTGTATCCAGGGGTTCAAAGTAGGGAATGTCCAGATAGCTGAGCTGCTGTCTTATATAGTTGGTTGTTTTAAATTCCTTAAAGGACAGCTCCGGGATTTGATGTAGGAACTGTCTGTGTTTCGTAGCTGTTTCTAGTAAGTCAGTCATGTCATCCTCCAGTTGATTCGGACAGTCTGCAGATGTCTCTTTTTTATGATGATAATTGCGTTAGTTGAGCTGGTGCATAAGATGATGTTAAGTGGTGCTAATCTTATTTCTTCAACTGTCTAAGTGCAGAAATGATTGCCACTTTATCCGATTCGACTTCATCTGTATTTTTGATCTTGCGGGCAGGGACACCGGCTACAACAGTATTTTCAGGAACATCTTCAGTGACGATCGCACCTGCAGCCACGACTGAGCCCTTGCCGATCGTGACGCCTTCAAGTACAACTGCATTTGCACCAATCAGTACATTGTCTTCAACGACGACGGGCTTGGCGCTGGCTGGTTCGATGACTCCGGAAAGAACGGCGCCTGCTCCAACGTGAACATTCTTACCAGTAATTGCACGACCACCTAGAATAGCACCCATATCGATCATGGTGCCTTCTCCGACGACAGCTCCGATATTGATGACTGCGCCCATCATGATGACTGCACTGTCACCGATGACCGCATGTTCTCTGATGAATGAACCAGGTTCGATGCGGGCATTAACTTCTGTTGCATCGAGTAATGGAATAGCTGAATTACGACGATCCTGCTCAATGACCAGATCAGCTAGTGCGTCACTGTTTTCATTGAAGAATGGTTTCCAGTCGTTCAAGTCAGCAAAAATCGTATAGCTGCCTTCAGATCCGAACACTTTAAATGAGTCCGGGAACGCGCTCTTCTTCATTTCCGTATTTACATAAATTTTCAAGGGGGTCGTCTTTTCTGAGTCACTGATGTACTGGATGATTTCTTTTGCGCTGAATTCTTTCATTATTTACACTCCTAAATTATTGTAGGTATAAAACCCATTAGTTTTGTTGATCAGTTTTTCGGCCACTGTCAAAGCGCCGTTAGCGAAAATGTCTTTGGACTGAGCCGTATGCTTGATGGAAATGACTTCATCTACACCCGCAAACAGGACTTCGTGTTCACCGACGATCGTTCCGCCACGGATGGTGGAAATACCAATGTCTTTCTTCTCTCTTTTTTCGGTGACTTGACTGCGGTCGTAAACTTCCCTGGCATCCTGACGGCCGTTCTCCTTGATTGCATCAAGTAGCTTGATAAGTGTCCCGCTTGGCGCATCGATTTTCTGATTATGGTGCTTTTCGATCATTTCGATATCGTAAGCATCCATAAGCGGTGCGATATGCTCGAGGAGTTGAGTGACAATATGCACGCCGTAGCTCATATTGGCAGAGAAGAAGACTGGAGCGGATTCCGCCTTATCCTGCATCAATTTGACCAGTGTATCTTTTTCTCCGGTCGTTGCAATCACCATGGGGACAGTCAAATCAGACTGCAGCATGCGCTTGGTCAGATCCGGATGAGAAAAGTCGATCAGAACATCCGCTTCAGGCAGCTGATCATCAAAGGATGTGAAAAGAGGGTAAGGGCAGTTCTCTTCTTCGACTGGTGTGATCACGCCGGAAATCGAATGCCCGCATTTTTCCGCCAGTGCAGCGACACGTTTATTCATTGCGCCGTAACCGACTAACAACAGCTTCATATTATCCGTCCTTTCTGATGGAATCAAACAAACTGATCAGCACGTCTGATTCATTTTCTTCCAATTTGACAAGAGGCAGTCTCAGTTCGTATTCGCCATAACCCAGGTGACTGACAAGGGCTTTGATCGGAATAGGGTTGACGTCCACACCTAGTGCATCCACTAACGGGAAGAGCAGCTGATGGGTCTCGAGTGCTGCTTTGTGATCAGTAGTCGCCTGCTCAAACAATTCCTGGTATTCATTCGGCAAGGCATTGGCCAGTACTGAGATGATGCCATGTCCGCCCTGTGCGAAGTAGGGAAGAGCCAGGTCATCATTTCCGCTGTAGAAAGAAAAGGTGTCGTCCACAACGGCCTGAAGACGGCTGAAGTGCGCAAAGTCGCCTGTAGCATCTTTCAAGGCAACGATATTATCGTGCTTGGCCAGAAGCTCAAGTGTTTCCGGTTCAATCGTCATGCCGGTACGAGACGGGACATCGTATAAGACGACAGGGATCGACACGGCATCTGCAACGGCAGTAAAGTGTGCCACAAGACCTTTCTGACTGGTCTTGTTGTAGTAAGGCGTAATAACGAGCAGTGCATCGACACCAAGGTCTTCTGCTTCCTTGGATGCAGCGATCGTCTGAGCCGTATTGTTCGATCCTGTTCCGGCAATGACCGGAATATCTTTGTCGGCTACTTCTAGAGCAATTTTCAGGCAGTTGCGTTTTTCTTCTGCTGTCAGGGTCGAGCCTTCTCCAGTTGTTCCATTAATGACAAAAGACTGAATGCTGTTTTCTTTCAAAAAGTTAAGATGAGCACGTAATGCGTCGTAGTCAACAGCACCGTCAATGAAAGGGGTCGTAACGGCTGCAGCAGTTCCTGTGAATAAACGGGTCATATCAGTTTTCCTCTCCTTTAATCAGTTGGTCAAGTATCTGAACGGCATTCCAAGCAGCGCCTTTCAGTATATTGTCGCTTACTGACCATAAATGATACGAGTTCGGCAGACTTGGATCTTTTCTGATCCGTCCAACGTACACGCCTTTTTTATGAGCAGCGTCAAGCGGTGTAGGGTAAATTTCGTTTTCAGGGTCATCCATCAGTACAACAGAAGGAAAGCCCTCAAGCGTCCGTCTGATTTCTTCGACACTCGCTTCTTTTTCAAGTGTCACATTCATTGCTACTGCATGTGCGTGAGGAACGGGGACACGAACACACGTTGCTGTCACGTCCAAATCGGGCTGATTCAGTATTTTTTGTGTTTCCTTGATCATTTTCTGTTCTTCTTTAGTGTAGCCGTCTTCCATAAAGACATCAATCTGAGGAATGACGTTGTGGTAGATGGGGTGGTTGTAGTTCTGAGGCTTTTCGCCTTTTTCTCCGCGGTCCAGATCCTCAATACCTTTCCATCCCGACCCTGATACAGACTGATACGTTGTGTAGGCGACGCGAGTGACACCGAATGTGTCGGCTAAAGGCTTCAGGGGAACGACTGACTGAATAGTGGAGCAGTTTGGATTGGCAATCAGCTTACGCTTCAATGATGCGCGGTTGACCTCTGGAACGACCAGATCCACTGACTCATCCATTCTCCAGGCACTCGAGTTATCAATAATAACTGCCCCTGTTTCTTCAAAGAGGGGAGCGTACTCGAGACTTGTTCCACCTCCGGCAGACATTAATACATAATCATACTGACTGTTTCTCACATGTTCTTTTGTCAGTTCTTCTACTATATACGTGCTTCCTTTAAAGGTTACTTCTTTTCCAGCTGAACGGGCTGATGAATACAGGGTAAGGGAATCAAAAGGAATCGATTCCTCGTCCAGGAGCTGAAGCATGGTCTGGCCGACTAAGCCGGTCGCTCCGACTAGAGCTAGTGATACCATAGTTAAATCATCCTTTCGCTTTTCTTATAAATCAAACGTCTGACAGAGTATACGTGTCGCTTTTTCACCGTTTTCTCCATCGACTACATATGAGACACTAATTTCTGAAGTGGTGACCTGATAGAAGGGGATATCAGATTCTATCAAAGTCTTGAAAATTTTTGATGCGATACCAGTCATGTCTCTCATTCCAGCCCCGATGACTGATACTTTACAGTAAGTTGTTTCGATTTTAACATAGAGACGATCATAATCCGACTTTAGCGAGTCGAACAGTTCGTTCAGTTCTCTTTCTTCCGATTCCTTAAATGTAAATGACAGCTGAAGGCCATCCTGATTCTGAATCTGAGAAATCATATCAATATTGATTTCAGCTTCTTCCAGTTTGATGAACAAGTCATGCAGGAAGGACTGACTTTCGTTAGGGTAGGTGATAGTGACATGGGCCATCTCTTTATCCAGAGCTACACCAGTCACAGCTTTTCTTTCGAGCATTTGATCATACGGCACGATCCATGTTCCTTTCTCATTAGAGAGTGTTTTTCCAAGATAAATTGGGATATTGTGATTATTGGCCAGTTCCACGCTTCTAGTCTCCAGTACACCTGCACCAAGAGCTGACATTTCCATCATTTCCTCAAAAGAGATGGTGTCCCAGCGCTTGGCTTCAGGGTAGACACGAGGATCTGTAGAAAAGACACCCGTCACATCCGTGTAAATCTCACATGGGCAGTCAAGGGCGGATGCAATGGCAACAGCGGTCGTGTCGGATCCGCCTCTGCCAAGTGTCGTCAGTTCACCGGCTTTATTGAATCCTTGAAAACCGGCCACAATCAGTATGTTCTGCTCTTTAAACAACTGTTCAAGCAGATCAGTCTTGATTGATGAAATCTTACTTTTAAGGTGCTTACCGATTGTTTCGATGCCGGCCTGGTAACCTGTGAGCGGCTTGGCATTGACGTTAAGATCATTGAGTGCCAGCGACAGGAAAGAGATCGTCTGCTGTTCACCTGTCGTCAGAAGCATTGCAAGGTCTTTATCATTCGGTTTTGATGTCAGCTCATTAACTGATGCCAGAAGCTGGTCAGTAGTCTTACCCATAGCAGAGACAACCACCACCAGCTGCTCGTCAGCTTCTACACGTTCCTTGAGGTACTGCGCAATATTTTTAATTTTTGAGAAGTCGGCCACACTAGACCCGCCGAACTTCAGTACACTTCTTTTCATAGGCGCTCCTTTATCAGATTGGATAAAACGGACGGCTTAAAACGTACAGCTTTTTGACTATAAAAAAAACAAGCCGGGAATGCCGACTTGTTTTAAATAACCTATCATAAACAAGTGGAAGCACTCCGTTAAGCACACGCTTTACGGCAGTCTGCATATTGTTCATATGCAACCCAACAACTTATTCTCTGTAAATAACAAGTCATTTCGGCAGATTTCCCTTTCCTTATTTCAGACTTACAGGTCTTTATGAAATAAGTACTCATGATTTCCGCACCTCATCCAGTTCTAATCTTTAATTGTATAATTTTAATGTTCCTGATTAATAGCTTATCAAATATGCGTAGAGATGTAAAACGATATTTTGAATTAATTACATATTCTGTTTCAGAAACACGACAGATCCTTTTTATAAAGTGAGTGAATTTGAGTGAAAATGACCGTTAAATATTGTTTGTGAACGTTTTATATGGTAAAATCAGTTGTGAAGAGGTGAGGTAAGTGCTTACAGAAGACAGGTATGCTCATATATTAAAAGTGCTGAAAGAGAAAAGCACAGTCACAGTTCAAGAATTGATTGATCAGCTCAATCATTCAGAATCAACGATAAGACGGGATTTAACTGAGCTTGAGAATCAGAACAGACTTGTACGAATTCACGGAGGAGCCAGAAGAAAGAGGCAGCCGACTGATGAGGCATCAATGGAAGACAAAACAGTCAAAAACACTCAGGAGAAACAGGCGATTGCGAGAAAAGCAGTCTCACTGATTGAAGCACATGAGGTGATTTATCTGGATGCAGGATCGACGACCTATGAGATGATACCACTGCTTGCTGATAAGGATATTACAATAGTAACAAATGGTGTTCCGCATGCAGCACGTCTGGCTGATTACGAAATTGATGCGATACTCATTGGTGGACGCATTAAGAAACGGACAAAAGCGGTCATCGGATCAGTTGCAGCAGATCAGCTGGGAGAGTATCATTTTACCAAAGCTTTTATGGGAATGAACGGGGTAGATGCCGAAGCTGGTTTTACTACCCCGGACATTGAAGAGGCAGCTGTGAAGAAAAAAGCCATCCGACAGTCAAATGCGTCGTATGTATTGGCAGATCCGACTAAATTCAATGAAGTCACCTTTGCCAAAGTCGCAGACATAGACGATTGTACAGTCATTACCACACCCCTTGCAGAAGAAAATAGAACAGTCGCAGATTTAACTAAAGTAATAGAGGTGAACATATGATTTATACGGTGACACTCAATCCTTCGATCGATTATGTCATCTTTCCAGATGAACAGATCAGACTCGGTGATTTGAACCGTTTTGACAAAAGCCAGAAATTCCCTGGAGGTAAAGGGATTAACGTTTCTCGCGTATTAAAAACCCTCGACAAACCTTCTATAGCTCTAGGCTACATTGGAGGGTTTCCAGGAGCTTTCATAAAAGAGACATTAGAAAGGCAGACGATCAGTACACAGTTTATAGAAGTTGAGGATGACACACGAATCAATGTCAAAATCAAAGGATCGGAAGAAACAGAGCTTAACGGCGCAGGCCCAGTAATCTCCAAAGATGATCAGAATCGCCTTCTCGACCAGATATCCGATCTGAACCAAGGAGATATCGTCATTCTATCAGGCAGTAAACCAGGTGGGATGCCGAATGATTTTTATCAAGTCCTTATTGAACGGATTCATGAGAAACAGGCGGAATTCGTCATAGACACGACGGGCAAAGAACTGATGGATGCTCTCAGCAAGCAGCCGCTTCTGGCTAAGCCGAACATTCATGAACTCGAAGCACTGTATTCGACTCGTATCGATTCGAATAAAAAACTGATCCATTATGGAAAAGAGCTGGTAAGTAAAGGAGCCAAGCACGTAATTGTTTCCATGGGTAAAGACGGAGCAGTACTGTTTACTAAGGATGAAATTTATCACGGAAAAGCAGAAGAAGGTCAGCTGGTAAATTCTGTCGGAGCAGGTGATTCGATGGTAGCCGGCTTCACAGGCGTGTACAGCGATACGCATGATGCGAAAGAAGCTTTCCGTTACAGTGTGGCCTGTGGATCAGCTACAGCATTCAATGCAGACTTGGCTACAGAAAAAGACATACAGACCGTTCTAAAAACTGTGACGGTTGAAAAATGGGAGGAAAAGTAAATGCAGATCAATGATGTATTGAGAAAAGATTTAATGATTATGGACCTTGAAGCAACGTCAAAAGAAGCCGTTATCGATGAAATGATCCAGCGACTTGCTGAGAAAGATGTAATCAGCGATGTAGAAACATTCAAGACCGGGATCATGAATCGGGAAAGTCAGACGTCTACAGGCCTGGGTAATGGGATTGCCATGCCTCACTCCAAGAATAAAGCGGTAAAAGAACCAGCTGTTCTGTTTGCCAAATCGACTAAAGGTGTAGAATACGAAGCGCTCGATAACCAGCCGGTTGAACTGTTCTTTATGATTGCGGCTCCTGAAGGTGGAAACGACCTTCACCTGCAAGTACTGGCCTCTTTGTCCAGAAAGCTTGTCGACGAGTCAGTTGTATCGGACCTTAAGCAAGTTCGTACACCTGAAGAAGTTCAGAATCTTTTTAAAGAAGACGAAGAAGAACAAGTCGTTAGAGAAGAAACTGCTAAGGATGCAGGAAGCGACCAGAAATTTGTTGTCGCTGTAACAGCTTGTCCTACTGGAATTGCCCATACCTATATGGCAGAAGATGCATTGAAACGAAAAGCAGCTGAGATGGGTGTTGAGATCCGTGTCGAAACGAACGGCACAGATGGAGCGAAGAACAAGCTGACTGCTGAAGAGATCGAACGGGCTGACGGCGTTATCGTTGCCGCAGACAAGAAAGTGGATATGGCTCGTTTCAACGGGAAACCTGTATTACAAAGACCTGTTTCAGAAGGCATCAACAAGTCTGAAGAACTCATCACACGCGCCGTCGCAGGCAATGCACCTATTTTTCAGGCAGAAGGCTCATCAGCTTCAAGCGATTCAGATGATACTGAACGTGGCAGCGGCTGGCAGTCGATCTATAAAGATCTGATGAACGGGGTATCCCACATGCTCCCATTCGTCGTTGGTGGAGGAATTCTCCTGGCGATTTCATTCCTGTTTGAAGCCCAGCTTGGTGATGACAGTATTCTGTTCACTTCTCTTAACTCGATCGGTGGATCTGCCTTTACGTTCCTTATCCCGATTCTGGCTGGATACATTGCCTACAGTATTGCTGACCGTCCGGGACTCCTTCCGGGTATGGCAGGTGGACTGCTTGCAGTAGAAAGCGATGCAGGTTTCCTTGGTGGACTAGTAGCCGGTTTCGTTGCTGGTTATGTCATGAACCTGATTAAAAAATCACTTAAAAACGTACCTAAGACACTTGAAGGACTGAAATCGATTCTTCTTTACCCAGTATTAGGACTGCTGGCAGTTGGTCTTCTAATGTTCTTCCTGATTGGTCCGTTCTTCGCCGTCATCAACAATGCGATGATTGGTTTCCTGGAAAATCTAGGAACGGGCAATGCGGTAATTTTAGGTGCTGTTCTGGGTGGAATGATGGCCGTTGATATGGGTGGCCCTGTCAATAAAGCAGCTTACGCTTTCTCTATTGGTATTTTTGGAGACACAGGAGATGGAAGTCTGATGGCTGCAGTAATGGTCGGAGGAATGATTCCACCATTAGCTATCGCCATTGCGACTGTTCTGTTCAAATCTAAATTTACGGATATCGAACACAAATCAGGTTTATCCAACTTTGTATTAGGTGCATCGTTTATTACCGAAGGAGCCATTCCATTTGCGGCAGCTGACCCAATGAGAGTCATCGGATCATCCATACTCGGTGCAGCAATCGGTGGTGGACTGACTCAATTATGGAACGTAGCCATCCCAGCTCCTCACGGCGGCCTTTTCGTAATCGGAATCGGTGAAAATCCGTTATTCTTTGTTGCTGCTCTGCTTATCGGTTCTATCATATCTGCAGTAGTATTAGGATTATGGAAAAAAGATGTATCCCAATCATCAGCAAATATTGAAACAGATGAACTAGTATAATATATAAATAATACATTGATCCTGCCTTTTAATTAGAGGCAGGATCTTTTTTGTGATTTAGAGGGTGAGCTTATTTTCAGGTTTATGTTGTAGCTATGGTATCCGACGGTAAAAGTATACCGAGTTAGGGTGCAATCGTGATAGCTATGGTACTCAGATGGATATTACCAATGAGTTAAGGCAAAAACACTATGCATTATATCCATTGATCTCTTTTCATAACTTATTCGCTTATCATTGTAATCTTTACCCAACATAAACCATAAAATCCAAATCTTTATACTGGAATATTTTTCATAACTTGCTAGACTATTTTTATGGTTTTAAAAATACATACACTAAGTATTGTGAAAGGAGAGGTGAAGGGCTTTCCGTTAGAAAGAAGCATGTATCTAGAGATATGGATGCGCATAGTAGTTTATAATAGACAGGGTAAAGGATACTCAGAGGAGAAGGAACATATGAAGAGACAGATTTTAGCAATGGCAGGCGTGGTACTATTAACTGGATGCGAGGCAGATGCACAAGGAGATAGTGAAGAACCGTCTTCTACAGCTATCGAAGGAACCGATTCCGAATCAGATCTGGCAGAGGATGCAGAATTAACCGACAACGAAAGTGATTCATCCGAGGAGATAGATACTGAAGATACGGCCTTTGATTCAAAAGATGAGCTATCGGACAACCAAAATATGCCACTTAATGTGAGCGCTTTCGATTCGTTGATTGATAAAGAAACGTTTGCTAATGAGGCCGGCTATCAGGCCTGGATGGACTATAAGGACATTACTTCAGCCTACACTTTAGGCGATCTGACGGGATCGACAGAGGATGAAGGGAGCACGCTGGAAGAGATGGACCAGCTGATAGATGAGATTTTGGATAGAAACGATGTGATACGAGATGTCATTGAGATTACCGAAACAGATAAAATGATTTTCTACCGGTATTCGTTGTCTGAAGAAACCACTGATCGTTCAGCTGAATTGTCTTTCTACTATATTGAAGATGAGCTGATGTTTCTTCCATTACACCTTCATTTTATAGTGTGGATATTACAAATGCCAGTACTTATGAAGAACTGACTTCGTTAATCACAATTGATGAAATCCTTGAAAGGGAACCGGAAGTCTTCACTGTAGCTCAAGTCAATCTGTACGGAGATACATTCAATCAGCTGATGGTAGCCTCACAGTCACCGGCTGGCGAGGAGGAAGGGTCAGTGAGCGCGTTTTACTTCATCACAATGGGTGAAGCAATCATTCAGTACGTGACCGTGCCTTTTCTGGAGACGGCTCAGGATTTCGCAACGTATTCAGTGATTTTGTCAGTACATTAAACAGCATGCAGTAAATCTGTTAAGGTATTAGTAGCTATCATTTCAGCAGCCGTCAGAAAACTGGTAAACTGGAAATGATTAAGGAAATGAAAGGGGAAGAAAGAATGTCTAAAACAATCACATTTCCAAATGGCCGTGAAGTTCTTAAACTCGGACAAGGAACCTGGCGGATGGGGGAAGATGATAATAAACGCCATGATGAAATTGAGGCATTGCGTACCGGGATCGATAACGGACTGACGTTAATTGATACAGCGGAAATGTATGCAGAAGGTAAAGCTGAAGAAGTTGTAGGCGACGCGATCAAACACGTGGACCGTGACGATTTGTTCTTAGTATCTAAGGTATATCCCACAAACGCAGGCGAAGAACGCATGTTCGACTCATGTGAAAAGACGCTTCAACGCATGGGTGTTGATGAACTTGATTTGTACTTACTGCACTGGCCAGGCAATGTTCCGCTGCAGGAAACAGTCGACTGCTTCGAAGAACTGAAACGTCAGGGTAAGATAAGGGACTGGGGCGTGTCAAACTTTGATCTTGAAAATATGCAGGAGCTGTTGTCTCTAAGAAACGGTGAGAACTGTCAGACCAATCAGGTTCTGTATCATTTAGCTTCAAGAGGGATTGAAGTCGTTTTGCATGACTATATGAAGGAAAACAATATTCCGATCATGGCATATTGCCCAATTATCGGTCAGGAGCCGGATCTGAAAGATAAAGTCTACAACAGTCCAATCATCAACAATATTGCAGAAAATAAGGGAATTTCAATTGTTCAGCTGCTGCTGGCGTTTGTCATGCATCAGGAGCAGATGACAGCCATTCCCAAAGCCGGGTCATCAGAACACGTGCTGCAGAATAGAAAAGCGCTGGATATCGAATTGACTGACGAAGAAATAAATCTGTTAAACGAAGCATTTCCAGCGCCAGAAAAACGTGTGCCATTAAGAATTCAATAAAAAGAACCAGCTGAGCAGCGCAAAGGTTGCTGACGGCTGGTTTTTATTTTTAGAAACTAAATATTGATCAATAGACTATCTGAGTAGATGGAATTGAGAAATCGGTTAAATGCCACTTAAATTCAAATCAATTTAAAACACTATCTGATTAATACGCGTGAGGTTCAAAATCAATCTAAATTTTAGAGAGGGTCCCTTAAATCTATATATTCTACTTTGTATAATATATATTATGTAAACTAAAATAAAGAAAAAGCAGCTTCAGACAAGACACGTCATTTTTTCAGTAAAATCCCCTATTTTTCGATGAATTTTTCAATATTTTATTTAGCTGCGTATTAAGTCTGATTTATTCTATTATTTAATTATTATTTTTTGTTATAAGAAGCGCTCAGATCTCTGCTCGTACAGTTATTCAACTTACTGTAGCTAAAACGCTTTTAAATAATCCTGTAGCGATTAATTGCTGAGTCTATATATCTGATTCTTATAGTCATCAAGTTTGATTTGATTCATGTATGTTCATGGCTTGCTTACAATTATTAGATTAGTAAATTGTTTAACTCGCAAATTTCATTACTATAACTGTTTTAATACAGTATTAAAATCGACTGATTTTTATCCAGTCAATCGATTAAACTATAGTTTTATTTATCATGCATAGCTTTGTTTTTAGGCTTTAGTTTAATCCTGACAGCCTAAAAACATCCCAATATACTCATTAAATCGGTACTTATAAAAGACAATAAATATAGATTGTTCTTGCTGCTGATACACGCATTAATCAATACCAGATAATTATATGCGTATTATTTGAAAATAATCTAGCATTTAGACTGTTAAATCAACATTTGAGACTGTTTTTATAGGGTCGATCCGTCTTATACCAGTTTCAAAGTATATACAGAGAATATAATAAAGGTGCTCTATATACCCTCCCTCCCCACTCTCCTCTTCTGCTGATAAGGAAGGGCAGCAACCAATTATATTTTTTAATTTGTTGCTGTTAATATTTTTCAGACTCTCTGAAATCACACGCACATGTAACAGAGCTTCATACTCGCTCATATATTCCAAACCGCCTTCGTCTACAAGACAATGAAGAAATAGAGGAAAATCATTTTCCTTATTTAGCGCTCTAATATCCTTTTTGAAGAGCTGAACATCAACTGAAGTCTCAATTAGATTAGTGACTTTGTCTTCAGTTTTGAGATATTCTTGAAAAGTCTCAAACATTAATAGACGTAAACTATAGTGTGTATTTACAAAGTCTGCGAATTCTTTTAGAAAAGGCACGGCACTATCTCTCTTCAAAAATACGTGAGTGAAATTATTGAAGTCTATTATCGCGTGCTGCTTCTCAAATGATTCATTGATGCCCCGGGTAAACTCGTCTGACTTGTATACGTAATGTTGTAGTTGGCTCATTCTTATTCTGCCTCCCTGTCTTCACTGATCGTCATCCATGAGCTGAATGGATTATAATTTTCCAGCGTATAATATCTGTCCTCTACCTGGAACTCAGACTCTGTAAAATAATATGTTTCTGAATCGCCGTTAGTAAAAACAAGTTCTGCCGAGTGTGCGTCTTCAGAAATACTGCTGAAAGGCTGTCTGGTCATGTCAATGTGCCAGTAAACAAATCTTTGCGGGTAAGCGAGTACGTCTTCCAGGTTAGAAAAATTTTCAGATACACTGGCATTAAAGTAATCAATCATATCTTCGTCAACCGTGTATTCTTCAATCCCTTCTGAGCTGGTTTCATTAAAAGTAACCGAACTGACTTCACGGCCATTGATGTAATTAATCAGAAAATAATCCATGCGGCTGTCTCTCCACATCAGAAAGGCGGCTAAAACCCATAAGACAATTAATACCAGATATTCTAATAGTTTCAGCACTATCTTTGTAATGGAAGGGTCTTTTTTATTCTTTTGCATGAGACAAGTCCCCTCTTGATAAGTTTGTTCATAGATTTAAGGGAATGAACTTTATAATAACTAATATATAATATGATTTTAACATCGAAGAAATATTTTAACAATGTATTAATGATTTGGCCTGTGAAAAATGTAAAAAGACCCTTACCCCTCCTTTCAATCTCTTGAATATTTACGAAGGTTTAAGGATCTTATGTTATACTATTTAGTTTTCGCCTAATGTGTCTTGGTGATTACGATATGCTTCATTGACTATGTCTATTAGTTCTTGGGCCCCCTGGCTCTCCAATTCATCCATAAATTCGTCCCAACGATCTAAACTATATTGACCTGTGATAAATCTAAATGTATATTGATCTACTGTATCAAGTAAAGGGGTAGATAATAGTGTTGCCTGTTCCTGTTGTACGGGATCCATAGGGTATCTAGGAGCTGGATAGACTATTTCTACTGCTTCAGACATATATTCTTGAACCACAAATTCATTTTCTGACATTATTGATAAAGCAATGTGATTTGGATCTCCATATGCAAATCCTGGGTTATTAAAGCCATAATCTTCCTGCAAACTTTCTTCTCCACCTGGATTGAAATGCTCAAACCTTATGTGATCCAAGGGTTTGTATCCTCCTGGTAGTTCATCAGTTTTTTCAAAAGTGATGCCTTCTACTCCCCAGTTTGCGAATTCAGATGCTTCGTCACTATAATAGAACCAGTCTAAAAATTGAAGAATGGCTAAAAAGTCATCTCTCTCTGCAAGGTTAGCATTAAACATTTTACCATTATGAAAGTTGCTATCGTGAAGCCTTCTACCTTTAGGACCTTCAAGTATAGGCATTCTTACAAATTCATATTCTCCGTCTCCATAAATTTCATTCATTGAATCATTCACCATATTGATTGTACCGACATTACCGGAACTCACAAAGGCTTCTTGGTTAGCCAGTTTATTTCTTGCTAACTGATCGTCTTGTGTCAGAGCTTCTATATCAAGTAATCCATCAGCTGTTAATTCTGAAAAATAAGTGATCATATCACGATACTCATCTTGCATAGGACCATAAACGAACTCGTCATCATCATCATTGTAAAATGCCCCATCTCCGAGACCCCAA
Source organism: Alkalibacterium pelagium (assembly GCF_900109325.1). Lineage (GTDB taxonomy): Bacteria > Bacillota > Bacilli > Lactobacillales > Carnobacteriaceae_A > Alkalibacterium > Alkalibacterium pelagium. The sequence goes on from NZ_FNZU01000006.1 coordinate 54,893, forward strand.
CCTCCTCTAGTACCAAATGAGGCGCTTGAAAAACTAAGAAGAGATCCTCCTTGCCACCATAGAGTCATAGGTGTGGTATCAGTTTCATCTCTCAGTACTTCTAGAGCTGATCGTAATTCATCCCAGTTTTGAGGTTCGTCAATGCTATATTGATCAAAGACAGTTTTATTATATTTTAATGTAAAAGGCATTTCAGGACTTTCTCTCAATCCAGGAAGAACATAAAATTCTCCGTCAGAATATCTAAGATTATTCAACTGGTCTTCTATTCCATCCCAATTATCAATTCTATCCTGTAAGTGAGGCATATGCTCTATGTACTTAGAGATAGGTAATAACTGCCCGCCTGCAATATAATCCGTTTCATCTCCTACATGAATATCAGTCGAATAGTCCGGTAAATCACCAGTAGCCATTGTAACTGATAATCGTTCATCCCAGTCTGATAGCGGAACAGAAGTTACATCAAAACTGACATTGTGTTCTTCCTCAAGCACCTCGAAGAGTAACCATTGAGGATCATATGGATAATCCGGATAATCTCTATATAGTATTTCAAGGTTTAGAGGTTCAGTAGCTACAAATGTATCTCCTACACTAAAATTTTCCATTGCCCCTTTAGAACCAATGTTCTGATCAGGTTCACTCCCGTCAGTTTCAATTGCATTGTTATCGTTACAGGCAGTCATTAATAAGATACTTGCACATGCCGCACCTAATATAAATTTAAGTCTAATTTGATTAATCAATATATTTCCTCCTTGATATAAGTTTGACCACTCTACGTAATGCATACGCTTTCAATTAGCGATACGTACGTACGTGTGTTATAACTTACAGTATCATTTATATATTTTTAAATCAAGTTATAATATCATTTATTATAATAATGATAAAAGCAGATAGTTTGATCAATGAGTTTAAGTTATAATTCAACTAAAGACACACTTATGGACGTGAGAAAATGATGAAGCATACTGAGTTAAATAGCCTTGAAGCCGATAGACTTCTACGCGATTCTTTAGAAGGATTCACTGAGGCCTCCCTATTCCCTGCTGACCAGCTGACAAAAATTTCCTTATGGAAAAAGATCTGGAATGAAAAACGTCTGGAGAAATTACTGACTGATCTGATGGATGACTTGGATCCATACATGTCAGAACTGGCGAATTATGCTGAGGAAATGGATGATAAGCATTCAAACTCGATCAGTCGAGTAAAGCATTTAGTTACTGAGACGCTTGAAGAGATCGATGAGAAACGTCTCCTCTTTGATCGGCCGTTCCTGACTTACTTTATGTCTCATGGCTATATGGATGTGGCGGAACACTTTATCGAGCGGGCCAAAAAAGAAGATCCGAATCTGAAAAATGAAGAGATTTTTCAGGCACTTAGAAATGTCTGGATCATGAACAGTCTCCAGCTTCTGTGGGATCAGCCTCTCACCCTCACCTCCCCTATGTACGCCTACAGTATGCTCTACCCATACACTGATAATCTTCTGGATGATCCTGAAGTGAGTGGTGAAATAAAAAAAGCATTCAATGATAGACTCAAGCTTGTCTTGTCGGGAGAATCGATTGAAGGAACAAGTATTGTTGAAGCACGGATATTCGACCTTGTCAGAGATATTCACTCAACCTTCCAGCCTGAAAGATATCCAGAGGTATGCGAGAGTATTATGCTTATTCAATCAGCACAAATTAAGAGTATGAAGCAATGTGACAAAGAAAAACTGACTAAAGAAAATCTGCTTGAAATCAGTTTTTACAAAGGCGGAACGTCAGTGTTGGCTGATGCTTTCCTTGTGAAAGCATCACTGAGTGATGAAGAGATGCTGTTCAGTTACCAGTACGGTGCATTCCTACAGCTTCTGGATGATCTGCAGGATAAGGATGAAGATGCAGAACAAGGCAATCAGACCCTTTTCTCCAGGCTCGAGTCACATGAAAAAGCAGATGGTGAGATCCGTCAGCTCATAGCGTACATTTACTCAGTCAATTCAAAATCGGCTTTAGATTCAAGACATGCCTCGTTACTGAAAGATGTTATCAGCCAATGTACACTACTCATGATAATGGAAGCAGTAGGCAGGCACCCAGGCATTATCTCGACAGCCTTTTACAAAGAACTTGAAGCCTGTTCAAAAGTCAGGTTGTCCTTTTATAAAAAGCTTAATGACAAGATCAGCACATTCATCAAGGAGTCCGAACTGATGAGCTGACTTGATTCCTTTGATAGTTAACAGACCCCTTCCACCAGGACTGGTCCTGATGGAGGGGGTCTTATAGTATTCTGAAATCAGTTACCTTTCAGCATATCTTCTGCCATTTTGCGGTAGTCTTCCAGACCAGATGATTCGGCAAACTCGGCAATGGTTATGGCTTGAATAGAAAGGCGTTGGATTGTGTGCTCTTTCATCTTGGGCCAGGTCCGTCCACCGGCTGCTCTGTAAGCTTCAATCAGCTTGTCCAAACCTTCTTCACCAAACAACATATAGATAGCTGAAAAATCGATCGACGGATCAGAACCTTCCGCTTCAGTCCAGTCGATGATCCCTGTGACCCGATTGTCGTCACCGACAAGAGTGTGTCCTGGGAATAAGTCTCCGTGAACCATAACTGTGTGTTTCGGCCAGTAAGTCTCATCGTTTACCCAGGTCTGCCACTGCTTCCAGAGTTTGACATCAACAGTGTAGTTGTTTTTGATCTTGTTCATCCGACTCTTTAACGTACTCCTTACCTCTTCGGCAGAATAGACGTTCACTCCTGCTTCACTCGCTTCATCCAGCGGCAGATTATGCAGGGCAGCAAGGCTCTGTCCGAGTGAGGTGATGTACGCTTCAGGAACAGCTTCCGGGTCAAATACCCAGTTCGGTTCCTGAGTGTCAGGGTCGGTTGTAACGGCAGGCTTACCTGTCAGCTTTTTATATATTATCAAGTCATCAGACACTATCTGCCAGACTGGGACCTCAAAGATCGACTGCTTTCTGCTGATGAAATCAAGAATTCTCTTTTCTTCCATGATTTTATCGTAGACGTCTTTTCGCCTGGGAATTCTGCAGACCCATTCCTGTCCGGTTATATCTTCTGCAAAGATGACCTCAAAATCCAGTCCCATGGATTCGACTGTCATGGATGCTTCGACCAGATCGATTCCAGATGATGCTGCCTGTTCTCTAACGCGTTTTGTTGTGTCGTTCATTATATTCTTTCCCCCGTGTCGTATTTCCATCATACCTTTGTGCGATGACCAGCATGATTACTGTCCAAATTAGAAAGATGATCGTGACCGGTGTTGGAGGAATACTGATACCCAGAAATTCCAGCAGAGCCATAAGCAGAAATGCTCCTCCACTGGTATAAGCGTAGATGCCTAGAAAGCGGCTTAGACCTTCAGTATCTACCTTTTTCTTTTTTTCTTTAGGCGTTGTATTATACCCTGCAATCAGCATGTCCCACTTCAGAACATGCACGGCGAAGCCAATGACCAGCAGGAGGATGCCCATGAACAGATAAGTCCACATATTGTTTCCTTCTTTCCAGGTTAAATTTACTATTAGTTATCAGAATGATACTTTTGAGGACGCCAGTTGCCATCAGAGGCCTGTTTCAGAAAATCATAGGTCTGAAAGGCACTTGCGTTGGATCCGAATACATCGGGGCCTTTTTCCTTCGAGATGGCACCAAGCTCATATAAAATCCACGTCATGTACTTTTCCGCCCAATTCTTGTCAGTCACCTGATAGAGGCGAGACAAAGCGATGGCATCTCTATCTTCGAAGATGTCATCCAATGTGCGTCCCCTGCTCTTTTCAATTTTGATAAAGGCGCTTAAAATATCAAAAAAGCTGTCTCTCTGCTGGACTGAAATTACTCCGGAATGGGTCATGACTTTGAAAACAGCCAGAAGTTCAATAATTTCTTTGTAATCGGGAAGGTTCAGATTACTGAGAATCTTCTGACTGTGTTCTCTCGTTTCTTCCATTGCGCTGATAAACAGCTTGAACTTACTTAGTTCCTCCTCGAATACAGGACCTTCTTTTTTAAAATCCGGGTTGAAATACAGGTATTCTCTAACCCAGGGTTTCTCTTCTATCAGTTCAGTCAGTTCAGACATGATACGCTCCTTTTAAGCATAGATATAGTGTTTAAGTTCATCCAGTCGTGCTGCAGTATCTTTTACACCTAAGTCGTACATCATTTGAAGCTTGTCTGGGTCACGTTCCAGCCGCTTGATTGGAATCGCTACAGAAGGACGGATAACGAAGGCCTCTTTCGTTTGCTCATCCTTTGTAATCTGTTCTACAGTATTGTTGTAGTTACGGTATCGCTGTTTCAAGGTCTCTTTAAACTGCGGATACTTTTTATACCACTGATCGATCAGGAAAGGGTTTGGCTTTGATTTTCTGTAGTCAAGTGGACGGGTGAGTATTACGATTTTTTTATCGTAACCCAGATCACCGGCTTGCTTATAAGGAATACTGTCGGCCACACCTCCATCCAGATAAGGAATCCCTTCTAGGTCCACAGGTTTTGATACAAAAGGCATGGACCCTGATGCTCTAAGAGTTTCCATCTGTCTGAACGGATCAGTGATTTGCTTGTATTCAGCTTCTCCAGTTTCCATATTAGTTACAGTGGCATAAAAATCGATGCCGGAGGTTTTGAAGCTCTGTTCATCAAAGACATCCAGCGAATAAGGGACCGTATAATAAGCAAATTCCTTATTGATGATGTCACCTGTCTTGAGTAGATGCCTCATACCCATGTAGCGTTTATCTTTTAAATAGGTCTTGTTGTACCTGAGTGCTCTGCCATGCTGTCCTGAAGCATAGTTTATGCCGAACAAAGCTCCCGCTGATACAGTCACCATTCCGTCAACTTTTATTCTTTCGTTCATTAATGTATCCAATACACCTGCTGTATAGAGGCCTCTCATGCCCCCACCTTCCAGCACCATTCCTACCGACATCTTCTCACCTTTTCAAACATTTTTTATCATTCTTTCAGCTTACCATATCCAGTCATTATAGTATTGGAGAAAACAGCCTGCTGATCTGTCTCTTCATTTTCTCGCTTCTACTTATTCCTCTGATCATCTCTTTAGTCAAAACATGCGAAACTTCAGCGTCTTCTTTAAAGAGCTCGACCTGCTTTTCTGCTAAGCGCTGATCGTAGATGAAGGCAGTAACTTCAAAATTCAGACGAAAGCTTCTGATATCAAAATTTGCCGTACCAATTGACAGCAGTTCGTCATCCACAACTACTGCTTTTGAGTGCAGAAATCCTTTATCATAGACCAGAACCTCTGCCCCCAAGTCGATCAGTTCACCTATAAAACTCAAAGTCGCACGGTAAATCAAAGGGTGGTCCGGTTTGTTTGGTATCATTACCTTTACCTCGGTGCCGGACATGATCGCAATTTTCATTGCTTCCATGAGCCCATCATCGGGGATAAAGTAAGGAGTCTGGATGTAAATGGATTTCTTTGCCATACTGATCATTTTAATGAAGCCCTTTTTAATCGCTTCTGATTCATTGTCCGGCCCGCTGGAAACGATTTGCACGTAACTCGTCCCCTTACTATGTGAGGGCGGAAAATATCTGTCAGCATACTCAAGCATATGATCAGGTACAGCCGCATTCCAGTCCATGAAAAATCGGCTCTGCAGAGTCCGGACTGCATGCCCTTCGATTCTTAGATGCGTGTCTCTCCAGTACCCCATTTTTTCATAAAGGCCTAAATAGTCATTGCCGATATTGAAGCCACCTGTATACCCAATCCCTCCGTCTATAATTGCCAGTTTACGGTGCATTCTGTAATTGGTGCGTAAACTGATTGGAAGGAACTTCGGCCCGAGAAACGGTTCTGCAACTCCCCCTAGCTCATGAAGGCGATCAAAAAACCCTTTACTCATGGCTTTTGCGCCAGCCGGTTCGTACAGCAACTTAACTTTTACCCCCTGCTCTGCCTTTTGTTCCAAGGCACGCAGGACCTTGCTGCCGATCTCATCCATCCGGAAAATAAAATAAATCATATGAATATGGTGACGTGCTTTATCAATGTCCTTGATCAGCTGATCGAATTTGTCTTCACCATTTGCAATAATCGACACACTATTATTAGTTGTAAGAGGTGATTGATTGCTCTCCAGAAGCAGGCTGATCAGCTTGATCGGTTGCCTCTGAAGTAGTGTCTCCGGAACATGCAGTTTCTCTGATTTGATCAGCTCTTTTTGTAATTCGACAACTTTTGGCAAGCCGATTTCTTCAAGAATATCATCATTAAAGAGAGAGAGGTATAACAACTTTCTGCCAAGAAACAGATACGCAATGATCCCGATTCCCGGCAAAAGAGTAAGCAGAAGGAGCCAGGCCCAGGTTGAAGCGACATCGCGCTTTTCCTCACTAAAAACGATATAGTAACTGAATGCAGTGTTAAGTGAAACAATTGCAAGTAAAATGACAGTCAATAGGATCATCTGAGTCTCCTTAAATCTTAATAGATTCATTTTACAACAATGACGAATGACTATCTAGCCTGAAGAGATCACCCATTAAAATTCACTTAGTTTAAAACGTTGAACAGGTTAAAATTTAACTTATTGACATATTGACTACAGAATATCTTCAAAAAAGTACATTATCCAGAAAGCTGCAGCTAGCTGTCTTTTTTTCATTTTAGGAGTCTTTTTAGGCTTAATGGGACTTTTAACCGGATCAGGTCTGTTTTCAATAACTGGGACACTTTGTCTCATAAGCGTGTGTATGTTTTCAGTCAGATCCTGAGCCAACTGTATACTGTCGATCACCACCATATTTTCTGTGCTCAAAAAGGCACTCCTTGGATCGAGATTGAAGGACCCAATTAGACTCAGACGATCATCAATGACATAGGCTTTTCCATGAATCGATCCTTCCCCCTGATACTCATAGATCTGATCTGCCTTCTGAGCAAGAAAATTTCTATATTTTATCTGACCGGAAAGCGCAAATGGATTAGGCGAACTTAAAGAGGAATTAGTCAGATAGTAGACGTTTGCATCTTTAGATCCAAAATCAAAATAGCGCTGCATTTCTTTTCCAGGAACAACAAATGGACTTTGGATTAGTACAGACGTCTCTGCATGATGTATAAGGGCCTGAAGTACTTTCAAAATATAAGGATCTTTTTTTAACCGTTCAACTGGATTTGTAATCAATGTGATCTTTCGTGTAGGTCTGGCTAATGATTCCCAGTCAATCATCTGGTTAAATGCATCTATATCGGATGCTCTCAGTCGGTCGAGAGTGCTAAAGGCTTCTTTTTGTTTTTTATGAGCCAGTTCGCTGAGCTTGACTGGTACATATCGGTTCATTTCTTTAGTAAAGGGGTGTGTCCAGAGTTCTTCGAAATAGGTAAGAAACTGACTGATGCAGCTTTCTTGAACAGTGGCCTCTTTTCTTTTAACAATCAGCACGTCTCGGTCTTCGACACTTTCTCCTTCAAATTTACCTAGATGGAAACGGTCTTCAAGGTTTCTTCCCCCTGTCATAGCAAAAGTATCGTCCACAATTAGAATCTTGTCATGCATGAGGTTATTCCAGCGCCAGGGTATAAGTCTAGAATTTCGTTCATAAAAACGCAGCTTAATGAACGGATGCTTGACCAGCGCCCAGTAGACAGAGTCTTTTTCACCGATCAAATTCTGTCCCATGCCATCGAAAATGATATGGACAACTACTCCACGGTCAGCTGCTTCAAGAATCTGACCATAGAACACGTCGCTGACGGTGCCATTAGTGATGGCGAAATAAGCTATCTTTATGGACACCTGTGCCTGTTCAATTAAATTGATACGGGCATGTAGTGAAAAAGGCCTGTGTTCAATGATTAGTGCTTTGTCTGGTCCTTCTTCATTTCCATAAAAGCGTTCGATGTCGCTCTCTTTAACTTTCAGACAATCAGGGGCTTTGATGTAAATGAACAGAACCGCAGTGGTTATGAATACATACAAAAAATATAGAAGGATGATGATTAAAGGCCATATTAATAGATCGATCCACATTATGTCTCTCCCCTTTTTAGTGCGCGCTTTCATTTATAGCTATAGGAGCAGTTAAAAAGTAGTTAATTTTATTTACCCGATTTAATAAAAAAAGATACCTGATCTACATAAGCAGATAAGCATCAGTATTAAGACTTCTGAACATAAGGACAGCCATTATTAATATGCTATAACCAACTGATTGTTCTCTTTTGATAATAAAAGTTTACCATAAAATGATTCATTCTATATAAAGAAACACCAGCATCTTTTCCATAATGTCGTTAAAAAGAGAGCCCGCTTAGTGGACTCTCTTGGGTATTTCCGGACACTTATTACTAGTCCCTTTCAGTATGTTTCTGAAGGAAATCGATCATGATATCGATCACTTCCTGAGTGAAAAAAGGGCCGCCGCCGTGATCAGCTTCGTCTACACAGTAGAAAGTGGAGTCAATGCCTCTCGAGGTGCAGATCATATGCAGCTCCACGCTCTGCTCAAACGGAACGATCGTGTCTCTATTGCCGTGCATGATCAGTAAGGGGGGATAAGTCACATTGTCTTTTAAATAATGATGAACCGTCCCTGCCATTTTTCTGTCGACTGCTCCATCTGATAAGAAATCAGCCAGAAGGAGATTTTCTGGACTGGTTGGAACGTCGTGCGAGACTGTCGAGTTGGGTGTGCTGATGGTCGTCAGATCAGTAACGCCATACAAATCGATTATCCCTTTAATATCTGGAAGAGGACTACTGGACGCATCCAGTTGATCCGTCCCCCATGTGGCCCAGCTCAACAGCGCAGTGTGGCCACCGCTGGAATCTCCTGACAGGAATAGGTTAGTAATGTCTACAGGCAGCTCATCGGCATGATCGACCAGGTAACGGACCGCCGTCTTGCAGTCTTCGACGTGACTGGGAAATGTTGCATCTGGAATAGGCAGGTATTCGACGACTGCCAATATGTATCCACTCGTCACTATATCCTTGAAATCAAATATGTGACCATTCAGATTCTGCTTGAACCAGGCTGACCCCTGGACATGAACGACTACAGGGTAGCGTGTCGTGTCGTTACCATGCTGGTCAGGATACACCATGCGGATCTTCAGATTATGGCCATTCTTTCTAGCGTAAATCAAGTCTTCACTGTCCGCCCGTGCAAGCATGTTTGTCAGATCACCCTTGACTGTTTTCATCCCGGGTGCTGTCGCTTCAGATTTTGGCATTGTTTCGGGAGTATACGTCATTCAATTACACACACCTTTCAAATGGTAACATCTTATCTTTGAGTTTAATTGTCCGGTCAAGCGATGTCAATTTAATATGTAACCGATCCCTGAAGTCTGTATAAAAAAGCACAGACAAGGCTGTTGGGCCAGTGCCTGTGCGATGACTTAATCGAGTATGATCAGTTTAAACTCATTATTCTCATTTGCTTCCCCTTCAATGACCTGTCCTTCTTCGACAAAAGGCAGCGCATCATCCAGAGTCACATCTGCTTTATAAATCGTTCCATCAATCATAAAGTAATAGATAGTGTTTCCTGAAACAACCGCCTGAGAGATGTTGTCCACTTCTCCCTGAACAGTCGTCAGATTTTCATCATCCACTTCTATGATCTCTTCCAGCTCTTCCTCTTCGCCGTCAGTTACGCTGCGGCCATTCAACTGGGCAATCAGGCCATCTACGGTATCGCTGGTTATGACGCGCTGATAGTCTTCCGCATCGACTAAGGCATAGGACCGGACCAGACCGGAATCGTCTTTAAGAGACGAAATATAATACGGCCGTTCGTTCAAGCTGATCAGAAGCGGGAATGTCGATTCGAAACGCATCTGCTGGAGAGATCCCTCCGCTGACTCCATAGCTGAAAATTCGTCTGCAGAAGTAACGGGATAGAATTCTGCAGCTTTTGTCCGCAGATTGACCAGATAGAATCCGATGTTGGATGCATCGCGATTGATTGACGTCACACCTGTATAGAGGTAGACATCGTCATTCATTGGAATATAGTTGTAACCTTCAGTGGTCTGAGTGACGCCACGTTTACTGAATACTGAATTGAAGAACCCATCACTGTACATGCCTCTGTAATTCAGCTGCTGCATGATCAAGTCTGCAGAGTATACCCGGTCCACCCAGGACGGCATGTCTTCCAAGTCATAGGACTCTGTGTCACCAGTTACCGCATCGAGAATGATGAGACCATTCGGTTCAAGCTGTCTGAACCAGAATCTGTTCTCATATGTGGTCGCAATATAATACGGATGGCCTTCATCGTCTACTTCAAAGGATGGGGCTTCGAAAAGTTTTGTCGGGTATCTGAAGCGTAGGTGACGGTGAACATTGCGGTTCAAGAGTTCAGAATCTGAATACATGATATTCTCTTCCAGATCTTCTACTTCAACTGCCCCGGACACCATATCCACTTTAAGGTAATTCGGGATGCCTTCATTCCGGTTATTCAACCAGCGAATGGCACTGGCATACTGAAGCGGAGTGACTCTATAAGGTGCGTTTTCTATATTAATTTGCGTATAAGTTTCTGCAGGAACAAACTGAGATACCAAATCGCTCATTGATCCGATTCGTCTGTCACCGAGTCTTTGAGCTGTGTCTCGGTCCATTAAAGGAATCGATGATTCATCCATTGTAGGGAAATCCTGATCAAAGCTTTTTTCTTCTACTTGTATCAGTTCCGCATAATTATCTGCGCGGAAAATGACCCCATTGATCAGATTACCAACAGCGATACCGACTACTAGGATAATTGGAATGGATAGAAGCCCGTACTTTATTCGTTTACCGGACACGCCTTTCTGATCGATGCTGACCTCCACTGAGATGATGATCACCGTGATGATTAGGAGAAGCAGTCTGAAGGGCTGCGAATGGATGTTGATGGCCGGCACAGTTATGTAAAAGACTAATAAAACTGCCAGAAGCAGCACACTGTAAGCTGCCAATCGTTTCTTTGATGCGTTCATACAATCTTCCTTTATAAAAAAGTTACCCTAGATAACGAGAAACGTAGTCGAGTATCGGCTTAAAGCCACAATGTGAATCTGTTATCAATAAGGCACTCTTTCAAGTATACCGGTTTACGGCTGATAATCAATAAGGCTGGAGGATGATTTCAGTCAATTGGTGCTTGACTGGCTGAAGTTCACCGGACAGTTTCGTGTTGAACTATTTCCTAACGAGATATTCTATAGTTCAAAACATAAAACAATGCCTGAACTACACTCAATTTCAGATGAGTATAGTTCAGGCACCTAATTCCTTGTTGTACTTAAGTTTACTTGTCGAATAATGCAGTTTATCCTTCTGGAATCAAATAAACTCAATTTAAGTTAAACGCTGAGCTTCCAATTTTTACAAATCCGGATTCCCGAGGATGTTATTCACCTTATCGACTTTTGAGTAGAGCGTATTGTCGTATCCCGGTCTGATGTCGGCTTTTAAAACGACTTCTGTGCGGATACCCTTATCAGTCAGGATTTGTGTCGCCTGTTTGACGACCGCCATGACTTCATCCCACGGGCCTTCGATTTCAGTAAACATAGAAGTTGTTCGGTTAGGAAGACCGGAGTCTCGAATGACTTTAACGATCTCTGCAACTTGTGAGGCCAGTTCATCATTCGTTCCGATGGGTGCAATAGATACAGCAACTAATGTATTCATGATTAAAATTCCTCCATTTCAAAATGATAGTCTGCAATGTCTTCGGGTGTCGCCTTATAGAGTTCATCTAGAAAGGCCATTTGAAAACTTGCCGGTGCATCGGTCTGTTCTTCAGCCCGTTCCCCTGCCAGGTTGAAGGCTGATACAGCGGTCAAAGCTGCAATGAATGGTGTACTGGATGTCAGATAGATCGAGGCAGCCCCGCCCAGTGCACATCCGCCACCAGTGATTTTTCCGAGGAAATGGGACCCGCCCCGGCATGTAGCAACAAATTCCCCGTCAGTGACTAGATCGATTTCACCTGAAACGATGACTGCACCGTCTGTCCAGCGGGCAATCGATACGGCTGCGGCTTTTGCTTCATCAACGTGATTGGTCGAGTCCACGCCTCTGACTTTAGATTCACCTGTCCCTCCTTCCAGTTGCCATAATCCTGCGAGAGCAATGATTTCTGAGGCATTCCCTTTGATGATGTCCGGTACGTATTCCTTGAAAAATTTCAGCATGGCTGTACGCAGTTTGCCTATCCCGATAGCTACTGGGTCCAGCACCCACGGTTTATCCTCTATTTTTAAAGTCTTGACGGCTAGCGGAAGCGTCTCTTCATAAATTGGAAGCATGGTTCCCATATTGATGTATGTGGCTCCTCCGGCCTTGACTAGAAACTGACCTTCATCTGGGAGGTAGACCATGGCTGCCGATCCGCCTACTGCGATCTGCGTATTGGCCACAAGGTTGATCGTGACAGAATTGGTGATCGAACCGGCCATCGGGTTTGTCTCTTTGACGTCAGCGACTGTCTGTCTGATCTGATTTCTGATTTCTTCAAGTCGGGTCATCTTTTCATCCTTTCAATCGACACAGAACAAAAAAGATGCTCAGTCGTCATGACAGGCATCGTAAGGGGTCTAAAATATGGTCAATTGATCCCTACGATAGTCTGAACTAACAGGTTCAAAGGGTCAGGCATAACCTTCTCAACTCGTCAGAGTCCCCCTTCAATTTAACTAAGCTATGCTGTTTTGATCACGCCTTTAATCATTTCCTTAATCTAAATGAAGTGTAACATAAAGAACCGAACAGTCAAAAGCAGAAGCCAGTGATACTATAAAGAAAAGGAGACCTATTTTCATAGATCTCCTTCCCTTCAATTAGTTTAGTACAGTTCATAGACTGCGTCGAACAGGTCTTTTTCCTTATCGATTTGAGTCTTGTTTCCTATAACTGCGACAGACCGGGTTTCAAGCAGCGCCTGATATGCGTCAGCCAGATCACTCAATGACTGAGCGTCTGCAGATAGAATCTCTTCTTTCAGACGTCGTATGTCTTCACTGGTCAATCCCTGTTTGTATCTGGAGAAGGCCGTCACCCCTTTGTTGCGGGCGGATTTAGGCTGTTCCAGTGGGCTGAGTGTCCCGATGATGTACTTCAGCAGTTCAGATTCCGACAGATCGATCGACTTGACGAAATCAGGCAGAGCGGCGTAGGTTTCCAATGTCTTAGTGATGTTCGGATCACGGTAGGAAGCCAGCGCAACATTACCATTGCGGCGATGCATATAAAGCGAACCGTATGCTCCACCTTTTACTCGTATTGCGTTCCACAAGTAGTCATATTTAAAGGCAGTGGACAGAAGCTGAGACACTCCGGTGTACTCCAGATGGTTCGTTGCGTCCGCAGCTACAGCGACATAGTTGACGTCCTGTGCGGTCACAAATGCCTCATTCTGCTTATTCCCTGCTTCATGACTCACCGCTTCACCTAGAGGACTATCATCCAAGTCTGCAAAGGCATCTATCAGCGCCTGTTTGACTTTGGTGCTCTGATCTTTGTCTCCCACATAAAGAGCGTTCAGGCGTCGTTTGTTCAGCAGTCTGTCCAGCAAGGCTGACAGATCTGTACTCAGACCAGATTCACTATCTGATTTGAGCTCATCACGTGTCGCTTTCAGGTAATTGAACTGATCGATGCCGTTCAAGTGTTCGCCCAGCTTAGATAGAGGCTTCACTTGGCTCAAGGCGCGGTTTGCCGCAATGACATGGGCTCTGAAGTTTACACGGTTTTCAAAATCAGAAATATAGCTTTGAATCTGTTTCAGAATCTCGCTCTGATTGTCGAAGCGAGTAGTCGTCATGATCTCTTTCATCAGATCGACGAGTTCTGTCAGCTGTTCACTCAGTGCCTTACCACTCAAGACGAAGTAAGGGGTGAGCTTGCCTTCCTGATCTTCATATATCGTGACGGTCCCGTTGATGCCACCGGTGTGGGTGTCCATTTCCGTCTGAAGGGCAGCTGCATCGTACTTATCGGTGTCCAGTTCACCAAGTAAATCACTAAGCAGACTCAAGGCCGCATAGTCATCCGCTGAAAAGTCACTGATGTCAAAGTAGAGACTGACATAATCGATGCCTGACGTGAACTGCTCGGAATAATAGAATTCTGTTCCATCAAAGAGTGAATCGATTGACAAAGGATAGTCCGGTTCGTCCGTTGTCAGATCGTCTCTTGTCAGCGTTGGAATCTTCTCCAGGTCTTCCGGTCTGTCCGGTGTTTCCTGACGTTCGATCAGCTGCTGAGTCTTGTCAACGATGGCCTGCAGTTCGTCCTCAGACAGACTAGCTTTGTACTCCTGAAGGCTCTCAAGAGTTTGTGCTTCAAGTTTGTCGCTTTTGCCTGGTTCAGCTTTCAGAATCAGTTCGACACGGTGTGTATTATTCAGAAGTTTCCGTTCAATCAGCTTTTCAAAGTATCCATCTTCGGCAAGCTCTGCCAGTTCTTCCAGGTATTTTGAGAACTGCAGGCGATCATAAGGCGAATGGTCATATAGCCAGGTGCTCAAGGCATTAATCGCGTAAATGACGCCACGCGGGTTGTCCTCGGAAATCACGGCTTCTTTCGTCTGGAAGGTGATCTTGTTCAAGGCTGCCTTGACAATCGCCTGATCCAGTCCTTTGTCGACGATATCTTTAAGTGTATTCTCGGTCACTTCCTTGAATCGGTCAAGGTTTTTGCTGTCGGCATATTTTGCCGAAATGATTAAGGCTGTCGGATACCCGATATCTGCCACATCACTTTCAATGTCTCCACCGATTTCTGCATCCAGCAGTGCTTTCTGAAGGGGTGCCTGACTGTGTCCGAAGAGGATTTCCTCCAGGACTTTCATGCCGTAATTGTCAAGCGCATCTTCAGGTTCTAAAACATGCCAGCCTAAAGCCAGATAGTCTTTTCCTTCTGGATTGTCGCCGTCAGTGATTGAGTAGGTTTCTTCAAAGACTTTCGCTTCCGGTTCAGCAACAGTCAGTGTCAGATCGACTGCGTCACCTTTGCCTTTTCCAGCAAAATACTCATCCAGCGCATCGAACACAGTCGACAGATTCGCATTCCCATAGACAATCGTCAATGAATTTGTCGGATGATAGTACTTGGTATGGAAATCAATAAACTCTTCCTGAGTCAGGCTGGGGATCGCTTTAGGCAGCCCGCCTGAATTGTGCTGATACGTTGTTCCCGGATAGAGTTTATTCGACAGATGATCATAGAGCTGCCCTTCCGGAGAAGCGGTCGCCCCTTTCATCTCATTGTAGACGACACCTTTATAAATCAGGTCATCGTCGATGCTTTCCAGGTGATAGTGCCACCCTTCCTGTTCAAGGATCTGCGGGTCAGTATACAGTTCGGGACTGAATACAGCATCGAGGTATACCCCAACCAGGTGCATAAAGTCTTTTTCATTCGTAGATGCAACCGGGTAGATTGTTTTATCTGAAAAGGTCATGGCGTTGACGAAGGTGTTCAGTGACCCCTTGATCAGCTCCACAAAGGGTTCTTTGGATGGATACTTCTCCGATCCGTTCAGTACCGAGTGCTCAAGGATATGAGCGATCCCGTTATCGTTATATGGAGGGGTCTTGAAGCCGATAGTGAAGGCTTTATTCTGATCATCATTGTCTATGTGCAGGACCTGTGCCCCAGTTTCTTCGTGTTCATATAGTGAACCGACGGACTGAATATCAGGTAGATCCTGTGTTTCGATTTTCTTAAATGTCATACAATTCTCCTCTAATTCACATTATTTTTTCATGCAACTTCATTGTACCTTATCTGCTAAGAATTTCCTATAAAGATAAGATAAAATAATTTCAGTTATTATATCTTAATTGATTCTGACCTTGTAGCATATTAACTTTTACGATCTAATAGACCGACAAACCGATCAGGATCAGGTAGCTTAAGAAGGTAATCAGCACACTCAGCATCGTCCCTATAACAAAATATTCAGAAAAGTAAGGATCATCCGCAATGAGCTTGTAGCGGGCGAAAGCTTTAATGGACAGAATGGCTACAATTGACAGTAGACTACCGTTTAGGAAAGACAGAAAGATCAGGATGCGTTCCAGGTTCCCGATCATAGCTCCTGCCCCTTTAAAACCCGACTCTCCTTTTTCGGGTGTGCGGTCAGGTTCAGTGTTCTCCTCTACTAGTGTCTTTCGGGTCCCTTTCGGATCATACTGGATGCTCAAGGTCCTGATCAGCAGATTGGCCGGCCGCATCAGGAGCAGCAGAATTAATACGAACCGAATAAATAGATTATACGGATCAGTCAGCTCTCCGGTCATCAAAAACTGGACTGGGTTAAGCTGCAGCGGAGACAACACGGACAGGATGAGCTGACTGATGAACAGCACAATTGCACTGAGAACGACATAGGATGCCAGAGTCTGACCGACTGTTTTCTTATGCGACTGGATCCACTGAACGGACACCTGACTTTTTAGAAGCAGAATTCCAGTGGCAATAATAATGAAGAACAGCTGAATAGACGGCTCTGACAAGTCATAAAGAAACTGATTCAGTCCTAGGATCCAGAAGACAAAGAGCATCTGATGCAAAGCAAAGGCAATGATCTGTCCGTTTTTTCTATAAAAAGTCTGAAGCGCATGAGAAGCATTATACTGGATCGTGCTGCTCAGAAATAAATCAATGGCCTGCATGATGTAGTGCTTGAACAAAGCATGGCCCAGAACTAGTCCGATGCTGATGGAAAGCCACGGCAGGTAATCGCCAATGTCATCAATCAGTCCGAAAACTACCAGACTTGTAAAGAAGATGCCCCAGGAATACTGGGAATGCCCTTCTTCATTTTTTGAATGCGCCAGAAATGTCGGATACTTTGTAAAGTAGAAATACCCGATCAGGTGGGCAATGAGACTTTCAATGATCATGGCTTTGCCTCCAGTCTTCTATCTTATCGGCAACCAGCTTTCTCGAATGGCTATACTGCTTGATATGGGTGGATATAATCCGTTTGCTCACAGTCTGCTCACTGACAGCCTGACCCAGCTGAGCTGTCATCGCTTTTTTAACGGTCTGATTAGTAAACTCCTCGTAGCCTGCTTCGTTCAGTATTATTAGAGCTGTCTGCTTCTGAGACATCGTCCAGTCGTTTTTAATCACGTTCTGGAGGCGAATGATACTGTTTAAAAAGTCTGTGTCAGGCTGATCAGACGCAAGCTTTTCGTTCAGCTGACCATAATCATTATACTGGTGGACCGACTCGATGGCTTCTCTGGCATGCCAGTAAGCCGGGCCATCTGTACCGATGCTGACTTTCCGATTCTTTATCGGAGTGCTCAGTCGGCCGATGCCTATCCCCCACCTTAAGGCGACTTCTTCTCCTATCTCCTCTTTAGTTTGAGTCTGGAAACGGAGAGAGATGAGATCGATGATCAGAAATGCTGCTTCGGCTGAGTTTACAATGCCCTGAAATTCATCTCCCAGAGTGATGGTCAGGTTTGATTCAATGGCTTCTTTAAAGCGTTTGTTGATATCGTTAAGGATCGAGGTCAGAATCTCCTGAATCTGTTCTCTTTCCTTCATCTTTTTTGACGCGATAATATCCGAGATGAGAGCAATATTTATTGTTTCACTCATAGTGGTCCTCCTGTTCATCTAGTGATACTGCGAAGTATAACCCTTTTTTTGTTGATTATCAAGTTTAAACGATATTTAGTTGATTTTTGAGTTATTTGAATACTATTCTTGCTGATCTGACCGCGTTGACTTTAGCAGTTCGATCTCTTTGTTCCACTGAATGTCTGATATTGCGTTGGGTGGTCACTAATTACAGTATTAATGTCTACTTAAGGAGTAAATGCGTTTGAGTGGGCTATGATTCACAGATTATTACCCACCCAAACGTACATAGCCTGTGAGTGGGCAATAAAACCAGCATACTTACTTAAAAAGGCTCAATTACTGATCCATGTATCTTCCTCTTCAATTCAATAAGGTAAACATCGCCAAAGCGATGTCTCTTTATAATCTTTAGAGCATCTTAAGCGCTAATGTTAGATTCATGTTTAAAGGGTTGCTATAATTTGTTTATCCGAAAGTTCAGTTTTTCGGAAAATATAGTAAGAGGAGTCGATCTTTAATGTCAGAACGGAAGTTAACAGATCCACGGACTAAATTCTATAATCAGAAATTCCCCGATCAGGAACAGGATACACCCGCACTGCAGAGCAAAATGGACCCTCAGCCTGATTCAGGCGAAGAATCATATAAAGGACACAACCGACTGGAAGGACGTAACGCCCTGGTTACTGGTGGAGATTCCGGTATCGGACGAGCAGCGGCAATTGCCTTTGCCCGAGAAGGCGCGAACGTAGCCATTCAGTTCTTACCAGGAGAAGAAAGCGATGCGAATGAAGTTAAAGATTTAATTGAAAAAGAAGGAAGGAAAGCACTCCTGCTTCCCTATGATTTAAGAGAAGACGGATCAGGAAGTGAAATTGTAGAGAAAACTGCTGAAGCATTCGGCGCGTTGGATCTCCTTGTCATGAACGCTGCTCAGCAGATTGCTCAGCCTAGTCTTGAAGACCTGTCAATGAAGCAGGTCAATGATACATTTAAAGTCAACATCATCAGCTACTACGAAACAGTGAAAGCTGCCGAGAAGTATCTGGAACCGGGAAGTGCGATCATCACGACGACTTCAGTCCAGTCCTTCTCCCCTAGCACGAGCTTACTGGACTATGCTGCGACAAACGGAGCCGTCAGTAACTTCACACTTGCATTATCTGACTACTTTGCACCTAAAGGGATTCGAGTGAATGGTGTTGCACCAGGACCGATCTGGACACCACTTCAGCTGGATAACGGAAAACTTGACGGAGACATCCCTGACTTCGGACAAAGCACACTACTTGGACGTGCTGCTCAGCCTGTAGAACTGGCTTCAGTCTATGTTCTCCTTGCCTCAGACGATGCCAGCTTTATTACCGGACAGATTTACGGTGTTACAGGCGGTCAGCCGATCGATTTGTAAAAGACTTAAAATGGCAAACAGCTGCCGAGACTGATCAGGTCCCGGCAGCTGTTTTTTTGACATGCTAAACTTAATTTGGTTGATTTTGCATGTTCACCTATTTTTGGGCGAATGATAGTTAATTTGTAAATCTAATTTTTCATTATATTCCTACTATCCTCTAAGACCGAAAAAACAGCTCCAGTAAGGGACTAACCATTACCAGAACTGCTTCCATTCTATTCTGTTATCCTTCAAAAGGAACGGTTTGAATCTCGATCGTTTCAGAGCCCTGAGTCAGTTTAGATACCGGGCAGCGTTTCTCGGCAGAGCGGACAAGGGTTTCAGCTTTTTCCATATCCAGTCCTTCGATCGAAGCGAAAAGATAGACCTGGAAATAATACCCTACCCCACTCGCTTCCCTTCTGAGCTGGACTTTGGCCGTCACCTTACTCTTGTTGTCCATTCCTCGGGCACTTAAAAGCGATTCGATCGTCGCATTCAGACAGGTCGTCATCGCCAGACCAAATAACTCTTCCGGATTCGTACCGGAAGAGTCATCTAATGGATGAGAAGTAGTCACGGATAAGCCGCCTTCACCTTCGACAAAAGCAGTGCCTTCGACGCCGTCTGTATTATGAACAGTTGCTTCGAATAAATACTTATCCACTATAGACCCTCGTTTCTTAGTTTTTACTAAAGTATACGTTTTGTAATGCATTTTGTACTGTCTAGCTTAACGTACCAGCCTCTCGAGAAAAAGATAAATGTACCCATTGCGCAGGATGCTCTTCTGCCGCATACTCTGTCTCTACGCATTGGAAATGCTAGAGTCACAGCAATTCGGGGTACATTTCCTCTACTCGCTATCGCTCCGGCGATCTCAAGTATATCTGTAAGAGCTAAAGCTCGAACAGATACTAAGGTATTTTCTTGTCGAGGCTGACCGGTACGTGAAGCTTTTCTTAGTTTTTACGTTGAGTTAAATCTAGTCCTTCGATTTTTTCCAGTTCTGGAAGTAAAGCGTTCAGAATACGTCCGCCAAATACGAAGACGTCCATCATTGGTTTTACATCTTCGCCTGTAATGCCCAAGTGACGCATGATGATCTCACCATCTCCTGAAATAACAAAACGGTAGTAACCAGAACGCATCGCATTAATTTCGTTCAGTTCAGTCACGATTTCAGGCAGGCGGTTACGATCTGTTACGTATCCAATTTTATTATAAGTGATCTGGTAGTTTGCACGAGGCACATCAGCATCATGGATGATTACGCCACAAGCCACCGCTTTATTCTGGTTCACACGCAAAGCAGTCTGGAAAACAATCTGCTGCTGCTTGACTTCTTCGCCATCTTTTTTACGAATAGGTGCTTCGATGTCCTTTGTTTTAAATTGAATCTTTTTTTCCTGTGCCAAGTGTTTAAAGTTATCAGTAATTACGCTCATGTTAAAAGCCTCCGTCTAAATTTATCGTATTTATGTTTCACACAAGACCTAGTATAACATAAAACGCTTACTAATTATAGGGCAGAGAGAGGATTATTACATGCTTCTCATCTATACATGTGTAAACGCTATAACGGTTGTAGACACTGGACTAGTTTCTTTTAGTTGAGAATATCTTATAACAAAAAAATTTAGTTTCGATTTCGCCGGGTATAAACTGTTTGTTTTTTCTTTTTCTCTAATAAATGTGCTTTTTCGGCTTCTTTTTTCTTTACATAAGCTAATTCTTTCTGCAGTTTCAGATAGCTATTGTAACGCGACTGACTAGGCGTCCCTTCTTCTAGTGCGGCTTTGACTGCACATCCAGGCTCAGTCTGATGACGACAATCGTTGAACTTACAGCTTGAAAAAAGCGACTCTATATCGCTGAAACTTTTAGACACACCATCTGACTCGTCTCGAGACCAGAGATGCAGCTCACGCATGCCAGGAGTGTCGACTACGATCCCTCCAGAAGGAAGAACGATCAGTTCCCTATGTGTTGTCGTGTGTTTCCCCTTGCTGTCATCTTTTCTAATCGTATTTGTTTTCATTTTATCTGCATTCAGCAGTGAATTGACAAGGGTCGATTTGCCTACACCAGAAGAACCGAGCAAAGCAGCAGTAAAATTAGGCTGTACCAGTTCTTGCAAATCTGAAATGCCTTCACCTGTCTGATTGCTGACAAAAATCAAAGACACTCCGAAAGCTGCTTCATTGACTTTAAGTTCCATATCTAACCGCATCTGCTCGTCAATCAGATCTGATTTGGTTAGGACAACAACCGGTTGCGCACCAGAATCCCATGCAGAAACGAGATAACGTTCCAACCTTCGTATATTAAAGTCATCATTGCAGCTCATGATCAGAAAAGCAAAGTCAATATTTGAGGCAACGACTTGAGCTTTGGTCTCAAGACCGGCTCCGTGTCTGACAAACTGCGAACGTCTTTTCATTACATGACGAATCATCCCGCGTGATTCTCCAGGCAGTTGCTCAATAGCAACCCAATCACCTACAGCTGGATAGTCAAATGTCGCATCATAGTTATACGACCCAGGCAACGAGCCTATCCATTCTCCATTGTTAGTCATCACTTTAAATAAATCATGCGAAAGAGTAATAACACGCCCTATTGTCCATTCTGGTAGTGCGAGTGTTTCCCATTCTTCTTGTAACACTTTATTCCATCCTAGTTCATTGATCATCAAATTAAAGCCCTCCAATTATTAAGTGCAAAATAAAAAACCGTAACTTTTGTATTGAAAGTCAACGGTTTCACACACTAAATAAGCTTCAGACCTAAATGACAGGAATAAACACTTGGGTGCACCTATGACCTTTCAATATTAGCAGAGACTCTCTGCGCATCTGATTTGAATTTGCCATAATACAACACCCCATTCCTCTATTTCTTAAGCTAAGTATAATCGAACGGTATAGAAAGTCAATAATAATCATAATCTGAAAAAAGACAGATACAAGGTAAATGTATATAGAAACGAGAATTTTTCTAGTGTATCATTAAACACAAGATTTATGGGGAGGAATAACTATGACAGATATCAAACTGATTGAAGCGTTGAGTAATGCACCTGGAGCACCGGGATTCGAGGATGAGGTTATTGACGTCGTTTTGAAGCACAAAGGAAGCCTTAAGGCAAAAAAAGACAGTCTTAAAAATCTGTACCTTTATCCGAAAAATTATGATGCGTCCAAACCGACGATCATGCTGGATGCTCACTTGGATGAAGTCGGGTTTATTGTCAGCTACATAGACCAGAATGGCCTTTTGGGAATTGAAATGCTCGGACGCTGGGAATGGTATAATGTGTCTGCTCACCTGTTCAAAGTTAGAAACAGAAACGGCCAGTATATCAAAGGAATAGTGGGTTCCAAGCCTCCACACTTCCTGACACCGGAAGAACAGGATAACGGCCTGACAATGAAAGACATGAAGCTGGATATCGGGGCGACTTCACGTGAAGAAGTCATGGATACGTTCGGTATCGAAGTCGGAGCGCCTATCGTTCCAGATGTCACTTTCGACTACAACGATAAAAATCAGACGATGCTCGGGAAAGCTTTTGACAACCGTCTGGGCTGTGCAGCAGTTATAGAAACATTGAAAGCTCTAGAAAACGAAGACTTACCAGTAAACGTGGTCGGTGCCCTGGCTGCTCAGGAAGAAGTTGGCTTAAGAGGAGCAACAGTAACTGCGAGACGAGTGGATCCACAATTAGCTATTGTCTTTGAAGGGACACCTTCTGACGATTATGCAAAGCCGGTCGAATTGTCTCAAGCAAGAATGGGACATGGTCCGCAGATCAGACACAAGGACAGCAGCTATATTGCTAATGAAGACTGGATCAGCTTGGCTAATAAGGTCAGCAAGACCCAGTCGATTCCTATTCAACATGCGGTGCGTGAAGGCGGCGGAACGAATGCCGGTCGTATTCATTTGAATAACTTAGGGGTGCCTGTTCTAGTTCTAGGTGTACCTAGCCGCTATGCTCATACGCATCACCTATTCGCCTCTTTTGAGGACTTTAATCATACAGTCCAGCTGGCAGCTGAATCAATTAAAGCAATCGATCAGTCATTTTTGGACAAATTTGAAGTAGATTTTGATTAATCTCATATACGCTATAGAATAGAGAAAAACAGTCTGCACACTGTCATAGGTGTACAGACTGTTTTTGTTAAATGTCCAGTGACTATCTGCGTACGACTATCACCAATAAATCAAAAAAAAGACCTCATTCTAATTAAAGAATGAGATCTTTTGAAAACTAGTTGATTACTTAGTTTTGCGAACGCGCTCTTGAATACGAGCTGCTTTTCCGCGTAGGTTACGTAGGTAGTACAATTTAGCACGACGTACACGACCTTGACGTAGAACTTCGATCTTAGCTACACGTGGTGAATGTACTGGGAAAGTACGCTCAACGCCGACACCGTTTGAAATTTTACGAACAGTGTACATTTCGCTGATTCCTTGACCACGACGCTTGATTACTACGCCTTCAAAAAGCTGAATACGTTCACGTTCACCCTCGACGATACGCGCGTGTACACGAACAGTATCTCCAGGACGAAAATCTGGTAAATCAGAACGTAATTGTTCTTGTGTGATTGCCTCAATTAATGGATTCATTTGCCTTCTCCTCTCGCGCAACACTCTTAAGTACTTGTCTCAGCGGAATATTGCGTAATAAGAGTGGTTGCCCACTCAATTACTTACTTTAACATACTACGTTTTATGTGTAAAGGTTATTTCCTTGATTCGTTGAAAAAATTACTACTGGTCAGATTCCTGATCCAATTGAAACTCTTTGATCCACTGCTGTTCCTGCTTAGTCAGATCTCGGCTCTCCAGCATATCCGGGCGTCTGAAGTACGTTCGTTTGAGTGACTCTTTATGGCGCCATTCGTCGATCTTGGCGTGGTTCCCGCTCATCAGTACATCCGGCACACCCATCCCTTTATATTCAGCAGGACGAGTGTAATGCGGATGTTCGAGCAGGCCGCTTGAATGTGAGTCAGTCTGAGCCGATGCGGCGTTACCTAGTACATTCGGAAGCAGACGGACTGAGGCATCGATCATAACCATAGCAGCCAGTTCGCCCCCTGTCAGGACGTAATCCCCAAGAGAGACCTCGTCAGTCACCAGTGAACGAATACGCTCGTCATAGCCTTCATAATGCCCGCAGAGAAACACGAGATGTTCTTCTTCTGAGAAATCTTCGGCCATTGCCTGATTGAATGGCTTCCCTGCCGGATCCATCAAAATGACACGTTTTTTTGTTTCCGGTGAACGTTCCTCGATTGATTCCATAGCGTCAAAGAGCGGTTCAGGTTTTAAAAGCATACCTGCGCCACCACCATATGGCGTATCATCAACGACCTGATGCTTGCCCTTACCGAATTGTCTGAAATTGACGCGATTCACTTCAACGATTCCTTTATCGATGGCCCGACTGACGATTGAATGACCGAGCGGCCCGTCGAACATTTCTGGAAACAGCGTGACGACATCTATTTTCATTAGTCCAGCCCTTCCATTACGTGTACTCTTACGACACGGTTTTCTATATCGACATCCAGAATAACTGGTTCAATATAAGGCAGGAGCAGATCCTTCTGATTCTGACGCTGAACGACCCAGACATCATTCGCCCCTGGAGATAAGACTTCCTTGACCTTGCCTATTTCTTCATCTGTATCATTATCGATGACAGTACAGCCGATCACTTCATGAATGTAGAACTCATTTTCAGGCAAATCCAGCAGCAAGTCTTCACCGACACGCAGGATACCACCGACAAACTTCTGAACCTGATTGATGTTGTAGTAATCTTCGAAGGTCAGGAGGTCAAAATTCTTGTGCTGACGATGTGAACGGACAGTCAGCTCTTCCTTTTCCCCGTCCTTGCCGAACCAGGTTAAAGGCGCGCCTTCATAATATCGTGCTTCAGGGGTATTCGTGATCGAAATGACCCGGACCTCCCCTTTCAGTCCATGGGTGTTCACAACTTTTCCTACGTCAAAATATTCCATTGCCCTGCTCCTTTCTATCATAAATTTCATAAAAAAAGGGATGCACTCTAAGAGCCATCCCGGTTGTTTACCTGCTATTTGTGACCATCAAGCCTGCATACCTGCAGAATGAGTTAGTCAACGATGGTCAGTCGTACACGTTTTGGTCCATCGAACTGAATGCTGTACACGATTGCTCGAATCGCTTTGGCAATACGTCCGCGTTTACCGATCACACGTCCGACATCATCCGAATGAACTTCCAGCATATACTCGTGGAACTCATCGGTGTCTTTCAAGTCCAGCTTGATGTCTTCAGGATGACTCACTAATGGCTCGACAATAGTTGTTATCAGCTCGCGCATTTCTTTATCAGTCATAATACCATCCTTCTTAAATAGGCTCAGTATACAGAAGGAAGAAAAGAAGGCGCGCCATGACTGACACCATCCATTCTTTTCTTCTTCATTGATTCATTTAGTTAGACCAATTACTTGCTGTACTTCTCATCGTGGAATTTTTTCATGATTCCTTCTTTAGAAAGTAAGTTTTTAACTGTATCAGATGGTTTCGCGCCATCTTTCAACCATTTCATTACTAACTCTTCATCGATTTTAACTTCAGCTGGAGTTGATACAGGGTTGTATGTTCCAACTTGCTCGATAATGCGTCCATCACGTGGAGCACGAGAATCAGCAACAACTAAACGGTAAAAAGGATTTCTTTTAGAACCCATACGTTTCATACGAATTTTTACTGCCATTTGACTTGCACCTCCTGTTAAATTGTAAAGATATCTTTTATAAAGACCCTTTAATCTGAGTTTTGCTCTTAATCAAACTCACGATATGTATCATACCACGGGAAAAAAGGATTGTAAAGTGTTTTTTCTTTACAGAGTAAAATTTTCATTAAACAAGTTTTTTTTGAGTTCATGGTATACTGGTCACATGAGAAAGGATGGGTCAGATGACTATAGAAGATCAGGATTTTATCATGAGACAAGTCAAACTGATGGCCAAAGGGATCGGCGTCTTTATGAGCCTGACCTCTTTGAAGGAACTGCTTAAACTGGAATTCTCTTTTGATGACGACGAACTGACTGATCAGGAAATCGACGGGATCATCTACCTGGCCCGTACAGAAGAACTGATCGACAAGAATATACTGTCGAAAAAAGAACTGGAAGAAGCATTAGGCGTCTCATCTGAACGAGTGGATCAGCTTCTCAATAATGAAGCCACTCCTAATGGTGAAGAACGTGACATCCTCGAGCAGCTTATCGAAGACAATCAGTACTGGATGAACCAGGACGAAACTGACTTATAATAACAGCGTGCACTCTTCTCTGCTTAATTTTGAGAGGTGCATGCTTTTTTACGTTAATCACCGTCTGCTTGTGACGAGTGCTTGTGGCTTCGGTTATATAAAAACTGCTTGAATGCCAGTCTAATCCAGTGAATCAGAAATAAAAGGATACCGATAAAAAGAGCAAAATAACTGATGGTCATGAGAAATTCACCAGCTAAGGTGTTTAAAACGTTATGTAAAATGAATGTGATCACAGCGTATGGAATCCCTATGCGTATTAATGCTTTTTTACCATAGCTAATCCTCCTATAGAATTGTAGTTAAAAATGAACCCTGTCATTAGTCTATCAGAAAAGAAAAGTCATTATAAGGTACTAAAATTTATGCTACACTTAGCTTACTTGAAGGTGCTATATAGATATTACTGCTTATCAGACTAACGAGCAATAGAAGCAGCAGGAGGAGAAAAAGATGACTGATAAAAATAAGACTAATAAAGAACAAGATAGTAATAACAGTAACTCATTTGTTGGTTATGGGGTTGCCTTCGGATTGATTGGAGGAGCTTTAATTTCTTCTATTGTAGGAATATTTTTTAGCTTTCCACTAATTTGGGCTTTTGGACCTGGATTTGGCATGCTTATTGGAATAATAGTAGGCTCGTTAATGGAGTCTAATAAAAACAGTAAATAACCCAATGTGAGAGTTTTATAGATGCGCAAGATGAATAAGATATAGTTAGTTAAACATGTAAACTTAAAAATGGAGCTTACGAATTTGTGGAAGCTCTATTTTAATATATGTCACCTATGCTAAAGACTAACATAGCCGAGGAATAAAAAAAGCCAGGACCATAAAGTCCTGACCTCCCCTGTTGACCCAATTACTTCTTGCGTCTGATTTTCTTCTTCTTTTTCTTCTTGTTGTTTTTCTTGGACATTCCGTTTAGTGCCATCTTACCGAGTTTACCTTTGACTCCGCCGCCCATTAGTTTATCAAGACCCGGCATGCCGCCCATGTTTCCTTTGGACATTTTGCTCATCATCTCTTTAGACTGCTTGAACTGCTTGATCATGCGGTTGACTTCAGCGATGTCACGGGCAGATCCTTTGGCGATACGGCGTCTGCGTTTCTGTGACAGGATATCCGGATTTTCACGTTCTTCCGGCGTCATGGATAGAACGATCGCCTTCATGTGCGCGATGTCTTTAGGATCCATCTGGAAATCAGCCATTCCCGGTACATTGCTCATACCCGGAATCATTTTAAGGATGTCTTCCATCGGCCCCATATTGGTCATCTGATCCATCTGTTCGATGAAGTCATTGAAGTCATAGCGGTTTTCACGCATTTTAGCGGCCATTTCTTCGGCACGCTCTTCATCGACTTCCTGCTGAGCACGTTCGATCAGTGTCAGAATGTCTCCCATACCAAGGATACGGTTAGCCATACGGTCCGGATAGAATGGTTCCAGCGCTTCAAGCTTCTCACCAGTACCGGTGAACTTGATTGGTTTATTTGTAACGGAACGAATCGACAGCGCAGCACCCCCTCGTGTGTCACCATCGAGTTTCGTCAGGATTACACTGGTAATGCTCAAACGGTCATTGAATGAATCCGCTACGTTGACGGCGTCCTGACCAGTCATGGCATCCACCACAAGGAAGATCTCG
Source organism: Alkalibacterium pelagium (assembly GCF_900109325.1). Lineage (GTDB taxonomy): Bacteria > Bacillota > Bacilli > Lactobacillales > Carnobacteriaceae_A > Alkalibacterium > Alkalibacterium pelagium. The sequence goes on from NZ_FNZU01000006.1 coordinate 82,925, forward strand.
TGCGGATTGACGGCAGCTTTGACGTCTTCCAGTTCGTTCATCAGGTTTTCGTCGATGTGAAGACGACCGGCCGTATCGATGATGACGACGTCGCGGTTCTCATCTTTTGCCTGCTGGATCCCTTTTTCAGCGATCTCGACAGGACTGACCTGGTCCCCCATACTGAAGACAGGGATATCCAAATCGCGGCCCAGCGTTTCCAGCTGATCGATCGCCGCTGGACGATAGATATCGGCTGCGACCATCATTGGTTTCTTGTTTTCGTGCTTGCGGAGATAATTTGCCAGTTTACCGGCAGTCGTTGTCTTTCCTGCCCCTTGCAGACCGGTCATCATGTAGATGGTCGGTCCCTGACCTGGATCGGCAAAAATGATTTTCTCCTGTTCGCCACCCATCAGTTCCGTCAGCTCGTCGTTAACGATCTTGACGACCTGTTGGCCCCCATTCAGGCTTCCAAGTACTTCTTCACCTAATGATTTTTCTCGCACGGTCTTAACAAAATTTCTAACTACTTTATAGTTGACGTCGGCTTCCAGCAAGGCCAGTCTGACCTCACGCATGACGTCTTTTACATCCGCCTCAGTAACTTTTCCTTTCTTACGCAGTCCGGAAAAGGCATCCTGCAGGCGTCCTGTTAATCCTTCAAAGGCCATACCTGTTTCATTCCTCTCTCATTGAATCCAGACTGATCGCGTCTATCAGCTCGTGCAGACGCGTGTCTGATGCATGCTTCTCTTGAGCATACTCTTTTAATGTATCAACTGCGTCCTGTTTCTTGTCGAATTCTTCCACCAGATGCAGCTTGCTTTCATAGTCCTGTAAAATAACTTCAGAGCGTTTGATGTTGTCATACACAGCCTGGCGACTCACTGAAAAAGCATCCGCGATTTCACCCAGTGAATAGTCATCACCATAATATAACTTCATGTATTCCTGCTGCTTGGGCGTCAGGAGCGGACGATAGAATGCAAAGAGACTGTTCATACGCAGGGTTTTTTCCAGTTCCATAATCAGTGGCCACCTTTCTTGAGTTAAATCTCAGTTGTACAGTAAAAATAATTTAATTGGTCTGTGCAATCAGTTCCTTGAACAGGCCGTAAGCGAATTTCTCAGTATCGAATGGATGAAGGTCGTTCATGGTCTCACCCAGTCCGACGAATTTCACAGGAATACCTAGCTCTTTACCGATAGCCAGGACGATTCCCCCTTTAGCCGTTCCATCCATTTTAGTCAGAACGATACCTGTTACGTCTGTTGTTTCCTGGAATATCTTTGCCTGGTTCAAAGCGTTCTGCCCTGTAGTGGCATCCAATACTAGCAAGGTCTCGTGCGGCGCATCTGGAATTTCTCTTGAAATGACGCGTTTCATCTTCTCGAGTTCGTTCATCAGATTCTTCTTGTTCTGAAGACGTCCGGCTGTATCGATAAGCAGGATGTCAGCACCAGACTCTTGAGCAGTCTTGATTCCATCGTAGACCACAGCAGCCGGATCTCCACCTTGTTTGGTGGAAATGACTTCCGCTCCAACACGGTCTCCCCAGATATGCAGCTGTTCGATCGCTCCGGCACGGAAAGTGTCTCCCGCAGCCATGACGACTTTCTTGCCTTTATCGATATACTGATGAGCCATTTTCGCAATCGTCGTTGTTTTCCCGACGCCATTGACGCCGACAAAAAGAACAACTGTCAGCCCATCTGGATTCTCGTTGAATTCGTGATGATCCGGATTGCTTTCGCCGTACATGTCGACCATCGTCTGTACGATGACGCGCTCAGCATCTTTCATGCTTCTGACGTTCTCAACTTTTGATTCGTAGCGGAGTTTTTCAGCAATCTGCATGGTCGCTTCAAAGCCGACGTCTGATTCGATCAGCAGGTCTTCCAGTTCTTCGAAGAATTCCTCATCTTCATAGCGGAAGTTCGCAAGCAGTTCATTCAAACGGCGAGTGAACGACACACGGGATTTCTTCAGTCCTTTTTCGTACTGTTCGGTTTCTTTCTTGGTATCATCCGGTTCCAGTGTCGTATCTTCGGCAGCGGAGTCTTCAACAACTTCCTTGACGTCATCTTCGACTACTTCCTGTGGTTCCGTCTGTTTATCCGCCCCAGTAAAAGCGGATTTGATCTTGTCAAATAATCCCATAATGGATTCACTCTTTCTCTCACTTTTTATGACGCATATACAGTTAGTTTAACACATATTGTTCAATAGCATAAGCAACACCGTGCTCATCGTTGGATTTAGTGACAATTTGAGCGGCGTCTTTGACGATATCTGTCGCATTGGCCATCGCTACACCTGTACCGGCTGTCTGAACCATTGCCAGATCATTTTCCTGATCGCCGATCGCCATCATCTCATCAAGTGAGATATCCAGCAGTTCACTTAAAAGAATCAGGCCTTTCCCTTTGTCCACCGTCTTCGGGAGAACTTCAAGCAGATTGTCCCGGGATTTCATGATTGTATAGCGGTCATGATACACCTTAGGAATATCCTTGATCTTTTGGTCCAGTTCCTCCTGGTGCCAGCACATGACAATCTTGTTGATGGCAAAGGATTCCGGGAAAGTGACCATATCAAGCGGCTTATAAGGCAAAGCCTTCATATGCTTGTGGTACTGAGACGGTTTGCCTTTTGGATAAGACGGTTCATAGACTGTATCGAGATCAATGAAATTGCAGGGCAGATCCAGGTCCTGACTCAACCGGTAGACGTCTTGAACATCTTCTTTAGATAAAGTGATTTCTCGAAGGGTTTCCCCAGTACGTGTCCACTGGACCAGCCCACCATTATAGGTCAGACCCAGATCGCCTTCTTCGGTCAAATTGCATTCTTCCAGTATCGACAGCATGCCTTTCAGTGGGCGTCCGGTAACCAGGACGATCTTCACGCCCTGGTCCTTGGCTTTTTGAATAGCACGCTTGTTTTCTTCTGATACCTGGTGGTCACTGTTCAACAGTGTACCGTCCAGGTCGATTGCGACTAGTTTGATTGACATAAGGTCCTCCTGTCAGGATTGTTCGACGCGTTCATCCAGATCCTGAAGCTGAACGGATACCAGCTTGGACACGCCTTTCTCTTTCATAGTCACGCCGTAGAGCGAATCCGCTTCTTCCATGGTTCCCTTACGGTGCGTGATGACGATAAATTGGGTGTCGGAGGCAAATTCGTGCAGGTAGCGTCCGAATCGGGTCACATTTGCTTCATCCAGAGCCGCTTCGGCCTCATCCAGAATACAGAATGGGATCGGACGGACCTGTATGATCGCAAAGAGCAGCGAGAGTGCTGTCAGGGCACGTTCTCCACCAGACAAAAGACTCAGCGACTGCAGTTTCTTACCAGGTGGCTGTGCCACGATTTCGATCCCTGATTCCAGCAAGTCATCCGGATCGGTCAGGCGCAGTTCTGCCCGTCCTCCTCCAAACATGCGTGGAAAGACGATCGCAAACTGGTCTTTAATCAGGCTGAAGGTCTCATAGAAGCGCTTCTTGACTTCATTGTCCATCTGATCCATCGTGTCATACAGTTTTTCCTTCGCTTCAAGCAGATCCTGCTGCTGAGTGGCAAGGAATGAATGCCGTTCATGAACGCGCTCGTATTCATCGATCGAGCCGATATTGACCGGACCGAGTTCTTCAATGCCTCGTTTAAGCAGTTTCACCCGTTTCTGAGTGTCTTCCCGGTCGATGTCGTCAGGCTGGTTCAGCTTGGCTTCTTCGTAACTGATCGTATACTCTTCGGATAAGTAGTCCAGCAGATGGTCGATCGACACATCCAGTCTTGAGATCTGAATATCCAGCTGGTTTTTCTCGCCTTGAAGGTTCGACCGTCGTTCCTGAAGGTCAGCTGTCCGCTCTTCCAGATCATTTACTGCTCTATCCAGTTCGCTGTGCTCGGTCTTCAGTTTCTGTTCCGATGTGCGCAGCTCGTCTGCTTCATCATTCAGCTGAGAAAGACGGGCATCCAGGTCTTCCTTGGATTCCAGTTCCTCACCGCGTTCCAGTTGATCAAGGTCTTCTTTAATTGCAGAGATGGCCTCTTCGACCTGAGTAATCTGATCAGCCAGACTGTCTCGGCGGGAACGGGTAGACGCGAGAGCTTCCCGGGCCTGGTTCCAGGCTTCCAGAATCTCACCTTGTTCCGCCTGGAGTCGTTCTTTCTGTTCTTCTCTGTTTTCTTTTTCATCCGAGAGCTGATCCATTTCAGCTTTCAGACGGACCAGCGTCTCATCCGCTTCGGTCCGCTTGGACTGAACGTCTTTCAGCTGTTCGGACAGGGTGTTTTCTTCTGTGCTTGATTCATTGACTTCAAAGAGCAGGCCTTTTTTCTCGCGCTCGAGACGTCTGACGGTTTCAGTCAGCTGAGTCACTTCGTATTCCAGCTGCTTTTCAGCCAGACGCTTGTCTTCACCCGAGGCACGCAGGTCTTCCAGCTGTGCTGAAAGCTGTGTGCGCTGCTCCTGTTCTGTGCGGTTCTCTTCCTGTCTGAGTGACAAGGTCTTTTCCAGTTCGTCGATCTGAATGCGCAGGGCCTTCTCTTCTTTCTTCTGTGAAAAGAGATGGGCGTTGGAGGAGCGCTTGCCGCCCCCACCAGTCATGGATCCACCGGCATTCATCACGTCGCCCTCCAGACTCACGACACGGACACTGTACTGGACCGCTTTAGCGATCGCATTGGCCGACTGAAGGTCTTTGGCCACGATAGTCGATCCTAACAGGTTCTTCATCACAGAAGATACCTTGTCGTCGTACTGGATCAGCTCACTGGCGATTCCGATGTAGCCGTCCGTGCTGCCGGCACGTGAAATGTGATGCCCGGCAACCGAACGCGGTTTGATTGTTGTCAGCGGCAGGAAAGTCGCGCGACCGGCACGTTTCTGTTTCAAATGCTGGATCGCATCTCTTCCTGCTTTTTCGTCTTCGACAATAACGAACTGACTGGCTGCACCCAAAACGACATCGATCGCTTCCGTGTAGTCAGTCGGCACATCCATCATGTCTGCGACCGTTCCGACGATGCCATCCAGCTGATTCTTGGCTGTCATGACGGCTTTGACCCCGGCGAAGTAGCCGGCGTAGTTTTCCTGCATTTCAGCCAGGCTCTGCTGTTTGGCCTGAGCCCGGTTTAGCTGCTGCTGGAGCTGACTGATACGGGAGGCTTTCTGTCCATAAGATGATTCAATATCATCCAGACGTGTTTTGGTCTCTTTAAATGAGCGAAGCAGTTCGTCCAAGTCGGTCTTCAGTGCTTTTAATTCTGCTTCCTTCTCTTTAAGTGACGCTTCGGATTCAGTGAGTTTCTCCGTCACATCTCTGACTGCTTTGTTCTGCTTTTCTGACGACAGTGACGTCTGGTTCAGCTGTCTGGTCAGGTAGGTTTCTTCATTTTTTAAAGACGTCTTTTCCTGCATCGCCTCAATATAATCGGCACGCAAGGCTTCCATCGCTTCTTCCTTGTTTCCAAGCAGGCGTTTCAGCTGGTCTTCTTTCTGTGTGTAGTCGTCTTTCAGCTGACTGACCTGTTCAGATTGTTCTGAATACGTCTGCTTGACGTCGGCCATCTGTTCTTCCAGCTCGCACAGCTGTCGCTCTTCACGATCTAACAGACCCTGTTTCTCGCTCAGGAAGGCATCCTGATGCTTTTCCTGCTCTTCTACCAGTCTTAAGCTGGCTTCCGTCCGCTCGATCTGCTTGATGGACTCGATATGCTGGTCATGAATGGCGTCCCTTCTGGTCTCGACCTCATGGAGAGCGTGTTTCTTCTCTTTAATGACCTGAGTATTCGAATCGATCTCCTGAGTCAGCTGCAAGGCATGTCTGGAGAATTGTTCCGCCTTTTCCTTACTGCTTTTCTGATCCTGAACATACTCGTCGATTTTCATGACCGAAAGAGCAATATCCAGATCTGTCAGTTCTTCCTTCTGTTTGACGAAACTTTCCGCAATGTCTTTCTGTTCTTTTAGCGGTTCAAGCTGAGCCGTCAATTCATACAGAATATCCTGAACCCGGTCCAGATTATCCTGCGTTTCAAACAGCTTACGTTCAGCCTTTAGTTTCTGAGTCTTGTACTTGAAGACACCGGCCGCTTCTTCAAAGATCGCCCGGCGGTCTTCGGCTTTGCTGTTGAAGATGGCTTCGACCTGCCCCTGAGAGATGATGGAAAAGGATTCTTTCCCTAAACCGGAATCCATGAACAGATCCACGATATCTTTCAGACGGCAGTTTTCCTTGTTGATGAGGTAGTCGCTGTCCCCGTTACGATTGATTCGTCGAGTCACACTGACCTCTTCGAATTCCACAGGAAGAAAGCCATCCTGATTGTCCAGAACCAGGGTGACTTCCGCAATGTTTATTGACTTTCTCAGATCCGTACCGGAAAAGATCACGTCATGCATCCGGCCGCCGCGCAAGGTCTTGGCTGACTGCTCACCCATGACCCAGCGGATTGCCTCGATGATGTTCGACTTGCCGCTCCCGTTCGGACCGACCACAGCCGTGATCCCTTTCGTAAAGTCCAGAACCGTCTTGTCGGCAAAAGACTTGAACCCTTTAATTTCTAATCGTTTTAATTGCACGTGATCGTCTCTCCTTCATAGTATTCGACTGACGCATGAACACTACGACTCATTCGATTCTTCCAGCATCTCAAGCGCAACTTTCGCTGCCGCCTGTTCTGCTGCTTTCTTGGAGCGTCCCACACCTTTTCCAAACAGATCGCCTTCGACATTGACTTCAACGACGAATTCCTTCTGATGGTCGGGACCTCTCTTGTCCACTACTGTGTACTCGATCGTCACTACACCATTACGCTGCAGCAACTCCTGTAAAGCCGTCTTGTGATCCATCCCATGAGAGAAAGCACCGGAATCAATTTTCGGAAATAATATGGCTTTTAAGATGTCTTTTACAACATCCATTCCCTGATCCACAAATACCGCACCAATGAAGGCTTCCAGCACATCACATAAAAGTGACGGGCGTGTCCGGCCGTTCATCTGTTCTTCCCCTTTGCCCAGACGCACAAACTGATGAAGGTTGTACTCCTTGGCCAGTTTAGCCAGACTCTCCGCTCGTACAATCGACGCACGCATGCGAGTCAGCTGCCCCTCAGGATGATTCGGGTATTTATGGTAGAGATATTCGGACACGGTCACTTCAAGTACCGCATCGCCTAAAAATTCAAGCCGTTCCAAATTTCTGATCTGTTCGTCACGATGATCATTCGCATAGGATGAATGGGTAAACGCCTCGATCAAAACTGACCGGTCATTGAACGTCACACCAAACTGATCGTAAACATGCTGAACCAACTTTTTCATTAACTTCTTCACCTCACTTAACCAATACCCCTCTAGTATACTTGATTTTATGCGAAAAATAAACACACGGTCGCATCAATATAGGGATTTTCTGAAATAATGTGTGGAATATACTGTATAAAATGACTTAAACAGAATAACAATGGAAAATCCCCCTACTCCAGCAGTCACACAGGAGACAGAGGGATCCTCTTTAATTCTTTTCAGAACTTATTCAAAACACTGGCTACTCGACAAACTGTTTTTCAAACGCCAAGTGACCCTTGATGTTCCGTGCTTTCTCTTTTGGATCTTCATAGGACCAGGCCGCATCCTTGATAATTTCGTCGCCAATCTTGATTGAATAGTAGGTGGCTTCTCCTTTCCACGGACAAGTGTACTCTGTATCGCTCTTGACAAATAAATCCATATTCACCGATTCTCTTGGGAAGTAATGATTGTTCTCCACCAGTTCAGTCCGGTCACTTTCTGCCAGAACTACATCTTTATAGACAGCTCTCATGGTGTAAGCTCCTTTCGTTGGTTCAGATTGATAAGTTATGTTCGCCGATTGTAGGGTTAGTGTGTATTCTTGTTTCCTCTTTCATTATACTCCCGAAAGAGGAGTTTGCGTACTATTTGATCCTGCCAGGAGTAAGCAACCTGCTTATAAATTGAATCTCCCAGATTAATTGCATACAATGAATAGAACAGGAAAGAAGTCAAATTTTGTATCTATTGAATCTGGAGTGACAGCATGAAAGCTTTCTTTAAAACACTAGTCATATCAAATACCATTCTATTTTTTCTGAGTATCCTCTACATTGTTTTCCCTGGAGAAACCCTTATGTGGAATATTTATGGGGGCTTATTGATTCTGACAATGGCGGGCAATATCTTCACCAGTATATTTAATCAGGCACAGGAGAAACTGAAGCTGATCTATCTGACTTTGTCCAGTCTTGGCCTGATGGTGGTCATGCTTATGAATACCGTCGTTTCATTGTCTCCGACGAATGAATCGTCCAGAAGTGCGGTGTCAATGAGCCTTATGTTGCTGCTGCTTATCACTGGTGGAGTTATGAATCGTGAAGCTCTCTTACATAGACTACACGCAAATAATAAAGTATATGGTTTCCGGTTTACAGCCAAATCAAAAGGAAAGAAACTAGCGAGAGTTATCTTGATCGTCGTGCTGAGTCTTTCCTTGCTGGCTGGACTGCTGCTGGCTTTCGTCATGCTGTTCAATCCGGACGTCAGCCTGCTAGAAATCATCATTTCCCAGTACAGCCTGTTTTACAGTTTTATTTTTCTAAGCTGCTCTGGTCTTTTGCTTAAGCTCTCTCGACTTGACTGGCAGTCGATTAAAGGAGCGAGCGTTTTACTCATCGGAAATGGCCTGTTCTTAGTCTTCTCTCTCCCACTGATTACGACACCTTCTCTGTTGAATGAGTCGGAAGCCAGCTATACTGAAGCGTTTGGAGACGAATGGAGAACGTTCGATGATGAGGTGCCTGAATTCAGCCAGCGACCTGTATCAATCCCGGCTTATTTCTTTGGCATCCAGTCTGAACCATACAATCTAACAGAAGACATTTTTTACTACGAAGGCACTGAAGGAGTCGATGATGGTCTGGAACTTCGGTTCGATGTCTATACGCCATTAGCAGAAGCACAGAATCTTCCCGGAGAAGGCTCGACTTTGGTTCGTATCCATGGTGGCGGCTGGAATACAGGGAGCAAAGGGGCTGAAAACTTTGCGCAGGTCAATAAGTACTTTGCGGCTCAAGGATATGTCGTATTCGACGTGCAGTACGGACTGAACGATCAGGACCAGTTTGTCAATCTGGCTGATGTGCCTGATGAAGTCTCAGGCGAGTTTTCCATCGATGACATGGTCAGACATCTTGGGGAATTTACTACCTATCTGGCAGATAATCATGAAGACTTCGGCGCCAGTATCGATTCCGTCTTCTTCTCAGGTGGATCAGCTGGTGGACACTTGGCTAATGCAGTAGCTCTAGGACTCGCAAGCGGGCAGTACACCGATATATTAGACGAACGGCTGACCGTCAGTGGGATCATCCCGATCTACCCAGCTAACGGTCTGGCAGGCTATCAGGAGATCAATGGTGAAGACGACCTCGTCGACCCCGCCCTGCTCGTCGATGAGAATAGCCCACCTGCCCTGGTTTACCAGGGAGACCACGACAAAATCGTCGATCCAAGAGTAGCAGATCTGTTCGAAGAAGCATATTTGAACAACGGCAACACTGACATAGCAGTCATCCGCCTACCATACGGTGAACATGCCAGCGATTTGAACTTTCCAGGGTTTTACAGTCAGATCTTTATGTATTATATGGAGCGGTTTATGTATCAGTATAAATAACTTGATGGAGTAACAAATTATACTTAGGATATATGTGCTCTTTTGTATTTTTTGTTTATTTCACGAAAGAATTTTAGAATGCAAGACTGTATGAGATAAAGAATTTAGTCTTTTCTCAATGTTCGGTATAAACGGGCTATAAAAAATGCCTTACACAAGAAATAGACAATTTAAGCCATACTTGTGTATGTGTGTATACTTATGTATAAACAAGTGGTATAATACACATGTAATATCATTTAGGATGGTGATAATAGATGAGCTCAGATAATAAGATTGAGAAGCAAACTAAACGTTGGGGAAATAGTATTGGTCTTCGTATACCAAAAGAAATGGCCACTGAATTGAATCTTGAAGAAGAATCGGCAGTCTATCTCCAAGTAAAAGATGGTAAGTTAATTATCGAGCCTAAAAAAGATCTTTCACTTGAAGAAATGGTTGATTTAATTAACGAGGATAATAGACAGGATTTAATAGATTTAGTTGAGCCAGTTGGGAGAGAGTTGTTTTGAGTATTCCCGAATCTGGGGACATTATCCTTGTCAGTTTGGACCCCACTAAAGGACACGAACAAGGTGGCTATAGGCCATGCTTAGTTATTAGTCAGACGTACTACAATAAACGAGTCAATATGTGTGTGGTATTACCTATTACGCATTCAAAAAAAGGTTATCCCTTCGAAGTTGAGTTACCTTCTTCACTCAAAACAGACGGAGTCATACTCACAGATAGTATCAACACGATTGATATTAAGGCTCGATCCTTTAAGATAATTGAGACTGTGCCAGATAAATTATTAAATAAATGCCGTAATAACGTCTCGAAATTGTTAGGAACATAACAACATTATTCAAAAAAGACCTTTGATCAGTATTTTGAACTGAGTTAAAGGTCTTTTTGTGAGTGTTTGTATTAGTAATTCAATGTCATTGTCTATTCAATCATTCTTTTCTTCTTCCAGAAATCTTTGTTTTTCAGTTTTTCATCGTGAAGCCATATGGTGCTCCGCCGCTTGTAAAGCCTGTTATGGAAAAGTAACTATCGTTGTAAAAAGCTCCACCTTCAATATAATCGTGTACTTGATTCTCATATGAAGCTGTTAAAGGGTAGTTTTTTAATCAGATTTTTAATATAATTCTTGATAATTATCTACTTAAAAACCTTGCAAACGTGAACGTAACAATAATGATTTTGAACTGATTAGCTAAGTTATGATTAGCAGCACCCATGGACAATTGTAAGAGTAAAACAGCAATTAAACGAATATCTCAATAATAAAAGTGGACATTAATACAATATCGAGAGGTTTATTCAATAACAGGAACAGCGGTTTTCTAGTTAGTTAAAACAATATATATAAAAAACATTAAAGAGTATCATGGCTGGTGCAAGTCTACATTCAGGTACTCTTTATTGATTATTTTCTGACTATTTTACTACAGTGTTTCTGCTTCGAAAGTTGTGATATATTTTTTCAAGTTATCTTTCGCTATGCTCATTGCTTTTGCGGTATCTTCTGCATTTTTAAGTCGTTTTTGAAGTTCCTGCTTTTCATCACCAGTTAAGTTATCTGCCTTAAGTCTTAGTTCTACGATACTTTTCTTTAACTCCAATAATTGCTGTAAATATTGCTGGTAAACAGTGTTAGAGTATTCTGTATCATGTTCATCAGTGAGAAAAATTTCTCTGACGGAGACAAGAAGTTTTGCTGATTGAATAATTGTATGCCGTTTGTCAAGCAACCCGGCGGCACCTACTGTTCCACCTATGCCTGCACCTATACCTAATCCTAGCACTGCTCCACCACCGACCACAGCTATCGTTCCACCAGCCATCCCAGCCCCTCCTGCTGCAACAGCTCCCCCTCCTAGATAAGCAAGTGAGGCTGCTGTCAATGCTGCGCCATTAAGTCCGGCAAAATTAGACCCTACCAGTGCCACTGCAATCGATGGAGCTAGAGCACCCGCTGTCGCAACAGAGAGGATAGTAATCACTGCTGTAATGGATAATGATTTTATTAATGTCTTCAAGACTTCATTCAACTCGCGAATTACACTGTTGTAAGATTTACGCAGTCTGCGTATGTAATCTTCAGGATAATAAACCTCCGAGAAAAATGAATCGAGGTAATCGTCACCTGTACTTTCATTATACCCATTGCCTTTTTTCTTCAGGAGCTTATATTTTCTAGTGGGGATATCACTGCCTTTTTTGTTTTTTTCAACACTCATCGGAAAATATGGTTCGAACATCATGGCTTCCAGCAAAACCAGTCTGAACCAGATTTTATTTGGCTCATTTAGTTCGATTGCAGAGAGCAATTCTCTTTCTGTATACCAATGCATCTCAGCCTCTTTATCCTGAAGAAAGCTTGAAAAGCCTTCTGTTATATAATTTTTCCATTCTTTCAACCATTCGTGTTTTAAGACTTTTACATCTTGAGTTTTAAAAGGTGTCCTAGTCTGACGAATATCATTGCGTATCTTATAGTACTGAAGATTATACAAAATCTCTGTATGCTCAGCAGTCAACCCGAACTTTTCGTTTGTCATATCCGCACTTATTTTCTTGTATAGAGTATCATCAGTTTTCTCGAACGTGTTCTTCTGAATATCCTCATACATTTGCTTTATTTTAGTGATTTTGCGGACCTTCAACCCCCAAGTCACGTCTTCTCCAATGGCGACTGCAAATCGACCGATACCGATATAGTTAACAGAGATCCAATGTTTTTGAGTGACTATCGCTTCACCAATGTCGATCGTGGAAAAAACTCCGGTCGCGATCGTAAGCATTCTCGTTATAGTAGGATCATTATGCGGCACGACCTTGTCCCAGCTGATCTGCTTTAACTCATCGACGGATCGTGGTTCGTTCTCTTGTATTTCAATAGCTAGACGACGAATGAAATAAAAGCTTCTGACCATACACTCGTTTGCGACCACCGGTGTGGCCTGTCGACCAATCTCCAAACCAAGACCTAGTTCACCGCGTATATCGAATCTAAGTTCAGTTCCCTTAATTATTTTATTTTCTCCATCTCGCTTTGCAAGCAGTGTTCCGTTAAATAGTTTCGAAACGAATTTAGATATTGATTTATCACTTTCTCGCAATTTTCTAAAAAAAGGAAGGGCTGACAGTTCTTTAGCTAAAGAAAGCAGAGGTCCCGGAATGCCGGTTCCACCGCTCAGTCCAGCAGTACTGCTTGAACCAGCCATATCACTTACAAGATGAAAGAACCATGTAATCGTTCCATTGAACAATTTAGATGACATATCTTTACCGATGTAGGCTTTGCTGGCTTCAGTTACTTTTACGACTTTAAAGTTGCCCATCGTATCTGTCCCGTATGATCGATGTGTGAATTGAGTAAGCAAAGAAAACATCAATCCAACAATAGTAGGATGATGTGCAAAATCACGCAGATGGTGCTGTAAACTACCACCTAATTCCGGCGTATTGCCATCACTTGGGATAGGAAATTTATTTTCCAGAAATCGAACTGAAGATTGCAGGTCATCAGATTCATGCCCTAACAAATTAGCAGTTTTAATGACAAAGTTATCGACTTCTTCACTTGCAATATCTCGGCCGCGCTCTAAACTGAACTCACCCACCCACATAATATCAAGCATGGAACTCAGGACCCCACTACCTATAGAAATTAAATAATCATATTTATCTGCCTGGCTTGACAGCAGACTCATATCAGTATTCAAGTCATAAATGATTTTATCGAAATCATAATCCGGTTTGATCATCCCGTTATGGTATTCTTGAAGTTCGACATGCAGATTGTCCATTTATTTCCTCCTATGTTTATTAGTTTGAAAATGTAGTATATATCTAAATCAACTAGACAGTTCAATGGATCTGAACTCATGGTCCTCAAGGTATTCGAGCGTCCCATTGATATCTATTTCATGCGCAAAATGAAGTTCTTTTTGCATGTCTTCCGGTAAATAATCATAGAATTTCGAGACGAAGAGTTCCTTATCTAAAGTAACAGATAGCAGTTCATCTGCATCCCATTCTCTGTTTTTTATTTCTGCAAGTATTTCTACGGCATTTGGTATATTTAGCATCTTGATCCTTCCCAGTCCATCTGGCGGGGAAACATCGACCCCTAGGTATCTGAACATCCATACCAATGTTTTAGTAATAACGGATCCTGTAAAAGTCTCAAAAATTGTTGTGTCTCTATCTGTCCAGATGATTCTTTCGTTACTTTTAACTGAGAACTGTTGGTAAGCACTGCGTTTATCTGATAGCAAGCTGTTAGCTTCGTCATTCAAATATGAAAAAGATTCTTCAGAGCATAGAAGTTCCATGATTTTTTCACCGATTCGCTTGTGTATCTTAACATTACCACCGAGATATTTTGGTGCTTTACCATCGTATGCTTTACTGACATAAACTTTACTTTTTTTAGTATCAATTTGTGTTATTTCCCATAACTTACCAGCAAGAATAATATTATCACCGGGATTCAATTGACTGACTTTGTCTATCTTTCCTATTTTCTTGACTCCATGTAATACATCATACTGATCAAAAGACATAAATACCGAATAAAACTCTTTGCCTCTTAGCAGGCTTTCTGCTTCTAGTCCTACAATCAACTCGTTTGGACCTTTTATCAATTCCAAAAAATCGTTGTCGACCATACTTTCAATCAGGTGGAGTATTTTATCTTCATCCATTGAGTAGAAGATACTGTTTCTCTTTATTCTCTCAATCAAGTTATTCATTCGAATCCCGTTAGTTTCTTTACACATGGAGATGATCTGGTGGAAAAGGATGTCTAGTGGTAAGGGGTATCCTGTTGCTGGTTCCACCCATTTTTCTTTTACTAACTCCATTACTGCCAGCGACTGTAGAAGACTGTTACTGTCAGTAGTATACAGCTGCAAAATTTGACTGGAAGCTGATTTTCTCCCCGAACGTCCCAATCTCTGTTTTAAAGCAGAAACCGTAAAGGTGCTGTCGATTTGGATGACCATGTCGATGCTCCCGATATCAATACCCAATTCAAGGGAACTAGTAGCCACTACGCTTTTAGGAAGGCTTGCATTGGCCATATTACGTTCTACATATTCTCTTTCGTTCTTGTCGATGGATGAATGATGAGCATAATATGTTTCACCCAAATTCTCTTTATTTGCAAGTTTATTCAACATTACAGTAGTCTCTTCAACCTGTCCTCTGCTATTACAAAAAATCAATGATTTATGATGTCTTGTCAGCTCGCGTAAGTCCTTTAAAAGATCTAAAGGTAGTTTTATAAAATCAGTTTTATCAAAATGCATTAAGCTATACCTTAAATTTTTATCACTGCCTAGTGAATTGATAATTTCGACATTATCGATATTCTTTGGATTAACCCAGGATTTGACAAGCGTAAAATTACTGATCGTAGCAGATAAACCGATTATCCTTGGTCTTTTTGCAGTGTAATCCTCCATTCTTGAAAGTAGCGAACGAAGATGGATACCTCTCTCAGAATCTATGAAAGAATGTATTTCGTCAATGATTATAAAATCCAAGTCGTGAAAGATGTGACTTAACTGTTCAGTCTTATTTACAAACAAACTTTCCAGGGATTCTGGAGTTATTTGTAGTATGCCGGCTGGATTTTTTAAAAATTTGTTCTTTTTCGCCTGAGAGATATCTCCATGCCATTTGTGTATCTCTATATAGGTGTGTTCACACAAGGTCTCTATTCGATCAAACTGATTATTTATCAGTGCCTTTAAAGGTGATATGTATATAACTTTTAGATTATGTTCTGCATTTTTTTCAATCAGCGACAAAATAGGTAAGAATGCAGCCTCAGTTTTTCCTGAGGCTGTTCCGGAAGATAGTATAATATCTTTATCAGTATTTATTATTGCAGGAATCGCCATATCTTGTATAGGTGTGAAGGAATCCCATTTCATCTCCCAAATCTTTTTCTGTATTTTTTTGGAAAGCAAGTCAAAAGTACTAATTATTATCCCTCCATACTAGAAAATCTTGATGTCACAGCATCAGAAGTTTGTTCTTCTTCGCTGCCCGCATGTTTGAAAATTTCTCTTCTGTCATATTGAGGATACTTCTGAATGATATTCAAGACACTTAAAAAGTGTTTGATGATATGACCGACTGTTAAGTTATTTTCCGCACCGGGTCGGGAATACTGATCATTGATAAAGGAAACAATCTCTTCTTGCGAAACGGAAGAAACATACCCATGGTGAGCAGCATGAATATCCTTCAGCTTGGATAACAACAGATAAGTATCATCGTGATTAAGTGGAGTCAGTTTAATAACTGGCTGAGACAAATCTCTGAACTCCTTGGTTTCGTAAGGATTTGTTTCTAATCTTCTTTTTAGTGCCCCATAACTGAACAATCCCCGTCTTTCATCTTCCAGGAATTCATGCGTACCCCCGAAGGTAATGTATAACCCTTCTACATTACCTTGGACCGTATCATTAAAAATTTTTAGAATTGTCTCATAATTTTTGTTTCTAGTCTGAGAGTGAGTAATTTTGTAGATATTGATCGCTTCATCAAAGTTAATAACCAATCCATTGTATCCGATGCTTTTAACAAATTTGGCAATAACCTTAATGTAATCATAGTAATTGGTGTCAGTAATGATTTCTCTAACTCCCAGGTCCTTTCTGGCATCAGTCTTTGTTTTATATTCACCGCGCAGCCATTTTAAAGCTTGACGCTGAAGATTTTTATCATCATGAACAAACCCTCTGAAGTACATGTTAAGTATGCGAGAAAAATCATGGCCACCGGTCAACTCATCCATTTTGGAAACTACAGACACTATTTCTTTTTCTACATCTTTTATGAATTCCTGGTTTTCCAACTCAATCGAATCATAGTGTTTCTCCTGGACGATTTTATTCTGAACGCCGCTTATCCATTTTTCCAGAATAACATTTAAAGCGTTCCCGTCAGGTTTAGTGGAAATTGCCAGATTTTTCATTAATTCTGTATAAGTTGCAACTGCTTTTCCTTCTCGCCCATACAACTGTCTAACTGGTGAAAAATCCGCTTTAGTAACTGCATAGTTCTGTTTAAAAGCAATTTGCTGTATGAGTGATTGTATAAAGCTTTTACCAGTTCCGAAAGCTCCGATATAAAATTTCACAACTGATGATCCCTGCTCGATAATTTCCAGGTCATTCAGAATCTGCTGTGCCTCCTCGGTACGCCCTACCATGACATGGTGCAGTCCTCTGCTAGGAACCACTCCGCCTGATAGAGAATTCAATATAGCTGCTGAGTCTCTTTTTTTAATTTTCAATTAAGTCACCTCTCACATAATCGATTACATCTTGAAAGTCTTTAATTATTCTCACTTCATCACTGTCTTCTTCAAATAAGATATCTTCCAGATTTTCGTTAGCCTTTTCATTTATTGCTGTCAGTAATACAGTCAGCATCATACCATTATTCTTGGCGAATGCTGCAGCTTTTTCAAATGATACAATACTGCTTTCAAACATCAAAACGAATTCTTTCTCAATTGAATTTAATGAATCTAAAAATCCTTCGTAATCTTCATCTACATCATTGAAAATACCCATAGCAGTGATTGAAGCGTGATCACTTTTTTCCTTACTGAAAAAACTGTCGTTATTTGTTTCGTCTAAAGAAGTAACGGCATTCTTGTCTGTCTTGTCCACTATCGGTTCTATGTCATTAGCTGTTGATGGTTCAATAGCATTTTGGAGGACATCTAATTCTTTTTCTTTTCTCTTAATTTCTTCCCAATTTAAATTAATTATGTTGCTTTCAGGCTCTTCATTGGCAGGCTTTTTAGGAATCGAACTTCCTTTCGAAGACTGTTCTTTTGACTGAACCATTTTGAATCTGTCTTTGCTGTCTAGTAAATCATTTTTAAGATTTTCAGGTAGCACTGAATCATCTACTTTAATTTCTCTTTTGACACCACTTTCTGAACGAACAATGTTCTCGGAAAGTCGAAAGAGGTTCGAAACCATTTCTGTTAGTTTATCTGTTGGTCTATATTCTTTAACATATACATGTACTGGGTCGAATCTTCTGCCCATAACGGCACTTTGATAGAGATCTCTGACAATCCTTCTATCCCGTTGTTCAAACCATTCATTCAGAACGTTTTCACTATTGTCATTTATTCGTTTCTGTACTGTGACGATTCCCTGCTTGAATTTGTTGTAAATCTTATTCTTGTTCTGTTTGAAAAATTCTGTCTCTCTATAATTTTTCAGATAAGGTTTCCAGTAGGTTATAGAAATACTGTTCAGAGAGTCTTTATTGTGTTGAATCTCGTTATATAAAGGAGGAATCCTGTCTTCTGTTGTATCCCACTGAGCAGCCAAGTCTGTTTCACCTAATTCGTACAGCATATCTGCTATCCATTCGGTTAAGTATTTATTGATCTCAGGGAATCGGTCCTCATAATTTTCCATGAGTCTTACCAGCATGCTGATATTAAAAGCGGCTTTGCTGTTGAATGAATAGTTAAGCAATTCGTATACAAAGATAAAAATGTAACTTAGATCTACATCGATATAGTTGTTATTAAGTACTTGTTCTCTCCAGTAAAAATACCATTTTAACTGTCTGTCATTGAGGCTGCTGAATGTCGGCCAATAACTGCTGAAAGGTATTTCTTTAGTCTGTTTACCTCTCTTCTTCGCAAATTTCAAAGAGTTTTTAACGAACTCTTTTTGAGAGTTACTCACAGTAAACTGTATCGTGGGAGAATTACGTTTATAAGTATTTTCAGTATCTGATTTAACTTCACTGACTGATTCCACGATATCATTAGGGGTTGTGAGGTGATTAAATTCCTCAAGTATAATATCTTTATCATTATAAAACTCAAATGATTCCTTAAGAAAAGATTCTACTTTTTGACGTTTGGTTGTTTTATCTGAAGATTTACTATGTTCAGTTTCTTTTTTTAAAGTTGATTTTTCTGCACCGTCATCTTCATATGCATTAACTGTCTTTTCGATTTCACCTAATATGTTATTATTGATTTCTTCATTCCACTTCTTAATAAACAGCATATCGATCCAGCCTAGAAGGATAGGTACATATGTCCAGAAAAAAAGAAGATATAATGTGGCTCGAACATATTTTTTATAATAAAATAAGTGTGCTCCAAAAACACCTAAGAATAACGCAAGAAGATAGCCTGTTCTCTTATTTTTCAAGGGGTTTCGCCTCCATGTTTTTATGTAATATTGATTTATACAAAAGGCATAAGAGTATTTATTAGCGGTTACTCTTATGCCTTCAGTCAACTACTTTTTCTACAGTAGCAGTACGATACAGTGGATGACTTAGATTTATAAATATTTAGTCCTCGCTATTCATCTGCCAGTCATATGACTGTTTAACAAGATAGATAATGTAAGTCAACTCATTTAGGCTGGAAAACCCAACTTCTACATCTCCATTTCCCCATCGGCCTATATTCGATACGTCTTTTGTGAGATTTTGAGGATCGTCAATTTCTTTGTAGGGCATATTGAGTGATAATCTTAATCGTTTAGATTGTGGAACCACATCCAGGAAATTTGTATCGACTTTATAAGCAATATACCTTCTAAGGTAATCTTCGTTTATCGAGGAATCAATAGCTAATACTTCCTTTCTTAACGCATCAAACAAATCCTTTATTTCTGGAACATAAGATGCATTTTCCTGAGATATGAACGGGTAATCATGTATGGATTGATTTTCTTTTGCTTTTGAAGCTGGCTTGTAAAGTTCAAGAACTTCTTCAGGTAATTCTGGGGCTTCCCATATCTTTACAGCTAAATTACTCAGCTTTTCAGCTCTTTCCTTGATTGCATCTTCATTCCACATCTGGACATCTCTCAGGCTATTGTTTAACTTGATTGGACTGTCTCTGAAACCATTTTCCATATCTCTTTTTACGTGAAAAGGTTTATCGCTATATTCAGAATTATAACCGGTAAGAGTCAAGTTTCCTATAGTGTGCAGCCAGGTTTCACGTATTCTCTCCCACTCAGAGCCTAGTTCTCTTTTCCATTCTTCTGATAAGTTATCATTTTGAGGCATGATATGTTCGATCGTATATTGGCTGACCTCAACGTGCTCTTTTCTGTTATAATTCTCTACTTTATTGAACCAGTATCTTCTTCTAGGAATATTATACAAGTCTCTTATTTTTAGTTCTTTCGTAAATTCACTATTGTTGGGAAATCTGCGATAGGAAGGCAAAAGAATGAAATGTGCTTCCACACTTTCAAGATAACGGCTGCGATCAACAGATTTCATAAAAGTTGAAAAAGTTTTATTCAAGGAGTTAGTTGGTATAGAGCAGATGTTTCTTCTAAACACATAGGATTCAACAAGTTTCAGTATCTTTATGAAATCCTCTTTTAATAAAACTTTATTTCTGTAATCATCATATAACTCCAGAAGCAGTGGATAAGCGACATCTACTCTCAACTCTCTAATATGATTGAAGATGTCATTTAAGTCAGGATCAGATTCTTTATTTAATGTCATATTGCAATAGTATTTAGAGTAGAGTCTAATATCTTTAACTATGTCACTGATTTCGACCCCTCTGGCTCTGCTTAAAGCAGCATACTCTTTGAAAGAAGCGTAAACTTCGTTGATCCTGGGGATTTTTCCAGTTTTTACGATCAGGAAGTGTCTCATGAATCGGTCAAAATCAGAAGTGTACGCTTCTTGACCAAAATCTAACTCCATTGGGCGCCAGTAATGTTCATATAAGTATTCCTGATCTTTGATATCAAGACCCATCAATATATAATTCCGAATTAAATCAGCTTGAGTCAGCTCTTTTCCGGTGGAATTCATACTCTCGAATATCAATTGCGGATTGTCCTGATTGTTATTAAGAGAAATGTCTACTAAAATTAGTTTGGCAATACCTTTACATAACACTTCAAGTTCATCACTGTATCTGTCGATCTGATATTTAAAATAATCAAAGTTTTCTTGTATTCTTAAAGAGTGATCTGCCGGCCAATCTTTATCGTCAATAATTGAAAGTAATGAGTTTTTGTCAGTTTTGGACAAAATCAGTTTGTAATATCTTTCGCCTTCTTCCTCAGGATTTTTCAAATAGTAATTTCGCAGCTTTCTTGGAGAAAAGCCTTCGACAATCTCTTTTCTGTCACTAGGCAATGCATCTAATTTATTTGCTAATGCCGCAATCAAAAGAGTTAACGTAGTTAATCTCTGCTGTCCATCTATGACTAGCAAGGGAGACTGACTCGTTACATGATAAATACCTTTTTCAATATAAACAATTGAGCCGACAAAGTGTGCTTGTACATTTTCATTCTTTCCAGTTCTGATTATATCTTCCCATAACTGCTCGCACTCTTTATTGGACCATGAGTAGGAGCGCTGGTATATCGGAATAATAAATTGAGGTGATTTCTTTATAAACTCAAGCAATTTTGCTTCTGTAGCTTTCATATTTACCTCCAATGCATCCGCTTTAAAAATATTTAGAATAAACAGAAGGAATATAATATTCCTTCTGTTTGCACCTTTATTTCCTCAGCTCTTTATAAACCTCACGACTGACGGCATTCAGTACGACTGTATAGAACGTCTTATCTTTAAATAGCTTCGCAAAGGCTTTTGACTGCGACTTGAATGAATCCTGGGCAATCTTTTGAAACTCTTGTGGGAAGAGATTTTCTTCAAACATTTGTTGACTATTATTGTTGGCTTGCTGCTTGAGTTTCGTATTTCCTTTAATCGCTTTTCGGTAAATTTCTTCTACTACTACTCTGTCTGAATCAGTAAACTCGCCTTGGAAGCGGTCATTGACTTTCTTAATGATCGCTTCCAAAAACTCGTCCTCTTCGGGTGGTTTAGGATTGGCATCCACTTCTTTGACATTTTCCAGTTCGCCATCCACAGTATCCGGTGTCAGTGATACATCCCCTTTAAACTCTTTCTTCAGCTGGAAGAACTCCAATTTAATCTTATCATCAAGATCTACCACGTCTCTACTTTCCTTTGGCAGGAACTTTACAAGGTATTTGGCAAAAATGTACTCTTGATGGAGTGTCTGGTCGAACATACGTGTTAACTGAGTGATGTAGGCATACCACTTGACGAAATTTCGTAAAGTCACTCTAAATTCATATTGCTGGCTTTCTTCCAAGTCTAAATACCGATTGATAATAGGCTTCAAAGCACTCGTGAACTGACCTAATTGGCGGTCATTCTGTGGCCCTTTTTTATTATAGATTTTCATGATATCATCTACGTCTTTTTGATTATAGACAACGTATTTACGCAATTTGTTCTTTGTATCATAGACTAAATTGACATCAATGGCTTCATTCAGAGTTGTTTCCTCGTAATAAGGTTCAAATGCTTCCTTAATTTCTTCTGCTTCGTTAACAAAGTCTAATACAAAAGTGTCATTTTTATCGGGATGTGTTCTATTCAGTCGAGATAAGGTTTGAACTGCCTTGACTCCGCTTAGCTTCTTGTCAACAAACATCGTATGCAAAAGCGGTTCATCAAAGCCTGTCTGAAACTTCTCCGCTACTACGATGACGTTGAATTCTTCAGTATTGAATTCCGCCTTTATTTGATCAGACGAAATCGACTTGCCATCCTTTTTCGTGTTCAGCTTGCTTTCGGTATACTCTTCTGATTGATCATTAACAGTACCGCTGAATGCCACCAGTACATCCATATCATGGTAGCCTTTTTGCTTGATGTACGCTTTGAATTCTTTGAAGTAACGTACTGCATGCAATCTTGAGGGAGTAACAATCATTGCTTTGCCTTTCCCTTTTATCTTATGCTGGGTTACTTCCTTGAATTGTTCAACCATAATAGCAGTCTTTTGTTTAAGATTGTATGGATGAAGGGACTCGTATCTCTTAATGGCTTTCAGTGCCTGTGTTTCAGGGACTTCTGGGTTGTCATCTGTTTCGCGAGCAATCCGGTAAGCAGTCTTGTAGGTTGTGTAATTCTTAAGTACATCGAGAATAAAGCCTTCTTCAATTGCCTGGCGCATAGAATAGGTGTGGAACGGCTTGAATGTTCCATCTTCTTGCTTGGAGCCAAACATTTCAAGGGTTTTCTCTTTGGGTGTAGCGGTAAAAGCAAAGAAACTTAAGTTATCGTGGCGGCCATGACTCATTAGTTCTTTCACTAATTTATCTTGTCCATCCAACTTATTGGCTTCTTCTTCCCCTTCAATCTCAGCATATTCTCTAAGGGCTGCTTCGGTATCTGCTAAGGCAGTCTTTAGCTTTTGTGCACTGCTTCCTGTTTGTGATGAATGGGCTTCGTCGACAATTATTGCGAAATTTCGACCATTGGCACTATCTACTTCGTCATAAATCACTGGGAACTTTTGGAGCGTCGTCACAATTATTTTCTTACCAGCATTAATGGCGTCTTTCAAATCCTGTGATGATTTTTTGTCGTCGATGGTTTCCACCAGTCCGGTCACGTGATCAAAACTGGCAATGGTTTTTTGAAGTTGCTGATCCAGTACACGTCTGTCGGTTACTACGATAACAGAGGAGTAAACCGATTCGTCATCCTGATTATGTAGACTACTCAAGCGGTAAGCTAACCAGGCTATACTGTTTGACTTTCCACTTCCCGCACTATGCTGGATAAGGTAATTGCGTCCGCTTCCATTCGTACGAGTATGATGCACTAATTTCGACACAACATCCCACTGGTGGTAGCGCGGAAAGATGAGCTTTCCTTTATGGGGATCGCCCTCCAGACTCATGAAGCGCTGCAAGATTTCCATCAAGTTGTCTTTTTGTAGTACTTTCTCCCATAAATAGGATGTTGCATAACCAGTTGGGTTGTCAGGGTTTCCTTTGCCGCCAACATTCCCTGCCCCTTTACTGCCTTGATTGAAGGGTAAGAAGTAGGTCTGTTTGCCTTTTAAGTGCGTTGTCATCCAGGCTTCATAAAGATCGACTGCAAAGTAAACTAAGAAGCGCTTGTTGAACTGAAAACACAGCTCCCGAGGGTTCCGGTCTTCTTTAAACTGACGCCTAGCATGTGTAACACTCTGGCCTTTGATCTGATTTTTTAGCTCCAACGCTACGATAGGTATTCCATTCAAGGATAGTGCCATGTCCAATGTTTTGCGATTACTGGAGCTATAGGCAAACTGACGTGTAACAGTCAGTCGGTTCGCCTGATAGTCCGCAATCACTTTACCATTCAAAGACGATTCAGGGCGGAAAGCGGCGACTTTTATCTTAGCTCCTCGGTCTTCAATGCCATGCCGCAACACATGTAGCAATCCATTGTTAATAATCTCATCATTAAGACGATTATAAAACTTTTCTTCGGCCTTCCCTTGATAATTGAGTTCGTATCTTTTCCACTGTTTAGGCTGTGTTTCTTTGACAAAGGCTAAAAGCTCGTTTAAGTTAATCGCCCGGTCAGCATCATAGTCTTTCATGCTTCCTTTAGTGTAGCCACCTTGCGTCAATAAATATGTTTCAATATCCTGTTCAAATCGGCGTTCATCATCCTGTAAAGACATTACTTGACCTCCTTTTTTCCGGTGACGTATTCATAAATCAATGATTTTTTGTAGGATTCTAACTCTGTAATTATCTCGCTTTTTTTCTTTATCAGTGAATCAATATTAGAAATTTTATTATCAAGGAAGTCTGCAATTTGAAGCTGCTCACTATAATCTGGTGCTATAGGAATGTACATATCTTTTATACGGTCAACATTTAAGTTAAGTTGTGTGTTCGAAATTGCTGTACGAACAAACGTAGCTTTCATGCCAGAAAAAGTATAATATAAATAATTCCAGTTGTATTCTTCTATAGGTACAAACCCTACAACGCTATCCGGAAAATATGAATCAAAATCTAAAATAGCAACATCTCCTACATTTGCTGCAATATTCATGACAAGCGTACCTTTTGGAAATTCTTTACTTACTTTTTTTCCTAATTCGTTTAAGGTTTGACTATAGCTTGTAATGTATTTTTTGGCTCTTGCTACATCTCCTGTCTGTATAAATGGATATTGTCCATTATAAAACCTTTCATCATTCCTTGGTCGATGACTGAATTGACCTCTTGAAATTTTTGTAACGTATTTGATTCTTGAACTAATCCAATGTTGAGGTACTACTCCAATCCAGTCTATTCCACTATCTTTCATCTCCACATCAGGATCCAGTCCTTTGGTGACTGTTTCAGTAATGAGTGATTGTCTGTAGGCCTTCAGGTTCTCAATCGATTGTTTTGTATCTTCGATGATATTGTCGATATGCGCCACTTTTTCATCTAGAAAAGCAGCAATCTTTTGTTGTTCCTCGATAGATGGTACTGGTATTGGATAATTCATAATGGTTTCATTATTAAGTGTCCATCTATTTTCGTACGATACTCCTTTTCCATGTGCGAAAAAAGCATTTGACCAGTATTGCAATTTAAAATAATAAATATAGTAGTTTGAATAGTAATTTTCTAAATTTTTAAGGTTAATGTAAGCCGGACTTATCACTCCATTTATATAAGAGATATTACAATTAGCTCCACTGACCAAATCCATTGGATTCAATAAAATGTCGCCTTTATTAACAGGATTGTAATTACTATAATCAGCGGCCAGTTGTCCTTCATTGTTATCTATATTTCTGACTTTGATACCTCTTCTTGCAAGTGATAAAACAGTGGGATTATTAATATCCGCTTTTTCTTTTTTTCTTATAAAGGCGTTTTTGACTTTACCTAATCTCCATTTTTCAGGCATCTCACCAATCCACTCAACTCCACTATCTTTCATCTCTCTATTC
This sequence comes from Alkalibacterium pelagium, assembly GCF_900109325.1. Taxonomy (GTDB): domain Bacteria; phylum Bacillota; class Bacilli; order Lactobacillales; family Carnobacteriaceae_A; genus Alkalibacterium; species Alkalibacterium pelagium. Next base: position 108,450 of record NZ_FNZU01000006.1, read on the forward strand.
GCCATCTACATCAACCTCCTCACCTGAGAGGGCTTCGAAGCTCTTAACAATGCGTGCTTCTATTTCTGAAATGCGCTTAGCTATGTCTTCTGATTTTTCAGGCGCTTGATATTTATAGAATAGGCGAGTAAAGGGAATCTCGTAACCAACTTTTGTTTTCTTTTTATCAATCCATGCTTCTGAATTGAAGGGCTTGATTTCTCGTTCAAAATACTCGTCAATGTCTTCTGTTAAAGGAATATCTTCGGTGTCTCTCAAGTTTGTGTCTGCTTTTGGCTTGCCTTTTTTCAAAATGATATTACCTTCTTCGTCTTTTTCAGGACTTTCCACAGTCACTTTGTAAAAGCCAAAGTCTTCATTGTTCATTATCTTAGATTCGACTCGGCGGTCATCCAAAACGTACTCTTTATCCAAAAACTCTCCATAAGCCTGTACGATGATTTCGCGACACTCTTCAGTGATGTCGACACGCTTGCTACCAATACTCTTTCGGCGTTTATCGTACATTTCACTGGCGTCAATCAGCTGAACTTTTCCTGCACGGTGAAGAGGTTTGTCTTTAGAGTAAATCCAGACGTAAGTTGTGATGCCAGTGTTGTAAAAACTATCCCCTGGGAGTTGTATAATCGCATCCAACCAATCATTCTCAATCACATATCGACGTATCTCAGATTCGCCACTTCCTGCAGCTCCACTAAATAGAGCAGATCCATTATGAATAATCGCCATACGTCCATCATCTTTAAGTTTCTTTAAAGCATTTAGTGTGAAAAGTAGTTGCCCATCACTCTTGCGCGGAAGGCCTGGAGCAAAGCGTCCATTTTCTCCTTCGTCATGTTCTGCTTTTACCTTCTTATGGGAGCTCTTCCAGTCCACACCAAAAGGAGGATTGGATATGCAGTAGTCAAATGTATATCCTGGAAAGCCATCTTCAGTTAGAGTGTTGCCCAGTTTCATGTTTCCTGGGTTACCTCCGCGAATCATCGTATCAGCTTTCGCAATCGCGTAGGTCGATGGATTAATTTCTTGTCCAAATGTAGTGACCTCTGCATCTCGGTCAAATTCCTGTAGACGTTCTGTTATGGCGCTCAACATCTGTGATGTGCCCATTGTCTGATCGTAAACTGTTTTAACAACGCCATTATCCATCAACATGTTCTTATCCTCTGCCAGAAGAATGTCAGTCATTAAGTAAATGATGTCCCGACTGGTAAAATGTTCCCCAGCTTCTTCATTATATGATTCACTGAAGCGTCTGACCAAATCCTCAAATACATATCCCATATCGGTACTGGATATCTTGTCTGCACCCATGTAAGCAGCGGGTTGATTAAATTCCTGAATAACGTAAAAGAGCTTATCATTATTGGCTAATCGGGTGATATGATTGTCGAATGAGAAATGTTCCAAAACATCTTGAACATTATCGGAAAAGCCATTCAAGTAGGCCCGGAAGTTTTCTTCGATATGTTCTGGGTCTGAAAGTAGAGACGTAAAGGTAAACTTGCTTGTGTTGTAGAAAGAATAGCCCCCAGTAGCATCCAGCAAGAACGGATCCACTACCTCAAAGGTCTTGTATTCTTCATATGTTTCATGCACCTGTTCCAGAGTAGGTAAAAGTGTATCATGGAATCGTTTAATGACAGTCATTGGGAGGACAATTTCCCCATATTCATGGGGCTTATACAGTCCTCTTAAAATTTCAGCATTGTTCCAAATTAGGTTGGATTTTTCCTGTATATTGATGTTAGTTTGGGTATGTCTATCTATTTCATTCATTCTAATGTCATCCTCTAATAAAAATATAATCTATAATCATCTTATCATAATCACTTCTTTTTGTAATTGAAATCCGAGAGATATTGGCTGAATATAAACGAAAAGCAATTATAACTATTAACAGTTTTTGATCATTGGTATTACATAGTACGATTTAATTAGTTTACTCAATTAATAATTTATAAATGCACTACCTAAATAAATCCTCTAGATTTTAAGGATTTATTTAAGCAGTGCATCGAATTATAAAAGGAAATTATCTAAGTTTGAACTCCTAAATATTATGGGCAATTAGTAATATAATCTATATAAATTATGTGAAAGAAATTACTTTAAATTTTGAATGGTCTCTATTGTGGATTTGATGCTAAGAATTAAATCAATTAGTTCTCTACTATCTGTGTAAATATTTTCTTGTGAATGAGCAGTATTATTTCGTAAATCTTCCAATTTACTGAAAAAGGTCTCACATTTTCTACCGGAATCAAAGCCTAAACTTAAGCGCAATTTTTTGCTTCGTTTTATAATAGTTCCTTTATCACAAAGCTGAGTACTATCAATTAATGATAAAGCATTATTTTTAGTTACTAAATAATTGTATTTTTCTTTTGCATTTTCTATTCGTTTGTGTGTTAAAAATATGAGCCACTCATCATTTGGAAAAGTTTCTTTGATAATACCAGTCAATTGCATTTCCAAAATTGAAATAAAACTAAATATAAGCATTCTCATGGGCTGTTTATTTAAATCGGCAACTGTCACGATTTTTTCAACAGTATTGTTTTCCAAAACAAACATTCTATTCTTCGTTCTCAAAACTTCAAGCAACTTAAGTAAAGATGTAGAATCTGATAATAATTCATCTGAATCGAATTTTTTAAAGTTGCTTTTTACTTTGCCCTGAGAGGAATTGTCATTCTGTAAATATCCAATAACTTTTCCGCCCATTCCTTCTACTCCATAAACATCGTAGTCATTCTTAGTCATTTCACCCACAACTTCTATAATTTCATCTTCAAGAGAGCACGTATTTATATTCTCAGCAATTAAGCTCACGTTTAGTGTTTTTTCAAAAATGACAAGAATGTCGTCGTATGGTGTTGTAGAAAATTCCATAATAAGATACATCTCCTATAATCAAAATAAAGATAATAAATTACGTTTAAAATTTTTACTAATTAGCATTGTATCCGTAGGGCTTTTTGCTACCAAGTATATCTTTCCACCAGTTTTCTCGTTGTAGGATGAAATTCCTATCTACTCGTGAGTTATAATTTTCCAGAATTGAAAAATTAAAGTTCTTTTTAATATAGTCCATCCCCTTACCTGAGTCGTTAACGATATTAAGTAATTCGATGTTTCCTCCGTGACCATTTAAGACATACGAAGACCATCTCTGTAGTAACATGCCATTGTCTCCTGTAGCAGAACCTACATAATGTTTACCATTATAGTCGTCTCGAATAAGATAGATTGCTTTCTGGTTTTCTAATGCTTTAATCCAGTCTATTTTTTGTCTTTTGATGATAGTTTCCAGTTGATTGTAACTTAAGTGGACTTTATCGTACCCTGGAAAATCAACCCCATCAAAAGCAGAAGGGAGGATCTGTAATACTTCCATGTCATCGATGAGCGGTTCACTCCAACGTACTCCACTCTGGAAAGTTTTGTGATATTTGATTACTACTCTTCCGTAATATTTACTGTATTCATCAAGTTCAACCCCTTCATAATTAATATCATTAATTTTGTCAAGTTCTTTTGTAACCTTTTTAATTGTGGTTAGAAGCCACTGGTCGTATCCTATTCTAAGAAAACACATTGCAGTTTCTCCTACACTAAAGTATCTTTGTTTTGTACGCCAGAAAAGCCACTGATTATTAACGATATCCGGATTTTTAGTATACTCATCCATAGGATCTTCTACTCCATTATGAATATTAAATTTTATCTTAGTTGTAGATAAATCTTCAATTCTCAGTAAGTCATTTAACATTATATTCTTCACTTTGAACACTCCTTTAATTCATCTTCTGAATAGGATATTAATAATACTTGCTTAAAACAAGTTACTCTGCAGCAAAGACTTTATTGAATTCGGTTACATCACTAGTAGATTATATCAAAAATAAGTTACTTTTGATAATGCATTAATAACTTATTATTTAACAATTTATTCTCTTAGCTTCAGTATGTATAAATACCTGCTTTAAAGATATCTTGTTTGGATACAGAAATCATCAAGTTTTCAATATTAATGTACTAAGGCCTATTCTTTAGTATTAGAAAGACGTCCAGCTACTTTTTTAAAACACAAAAGTAGCTGGACGTCTTTAAATGAAACTTAAATTATCAATAATATAATTTGTTTCGTTTCAATAGCTGATTTTAATAGAAGTTGTTTAGGTAGTTTTTTCAAAATAATATAGGAATAAACTATCAAATCTGCTCCTCAGTATCCACCTTCGAGCCGTCCTGTGTAGATTTGTTTTGACGCTTCTGTACGAACGACTCCAAGCCTTCATCTTTAAGAAACTGACTGAATGGAACGAGTTCTTCTGCTTCGTACCGTTCTTTAAATGCGCGAATCTCTTCTTCTGGATATAAGGCTGGATCTAATTCCAGTGCTTCAGCCGGTATCGGACGGTCTTCGCTTATTTTCACGTTGACGACTACAGTCTTTCCGGATTTTTCTAGATCGACAGCTTTCTGGAAGACTTCATGCAGGTCGCTGATTTCACTGACTGTCAGTCCGACGGCCCCTTGAGCTTCGGCTATCTTCGCGTAGTCGACGGACTGGAAGTCGACACCATAGTAATAGTGATTGGTGTCCTCCTGCTCGGCTTTGATGAAGGCATACTCCTCATTTGAGAAAACGACATGGATGCTTGGCAAATTGTACTGGACACACGTTACGATGTCCTGCATCACCATTGAGAATGCTCCGTCTCCTGTCAGATCCCAAACCTGTCTGTCGGGAAAGGATTTCTTGGCGGAAATGGCACCTGGCAGTCCATTACCCATCGTCGCAAACACACCTGACGTCCGCCACATGTTCTTAGGTGACATCTTCAAGTGACGCACAGATGTCTGGGTGGTGTTCCCCACGTCTATGGAATAGATGGCGTCGTCGTCCGCTACCTGGTTTATGGCCTGGTAAGCCTGATAAATCTGCAGCTTCCCTTCCTTCTTGTTTTCCAGCTTATCGATATAGGCAGCCCAGTTCTTGATGTTATTCAGGTTGGCACGGTACCAGGCGCTTTCCGGTTTTTCTGAAACCTTATCCGTGATGGACCGAATGACTGATCCGGCATCGCCTAAGATGGCAACGTCTACTGGGTGTCTCTTCCCTAGTTTGTAAGGATCGATATCGATCTGAATAAATTTATCGACGTGGTCGAACACACCTGTCACTTCGGTGAAAGGATAATTGCTGCCGGCGAACAAGACGACGTCCGCTTCGTCGAACACTTCTACTGCCGGTTTTCTGGAGACCCGGTTGGCTGATCCTAACAGTGCTTCAAAATCATGCGGGAAGGTGTCGTAATTGATTCCAGTGACCGCTACTGGTGCTTTCAGTTTGCGGGACAGAGCCATGACGGCGTCCCCGTTTCTCCGAGTGCCGATTCCAGCATAAATGACCGGCCGCTTCGCATTCTCCAGTATTCTGGCCGCTTCTTCGATATTCTTCTCTTCAGGAATCGGATATGGAGGTGTCCGGTGCGCATTTGCAGAAGAATACCAGTTTTCACGGTCGATCTCTTCCCATCCGTAACTCACGGGTACTTCGACTGCCGCCACGCCTTTACGGGTAATGGCTGTACGAATCGCTTCGTCGATGATTTTCGGCAGCTGTTCCGGATAAGCCACACGTCGATTATAGATGGCCACGTCTGCGAACACTGGGTTGTGGTTCATTTCCTGAAAGGCATCCATGTTGATTTCATTTTCAGCCCGCTGTCCTATGATAGCCAGCATGGGTACGCCGTCTTCTCTCGCATCATAGAGTCCGTTCATCAGATGCGTTGCACCTGGTCCGCCTGACCCTAATGCGACACCAATTTCTCCACTGAATTTATATTGCATCGAAGCAGCCAGTGCACCCACTTCCTCATGACGCACCTGAACGAAGTCGATAGCCGTCTCTTCATGTTTCAGTGCGTCCATCCACGAGTTCAGCGATCCGGCGGGCAGGCCATAAATCTGCTTGACACCCCAGCTTTCCAGCACCTTGACTGCGGCAACTCCTGCTTCTATTTTATCTGTATTGTTAGTCATCAGTCGATCATCCTCCTGTGATTGGTAAACATCTCTACTTTCAATTATACTCCACTTGTTTGTATATCAAGACTACTATGCATAGCGAGGAGAATGCGATGTAAAAATCACTAATATTGTCCACTTAAACACTCTTTATGGTCTGTTATGATTGCGCTGTCAGGACTATAATAAGGCATAATGACTAGGAGGAATGCAAATGGCAACAGTGTATCATGTTTCTAAACAAGGATCAGACATCGCAAAAGGTTCAGAAGCGGAACCGTTTCTGACTATAAACAAGGCAGCATCAGTAGCAATTGCCGGTGACACGGTCATCGTTCATGAAGGCGAATACCGCGAATGGGTCAAGCCCCAGCATCCCGGATTAAGCAATCACAGACGCATCACCTATCAGGCAGCTGAAGGCGATAAAGTCGTCATCAAAGGATCTGAACAGATTACCAGCTGGGAAAAGACTGAAGGAACTGTCTGGAAAGCCGTTCTTCCAAATGAATTCTTTGGTGACTACAACCCGTTCAAGGAAGAAATTTACGGAGACTGGGTCGTCGACAACCCCGGCCGTCACTTAGGTGAAGTCTATGTTAACGGGAAAGCTTTTTATGAAGCTGTCTCATTAGACGATATTAAAGATCCGGTCGTCCCTTCTGAAGTGGTGGATCACTGGACGCGTACCACTGTTCCTGTTCATGACAAGGATCAGATGAAATATGTCTGGTATGGTGAAGTTGGTGAAACGGAAACGACTGTCTATGCCAACTTCCACGACTTTGATCCGAACGAGGAACTGACAGAAATCAACGTCCGTAAGAGCTGCTTCTTCCCTGACAAGACGGGTATGGACTACATTACCGTCAGAGGATTTGAAATGGCCCAGGCAGCGACACCTTGGACGCCACCGACCGCTGATCAGCCGGGACTGATCGGTCCGCACTGGAGCAAAGGCTGGATCATCGAAAACAACATTATTCACGATGCGAAATGCAGCGCGATCAGTTTAGGTAAAGACAACACGACTGGTGACAACCACTACACCAAGCGTCAGGATAAACCGGGTTACCACTATCAGATTGAAACTGTATTTGAAGCTCACAAAAAAGGCTGGAGCAAGGAAACTGTCGGTTCACACATTGTCCGTCACAATACGATCTATGACTGCGGACAGAATGGTGTTGTCGGTCACCTTGGCTGTATTTTCAGTGAAATCTATGACAACCATATCTACAACATTGCGGTCAAGCGTCAGTTCTGGGGTCATGAAATTGCCGGCATCAAGCTGCATGCGGCAATCGATACTCAGATCCACAACAACCGCATCCATGACTGCTCACTAGGCATCTGGCTGGACTGGCAGCTTCAGGGGACTCGAGTCAGCCGTAACATCTTCTACCGCAACAACCGTGACATCTTCGTAGAAGTCAGCAGCGGACCGTTCCTGATCGACCATAACATCCTGACTGCCGACTATGCTCTGGACAATCATGCGCAAGGTGGAGCTTATGTAAACAACATTGTCAGAGGACATATGGAGCACCGCAAAATGCTGGACCGCTCTACTCCTTATCATGTGGCTCACAGCACAGATCTTAAAGGAATGGCTCCGGTTTACGGCGGAGATGACCGCTGGTTCAATAACATCTTCATCGGAGACGAAGGACTTGAAGAAGTCGGTACAGCCCACTACAAAGGCTATACGACGTCACTTGAGGAATTCATCTATGATGTGCATCACCAGCCTGGCAGCGACCACGAAGCCTTCAATGTCGTTGAACAGCCGGTCTACATTAATCAGAATGTATACCTCAACGGAGCTGAACCGTTTGAACGTGAAGAAAACAATCTGGTATCCGGCCATAACCCAGGCATCAAGATTACCGAGGAAGACAATGAGGTCTACCTTGAAATCGATCTGCCTGAAGGATTTGAAAATCTGTTTGGCGGTGTCCACTCCACTCAGACACTGGAACGTGTCCGTCTGGCTGACGCTGAATATGAGAATCCGGACGGAAGCGACGTCATCATCAACACTGACCTATTAGGCAAGGTCAAAGACGGCGATTCTGTACTCGGCCCAATTTCAGAACTGAAGAGCGGGCATAACCGCATTAAAATCTGGGGCTAAATTGAATAGAAAAGTTTCACGCGCCGTTCAGCCTTGACAAGAAAATAGGAAATTTACCCCGAATGAGCATACTGCGCAATGGGTAAATTTATCTTTTTCTCGAAAGGCTGGCACGTGAAACTAGACAACAATTTAGCTACAAAAAAGAGCATCAGTCCAAGTCGACTGGTGCTCTTTCCTTTAACTAAGTGTTGTCACGACTTCTTCAAACGTCTGTTCCGCATCTCTTTATCCAGTACTTTGTGCGCTTTTTTCGACCCGCGTTCCAGGTCTCTTTCCCGTTTTCTGATATGGTAGTCGGTAAACAGACTGTCCAAATCGTAACCGTCCGGATAGAGTTGACTGGCTGAAGCGTTCAGTGTCACACGTTTACGCCTGACCTCATAGATCTCGTCTTCCACAAACACTTGAAGTGTCTGCTCTCCCTCGTCTGAATACACGAGCCCGATGGTGTCCCGGTCTGTCAGGAGTACACGGTCCCCTTTCTGAAATCGGAGCGTCGGTTCCAGTCTGACTGAACCCGACTGCTTCTGGCTGGCTGGTTTGAAAGACTGTTTCTCAGTAGAGTAGGATTTGTTCTGAATATATAGAGCCGCTTTATTGATCAGCTTGTCCGGCATGGCCATTTTTCTGGCGATCCATAAAGCCTGGCTCTCCCCCACTTCCCCTACTCTTAAGATATATTTAGGTGTCAGAGTCTCCCTATCGAAGGCCATAGCGGCGGGAAGGATGTCTTCATGATCGGTTGCGAACTGCTTGATTTCCCCGTAATGGGTCGTCGTTACAACCAGTGCTCCTTGCTTGTACAAGGTCTCCATAATCGCGATTGCCAGAGAAGCTCCTTCATTCGGTTCAGTCCCACTGCCAAGTTCATCTAACAAGACCAGGGTATGACGCCCGACCTTTGTCATGATGTCCGAAATGTTTTTCATATGACCGGAAAAGGTGCTTAAGGCATTTTCGATTGCCTGCTGATCTCCGATATCTACAAAGATCTTGTTCATGACGGCGATCTCTGTTCCTTCTGTGACAGGAATCTGCAGGCCGAACATCGTCATAAGAGTCAGGAGGCCGACTGTTTTTAATACGACAGTCTTGCCCCCGGCGTTGGCACCAGTAATGACCAGTCCACGGTATGTCGTGCCCAGTTCAAAATCCAGCGGCACACTCTCCTCTTTGATTAATGGATGACGACCTTTTCTGATCATGATTCGTTCCTCTTTGTTCACGCTAGGGGTTATACCGTCAATCGATCGGCTATATTTTGCCCTTGCGAATAAGGTATCAAGAAGTGTGACCAGCTCGATTGCTTCATTGATAGCTTGTTCCGTCTCAAAGAGCGTTCCGGTCAGCTCAGCGAGGATCTGATACTCTTCCGCCTGCTCTTGAGACTTAAGCAAGGCAATCTGTTCATTCAGTTTGGTCACTGCGGAGGGCTCGATATAAACGGTCGTCCCTTTGCTAGACTGATCCACGATGTTTCCTGAAATCTTGTTCTTATAAGATGATTTAACTGGAATCGTGTAGTGTCCATTTTTATTGACAATCAGACTGTCCTGGATCATCGACCGATTCGTTGAGCTGGACAGGAACTTAGTCAGTCTCGTTTCAATTTCTTTCTCTTTGTCACCGATGTGCTTTCTGATTTTCTTCAGATTGCTTGAGGCCTCGTCGGCAATGCTCTGATGATGAATCTTCTGATAGATTGTGTCTTCGATTCGCTTGAAGCTGGTCAGCCCTTTGGAGTAGCTGTATAGCAGCGGAGTCTGGTACTGATTTTTTTCAAAGAAAGTCTGGATCATCCGGTTACTTCTGAGGAAATCCGCGACCTCTGTCAGTTCTTCAGGTGTCAGGAGCATGCCTTTCGTCACATGGTCCATCAGCCGCTTGATCTGAGTCAGCCCCATGAACGGCACGTGCTGGCCGCTGTCGATGATGAGTCTTGCCTCGGTAGTTTCCTGAAGCTTCGTTTCTACTGTCTGAAGGGTTGTGTCAGGAGTAGTGTTGTCTATAATTGCCTTGGTATAATCACCGATGGCATAGGTTTTAACCTCTTGTCTAATCTGGTTGAACTGGAGGTTTGTCAGTGTTTTATTGTCGATCATTCTTCTCTTCCTTTCGTGAAAGAGATACCTGTACAGGAATTAATAAGATCGCTGAATATTATATTTGGGTACACAAAAAGACGACAGCAGTCATACTATCGTCTTAGAATTGATATTCTATAGGGTTCGACAGGTATCACTTAATAAGCATGCCAAATAAACCTTAATGGTTCGGGTTTTTCTGGCTATTCAACTTACTGGGTTAGATACCTGTTACACTCACAAAATTATCTCCGTTCAACTGGATCTTAGTTATTTCCATCTGTACTATAGCAAGCACGGTCTGATCTGTCAATATTTTTATAATCTGAGTGATGAAGCATAGACCTATCGAAGTATACTTTCGCATCAGTCTACTCCAGATGATTATGATTATCGAGTCAACTGGCAGGACTTACTGTTCTAGCGATCAAAAAGAGCCCGCTCAAATGAAATGAGCAGGTTCTATCAATTCTTAATCCAACGTACTCGTCTGACTCAGCTGCTCGGAGACAGTGGCTAATGACTGAACTGCATTGTTGACCCGGATGATCTGGTTATTTTCTTCATCAATGGTGGCCTGAATTTCTTCAATCGAGGCTGCATGCTGTTCTGAAATGGCTGCAATGTTTTCCAGCTCAGTGTTCATTAAAGTGAACGACTCGGTCAATGACTGGATGGTTCGGGCTTCAGTTTCCGTCAGCTGCTTGACCTGGACAAAGGATTCCAGTGCTTGGTCCACTTTATCCGACAGACGGTCGATCAGATCAAGTCCTTTATCGGCAGCTTTCTTCCCTTCTCTTACCCCGTTCAGTGTCTCTTCTTTCACATGTGTAATGTCATTGATAAGCAAGGAAGCCTGATCGACATTAGCTTTAGAGACATCTGCAAGCTGTCGAATCTCAGTAGCGACAACAGCAAAGCCTTTGCCGTGTTCACCGGAACGGGCTGCTTCGATCGATGCATTAAGTGAAAGCATTTCTGTCTGTTTGGACACTGCGATCAGCCCTTCGAATATTTCCTTTATGCTTTCGATCTTCTGATTCAAGGCGGTCATTTTAGTATCCACGTCGTCAATCACCTGTTTGATGGTGCTCATCTGTTCTGAAGATGACCGGACCGACTCCTGACTTTCCTGAGCGGTTTTTAGTGAGCCATTAGCTTTAGAAGCAATTCTGGTACTCGCATCACTTACTTCGTTTAGATTCTCGCTGTTATCCTTAACGGTGGCATACAGTTTCTGAATACCGGCAGTCTCACTCATGACCCCTGCCGCAATTTCTTGAGCAGCCGCACTGATTGATGTACTGACATCTGTGATGCTGGACATATTATCCGTCAGTTCTGTTATCCCACTGTCGAGAACCTCTACACTTTTATTCGTAGAAGATAAAATGCCATCCAGTCGGGCTACCAGCTGCTGGGCTTCCTGTTCTTTCTCCCGGGCACTCGTCACATAATCATTGCCCCATTTTGCCAGAAAATAGGTCACGAAGACAGTTACATTGAAGAGAAACATGAATGAGATAAATTCACTGGTCTCTCCTGAAGGCAGAACGGCCAGCGGATCGATAGTAAACAGACTGACCATCACACTTGTCATGACGACAGTATAGGCCAGGATCAAAGTCTTGTTGAAGTAAAGAGCGACCATGGCTAGTGAAATATACAAGGTGAAGAACCAGCGGTAACTGGCCCCCAGATTGATCATAAGAATGAGCCCTGCCAAAGCACCACCCGAACCTATTATGAACGACTGAATATAAGGATTTATTTTTATGTAATACATGAAGTTACTTAGAGCCAGTGCAATACCCACATATAATGCAACATCAAGTGCATAGGACAGTCCCATATTCAGTATAGCCTGGACTACTATGGCAGCCAGTATCCCCCACTGAAGTTTGATATTGAATCGGTTTACCTTGTCGGCTTCATATAAGGTGTCTTTTTTCCTGATTGTCTTTACCCCGGTTGACTTACGCATAATCTTCACTCCCCAACTTATTTCATTAAGTATATTATTAGTTTTATACAATGACAAGAGGGTGAGAGTCTCAAAGAGAAATATATTTCAAACAATAAACGAAGGGCATATGTTTCGAGATATTTTGAAATATCATAAACGACCTAATGCATTTATTGATTCATATACTCCCCATTATTGTGAATAAATTATGTACAAAAAACGATGGAGTTTAAACTCCATCGTCTGAGTATTATTTATAAATAGTTCAGTCTCTTTCAAACGTACCCTGGTCGAAGTAAGGAGTGAACAGCTCTGTCAGCTCGTCGAATAGAGCCGGAAAGTCATTCGACCCGACAGATTTCACACTTTCCCTGTTATCGAAAGTCAGTTTGAGTTCCCACTGCGTTCCGTCAAGAATAGCAGAGTCATTGTATTCATCTTTCCAGTCGAGTACGAACAATTCATAAAACATAGTCTTTTTTATAGTCATCCATTCACTTAGCATGATCCTGAAGCGCACGTCACTGCCTTCTGTTTCGCTGAAAGGTGAAGAAACAGTCAAGTCTGCATAACCGTCCCTCTCTTCTATTCTAAGGGACTGGTTGCCGGAGAAAAAACCACCATGTGAAAAATAGACTTCGTCACAATGCAGTTCCGGACTGTCCTTAGTTCCACCAAAAGACTGGTCACACACCTGGCAGATATATTTACTGGCAGCTTGCATTTCTCCACAATTTTCTTCCGTTTCTTTTTGTCCGCAATATGGGCAGTGTTTATCTGACATGGGTCAGCACCTTTCTTCCTGTTATCTATAAAAATCGCTTCCTGAATCTAACCACACGGGAATAATTAATCGTACAGCTCATTCAGCTCACCGCTCGTAAGATTATAACTCATGATGGTATTATCTGAATAGTCATTTACCAGTGTAAACAAGAGGTGATCTTCAATAATCGTCAGGTTATGAATATTTCCATAGGGATGGATCCGGGTTTTAGTTCCTCCATCATGATCTGATATAAAGAGTCCACGGTCCACATTTGAATAGACGTGGCTGTCCTGAACGTAAATTAAGGCATCATCAGTTAGTGTATACCGGTCGACTGGCCGCTCAAGTACTCGGGTCCGTACACGACGAGTTGAGGAATGAACGGACTGCTTCGTCAGATAGCCTTCGGAATCGATGTAGTAGTAATGATCATTAAAACGCAGAAGACTGGAAGCATATTCTTCAATAATTGTTTCACTCTCGCTGCCGTCAAGGCTGAATCGCATGACCTGGTCAAAAGTACTGACTAGCAGTTCATCTTCATAGACAGTCAGATCCATAGCTTCAATATCGGCTATGCGCTTAAGATCCTGTCCGTTCAAAGTCATACTAAACAAGTTGTGATTCCCGGAGTAATCAATAAAATACAGGCGGTCATTCATCACGTTCAAATTCATGGCATATCCGATATCATATAAGGTTTCCTGGTCTGATCCGTCCAGACGCACTCTTCTAATTTCCTGTCCAGCTGTGTAATACAACCAGTCTCCAGCAATATTCAAATCAGATAATGTGACCGATTCTTCAGAGGCATTTAATAAGCGTTCAAATTCAAGGTCCTGACTGGTTCTGATCAGTGACTGATAATTATGAATATAGAAGATATCCTCTCCATGTTCCACCGCCACTCCCTGATTGTTGATGTTCTGAGGCATACTGCCTGCCCCCGCGTGCTCCACCACTTCAGCCTCGTTATTGTCGGCCGATACATTGTGACGAAGGATATTGATGTTGAACATCAGTCTGGATTCTCTAAGGAAAGGCAAAGAAATAAACAAGAAGACAATAACTTTCCAGACCATAGAGGGCCACACAGATTTTGTTTCGTCCTTAGATCCCGTAACTGACTCATCTATCTCGTCCACATACTTAAGCGGCCCGGTTAATTTAATACGCATCTCATTGTACGAGATTGATACCTTGTCATTGATCATAAATCGGAAGGGTGAATCAAATCTAGGTCGGACAACCAACGTATTGTCGTGTCGGTCAAACTCTTCCCATTCCCCATTTCTTATGTAGTTGTCAAGGTTCTCTCTATTACTCAGTGATATGTACTGGTCTATCTGTTTATAGTTATCATGAAGTAATTTGACGCATAGTGCAAGATAACTGATTGATGTGGCTAATGTCATCGGTAAAGTGCTGTTGAAAAGACCTTGAAACGCTAGATTGATTAAAAAATACCCAGGCAGAAACAGAAACAGCCCTGCTCTTATGGACAAGTTGATGAAATTAATCGTTTTATCAATTTTAGACATGACCTGTTTCCCTCCTTATAAAAAAACTGATATATAAATGCTTATTAATTTCATTCATTATATCAGAAGGCGCTGACATGTTAAATGGGTCGGAAGGACTAAATGAAGGTTTGCAAGAAAAACTTGTCGCTAATTGTAGTTCCTCAGACATAGTGAACTAAGTTTAGAATTCCTCCATGTTCTGAAGTGCATTCTGGTAGGTTTAGACTGTAGTTCAAAACCTAAATTTCAATCTGAACTTCACTGCTTCTATGAACAATGCAATTCGGACAGACTGGATGTAGGCGAAGTGCATCATAAGAGCTGCAGAATGTAGTTTAGATACGTTTTGCGTTCTGAACTTTATTACGCTCAATCCCCTTCTAAAATCTGCACTGATACATACTACAAAAAAAGCTTACCAGCAGCCTGGCAAGCCCTGTATTTCTATTCGTGATCAGTCAGTAATAAGGTAACTGGTAAATTCCTGGTACGATCGAGCTGATAACAGCCGCTGAATCAATGCGGAGTCATTGACGATGCGTCCGAGTATATCATACAAGTCCTGGAGGTTCTCCTGACTGTCTTTCTTGACGTTCAAGAGGCAGACAAATTGTACTTTCCGTTCGCCCCAGTCTATCGGCCGCTTTAATGTGCAGATCGTCAGGAAGGTCTGTTTTGATTGTGGCGAGATCGGGTGCGGCACAGCGATCAGATTTCCATATGCCGTCGGTGCGATTTCCTCACGATCATAAATCAGCTGCTTGTAATGATCAGGCAGACTATCGACTTGAGAAGCATGGGCTGCCAGAAAATCGATGACCTCTTTCTGAGAGTTTAGGGCCTTATTTAAAAAGACATTACGTTCAGGAAGATAGTCCAGTACTTTATCTTTCTTAGAAGAAACAAACTGATCGATCCTGACGAGATCCTTACTTCCAAGTATCGCGTTCACTTCGATGACTGGCACTGGAAGCGTCTGTTTGATCGGTACTGAACTGATAATGAAATCTGTGTCCTCAAACGGGATGTCCTTGACCTTATAGAACTCGGTCACTCCCAGAACTCTTATCAGCGAGCGGAATTCTGCTTCCACCCGGTATCGGATAAGCTGAGCACTGCCGACGCCTGAAGCACAAACGATGTAACAGGTTTTCGGCCGGTCCTGGACTTTCTTCCGTTCTATTGCTGCGCCTATATGAAGTGCAATATAGGCGACTTCATTTTCATCGATTGACACTCCCAGCTCTTCGTTCAGGGCTAGAGAAGCGATGATGCCCGCTTCGAATGCCAGCGGATAGTTATTCTTGATGTCTTCCAGCATCGGGTTTCTAATGTTCATATTGAATTTGTAGCGGTTCATGGCCGGTTTCAGATGAAGCCCAAGGCCCAGTTTAAGTTCCTCGTCTTCACTGATTCCAAGTGCATAGCGGTCTTCTACCGCAGCCAGCATTTTCTCGGTCAGGCTAATGATTGTTTCATCCATCATCTGCTGGACATCATTAGTCTGTAGCTGGTTTTCTGTTACCAGTTTTGTCCCCATCAAATGTATTGCTATATATATGATTTCAACTTTCGGAAAGGCTACTTCGAGAGTTTCTTCTATTTTTTCAATCAGCTGTTCAGCTACAGTAAATTCCTTTTTCATTTCGATGTCCTGAATTTCCTGCTGAACAAGGGCCACATGATGGCCTTCTATGATCCGCTTATAAGCGATACTGATATGAACGAACAGATTATTGATCGCAATGTCTGATAGCGTGATCTGATTTTCTCTCAGTTCATCCAGTAGAACGACCCATACCTCGTTCAGCTTATCATCGGACAAGCCAACGATCTGTGCCAGCTGATCCATCCATATAAGATCTGGAGATGAACTGTTCCTGTTGAACAGATACTCGGACATTGCAAAGCGGCGATTAAGCTCCGAGCCTGTGAGAATCATGCCGTAGTTGGGCTTGCTGTCGATTTGAAGATCATGCTTCTCGAAAATGCTGCGCAGAATCTTCAAGTCGCTTTGTAGCGTTGATTTCGACACGTGCATCTCTTCTGCGAGGTCATCAACCTTGATATAAGATTCAGATAACAGCAGGCGTTTCAGCATATAGTAAATCCGGCTGTCAGGTGTCGTCGGGATAGATTCTTCTGAAGCATCTGACTGAATCAATTCGTTTAAAAAAGATCGGAACGATGCATTATCTTCAATGATCAGGTCATACCCTCTGCCGCGTTTGGCTATGATTTCTGCCCCGTGACCGGCCAGTTCATCATTCAGAGCTTTGATGTCTTCTCTTACTGTACGGGATGTCACTTCCAGCTTGCCTGCGAGATGGCTGCCGGTCAGTGGGCGGTCGGATCCCATCAGTTCTTTCAGTATGCGGTCGGTGCGTGATTCCAATGGTTTCACTCCTTTCACTGGTAGTATTTGACAATTGTCTGCATACACACAAAAGCGCAGCAATCTCCATCGCTACGCTTGGTGTGTGAGTTAGGCGTTAAATCCGTTCTGTTTAGATACGTCTGCGAACCAGGATGCACTCTTCTTAGCTGTGCGCTCGCCTGTTTCAATATCTACAGAATAGAATCCATATCTGTTCTTATAAGCGTTCATCCATGACCAGTTATCCATGAAGGTCCATAAATGATAGCCTTTGACATTACAGCCTTCCTGAGCAGCTTTGTGAAGCCATTTCAGGTGTCCGCTGATAAAGTCGATCCGGTAATCGTCTTCAATACGTCCGTCTTTCAGGAAACGGTCCTCATCCTGCACGCCCATTCCATTTTCGGAAATGAACGATTCAATGTTTCCGTAATTATCCCTTAGATTTATCATTATATCATAAATGCCTTTTTCGTAAATCTCCCATCCTCTATACGGGTTCATTTTACGGCCGGGCATCTCATAGTTATCGAAGAACCAGTCCGGCATGAAAGGTGAATAGGGATTAGGCAGGTGATCTTTGGCTTTTACACGGCGCGGCTGATAGTAATTTACACCCAGCAGGTCAACAATATGGTTTTTAAGCAAGTCCTTGTCTTCAGGCTGAGTCTCAGGAAGATGACCGTGTTCTTCAAGTAAGCTGATCAGGTCTTCCGGGTACTCCCCTTTAACAGCCGGATCAAGGAAACTTCTATTGAAGAACAGGTCACAGATGTGAGAGGCCTTCAAGTCTGCTGGGTTCTGGCTCCGCGGATAAGACGGTGTCAGATTCAAAACGATCCCTATCTTCCCGTCCTGTTCCTGATGATAGAATTCCACCACTTTAGCATGTGCAATCATTGTGTGGTAGGCCACTTGGATGGCGCGTCTGGCATCAACCACATTCGGATAATGGAAATCATAAAGATAGCCGCCTTCCACAGGGACGATCGGTTCATTGAAGGTAAACCATGTCTTTACTCGGTCTCCGAAGAGGTCGAAAGCAATTTTTGCATAGTCGACATACGCAGCAATGACTTCTCTGCTTTCCCATCCGCCTTTATTCTGCATCTCGATCGGCATGTCAAAATGGAAAAGGTTAACGAACGGCTCAATATCGTGGGCCAGCAGTTCATCAATGACGTCACTGTAAAAAGATACGGCTTCCTGATTCACTTCACCCTGACCACCAGGGATCAGACGCGCCCATGAAAGAGACAGTCGGAACGTATTATGACCGATTTTTTTCATGTTCCGGATGTCTTCTTTATATCGGTTGTAAAAGTCAGAAGTCTGATGTGGTCCTACACCGTCAAAGAATCGGTTCGGTTCATTTTCGAACCAGTGGTCCCAGATCGTCTCACCCGATACGCCATTTCTGCTGCCTTCCATTTGTGTCGCTGATGCGGCACTGCCCCACCAAAAGCCTTCCGGAAACTGATACTCTACTGTCATGTTTACGTCCTCCTACTTGAATTTATATAATTCGATGATTTCTACTGCCAAGTCTCTGACGGTCATTGCAGTCATCAGATGATCCTGCGAGTGTACCAGAATGACATTAACTCCCTGTCCGTTCCCTTGGGCTTCCTGCTGAAGCAGCTCTGTCTGAAATCCGTGTGCTTTTCCAAGTTCTTCACCGGCTTCTTTTAATTTCGCTTCGGCTTCTTCAAAGTTGCCTTCTTTTGCTTCCTGTATAGCTTCCATTGCACTCGATTTTCCGTTTCCGGCAAAGAGTATGATCTGAAAAGCGATCTCGTTCATTTTATCATTCATAGTAGTTCCCCCTGTTTTTAAGAAAAGAAAGGCGAACTCCCTATGAAGGGAATTCGTCTTGTCTATTTTATTTAAATTAGTTAGCTGGTTCCGCTGCGCTCATCTCTTCACCATAGTACTGTTTATCAAGCAGTTTGACAAACGGGAACCAGATGACGAAGACGATACCCATATTGATCAGCTGCATCACTGCACCCATCAGGTTGTTCCCGGTAGCGAGATACCCACTGAGAAGTGCTGGTGTAGTCCATGGAACGATCACTCCGGCAGGTCTCGGGGCAAAGCCGACAGACATAGCGAAGTATGTCACTGCTGCTACGACTACAGGAGCCAGAAGCCATGGAATCATTACAAGCGGGTTCATGATGATCGGCAGTCCAAAGATGACTGGCTCATTTACGTTGAAGATACCAGAAGGTCCACCCAGTTTAGCCAGGTCTCTCATCTGACGACTTTTCGCTACAACAAAGATACAGATAATCACAGCTAGTGTCATTCCTGATCCGCCAATACCTACGATGAACGTATCAAGGAACTGTTTAGTCACGATGTGCGGCAACTCTTCTCCAGCTTGGAATGCAGCCAGGTTCTCATCATTAAGTGAATACCAGATCGGGTCAAACACTGAGTTGACAATGATCTGTCCGTGCAGTCCGAAGAACCAGAAGACTTGGATCAGTAATACAGCGATCAGTGTTGCAGGCAGTCCACTACCTAAAGCAGTCAGTGGCTGCTGAACGAGTGTGTAAATAAAGTTCTGTACTGTTTCAAATCCTGTAAAGCTGAACAGAATTCGGACAGCCAGGAATATAGTCAAAGTAATCGTTACTGGAATCAGTGCACTGAATGAACGGGATACCGCACTCGGTACACCTTCAGGCATTTTGATTGTCAGGTTTTTGCGTACGAATAAGTGATACAATTCTGCAGAAATAAATGCTGTAAAAATACCTAAGAACATCCCTTGTGCACCAAGAGAATCTGTTGGAATGACTCCACCAACTTCTTCTACAATTTGAGGCGTCATGATAAGGAATGATGCGATAGCGACAACTCCACCGTAGATAGCTTCGCCTCCACGCTGTTCAACCATCTTATATCCAATACCAATAATAACAAATAACCCCATGATACTTAGCGTTGCCTCAGAAGCCGGTCCAAGCGCAGCCTGATAAGCTGAGAAGCCGTCCTCTCCTAATACTCGATCGAGAAACGGCAGGTTAGCGATTACAACAAAGATCGATCCGAAAATGATCATCGGTAAAGCCACCATGAATCCATTTCTCAATGCACTCAGATACCGGTTGTTATTGAGCTTTTCAGCTAGCGGCATCAGAATGTTTTCTAACATTTCCATAAATTTATCCACTATTGTCTCCTCCTAATCCCCTGTCAGTCTTAATTCTTGCCAGTGAGTTCAAGTGCTTTATCAAGAACGGCTTTTCCGTCAACGCGGCCATAAGCAACCGGATCGATGACATCTAGTGGAATACCCACTTCGTCAGCAGTGACTGAGAATTTCTTTTTCATGAAACGCATCTGTGGTCCGATAAGCAGGACATCAGCTTTCTTCATGTCTTCCGGAGCTTTATCCTGAGCGACTGCCCAGATTTCAGCATCGATGCCTCTCTCTTTTGCTTCCGCTTCCATTTTTTGCACTAGCAGACTTGTTGACATTCCTGATGAACAAGCTAATAAAATTTTAATCATGTTATTTTCTTCCTTCCTTTTTGTTTGATCTATAGTTATCTTAATGTAATAACGCTTCCATCACCACATGACTAATTTCCGTTAAGAAACGGAAATTATTTAACCGCCTACTTATTACTCCACTGTGACAATGAGTATAAAGCTGGAGAATAATACTTATAATAAGGAATGCTTCACGTCCTCTCCCTGCATCAATACGACCATAAAAGACTATAAATTATACTCTATAGACTCAGTTTTAGTCCTGAATTGCCTGATAATCTGTCATTATGACTATTATAGCTGGACCTTACTTCTCTCTTTTTTTCATAAGGTATAACTAGACGCTGTCTAGTTACATTTTATTCTTTAAGAGCGTGAAAAGATGTCGCTGGAAGGCCTATAGCTTTAGTTTATTTCTAATCCTTAAGAAGAAGTGTCGCTAAAAGCCGTCTAGTTATAGTTTATTGACTACTTATCTTCAGACATTCCATTAGAAACCATCTAATTACAGTTCAGTCGTTTTGTATCTTGCTTAGCTGCCACTACAATCTTATTTAGTTACAGTTCATCATATGCTGAATGACTGAAACTATAGTTAAACTTGCAATCGATTTAATCTCCACAGCTGATACTGCTGAAATTAGCAAATACTGCTCAACAATCCTACTAATCTGTGACATAAGAAAAACACCCCGGTCAGCGGGGTGTTTCCAATTAATATCGTTTAAAGCACAAAATACAAGTAACCTGCAATGAACAGGAAGAAGCCTGTCATCGAGGTGATGACCGCATTGAATGTCAGCTCGACGTGACTGATCCGGTCAAGTAGTCCACCCTGTTTGATGATTCCGTTGTAGATACCGACTCCGGCAAGAATCATCAGAGCATACACAATCCCTTTTTCAAAATATTCTGCTGAGAATACTTCAACCTGATACCCAAACAGGATATCCATAGATACCGGTCCGTATACACCTGTCAAAAGAATCAGTCCTCCCATAATGAATACAAGCAGTTCGGACAATAAGTCCTCTCTAGGTGGTTTCGATTCTTCAGCACGGTTATCTTTTCCAAAGAGAATGCTACCGAACTTAACAAAGTAGGTGATCGTTCCGAGGTTGATCAGGTTGAGACCAAACTGAACGATCGGACGATAGCTTCCATAACTGATCATGTACTTGGAAATACTTCCGTTGAACAATGGCGCTCCGGTCACTCCAAGGATACCGAATATGATGGCAAAACCAGTTAAAGGCATGGCCCTTAAAACTCCCCGCATCATACGTATATCCCGCGTTCCGTACTGGTGATAAACCTGCCCGGCTGCCAGAAATAATGTAGATTTAAATAAAGCATGACTGACTACGTGGAACAGTGCGCCCCAGTAGGCGATTTCGGAACCCATATTGAGACCAATCATGATCAGTCCGATCTGCGATACAGTTGAATAAGCAAGAATCATCTTGATATCGTTCTGCCCCATCGCCATTATGAATCCGAAGATAGAAGTGATAAAGCCTATCAGGAAGAAAATCTCCTGCACCTGTATTACCGGTTCAAACATGGCACTAAAACGGATGAACATATACACACCTGTTTTGATGAAGAGACCAGATAATACTGCAGAAACAACAGGTGGCGCACTTGGAGTCCCATGCGCTTTCGGCAGCCAGCTGAACAGAGGAACAACGGCTGTCTTAAGACTCAAAGTGGTCATCATGAAGGCAAAGGGCAGCAGAACCGCTCTTGGGCTCTCTACTTCGACGATTGCTTCACTGATGGCTCTCATATCCAGAAAACCAGTTGTTCGATAAAGCATGCCGATGCCGAATAGGAGAAATGCTGTTCCGATGACGTTGACGAAGAAATAGATCATTCCATCATATATCGCCTGTTTCTCTTTGTTGAACATAATGAGTATCGCAACGACAACTGTTGATACCTCCAGCATGACGAATAAGTTGAACAAGTCAGTACTTAAGAATAATGAAATGATTAACCCTTGCAGTACGAGAAACAAAAATGCGAATTGCGTGTTAAAATACTCCTTATGATAAGCAAACAGCAGCATCATCAGAAAGATGATCGTTGTCAGGAGGACAAACACCGATGAAATGATGTCGGCCATCAGTGTAATGGCCAGACCATCTGGAACACCGGACATAAAGTTGAAAATGGTGTCATTCGTACGCACCTGGACAAAAATCCATAGTGCATAGGATAATTGGGCGATCTGAACACCGATAATGAACGGACGGGTATCTCGTTTCTTGAAAAGAATATTGACGATACCGGCCAGAATCGGCCCAATGACTAGTAGGTAAAGCAATGTGTGCGACCTTCTTTCTAATTTCCGTAATTAAGTAAGCCAGTACATATAACCGACTATACCGATAAAAAACATGACAAGTGCAGTTATCATCGCATTGAAGGACAATTCGACATAACCGATTTTTGTAAACAAGTCCCGTTCCCTGACCCATCCTCTATAGAGAGCAAAGGCAGCCAGAACAAGGAGCAGGTAGATAAATGATTTTTCCAGATATTCTCCTGGATAAATCGTAAAGTCGAAACCGTAAAGGAACTGCAGAAAAGTATTTCCAAAGAGTCCGGTAATCAGCGTCAGCACTCCAAACACAAACGTCGTCCACTGAGGAATGTCGTGAATACTATCCTCTTCCCTGATGCTTTCCGGTTGAGTATTTTTTCCGAACAGCATAGCTGCAAACTTCATGCTGTACAGCAAAGTACCCAGATTGATCAGATTTAAAAGCAGCTGAATATAAGGCGAATCACTGCCGTAACTGATCATGTACTTCGAAATGGATCCATTGAAGAGTGGCGCACCTGTGATGCCAAGCAGTCCGAAAATGATGGCAAAACCGGTGACCGGTAAAGCCTTCATCACTCCTCTGATCCTGTAGACATCCCGGGTCTTGTAATGGTGCGACAGAACACCGACAGACAGGAAAAGAACTGTCTTGAACAGAGAGTGAGCAAACATGTGATACATGCTCCCCCAGTAACTGGCTTCGGTGCCGAATGAGAATCCGACAGTCATCAGGCCAACCTGTGAAATAGTTGAGTATGCCAGCAGAAGTCTCAGATCTTTCTGAGCAACTGCAAGGACGATCCCGACGATACTGGTGACAAATCCGATTACAAGGAAAAAGGCATTCAATTCAATCACTTCAGAAAACATTGCAGTTAGACGAATAAATAAGTATAGTCCCGTTGTCTCGTATACTCCAGATAATATAGCCGGAATAACAGGTGGCGCACTTGGTGTACCGTAAGCCTTAGGCAGCCAGCTCGAGAGTGGGAACAGAGCAATCTTCAGACTAATCGTTGTCAGAATAAACCCAAACGGAAGAATCAATGAACGCGGATCCTCCACTTCAGTAATGACTTCCTGAATAGCATGTAGATCCAAATGACCGAACGTCCGGTAAAGCATTCCTACTCCAAAAAGCCAGAAACCGGAACTGATGACACTGACAAATAGGAAAATCATACCGTCATATACTGCCTGCCGGTCTTTGTTGAACATGATAAGGATTGCGACGACGACGGTCGACACTTCCAGAAGCACATATATATTGAATAAGTCCGTGGACAGAAAGAGTGCAATGATCAGTGACTGAAGAGTTAAGTATAAGAAGCCGAACTGAGTATTAAAGTAATCCCCAGTATAGGCATAGATCAGCAGGCCTAAGAACAGCAAAGTCGTCAGCCAGACTAATACGATGGATATCCGGTCTGCATAAAGTGTGATAGAAAAGGCGCGAGGATAGCCGGCCATATTGTCCATTATGGTGCCTTGAGTACGCACGAGATAAAACAGATAGGTTGCGTAAACTGTGATTCCAAGCTGTGATCCCACGATCAGTTTCCTTGAATCACTGTGAAGAAACCCTACATTTATAACTGCGATAACGATCGGTACGATAATAAGCCAGTACAGCATCCTGTCACTCCGTTTCTATCAAAATTTATGAGACTGAATCATTTTACAAGATCAAAGACAGATAGACGACCAGAACAATGAAATAACCGGCCATCGACGTGATGATTCCGTTAAATGTCAGTTCAAGGTGTCCAATTCGTGTGATGAGTCCCCCGTGTTTAATGATCCCGTTGTAGAATGCAACCCCTGCAACGATCATCAGTACATAGACCATCCCTTTTTGAATGTACTCGTCAACGTTCACGTGTACTTCGTAGTTGAAGAAAAACTGAGTCAGACCTTCTCCGAAAATACCGGTAAAGAATGAAGCAACCCCCATGACGACACAAGCAGTCAGCGCATAAAAATCTGATTTGACTGCTCCCTTCTTCGGACTTTTTCCGAAGAGCATGGTCGCATATTTAACGAAAGACATTGTTGTTCCTAAGTTGATGATGTTCAGAAGCAGCGTAACGGTGTAGTCATAGGTACCGTGAGCAATCATATACTTGGAAATACTTCCGTTGAAGAAAGGAGCTCCAGTAATACCGAGTATTGCAAATGTCGTTGCGACCGCTACCCAAGGCATCCGTTTAAACAGTCCTCTGATCTGGTAGACATTTCGGGTGCCGTACTCTTCGTAAATCATTCCTGCAGTCAGGAATAAGGTTGATTTAAATATAGCATGGTTGAAGATGTGGTAGACCGCGCCCCAGAAAGCAATTTCTGAAGCCATGTTGATTCCCATCATGATCAGACCGACCTGTGATACGGTATGGTATGCCAGAATCAGTTTGATGTCTTTTTGACCCAGAGCCATGATAAATCCGATGAGTGAAGTCAGGAATCCGATCCAGAAGAAAAAGACATGCATGTCAATCACTGGATTGAACATTTCGTTAAAACGGATAAACATGTATACCCCACTCTTGATGTAAAGGCCACTCAAAACGGCTGATACAACCGGTGGTGCACTGGGTGTTCCGTGTGCTTTCGGCAGCCAGCTGAATAATGGCGTTACTGCTGTTTTAAGTGATACAGTTACCATCATCATTCCATATGGAAGAACCACAGCGCGTGGACTGTCAAGAAGCGACATAGCTTCATTGATCGCACGTATATCCAGTAGTCCGAAAGTACGGTAAAGCATACCAATCCCAAACAGGAGAAAAGCTGTTCCGATGACATTGACAAAGAAATAAATCATGCCGTCGTATATCGCCTGTTTCTCTTTGTTGATCATGATCAGGATAGATACGACAACAGTTGATACTTCAAGGAAAACGAAGATATTGAACAAGTCGCTGGAAAGGAACAAGCCCATCATCAGCCCTTGAAGAACCATGAACAGAAAGTAAAATCGCGGTCTGAAATATTGTTCTCTCGTAGCATACACTAGAAAAGCAATATAGAAGACAGCAGTCATCAGGACCATGAAGATTGAGATTGAATCGGCGTACAGACTTAAAGCCAGGCCGTCAGTATAGCCGCCAATGTTCCAGACGATCGGTCCGGTCTGCTTGACTGTCATAAATACATAAAAAGCCAGACCGGCATATAACACTTGAAAAATATATAAAAATAACTTAGCTGCCCTATTTCTAAGCAAATAAGTAATTGCTCCAGTCAAAATTGGAGCAAGCACCAATAATCCTAACACTTAATGTTCACTTCCTGTCTGATTTCTGTTACGCGACCAGTGCGTAATGCCATGCTTCTGTTTATAGTGCATAAACATGGTCAAGCCGATTGCTGTAACACCGATACCGATAACGATGGCTGTAATCATCAAAGCAGAAGGAACGGGATCGACAAATGCAGCTTCCTGTGCCTGTCCGATTGGGGGCACGCTGCCATCTGTATAGTTGATTGTAATGTAAAATAAAAATATGCCTGATTCCATGATCGACATGGACATGATGGTTTTAACAATCGTTTTTTTCGTCATTAGACCATATAGCCCGATGAAGAACAAAAGAATGCCGACAATTTCGCCAGTGATAAAATCCAATGGTTTCATCTTCTTTCTTTTAATAGTTGAGGAACATGCAGTAAGTTTCACTTAGATCGACGGAATTATCTTCCTTCGTAGAATACGAATCGGTAAAAGATGATACTCAGTCCGGAGAATACTTTTAGTCCGATCAGTGAGTTCATCGCTACCATATAGATCTGGTGTGATAATGTCGTGTCTGCCGGCTGAATCTGCATGAACACATACAGAACAGGAGTCATGACGATGGACAAGAACAGGAATTTTTCCAGTTTTTCCAGCGTATGCAAGTCCAGGTCAAAGTTCGGATACACAAGATAGCGTGTAATCAGAGCAGTCGCCAGAACAGCTCCACCCTGGAATCCTCCACCAGGTGATACATGTCCATTTATGATGATGTAAAGACCAATCAGCAGCACGAATGGATAGATGATTCCGACCATTCGGATGACGATTTCTGAGTTGTTCTTTCTATTGAAGTCATCTTTTTCAAATTTATACTGTTCAGCATGTTTATTGGCCCACGATACGTTGATAACCTCCATTACGGAAACCATCAGCATAAGTGCTTCAAACAAGGTATCGAACACACGGTAGTTCAGGTAAATGGCAGCTACTGAGTTCTGAGCGCCTGTCTGGGCCAGAAAATCAGCAGTAAAGTAATCCATCAGAGGTGTATCCAGTTGTTCCGAATGATTCAGGAAAAGAAACAGCACTACTGCAGCTCCAATAACCGCAAATGCGATCCGTACGATATGAAACAGTCTACTCGTCTGCGGCATCTATGCTCACCTCATCTCTGAAAATAACACGGATATCTTCAATATCTTTAATGACGTCATTCAAGTTAGCCACGATATCCTGGAAAACCTGGTCCGTTGTATCACCATAGATATAGGTCAGATTTCCCTTACGGTGGATAAGACAATCATGTTCGTCTTCGCGCATGACTGTTTCAAGTGTACGGTTTGTATAAGCCAGTTGAGGCTCGATCTCTTCTGTACGCTCCACAAACAGTTCAAGCGGACGGACGATCGAATCTCTGATCTCATTGATCTGATCATCATTAAATGTTTCCACATCTTCATTTACATAACAAATGTCGTATACTGACACTTTCTTCAAAGCGACTAAGTACATGACGGTTGACAGTCCGACCCCGATCGCCGCTTCAGCAAGCGCCACATCGGGTGCATTATAGTGCAGGTAGGCCAGTGCAATCGTCAGTGAAAAGGCACCAAGAAAAAGAATCGACCGACGCAAGTTATCAGATAAGACAGAGAAACAGGCTAATACTAGTAATGTCAATAATATAAATGTCTGAAACATTGTCTCCTATCTCTCCTTCTTGATTCTATAGCCGCTCAAGTGAGCTGACCGGGTAATGGCATGTGTAGCGATTGGGTTAGTAATTAGATATAAAGCCAGTACAAGGATAATTTTGCCGCTGAAGAAATCAAAGCCGTGCTTGATCATCAGACCAAACATGATCGTGATGAAGCCAACTGTATCAACTTTAGCTGCCACAAGAATGCGTGAAAAATAATCCTTGAAACGGAAAATCCCAAATACGCCCAGTGCCATAAAAATAAGGCCGATAATAATGACGATGTTTGCGATCCATTCTACTACTTGCGTCATTATACATCACCCTTTCTTTCGACAAAGCGTGCAATCATTATTGTTCCAATAAATCCGAGCACACCATAAATGATAGCCACATCGATCATATAGGTCCGGTTGATGATGATCCCGATCAGGACAGCAGCAACAATGACCTTGGATGAAAACAATGCGAAGCCAAGCATGCGGTCCCACACAGTCGGTCCATCCAGAACACGGACAAGTCCGAAAACAGACAGGCCGGCGATAATGGCTAAAACAATTGAATCAAAATCCATTTGTTTTTAAACTTCCTCTCTCTTCCTAATGTCTTTTACGCTTTTCCATCGAGTGTTTCTTCATAGCGTAACAGGATATCTTCCAGTTTAAGTGGAATGACTACTCGAGGGTCATCATCCACTCCAGGTGCATTAAGCGCCAGAACCTGCAGTGTACTGCCTTTCTTCTCGACAGTAACTGTCCCAGGGGTCAGTGTGATGGAATTGGCTAGTATATCGATAAGCAGTTCATCTGTAAGTTTAGTCTGACAAGTAATGATCTGAACGTCTGCCTGACCGGAAATAATATTAGGAATAACATCGATTCCGGCTAGGAAAATTTCAATAATTAGTCGGAATACATATTTTGCCAGAGTACCCAGTCCAATCATGTAAGAGTGCTCATAGTTCCCCTTTAATAGGAAACGGTCGGTGAATACTACGACTAAAATCGACATCAGTACGCCTGATAGTGCAACGCCAATCGTGAACTGTTCAAACAAAATAAGCCATACTAACGATAATAGAATAATGACTTCCTTGTTATCGACGATGTCTTCCCATAATGCATTCATATATGTTTTCAAAAAAAAACCTCCCTTCCGACGTGAGTAGATGACAGTCTATCTCTAAGTAAGTCGATGGGCGGGTAAAATCCCGTCTTTTCGGCTGTACTTCGATTGTAGCATGTTTCAAATCATATGCAATGGATTTTTTACAAAATACCGCTACCTGTCTGGATGAAAACGATTTTATTTCCCTTCTGCTTCGTTCTTTATTCACATTTTCTACTTATTTAATAGTCTAACAAATTATAGCCCCATAACAAACTGTAAAAAGACATAAATCTGTCTAGTTCTGTCAGCAAATTTATAAAAAGTAAGGACCACTGAACCTAAGCACTGGTTCAATGGTCCAAGATGATTATCCTATAAGAATCTAATCTTTGAATAAAGTATAATTATCTGTTTTCTTTAAATCTGGGGCTCAATTCACTCCATACATCGAAGCTGTTGTTATCTAAGTCACTGAACACGAAATTTCTGCCTGCATGTCCCCTGTTCTCAATATCTCCAACATTCATGCCTTTTTCTCTATATTTTTTGTGAAGATCTGCCAGAGCTTCCAGTCCATCCACTTCAAACGTTATAGAAAACCGTTCCTGACCATGGCTGTCAATGAAATTAGCACGCTGATCTTCTTTTGAATGGACTAGAAAGACACTTTGATCAGCAAGATTCAGGATCGCTTTGTCTTCATCTTTATAAGTCAGCTCCGCACCCAAGTTAGTTACATACCAGTCGGTTGAAATGTCAACATGGCCAACCGGTAAGTAAATCGTTCCGACCCTAAGTAATTTTCCGCCCATAACTTTATTCCTCCAGATCTAAGTGGATTTCCATTATATTTATGCTGAACTTCTATCTTGTTAACAGCTTTGCTACATTTAGAAGAATAGTCTTACAGTTAGTAACTGCCTTACTTTACACGTTTCAGGAAACTTTTCGGTACTTCTGACGTATATCGCACCAGCTTGTTTGTTCCTGGATGGACCAGAACAAGGGTCGTTGCGTGGAGGCCGAGGCGTTTAAGCGGATTAGTTTCTGCCCCATACATCTTGTCTCCGGCAATCGGGTGTCCCATTTCTTTCAGGTGCACACGAATCTGATGCTTACGACCTGTCTCCAGTTCAACTTCGAGCAGGGAGTAGTTCTCATTACCAAGAACTTTCCGGAAGTGGGTAACCGCCCGTTTTCCTCCGTTATCTTCCAGATTGGAGTACATCTTGATGCCTTTACTTTCAGACAGCCAGGACGCATACTCACCCTGCTCCTCTTTGACGTTTCCTTCGACCAGCGCAGTATAGATACGCTCCTTGACTGTATTCTTCCAGTCTTTCTGAAGGGCTTCTTTTATTTCTTCCGATTTAGCATAAAGCATGACGCCTGACGTATCACGGTCCAGACGGTGCACGACAAAAATCTTGTTATCCGGGTGTTCCTTCTTTACATAGTCACTCAACTGGTGGTAGGCAGTCGGTTCTGTTGGGTCGTCTGAAGAAATTGAAAGCATGCCCGCTTCCTTGTTGATGACAATCAGATCCTGATCTTCATGCAGAATGGATACGCCCATTAATTCAGATCGCTTCTTGGATTCCTGATTACTCATGATGTTGACTGTGTCACCTGGTTTCAGCGGATAGTTGTGCTTAGTGGTCTCTTCTCCGTTCACTGACACCTGACCTCTAGTCAGTATAGATTTAACCGCATTCCGGCTTTTGTTTGTGATAACGGTCAGTAAATACGGCAGCAGAGTTGTCTCTTCTTCCACTGTATAATTCGTGGTTCCCTTTTTATTGACCTGTTTCGTTCCTTTACGGATCACACCTGATTTTTTATTCGGCTTGTTCTTATGTTTATTGTTTTTATTCTTACTCATATACTCACTCCTATAGTTGTTGACTCCAGTACAGTATAACAGAAAACAGACTGAATTTGATCAGTGATTCAGACCTGGACAGTCTAAGCTACGTTCAGTTTCGAGGAGTGCCAATTGTATCCAGTAGAAAAATGTCATCAGAATCTTCTTGATAAGTATATAAGTATGTTACTTCCGGTTCCTTTTCAAAGGTTATGTATATAGTATAGAAGTCACTTCTTCCACCGGAGTTACTAACAAAATGCTCTGAAATATCTGACTCAATGTCATACCCTTCTTCCTCCAGATAGTCAAAGGTATCTTCTCTCAACGCCCGCTGCTGACTTAATTGTCCTCCCATGATAACTGCCCAAAGTGCAAACAGCAGAATAATTATAATGGCAGCATTCTTTTTTGATAAAATCATTTTCTACCTACCTCCTGATTATTAAGCTTAACAGAAATTCAACTGATGTATTCAATAATCTAATATATGTCTAATATAATCAAAACGGTCATGCATTTTTGCTATACTAATCGTATGGAAATTAATTATGTGAAATGAGGCCACAAAACATGAACAATAATGATCGTCTATTACGATTAAGGTACGCACTTGATTCAAAAGATGAAGAGACTCAGGAGATATTCAAATTAGGACAGTACGATCTGTCTCTAGAAGATGTTCGGCTACTATTGAAGAAAGTCGAGTCTTCTGAAGCTCCCACCGATGAAGAAGATGACTTTACTGAGAACACTTATGCCAAAGCTTGCAGCAACCAGCTATTCGAATCATTTCTAAATGGCCTGATTGTCTTTAAGCGTGGACAGCAAGTGACTGCTACTGGTGAGCCGGTTAAACAGACCAGACTGATCAAGCATGATAAAGATGTAAATAACGTCCTGATAAAGAAAGTCAAGATTGCACTTACGCTCACCAGTGATGACATCCTGGACATCCTAGACGACACTGGTGTCCACATTTCCAATAGTGAATTAAGCGCAGTATTGAGAAAAGAAGGTCACCGGAATTACAAGGAGTGCGGCGACCGGTATGCACGTAATTTCCTGAAAGGACTGGCCATGCACTTCCGTGACGAGAATCCTTCCAATTAAGTATACGAGCCTTACGTATCGTACAGCTTAGATCATTCTAATATGATCTAAGCTTATTTCATCTATTGGTTTATCAGATGATCTGTCATTAAGCTGTTTCTAGTTTGACCTTGATATACTCTCTTTTTGATAAGGTATAACTAGACGCTGTCTAGTTACATTTTAGTCTTTGAGAACTTGAGGAGATGTCACTAGCAGCCTTATAGCTGTAGTTTATACCATACTCAACAAAACAACTGTCACTAAAGGCTCTTTAGCTGCAGCTTATATTTTTCTCATCAAATAAGTTATCTTTAGATACTGTCTAGTTATAGATCAAACGTGTCGTAACTTTATAAAGTGTCACTATCATTGTCTCTAAGCGCAGTTCAATCAGACATAGTTGGCAGAAACTGTCGCTACGTGATTTTAAATGCCGCTTCTATCGTAAGCTTATGTTGAAATCTCCCGCATTACGGCAACAGGTGACTAAGCAGGATCGCCTGAGGCCGGAAAAGTATCTTTTCGCATACTAAAAAATACCCTATCCCCTTCAAGTCAGCGTGTTGAAGAGGATAGGGTATTCATAATGGAAACAAACTGATTGGTAAGCTGAATTTTACAACTTACATTTTCACTCCACCAGCAGTCACGCCGCCGATGATGTGTTTAGATAAGAACAGGTAAATCAGGATCAGTGGAATGATTGACATTGAAATACCCAGATACAAACTTCCGTACTGAGTCGTGTACGTGTCTGTAGTCAACAGCTGAACAAGCATCGGTAATGTGAATCGGCTTCTGTCATTGATCAGCATTAGAGGCATCAGGAAGTTGTTCCATGACTGCACAAATCCGAAGATTGACATGGTTGCAATTGCCGGTCTCATTAAAGGCAGAACGATCGAATGGAAAATCTTCAGTTCACTTGCCCCATCGATACGAGCCGAGTCGACCAGTGCCGGGTGATATATGGTCTGCAGGTACTGTTTCATGAAGAAGACAGTCGGTGCAGAAGCCGCTGCAGGAACGATCAGCGGGATGTAGCTGTTCAGTAGCCCAAGGTTTACCATAAATCGGTAGAACCCGATAATGTTCACTTGAGGTGGCAGCATGATCATGAACATGATCAGCAGATAAGCCGGTCGTTTCAATTTAAAGTCATATACCGTCAGACCATAGGCCGTCAGACAAGAGAAATACATGCTTAAAGCCGTTGAAGAAAAGGCAATAAAGAATGAGTTCCCGTAACCCTGAAAGATATTAAAGCCGCCGTCTCTGAGGATTCGCCAGTTTTCCATAAAGTTCGTTCCAGGAATCAGGGACAGTCCCTGCTGGATCTGTTCGGCTGTACGCGTAGCGTTAACAATAACGATCCAGAATGGAAGGATACTCAGTAACGTCAGGAATCCGAAGAAGATATAAATCAGTATTCGCTGTTTTTTTATTTTAGATTCATTTGCATTCATCATATCGGTTCAATTACGCCTCCCTTTCGCTTTTATCTCTGATCAAGAAGAAAATAATCGCACTCAAGATGATCGTCAGGATCAGAAGATAGACAGAAGCTGCTGCAGCGATACTGACATTACGCCCGCCTTCTATTGCCTGTCTGAATATATAAGTCATTAATGTCTCGACACTGTTGTTCGGTCCTCCATCAGTCAATAGACGTGGAATATCGAACATCTGCAGCCCGCCGACCAGTGACGTGATCAGGACATACAAAGTGATCGGCTTAAGCAGCGGCAGTGTAATACGTCTGAATGTCTGCCATGCGGTTGCCCCGTCAATAACGGCTGCTTCGTAAAGGCTCTTGTCAATACTCAGGATACCGGCAGTCAGAACGATAGATGTCTGTCCGTACCACATCCAGAACTGGATGAACGCGACTATTGAACGTGTCGCAAAGGCGCTTCGGAAAAAGTCGAACGGCGCTTCCAGTACACCAGTCTGCATAAGGAT
The DNA here is from genome assembly GCF_900109325.1 of Alkalibacterium pelagium. GTDB lineage: Bacteria > Bacillota > Bacilli > Lactobacillales > Carnobacteriaceae_A > Alkalibacterium > Alkalibacterium pelagium. The sequence continues at coordinate 142,155 of NZ_FNZU01000006.1, forward strand.
CATATTGACTGGTCCCCTTGGATAATCAAACAGAGTGAAAAAGATGACAGCGACTGAAGCGGCAGTTATTATGTTTGGGAAATAAAATACACTTTTAAAGAATCCTTGGGCTCTCAGTTTCAGCTGATAGTTCGTAAACCAGTAAGCCAGAAGGAGCGCCAGGCCGATCTGCGGAATGAAGTTGATCACCCAGAGGAGCATAGTGTTATAAGATGCCTGCAGAAACAGGTTGTTCGTTACCAGGTAGCTGAAGTTCTGAAACCCGATAAAGTTACCTTCAAAGTTAAACCCGGATATATCGACGAAAGCCAGATATAGCGTATAAAGTGTCGGGTAAAGGTTAAACCCTGCAAAAACAATAAAGAAGGGTAATATGAACCAGTAACCGAATTTATTGGTGTTCTTGATTTTGGCAAGCTTTCGTTTCTTGCCAGATTGTTCAGTTGTAGCTTGCATAGTCTCGTCCTCTCTCTTAATAGTTTAGTTTAATCCAGTCCGACTTCTATATAAGGAAACAGATTCGATACACTCTGTCTGAAGTTACGTATAGCTGTATCAAATTCAACTTCTCCTTTAGAATACGGTGTCAATGCATGATCCAAGAAGAGATCATTGATCGTCTGGTCAAATTCAGTAACGAATCCAGCTTCGATATCATCTATCATATCGGCAAATTCAGCATAGTGGTTCTGTCCACCTAAGAAGTCGTTGCTGTAATCGCCTCTTACCTCTTCAACAACATCTTCATTTGATACGATGTCACCTGTGTCATTTGCCCAACGTTCAAGGAAATCCTGATCAGTTGTCGCATACTCGATCAGATGAGCCGCTTCTTCTTTCATTTCAGAAGATTCTGATATGCCTACCCATGTTCCTCCGCGGAAATAGGTCGACGGGCCTTGGACCATTCTCCAGTCACCGGCTGTCGCTTCTCCCCCATTAGGTTCAAGCCAGAAGTTCAGGCCCCATGTTGGTAAGGAGTAGCCGAAAATTTCGTCATTGGACATTCCTGCAAAGTAAGCGGCTCCGGAAGCTGGTGCATCAAGCAGCAGATTTTCTTCATTCATTTCCAGAGCAGTCTCAAGTAATTCATAGGCTAAATCGTCGATAACCAGTTCATCATCAACAACCCACCCCTGCTCACGTCCGCCTAAGAAAGCGAATCGCAGGTCATCAACACTGGCAATCATATACACTTCTCCGTCAGAAGCATCTCTTATCTGTCTGGCAGTATCGACAAACCCGTCCCAATCTGATATGAGAGCCTGAACGTCTTCCGGTTCAGATACGCCAAGGTATTCTTCTGCCAGACTATAACGATAGAAGAAAGCTCCTGGAGCAGCCTGCCAGGCATTTGCTACCAATGTACCGTCTTCCTGAGATCCTACTTCTTTTACGTAGTCATATGTTGACTGGCTGCCTTCTCTGATTCCTTCAAACTGCTCTAGATCAGTCAGGTAACCGGAATCAATATATTTTTTGGCAAAGTTCTGTTCCATCAGAATAACGTCAGGTTCGTCCCCTGTTCCGATCAACGGATCCAGAATACGTTCGAATTCCTCAGTAGGGAACTGCACGATATCGATGTCGTAGTCAAGGTCACTATAATCTTCAAGGTAATAGTTATTTATAATGTCTTCGATTTCATCTGTAAATGACCAGACTACTAGAGAATCATCTCCTCCATCTGTTCCTACAGCTCCCTGATTTCCACAGCTGCTCAGTATCACAAGCGTGCTTAACGCGCCAATAGTAACTCCTAGTTTTTTCTTCAGCATACTTTCCCTCCGTTTTATATAAATCTTTAACGTATGGAATCCTTTTCAAAATATGAAAGAATTTAAGTTAATTATTTACTACTTTGATTGTTAGTTTAATTTACTAACTAACATCGGTCTAAACTATACCAATTCTAAAAAACGATTGTCAACCCTTATCCACTTGACATAATTTAGGGGATGCATACTCATGCAACGAAAAAATTGTCTATAGCAACTAAGTAAGCCTTTTCATAAAAAGCACAAATTTACTGAAAAGATATAAAATTTTCATCAAATAATCATAAAGACTTTTGTACCTAATTATACTAAATATGAATAGCAGATTTAAGGTATCATGCCTCTCTGCATCGGGCCACAAGACCTTCTTGTAATAAATCAAATAGTCTTTAGAATATGCCTATCTATATGTTACGGTTTCATTTAACAGATAATTAACATAAAGTAAAGCTGTTTCTTTACAAAAAAATCCTGATAGGTAATCTACACCTATCAGGACCAAGTATTCACTTATTTTTTCTTATTGAAAGGATTATGACGACTGACAAATTTAGACAAGGCACGGCTTGTTTTCTGTGCTCTACTTGCGCTTTGGGTGTCTTCTTCCATCTCCTGATAGGAAGCATAGGCATCATTCAAAGCCTCATCCCCTTCAAACTCGAGATCTTTAGTTTTGAGTTCCTTGCGGTTCAGCTTGATATTCTTTTTGAATTGGCTGCGCATAAGACGTTCGATCAGTCCTAAATCAATGCTTTCGCCTTCTCGCTCTTTCACAGCAATGATACTTAAAACTTCGATGTAACTGAGTCCAAGGGCACTTGTTACGATTGAAGCAGTCGTACCGCTGATCAGTCCCCCTATAAGGGTCCCTGCTCCTGGAATAAATTTAAATGCATTCGCTACAAAGGTTTTCCCGATCATTGTAGCTGAACCGGTCCCTCCAACAGCGGCGATCAGACTGACTATCGTCGACTTATCCATTGAAATCCCGAATATGGCTGTAATATGAGCGAGTAGAGTGACTTGCATGGGAATCAGTACCGATGCATCTGAGAACGGGATCGGCGCAAATCCGACACCGAAAGTGGTCGCCACATAACGAGAAGCCCAACGTCTAGCCGCTTTAGCTTTGCGTTCAATATCAGCGTGCTGGGCGTTCATAAAAGCATCGTGTGCCTCTTTCGGTATCAGTTGAAGCGTCTTGTCGATCAGTTCTTTTAAACCAAATGCAGGAATAACATAATCTTCTGTAATTTCATAAGGTTCTGCCATAATGTTCTGGACAGCTGCTACTGGAAGATTGAGATTTTCCAGGTATGTGTTGAATTCTTCAGCAGGCTTACCGATTGATTGGGTCAGAACCAGTATGACTGGAAGAACAGAAGAAATTTCTCTGATCAAGTCGATCTCCGTTTCCTCTATTCTTGATGAATTAGCTTGAATACAGTAATAGACGGCATGGACAGCATCTCTAGTCTGCTTGTTCTGTTTAACTAGATCGAAAATCTCATTCTTTACATCTTTCTGGACTTTCGGATTCAGCTCGAGCCCTCTGGTGTCATACAAGACGATTGGGATGCCCTCTTTGGATATACGCCTTAAATGTTTTGTAACAGGCTTCCCTATCCCAGTATCTGCAAGGTTTTCCCTGAACACATTGTTGATGAGGGTACTCTTTCCTACTCCTGTTTTTCCGGCAATCAGAATATTGACAGGGTTCATTTTTTCAATCTCAGCTTCAGTTTTTTCAAGGATATCTTGAATCATATTGTATTTATTGTCTGAAAATTTCATAGGCGCCTCCTAGTCTTTTATATCATTTTAACACGTTAAACGGATGAAAACGAAAAAGATGCGTCTATTCCCTGCAATTGTAATCAAATAAAAGACCTGCCTATTTGGGTTCTACGTCAAATAACGTTGGTAAAGAATAATAAGTAAATGTCAGAGAGTTTATATAGGGTGTATAGCATGGTGGCCTAGGCCACCATGCTATACACTTCTTTTTGTGCATGTTTACGTTGAGATGCTTCTGATTTTAAAGAAAAGTGAATGATAATTCTATTCTTGTAGTTGGCAAAGTTCCTGTAGCCGTAGGCCACACGATTAAGAACCTTGATCTTATTATTGATTCCTTCTATTTTTCCATTGTTGTAAGGATATTTAAACGTATTTTTAATAAACGGAAGATGCTTACGTAGTGTTCTCAAGCTGGTCTTCATGTACGAGGATAAATTTGCAACGTCAGATCGG
>NZ_FNZU01000032.1 GCF_900109325.1 Alkalibacterium pelagium
AAAGGGTTACTCGACCGACTTCGGGTGTTCCAAACTCTCGTGGTGTGACGGGCGGTGTGTACAAGACCCGGGAACGTATTCACCGCGGCGTTCTGATCCGCGATTACTAGCGATTCCGGCTTCATGCAGGCGAGTTGCAGCCTGCAATCCGAACTGAGAATGGCTTTAGGAGATTAGCTGAACCTCGCGGTCTCGCGACTCGTTGTACCATCCATTGTAGCACGTGTGTAGCCCAGATCATAAGGGGCATGATGATTTGACGTCATCCCCGCCTTCCTCCGGTTTATCACCGGCAGTCTCGCTAGAGTGCCCAACTGAATGCTGGCAACTAACAATAAGGGTTGCGCTCGTTACGGGACTTAACCCAACATCTCACGACACGAGCTGACGACAACCATGCACCACCTGTCACTCTGTCCCCGAAGGGAAAGCCCAATCTCTTGGGTGGTCAGAGGATGTCAAGATCTGGTAAGGTTCTTCGCGTTGCTTCGAATTAAACCACATGCTCCACCGCTTGTGCGGGTCCCCGTCAATTCCTTTGAGTTTCAGCCTTGCGGCCGTACTCCCCAGGCGGAGTGCTTAATGCGTTAGCTCCAGCACTGAAGGGCGGAAACCCTCCAACACTTAGCACTCATCGTTTACGGCGTGGACTACCAGGGTATCTAATCCTGTTCGCTCCCCACGCTTTCGAGCCTCAGCGTCAATTACAGACCAGAAAGTCGCCTTCGCCACTGGTGTTCCTCCATATATCTACGCATTTCACCGCTACACATGGAATTCCACTTTCCTCTTCTGCATTCAAGTCTTCCAGTTTCCAATGACCCTCCACGGTTGAGCCGTGGGCTTTCACATCAGACTTAAAAGACCGCCTGCGCTCGCTTTACGCCCAATAAATCCGGACAACGCTTGTCACCTACGTATTACCGCGGCTGCTGGCACGTAGTTAGCCGTGACTTTCTGGTTAGATACCGTCAAGGAGGTGCCAGTTACTACACCTCTTGTTCTTCTCTAACAACAGAGCTTTACGATCCGAAGACCTTCTTCACTCACGCGGTATTGCTCCATCAGGCTTTCGCCCATTGTGGAAGATTCCCTACTGCTGCCTCCCGTAGGAGTCTGGACCGTGTCTCAGTTCCAGTGTGGCCGATCACCCTCTCAGGTCGGCTACGTATCACAGCCTTGGTGAGCCATTACCTCACCAACTAGCTAATACGCCGCGGGGCCATCCATAAGCGATAGCCGAAGCCATCTTTAATGATCTAAGCATGCGCTATGATCACCTATGCGGTATTAGCACCCGTTTCCGGATGTTATCCCCCTCTTATGGGCAGGTTCCCCACGTGTTACTCACCCGTTCGCCACTCATCCACACTCTGCAAGCAGAGTGCTTCAGCGTTCGACTTGCATGTATTAGGCATACCGCCAGCGTTCGTCCTGAGCCAGGATCAAACTCTCATTTTAAGTTTGACTTGCTCATAGTATTAATTGTGAGTTAACCATGTTAACTCGTTTGTTGCCTTCGACTCCAAAAGAATCGAAGACCCCTGCACATTTGGTTGTTTCTACTTTGTTCAGTTTTCAAAGATCTATCTCGTTCAG
>NZ_FNZU01000010.1 GCF_900109325.1 Alkalibacterium pelagium
ATTCGGTTTAAAGTTTTCCACATTGCTGGAAGGCTGACACGACATGCGCGTAAAATAAAAGTCCGCTTGTCCACAGGTTACGTTTTCTCTTCACTGTTCTGGACAATATTGGAGAATATTCAACAGTTGGTTCTGTTACATTAGCTACTCCAGAAGATCATATTAATTTTTTGACGATTGTAAGACCAAGGGGTCTTTATACTCTTTTTTCCATCTTTTTGTTTTCGATCTAATCGAGAAGGATATAAAGTGGCATGATAGACAGTTAATACTTAAAAATGTCTAAAAAAGCAGTGAGTTTAATAGAAATAGTTATCCACATTTAGAGGTATGAATAATTCAGGTATATCATTCTGGAAGAAAATTTTGAACGGCTTACAGAGAAAAAATGGAAAGAGCTAGCCGATATCTACTCTATCTCTGAGGCTGAAGTCCAGGAGGTACTGAAATTTGTACAGAAGCTCACACCTGCTCCAGCAGAAGGATTCCAGACGAGCTATACACCATTTATCCTTCCAGAGCTGGCCGTGACTATAAATGATGAAGAAGTGAGCGTATCTGAAACGAAATACAAGACACCTCTTCTTACCTTTAATACATCTTATTTTGAAGAACTGAAGCATCAGGATGATAAAACTGTTCATCATTATATCGGAGAAAAGAAAAAGGAGTACGATATCCTTCAAGCGGGACTTGAAAAAAGAAAAGAAACGATTCTAAGAGTCGGTACCGCTATTGCCCGTCACCAGGCAGGTTTCTTCCGTAATCCTGAAGATGGCCTGGCTTCCCTTCAGTTGAATGATCTGGCACAGGAACTTCAGCTTAATGAATCGACGGTCAGCCGGGCAGTAAGAGAGTCTTACATTCAGACCCAAACTGGTACTTACGAACTAAAATCGTTTCTATCCAGAAGAACGTCTGGCGGAGACTCACAGGATCAGCTGGAAAAACAGATCCGAGAACTGGTCGATACGGAAGATAAACAAAAACCACTGTCTGATCAGACAATTTCGGAAAAAATGGCTGAAGCCGGTATGCAGTTATCCAGAAGAGGTGTGACCAAGTACCGTAAAAACCTGTCGATCCCTTCTTCTACACAGAGAAAAATCCGAAACTGATTTACGACCATTGCAGCTACAATAAGATACGTAAAAAAGCGAAGCCTCTAAAACTAGAGAGGCTTCGCTTTTTTTCTTTACTATAGATTATCCCAGGAGTCCAACAACATAACCTAATGTTCCAAGAACGAACAGTCCGGCAATGATTGTGATCGGGCTGACCTTCTTACGTAATAACCATACGCAGACAAGAGTAAGGATCAGTGGTGCAATACCTGGAAGCAGTTCGTCCAGTGTGTTCTGCAGTGTAGTAACTTCAACTGGAGCGATGCTCAGTCCAGATTGAATTTCTTGAACAACGCCACGAAGCATGTCTCCGGAAAGAATACCTTCATTTGCTGCTTCTGCTACAGCTCCAAAGTTGACCATTTCATCCGCAGGAACGTCTACTCGACTCATAACAAGCGGGAAGTGCATACTTGTCCACCTAGGTACAAGAACACCAAGAATGAACATACCAAGTACAGATGCGCCTTGAGTCAGTTTCTGCATCAGTCCGCCGGCAAGGTTCTGAGTGATGTTCCCACCTTGTACGTATCCCAGTTCTTGTGAATACCATAGGAAGGCCATACGGATAATGTTCCATGCAAGGAAGAAGATGATTGGTCCAAGCCAGCTCTCGCTTAGTGCAAGAGAAGCTGCGAATGCCCCAAGTACTGGACGGATCGTTCCCCAGAAAATAGGGTCACCTACACCGGCAAGTGGTCCCATCATACCGATTTTTACCCCTTGGATAGCGGCATTATCGATTTCCTGACCAGATGCTTTCTGTTCTTCAAGAGTTAATGTTACACCTAAAACAGGGGCAGCAAGGTACGGGTGAGTATTAAAGAACTCAAGGTGACGCTTCAAAGCTAATGAACGGTCTTCTTTAGTTGTGTACATTTTTTTAAGTGCCGGGATCATTGCATACGCCCAGCCGATGTTCTGCATACGCTCGAAGTTCCATGACGCCTGCAGGAACTGACTTCTCCAAAACACACTTAAACGGTCTCGTTTAGTTAATTTGAATTTATTTTCTTCAGCCATATTTCATCAACGCTCCTTTTTAATAGTCATTCAGAATATCATCAAGTGGATCTCCGCCGGAAGAGTTTCCTCCGCCGCCTCCACCTTGATTGAATTCAGGTGCAAATTGAAGGTATAGAAGTGCCAGGACGACACCGATGATACCCATAGCGATCAGGTTCAGTTCGCCGATTGCTGAAAGAGCAAATCCTAGAGCGAAGAACAACCATAGTTTTGGTGTAGCCATCATGTTGATAACCATTGCATAACCGACAGCAACGATCATTCCACCGGCTACGGCCAGTCCACCTGTCAGCCATCCTGGGATCGCGTTCAGTGCGTTAGTTACGAGTTCTGGAGAAACGGCAAGAATGATTGCTGCAGGAATTGCGATACGCAGACCCTGAATCATAAGTGCTCCGATATGATAAAATTCGACAGCTCTGAATGAGCCTTCTGTTGCTTTTCTGTCAGCTGCGTGCGCGATTGCTACAGTCAATGTACGAACAAAGATAGTCAGTACTTGACCTGCGATTGCTAGTGGAATAGCCAATGCAATCCCTTCTGATACGCCTGCTCCGTGATAAGTTACTAAAATAGCTGATGCTACGGAAGCAAGTGCCGCATCAGGTGCTACTGCTGCCCCGATGTTCATCCAGCCTAAAGCGATAAGCTGAAGTGTTCCTCCCAGTAACAATCCCTGAGTAGGATTTCCTGTTGCTAAACCAATTAATGTACATGCTACGATCGGCTGATGGAACTGGAACTGGTCCAGAATCCCTTCCATTCCGGCTAAGAAAGCCACAAAAACAACCAATACAATTGAAATGATGTCCATATTTATTTTCCCTCCTTGATAGGTGTCTTAATTCACGTATTTTGTTTTCTTCAGCAGGTTCCACATGTCTTTGCGCTGATCTGCCGGTACTTTTCTGACATCAAATGTTACGCCGTGGTCTTTCATTTTCTTGAATGCTTCCACGTCTTTTTCATCTACTGACAGAACATTGTTGATCATGACTTTACCTTCTGAGTGCGCCATGGATCCGACGTTGACTTCTTCGATCTCCACTCCACCTTCAATGACACGCAGGGCATCAGTTGGATTCTCGAATAAGAGCAGCGCGCTTGTTTTACCAAATCTAGGATCGTTCCATACTTCGATCATTTTATCGATCGGTACAACGTTTGCTTTGATTCCTGGTGGTGAAGCCTGGGTGATCAGAGATTTACGCAGATCATCTTTAGCTACATCATCAGATACAACAATGATGCGAGTCGGATTGACGTCTTTAGACCAGGCAGTTGCCACTTGTCCGTGAAGCAGACGTGAGTCGATACGCGCCAGACGAATGTCGATTTTTCCATTTCCTACTACTGTTCCTTCAGGCAATGGTTTAGACGGTTCTTCAGATGCAGCTGCTGCTTTGCTCTCAGCTGGCTGAAGGCTTTCCGGTCTCACTTTCACGCTGTCTTTCGCTACATCGATCAGTGAAGCTGCGATATCGTGCGCTTTATCCATTGAGAAGCGTGCTGTAAATGACTCGATGAGCATTGGCAGGTTCAATCCTGCAACAATCGCCCATTTATCCTTCTTATCTTCAAACAATGTATTTGCCTGGTTAAATGGTGTTCCTCCCCATAAATCGACGAGGAAGAGAATTTCGTCTGTTTCGAAAGAAGCAATGGCCTCTTCCATTTTTCTTCTGATATCGTCCGGTCCTTCGCTTGGAAGTAATGTGACTGCCTTGACATTTTCCTGTTCTCCTACAATCATAGATCCTGACTGCAAGATGCCTTCAGCAAACTCGCCGTGGCTTGCTAATATAATTCCTACCATTTATTTCCCTCCTACTACTAACGGGTGGCCCGTTATTTGTTTTTAATCGTTTACAAAAAGTTTCCCTTCTTTAATACATCCATGACCATCTGTTTGCGGTCTGAAGGAACTTTTCTTATTTCGAGTTCGATACCTTGTTCATCTAGATACTGAAACGCTTCAATATCCTGCTGATCAACTGAAACAAAATGTGTGACCATCTGTTTCCCCTCTGTAAATTTCATTCCACCAATATTTACTGTATCGAACGCTACCCCCTGTTTGTAAATTGTCATTACATCAGTCGGATTAGTAAACAGCAGCAGAACTTTTACATCTTTCATGAGCGGATGGTCCTTGATTTCGATCAGTTTTTTTACTGAGATGACATGTGCCTTGATTTCAGGTGGAGCCGCCTGCTTTAATAATAATTTCTGAAGCGGATTTGAAGCGACTTGATCACTGACAACAATGATGCGACTTATCCCTGTCGCTCTGGCCCATGTCGTGGCTACCTGACCATGTATCAGACGGTCATCGATTCTGAGTAACCTGATATCCATTTATATTTATCCTCCTATATATAGAGTCACTCTCCCTTCGCTTACATATTGAGAAAAATAGTGGTGCAGCGTAGTGTTTTTCTCTTCTAAACTATATAAGCAAGAAGTGTGCCAACATTAACTTCTTAAAAACCTTTATATATCAACTGTTTTTCACGACACACTAAAACGACACACTATTAATGTCTTTTCAATAGTGTGTCGTTCGACTGTTACTCTTCAAGTAGTGTATCGATATCTTCCAAATCGCCTTCATCTTTAGTAATGAAATATAAGATGTAGCTGTATTCCTCTTTAGGAATGCTGATTCCCAGATCTTTTTCCAGCGTTTTAATAAGATGCTCTACTTCCTTCGTCAGACTACTCTCTTCATCAAACATGTTTGTATCTGGAGAAGTCAGACTATCCTGATGAATCAGCCGTTCAATGACACCTGCCATATGCAGAATGAGGTTGATATGAAAAGCATAAGCTTCTGAATGATCTGTTTTGAGTCGTGCACATGCCTCAGCAAACTTCCAGAGAGGGTTAAGCACTTTAACAGGATTTAAAAAGGTATAATTTTCCTGTAGAAAGATCTGTATCATTTCTTGCGCTTTCGTTTCATCAGATGCCGTATCAGATGTATAGAGTACCGATTCACTGATTATATTATCGATCAGCGCTTCAGAGCCCCCTTCTATGAACCGCTCAAGTGGAATAAATGGAGCCGACAGTTTAGGATCGGCTACACCAGTAGTCGCAATAATGGAGTAATGCTTGTTCCATTCTGCTACTTTCGTGTCCATATCCACTACTGAACAGGTTTTGACTTCTATGACCGCCCTGTTCCCCTGTTTAATTGGTTTTTCTATAATTTCCTTTATTTTTCTTGCCGTGCCTTCTCCAGATGCACAGATGGCTAAGATGATTGGAGGCTTGACCACCTGATTTCTCTCATGTACCTGAGCTTTCGGCAGCTGGTTCGAATACCCACTGAATTTCAGAAGGGAATCATGCAGAAGCTCGATGTCTGCATCCACAAGCGAGGCTTTTCTTACTGCCTCAAGCACCATAGGCGTAGAGACCATGTCAATCGATCTGACTACAATACCGGTATCCTTCTCCAGAGACGACTCAAATGTCGCCAGTGAGCCCATATCGACTAGAAGCAGCACTCCGCTCCCCTTGTTAACATCGATTACGGCCTGTCTGATCCGCTCGTAAACGACTGTCGGCGACATATCCAGAGGCATGTCGATGGCACTCACGCCTCTTATATCTAAAAGATCTTCAGCTACACGGGCCATACTGCTTGCAGTAGAGTTCCCATGAGTCGCAATGACTACTCCGATTTCACCAGCTGATTTTTCTTCCTTTAAGGAAACTAGAAGAACAGTGAGATAATACACTTCATTCTCTGGAATAGTGACTTGAAAAACCTCGCCGATTTTATCTTTGATCAGTGACGCAACGTCAAATTCCTTGCTATAATCCATTGCCATCTCACGGATCCTGCTGTTCATCTTGCGTTCTTCCCCACTGTTTATCTTATTGAGCAGGGAGCTGATATGAAGACTCATAGCGTAAATGAAGTTCTGCTTCATACTCACACTTAGTGACTGATTGACTAAAGCGGCCATCTGATGAGCAAATTCAATCACTTCTTTATTAACGACGTCAGCCAGCTTAGATTCTGTCTGAAGCGAAAAGCCATGATTACGGTAAAAAGATTTTAGATGAACGTTGATATCTGTGGAGATATACTGATTGATTGATTCCTGATCCAATCCTTCTGCTTCAAGAAGCGCAGCCTTATCTCCAATGATGTCGTAAATATTATACGGCAGTTCATAAGCATCCATTTCCATTGTATAAAACGGCTCATTTGGACTGACTGTTATTTTTGCCTCAAGATAATTTGACATCTCTGTCATCTGTTGTCGATTGGAGGATAACCCCACCAGATGTGATTGAATGCTGTCCGGAATATCCTTAACCGTCAGACTGATTTCTTCCTTGCTCAGCTGGTTCATGAAGCCTCTGGCACACACCAACTGTATCGTTGATTTGAGCTGTCCGATGTTTCCATATCCTACACTGGCTATCAGCCCTTTCACCACATCTTCAGTCAATGTGATTTTCCGCTGAATTCGATTGGCTTCAAGACCTGTCAGAAGTTTCAGCAGATCAAGCTGCTCCACAACCGGACGCTCTTTAAATGATGGCATATGAATATTGATGGGTATACGTCTCATGAAGGTATCAAGAAAAGTTGATTTAGGATCTTCAGTTGTCGCACAGACGATCCTGACACTTGCTTCTCGGCTTTTACCTGTTTCCCCAAGTCGACTGTACTTGCCCGTATCCATGAAGTAGAAAATCATTTCCTGCCCTTCAGGTGGAAGTCTGTGGATTTCATCTAAAAAGAGCATACTGTTGTCAGCTTGCTGGATAAGCCCTTCTTTCTCGGATGCCGCACCAGTAAAGGCTCCTTTAGCATAACCGAACAAGTAACTCATCAGCAGTTCCGGATTATTCGCATAATCCGCACAGTTGAAGACGACCAGTTCTTTTTCAGGGTCGATCAGCTCATGTGATTGAGCAAATTTAAACATGGCGTGAGCAAAAAACGATTTCCCTGATCCGGTCGGACCCGTTATAAGTGTGTTGAGTCCTTTTGGTGGATAAAGAACAGCTGCCTTGGCCTGATCGACCGCATTTTTCATGCTGCCTTTTGCTCCAATAATCGACTGAAAAATATCTCTCGACTCTTTAACAGAGTAGTCAAAGACTTCCTGTGTGACACCCTTCTGCTCAGGCTTTTCTTCTTTATAGCTTGGTACGTGTACTGTCAATGGCTGGTGACGAACCGATTCGAGAGGAACAAAACGAACTGGCCGTCCGTCTATTTTTTTAAGCTTCCCCTCTCTGACCAGAAGATTAAGGTCTTTGGAGACGTTGCTTCTTATAATATCCAATTCATCCGAGACTTCTTTAGTTGTAATACCCATTCCATTTTCAATATCTTTTTTTGTAAACTGTTTACTAGCCGTCTTAACAAACTGATATATCCTGTCTTTTCTGTTCAATTCATACGCCCCCTTATTTATGCTCTCCTAATACTCAACTCTGGATTCACAACTAGTATACTATAAAACGATTTATCACGATACACTATAAAATACACTTATCTGTATCGGTCCGAATGGTCCTGTACTCATAGGTTTTTGCTGCATTGTTTGGTGGTAGTGTGTTTTTTTAAATGTACTCGCACTTATTTACTTTTTCACTGTGTCGAGGATCAAGTAGCTTTTTTCGATCCGGTACGCTCAGGAGGATAACGTTCTCTATCTTGCTGAATGTGCTTGCTTGTGTATGCTTTCTTATGTATGACTCTCGTTCTCTCTTTTACACTAGGTCGATCCAGACCAGTTTTGGCACGCTCACCGCTCTGCTGAAATCTTCTAGCTTGAAGCAACTGTATCTTTATAAGACGCAAAAAAACAGCTCTGTGCACGCAATGTACATAGAGCTGCCCCCTTTTAGGTAATATATCAGTTGCCTGGTCTCTCCTGTGTCCGCAGGTAATGGGCTTTAGTTAAGTTTTAAATTATTCGTCTACGCTAACTTCACCTTCAACAGTTCCTTCATCCATTAAAGCAGAATCCATGAACTCTTGAGAAGAGAATGTTACGTCCCCTGTTACTGTAGAGTTGAACAATTCAAATCCGTTTTCGTCAACGTATACGTCTCCGTCCAATGTTCCTTCTTGAATACGGAAGTTTGGTGATTCAACAGTCATCGTTCCAACTGACAGTGTGTACTCATCAGTTACGTTACGGTCATCATCCTGATCATAAAGTGCCAGTTTACGGTAAACGTCTCCGTCTTCGTCATCCTGGTTGTAGAATGTACCTGCAACTGTCAAGTCTCCGTCGATAGTTACATCAGCTGTTATAGCAGTAATCCAGTTTCCGTCAGCACTTAGAGAGCCTTCAACTTCGCTAGCGTCATCAGTAATAGATGCAGCTGTTACAGCGTCGCCATTGTCTCCGTTGTCGTCAGTATCTGCACCATTATCACATGCTGCTAAAAATCCGCCTAATGCTACAACTGCAGCGCCTGCAGCTAATTTCTTTTTCAAAATATCCATAATTATCCCTTACCTTTCCTGATGGAAATCTTATTGTACATAGAATGAACGGAGAAGAAGGAGAGAATATTTAATTCGGACAGTTCTTCTCCGCATCATTACTAATACATACTATAGCTTACATTTGTGAAGTAGTCAACAAGTGTGCTCACTAAAATTATCTTATTTATTACTCATGCTTTTCTAATCATAATGAAACATTTTAATAAGTTTAAGACCGCTTACTTTGCTTTAACTAAAATCTAGCACACAATATTGGACTTCTTCATTTAGTTTACTGGATTGGCAGTAGAGTTTCAACTGATGTCTGTCAATGGTGAACAGTTCACATATCGCTTTTTTCATAATAAAAAGAAAACTGCCAACATAATAGCTGACAGTTTTCTTTTTATTTAAATTTAGTCTACTTTAATTTCGCCTGTAACTTCTGAATTCTCATCGATTTCTGATGATGCTTCAAATTCTTCACTTGCGAAGATCAAGTCTCCATCGATTGTTCCACCAACTAATTTAAATCCGTTAGCTTCTACATACACGTCTCCTACAAATGTACCATTCTGCAGACGGGTGTTTTCGTTCTGAATAGTGATGCTTGGGGCAGTCAGAGTAAAGGTTTCTGTTACGTTACGGTCGGCATCCTGAGCGTATAATGCAAGCTTACGTTCAGTTTCTCCTTTATTCTCGAAACCTTCTACCATAACGAGATCTTCATCAGTTGTGATATCATCTTCGAAAATAACGATCCAAGCTCCGTCACTGGATAACCCTTCGAGTAATGTATCTTCATCATTTACACGAACTTGAGTAGCACCAGTTGTAACTTCAGCTTCTGTTTCTTCCACTTCTTCAGCCGGCTCCTCTGTTTCTGCAGCGTTGTCACAAGCAGCTAGTAACCCCATGCTTGCTGTAATAAGTAATAATTTGTTCCACTTTACCAATGTTGTTCCTCCTAATTAATTGTGATTTAATTCACATTAATCATAGCATGTTTCACGTATATGTCAATTATATTTTGAGAATAAACCTCTAATCTTTTGAACAAAATAAGTATAGATGCATAATAAAAAGCCTTCTTAGCATCAAATACTTGTGATTTGATGAACTAACAAGGCTTTATTTTACATATTTTACAAGTGAAGAAATATTCTTTTTATCTATCTAACTGCTTTTTCAGTTCTTCCTCTACTTTTTCAGGTCCAGATACAGGAGAAAAACGTTCAATCACTGATTCCTGCGGCCCTATTAAAAACTTAGTATAGTTCCATTTAATCATCTTCCCGCCTGTCTGTTCTTTAAGATACTTGTACAAGGGGTGAGCGTCATTCCCGTTGACTTTGATTTTTTTAAATAATGGAAAAGTCACGTTATAGTTCATGGTACAGAATTCCTTTATTTCGTCATTTTCCAGCGGCTCCTGATTCATAAACTGGTCACAGGGGAAGCCTAGTACCCGGACTCCCTTATCTTTGTACGCGTTGTATATACTCTGGAGCCCTTCAAGCTGCCCCACTAGACCGCACTTGCTGGCCGTATTGACAATAATCAGCCAGTTATCTCTATATTCATCCAGTGTCTGTTTCTTTCCTTCAATCGTTTCTACTTCAATATCATATAAATCCATGGGGCATTCTCCTTTAACTGTTGTGCTGAAAACTCGATGATCTGAGCAGACGCAGGCCGTTCAGTATAACTAGTATCGTGCTGCCTTCGTGTCCGATGACTCCTAAAGGAAGATTGATCAGCTGCAGCAGGTTCACTATGATCAGAAAAACAATCACGGCAATCGAAAATACAACATTCTGCATTATGATTCTGTTCAGGCGTCTGGACAGTTTATGACTATAAGACAGCTGCTGCAGATCATTTTTTACAAGCACCACGTCAGCAGCTTCCATAGCGAGATCCGTTCCCGCACCCATTGCAATTCCGATGGAGGCATTCGCCAGAGCCGGAGCATCGTTTATGCCATCGCCTACCATGACAATTGTGCCGTACCGTTTCTTCAGTTCCAGAATCAGTTCCGCTTTTTCGTCAGGTAGGCAGTTGGCTATCACCTCATCGACTCCTATCAATGAACCGATCGATTCACCTGTCGCCTGATTGTCTCCAGTTATCATGAGGGTCCTGATGTTGTGACTTTTAAAATAGTCTACTGTTTCTTTTGCTCCGGGAGCCGGGAGATCCAGTAAAGCAATATAGGCAGTCAGTTCATCATTCTTTGATACATATAAAACTGTCTTTCCCTCATTCTGTCTGTTCATTGCTTCAATTGTCAAGTAATCATCATCATTTTTAACAACAAATTCTTTCTTTCCTATTTTATATCTGTCTGTTCCGGCAACGCCTTCCATCCCTTTTCCTTCTACTTCATTGATCAGGTCAAAGTGGAACAGTCTGCCTTCCGTTTCAGAACTCAAATGATCGACAACTGCTCTCGCAAGAGGGTGGCTGGACTGTTTCTCCATAGCGACAACGACCTGCTGGATCTCCTTGCCGTATGACTGATTATTAAATACCACATCCGTCACTTTCGGCGTTCCTTCAGTCAGGGTCCCGGTCTTATCAAATGCTATTGCACTGATCTGACTGAAATTCTCCAAGTAGGAGCCGCCTTTGTACAGCACACCGTTCTTAGCTCCGTTCGATATTGCTGACAAGGTCGCCGGACTCGCTGAGGCCATCAATGCACAAGGTGAAGCAACAGTCAGCAGGACCATTCCTCTATAAAAAGATTCAGTAAATCCCCAATCAAGGATATAGAGAAAAACAAGAATCATAACTGGGACAAAAACCAGTACAATTTTCACATAATGCGTTTCTATCGACTCAATAAATGTCGCTGTCTGAGACGGTGTACCTTGCGCTTCATCAACCAGTCTGATTATTTTAGCGAAAAGTGTGTCTGAATAGTCAGTGGTCACACGAACCTTAATAGGCTGAGAAATATTCACAGTTCCTCCGATCACTACATCTTCCGCCTGCTTACTTACAGGGACCGATTCGCCTGAGACTACTGATTCATCGATGAGCCCATACTGACTGATCAGCTGTCCATCTATAGGAATGGCAGACCCCTTCGGAACAATTATACAGTCACCTATTTTGAGATCTTCAGTTTCCACTTCTTCAGTTCTGCCTTCTTCAGTGAGGAGGAGAGCTGTGTCAGGTGTGAGCTTCATCAGATGAGAAATGGCATCTGTACTTTTATTTGTTGTATAGATTTCTAGCGAGCCACTAAGTGAGAAAATGAAAATCAGCAGAGCTCCTTCCAGCCAGAAACCAATGATCGATGCCCCTACTGCCGCGAGAACCATCAGAATATCAACATTGAGTGATCGGTCTCTTACCAGCTCCATTATACCTTCTTTCCCCTGATAATACCCGCCAATGATAAAGGAACTAATAAAGAGGACGACATCCAACGGTCTCCAGCTATTATATGATGCAATGCCACCGAACAGGATCAGAAGCCCACTGATTACGGTCAGAAGCATTGGCTTGTTATTTTTGAATAATGCAGTCATCTTAGTCCCCCTAGTCTATGCCTTATATGTTAAAGATAGCACAATCTTAAGTATGGTCCTAGTCAATTCATTTAGATGAGAATGATACTATTTCTCATTATCCATAATCTTGCCATTATTACTAAAAAGACCTTTGACAGACATATGTATCTTCTGCCAAAGGTCCCATTTATTTTAATCTATAACATTAAAGGTAATAATGATGCCATTCGGGTCAGTTACTGACAAACTGTCCTGTTCCCGTTTGAAGGGATAACCGTTTTCTGACAGACGATCGGCCAGCTTATCAATATCTGTCCGGTCAGGCAGAACAAGCGTAAATTGACGTAGTCCCAAATCGCCGGATCGTCGCTTAGGTAAGCCACTACCTGCCCATGTGTTCATTCCAATATGATGGTGATAGTCTCCAGCAGCAATAAAACGTGCCTGAGCACCATACTCGTATTTCAAATCCATTCCAAGCGCATCAGTATAAAACTGCTCTGATTCTTTCAAGTCTGATACGGACAAGTGTATGTGACCCACGACAGTTCCTTCAGGAAATAATGGAGATACTTTCTCATCCCGACTATCCAGCACGCCGTGTGCATCCATCTGTTCTGTCACACCTGGAATCGTTCCGTCATCGTTGAGCACCCACTCTTCTTTAGGCTTATCACGGTAAATCTCGATTCCATTGCCTTCAGGATCCTGCAGATATAACGCTTCGCTATAACCATGATCCGAAGCACCGGCAATTGCCACTTCATTTTTTAAAAGATTGTATAATGTATTTCCTAAATGCCTGCGCTCAGGAAGCAAAAAAGCGGTATGGAACAGACCTGCTTTCACTTCTAAGTTATCCTGACCTTGGGTTTCTTCAAGAATAAGCAGGACCTTTCCTGATTCTGCAATACCTAATTTTGATTGTGAGTCAGTTTTTTCAATCAGACTAAGTCCGACTGTATCAGTATAGTAACGCGTCATTTTATCCAGGTCTCTCACATTAAGTTCAGCATACCCTATTTCCATCAGTTTATTTATTTTACCCATTCTTATCCTCCTTTAATTTTACTTACTTTTATATAGTAACACGGATTCGGAATAAAATCATCTTCTTTTATATCTTCTTTGAGCAATCATCGCCAGCCTGATACGATTATATCTCTGAATAATAATAAATGGGACATTTACGATGATTGCATAGAACACCATGACAAAACCCGCCCAGACTGGATTCCACAAGAAAAACAATGGTGCAGGAAGAAGAAGCAGAAGATGAGTCAGTTCAGCCCTTTTCGTTTCCATTATAAATAGCAGCATTGTTTCTACTGTCGTATCAGCCAACTGTTTCTTCTTATAACCCATCTTGAAAAGTGTAGCACCATCCGGGAGACTGTCTTTCCATTTGTGTACATAAAATACATTTCTCCAGAGCTTCCCCTTTTGTTCAAAGGATCGCTCTCTGAATAAGATGTCTGACGGGTGGTCAGGTCCAAAGAAACTGTAGGGGACTTTCAGGAGACCGAGCGAAATGCTTAAGTGGAAAAAAAGCCATACTGCTATGTTTACCCACACTAACCTCAATACTATCTCACCTTTCAGCCTACAACTTTATTTCTCTGTTCCGCCATCTGACTCTTTTCAGTATTTTTACCTTAAAGACTGAAAAGAGATACAGAAACAGAAAAACTATGATATAAATTACCGGAAATCCTGCTGTCCATAGCGGAAATTGACCGACTTTGTTCATCAGCCACCTGAACTGCACACAGTAAAAGAAATAGATTAGACCAGGAAGTAGAATAGCTGTTGGTCCAAGGGTAACTAATGTTCCAATCAGTATAGTCGTCGACAGGCAAATCCCCGCTATCCACAGCGCAATACTTAACAGAACTAAGGGGTTGGTCCCTTCCGATCCATGAATCAGGCTTTTAGTCCAGCCGTTGACCAACTGACTAAAGCTTTCAGGGAACATCCGGAAATGGACAACCTCCTTCCCACTGAACACATTAACAGGTAAACCCGTCTCTTTATACCGTTTTGCCAGTTCGATGTCATCCATATGGCTGTCCTGTATAGTCCTGTGTCCACCAGATTCTTCATATTGCTTACGCGTCGTCAGCAGAAACGGGCCAAAAGCTCCTCTCTCTTCGATGTGTCCACCTAACAGGCTATACCGATTGACACCGGCCATGACCATGATATTTGGAACGATAGATGCTGTTTCGTAAACTTTTTTTATCTCATGAAAGGGTTGTATGGATAACAAGCCCTTGTCCTGCTGATTCAAATATTGATCAGCAACTGATTCAAGCGCCCGGTCATTGACAAAGTAGGTGTCGGCATCCAGGAAGAGCAGCCATTCTCCCTTTGCCTTTTCGGCTCCTATCCAGCAAGCTGCAGATTTCCCCCCTGATTCAAGTTCTGATTCTTCAGTGGACAATACTTTCGCATCATGCGCTGCCGCAATCATAGCTGTTTCGTCTGTGGATTCATCATCCACAACAATAACTTCCAATGGCTTATAAGTCTGTCTATTCAAGGACTTCAATAGGTTCGGCAGAGATTCTTCTTCGTCTCTGGCCGGGATAATGACAGAAAGCCCCGGCAGCTTTCTGACAGACTTGGTTAAAGGAATGGCGGGTATTTTAAACAAAAAGAAACACCCGCTCATCAGACCGATAGAAAGGAGCACGGCAAGTATTCCCTCACTCATCTGCGCACTTCCTTTCTCTCAATATGATTACCAGGTGTTACTTGTCTTCATTTATGATGATGTCGGCGACTTGCTGCCCACTTAACGTGACCATCGGCATTCCGCCACCGGGGTTGACCGATCCTCCGGCAAAATAAAGGTTCTTGTACTGGTCACTTTTCTTAGGAAACTTGAACCCCTTGTTCTTTTTCCGGTCGGAAACAACACCGTAGATCGCGCCATGTGTAGAGTAATAGGTCTGTTCAATGTCCACAGGCGTCCACTGATCTTCAACTACAATATGTTTTCTCAAATCAGTCAGACCCATATTCTCCAGTTTGATCAGAACACGTTCTCTCAGCTTAGCGTAATCAGCATCTGTAAACGGCCGATCCTGAATATAAGGAATGTGCGGAAGGATCTTGATATTCTCATGTCCTTCAGGTGCCTGAAACGGGTCGGTCTTGTTGCTGTTTACAAGATAAATCGTTGGATCCTCAGGCAATCTTTTATCTTTAAAGACTGTCTTGTAGTTACGCTTGGAGTTTTCAGAGAAGAAAAAGTTGTGATGAGCCAGCTGCGGGTAAGTCCGGTCGACACCAAGGTGAAGCACGAGGCCGGATGCTGCTGGTTCAAATGTCTCTTCCAGTTTATCTGTATGGGCGGCATAGACATTTAAAAGTCGCTTGTAGGTGGGAATAACTTCCATGTTTGAAACAATTTTATCAGCCCTGACATGCTCACCATTGCCAAGCTTTATACCTGTCACTTCATTCTCTTCATTCGTATCGATTGCTGTCACTTCAACACCTGTATGAAAGCTCACACCGACTTCTTTTCCAAGTTGGACTAAACCTTCAGCCAGCTTGTGCATGCCTCCGTCGACATACCAGAGTCCCATTTTCTTCTGTACGTATGCCAGAACATTCAAGACAGCCGGTGCTTCATCTGCAGAGGAACCGACATATTTAATGTAATACTTCAGCATGTCCCTCATGTAAGGATTTTTTACACGCTTATCAATGCCTTGAGCCATTGTATGGAAATAATCGAACCCCTTCAATGCGGGGATAAGACCATGGTAATCAATGATGGATTTCAGATCATCCAGTCCTTTATTAAAATACCCTTCTTCAGTTGCCTCATATAATCGGCGAGTATAATCAAGATAATTGCGGTATTCCTGAAGGTCAGTATCACTTAACGCAGGATTCTTCTGCTTCATTTCATCCAGGTCGTTGTACAAATCAATAGTTGTGCCGTCAGTAAAGAACGAGCGCCATTCCAGATCAAGCTGTCTGATAGGTACATAATCTGCCAGTTTCTTTCCACTTTTTGTAAATAATTCATCAAAAATATGAGGCATGGTGAGAATGGATGGCCCAAGATCGAAGCCGAATCCTTCTTTTTCCAGCCTGTTCAGTTTACCGCCCAGGTGACTGTTTTTTTCATATAAGGAAACAGTATAGCCGCTTTGAGCCAATGATATAGCAGATGACAATCCACCCAGTCCTCCACCGATGACTACGACCGTTTTCCCCTTATGCTTTTCCTTCGTCATATTTTCTGCCTCATTCTTGTATAGTTTCAATCTCACTTATCAAATTGCATCTTTACTTCTCTCAATATTCGCATTTTCGCTAACATGGACGTCTTGTTTCTCTTAGTGAAGCAGTCATAATTATTCTGCCTCACAGCATCAAGAATTCCGCCGTAAACTTTTGATGACAAGGCAACAGGATACTGACTGTCCTTGTCAAATAGATCCAATGATCTGTTGAAGTCCAAGTACAGCTGCTCAGCTCTTAAGGCCAGGGATTCCCAAATACTGATGAAAGATTCGTTGATCACTCCATCAGACAGATTCTGTTCAGTATAGTTCAACTTCTTCATTAAATCAGATGGCAGATAAATCCGATGAATCTCCCGGTAGTCTTCTCCGACATCTCTTAATATATTCGTCAGCTGCATAGCGACGCCCAAAGCGATTGCCTGCTCTTTTAATTCCTGATGGTTCTCAGTAGCTATGATTGGAAGAAGCATCAGACCAACAGATCCAGCTACATAGTAACTGTATGTCTCCACTTCTTCCAGCGTCGAGGGCTGTTCGAAGTGATAGTCCATTGCCTGCCCTTTCAGCTGATCATAGAATGATTGAATAGGCATATCATATCTGTTGAAGACGTCTCTCAAAGCATGCCAGATCGGGTGGTCCGGTTCTCTCCCTTGTTCAAATCGATTCAGTTCGTTAGTAAGCATAGCCAGTGCTTCAGCCTGCTGCTCTTTTGTTTCTGCTTCATCGATGCTGTCATCTGCCAGGCGACAGAAAGCATATATGGCATACACTGCTTCAGCCTTATCTTTAGGCAGCTTCGAAAAAGCAAAATAAAAACTCTTGGACTGTTCTTTTATAATCTCTTCGCAGTAAGCATAGGCCTGATCTATGCCTGAAGAGTGTATCCGCTCTTTTTCGATACAAGCTCCTCCTCTAAATAATACTAATGATATAGAGAGGGTCTTCAACTCTATCTCCATAACACTTGTCATTTATATTGTTTGTTTCATAGTAACATACTTGAAACATAAACAATATATGATATGCCGTCAGAAATATTGAAGATATTGTGACCTAATTGTGTATATTTTTTCCCAGATCACCGTCATACTCTATTTCTTGCAACTAAATATGCAAACAGGTATGCAAAAAGGAGAGCACACTTTTTTCACTTGTGCTCTCCTTAATTGTCTGTATACTTTGTAAGTCCCTATTACATTTTCTGTATATTTTTATAATAATGTGACATCCAAGTATCCCAATTTCCTTGCCTCTTTTATCCTTTGCTGGTCTTCCTCTGTAATCTTCAGTAAAGCAGGGTTTTCAAGAATCATTTCATAGCCATATTCCTGAACACCTGACTGTATGATCGCTTTATCTATACCTGTCACTATAGATAAAATCTCAGCTGGTTTCTTATCTCTCGCTCTTTCATCCGTTACTTCAGTAAATAACATCTCTTTTCCTCCTTTCTACACTGCTTCACCTATTTCTTACTTGAATTATAACACAAATGAAAGCGTTTCAACAAGAAGGATGTAACTGGATGATGTATATTTAATCTGTAAAATGGTTGAAATTCTATGCTTAAGTCCAACTTACTGTTGTGAATGCCGATCTCCGGCTGTAGAAAAGTTTCCGGGTGTTCTGACAAAGAACGTCAGTATTAGACCTAGCACTGCAAAGACTGATGCCCATAAGAAGGCATGCGTTTCCTGGGATACTGCAGAAAGAAGCAGTGGACCCAGCAGCGCAGATATTCCGTAAGCCTGATAGAGCAGACCATAATTTGATCCGAAATAAAAGGTTCCGAAATAATCACTGCATACTGCCGGAAACGTGGCTAGAAATCCGCCGAAACAGCTGACTATTATGCCAAGTATAGCAAAGTAAGTAAACGCGTTATGCTGGAATAGACTAAGCGCAGCCATTGATACAGCAGTCAGACCAAACAGGATAGTAAACACTCTCAACCGCCCGATCAAGTCAGATAATGCACCCCATCCCAGTCTTCCCAAAGCATTGAATACCGCTGCTACAGCTACTGCATAACCTGCTGTTGCTGGAGACAGGCCGACCAGATCTCTCGCAATATCCTGAGAGAGGCCAATTACCAGCAGGCCACTCAAACTTCCGGTAAAATACATGATCCATAGAAGATAAAATGCCGGGGTCTTCAACATGCCTTTTGTAGTATAGTCATTTTCGTTGACCAGCACATGCTTGCTTTCAGACTGTGTCGGTACTTTCAGCATCTGTGCACCAGTAATACCTACGACAGCATAGACCAGACCTTGAACTAAAAAGGTCTGGGATACTCCAATCGAACTAATCAGTGCAGATAGTAAAAAGTTAAAAATAAACCCGCCCATTCCGAACGCGCCGATGATGATCCCTGTCACCATCCCTTTCTTTCTCGGGTACCACTTCAGGCCAGTCGACAACGGACAGACATAGACCATTCCGACACCGATTCCACCCAGAAGACTGTAGCCTAAATACAAAACTGGTAAGGACCGTGCCTGTGAGGCAATAATCAGACCTGCACTGAAACATACCATCCCGATCGTTCCAACTAGTCGCGGTCCAATTCTATCTTGCAGTCGTCCTGAAAAGATCGTGACGAATGCGAAAATAAACACGATGAGAGAATAGGCTGTATAAACTTCTGTTCTTTCCCATCCGAAGGCATCGACCAATGGCTGGTTAAACAGGCTCCATGTATAGATTCCTCCGATACATAGCTGCATCATGACGCCACCGAGCAGCACTTTCCATCTTGCTGAAGATTGTTCCATAATCATTCCCCTTTTCAGAAATAGTATAGCAGATTATTAGTTTGACAATCAAAGCGAATCATAAATTTTATCCTTAATGATCAACTGTCGATTCCTTTTCACAAGACCCGGCTGATAATGTTATACTATTGATGCAAATAGAAAGGTGGAGAATAACTGTGCTGGCAGTACTTTTACAGTCTTTTCAATTTTTACTGGTCATACTAGTGGCCTACTTATTCAAACGAGCTAAAATCCTGAGATCAACTGACGGAGTAGCCCTGCAGAAAATCATACTTAACCTGACCCTTCCTGCGACGATTGTTGTCGGATTTAACGGGGTTTCGGTAGAACCTATTTTGTTTATCATGATCTCTCTTGGTCTCCTCTCGAATATCGCTCTTGTCACCCTGGGTGGCTTTTTATGGCGTAAAAAAGAAGCCCCACTTCAGTCCCTGATGATGTTCAGTCAGGCTGGATACAATATCGGCAACTTTACTATCCCTTTTGTCCAGGGGTTTTTCCCGGCAGCCATTCCTTATATAGGCAGCTTTGACATGGGAAATGCACTCATGCTGTTCGGCGGATCCCCAATGATCGTCGACAAAATGACCGGACAGAATCACTCGAACGATGGTTATATCAGAAGGATCTTGAGGTTGTTCCGGTCTCCTTCTTTCACTACTTATATTATTATGTTTCTACTGGCACTTGTCGGCATTGTTCTGACAGAGGAAATGCTGTCAGTTTTCAGACTCTTTTCAAGTGGGAATGCTTTCTTGTCCATGTTCATGGTCGGCTTGTATCTTGAAATACGCATAGACTCAGTATCATTCAAGCGAGTCAGGCAGCTTCTTGCTGCTCGTTATATCATCGGCAGCGTAGTCGCCGCTATATTTTTCCTGGTCCTGCCTCTGCCCGAACTGGTTCGTATATCACTAGTTCTCGTTGCACTGGCACCGATCGGAACAGTTTCTACTATTAATATGATTATCTACGGTAATAAGCGGTCCTTAGCCAGTTTTCTGTCCTCAGTAAGCATCATCATCTCCTTAATTATGATGACCGGTGCTCTTCTGCTGATTATGTAAGTCCTGATCGGTACCGAAGTTGTTTTCACTTTGCTTTTTTTCTGTCAGATGAGGAAATTGGGAAAGGTTCATCCTTAGCGAACCCTGATGGCAATAGTTATGGATAAAACTCGTTTCTTTGATAGCAATGTTTTTTGATCTTTACGCCCTGTTTTATTGAGGAAGTAAAGTTCCTTGATCCAACGGGGTTATCCTGCTTGTTCTGATTTGGAGTAGTTAGATACTTCCAGTGATTTGGGGGATTGGGAGATTTTTTTGGGGAAAAAGTGTCAGCTCGCTGGGTATGGAGGTGTCGAGTTGATCATAAGATCCGTTTTGCGACCAACTCGACACGCTTTCTCCCTACCAGTTGGATATAAGATCCATTTTGCGACCAACTCGACACGCTTTCTACCTACGAGTTGGGCATATGATCCATTTTGCGACCAACTCGACACGCTTTCTCCCTCCGAGTTGGGCATAAGATCCGTTTTGCGACCAACTCGACACGCTTTCTCCCTGCGAGTTGGACATGAGATCCATTTTGCGACCAACTCGACACGCTTTCTCCCTACGAGTTGGACATAAGATCCGTCTTGCGACCAACTCGACACGCTTTCTCCCTCCGAGTTGGGCATAAGATCCGTCTTGCGACCAACTCGACACGCTTTCTCCCTCCGAGTTGGTCATATGATCCGTTTTGCGACCAACTCGACACGCTTTCTCCCTCCGAGTTGGTCATAGAATCCATCTTTCGACCAACTCGACACGCTTTCTACCTACGAGTTGGTCATAAGATCCAACTATTGCTTTCGTCACAAACAGAATCTTCACTTGGATGGCAGCTGTCAGCATGACAGCTACCTAATGAAAGTTAGAACACAAAAGTTATGCATAAGCAGAAACTTTCACGAGCTTCTTTTCTGCAACAAAAAAAAGCAATGAGATGCCATTAAATATGGAACAAACTTCACTGCTTTTAGCGTATTTAAATTGGCATCTATCAATTCCCAGGTCAGCTAAACGATTCTGTGTACATGAGCATTTCTGTGATACCTTTTTAATAATCTTCAGGCATGATCATAGCCAGAATGATATACAAAAGAAGGTTTGATGGAAGGATCAGGAAAATTAGTCTGACTGCCAGTGATGAGATACCGAAAAATTCCGCAATTCCTCCACATACTCCTGAAATAACTCGATCATCTGATGATTTTCTTAATTTATTGCCGTTCATAGTCTATTCCTCCTCAATTAATTCTCTCTTACTTCACTTTACTCCAATAATTTAGTAATCTCAAGCATGAGCATAATTCTTTACAAGTATTTTTTCCTTTTCAGATAAATTGCCACTGCTGCTCCAAGAAGGACCGAAATCAGGATAACTACAATCGTTCCAAATGGCGACTGCCGGCCGACCAATCCCCCGGTATTCATTCCGAACAAGCTGAAAATAAGGGTCGGGATGGATATGACCAGAGCGATTGATTCAAGAAATTCCATAATGCTGTTCAATCGGTTATCTATGCTGTCCGAGAGAAGTCCACTTGTCGATTCAATCAGTTCTTTAAAAAGCTGGCTGTTGAATAGACTTTTACGTATAAGGAGTCTCACCTTTTCTATCTCTTGGTGAGTACATGTCCTATCTATCGTTGAATCTGACAACCACTGATGAAAAGCTTCACCATAATCTTCAAGCCGTTTAGAAAAGATGACCATTTCCTGCTCGATATCAGCCAGGCTCAATAACACCTCTCTATTGGCTTTTTCTATAGTTTCCGACTTCGCTTCGCGGATTTTCTGACCCAACCGGTCCATTCGATTGTCCACCTCAATATACATACTGATTAGGAGATCCATCATTACCTGATGAGGAGATCGGTTTGAATTGAGCTTATCAAGCATTCCTTCGTCTGAATACCCGTTCAGTACTATTAGGACAGATGCCATTGAAAAAATGAAGGTAAGAGTTGTGGATGTATCTGCAAGATGATTGCTTTGCTGATAATCAAATACGGGGAAGTGCAGCACAGACACGTTTTGCCCGTAATGGTCTTTCAGGCAACTATAGTAGGATACTGTCCTGTCGTCCAGGAGAGAGGAAAGATTTAAATCTGCCGAAAATTTATCGGTCTCTTTTTTCACATCGTCTCCTATGGGATCCGTCACCAGCACCCATTCGACAATTAATCCAGAACTTTCAGTTTTACCTTTACTGATCATTTCTCTACCTACTTCCTAGTTTGTCTTAAGTTAATCATACTCTATCTTGTCTTTAATCTCTAGAAGTGACCGTTAACTATTTTTGTGCTCATTACTGAAAATCTATAGTGAATAGTGTACACTTTGAGTATTACATGAAGAAAGACCTGAAGAAAGAGAGGACAGCTGTCTCAAACAGCTCAACTGATTATGTGGATACCTTTAATTTTGGCTGTCAGCTTCGTGCTGATTCATTTCTTATCTATATACATATCATTACCGAAAGCTCTATTAAGACGATTCATTTCGTTTTCTGCTGGTGTGGGAATTGCCTATGTCTTTATCCACCTGTGGCCCCAAGTTGCACACACCCAGGAACTGGCTGAACAGGAAATACACTGGCTGGAAGGACACATGCTGCACTATGCCTTATATATCATTGCCTTGCTTGGTCTATCCGTTTTTTATGCGATGGACCGCCTGATTGCCCGAGCTTATGAAACTAAAGAACAGACCAATCCCAACTTGATCGAATCCCGCCTGTTCTGGGCCCACATTGCCTTCTTTTCTTTATACAATGCCATGATCGGCTACCTTCTGACAGACAGGCGAGAACCGGATGCCACATTAGTTGTATTCTTTATAGCTTTCGCTCTTCATTTTGTGACGAATGACTGGGGGCTTAGACATCACCATGAATCTGTATATGATCAATACGGTCGGTATATTCTTTCCCTGGCTATCATTGTCGGGTTCGGAATCGGGGTGTTTTCTGATTTTCCAGAGTATATATTCGGAAGTGTTGAAGCTTTTGTAGCGGGCGCGATGACACTGAATGTCATCAAGCACGAGCTTCCGTCTGAAAGAGAAGGAAATCTAGAAGGCTTTCTGACGGGGGTAATTTCAGCCGGATTCCTGTTTATATTCATATAAAAGAAGTGATGCCATAGTCTATAAGAGACCGGCATCACTTCTTTTATTATAAATAGTTTCTAAGTTCCCCTATATCGGAGATGAGCAGATCTGCTCCTTCGAGTTCCTCACGTTTTCCGAAGCCATAGGTGCATCCTATAGCGTAGACATTCTCCAGCTCAGATGTTTCGATATCCTGGAATCGGTCGCCTATGACTACGATGTCTCCTTCAAAGTCCTGTTTCAGCAACTTGACTATTTCTTTTTTTGATTTCCTGAAATTGAACTGTTCCGTGCAGTAGAGCCTACTAAAGTAGTCATTCAGTCCAAACTGTTCGGCATGCATCTCCATGTAACTGATCGAGCAGTTACTTAAGAACAGCAGGGTGTACCCCTGATCTTTAAGGTACTCTAATGTGTCAACGGCTCCTGCATACCATCGGGCTTCATTCCTCTGAATCATTTCTAGCATCGTCTTCCCGATCAGCCCAGATGCATCCTGTCGGAAATCAGGTTCAAGATTGGGCATGAACAGCTCCCACATCTCCTGCTTACTGTAACCAAGCCATTGCGTAATCTCTTCATCTGACCAGTTTTTCTCTTCTGCTTTGTTATTCTTCACAAGATACTTGTATGCGCGTTTAAACGCGGGAATGTATATTTTACTGCTGTCATGAAGCGTACCGTCATAATCAAAAATGATTGTTCTGACGTGACTCAATTCATTCTTCATTTCAATTTTTTCATGAGGTTGGCCATTTCGATTGCTCCAACGGCTACTTCTCCACCCTTGTTACCAGCTTTTGTTCCGGCACGTTCAATAGCCTGTTCGATCGTATCGACTGTCAGCACGCCGAACATGACAGGTACACCTGTAGTGTCTGATGCTGAAGCCACTCCCTTGGATACTTCTCCACAGACATGGTCGTAGTGAGAGGTTGCACCTCTGATCACTGCACCAAGAGTAACCACTGCATCATACTTTCCGGATGCCGCCATTGTTTTCGCTACTAATGGGATTTCATATGCTCCAGGTACCCAGGCAACGTCGATGTCCGACTCTTCCATTCCGTGTCTGACTAATGCATCTACAGCCCCATCAAGCAGTCTTGACCCGATAAAGTCATTGAAGCGTCCCACGACGATTCCCATTTTTAAATCCTGTGCAATTAACTGTCCTTCAATCTTATTCATAATTCTGTTCCTCCAGATTCATTTTTTAATATTCTAAATAGTGTCCCATTTTTTCTTTTTTCGTGCGCAGATACTCCTTGTCTTCATCGAAGAGCGTCATCTGTATCGGTACCCGCTTTTCGACTTTCAGCCCGTACTGATCCAGACTTGATATCTTGAGGGGGTTGTTGGTCATCAGATTAAGTCTGCTGACACCAAGATCATCAAATATCTGCTTGCATTCGTAGTACTCCCTGGCATCTATCGGGAAGCCGAGCAGAACATTGGCCTGAATGGTATCGTGCCCCTGATCCTGCAGCGCATACGCTTTGATCTTGTTGACCAGTCCGATCCCGCGGCCTTCCTGTCTCATGTATAGAAGCACGCCTCTGCCTTCTTCTGCAATTTTTTCCATGGCAGAATCGAGCTGCTGACCGCAGTCACACTTTTTAGATCCGAATACATCCCCAGTCAGACATTCCGAATGGATGCGACAGAGAACAGGTTCCCCATCTGATACATCTCCTTTGACAAGCGCGACATGATGTTCACCGGTAAATTTATGTTCATACGCATAAATATCGAATTCACCGAATTTTGTCGGCAGCTTGGCTTTCGATTCTCGGAAAATGACCTTCTCATTGGCTTTCCGGTATTCGATCAGTTCACTGATCGTTGCCATCTTCATATCATGTTCTTCTGCAAAAGCAGCCAGGTCATCACGTCTGGCCATGCTCCCGTCATCATTCATGATTTCACAGCACAAGCCGACCGGTTTCAGACCGGCGAGTCTCATCAGATCTACAGTGGCTTCCGTATGGCCATTTCTTGCCAGCACACCCCCGTCAACCGCTTCAAGTGGAAACATATGGCCAGGGCGTTTAAAATCTTCCGGACGGCTGTCTTCATCCACCGTTTTCATAGCGGTCAGTGAGCGCTCGCCAGCTGATATTCCTGTAGTGGTATCTACATGATCGATGGAGACTGTAAAGGCTGTCGTGTGATCATCCGTATTGTACAGACTCATTTGAGACAGGCCCAGTTTCTTTGTATACTCCTTAGTCATAGGAATACAGATCAGTCCCCTGGCATACTTGGCCATAAAGTTGACATTCTCAGGTGTCGCGAATTCTGCTGCACAGACGATGTCTCCCTCGTTTTCTCTGTCTTCATCATCTACGATAATGACATTTTTCCCCTGTTTCAGATCTTCCAGTAATTCTTCAATTTTATTGAACATGCCCTCACTCCTGTTTCTTTCTATCTATACAAACCCGTTAGTCTGCAGAAAGTCTTCGCTCAGTTTTAACTTCGCCTCGCTCTTTGGAGCCAGGCCCATCAGCTTTTCTACATATTTTCCGATCATGTCGCATTCAAGATTGACCTTGTCGCCGATCGAATGGCTCAGCAATGTGGTTTCCTCAGACGTATGCGGAATGATCGACACTTGAAAGTCATTATCTGATACTGCTGCGACAGTCAGACTGATGCCGTCGATTGCTATGGATCCCTTTTCGATAATGTATTTCAGCAGGTTCCTGGAGGCACTGACTGTGACCCAGACCGCATTATCGTCTTTTCTGAAATGAGTAATGACTCCTGTTCCATCTATGTGTCCACTCACCATGTGGCCACCCAGTCTGGTCTGAAGCGTCAGCGCTCGCTCAAGATTGATACGGCTACCGGAAGTCAGTGTTCCCAAAGTCGTTCTATCCAAGGTTTCTGACATGACATCAGCTGTAAAAAATGTTTTATCGAGAGTTGTGATCGTCAGACACACGCCGTTAGTCAATATACTGTCTCCTATGGCTGCATCTTCCAGAACCTTCTCTGCTTTGATAGTCAGTTCGCTTGATTTAGCACCTTTATTAATGCCTTGGATTTCTCCTATTTCTTCAACAATTCCTGTAAACATTTATTGTTCACTCCTATCAATATAAGCTTCAATATGCAAATCATCTTCAATCCTGGTAATTTCAACTGATTTCGCTTTGTAGGCGTCACTCATGTGCTGGACCCCGTGTCCCATGACTGGAGATATCGCTTCTGCTCCACCAAGGAGCTTAGGTGCAATATAAACGGACAGTTTGTGTACAATTCCTGCTTTCAACGCAGCTGCATTGAGCGTTCCTCCCCCTTCAAGTAGAAGGCTGTCTACACCGTATTCCCCGATGATGCGCATGGCTTCTTCCAGATCGACGTGTCCATCAGATTCTTTCACAATCTTTACCG
This sequence comes from Alkalibacterium pelagium, assembly GCF_900109325.1. Taxonomy (GTDB): domain Bacteria; phylum Bacillota; class Bacilli; order Lactobacillales; family Carnobacteriaceae_A; genus Alkalibacterium; species Alkalibacterium pelagium. The sequence continues at coordinate 26,766 of NZ_FNZU01000010.1, forward strand.
TCACGCCTCTATTTTCAAGCGCCTCTTTATTTGCAGAAGGTGCTTGTTCAGTCGTCAGTATCAATGTCTCCGCTTTATCCTGCTCAGTCAGGACTCTTGCGTCCATAGGGATTTTCAATCGACTGTCCACTACAATTCGCAGTGGCTGAGTCAGTCCATCAACTCGACAGGTCAATCGGGGGTCATCTTTCAGGACCGTCCCAATTCCGACCATAATTCCGCTGAGGTGCCCTCTTAAATGATGCGCATGATTTCTTGATGCGTCAGACGAAATCCATTTGGACTCTCCAGTTTCTGTAGCTATTTTTCCATCTAAAGTCATCGCGTATTTCATGACGACAAAGGGCTTTTTAGTTGTAATATAATAATTGAACACTTCGTTCAGTTTCCTGCTTTCCTCTTCGAGGACGCCTGTCACCACTTCTATCCCTGCATTTCTTATGCGCTCAATGCCGTTTCCGGAAACGATCGGGTTCGGATCAAGTGCGGCCACAACAACTCTTTTCAGCTTTTTGTCGATAATCAGATCCGAGCATGGTGGTGTGCGCCCATAGTGAGAACATGGTTCAAGCGTCACATACATCGTTGCCCCTTTTACTGGTTCATCCGCAGAGTTGATCGCATTGACTTCTGCATGCGGTCCTCCAGCTTGATGATGATACCCTTCACCTATGATTCGACCATTTTTCACTATGACAGCCCCGACCATAGGATTAGGAGACGTGCGACCCTTCGCTAGAGCTGCAAGATACACGGCCCTTTTCATATAAGTTTCGTCAGTTGTCACTTTTTCACCTCATTAAAAAAGCCCCGAATCACTTAAGATTCAGGGCTTGAAGAGTTTTGATCAATGATGCACATGACAGACACAGAGAACCCGCCAGTCAGACTGGCGGCTGGACCTATATAAAGAAAAACCCTGGAATATACTATTCCAGGGCTTGAAAGGTCATCTCAATCTGCACTTTAAAAAGGCCTAGTCATCCTTTAAAAGTCCAATTGTGCATATACGTGTCTTCTTTCATCCAGACTATACTGTCGGCTTCGGAATCTAACCGAATCTGCCTTGCGGCTCGTGGGCTTTACCACCGGTAGGGACTTGCACCCTGCCCTGAAGACTATTTACTTGTTAAATAAATCATATATGGAAAAGATAACAGTGTCAACTATTTTTATTCATTATCTGTATTTTTAACCAGAACAGCTACTCCCATGCCTCCGCCGATGCATAATGACGCCAGGCCGTAAGTCAGTCCGCGCTGCTTCATCAGATGGATTAGGGTCACCAGAATACGGTTTCCGCTGGCACCAACTGGATGACCAAGCGCAACAGCTCCTCCATTGAGGTTTGTCCGTTCAAGCATATAGTCTTTGTCTACTCCAAATTCATCTGAGATTTCTTTGATGACACCCAGACTCTGACTGGCAAATGCTTCGTTCAGCTCAAATACATCGATGTCTTCAAAACTGATTCCTGCACGCTTGACTGCCTGCTTGATAGCTGGAGTAGGTCCCAGACCCATAACTGAAGGATCCACGCCTCCCTGACCGATACCGACGATTTCAACGAGCGGTGTCAGATTATTCTCAGACAGGTAGTCTTCCCCAACAATAAGGGTTGCGCTGGCCCCATCATTGATTCCGGAGGCATTCCCGGCTGTAACGGACCCGTCTTTTTTGAAAGCCGGTCTTAAGCTGTTCAATTTTTCTTCTGTCGTTTTACGATTAGGGTATTCGTCCGTGTCGACAGTAACCGTTTCTCTACGGACTTTAGTTTCCACTGGAATGATTTCATTTTTGAAAGCCCCACTATCTATCGCTTCGATCGCTCTCTTCTGAGACGTATAAGCAAAGTGGTCCTGATCTTCTCGAGTCAGGTTGTATCGTTCAACGATATTCTCTGCGGTCACTCCCATATGATAGCCTTCAAAAGCATCTGTCAAAGCATCATCCAGCATGTGGTCTCCCACTTTATAGCCGCCCATTTTCTGACCAGTACGGGTGCTGCCTGGAATCAGATAGGGTGCCTGACTCATTGATTCTGTGCCCCCAGCAATTATTGCACGATATTCACCGGCTTTAATTCCCAGATAAGCGTTCATTACCGATTTCAGTCCACTTCCACAGACCATATTCAATGAATACGCTGGAACGTCAACTTGAATCCCAGCCTTGATCGCTGCCTGACGAGCGACACCTTGCCCCTGGCCAGCCGGCAGTACATTTCCCAGAACAACTTCATCGATGTCTTTCTGATCGATTTTGCTCTGTTCCAGTACGCCTTTAATTGCGTAACTGCCTAAATCGGAGGCAGACACATCTTTAAGTGCACCTAAAAATGATCCAATGGGTGTTCGTTTTGCTCCTGCGATGTAAACTTTACTCATTCCATTCTCCCTTTCGTCAGCTGCTTAGATTCTTTCTAGTCATAGTATTGACCACGAGCTGGAACAAGTAAAGTCATATACAGTAATTTTAGAACAATCTTAAACTCTTTACTTTTTATTCGTCAACAGGTAAAACTGCGCCATCCCAAGTATCCAGAATAAATTCCTGTGTTTCTTCCGCTCTAAGCACTTCAACCAGACGGGCAATCAGCTCGCTGTCTTCATCCTCTGAACGAACAGCAATGATATTGGCATATGGTGACGAACTGCTCTCCAGAGCGATCGCTTCTTCAACTGGACTGATGTCCTGGTCCACCGCAAAGTTTGAATTGATGAAGAACACGTCCCCTTCATCCTGAGCGTACAATGTCGTCATTAGCGCTGCATCGTATTCATATTCAAACTGAAGGTTTCGTTCATTTTCTACAATGTCATCGAACGATGCATCGATCAGATCGATCGAGTCGTCTACTGTGATCAGCCCGGCATCCTGAAGAATACCCAGAATACGTCCGTGATCGGCAACACTGCTGCTGGCAAGAATCGTTGCCCCTTCAGGCAGATCTTCCAGACTGTCATGACGGTTTGAGTATGCTCCTAGAGGTTCGATATGAATTCCACCTGCATTGGCGAAGTCATAGTCGTTTTCTTCCACTTGTGTTTCAAAATAAGGCACGTGCTGGAAGTAGTTGGCATCGATATCCCCATCAGAAAGAGCCAGATTCGGTATAATGTAGTCATTATACGTTTCGATCTCCAGTTCGATGCCTTCTTCTGCCAGTGTCGGCTGAATGAATTCCAGGATTTCTGCATGCGGCACATTGGTCGCTCCGACTCTCAGTACCTGAGACTCTTCAGTTGTCTCTTCTGTTGTTTCAGTTCCATTGTCTTCTGCCGGCTCCGGGCTGTCTCCAGCTGTATCGCCATTTCCATTTCCGCATGCTGCCAGTAAAAATGCACTACTTACTAAACCTAATCTGATTGCTTTTTTCATAATATATTTCTCCCCTATTCTCTTTTTTTTATCTTTTATCTATATAAGAAACCCAACGGTCCCCTATAAACTGGATGACAAAAACAATGAGTAAAATCACTAACGTGGACACCAATGTGACGGTTGCCCTTCCTCGCTGGAAGCCTTCAAGATAAGCCAGATTTCCTAATCCGCCTGCTCCGATCACACCTGCCATCGCCGTATAGCCTACGAGACTGATCGCCGTAACTGTTATGCCGGCAATAATTGAAGGCAGGCTCTCCGGGATATAGACCTTCATGATGAGTTCAAATTTAGAAGCTCCCATCGCTTCCGCTGCTTCGATTACGCCTTTATCCACTTCTCTGAGTCCTGTTTCTACCAGCCGTGCATAGAATGGTGCAGCTGATAAAATCAGGGCCGGAAGTCCAGCAGTCGGTCCGGTGATACTGCCGACGATCACTCGTGTAAAGGGAATTAGCAGAACGATCAGGATAATAAACGGAATCGACCGAAAAATGTTGACCATGACTGATACTGACTTGTATAAAGCTACCGACCAGATCGTCTGATTGTCTCTCGTTTCATATAGAATCAGACCAAGTATCAGTCCGAGAACGAAGACGGCAATGACTGACAAGGCGCTCATATAAATCGTCTGTCTTGTTGCTGTCCATAATCTGTCCCATGAGACAGTTTCAAAATTGGTATATTCTGTTAAGATACCTGCTATTGTCAATTGATTTAACATTTTTATTCAATCACCTCTACTTGGACCGGATAGGTTTTGAACAGTTCAAGTGCCTGTTCCTGCTTGCTCTGGTCACCCAGAACCTGGATGATCAGTGTACCTACCGGCGTATTATGTGTCGACTGGATCGTCCCTTGAATGATGTTGATATCACAGCCGCATTGTCTGCTGACTTGAGTAATCACCGGTGACCCGACATTGTCTCCCTGGAAGAACAGCTGAATGATCTGACCATCAGGATAGGCTTTTTTCAGTTCAGTCAGCGCCTGGCGCGTTTCCTTATTGTCCGTTTCCCTGTCCTGACGGATAAATCGTTTAGTAATGTCTTCCTGAGGATTTCTGAATACCTGAAGAACCGATCCCTCTTCAACGATATTTCCTTTGTTCATAACTGCTACCCGGTCACAGATTTTTCTGACTACTTCCATTTCATGAGTGATCAGAACGATCGTGACATTCAGTTCCTCATTTATCTTGGCGAGAAGGTCAAGCACTTCATCTGTGGTCTGAGGATCGAGGGCACTGGTGGCTTCATCACAGAGCAGAACTTTCGGGTCATTCGCCAATGCTCTGGCAATCCCGACCCGCTGCTTCTCTCCACCAGACAGCTGTGCCGGATAGGCTTTTTCCTTGTCACTTAATCCGACCAGGCTGATCAGTTCTCTGGCCCGGTCTATCCGCTCGGTTTTTGGCACACCGGCAATTTCCAATGGGAAGCATATATTCTCCAGTACAGTCCGGCTCCAGAGCAAGTTGAAATGCTGGAAAATCATACCTATGGACTGGCGCTCTTTTCTCAGCTCTCTTTTTCCTAGAGGAGACAGCTCCTTGTCGTCAATGATGACGGAACCTGAAGACGGCCGCTCAAGTCCGTTCAGCATTCTGAGCAAGGTGCTTTTACCGGCTCCGGAATACCCGACTATGCCGTAAATTTCTCCTTTGTTGATTGTTAGGTTAGTTTCTTTCACAGCTTCAAACGGCTGTTTTTTGTTTAAAAATGTCTTGGTCACTTTATTTAAAGTAATCACTTTGGTTCACTCCTGTTCTAATACGGTCTCTAAGCCTGCAAAAGATAGTCTTCAAGTCTGTCCAGACAACCTCTCCAGACTATCCTGAGCAATAAAAAACGCCCTTTTCAAGTCGCTAAACTTAAAAAGGGCGAATAGGTCTATTCGCGGTTCCACCTTCATTCGTCACTTCATTGCTGAAGTAACCTCAATCAGTACTTAAAAGCCTGTCTGCTTCTGCATACTGCGGCACTATAGCGGGTGCACCCGGAAATGGCTCATACATGTACTCACCATTTCAGCTCAAAGACCATTTTCCAGATCGATCCTCATGCTCCCTTACACCAGGCGAGAGCTCTCTGAGATGAATCTCTAATCTGTACTTATCTTTTCAACGCTAACTGTTCTCATTTAAATTTAATTAATGTTGTGACTGATTAGTAGTCTATCAGATGGACTAAATCCGTGTCAACACTTTTATTTTTTATTTTTTTTAAAAATCCAGGTCAACAATCTGCGTACCGTGGAACTGGTCCGTGTGAATCAACTCAGCTGCTTCGGAAAGATTTTTATAAGTTAGGCCCCCACCGGCAAGAATTTCAAGACGTCCTGAAGCTTCTTCGACAAGCTGATTGATCCATTTATAATGATTCAGAGCTGACCCTGCTTTTGCCCCTCGTGTCAGCAGTCTGTTTATTCCATGACCAATCAGTTCTGAAACTGCAGCCAACTGAGCTGTTTCGGCAAGCTCGTCAAATGCCATATGGAAAACCGTTTCTCTGTTTCCAGCACATTCGACCAGTTTGTCGATGAATGGCCAGTCGATTTGTCCATCTGGCGTGAGTGCACCGAAGACTATTCCGTCTGCTCCAAGTTCGACTGAACGAGCAGCAGATTCGACCATCATCGCTTTTTCTTCATCCGTGTAGACAAAGCTGCCTCCACGTGGCCTTATCATCGTTACGACCTTGACCTGATGCTGATGAGCGAATGCCAGAACCTCTTTCTGGACCTGTTCAGAAGGGGTGGTTCCTCCTACATCCAGCCTGTCACACAATTCTATCCGGTCAGCACCGGCATGAATAGCTTCAGGTACGTTGTAGAAGTTTTCAGCACAAAATTCTCTTAACATGTTATCTCTCCTCGTTTTACCCTTCATTTATGAGAGGCTGCGCATGTTTAGTGCCGTAAAGATACCCCAGTACACATACAAGAGCTGAGAATCCTATGAAGATCGGCATGTAAAACGGATTTGAGAACCAGCCGCCCAGAAGAATGACCAGCGATCCGATCGTGCCCAGTACTGGCGCGACGTAACCTAAAAATACACTAGTGATGCGTTTTTCCTTCTTAAGCTGAATGACTTTGATATACAAGATAATATATAGGACATAACTGAATACGATGGCGATTTCACTGATGTCTCCACCGGCAAGGATGTCCCATCTTTGAGTAATGTAATGCATGACCAGCCAGAAGACAGATAATCCGTATGCTGTCAGTGCGGCGAATGGTGACAGGCCTTTCTCTTCATCCAGATTCTTGATCCGACCGCTCATCGGCATCATATTTTTCATAGCCAGAGTATGAGGCAGTCGGATATAACCCAAGCTGATCCCATTGACCACTCCAAGGATGGATATGAGCACAAAGCTCGTCAGTATCCGTTCCCCGTATATGCCTAATATCGACTGCCCAGCCTGACCGATCGCCTGATCGCCTGCCGAGAGAATGAACTCCACGCCGACGATTGCTATCAGTCCAAGGAAGAAGGCCAGGTAGACCCCAAGAACGACAAGCGGGCCGATCGTCAGTGCCAGTGGCATGGTCCGTCGATGATTTCTCACTTCCTGAGTGATGGTCGTAGATACAATCCATCCGTCGAAAGAAAAGGCTACCGGGGCTAACGCTCCAAGCCAGGCCCATCCGACATTGCTTCTTTCAACCAGAGCTATTCCTTCAGGCAGAGCCGGTGCGTTCTGATTCCAGAAAATCCCTAGCAGTCCGATTCCAATCAGAGGAATCATTTTGACTACTGTGGATATATTCTGAAAACGCCCTCCGCTCTTGTATGAAAAGTAGTTCATAGAAAAGAAGAATGTCATGTACATTAGTCCTAGTATCGTCTGCAGTTCCAGACTGGACTCCAGACCAAACAGAGAAATGGTATAAATCCCTGAGACCCAGCTGACAACGGCTGTAATCGTCGGGAAATAGACATAGAGCTGGAACCATCCAAAGGCGTTCGCTGCTTTTGACGAAACGAATTCCTCATAGTAGGAGACGACTCCTCCTCTCATGGAAGACCGACCTGCCAGTTGTGATAAGGTGATACTTCCGAATATGACACAAAGTGCCCCAATAACGAAAACCAGAATGCCCAGCCAGACACTGCCTCCAGTTGCAATTAGAATTTCATCTGCTTTAAAAAATATACCTGAACCAATACTGATTCCGATGATCATGGAAATGGCAGTTCCCAGACCATAGTGTTCTCTTTCTTTCATCATGACTCCCTCCTCCATTGCTGAAAGGCAATGGTTAAAAATGCATTATTCAACTATAGCAAAAAGAAGGATTGAAATAAAGAGATAGAACATGTGTTATTTATGATAACGGTCTCAGTTTATAGTCTTCTCATTCTTATTAGACATAGGGATTTAATATCTGATTACTTTTTTCATAAAGTAATAGTCAGATTCCGGCTTCGAGTACTGTTCTATAAATCCATATTTTTCGTAAAGATGTTTTGCCCGGTCATTTCCTTTCAGAACATAGAGAGTCAGATTGTCGATTTCCGGATCACTTAGTGCCGCACCTGTCAAATAGTCCATAATGTCGTGGCCGATCGACTGATTTCTATGGGACTCTTTCACTGCAATGAAGTCAATATACCATTCTGTTGGTGCAGGATTCCGACTTGTACTCAAACCCGCCTTAACAAAGGAGACAAACGCTCTCGGTCCAATCGCCTTTATTGTCGCAGCGGTTTTAGCTAAAAGTCTCAAACCTGGCTTAAACTGACCAGAAGTGGAACAGCCGAAAGCCCCGACAACTTCCCCTTCTGCTTGTACGGTAAAGATAGTCATTGAAAAACTGTCTGCTTCCTGAATCCAGACCAGCTTGAGTAATTTCTGTAGCTGCTTCTTAGTCAGCTGGGTCTTGTCCTGAAACTTATCGTAGAACGCATTAGCTACCATCTGACTGACTGCCTCTGCCTCGTGCTTATTCATTTTTCCGATCTGCATGAGTCTATCTTCCTTTCAAAGGTCATTCTATCTAAAAAGGATCTAGCACTACTCCTTGACGACCAGATATTTCCCCTCGTCCCCAGTGTAACAGGTCAGGTGAGTCGTTTCATTTTCTAAGTCTCAAGCCTACTATCCTTTTCGGCCCATACCCATCCGTATGCTATAATGTAACCATAACACGCTACAGAAAGGGCGATTAAATGTCAGCCGATACACTGATTTACCGGGCTATTGAAAAAAAAGATTACGCAGCTGCGGCCCAACTTATTAAAGATACCTGGCAGTACGAGAAAGTTGCTTCATCCAACAATGCTCTGCATATGGCCTATGTTTTTCTGTATTCAAGTCTTGCTCATCATAATTTTTCACAAGTTGCCCTCCGAGAAGGGAAGCTCGCTGGACTGATTCTGGGGCGGACAAATGAGGTTCCACTTAAAGAAAAACGTTATTACTTGAATATGGGCTATTATCTGATCAGGCTGCTTCTGACTTCTGAGGGAAAACAGGCCGTTCAGTCTTTTCGAAGAAATTTGCAGGTTAATCAGGCCCTGCTTAAACAGACTTACGAAACATACGATGGAGAACTGACATTTTTTGCGGTTGATGCGTCAACCAGACAGTCAGGCATTGGTTCTCATTTGTTCCATTCCTATCTCACTTTTATGCAGAATGAAGGGGCCAGAACATTTCGTCTGTTTACTGATACGAGCTGCACTTATGCGTTTTATGAATCTAAAGGGATGACGCGCATCGGGGCTGTCACCAGACGCATGCCGTTTTTAGATAAGGAAATGAGCTTTTTCCTATATCGAGGAGACCTGCAGGAATTAATAAACGGATAAGGCCTTATAGGCAGTCATCTTTATTTTCAGGTGATCATCATATGCACTTTGATCGGTATAGAACGGTTATGTCAGAGTTGGCCAGTGAAGAGCTTTCACCGGCCTTTTTTTATTTCAATTAACAGACACAGAGGATTTATGCATTTAAAGGATCCTGCTGTTATTGATTCAATTTATTACAGCCGGAACGAGGATAAACCGTCACAAAGATAATTCTACTTGCAGTTGGGGGCACAAGTCCCTTCGCCTACTTCCACAAGGACAACTCTAGATGCATTTCCATCGGTTATTATTGTCAGACTTACCGCTATAGAGGCTCTAGCTATAGCTCTGAAAGAATCTATAAGACTAAACTACTGCTAGACCCCTTCTAACTGCATCTTTAAAAAATTCCTATCCATAAAATTCAGTTAAACACGCCTTACTTTGAGTTCAGTACTCACTTTAGTATTTATACTGCAGTTATAGGCAGTCATAGCTGTACTTCGCTGTTTCTAATTGTAACTGAACTGCCGTAAAGACCACTTTATTCGACTTTTACATTCCTTACGTGACCTGACTCTCAGATAATCGTCACATTTCCACACTATTTAAAGCTTTTTATAATCAGAAGATTTGAGAAGCTCAAATCTGACCTAATTTGATTATGTCTTTTCTGAAGACAGCAGAAACGACCGAGCTGACAGGTACAGAGAAAAACCTCATCCACAGAAGAGTAGGCATGTACTCCATGGATGAGGTTAATCTTTCTTAAGTTTTAATTACTCTGTTCAGCTGTTTGGACTTTTCCTTTTCTTTTCGGATTGAATTTAATCAGCCCAAAGATCAGGAAGAACACGGTAATGACGGTCGAAATAATCAGGAAGACCACTGGACCGAACTGGTAAATGAACGGGAGTGAAGCAGCCGTTACCAGTCCCCCTCCAACGAAAGGTTCAAAAAGAATTTGTTTGTACCCGAATCCCATCAATGCTGGCGTCTGATATTCCGGATCAGCAATTTTCATCAGTAGAAGGCCGGTAGCTGTCATCCCTGTTGCCTGTCCAAAATCGCCCAGTCCCCTTTCAAACCAGTGCTCCGGTATCATGCGTGGACCGAGGTACAGGAATGCAAAAACGTTCCAGACTGTTGCAACGATTGCCAGCAGCAGGAAAGGCATAATGTTTTCACCGATGACCTGCAGAGATAATGTAGCCAGCGCAGATACAAGCAGTACATCCAGAGCAAAGCCGGAAATCTTACTGATCAGGTTCTGATCGATATACATATGAATGTCCAACTTATCAAAGAAAATCTGAACGATGACTCCTCCGATCATAGCGAGCGGGAAGAGCGGCACATAAGGGAATAAGACTACGTCGGTCCATGCTCCCCACGTACTGGCTTCAAGCAGGATCAGACCTTGCTGCAGTACATAACCAATCACTATTGCAAATGCAATGAGTGACAAGTGGAAGGCAAGTGGCTCGATCGCTTTGGCTTCTTTCACCTGGGGCTCCATCTCGAACCCGTGAGACTCACCTAAGCGTTCTTTTTCTTCTTCAGTAAAGTACTCTTTACCGCCGACATGCTTAGCAAAGCCTTTTCTGTATCCAATATTGATGATAATTATTCCTGCGACAACTCCTACCAGAATTCCGACTGTAGCGAGCCCGAGAGCGAGATCCGCACCTTCTGCAAATCCGAGGTTTTCAAACGTGCTTGCCAGTCCGGCAGCTGTCCCATGGCCACCTACAAAACTGATCTCGATCAGTGCTCCAGCTAGCGGATTCATACCGAATAAAGGGGTCAGGACCAGCAGCGTAAGCAGTAGTCCGATTACATATTGTCCCCATGAAACTGCCTGTCCCATTACGATCTGAGGACCTGCCACATTCCATATTTTCCTGACTCCAGGGACTTTTTTACCTAAGAAAAGAGCGGCGAATACGATATTGATGAACATGCCTGGGAGAGGACGCCACACATCGAGAATAAAATCAGGAATCAGTCCATTATAAAATATGGATCCCTGCTCCAGAAATTGAGACGTCAACCGTCCCAGGACATCAGGACCTAAAAACAAAGCAATAAATCCTGCGATGATCGAACTGGGTAAAAACAGATTGCGCAGCCATTTCGTATGCAGGCGCACAACTTTTCCGATAATCAGAAACACCCCGATCATCAGAAAACTAAATCCCACCATATTTGGTGTCATAACTCATTCCTCCTAGTACGTGAATATAATTACACATATTTTACTATTATAATCTAGATTTCATTTTCTAACAACTATTGTGAGATTACGTACTAAATATTCAGGAGGAGAATGATTAGATCCTTAAATATAATATTATGTTCTTATCCTTCGATTAAATTATCTGGTAATCTTTTTACACTAACTAGTCAATCATAGATCAGCTGCTTGTTGATTGTGAAATCTGATCAAATTAATCTTCTTTATCGTTTTCCATTTCTTCTTCCCTAAATGCGGCTCTGGTTTCTCTCGTTTTCTTGGTTCTCTGAATTTTCATCTCCGCAAGATATTCGACTACTTCCTTAGGTTTCCTGATATCAAAGGCTTCAACCGGTTCAGGTCCTCTCATTGTTTCTCTCTTGATGTGCAGAACCCCATTCTCATCAACTTTTTCCTTCCATCGCACGAGCCGCAGCATCCCTTCCGTCAGTTCCAGAGCAGTTATGCTTGCCGGATAGATGCCACATCCTGTATTGAAATAAGGAATCTGTTTGTTGTTCGGAAATTTAAAGCGATGTGTATGCCCGCAGATCAGTGCACGTCTATGCTTTTCGATCCATTTACTGTAGTTGCGTTCGATTTTATGGCGTTTGGTCACGTTCTTGACTGGACTCGCCGGATTCTTGATTCCTACCCGGTGGAAAAAACGCCAGAAATATTTGATTGACAACATAGTAAAGAACCAGAACTGATCATTTGGTGCATCCCCCTGGTGACCATGCAGGACAAACAACTCCTGACTTGTATTACGATGTTTGAGGATAACAGCTTCCTGGGGTTCGATCCCCTTTAAAAAATCATAGAACACTTCACTATATTCGTCATAGTTGATAAACAGATTCTTTTTAACATACTTGGGATTATCCAAATAGATATCATGGTTGCCGAATATACGTATATAACGGTTTTTATCGTAAAATTTCTTAATAGCCTGATATGTATCCGTATGAGCATTTTTGATATGCTCCATTTCTGAATACTCAAGCAGTTCTTCTCCATCCCCAACTTCAAAAAATGTATAGCCATTTTCATAGTATTCATTCAATGCATGTACAAATAAATTTCTACTTTTTAAAAATTCGTCGGATGTACTTCCGTCCCCACGATGGGCATCGCTCATGAACACAATGCGCGAATGGTCGTCGAAGTACATTTTCTTTGCATTCTTATATGCTTCTGTCAGTCTTTTCTGAGTAAACACTTATCGGCACCTCCAACTTACTTTCTCTCTTCCTTTAAGTATACGCTACTCCGGCTCGATAATGAAAATGGAATACTTATCTAATAATCCCATGGGTAATACTGACATGTTGCTGCCAATGTGCTAAAGTTAATATTGTAGGAATTAATAAAGGAGGGACTGTATGAAATTTGGTGTAAGAAAACCGAGTCTGAAAAAATCCATTAAAGCTCGGACGACTGGAAAGATTAAACGTAAAGTAAAATCTTCAGTAAATCCTTTGTACGGGAAAAAAGGAATGGGTTATGTAAATAATCCTAAACGAGCTGTTTATAATAAGGTTTATAACAAAACTACTGTCGGAATTAATCCGTTATCTAAACTGTCAACACCGTCACACACCTCTACGAAAACCTCTTCTATTAAAAGCGATCAAGCTATAGGATATATGAAAAAAGAGAAAAAGCAGGAAACAGTTCCTGTCAGAAACCCAGTGGAAAAGTGGATTCGGCGGGTCATCAGGAGAGACGATTCAGATACTAAGATAATCACTCGCACCGTAATTACTGAACAATATACTGTGAAAGAAATGCTGGATATACAAGAAGAAGCCAGATCTTGCCTTCATACATATAACCAGTCCATGCGCTACCTGACAGACACTTTGAATGCTGAGGTCTTTTTCCCAAGACTTCAGGAGGCTGAAGAGTCTTTATCAACTCTGGTCAGTTTGACTCAAAACCATTCTTTCCTGGTTGCTGAAGGAGATAATGTCATCGAAGCTCAGAATCGTCTGCTTGAAGAGAAAGAAAATATTATCAAGCAGTTTGTCCATACTCATTTTTCCGAGTCGATTAAAGGAGCTGACAGGCTGAAAACGGACCGAGGACGTCGCAATCGTTTAAAATCGAATTACAATGAACTCAGCACCTACTTCTCGGATCTTCCTCAATCGACTGTTGAAATGATCAATACTATCTGGAACAGCGTTATTCCTGAAAAGGATTTAATAAATAAAAAATAGAGCAGGACATTCTAAAAAAAGTAAAAGAACCGAACAAGGTCCATATTTGGACTCTGTCCGGTTCTTTATCTTTTTAAATGCTGCTTGAAGAAATCTGTTTCCTCACGATTACATATTTTTGCTTCTTCAAGGTTCATATTACAGTGAAAAATGTGCTGAAGATGTTCATCCTCTGGTTCCCCATATTTCTTGTAAGTGACATCTACTCCTGCTTCCTTCAGCAAAGCCACCATGGGAAGGGAATCTTCCCTTATAAAATCATGTTCGGCTGTCATGACAAAGACTGGAGGCAGCGCATCTGTCAGATAGTCAGGCATAGACAGCTGCTCTTCATGCGTCTTCCAGTCCTTTCCTAAATAATCCTGAATCAATATGACCAGCTGAGCTCGTGGATCTTTTTTATCTTCTAACGGCTCAGCTTTCAATTTTGACAGGATACTATAGACGCCACAGTTCAAAGCCATCGCCCGCAATGTGAAATGGTCGGGTAAAGTCATATTGAACAGATCAGCATATGTCCTGTTAGAGTACATAGTTGCGTACTGCAAAGCCAGCTGAGCTCCCACGGAATCTCCTACAAAATAGACATTGTTCAAATCTATGTAGTAGTCTTCGTGATTGGCGACTACCCATTTCATTACTTGGTTCAGTTCTTCCAATTGTGTTGGGTATTTCTTTTTCGGCGCCAGATGATAGTTACTGTTGACAAAGACAAATCCTTGTCTGGCCATAAACATACCATAGTGAAGATAGTTTTCTTTCGTGCCGTAGACATATCCTCCCCCATGAAAATTGATGATGACAGGCAGTTTATTTTCTGTCTTCTTAGGGTAATAAATATCCAGACTATTATACTTTCCCGATTTTCCATATCTGATATCATAATGCCCCTGTATTGAAGGGTCAGCAGTCAGATCCTTGTCTCTTTTCCTGTCGCTCCAAGCTGACAGAACTTTAAAACCCAATGATGCAATCGACACTATCCGCTCACCCCCTACTATACAGTTCAGATTAAAATAAATTAAAGCAAGCCGCAACTGATTGACCTCGAGGATAAGGACTGTGGACGGCTAGTTTACTGGAATTGGACAGCTCCTTTACTCAACAGATGAGAAAAGACTCCTCAACAACATAGCCGGGGAGTCTTTAGACGATTCGCTTATTTTTCATTTAGTTTTCTGATCGGTCTGCCTTCTGAATCATATACATAGTTTTTCAGTTTCTTGCTGTCAGCCATTGCCTGAACTAGCCTGTCCTGATATGGCTCCGCCAATTCTTCAAATAGATAGGCTTCTTCATGGAGGCTGTGTTTGGAACGCAGAGCTTCCACCTCTCCGGGTTTACGTAATTTATACTTCCTGCTAGGCAATTTCCCTTCTATGCTACGTTTCTCAATACGATAAAAGTGGTCATCGTCATTATATATAATTTCCAGAGCGCCTGAATTGGTCCGTTTGTACTCAGCGTGCGGGTATGCTTCTTTATGCAGTTCCCACCAGGCTTTGATTCCCTTAATTGCCTCTTCCTCGTTTTCGTAACTCCCGTGCTCTTTTTTTACATTACTCAGCCGATTCTGCCAATAGGTGGTGTACACTTGCTGTTCCATTCACTTCACTCCTTCTGTATAAGATACCTCTAGTGTATAGCATCTTTCATTTAATTCAAATGGAATCGGATGCAAATCATCTTTTGTAAGGAGACTGTAAAATACACTTTTACCTGTCAGTAAAAATATCCAGAAGTTTTCTGATCACTAATGCCATCAGTGTTCCTGTAAAAGTGACAAATCCCAGATTCAACAGAAAAGATCCCGCTGAATAGTTCAAAGCCAGTTCCTGCTGCATCTGGTTCACTTCTTCTGAAGTAAGTCCCGCAAGCACATCCACAGGAACATCAATCGCCCAAAGGAAATAACCGATGATTATCATGATCAGGCTGATGAACAGACCGGCGATCAGCCATTTATTCACTCTATTTCTCATATTCCGACTCCTTTGATTGAGTGGTCGGTTTCCTAGTTAAGGTTGCGGCACTCCTTGTTCTTTCAGTTAGTGTATCAGTCCCGATCACTGAAGTAAACCAGCGTTAGTATACGGTAGGCTGCATCTTGGAGAGAGTATGATAGCTGGCCTGAATTTCCGCCAGGCTTTATGCTGGTCACTTCACTATTGAGGATGCACTTTTTTCAGCGCTGAATAGTCCATATATCTATATTTGGTACTTTCGCCTGTATTTTTCTGGTGTGAATGGGTCATATATTCTTTTATGGTCCATTCGATTACACTTTTTCGAGTTTAATGTGCCATAAAGCCTTTTATGGCATATTCGGATCTTCTATATGCCTAATTTCCGATCGGAAAAGAGGCATCAGCCTCTTCGACCGCATTCATACAGTTGGCTAATACCGCATATCTCGATATTATGAGTCATCGGGATCTTAATCATATCTATATGTCAAAAGATTTCTATTTGAAAAGAGGCAACCGCCTCTTTTACCTTATCTAAATAATGGGTTTCAGAATTCTATAGCAGTACTCTTCAATGTTTTCAACAGCTTTACAAAAAGAAGAGTCCTGACCTGGTCAGCGACTCTTCCTTTAAAATAGTTAAGTGTTCAATTTATCCTCTGATCGTTTTCAGTCCACGACTCCATGAAACAGTTGTATCGATCACAGATTTGATTGTCGGATTGTGTACTTCTGAAGGACGGAATGTAGTCATTTCTTCAAAATCAGTGAAGAGACTGAATCCACCTGCAGGTCCTACTGTAGCCACGTTGGCATTAGATAGAATCGTACGCAGACTGATAGTTGCCGCCACACCTAAGGTTGAGCCGTAACCGACGATTCCGGCTGCTTTATTTCCCCATTCGGAAGCAAGGTAGTCAATCGCGTTTTTAAGAGATGGAGTGATGGATTTATTATATTCAGGCGTGATGAAAATAAATCCGTCAAGTGAATCGATTTTTTCAGACCACTTCTGATTGCCTTCTTTGTCATACTGCTTGTTCGCCATTAATGGCGGCAGGGCCTCGTTGAACATTGGCAGGTCGTAATCTTTGATATCGACGATTTCAAATTCTGCATCCTGTGCCTCTTTCGCTTTTTCAAGTACATACTCAGCCACCTGATTATTGACACGTGTATCTCGTGTACTACCCGTTATAATTCCAATCTTTACCATAAAAAAACTCCTCCTTTTAAATGCTAACTTTTCGTAAGTCAGCTGCATTGCTTATTATATGACAGCTTGACTTGAAAATAAACCAACAGTATAGTAGATGTGTTGTTTAGATAACAGACCGCTTTGTCTGTTTAATATCTCAGGAGAAAGGTAGACGAATATAGTGCAAGTTAAAAAAGATCCCCGTGTGACACGTTCAAGAACACAGATTATCGATTCTTTTATCCTTCTTTCAGGAAAAAAGCCATTTGCCTCCATTACAGTTAAAGATATTACTAAAGAAGCACAGATCAATCGGGCCACCTTTTATAATCATTTTCTAGATAAATATGACTTACTTGAGCAGGTCGTCAGTGAAGCATTGAGGTCAAACCTTGGCTGCAATAGTCACCCTGACATCAAACAGCATCTGTCGACTGAGGATACTCTCAGAGAACTTTTTATTTCACTGATTCGTTTCGAAAAAACACTCGATTCGTATTCGGATGGATTTGAAGAGTCTGAGATGATCGATCTGGTGATTCATTCTCATCTGATCGATATTCTATCTTCACATCTGGCTCTTCATAAACCTGGGATAGATTCTTCGGTTCATCTCAAGCTGGCAAGAATGCTGACCCATGCGTTACTGGGAATGACCAGAGATTACTGCGAGTCTTCACAGGCTGAATCGCCAGGAGACTATATCGATTCTGTTCTGCCTGCTTTAATCAATGGACTGGACTCATTATAAAACGCTGCCGATTGGGCAGCAGATAGTCAGGAAGCTAACATCCTGATTTTTCTGCTGCCAGCAATCGGCAGCGTTATTTTTTATCTTTCAGGTCATCATGGCAAAGAGTCCGTTCAGCTGATAGCTGGAGCCTTCCCCTCTAGCTGAATGCAGCCGTTCGTCTGTGAATGTCGAGGCCCGCTCAACTTCAATATTTCCCTCCTTGATTCCGGCCTCTTTTAATATCGACAGATTCGCATCCGTCATGCTCATCTTATATTTAGCCCCTGTCTTCCTGAAAAACTGATCACGCTCGTGAAATTCTGCAAATGCCTCATATACTTCCGGTCCCACTTCATAATTTTCCTGGTCGATCGAAGGGCCGACGTATGCAATCAACGTTTCAGGATTTGTACCATAAACACTGATCATTTTATCTATCGCTTTTGTGGTGATTCGTTGAGTCGTTCCCCGCCAGCCAGAATGAACGTTGACCAGTATTTCATGCACAGGATCATACAGAATAACCGGTGTGCAGTCCGCATACTTTATAAGCAGGCCGACCCTTTTTTTGTCTGTCAGCAGACCGTCTGTTTCCTTGAATGTCCTGCCGAAGACAAATAAATCACCGTTTGATCCATCTGCATAAGTGACATTTGCACTATGGACCTGCTGCCCCGTATAAATCTCATCTGGTCTGTCAAAATCTATTTCATCAAGCAGCCTGTTCATATCATCAGCCACTTTGCTTCCAGCAGTCTGATAACGGAAGTTATAGTCAGATCCGGCTACTTTAGTTAAGACACCGTATTTTTCAAGTAATCGTGAATGCATTGCTTTAAGTCTCCCTATTTCTAATTTTTGTCTATTATAGCATAGATTGCCGTTCAGTCGGTTGGTGACTGTTCAGGGTAGAATTAAATCTCTCTTCACTCTATTATTATATAAACTTCACCAATAAAAGCACAGTGTATCTAGGTATTCCCTGCATCTCATTTCTTAAATATCTAAAACCACATGATCTGTCCATAGTCAAACAGACTTGACTGCCTGAGTGAGGATCTGACGGATCATGTGGTTTGTTGTATTTTATCTTGTCTTAAAAATTCAGCGGTTCAGAATCGATTTCGTATGCTGGCTGAATATACTTCTGGTACCTCTTACTGCAGCAATCCGTTCTTCTGCAAGGATATCCGCAGCTTTATAAGATGGAATACCATCGCGTTCTGCGATAGCAAATACTTTTTCAATCTGGTCGTACACTCTGTCGATGGACATGCGTGCTCGAGCTTCATTATAGCCCCCGTTAAACTCGTCTGCCACTTGAATGACTCCACCTGAATTAATAATGTAGTCCGGAGCATAGATAAGTCCCATTTCTTCAAGTTTATCACCGTGACGAGCTTCTTCCAGCTGATTATTGGCGGCGCCTGCAATGACTTTGATGCCAGCGGCTTTAATTTTTTCCAGACTGTCATCATTGACGGTAGCTCCAAGAGCACAAGGGGCATAAATGTCTGCTTGGACTGAAAACAGGTCGTCAGAAGCGACAATCTGACATCCTAATGCACGTGCCCGCTTTCTTGGTTCTTCAAACAGATCTGCAGCTATGACATGAGCTCCTTCTGCTATTGCTTTCTCAGCCAGAATGTATCCGACTTTACCGACTCCTTCAATAAGAATCCGTTTGCCTTCCAGCGACGAGGAGCCAAACGCTTTTTTGGCGGCTGCTTTCATCCCGACATAAACACCGTGAGCAGTTGATGGAGAAGGATTGCCAGAAGTCCCGGGCTTGAGTCCAGTTCCTGCGACATAATTTGTTTCCTGATAAATATAGTCCATCTCGATCTCTGTTGTTCCGACGTCCGCCGCAGTTATGTAACGGCCGTTCAATCCTTCGACAAATCGCCCGAATGCTCTGAACATCGCCTCTTTATTTACCTCTTTATCCGGATCCTTTAAAATCACAGTCTTCGCTCCGCCAATCGGAAGCCCACTGGCAGCATTTTTATAGGTCATTCCCTTAGCCAGTCGCATGGCATCCAGAATTGCTTCTTCTTCTTTTTCATAAGTCCAGTATCGCGTCCCACCAAGTCCTGGTCCTAATGTTGTATCATGAATACAGGTGATGGCTTTAAGTCCTGTTTCTTTGTCGTTCATAAAAATCAGTTGTTCGTAGTCATATTCTTCCAGCGCTTTAAAGATGTCCATTTGTTTACTTCCTTTCCGATTTTAAATTTGACTATATATGAATATTTTATGCGTTCCATTAAAAGTAGTTAATAACTGACCTATTTTATGCTAACGCTTACTCAACTCATGTATAATGAACAGACGAGCCTATTAGAAAGAAGGATGGATCCGATGGATATTAAACAATTGAAATATTTCATAGAGATTGCCCATACTAAAAACTTATCTCAAGCTGCACGTAATCTGTTTGTAACGCAGCCTACTCTATCTTTTACAATCAAAAAACTTGAATCAGAGCTGAATACCCATCTGTTCAACCCTCATGATAAATCGTTTAATCTGACCCGGTCCGGAAAACTGTTATACAAAAAAGGAACGCAGATAGTAAACGACTTTGATGACCTGGTACATAAAATCCAGCACATGAAAACGGATACAAAAGAAACCATCAGATTAGGGCTGACTATTCTTTTTGCCGTGCAGTATATGGAACAGATATCAAGCTTCATTGCTACACATCAGAATGTCGATCTGATTATTACTCAAAATGGATCCCGAAAAATACAAACCATGCTGGCGAATAACGAACTGGATATCGGGCTTGTCTCATTTCCGAATACCCAGTCGAACGCCATTTCGATCGAAGCACTGAATACATCGACCAAAGGGTATAATGTCCATGTCGTAATGCCTGAAACGAATCAGCTGGCTGATGCCGAAGAACTGACCTTTAAAGATTTGAAGGATCAGCGTTTTTCTACACTGAACGAGAATTTCATGCTTGGTCAGATGCTTCTGGAACGCAGCCGTCACCTGGGGTTCGAGCCGGACATTGTCATGTATCATGACGACTTGCAGGTCCTGTTATACAGCCTGCAGACGTTGGATTCGATCTGTCTACTGCCTATTGAGTATCGCTCGATCGGAGCCCTTGACGGATTGAAATGGGTGCCGCTTAAAGATAAAAATGACTACTTTTCAATCGGTATCGCCTTAAAGAAAGGGAAGGCTCCGACTAAAGCGATTGAAGAACTCATAGCTGAAATAAAGAAGAACTGACACTGTCGTTCATCCCTCTCCTATCGAGAGGGATTTGTTATTTAATACAAATCAGATTCGTCAGAAAATCGGCCGAGGTTTTCTTTTACAGTCTGAAGGAAACGTCCAGCCTGTAGACCATCAATGATCCGATGGTCTATCGATAGACACAGATTGACCATGTCTGCTGCTTTAAAGCCACCATCTTCAGTAGGAACGAATCGTTTGTTGATGCTTTCCACTTGCAGAATTGCTGCCTGTGGATGATTAATGATTCCCATCGACTGGACTGATCCGAAACTACCAGTATTGTTGACAGTCATCGTTCCACCTTGCATATCTGATGTGGTCAGTTTTCCTTGTCGGGCGAGTCCGGCCAGGCGACTCACTTCTTTGGATAAGCCGTTCAGTGAGTAGCGGTCAGCCTGTTGGATAACAGGAACGAACAGATGCTCGTCAGTAGCGACAGCTACCGATATATTGATATCTTTATGATAAACGATATTTCCATTGTCCCAGGACGTATTAATAACTGGGTGTTTCTTAAGCGCCTGAACCACAGCTTTTACAAAGAACGGGAAGTAGGACAAAGATACACCTTCCTGTTCCTTGAATGCAGTTTTAGTCTGTTCTCTCAGCTTGACGATATTCGTCACATCTGCTTCAACCATCAGCCAGGCATGTGGAATTTCAGTGGAACTCTGAACCATTTTCTTGGCAATGGCTTTGCGTATGCCATCTGCCGGAACCACTTCGTCGCCGTTTGACTGAACTGACGCTGCCGATGCTGCTTTTTGAGGTCGGGCAGATTCGTCTTTTGCAGGAACTGTTTCCTCAGAACGATTCGGTTTCATCTCAGAAGGCTGTTGTGCAGCAGATTGCTGACTGTCTACATCGAATGCCAGCACATCTTTCCGAGTGATTCGCCCATGTTTTCCTGTACCTTCAACTTGGGACAGGTCAATGCCGCGTTCCTGTGAAATACGAACAACTGCCGGAGAATAGCGGGCCGCACTGTCGGAATCTTTTTGGATATTCTTTGAAGTCGACTGCTTCGCGTCACTCGTCGTCTGTCGCTCCATCGGTTCTCTTTCTGCTTCCTTATCGATTTCCTCGTTGATGTGGTCAGTGAACTCTTCACCAGTTTCAATTTCTACTTCCGAGCTGCCTGCCGCTTCATCCTCTCCTTCTTCATCCGTCTGAATTTTAACCATAGGTGTGCCTATTTCAACATCCGTATCTATATCTATCAGAAATTCTTTGACTATTCCGGAATAATTTGAAGGGATTTCTGTTGTTACCTTGTCGGATACTGCTTCTGCAATCGGGTCGTATTTTTCGATCCGATCTCCTTCAGAGACCAGCCACACAGCAATGGAGGCTTCTGTCACACTCTCACCTAGGTGAGGCATCTCAATAATTTTGATACTCATTCAATGTTCCTCCTTAAAACTCTGCCAGTTCTCGCATAGCGTTCGTCACTTTTTCTTCGTTGACCAGAAATTCACGTTCCAGCGCAATAGAATAAGGCATGCTTGGAGAATCCGGTCCGGCCAGTCTCCTAATTGGTGCATCAAGGTCGAAGAGGGCTTCTTCAGCAATAATGGCTGAGATTTCACTCATGATGCTGCCTTCAAGGTTGTCTTCTGTCACGAGAAGGACTTTGCCAGTTTTCTTCGCCGCTTTGACCAGCGTCTCCTTATCCAGTGGATACAAGGAACGCGCATCGACGACTTCTGCTTCGTATCCCTCTTTGCTCAGCGTCTCGGCTGCTTTCAAGGCATGGTTCAGAACCATCCCATACCCGATGACCGTAATATCATCGCCTTCGCGTACGACATTAGCCTTATCAAGCGGTACGACGTAATCTTCCTCTGACACATCTTCTTTTAGGAGACGATACAAGCGCTTATGCTCGTAGAACAAAACAGGATCATCAGAGCGGATGGCCGCTTTGATCAGTCCTTTGGCGTCATGTGGAGAAGATGGCGTAACGATACGTAGTCCGGGCTGACCGAACAGGACCTTTTCTGTAGATTGAGAGTGATACAGTCCCCCTCTTACGCCTCCTCCATAAGGTGCACGGTAAACGATCGGTGCTGTCCAGTCTCCTTTCGTACGGTATCGCATACGGGACGCTTCCGAAATCAGCTGATTGACAGCCGGCAGGATATAGTCAGCAAACTGGAACTCTCCGATCGCCCGGTAGCCGACTAGTCCGAGTCCCACAGCCAGTCCTCCAATCTGACCCTCTGTCAGCGGTGTATTGAAACAACGGTCATCTCCAAACTGTTCAGCCAGACCTTTTGTGACTCCGAACACGCCACCTTTTACTCCTCCGACATCTTCGCCGAAGATCACTACATTTTCATCACGCGCCATTTCTTCTTCTATTCCTTTTCGAATGGCTTCTAAATACGTCATCATTGCCATAGACTTCTTCCGTCCTTTCAGAATCTATTTTTCTGCATAAACGTGGTCAAGAATAGAGTCAGCCGTCGGTTCCGGCATCTCTTCTGCCTCGTCTGTCGCCTGATTGATTTCTTTTTTCAGCTCAGTATCAATGTCTGTCATTTCTTCACGGGTCAGATACCCTTCATCGATCAGCTGCTTTTCAAAGAACAGAAGCCCATCGTTTTTCTTCAAGTTTTCAATATCTTCCTTGGAACGGTACACGCTATGGTCATCGTCAGCGGAGTGGGAGGTCAGTCGTGACACCATCAGTTCGATAAGCGCCGGACCTTCTCCACTGCGGGCAAGCTCTACGACTTCTTTGAATGCGAGATAGGTTTCGACAAAGTCATTGCCGTTTACTCGTTTTCCGGGGAAGCCATAGGCCGGACCGCGTTCAGCCATCGTTTCATTAGCATATTGTTCATCCGTACCCACTGAAATAGCATAGCCGTTATTTTCAATGACAAATATCAGCGGCAGCTTCTTCACTCCTGCAAAGTTCATGGCTTCCTGCACTTCGCCTTGGTTGGCGGACCCTTCACCCGTTGCGGTCAACGTGACATAGTCCTGTTTCTTCAGCTGCGCTCCGTAAGCGACTCCCGTTGCCAGCGGGAATTGTGTACTGACTGTTGATGAATGGGACACGATATTATGTTCTTTTGAGCCGTAATGGTTCGGCATCTGCCGGCCGTGAGAAGACGGGTCATCTTCTTTGCCCAGCGATCCTAGCATAATGTCTTTAGGTGTCATCCCCCAGACCATGCACGCAGTCATATCACGGTAATAAGGAAGGAAATAATCCTTTTCAGGCTGGAAAGCCATCGCCATGGCTACCTGTCCTACTTCATGTCCTTGACCGGAAATGTTGAATGAGGTCTTTCCTATACGTGTCAGCTGCCATAAGCGTTCATCGAGTCGGCGCCCCATAAGAATATGTCTGTAGGCTTGAATGATTTCTTCTTTTGTTAAACCAGATTCTTCCAGTTTTTTCATCGCTTCTTCACTCACTTTCTATTTATGAATCGCTAATTTGTATACATCTAGAGCGGCTTCCTGAATGGCTTCAGACAAGGTCGGATGAGGATGGATTGCCTCGCCGATTTCGATCGGGCTGGCATCCATATAGATAGCTGTACTCACTTCAGAAATCAGATCCGTTGCATGTGGACCGATAATCGACACACCAATCAGGTCATCTGTTTCTTCATCTTTGATGACTTCTACAAAGCCATCCGGTTTCCCACCGATCAGTGCTTTCCCGTTCGAATTGAACTGGAAGGTTCCTGTCTTCACTTTCTTCCCTTCTGGAAGAGTCTCTTTAGTATAGCCAACGCTGGCTATTTCCGGAGACGTATAGGTGCATCTTGGTACGTTGACATAATTGATCGGCTCACTAGTATCATGGACAATGTGGTCCACCGCCAGCTCTCCTTCTTTCATAGCCACATGAGCCAGCTGAAGGGTGTCGATGCAGTCGCCGATAGCATAAATATGGCTCTCGGAAGTCTGGTAATGGGCATTGACTTGAATGCCTTTTGCATCATATTTGACTGAAGTGTTCTGAAGGCCGATGCCTTCCACCACAGGTTTACGTCCAATTGCAACCATGACTTTATCCACCACAAGTGGATCGTCTTCTCCTTTAATTGAGAGAGACACTTTTCCGTTTTCTATCTCAGCCTGTTCTACAAGCTGACCGACTTTGACATCGATTCCCCGTTTTTCAAACTGCTTTTGCAGGGCCTTGGATACTTGCTTACTCTCATTGATTACCAGGCGGTCCAGTGCTTCAAAGATCGTTATTTCAACACCTAAACTGTGCAGCAGAGAAGCCCATTCAACTCCGATGACGCCTCCGCCTATGATTGCCATCCGCTCAGGCAGTTCTTCCAGCCTCAGCATCCCATCTGACGACAGAATCATTTCTTCATCAAGCGGCAGATGCGGCAGAGAGTTGGGAACTGATCCAGTCGCAATAATCAGTTTCTTAGATACATAAATTTCTTCTTCTTTATCAGGATCGTCAAAGGTAACGGCCACCGCACCGGATACCGGAGAGAATATAGATGGACCGAGTACAGCTCCTTTACCTTGAACGACTTTTATCTTATTTTTTTTAACCAGACCTTGAACCCCTTGATACAGTTGATCAACGATGGCCTCTTTCCGTTTAGTCGCTTTCGAGTAATTGACTTTCGCCGTCTCCCCGATTTCAATTCCGAATTCATCAGCCATTTTAAAGGTATCCATAACTTCTGCGCTTTTCAGCAGAGCCTTGGACGGTATACAGCCGCGGTGCAGGCATGTGCCACCCAGCTTGTCTTTTTCAACCAGGACAACATCCATGCCTTGCTGGGCTGCCCGGATAGCTGCAACGTATCCTCCCGTACCTCCACCAAGGATCAGTAGTTCTGTTTCGATCGCCATAACTTTCTCCTCACATTTCTTTAATAGTGTTTCGCCTGCTCTTCATTATTTAGTACGCGCATCACGCCTTCATACAAGGCTTCCATTTCCATTTCGCCAGGATGGATGGTCACAGGTGCGATCCAGTCCACCCGCTCGCTGATCAGTTCTACTACAAGCTTAGCATAGGCGATGCCTCCAGTCAGAATAATAAGGTCCACCTTGCCTTTAAGAACAGCTGCCATCTCGGCAATGGCTTTCGCTACCTGGTATGTCATTGCTTCCAGAATGAGTTCCGCTTCTTCATCTCCGTTATCGATGCGTTCAACAACATTCCTCAGATCAATTTCTTTTAAGTACGAGTACATGCCACCTTTTCCTGCAAGTCTCTTTTTTATGTCATCGAGATCCAGCTTTTCTTCCAGTATCATCTTAGCAAAGTCATAGAGGGGCAGTCCGCCAGTTCGTTCTGGAGTAAAGGGGCCTTCCCCATCCAGTCCGTTGACTACATCGATCATCTGACCCTGATTGTGAGCGGCAATACTTGATCCTCCACCCATATGGGCCACAATCACCTTGCTTTCCTCGTATGCCTTGCCCTTTTCCCGGAGAACTTTTCTGGCCACTGCTTTCTGATTTAAGGCGTGTACGACACTTCTCCGGTCGATCCCTTTCAGACCTGAAATTCTGGCGACATCATCCAGTTCATCCACAACGACAGGATCAACAATGAAGGCCTCGACTCCAGCCAGTTCTGCAATCTCATTGGCCAGAACGGCTCCTAAATTAGAAGCATGTGTATTATATTTTTCTTCTTCCAGGTCCTTGAGCATTTCTTCCTCTACCAAATAAGTGCCGCCAGGTATGGGCTTAAGTAGCCCGCCTCTTCCCACTACAGCTCTCAAAGCCTCTACATCGTGCCCTTCTTCTTTCAGAAAAGAAAGAATCAGCTCCATTCGAAAGGTTTTCTGCTGCATGACGCCGTCAAACTGGCCGATTTCTTCCGTGCTGTGTCTGATGGTCCTTGCCGCTACTTCTTCCTTATTATTGAACAAGGATACTTTAGTAGATGTGGAACCTGGATTGATTGCTAGTATATACTCTTTCATTGAAATCCTCCTGCTTATAACTTACTGATTGCTTTCGGCCTGCATCAAGGCAAACCGCAAGGCATATAATTTACTTCTGACCTTGTCACTTCTTGAAGTCAGAACGATTGGTACTTTAGTCCCTACAATCGTCCCGCCAATCGTTGCATCACCAAATAGAAGAAATGTTTTATATAAAACATTACCGACATCGATATTAGGAACGACTAAGATATCCGCATCTCCTGCTATTGGACCAGTAAATCGCTTGCTTGCTACTGCTGCTTCGGAAAGAGAGAGATCCAGTGATAAGGGACCGTATACCGTCGCCTCTTCATGATCTTTGAACCGCTTAGTCAACCGGTCAGCCGTTAACGATGAAGGCATCTTGGGATTGACATTTTCAGCAGAACTTATCAGTGCCACTTTGGGCTTAATCAGGCCAATGGACTGGCCGACTTGTATGGCATTATTTATGATCTGCTCAAGCTGATCATCATCGGGTGTGATATTCATCCCGGCATCCGTCAGTAGAATATGCCGATCGAGCGCCGGGAGATTGACTAAAGCGACATGCGACAATAGTTTCTGCTTTTTAAGCGCATATTCTTTTTTCAGCACTTCTTTCAGGAGGGTATGAGTTTTTATCCCACCTTTAAGTAGAATATCCGATTCTCCGGAAGCGACACTCCTGACAGCTTCTCTAACCATATCTTCTTCGGATGAATACCCCCGGTACTCCCACAGGTCATTTGAATCAATATTATCTTCAGTATCAAATACAATAAATTTTACCTGGTCTCCCCAATCTTCAACACTCAGCTGGACCAGCTCTTTGACCTCCGATCTCGAGCCCCCAGCAACTGCTACAGTATGCATAAATAATCCCCCTATTTTATGTAAACGCTTAATTTAAGTTTACCTTATATTCATTTAACTTCAAATACTTAAAACCTATAGTGCTATAAATTCTATCTATACTCAGACTATTCTCATTTTATTATAGTTCCCTTTAATTACTAGATTTCTGAAAATAATGACTCTTTATAGTATCAAAAGTTTTTATACCTCAATCATTATTTTCTATATGCAAACGCTTTCTTTTCACGATCTAATGTCACTTTGTGTATTTAATCACTATTTTCCATCATTTACATTCTGAAACTTGCCCTTGTTCCGCTTAATATAAAGCGTTACACTCACTTTATAAAACGCATACAAAAGGAAGTTTGTTTTAATTTTTTTAAAAATGAGCAAAAGATTAGAAAATAATTCAATTATACTCATTTATGATGTATACTAATTTAATATTGTTCATTACATAAAGAAAAGGAGTGTTTAATTATAATGGAACAAAAAAGAGAGCAATGGGGATCCCGCTGGGGCTTTATTTTAGCTACTATGGGTTCTGCAGTAGGTTTGGGAAACATCTGGCGATTTTCATACGCCATGGGAGAAGGCGGAGGTTCAGCATTTCTGATTATTTATTTATTAAGCGTCCTGCTCCTCGGATTTCCTGTCATGCTGATTGAATTCTCTATCGGACGCCGCTCACAGGCTGATGCCGTTCAAGCGTTCAAGAAGCTTGCTCCAAAATCACCCTGGTTTATAGCTGGAGGACTGGGTGTATTAGCTGCTTTTCTGATTCTGTCGTTTTATGGCGTAATCGGAGGCTGGTCTTTACGTTACACCTTTGAATATCTGACTGGTGGAATTACTGGAGATTCTTCTGAATTCTTCTCCGGTTTCATAGGCAGCACTGTATCCCCGGTCGTCTGGCAGTTCGTCTTCATGGCTTTGACAATCGGGATAGTCTTTATCGGGGTACAGAAAGGAATCGAGTTGTCCAGTAAATGGATGATGCCTATCCTGAGTATTCTAGTCATCATACTGGCAGCCTACAGTCTCACACTTGGTGGAACAGCTGAAGCCCTGAACTTCATGTTCAGACCCGAATGGAGCGCATTTGCTGATCCTAATATCTATCTCAGTGCCATGGGACAGGCATTCTTCACACTAAGCCTTGGAATGGGCATCATGCTGACGTACAGCAGTTACCTGAAACCTGACGCGCGTCTGACCTCTTCCGCTGCGATTATCATCGTTTTGGATACTGTGTTTGCAATTATTTCCGGCTTGATCATCTTCCCGGCGTTATTCGCTTTCGGACTTGATCCTGCTGAAGGGGCGGGACTTGTGTTTATCGTGCTTCCTAATATATTTGAAGCCTTAGGTGGCATTGGAACGATTGTCGGCCTCGTATTCTTTATCCTATTTTCATTAGCCGCGCTATCATCAGCCATCTCGCTGCTGGAAGTATCCGTATCTTACTTTATGCGCCGGTTAAATATGTCCCGTAAAGCAGTTACGCTGATTGTTGGACTCGTTATTTCTTTACTGGGTGTATTGAGTTCACTGAGCCAGGGAGCCATGGAAATAACAATTATGGGAGACAGTTTCCTGGACTTCATTGATGGCTTCACCGGAAACCTACTCCTTCCATTGAGTGCTCTGATTTCAGTACTATTTGTGAGCTGGACTTGGAAGAAAGAGGATATCCTAACTCATACAGATACAAGCGGAACTGCATGGTCAGGGCTCTTTATCTTTACAGTGAAGTTCATTGCGCCAATTGCCATACTCGTAGTGCTGATCATCGGTATTCTGAACTGGTAAGCAGCATACCGATAAAATTCATCCTCATGGGTATAGAGGATGGCCTTGTTTTTACTCATATTAAACAGCAGAAAAACCAGAGCTCTCAATGCCCTGGTTTTTCTGCTGTTTTGTGTTTATCTGTTATTCTTTTTCAAATGTCTTTGTGCTTCTCACTGTATCGAAATGTCTGACCTGACTTTCAATCGATTCTCTGCTATTCTCCAGGAACGGAGGAAGAGACAATTTCTCCCCCAAAGTTTCATAAGGTTCGTCACCCATGAATCCAGGACCTTCTGTAGCCAGTTCAATTAAAATACCTCTCGTTACTCTTGCATACAGGGACTGGAAGAAGAAGCGGTCGACAAATCCTGAATTAGGAAGCTGGAACTGCTGATAGTGAGTGATCCAGTCTTCAATTGCTTTTTTATCGTCCACTCTGAACGCCACATGGTGAACTGTTCCGAATCCTTCACGATGCACTGGCAAGTTTTCCTGAACATCAACAATGACTTGAGCACCATTTCCACCTTCGCCCATTTCAAACAGATGGAAGGTTTCTTCTTGTCCAATTTCTCTCATACTATATACCTGTTCAAGGACAGCTTTGATGTAATCGAAGTCAGCATAAGTCAGGAAGATTGGGCCCAGTCCAGTAATAGCATGTTCCAGAGGAATCGGTCCTTTCTGCCATGGCGTTCCAGACTCCACTCCTTCATTTTTCTCATCTGAGATCAGCTGATACTGCTGGTCATCAAAATCTTTAAACTTCAGTACTTGTTTACCGAACTGTTCCTGTATTCCATCATTTTCAATGTCCAATCGCTCGAATCGTTCGACCCAATAAGTGAGTGATTCATCTGTCGGCACTCTGAATGACGTTCTAGATATTTCATCATTTCCGTGAACACCTTTAGGAATGTTCGGGAAGTCAAAGAAAGTCATGTCAGTCCCTGCACTTCCCTTGTCATCAGCAAAAAAGAGATGGTAGGTTTGAATGTCATCCTGATTGACTGTCTTTTTAACCAGTCTAAGCCCTAAAATGTGCGTAAAAAAGTCATAAATCTTCTCCGCACTGCTGGTAATTGCTGTAACATGATGAATCCCTGTCAATTCTTTCATTTTAAATCTCCTCCTGTATTATCTTACATCGTTTGTGAAATATTATTTAAACTCGAATTTCTCATTAAAAGCTTGCTCAAGCGATTTCTGCTATAAAGGCTCTTATGGCTTTGAGCAATTTATTTCGAATTCGAGGTAATTATACCGCGTCTATTTTTCATTGTCAAATTGTTGCATTTTTATTAAGAAAAAATCTTTTTAATAATATTTAATATTTTTGATTGCTAAACGGCTTCCAATAAATTATACTTCCATATATAGAAAGCGTGGGATGAAAATGAAATTAGGAGAAATCATAAAAATCAAGCGAAAAGAGCTTGGTTTAACTCAACAGCAATTGGCAAAAGATATCTGCGCACAGGCTCTGATCAGCCGTGTAGAAAAAGGAGATATCGTGCCGAAAAAAGCCATTTTAGATAAGCTGGAACAAAGGCTGGGTCTTGAAGAAAACGAACTGATCAAGGCAGAGAATGACAACAGTAAAAAGAATGAGCTTCAGGATGTTAAGAAGAACATCAGGCAGTACTCTTTAAATAGAGACTACAAAACGATAGAATTACTGCTTGATCATCACAAGCTATTAATTAATAGCTCTCGTGATGTTAACGATAAGGTGTTTTTTGCTATGATTGATGCCTCATTAGAATACCAGTTATATAATCGAAGTGACAAAGCCTTGGAGATATTGAATGGTATTTATCTCGATGATGTTGAAACTGAACTAGCTGTAGAGGTTTACAATGCTCGCGGAATCATATACTATAAAAGAGACGATTTTGAACAAGCAAGACAATCGTACAAAAAAGGAATAGATATCCTAGATGAATCAGTCAGCATTGAAATACGCGCTAAAATTACATTAAATTATGCATTAGCTTTAGAACAATTAGATAACAACAAGGAAGCTCTCTCATATGTGTCTGAGGGAATTGACATGTTAGTACAAAATAATTCTCTATACTCGTTAGGGGATTATCACCACACAAAAGGACATATTTTTTATAAATTAGGTAATCTAGAGGATTCAAAAGAGTGCTTTGAGCTCTCTTCCAGTATTTTCAGGCTTCAAAACAACAAAAAACTTTTATCTTTTTCTCAGCTGGCGCTGACGGAAATTAACAATAAACTATCGCAGAAATAAGGAGGATTTTCATGAAAAAACATAAAAAAGCTTTTGCATTAGTCTTAGCTGGTTTCATGGCTTTAACCTTTATTGTATCTCCACTAACTGTCCCAAGAATTCCACCTCTGCTTGAACGTGCAGCAGTAGAAGTAGAACATAACGTAGCGTAACTTTACCCTGTCATCTGAGAAAGATAAAAGCTTCTCGTTACGAATACGATTGAACTGCCAGCTAAGGTCCCTCTTGGCTGGTTTTTTTAAGGAGCATATTATTACAGTTTGCTGCATGATTATGATAATCTTACTATATCAAACAAAAGGAGTGGTATAGTTGGCAGACAGAAATAACGATCCGCATAGACGTGAAGAGAATCGACGCACCGGTCTCTTTGCCCTGTTTCTCATTGCCCTTGTCATAATTGTAGGAGTAATCGTCGTCATGTTCTTCATGGGAGATGGAGAAACCCCTACTGACACTGATACTGGTGATCAGACTGAAGAGCAGATTGATGATGGTGGCGATGATGCAGATCTGGACGTCGATATTGACATCGATGGCGATGACGGGACCGATGGCGAAACAGACACTGAAAACGATGCTGAATCAGGCGACGGGACAGAGACTGAAGAGGAAGAATAAGGTCCAGACTCCAGGAAGTGGGTATCCTGAATTTGTCTTTATAAAGAAGTAATTTTTATATTAAGGCACCTTTCTGCTATTAGCACGTCTATTCTGTGCTCAAGCAGACTGCGTGCTTTTTTCCTGCTCTTCTATAGCCAGCCTTTGAAAAGGGTTCTTGTCATTCTTTTATAGTTGAGAGATAATCGTACCACGCATACAGATATTTAATAAGCAGGACAGTCGATCTATTTAAAGAAAGGCAGGATCTCACATGAGTAAACAAGTCAAAACAAATGTCATCAGACAATTGGAACAGCAGAACATTGATTACAAAGAACACCACTACTTCGGCTCAGATGTCTCCAGTGGAACAGACGTTGCAAGAAAAATGGGCAATGATCCTGCAAAACAGTTCAAAACTCTAGTCACTCGAGGAAAATCTAATGAAGTCTATGTCTTTGTCATTCCAGTCAATGAAGAACTGGATCTGAAAAAAGCAGCACAATCTGTCGATGAAAAAAGCGTAAGCATGATCAAGGAGAAAGAACTTCTGCCTCTGACTGGTTATGTACACGGGGGATGCTCCCCCATCGGAATGAAAAAAACTTTCCAAACCGTCCTTCACTCCTCTGCAGAACAGTTTGAAACTATTATTTTCAGTGCTGGCAAGGTCGGCGTATCCGTTGAAATCAATGCCGAGGATTTGATGAGACTCATCGATGGTCATATCGCTAATGTTGTAAAGAGCTAGCTGGGTAAAAAATGCCGGATCAGAGACATTCAATCTCTTGATACCGGCATTCTTTATGCGCCCCATTATTTTATATATTCATTTATTTACATCATAGCTTTTTCAGCTTTCATCGCTGCTTTAGGGTGTTTCCACATAGCCTTCTCAGCCTTAAAAGCGGCTTTCGGATGCTTAACCATCGCTTTAGCCTTTTTCTTATGCATCATTTTTTTAGCTTTGTGCATGTTTTTCTTCTTGTAGCTTGAAGGAAGCAGAAGCGTAAAGATTGTCAGGAACAGGCCGATTATCGGCAGCCAGAAAAGCAGCGGGTGTTTTTTAGCTTTGACCATCCAGCTTCCTTTTCTATGCCAGCCGCTGTTAGTACCTCTTTCTTTCAACTCTTCCGCATTTCCATGAAGGGTACTCTCTTTGGGCGAACCGGCTTCTCTTGATTCATCATAGTTTGTCTTGTACACAGATTTCTCAAGGAAGTGATCAGTGAATCGAGGCATGATAGCTGCCATGAGACTAATCATTTTAGACTGTCCACCAACGAACATGTCTCGAGTCGGATTCTGAGCCACATGCAGAATAGCTTCAGCTACGCTCTCGGGTGGGTACATCATTGCATCATGAGACGGTGCTTTGTCAATATAACTTGCAGCATGGTCTCCATATGGCGTGTCGACGCGTGCAGGATGGATCTGGGATACAACGACAGGGATGTGATCTTTTTCAGCTTCCATGCGAAGCGCATCAGTCAGACTGTGCACAGCAAATTTGGAAGAAGAATAGGTTCCCTGAATAGGAAATGTGCGGTTACCTACTACACTGCCCAGGTTGATCAATGCACCTGCTGTTTCTTTGTCTTTAAAATGATTCAGTGCTGCCAGCGATCCATACAAGGTTCCCCAGTAGTTGACTTCAAAGAGCTGTCTGGCGTCTTCAATCGGAACATCTGTAATGTGTCCATAGATTGCCACGGCTGCGTTATTGACCCATGTGTCAAAGCCACCATACTCTTTTACTGTTTCCTCAGCGAGTCGATCGACATCTTCTTTTTTAGACACGTCAGTGACGACATAAACCACTTCGGTTCCCTGATTCTTCAATTCATCTGTCAGAGTTTTCAGTGCATCTTCTTCTGTTCCTGCAAGAACAAGCTTGGCCTCTTTTTCAGCTGCCATACGAGCTGTCACAAGTCCAATTCCGCTAGTTGCGCCTGTGATGACCATTACCTGATCATTTAGATTCTTCAGTTTCAGTGTCAGACTGTTCAACGGTTTAGTGTCAGTTACTTTTCTTTGTGTCATAAAATAATCCTCCTTATAGAATTCACGTTCTATGCATCTATTGTTAATTTTAAAGGATAGATGGTCGTATACCAACTGATACGGCTAGAAAAGGCGATTGGACCAGGCTTTTTTAATTATTCAGGTTCAGCTTCCCATTCAGACTTGAGCATACCGTATATAATCATATTGTGATAAGTATCGTCCAGGATTTCATTCTGTCTGCGCATGCCTTCCTGCACGAAGCCCAGTCTTTCAGGTATACTCCTGCTTCTCGTGTTTCCTTCAGCAGCCCAGACCTCAAGTTTATCCAGACCAACATAGTCGAATCCGTATTCCATCAACGCATTCACTGCTCGAGTCATGATGCCTTTCCCTTGAAAGTCAGGTCCCAGCCAGTAGCCGATCTCAGCACTCTTAACATCCCAGTTGAAGCCTTTCAAACCGACAGTACCCGCAATTTCCCCTTTGTAAATAATTAGATAATTCATAGCCTTCTGATCTGCGAATTGTTGAAGATTCCTTTTTGTGCCCTCTCTGATATCTTCCTCGCTGTTTACATTATGTATCCAGTTCATCCACACTTTCAAATGTTCTCTTGATGCTTCTATCAGGGCATACAGGTCTTCCGTGTCCTGATAATCTTTCAGTTTAAGACTCAACTCATCATCGATTTTATAATAAAACATAGCTCTCCCCTTTTTACTTTACTATCCTTTTCATAATAAGATACTATCGGTTCTTTTCATTATACTATACTGCTTGATCTAAAATGCATCAAATGATTTCCCCATATCTTGACCCGATTGATGTTAAATTTTTACTAGCATTTTAAAGCAGGTTTCAACAGCATATGGTACAACAGCGACAATTAGAATGAATACGTTCACATTTAATACGATGAGTCAGCCTATTTCTATATTATATATTATATTTAAAGGAGACCAGACAATGAGAGTATACAACCTTGTATTACTGAGCGGATTGAGCCTCGCCTTACTAGCTGCATGTGACAATACGGATAACGGGACAGAAGCGGAAAGTGCCTTTATAGATGAACAGGAAGAAGGGATTTACGATTCGAGCGGGAGTGGAGCAACTCATTATCTTAGAGAAGTAGAACGAGCTGATCCAACATGGGCTCGAATCTCCTATTCTTCCCGTTTCGCCAGCAACCTGGATCTGGAATATATAGCAGAACTGACTGATCCAGACGACCTCACCTTTATAATCGATGAGATGATAGAAGGGTCAAATCGCGAGCCAGGAATCGTTGCTATGTCTGCTCCTTTATATGGGCTGGAAATAGAGTACGTGGACGGTTCTACTGAAGCTTTTCACCTTTGGATCTCACCTGATGGGACACGAGGTACGGTAATGGATGCAGCTGAAACACATTATATCTATACCTTTTCTCCAGAAGTATCTGAGCAATTCCTGTCTTTTATTCCTGATGAAGATATTGTTGACTCGCCTGTCCAGGCTGATTGGATCGATGACAATGCTTTCGGCATGACAGAAGTTATTGTTCCATACTCCGGTCAGACGGTTGACCAGATGATCATGTATTCAGATTATATCGTCAAAGGCAGTTATGTCAGTGAAGAACCAGCTGATGTTCCCGAGTCCTGGGGAGATGAGAGCATAGCCTACTATTCATTCAAGGTGAACGAGATATTAAAAGGAGAGCTTGATTCCGAAGAGATTACCATTGGTTACCCGAGGTATTTTGTTCATTGGGTTTGGGATCCGGAAACTGGCGAAGAAATAGGGATGATCCCAATGGTCGACCCGACCAGGCCGCAACCTGCTCCTGAAGAAGAAATTATCATTTTTTTCAATGAAGGGTTTGAACCTGGTGAGTACTTGTATTTCTCTGATGAATCAATCGTTTTTGTCCAGAGTGACGACACTCTTGAAGGTGCCAGTCGGTACTACGATGAAACGTTCGACTCCACTCATACAGTCGAACGTTTTGAAGTAAACAATGACTGGGAAGTTGAGATCACTTTAGTCATTGAAAATGAAGATCTGCCATTGGATGATCCATACGCGGGGATGACACTAGATGAACTGAAGACGATGATTCCTTAATATCTAACTCTGATAGGAAGCTGATCTGTTAAAAAGCTGCAGATCAGCTTTTTTTATTTAAAAATCTGAAGGATTTTTTTCCTTTCAGCCCTAGAGGTGTTTTTTAGATGGTGATTGCCTCATAACTGACTTTTGTGGGGTATTCGTCTGATTATTTAGAGTGCAAATTCCTCATAAGTACAGGTTACACGGCATCCGTATCTTCTAATCATTACCCCATACCTGATATATCGTACTAATAAGGTATTCGCCAGTTCAGTCTTAACTTAGATGGTTCACCAATGAACCATAAAAGAGTTTATGGTTCATTCCCATTGTTTTTTTGACTGAGAATGTACCATATATTTTTATATAAACCATTCGTGTCTTCAATCGATCGCCTAATGGTTCATAAACTGACATATGGACTATTCGCCCAAACTTTCCGCCACGACTATCTTCACTCACTCAGTTCCAGCCTACTAAAAAAGCCGAACACTACTAATAACAGTGTCCGACCTCCTCTTATCGTTTCTTGTTCTTCAATTCAGAAGCAGCTAAATCATAATTCTTCCGATGATTCTCTTTCATTCCTTCAAAAAATTGATAACGGGCTCTGCACTCATCTTCCAGTTTCTCAAAATCTGTTGATAAGTGGCTTAAGTAGTAATCTGAAAAGTTCAAGCGGTCCATAATCTCTTCTTTAGAGTCAGTCACATTTCCATGTCCGGGCACATGGTAGCTGATGTCGTAATTATCCATGATCGATTGGGCTTTCTTCACTGTCCTCTTATAATCTTTGTAGCTACTATAGATGAATGGAAACTCGACATCAGAAAGATAGTCTCCTGATAAAAAGAAACAGTAGGGTTCAACTATCGTAAACAAGCCATCTTCCGTGTGGCCTGGGGCAAGATAAAATTTAAGCGTCACCTCACCCAGCTTCAATAGATCATTATCTGTCGTTATCAGACGGTCGACTGTTGGGTAGCAATGATTGTAGTCTCTTTCAATGTAATAGCTCCGATCGAATGCCTTCATCTCATCAACGATCTGGTCTTTTCGTTTATTATGATGAAAAGCTCTCGAGGCAATAACAAACGCATCCGGAAAAGCACCGGCACCTAACAGATGATCATAATCACTATGTGTATAAATGATATAAAGTTTTCTGTCGCCTAGGCGCTCATCGATATAACTTCTGATTTCCTTCACTTCTTCAGGAAGCCAGTTTGGATCAGTCATGATTATCGCCTGTTTTGTTTCTATGATCACTGTGGTCGTTTGAAATAATGTACTTTTGAATACCGTAAGATTTCCATTCTGAAAATGAAGCATTTCCACTCCTCCAATTGTCCATCATGATTATCTTAACTATATCACAATAGACCCTTCGCTGTTACTGTTCTTTGCTGAATGTGGTCCGTTTCATATCGCCCCACACCTTGCTTTTCTTTCTGTAAGTCAAAAATGCACTGAATCGCCACCAGGCAGTCAGTTGTCTGTACCCCACATTTTCAATAATGCTGTAAAGCATCAGCAGCAAGTATTCCTTAATTTCCGAATACTTTGAAAAATTGTACTCATCCAGAAGAATGGCACTCGATGAAAGAAAAATGCCATATAATACGGATACACCAAGGAAAAGCATAAAGAATTCAAAATTTATCAGACCCAGCCAGAAAGAAGCGACGAATGTCAGATAACCTAAGGTTTCTACTATTGCTCCGAGCATTTCAACAAAAAAGTAGTAAGGCATAGCCAGCATACCGACTATACCGTATTTTGGATTGAACATCATTTTCTTGTGTTTGATCATACTGTCCATAAGCCCAATGTGCCATCGTTTCCTCTGGCTTTTAAGAACTGCAGTATCTTCAGGTACCTGTGTCCAGCAGACCGGATCAGGAACAAAGACAATCTGATAGGCTTTCCCTTTATCGCGCATCATTCGGTGAATTTTCACAATCAGTTCCATATCTTCTCCGATCGTATCCTCCGTGTATCCTTCGGCATCAATAACCGTAGTCTTTTTAAAGACGCCAAAGGCCCCTGAGACGATGAGAAGAGCATTGAGACTACCTAATCCCAGACGTCCGAAGAGAAACGCTCTTAAGTATTCTACTGTCTGGAACCGTGCAAGATTACTTTTGGCCAATCTTACTTTTTCAATGAATCCTTTGTCCACGGTACAATCGTTGACCGGTCTGACGACACCGCCCGAAACAACGACAGTCGGATCTTCAACAAATGGTCGGATTACTTTGATGAGCGAATCTCTTTCAATAATGGAATCTGCATCAATCGAAGTAATGATCGGGTATTTTGACATATTGATACCTGCATTAAGAGCATCTGCCTTTCCTCCATTAGCTTTATCTACAACAACGATATTTTCAAATAAGGCGGACAGGTACAGTCCATTCACTTCTTTTGTCTTAATTTCCTTTCTATAGGGCATGTCCATTTTAACCATATCGAATTCCCTTATCAGCTGGCCAAGGGTATCATCTTTTGATCCGTCGTTTACTATAATGAGTTCAAATTCATTATATTCCAGACTCAAGAGGGCTTTAACATTATCAACAATCGTCTCCTCTTCATTGTAACTTGGCACAACGATTGACAAAGGAGGCGTATATGATGATCCGGCCATATCTGCATAGGACCAGTAACGTTTCTTTTTGCGGTCAATATACAACGCTCTGATGGCCACAATAAACAGAATGGCGTAGAACGTATTGATGCTGACCATATAGTATAGAACAAAATAATTGAATCTTATTATAAAAGCACTTAAAAATTCTGCAATAGCGTACATATAAGTCTCCTAACCTTGTCTTCTGCCTCTACTTGAGCAGCTGTCCCAATTGCCTTTTACAATGAACGGGACAGTGCGTCTTTATCCAGAACTGCACGAGCTGTTTCTCTGGCAAAAGTATCTTCCGAATCCAGCAGCCTGACAAGTGCTGTCCGTCCCATTTCATCATGGTGCAGAAGCGACTCAGCTGCGTTGCGTCGCACATGCCAGCTGGAGTCCTGCATATATTCAACAAGAACATCTACTGATTTTTCCGACGCTACTTTTCTCAAAAAACGTGCCAGAAAAGCCCTGACCTCCCAATAGTCATCTCTGACTGCAGAAAACACTGCCTTCAGAAATTCTTCGTCCTCTATGTGACCGATACTATAACTGGCCTTTAAAGCAGAAATTCTAAGTTCTTTATCTCCGTTTTGTAGCATTTCTCTGATCCACTCAACACTTTCGCTGTACTGTCTCTTTCCAGCTTCTTCAACAGCGATCGCTTTTAGTTCCTCATGACCAGTTTCAACAACTTCTTTAAGAACCCCACGAATGTCTCCTCTTATCCCCTCCAGCAGAGACAGAATCTGATTTCTCGTCAGGCTATCTGTTGATGTAACTGCATTAAGAATATCCTTAAGGTATGTGTCATCGGCCAGACTGATCAATGCCTTTGATGTGATGAACAGGAGGTCATGGTCACTTTTATTCAGTTGTTTTCTAATTACAGGAGTGAGTGACGTCAACTTGTATTCACCAGCCAGATATATTCCGATCTTCCTGTTCCACACGTTTCTGCTTTTAATTAGTTTCTCAATATCTTTTTCAAGGGCCTTCCCTTCTTCTAAATCCAGCACCTTTTTCAACCGATTTTGTTCAATATACATATTGTATTGAAGAAGAAGTGACCGAAAGACTTTCTTTTCAACTACCGTCTGTGGATTTATCGAAAGAGAATCATCCTGACCGGCAATAAATCGAACGAAGGCCTCTTCATATTCTTTTCTCACAGGTTCTTTTAAATGATTGAGTCGATTCATAATCATCTTCTTGATC
The DNA here is from genome assembly GCF_900109325.1 of Alkalibacterium pelagium. GTDB lineage: Bacteria > Bacillota > Bacilli > Lactobacillales > Carnobacteriaceae_A > Alkalibacterium > Alkalibacterium pelagium. The sequence goes on from NZ_FNZU01000010.1 coordinate 66,969, forward strand.
AATACAAAAAGAAACAGAAGGACATTGACTGAAATCAGTACTGTCAGCAGTAGCCATACGATGGATGCTGTCATTTTGAGACCTCCTTTACGACGTCAGTAATTTCTTGATTTTATGTTCCAGAACATCCAGAGAAAAAGGCTTCTCAAAGAAGTCGTGTGCGCCTAATCTTAAACTCTCAAGAACAGATGATTCACTGTGTCTACCCGAAATCATCATAATTTTCGCCGTCCGGTTCAGCTCTTTTCCTTTAATTCGTTTAAGCACTTCTGTCCCCGTCACTTTGGGAAGCATGATATCAAGAAGGATCAGATCATACTCATTTGCCTCAAGTTTCAGCAAGGCTTCCTGTCCGTCTTTTGCGTGATCGACATCATAGCCGAGGTAGCCCAGTCTAGTCTGTATAATGCTGACCAGCAGCTGCTCATCATCAACAACGAGTATTCTGTTCTTTTCAAGTTCCTTCACTTCATTCTGCATGACCGTCAGGTTCTTCCCTTGTTCCTTGGCTGCATATAAGGCTTTATCGGCCTTTTCGAGCAGTGTAGTTTTCGTCTGTTCTTCTGAAGTATACTCAGCGACTCCTGCACTGAAAGATATTCTGATTGACTCCCCAGTCTGCTTGTCAGTCATATTCAAATCATTGACATCTTCCCTCAAATTCTCAATAATCTGTTTCGCCCGGTCCCCTTCACTTTCCGGTATAAGAAGAAGGAATTCGTCTCCTCCAAATCTGAATACAGATCCATCTGGTTCAACGTGCGCACGCATGACCTCAGAGAACTTTACAAGAACATCGTCACCTGCTAGATGCCCATATGTGTCGTTGATCCTTTTAAAATCGTCAAGATCCATAAATGCCACAGCAAATGGCAGTCTGTTCTCAAGAAACAAATTGCGGTACTTTTCGAATTCATCTAAAAAGTGCTTGCGGGTGTAAACACCTGTAAGTTCATCTCTGTTATTCCTGCTGGCATTCAGTTTACTCTTGCGTATCAGTCCATTGATTCGTGCTATCAGTTCATCTGAATCAATCGGTTTCTGCAGATAATAGTCTGCACCTTCTCTAAATGCTTCGCTTCTAAACTCTTTACTGCTGAGTCCGGTCATGAAGATAATTGGTAGCCGACTGTTGACCGCCATGATTTCCTTATAGATATCAAGTCCGGATTTTTCAGGCATCACCATATCGAGAATAGCCAAGTCGACTGACGAGACTTTAATATGTTCGAGCGCCTCGTCCGGTTTATCTGTAATTATCGCTTCGTAACCCTGACTAGTCAGAACCTGATCAAGATAATTGAGCAACGTCACGTCATCATCCAGTACGAGTACTTTTCCATTGAAGAGTGCACTCTCTTCTTCTTTTTCAGTACTCACAGCATACTCATTTCCTTCCATCAGGATCTGCTCGAGATGCATCTCTACTAAATGTAAAAGATGGCCGGTTCCTTTTACCAGTTTCTCCATCACATTCTGAAAATTGGTCTGATGGATCTCACGGTCAGTCATCAGTTCTTCAAGTTCTCCTGCAGTTTCCGATATTTCCATCAGCTGGATTGTGCCGGCCGTCCCTTTAACTCTGTGGAAAAACTGGTACAATGACTGGAAGTCGTTTTCGTGTCGGTTATTCAGAAACGCAATCAGATTACGGGAGATATGAGTGAGCTGTTCATTGTGTTCAATCAGAAACTTTCTCTGACTTTTCTTTATCATTTGTTCAAATTTTTCGTTATTCAAAATATCCCTCCTGTCTGGTTAGTCCCGACATGCTTTTCAGTTGATATGTCCAGACTGTTTCTCCCACAAATCAAGGACAATGACAGACAGATCATTAGGTGAGTATGGCTTGACAAGGTAGTCTGTCAGATTGAATGTGCCTGCTGTTTCTGCCGTCTTGTCCACTGCAGATGATACGATTATCGGCAAGTCTTTCGTCTTGTCATTTTCTCTGATTTCACTGATCAGATGCCATCCGGAAACACCATCTTCCAGAATGAGATCCATCACTATACCTATTAGAGGCTGCTGACTGGCAATAGAAACGATATTCTGACTGCTAAGATAATGGATTACTCGGAACCCATTGGCTTTTAACGTTTCAGACAACATGGAAGCGAAACTAATATCATCTTCTACGATAAGTACTGTTCCTTTTGTTTCAGTCTGCTGATCCATATGAGCACCCATGTCAAGGGTAGAATACTCTGGACTTAATGGAAGACTAATGTAGACGGTAGTCCCTTCATTTTCTTCAGACTCCAGTCTAATCGTCCCATCATGAGCCTCGATGATGCCTTTGCTTATGGCAAGGCCAAGACCTGTGCCTCCAATTTTTTTGCTGGCGCTATTGTCTATCCGCTTAAATTTCGTAAACATGTGAGGCAGCTCAGATGATGGAATACCAATACCGCTGTCTGTAATACTGATACTCAGTTCATTTCGTCTGTTTTCAAGTTTGATGGCTATCTTACCTCCATCTGGTGAGAACTTAACAGCATTACTGATCAGATTGGTCAGTACCTGAACCATCCGGTCGGGATCGGCCTGTATGGCAGTAATGTAAGCAGCATCCTGAAGGTAGATGGAATGACTGGTCTTATGTCTGAAACTCTCAATCACTTGCATGATCAGTTCACTCATGTTGACTTCTGTCTTCTCGTAATCCTGCTTACCTGATTCAATTCTCTGTATATCAAGGAAATCGTTGATCAGGTTAGTCAGTCTTTTCGCTTCTTTGTAAATAGTCTCAAGATAGCGTTTCTGCTTCTCCGGTTTGAGTTCTTTCATCATCAGCATCTCAGTAAATCCGAGAACGGACGAAAGAGGAGTTCTCAGCTCATGACTGACCGTACTGACCAGTTCAGATTTCATCCTGTCGATTTCAAATTCTTTTGTAATGTCACGGTACATAAAGATCGTTCCAGTCTTTTCACCGGCAGTCATGACGGGTGAAGCATAGATTTGTATCTGTCTTTCCTGTCCGTCCTCAATCTGACATCTTATCGAGCTCAGTCTTTTCTGTTCCGGCGCCATCGACTGATGGTAGAATGCTTTAAGTTCTTCAGGTTCATTGCTTCGGCTGGTAAACAGGCTGATCCAGTCGGATTCGTTAACAGATTCCTTGTCAAGCAGACCTTCTGCCCCAGTCAAACGGATAAGAGTATCATTAGCCTGTAGAAGCTCTCCATCTGAAGAGACAAGCTGCAGTCCTTCTCTGACATTCTGGACAATGCTCTCATTGAGACTACGTTCCTTAAGCACTGCTTCGTACATGGTGATTCTGCTCCATGCTACATTAAGCTGACTAGTCAAAACAGACAGTTCCTTGAGTTCTTCATCCTCAAATGGCTCTCCTTTTCTAGTCACTGCCAGTACCAGATCAAGGTCATCTGTTCCTCCAGATACGGAAATATACAGATCCCAGCAGTTGAAGTCAGTATCAGCAACGCCCTTTTCAGAACTTGACGCTTGACGCTTAATGATAAACAACTGTTCAGATTTGAGCCTTTCAGCCATTTCTCCATGACCATCTTCTGCCATGAACCTATCAATCAGGTCTGGTGTCATGTTGACTGATTGATAGTCCTTCTCCTTCAAACTGATCAGCAGGCCTTTATCAAATGTTACTGCGCCTCTGATATAGGCTAGTACCTGGTCCAGGAATTCCTGTCTGTCGACTGTTGCCGTCAGCTCTTCATTCAGCTGACTGTACCGTTCGATTTGCTCATTGGATTCCTGCATCTCTATCAGCATATGCTCCAGCTTGAGTTCATTTTCAATGTTATCAGAAATATCGATGCCAATAAGAATGTATCGGTAAGGTATACCTTTCGAATCAAGAAACGGTACGATTGTTGCATTGATCCAGTAGTATGACCCATCCTTCTTCTCGTTCTTCATTTTTCCAGTCCAGATTTTTCCTTTAGTGATTGTATGCCATAGATTTTTGAAGAACCCTTCGTTCTGCTGGTCTGTCTTAAGTATCCGAGTCGTGTTTCCTATCAGTTCATCTTCACCATATTGAGAAATTTTACAGAACAAGTCGTTCACACTGACGATCATGCCATTTTCATCTGTAATACACAAAAGTGCAGAGTCATTCAGTGCTTTATTGATTGCTTCAATCTCCACAACGTACTCCTGCATCTTCTGCTGACTGAATTCCAGTTCGTCCTGCTGAGCCAGCAGTTCTTCATTCTGACTAGTCAGTTCCTCTTCCTTTTCCTGAACTTCCAAAGCCAGTTCATTGAACGAGTCAGCCAGCATGTGCAGCTCTTTAAATCTATACTGGGACTTCATTAACCATTCTCTATTCTGTCTAAATCCTGATGTCGCATAGATAAAATCATTGATCGGCTGAGTTATATCATTCAGAAGTTTGCGTGTAATATAGACAACAGTCAGAAGGCTGATCAGACCTAAAATCACAAAGCCAGTAATGAACTGATTCGTCAAGTCGATGGCCTGTTCATACAAGGCATCTCTTTCATCCTGACTTTCCTGAAGATAGGTCTCTGTGAAGGATAAAAACTCATTAACTTGAGCATTCGCCCCGCTTCCAGCTAACTCTCTAAGTGATGCATAGTCATCGTCTTCAACATACCCGATTGCTTCAGGGAGAATCGACTGGGTATAAATATCATAGAACTCCGCCAACCCTTCTCCTAAAACCACTTCTTCCGCAGTCAATGGTAGAGACTGAAACCTATCGATACTTTCAGACAATTCATCGATGGTCTGATTCAACAGATTCAGTTCCTGCTCTTCTTGAAAAGCATAATACCCTCGTGCACGGAAAAAGACTTCGTTAAGATTTCCTTCAAGCTCTCCGATCACGTTATATTTTTTTGTGCTTTCTGCATATTGATTGTCTATCCGGTTCTGAGCTCTGTTCATTAAAAGAATGCCTACAGTGGTTATAAGATAGAGGATCAAAGCAAGAATCCCTGCCTGTCTGTAGATTTTCTGTTTTATCTTCAGCTGCTTTTCCCTATTGTCAGCCATTTAGCTGCTCCTCCACGACCGTGTACAGCTCCATAGGACTGAACGGTTTTTTCATAAAAATGTCTACTCCCGCTGAAGCCGCATTTTCCTGATCTTTTTCCTGGGTTTTTGCAGTCAGCATGATTATAGTTGTCTCATCAATTACGTCCTGATCCAGCCTCTGAAGCAACTCAATACCCGTCAGTTCAGGCATCATGTAATCCAGGACCAGAACATCGTAAACAGTATCTTTTATCATCTTTAATGCCTCTGTTCCATTCTCTGCTTCATCGATTTCACAGTATAGATCTTCCAGACTGTCCACAATCAGCATTCTCAATACAGCTTCATCATCTACTACCAACACTTTTTTCATACGTCATCTCCTGTCTTTCAAATAGTCCTGAAGTATATAATAGGACTGTTTCAGTCGCTCTCTGTATTCGGGGGCTTCCCAGTTCTCCCACGAGTACACAAGCGATTCGTTATCAGTGGGCAATTGCTGGATGATACTTTTATTTTTTACAGCCAATAGTTTTAATCCGATCCCATCAATCCATTCAGAACTTTCAAAACCATTAGTATAAAAATCGCCCATCACTTCTTTGTGACTGGGATCCTTAAAGTTAAGTAGCAGCCACGGAATTCTCACTTCATAAACGCCTCGTTCTTCGTCGTAGTAATAATCACTTAGTGAATCATAGTCAATATGTGATGGGTCTCCGATACCTTCTCTTAGCAAGCCAGTTTCATAGTAATCAAATGCTACCTCTTCTCCAGTCGATGGAATTGTCATCGGTTTAGACAAGACATAATGGACAGGGGTAAAGGCTCCACTGTTTCGTTCAGGTGCATCGTTACTTTCAAGATCGTTTCGTTCGACCCCATACTGGAAATAAAAGGGATCATAATAGCGGTCTATCCAGATTCTGCTCTGGTTTACCTGACTAAGCTCAATCATAAAATCTATACCTGTTTCAAACGAGGCAGATGAAAATCTGTCGATTGTCTGATTCCCCTGCTCAGGTATAGTATCCAGTAAAATTGCCAGGCTGTGTGCCGATGTCCATTTATCAGTATCCACTTCTGCTTTAAAATACAAATACGCTTCATCATGATCAACGCTTAATGTTCTGATTAGCCCCGACTCGTCCGTAAGCAAACTATCTGTGTCTGCCCACGTATCATCCGACCCATTCAATACGTGCTTGAATGTCTCGAATCCCAGTAAGCCAAATCGCTGCTCATTCGTCTGAACATTGGACCAGTATGGTCTCTGATCAGGGTTGTCGAGCTCCATGGTATTCCAGGTACGCTTGAACCATTCATCCTGCCAGGTGAAAACAAGTCCTCCTGCAGCGCCCTGTTCAAATAAATCATCAAATAGGCGGACGACTGTCTCTCCCTGTTCCTTTTCCGACATGAATCCCTGATTCCAGCCGAAAGGGTTTCTATGAGTCTGTCCCCTTGAAGCAGGGATACCGAACTCTGCAACGATGAGCGGCATTCTATGCGCAGTAATCAGATCGTTCAAGTAGCCGGCGTAGCTGTTTTCTTCTCCACGGTGATCAATAAAGGACAGGTACTCCGGATCGTGATTCAGAAAATCTGGATAGTAAGGGTACACATGATAGCTGGCAAAATAGCCGGCTTCCATTTCTTCTGTTTCGTAAATATGATTCGGATCCACACTAACCAGATCTTCCTCTACTGAGGGTTCTGACGGGTGATCAAGCAGATCCGTCGTCGGCCAGTTGGTAAAACTGACAGGCCTCATAGCCTGATAGGTCTGAGCTTCGTATGTGACCGTATAGTCCATCCGGGCAGCCAGCCATTTCTCAAATGGATTAGCTTCCTGAGTTTTGAAGTACTCTCCTTCAAATTCAGGCGTGTCTTCGTGATGATCATTCGTCTGCTCGACCATCCTCGGGTACCACTCTACACCTAAAATGTATCCGGCGACGTATGGTGAAATGTCATACGTAAAATTCCCTGATGCATGTCCTCGTCTTTCAGGAATTTCAGCCTGACCGTGAATCACATCCACGACATCTCTTATTTCAGCTTCAAATGTATCAATAATTTCAGGAGTATAAGCGTCCAGCTCTGTTTCCAGCTGCTCTTCTTCCACCCACACCCCATGCATGATGTAAATCGGTGTATCGCTGTTCTGATTATGCTGCCAGACAGCCTGGTAGAATTCGGGTGGGTGTATGGTATAGACTCGAATGACGTTGGCCCCCATGTCGTGAATCTGTCTGATCCATCGGGTGTACTCATCCAGGCTGATCGCCGCTTCTCCTGGCCAGGAACCAGGTCTGGCCATTCCCATATTGACGCCTGCAACATCCAGTATCTGCCAGTCGTCTTCTTTCAGAATTTCAAAGTCCTTTCCGTTAATGCGGGTAGTAACAGCAAGTTCGTTCGTTTCTGAGGCAATAACGTCTCCTGCTTCAGCATCAGTTTCTTCATTATCATTAGTGTATGTATCCTCTAGTATCTGACTGATCATTGGGAGATAGGCCCGATAGTAAAAGGCTTGGGTGCCTCTAAACTGAAGTCGGCTGATCAGTCTGTTCAATGCATCGAATCCCCTGTACTGGTAAACTGATGGTGTCTGTTCAAGATCCGCATAGTCACCAGCAAAATAGTAGCGTGGCGTTTCTATGCTTCCAGTTCGAGTCACCGCTGGCAGAATCTGATCGAATCCATATCCTTCCATCACTTCCACTCCTTTATCTGTCAGTCCAAGATCATATTCAGCAAGCACCTCTGCCTCTTCAGCAACTATGACATCAAACCAGTAGGCGTAAGTTGATATGAGGGTTTCATTAAAATAGTCGCGACCACTGTCAGTAAATCGGAACGTCACGCCTTCTCCTTCAAAATCCTCGCCAGCTGTCAGTACGATAACCTCATCTTCTTCACTGACGAATACGAGACCAGAATCCTTAAACGCCCATTCATTACCGGAGCGTGTTTCATAACTCGAGATGAGCCAGTCTGGAAGCTCATCCGTTTCAGTGGGATCTAGTTCTGTAAAGTACCTTCCGATCCATCCTGACCAGCTGATTCCAAGTAAAGATGTGAACTGCGTTCTGATTTCCGATTCTGTCGGGCTGGCGAAACTGTTAAATTCAGCTATCAGCGGTGTCTGAAGCTCCAGAACACGTCGTGAGATTTCCGATACGTCCTTCTGAGTCAACCCACCAGCTATCAGATCAGATCGTGACCCATCGACATGCCCGGTATTAAAGTCATTTTCATATACCCCGTATGTATCTGCAATATAAAGTAAGTCAGCCGGTTCATCCGCAGCACTTTCCAAATCCGTCAGACTGTAAGATCCATCATCTTGAGGGTGAAAGCCTATATAATCTTCGGATAAATCATAAGTATTTCCTTCACTAGTCAGATACTTGTAATGGTTCAGTGCCCATGTGATGCCGCTGTGTTCTCTGTAGCTCATATCAGGCACCGTTTTATCCACAATGAGTACATCCAGATGTTTTCCCGAGTCCACGTGCCAGAGCAGATACGGTAAAGCAGCTAATAGCACGGCAAGAAAAAGGAAAGAGTATAACAGTTTTCTTTTCATATATAAGTTCCCTTCATACTTCAGACCTTTCCTGCTGCTAAGATATGACGGTCGGGCTATCACTACGTTTTATACATCGGCACAGCTGTTCCAGTCTTAGAATAGTTTAAATTCGTAACGCTTTGGAGCAATTGTATCATATATACAGCACTATACTCGTATATTTATGTACATTATCTTACAGTTATTGACCTGATTTAACTATTTGAACCTCTTTGTATATTTTGAGTTAAAAATGTATAATAACAAGGCGCCTTTCTATATTATTTCTATCTACAAGATTATATTGAGAAAAAATTTATAGTTGGTATTAGTTTAACTTATATATTGCTCTTTAATTACGAAGTCATTCTTGACCTCCTGATCTGCCTGCAGACCTAATTAAGATGAAAAAAGACGGCTACCCTAAGGTCCGTCTTTTTTGCCTATTCAATTAGAACGCTACAGGAATGCTCTCGTCATCTTTCTTAAGTTTCAGTGTTACTTTTTGTGGCGTCAGTTTAAGAACCAGGATATTCGGATCGTCTTTCCCCTTATATGTGTCATCCATATAATCATTCCATGCCTGGTCAATAAGATCCTGATCCTGTGTCAGAGAAACGGTTGCTTCTATTTCAAGGTAATCCTTGTCGAATACGCCCTCTTCGTAGCCGATAAGTACGAAAGCATGATTGTTCGCTTCAATATCTTCTACTTTTTCAGTACGCTTATCCGTAACGGTATACAATACAAAATCATCACTTTTAAAGTCCATATAGCGTGCTACAGGTTTGTTTCCTGATACAGTCGCTAAAACGCCTACTTCATTCTTGTCCAAAATTTTCAATGCTTTTTCTTTTGCTTCTGTCATGTCTCACATCTCCTTCAAGGTTTGTTTATACTATGACAGGAATCAGGATGACAAGCAAAAAATCTGCCTGAACCCCTCTGTGGTCGAACGAGGTGTTCAGGCAGATTTTTATTATCCGTCTATATTTATCAACTGACTTTTTTCATAAAGTATTCAAGTACAGCAAAGTCATCAGTGAGTTCAGGATGGTGGGCCGTCACCAGCACATTGTTCTGTTCGGCCGCAACGATTCTTCCTTCCACTTCAGCAAGGACGGAGACGCCTGGTCCGACTTTCTCTATAAATGGGGCACGAATAAATACGGCTTCCACTGGTCGCTCGATCCCTTTAAAATCCAGCTTTGTTTCAAAACTGGCTACTTGTCTACCAAAGCCGTTGCGTTCAACTTCCATGTTTATGAAGCCCAGACGGAGATCCTGTGTTTGGTGACTGTCATCCGTGCTGCAGAGAATCAGTCCGGCACATGTACCAAAAATTGCATGTCCAGCTTGATGAAATTGTCTGAGTCTATCTTCCAGATGATGTTCGCGAATCAGACGCCCGATAGCTGTCGATTCGCCTCCAGGTATGATCAGTCCATCGATCATGTCAAAATCTTCTTCTTTCTTTACTGAAACAGCTTTGACTCCAATCTTTTCCAGCGCTCGAATGTGTTCTCGCACGGCCCCTTGAAGGTTCAGTACTCCAATCGTTTTAGTCATGGTTACCACCCACGGTCCTGCATGCGTTCGGATTCAGCCAAGTTACTGATTTCAATGCCGGTCATAGCTTCACCTAAGTCTTTGGAAAGTTCAGCCAGCAAGGTGTAGTCTTCATAATTTGTTGTTGCTCGAACAATCGAACGGGCGAATTTTTCTGGAGATTCAGACTTAAAGATTCCAGATCCCACAAACACGCCGTCAGCACCAAGGCTCATCATCAACGCCGCATCTGCTGGTGTAGCGACACCTCCAGCCGCAAAATTGACCACAGGCAGTTTTCCTAATTCTTTGACTTCTTTAACTAGGGTGTATGGTGCACCAATATCTCTGGCAAAGGTCATTAGTTCGTCATCTGACTTTGTCTGAAGGGTACGAATCTGACTGTTGACTTTACGCATGTGACGGACCGCCTCTACAATATTACCGGTTCCAGGCTCTCCTTTTGTTCTAAGCATGGACGCCCCTTCACCGATTCGCCTCAAGGCTTCACCGAGATCACGGCAGCCGCAGACGAACGGGACAACGTAGTCCGACTTCAGCAAATGAAATTCTTCATCTGCCGGTGTCAGCACTTCACTTTCGTCAATGTAATCCACACCCATGGCTTCAAGGATTCTAGCTTCAGAGATGTGTCCGATGCGGGCTTTGGCCATGACCGGTATACTGACAGCGTTCATAACTGCTTCTATAATTGTCGGATCAGCCATACGGGCGACTCCGCCTGCTTTTCGAATATCAGAAGGTACACGTTCCAAGGCCATGACCGCTACGGCACCAGCCGCTTCCGCAATCTTTGCCTGCTCAGCGTTGACCACATCCATGATCACCCCGCCCTTCTGCATTTCTGCCATTCCACGTTTGACTCGTTCAGTTCCAACTACTCGTTCGCTCATTTAAAGTCCTCCTGTATGCAATAGGTTTTTTACCATTGATAGTAGTATATTTTTTTTGGCTTCATATGAACACATCCAATTGGACTATATTTAACCCATCCAATTTATGCTATACTATTTTAAATAGGTAAAGGGGGATTCAAATGTGGGCACTGGATAGGACTGGCGATATGCCTTTGTATCAGAGCATCATGCAACTGATTGAACGTAAGATGAAGGAAGGTGTGCTGCTGCCCGGGGAACGTCTGCCTTCTGAACGAAAGCTGGCGGAATCCATGGGAGTCAATCGCTCAACCGTCATACGAGCTCTTGAGGAATTGACTGCTCAAGGTGTCCTTGTTCGTAGAAAAGGCAGTGGAACATTTATCAATGCGGATAAATGGAATCTTCAGACCAAGCCGCTTGTCAACTGGGGGGTATCTCCTGAGAATGATATTTTGAATAAACCGACTGCTTATGAAACTGCCGCAGCCAGTCGACGTGCTGATGGGTCTGGCTCTGTTCTCGATTTGTCAAAAGGCGTTCTGCCTCCAGATCTATTGCCTGATCTAGAGATTCCCAGTCTCCACTGGAGTGAGCTCGTCGAACAGGAAATCAGACAGTCGTCTTCTCATACAGGGATACATTCATTGAAGGAAAGCGTCCAGACGTATCTGAAGAAATCCTATCAGATGAGCGTTCCTTTAGAAGAAATCATGATCACTTCAGGCACACAGAATGCTCTTTTCCTGATTACTCAAGGTCTACTCAAACCAGGTGACGCTGTCGGAATCGAGGCTCCTTCCTACTTTTATTCACTCCGGCTCTTTCAGGCAGCGGGACTTCGAATCGTCCCCATTCAAATGGATGCAGAAGGCATGACGGTCAAAGGGCTTCAGGAAGCTTCACTGAAGTATCCTTTAAAAATGGTTTTTCTGAACCCGATTTTTCAGAATCCGACGGGTCTCGTCATGTCTCCACGACGAAAAGCTGAGATTCTTGATTACTGCCTGTTGAAACGTATCCCTGTAGTAGAAGATGACGCATACGGCACATTGAGTTTTGACCCTGATTTGGATAACCGTCCACTTAAAATGCTGGATCAGAATCAGCAGGTTATTTACCTCGGTACCTTGTCAAAACTTGCCGGACGTCACCTGCGAATTGGATGGATGGTAGGTCCTGAGGCTATATTGAAGAATTTGTCTTCAATCCGCGCTCAAATCGATTCAGATTTGAGTTTCCTTCCTCAGTTTATGGCGGATCACTTTTTACGTCATCAGATGGATCAGTATCAGGAAAAGATTATTCTTGAATTGCGTTTACGCAGTAGTGAAATGGAGAATTGGCTGAAAGAAACATACGGGGATAAGCTGATTTTTACACGAGCGAAAGGCGGGTTTCATTTGTATTGCCGCCTGAAAGATCCTGAACCTGGAGTGACCGATTCGTTTCTTACTAAGCTCTTGAACCAAGGGGTAATCGCCACAGAAGGGCGTCGATTCGGTAGCCAGACGGATGGCTTCCGACTAAGTTTTGTTAATTATCCAGTGGAAAAATCTGACTGATCAGATTTTTTCTTAATTTAGTTTGAAGTTTGGATGCGAATGTACCATAAATAAATATATGGTACATTCGTCTGTTCTTTTGATTGCCGAACGGTTCATAAATTTATTTATGGTACATTCACCACTTTTAATTCATCCGCAATAGACCATATATAGTTTTATGGTACATTCATCTGCCTGATTTATCATTCTATGCCTGCTTATACAGAAAAAAAGGTTATTTTGCCGAACATTCACTGCAAAACAACCTCTTTTTTAATTGTACAGAAGGATCAGTAAGATAATTAAAAGCGTCAGGAGTGCCGCAACAGGCATTCCCAGCTTAAACAAGGGTTTCTGGGTTTTGTGTCTGAACCGGTACATTGCTGTAAACGATCCGATACCTCCTCCTATGAAGGATGAGAGGATCAGGTGCTTTTCAGATATACGATATTTTCTCTTTTCCGCCCTCTGCTTATCTATATAGAATAACCCAAACGTGTATAAGTTGATCACAAATATAAAAGTCAATGTAATCATCTGGAAGTACGATAACTGCTGAAACATGGGTTCCTCCTAAAAGATTAGTCTTTTAAACTTTTTCAAGCCTACCGATTATCTTCTCATGATTTTGTCTCACTTTCAACAATTCGATTCATCAACGTTTTTGAAAATACTAAGATAACTGATTAGTACTCCGCTACTGATTCGTTTAATTTAACCAGAAAAATACGACTCGTCAAACTTTACAGACTTATCTTCCGTGTCCAACGTTGTTTCGATTCCGTAAGGCAACAGACACCTTGGGTAAGCATGCCCGAATGGCAGATTATACAGAATTGGAATGGTCTTGTCTTGCAAAATTTCTACAAGAACAGATTTATACTCCTCGTAGTGCACTTCGTTTTGAGGTTTTCCTACCAGAATACCATTAATGACTTCAAACAGTCCGTACTTTTTCAGGACGTTTAACATCTCTTTAAATTTATCCGGTGTCGGTCGTTCTTCACTTGTTTCGATAAAGAGAAGCGCGTTCTTCCATTCGTCAAGTGATGGGAAGACGTTAAATGTTTTAATGACATCAGCTTGCTCCTTGTAGCGCTCGCCTGTCAGACATTCAACTAAACTTTCGAGACAGCCTCCAAGCAGTTTTCCCGTGACATGGCCTTCTCCCTGAAGCACTTCAAACCCATTCTCTTCGACATGTGATTTACGGTCTTTTCCTAAGGCTCCTTCTGAAAAATCAATCCTCTCTTCGTACCACGTGTCGCTTTTTGGCACGCCGTCAAGTTCATGGCCTGCAAACAATCCCTTTACAATAGTTCTCGTGTAGGGGAGCAGTTCACTGCCCAATTCAGCGAAATCATTCAAGAAATTCGGTCCGTAAAAAGAAGTCATGCCTAAGCGATGAAACATCAGATGATTCACAGTGGTATCTGAGAAGCCGGTAAACAGTTTTGGTGAGGATTTGACATTTTCAATAAACTCATCGTCTTCCATCAGATAAGGAAGAAGGCGGTACGTATCGTCTCCACCGATTGCACAGATGATTCCTTTTATGGAGGTATCCCTGAACGCCTCTTTTAAATCCTCTGCTCTCCATTCAGGATATTTGTCCAGTGCATCCATCCCCTTGAGTGCATGAGGCATGAATACTGGAACAAGACCCAACTCTGTCAGACGATCAGATCCTAATTTTAACTGGTGCTCAGCAAATGATTCTCCTAGAATCCCACTAGATAAACTTACAACAGCGACCTTGTCTCCCATTTGCAATCCTTTAGGCTTTTTCATATTGCCCAGACTCCTTTACAATTTAATTAAAGAAAAGCCCTGCACAGACTAGCCGTGCAGAGATCTTTTATAGTTTAAACTGCTGATTATACAGATTGTAGTATGGCCCTGTATTCTTAATCAGCACATCATGTGTGCCTTCTTCGACAATGCTTCCGTTTTCAAGAACAATAATACGTTCTGCATTCTTTATAGTAGACAATCTGTGAGCGATAACTAAAGTGGTTCGTCCTTTTGCCAGCGTCTCCATTGATGCCTTGACGATGTACTCACTTTCATTATCAAGAGAACTCGTCGCTTCATCCAGAATAAGAATCGGCGGGTTTTTAAGAAAGACTCGGGCGATACTGATCCGCTGCTTCTGACCCCCGGAGAGTCTGACCCCGCGCTGGCCGACTTCTGAATCGTACCCATTTGGCAAAGCTAAAATAAAGTCGTGCGCATTGGCTTTTCTGGCCGCTTCAATCACTTCTTCTTCTGTTGCATCAGGTTTTCCGTAGCGGATGTTGTCTTTGATCGATCCTGAAAATAAATAGACATCCTGCTGGACAATGCCGATCTGCTCTCTTACAAATGGGAGAGACAGATGTCTGACGTCATGCCCATCAAGAGTGACACTACCATGGGTCACATCGTAAAACCGAGGAATCAGCTTGCTGATCGTTGATTTCCCGGCACCCGAAGCGCCAACTAAAGCAACGTATTCTCCAGGATTTATTTTCAATGTCAATTTTTCAAATACGGGCTGATCCGAGTGAGGATAAGTGAAGCCTACTTGTCTGAAAGATATGCTTCCTTCTAAGCTTGTCAAATCAGCTGGCTTATTCGGACTCTTAATGTCGGACTGAGTATGCATCAGTTCGCTGAAGCGCTGGAATCCCGTGAACGCATCCTGCATCATGGCACTGAATACAAGCATTCGTCTGATTGGCGCAACCAAAAAATCTATATAAAGCATGAAGGCCAGTAAATCAGCTAGATTCAAGGTTTCACCGATGATTAATGTCGCACCGTACAGCACGACAGCGATTGTAATAAACCGAATGAATCCTTCAACACCATTGTAAAGAGCCGTTTCGACTTTATACGTCTCTTTCCGGCTGTTTAAAAAGCGTTCGTTCTGCCTGCGAAACTTGTCGATTTCAAGTGTTTCATTAGTAAAAGACTGGACTTCCCGTACTCCGGACAAGCTGTCTTCTACCTGCGTGTGAATTTCTGCCATTTCCTTCTTGTTATCCATAAAGGTCTTGTTCATCTGCTTGTTGCAGAAATAAGTGAAGACAGCCATGAATGGAAGAAAAGCGACAATAACGAGTGTCAGTCTAGCATTGATGACCAGCAGAACAGTCACTGCCCCAATGAATCTGAGACCGAACAGAATCAGGTCCTCAATGCCATGATGGTACACTTCAGAAATTGAATAAAGATCATTGCCGATGCGACTCATCAGCTCCCCTGTCTTGACTTTATCAAAGTAGCTGAATGACAGGCGCTGAATGTGCTCGAAAAGATCGTTTCTCAAGTCTCGTTCCATCCGGGCACCCAGCATATGGCCTTTAAAGTCGAGCAGAAATGTAAAAATCTGCTGGAGAACAGCCAGACCAATCATCATGAGGCCGAACTGTATGACCTGGTCTTGAGCGTTCGTCAGATCGCCGGACAGCACATCTCCAGTAACGTGGCGGACAAGCAATGGAAAAATGAGTGCCAGTGCTGTGGACATGAAGGCATAAGTCAGTACAAAGCAGAGTTGCTTGAGGTAAGGTCTGTAATAAGAAACAAAATGTTTTATCGGAAAATTCATAAATGTGTTAATCCCTTTCAGTATGTGGTTTAGTGTTCACATACGAAGGGCGATGAGCCGTCTAGTTAAAACGTAGAAAGGTCCTCCCCTTCGTATCCTGCGGCGTTCATCTGAGTCTTTTGCATTGCGATCAATCCTCTCTTATGTAATGTTCTAATCATATCCTAATGAAATGAAACAGTCAATACAGTGTTAATAGGATATATTTTCATCATGCCTTAATCTAAAGAGACCGACTTTTCCCTTAAGCCGTTTTCTCCATTATTACCTTTTCCATTTCTTTATATGATGAGACTTCAAAATCGGGAATGATGTCTGATTTGTTCTTCAGATGTGAAGGGTTATACCAAATATTAGATAGACCGGCATTACGTGCACCTTGAATGTCGGATCTTAAAGAATCTCCAATCATGATGGTTTTCTGTGGGTCTACCTCTACGTTCTTTTCAAAGAGCCGATCAAAAAACTTTTTGTCTGGCTTAGCTACACCAATTTCTTCTGAAATAACAACATCATCGAATATTGATATCAGTCCAGTTCCTTTCAGCCTGTTCCACTGTGTGCCAGCCGTCCCGTTTGTTCCGGCTATGAGTCTATATTTTTGAGATTTCAATCGCTCAAGCATTTCTTTTGCCCCTTCAAGCACATGGAAATTTTCATTGAGATGACTACGATAATCCTGCTCAAGTCGTTGCCCGTCAGCCTCGAATTCGAAAACTTTGAATGTTTCAGAAAATCGGGTATTCAAGAGATCCTTGGATGACCCTCCATCTTCAATCTGTTTCCAGATTCCACTGTTCACTTTCTTAAATGTTAAGAGCCACTCTTCATAATCGATATGGTCCGGTGAATACGCTGAGAAAACTTTACTCAGTCCGGACTGCTCTCCCTTCTTGAAATCCAGTATCGTATCGTCTAAATCGAAAATTAGTGTATGTGTCATTTTAATCGTTGTTCTCCTTGCTATTTTATTTGTTATCTAAACCCTTGAGCTTATCGTTACTTATCTATATTTATCAGCCTGCCAGCTGTCCCACTAAGGTGAAATGGATTCAGACACTATTGAGCGCAGTTGCTCCCTGTCCTTATCAGGGACGGATTCAGTTAGTCGCGCAGCTGCGAGTATGGGCAGCCACTCCAGTACGGATGCTTTTTCAACTCCGCTTTTAGAACAGTATAAATCTAAGTACTTTTGCGCTATTTGTCTATCATAACTCAAATATAATAGATAACTTCTGCACGCATCCGCTTTGGGACTGCCGGCTGTCGCATCGACCCAATCTATGATCATACATCCTTTTTCAGTCTGAATAACATTGAAGAGGTGAAAATCACCATGGCAGAGTTGATTACCCATCGGCATATTCGACAGTTTATCCAGCAGATTTTTTCTGCACGTTTCTTCAATACCATTTGCTTCACCAATCTGTCTGGCTAACTTAACCTTCATATGTTCGATACCTTCTACCGAATAGCTCTGTACCCTTACCTGCTCTTTAACAGAAAGCAGAAGCAGATCCTCAATCTTATCTGGATTGCTCAGGAAGTCTTCTCCCAGTGTCTTGCCTTCGACGTAAGCCATACGAATCATCTGACGCCCATCGGTTCTGGTGACCTCTTTCACCTCAGGTACATTTCTTAGTAGAGAATAAGCTGTACGCTGTTTACGCGCTTCTTTTTCTGCTTCGGTATCAGGCAGAAAATCTTTGAACACTTTTATGATGTCTTCTCCTGATCGATACACATCCGCCGTATTGCCACTGGCGATCGGGCCTCCCACAATCATCTGCTCATCTCCTTATTCATTCGTTAATAGTGCCAGATATCTAATGCTCCTTATGGGCATTATTACATCATGGCGCTTTACTTCAATATCTGAAACTGATACTTTAATTATAGGCATACTTTTACATATTCAGCCAAACTTTTTCAAATAAATTCAAGAAGGAGTTTTATCAATGAGTGTCACTGTTAAACGCAGCACCCAGTCCTTCAGTTACCTCCTCAATATAGCAGTAAAAATGCAAGGGACGACAATTGATCGACTGGCACCAGGTGAATCTGTTACCTTTGAAGTAAATGATCCGGGAGATACGATCTCGCTCAAATCTTTTTTCAGTAGCCGGGACGTTCAGGTAGCCGACGGAGATACGATCGAACTCTTCAGAAATAACAAAGTGATGGCACTGAGAATTCTGTCTAGATTTCTCCTTGCGGCTGTCATACTAGTTACGGGGTTCAGACTGATTACTTCACTGACTGTCATGATTCCATTAGCAGCAGTCGCAATTATTCTGTCTTTTTATATAGATTTCTTCATTCCTGATTACTTAGTTGTTAAAACTAAGGGAGAAGAAAAGGACCATATGTGACTGTCCTGTATATTCGATCAGTCATTGAAGAAACAAGTAGGTTCAGGCATGGTTTTGCGGGGTAATTGCAGAATCATGTCTTTTTTGTTTACTATTTTAATCATGAATCTAATGGGAATGACCGCCAATGGGTCATATCTCGTACTTATGAACCATTAAGGTAGAACATAAGTCGACGAACGGTTCATAATCATTGTTATGGTCCATTCGAACTAACTTAAAAAGGACAAATGAACCATATCTTCTGGTTATGACCCATTCATCCCTATTTAACCGCCAAGTTTACTTTCCGCCGTTTTAACTTTGTAAAATGACTAGACAGAACCTTGTTTCAAGGTTCTTCCTTATATCCTACAGCCGACTATAGCTTCAGTACATAAGTTCGTTCCACGAAGGAGTCCTCTATATCGAACAAGTCAAGGTACTTTTTATCATACACCCAGTACCAGCCAGAGTCTGTCATGTATGGCATGTCCTTGCCATCAGGTGATTTTACAAGAATTCTTTTACCGACAGGATCCGGCTCAAAGGACCCGACTCGCTCATCATTATCTTTCAGCGTCCCTTTTACTCTAAAGCTTTCAGTTAGCAACTCTGCACCTATTTTTTTATACAGGGCGTTTGCAGACGGATCGTCCCGAGTGAAAATTGTTAGATAGTCTATTCCCTTTTCTCTTAATTCACTCACTACATCATTAATGAGGCTCTGAGCAATACCCATTTTCTGGTGATCAGGATGAACAGCTATGATATCCATGTATGATCCTTTATCTAAATGAGGAACATAATGGTCGTGCTGGCTGCGCTCATCGTCGTAAATGCCTACGTCCAGAATACCGATAACCTCATCCTCATTGTTTACCGCAATGCGTTCAATAGCTTCTGCATATCCTTCTTCTTCAGTATATGTATCCTTCTCAGCTTCGATCTGGTCTTTGAACTGACTGTACAGGTAGGATAATGCTTTGCATCTGATCCAGCTGTCTTCATACTTTGAATCGTACGGTTCAATCGTATAGTCTGTTTTCATTTGATTCTTCTCCCCGTTCATACTTCATTTCCCATTGCTAAGACCAGTACGGCCCTAGTCAGGATTTTATGTAATTCTGATTTATCTTCTGACTTATTCAGTATAACTGACCGAAATGTGTTTGACTATGTGAATCAGTAAAAGAAAAAAAACCCGCATAAACTAAAATAAACCAGTCAATGCAGGTCTATAAATTTACTATCTCATCAACGAGCCCCCGGATATGATGACAGCTTCTCCAACAATATTTTCGGCTGCGTCAGTCAGCAGGAAGAGGATTGTATTGGCTACATCCTCTGGGGTTGAAATGCGACCGGACGGCAAGCTTTCATTCTCGATCTTCAGCTGTTCTTCAAAGCTGCGTCCGTGTCTTTCCCCTTTGGATTTTATGCCGTCTCTACCCATTTTTGTATCGACGAATCCTGGACAGACTGCGTTCACACGAATATTATGCTCGATCGCTTCCAGTGCAAATGACTGGGTAAACCCGTTAAGGGCAAACTTGGAACCGACATAGGCCGTGCCACCGACTGTTCCTCTCAAACCTGATAATGAAGAAACGTTAACTATGGCCCCTTCTTTATTTTTCTTCATCGAATCATATAAGCGCTGGGTCAGCAGGATCGGCACAGTGAAATTCAAATGCATCACACGTTCCAGTTCTTCCTGAGTCAAGTCTTCAAGTACGCCTCCGCCTGTCATGCCGGCTGAATTAACCAGCAGAGAAACCGGACCAAACGAATTTTCCGCAGACTGCACCAGCTTTTCCCGATCTGATGCGTCTGCCAGATCTGCTACGACAATATTAATCTTAGCATCTGAGACATCTTTCAAAATCTCATCCTTCAGATCATTCAGAACGTCTTCTTTTCTGCCTGTGATCGTCACATCCGTACCCATAGCGGACAGACCTTTTGCAGTTTCATACCCAATCCCACCCGTCGCTCCGGTGACTAATGCATGCTTACCTTTAAAAACCTCTGTTGAAAAAATAGACATAACCATCCTCCTATAATTGTGAAGTCTCGTCATGTCTATCTTAACTGATTTGATTTAATTATATAAATATAAAGCATTTGGAAAACATGTTTCTAAGCCATTTCTTCTACAATACCTTTTTTCATTAGCACGGGCTGGACTTTTCTAATGAAATAGCCCATCAGTGGACCGAAGAACAGCATCCCGATAATCGTTCCTTCTCTGACCGGTGAACTTAATCCGAATGTGAAAGTGAGTGCAATAGAAGCGATGATAAATATAATATCTACGAGCTGTCTGATGGCTGCAAACTTCATCGGAACAGCTCTCGTCAAAGCCAGACAGAAACTTTCAATAGGAAAGGTCACCAGGTTCAGTACCATGACCATACTCACCGAAAAAGTTGCCAGGACCAGTGCCAGAAAATACGTCCCCAGTGATGCAATGTAAGTGTCAAACTGGAGCGAAGCGAACAAGGAATAATAGAAATAGTTGACCAGCATCCCGATCAGTATACTTAAGGGAATCTGGAGAAACCGGCTGAAGCCAAATTCTTTCTTCAAAATGATGAACTGACCTAGAACACAGAGCAGATTGAATACCATAGCGATCGTTCCAATACGAATCCCTGACAGGACGGACAGCGACTGAGTCATCGCATCAAAGGCTCCGACCCCGACCGATGCTCTAAGCATTAATGAGATTGCCAGTGCGACCGTTGCTGAAAAAAGTGATAGCAGTGCAAAGCGTTTATAATTGACCATTTAATTGTCATCTCCAAATCAATATATTAAAATTCTGGCTAGTGAGTGCCAGATAATTGAATATGTACAAACTTCAGTACTTTAATACTTAACCTAAATTATACGACAATCATAATGTTTTACAACTATATTCCTCTATTTGTTCTTTATTCATATTAACATCTACGGCTTATACCTGTTTAATTATCAGCTAGTATCTGATGTGAAAATATGGTATTCTACTATAAGCCAATTGAATAGACAGTTCGTGACCATCCTGTCGAAAAACAAAACTAGGGAACGGCAGCTGATAACTGCCTTATTTTAACGTCCTAGCTAACTGACTAGAGACGTTTTTTTGTTTTGCCGGACTTATCTGACCATTCAGATAGCCGCGGAACACATTTTAATTGGAGGTGATTGATATGAAAGAGACTGCACTTAAATCTAACCAAACACGTAAACTGACAATTTCTGCAATTATGATCGCTTTATATGTTGTCATTATGGCAACGACGTCCACCTTTTCTTTTGGGGCGTATCAGATCAGAATCGCAACCAGTCTTTATGCTCTTTCTTATTTTTTCCCTTTTCTTGTTTTTCCACTTGGTCTGGCTAACGCACTATCCAACTTCTTTTTCGGCGTACTGGGACCGATCGATGTACTAGGCGGATTCATTATTGGTATTTCAGTATCAGGGGCCATCGCACTGATCAGACGGTTCAACCTGCCACGCTGGCTAGTGGCTTTACCTATTATATTTATTATAGGTTTTGGTGTTCCTGCTTATCTGGCTATCCTTCTTGATGTTCCTTACTGGGTACTGGTAGTGAACTTGCTGATTGGTCAACTTATCCCAGGTATCGCAGGGGTTATATTAACACAAGCCCTAGAAAAACCACTTAAAAGTAGAAAGGTGATTTAATGACTGGACGAAATGAAAACGAACTGACGGGCCTCTCTCATTTAGGCAACCAGCAAGTCAGTTACAGTATGGACTATGCACCAGAAGTCCTTGAAAGTTTTGACAACAAACACCCGGATAACGACTATTTTGTTAAATTCAACTGTCCGGAATTTACCAGCCTCTGTCCGATTACCGGCCAGCCTGATTTTGCGACGATCTATATTTCCTACGTCCCGGGTGAAAAAATGGTAGAAAGTAAATCTCTCAAACTTTACTTGTTCAGCTTCAGAAATCATGGGGACTTCCATGAAGACTGCATGAATATCATCATGAAAGACCTGATCAAACTGATGGATCCGAAATACATCGAAGTTTGGGGTAAATTTACTCCTAGAGGCGGCATTTCGATCGACCCTTACTGCAATTACGGTAAGCCTGGTACACGCTGGGAAGACGTGGCATGGAACAGACTGGCTAACCATGATCTGTATCCAGAAACCATCGATAACAGATAGTTAACAGAGAAAAGACCTACTAACTA
Organism: Alkalibacterium pelagium; assembly: GCF_900109325.1. GTDB lineage: Bacteria > Bacillota > Bacilli > Lactobacillales > Carnobacteriaceae_A > Alkalibacterium > Alkalibacterium pelagium. The sequence continues at coordinate 89,693 of NZ_FNZU01000010.1, forward strand.
AGGCACTGATCAATCGATCGCTGTCACTTAGTGAGAAGGTCTTTTTTTATGACTGTCTTTACTTCCAGACACGCTCTTTAGCAAATATTTCCTGAACATAACCGATGATTGAAATCGGGCTCATCACGAGCTGGTAGAATAGAACGAATACGACAAATCCGAATCGATTGATTCGAATCTTCAGGTTGAGATCTTTAAATACGCGTCTCTGATAGACAAACAAGATATAATTCTGAAGCATGGCCAGAGGCAGGACGAGCAGCGTCATCGGCCCGATAATCCAGAAAATGCCAAACATTGCTAGTACTAGACCAGGAATCCATGCGAATGTGTATGCTGTATCCAGAAACGGCATGAACAGATTGATACTTGTAAGAAAGCGGATATACCGGATAGGCTGCTGCCATGGTTTTACGGCTTTCAGCCCTTCGACCATGCCTCTAGCCCAACGGCTTTTCTGCCTGTAGAAGTGTTTGAACTGAATAGGCACTTCAGTAAAGGCAACGGCTTTAGGTTCTCAGAGGATCATTTTTCTAATGTTTTTCCCTCCATAAAATCCAATCTAAAAAAGCCCGAAACTCCTAGCGCCGCATGCCTCTCGCAGTCAATCTCAAAAGAGAGATACTGATGCCCTAGCATTAGTGACATGCCAGGTCTTAAGTTATCAAACATATAAGTTGTCAAATCATTTAAGTGCTAATTTTTCTCGAGTGGTACTGTCTCAAAAACTGTTTCGAGTCTAAATTGGATGGTGTTTTTCATCTTTTGCGTCCTTTCCTCTTTAATAGATCGACTCTTGATTTCTTGTTAAAAACAGGAAATGCAGTATACTAATTATATACTAATTGAAGGAGCGGATACTATGTCAGAATACGATGTTCCAAAAGTTTGGGAATGGAATAAAGATGAAAAGAATCAGTTCGGGAATCAGCCGGTCGCAGGAAGTCGCTTTGAACAGACACTTCCCGTCGGAGAGGCACCCTTACAAGTTTACTCATTGGGCACACCTAACGGACAGAAAGTTGCGATCATGCTGGAAGAACTGAAAGATGCCGGTGCTCAAGGTGCCGATTATGACCTATACTTAATTAATATTGGTGAAGGTGATCAGTTCGGAAGTGACTTTGTCGCAATCAATCCCAATTCCAAAATACCAGCCATGATGGATTACTCTTTGGATAAGCCCCTGCGTGTGTTTGAGTCTGTCAATATCCTATTATATCTTGCGGAAAAATTCGGGCAGTTCATACCGGATGATCTGGCAGAAAAAACAGAACTGATGAACTGGCTGTTCTGGCAGACAGGAGCAGCACCTTATGTCGGCGGTGGATTCGGACATTTCTATCACTACGCGCCAACCAAGCAGGAGTATCCAATCAACCGCTTTACGATGGAAACGAAACGTCAGCTTGACTTGCTGGACAGACATTTGGCTGATAAGGATTATATCAATGGGGACACCTATTCCATTGCAGATATGGCAATTTGGCCTTGGTATGGCCGTCTGGTCCAGGGCAAACTGTATGGTAATGCAGCAGAATTCCTGAAAGCAGATGACTACACTCACTTGAAAGAATGGGCAGACCGCATTGGCGAAAGACCAGCAGTCAAACGTGCGCTTGATTTGGATTACAAAGCTATTAAATAATATCTCAGATAAATAGAACCCCTCGAGCAGACGACTTTATGGTCAAGTCTGCTCGAGGGGTTTTTGAAGATTCTTCTTAAAGATTTTATCTTATCCGATGGACTCTCTCCTTTTTCATGTATTAATTAGTATAAGCGCGATGATGGTCATGGCAATCGCCAGCTGATTCTTGGCTGCAATCTTTTCTTTGTAAATAAGTAAGCCACCCAAATTAATCAGGACAATGCTTCCCGCACTGTACATTGGAAAGGCCACTGATGTGTTTACAGTTTCCAGAGACATGATCAAGAAGTAGGAAGAAAATAAATTAGGAATGCCGACCGCAAAGCCAATGAGAATGTCTCGGTATGTTGCTTTCCCTTTAATACGTAGAGTATAGGTCACACTGATGATAAAAGCGACGAAAAATACTGAAAAGAGAAATACGTCCTTGTACTCATTCAAGGCATACTGCTGGTATATTTTGTTAGAGAATTCTGCCATGCCTCCAAATACAAATAGGAGTAGTAAAGCCGGCTTAAAGTCAAGTGTCTTGATGGAGCGCTTTGATAAATTGACCACAACGATTGCGACGAGTGACAGCAGAATCCCGATCCACTGAACAGCAGTAGGAAATTCTCTCCAAATAATAATCGAGAAAATCATAGGAATCAGTATGCCCAGTTTTGCTATCGTACCGGATATCCCCACGCCATTATCCTTTACGCTCTTCTGATAATAGACAAAAGACAAGAAAAAGAATACTCCTGCCAAACTCCCTACAAGTATCCCCCATATTACACTTGCATAAGGAGAAAAAAGACTCGGTTCATTGCCTGACAGTATGTACAGCTCATTAATGAAGGAACCTTCCCTGTCCACATCAGATAAGAGTCTCTGGTACATGATCATGATCAGACTCGTGACACTGGCAAAAAAGTAATTGGCACTTGTAATAACGTATCTGTTCGTAAACGTGTTTTCAGTGTATTTGAATATAAGTGCAATAGCTGCACTGCATATAATTGCTAAGGATAAATAACCCATAGTTCCCCCTGTGACTCTTTTTTTCAATTAATAATAGTTCAATGCTATTTTTAAGTATAACACTTAAGGAATCTTCCTTATCAGAACTTTTTTCAAGAAGCAGACAATAAATATTAGTCATTGGTATAGCTTTATAATGAGAAAAAGATTATTATCAAGTCATGGAAAGATATCCGACAATGTTTGTAAAATTTGAAAAGAAGGTGTTTAATGAAAACCGAGTTTAGATATACTCTATGGATATTGTTTAATCTGATTTTAGCTTTTGGTTACATATTTTTGTTTCTCCGTTATGACAATGCTTTTTCGGATATGCTGCTGTTCTATCTTTTGCTTCACCCACTATTCAGTTTAATTATCAGTATATATGCTTTCAAAAAGATCAAGACTGAGAACAGGTCTTTTAAACCTGCTGGAAAACTATTCATTATCAGTTTGTTAGTGATCAGTTCATATGTAAACTACTCCTACTTTTTCTCTGACAAGATGGGGACAATGACGACGACATACAGCATTATAGACAAGTCAACTGATCAGGATAGTAATCAGACTACAGTATTCGATAGGTCATTTAATACTGAATTGACTTTTACACTCGATAAGGAAGTGTTTGATGAGATTGAGGCACATCCGGATATAGAATACTTGATCAGTTACAGATATGCAGAAGTAGGAGAACAGGTGAACACTACCTTAGTGAGATTAACTCTTCATCCCGTCGATAACAGTTAAATACGGGCCTTTACTGGAAACATAATTTATATACTTAAGCCGAGCACACGATTATAGTTTAAATGTGCCCGGCTTATTAATTTTCATACTAATGTCTGAAAAGATGAAATTGAGTATCCATTTACTATTTCATTAACATAAGCTGTATCCCTCGAGTGAGAATATATAACATCAAGGCAGCAAAGAAAACGAGTCTGATAGTAACATTATTAAATAATACGAGTAGTATAATAGTAGTCAATACTGCTAGAAGGAATTCAGAACTATATTTTATGAACTGAATAGCCATCTCACTTGCATGCGGCTCTTCGCTAAACTGCCATCTTTTCCCCAACATGAAACTTTCTTGAGGATATAGATACGAGAATACCAGCAAAACGTATACAGGAATCAATAAAATTATTGAGATTATATTCTCAGCCAAATGATCACTCCCTATGTATGACATGTCATATTGTAAGCTTAGCATAAAGGGGTTGAGTTGTTCCAAAAAGAAGGTCTATAACAGTCTGACTGATCGGTTCATATTTCCATCTTATCAGCTTATGTAAATAAACATGTTTTTCAATCATGCTAAGCCTACCTATCTTATATTTCTAGAAACTAACTTCGATTCATTTACCATTGCACAACATTAATGAAGTTAATTACATTTAGCATGAGGGCTCAAAATTAGTGAAGTTTCTTTTCGACCCACTTTACTATTATATATTCATCATCAAAAATAGTATTACTGCGATGGTCAGGATTATAGATCTATACTGTATAACCTTTTTTTGATTTTACCCTCAGCAGTAATTGCAATACAATCATATTATAAGTCTTCATTTTAGATATTCTTTTTTCCAATTTCATTATTATAGTATCAGATCCTAAAAATGAATACTGTTAATCTACTCTTTGTCGCAAAAAAGAAACGAAGATTTATGATCTTCGTTTCTTTTAAAATTTTTATCCTACTGACCCTTCCATCTCATAAGAAATCAGACGGTTAAGCTCAACGGCGTATTCCATTGGGAGTTCTTTGGTAAATGGTTCAACGAATCCCATCACGATCATTTCAGTCGCGGTTTCTTCGTCGAGTCCTCTACTCATCAGGTAGTAGAGTTGTTCTTCAGATATTTTAGATACTTTCGCTTCGTGCTCGAGGGCCACGTTTGAGTTGTGGATCTCGTTGAAAGGAATCGTATCTGATTTAGATAAGTCATCCATCAGGATCGTGTCACATTCGATGTGCGAAATAGATCCACCGGAATTTTTACCGAATGTTACTTGTCCACGGTAGTTTACTGTTCCACCATCTTTAGCGATGGACTTGGATACGATCGAGCTGGATGTGTTTGGTGCATTGTGGATCATTTTAGCACCAGTATCCTGAACCTGACCTTCTCCTGCCATAGCAATGGACATCGTTGTTCCACGCGCGCCGCGTCCGTTCAGGTGGATTGATGGGTATTTCATGGTCGTTTTCGCACCAAGGTTTCCATCGATCCATTCAACTGTCGCACCTTCTGCAGCGTGAGCACGTTTTGTTACCAAGTTATATACGTTATCTGACCAGTTCTGAATTGTCGTGTAACGGCAGTACGCATCTTTTTTAACGATGATTTCTACAACCGCTGCGTGAAGCGAGCTGGTTGAGAATGTCGGTGCTGTACATCCTTCGACGTAGTGGACGCTTGCCCCTTCGTCGACAACGATCAGGGTACGTTCAAACTGACCCATCATTTCGTTGTTAATACGGAAGTACATCTGCAGTGGCACGTCACACTTAACGCCTTTAGGCACGTAGATGAATGTTCCACCAGACCAGACTGAAGAGTTCAGTGCAGCCAGTTTGTTATCTGTTGGAGGAACCACTGTCCCAAAGTGCTCTTTAAAGATTTCAGGATATTCTTTCAAAGCTGTATCTGTGTCTGTAAAGACGATGCCCAGCTTCTCGAATTCCTCTTTCATGTTGTGGTAAACCACTTCTGATTCATATTGTGCACCAGATCCGGCAAGGAATTGACGTTCCGCTTCCGGAACTCCTAGGCGGTCAAAAGTTTCTTTGATTTTATCCGGTACATCGTCCCAGCTGCGTGCAGGGGCTTCACTTGCTTTACGGTAGTACGTATAGTTGTCGAAATCGACATCTGACAAGTCTGCTCCCCATTCAGGCATTGGACGGGATTTGTAGTGGTCGTATGATTTCAGACGGTAGTCGAGCATCCATTCCGGCTCGTTTTTACGAGAAGAAATGTCACGGATAATATCTTCGTTCAACCCTTTACCCGTATCGTAGACGGCGTCGACCCCTTCGTCGTGAAATCCGTATTTATATTCTGTTTTCTCAGGTACTTGAGACATGAATATTCCCCTTCCTTACTTATAGAAAAGCAGGTAAAGCTGTTTTGACACCCTTGAAAAATAGGGAAAGAAGCCTGAATGAGCATACTGCGCAATTGCCCGGAGACTTTTCGCTTTAGCGAATTAGTCGAATGGTATGCGTCAGCTGGCGTTTCTTTCATCTTTTTTCATGCGGTGTCAGGCTTTAACTGCTAGCCAGTAATCATGTATATCTCTGCAGTCAGTTCATTCTATTCGGGAATCGTCCAGAATAGAGTCAGTCGTGCGTCAGTTGACCGTCAACGCCTGTGCCGTCTGAGCCAAGTGCTTTTTCCAGAGCTTTCCAGGACAGTGTTGCGCATTTGATCCGGGCAGGGAATTTTGATACACCTGCAAGCATCATCGCGTCACCGAGTTCCTGTTCGTGTTCAGGCTTGTTGCCTTGGACGACTTCTGAAAATTCGTTCACCAGCGTCAGGGCTTCGTCAACGGATTTATTTAAGATGGCATCGGTCATCATGCTGGCACTGGCCATTGAAATGGTACAGCCGCTTCCGTCAAACCGTACATCAGTTATTTTATCTTCTTCGACTGTCAGCTGCACTTGGATCACGTCTCCACATGTCGGGTTTTTCAGCTCGATCTGTGTGGTCGCTTTATCCAGTACACCTCGGCGTCTTGGGTGCTGAGAGTGATCAAGGATCACTGCCCGGTATAATTGATCTAATTTAGTCAAGGCCATGTATGAAAAACTCCTTCGTGGCTTTCAATGCGTCAACGAATTTGTCTGCATCAGCAACCGTGTTATACAAGTAGAAACTTGCACGGGCCGTGGCTGGCTGATTCAAATAGTTCATCAAAGGCTGTGCACAGTGGTGACCGGCTCTGACAGCTACACCTTCCATGTCCATTGCTGTCGCAACGTCATGTGGGTGAACCCCATCGATATTGAATGCGATCACGCCTGTCCGGTCCGAGGCTTTCTTCGGTCCGAATAAGGTCAGTCCTTCGATTTCTTCCAGCTTCGGCATCAGGTACGCCACCAGATTTTGTTCATGGTCCATTATCTCACGCATGCCGATGTTTTCCAAGTAGTCAATAGCTGCGCCCAGTCCGATCGCTCCGGCGATGTTCGGGGTTCCTGCTTCAAACTTCCATGGCAGTTCTTTCCATGTGCTGTCCTGCAGTTCCACGAAATCGATCATCTCTCCGCCAAACTCCAGAGGCTCCATTTTCTCAAGCCATTTTCGTTTGCCGTAAAGCACGCCGATACCGGTCGGTGCCATCATTTTGTGACCGCTGAATGCGTAGAAATCTGCATCCAGTGCCTGAACATCTACGGGCATATGCGGCACTGCCTGAGCACCGTCGACAACCATCACGCCACCTTTGTCATGCACGTAGTCAGTCAGTTCCCTGATCGGGTTGACGACGCCCAGCACATTTGACACATGAACAAGAGAAACGATTTTAGTCTGTTCTGTGATCTTTTCTCTTGCATCGTCCATGTCCAGCTTACCGTCATCCGTCAGCTCGATGTATTTAAGTTTAGCGCCTTTACGCTTAGCCAGCTGCTGCCAGGGGATGATGTTCGAGTGATGTTCCATGAAGGAAATCACGATTTCATCCCCTTCTTCAATAATCAGATCGCCAAGACTTCTGGCAACCCAGTTCAGACTGGTCGTTGTCCCTCTTGTAAACAAGACTTCAGCCGTGCTTGGGGCATTGATGAAGCGGCGGACTTTTTCTCTGGCTCCCTCATATTGAGTGGTCGCTCGTTCCGCCAGGGTATGCACCCCTCTGTGCACATTCGCATTCGAGGTGTGGTAATAGGTTTCAAGAGCTTTCAGGACGGCTTCAGGTTTCTGTGTGGTCGCGGCATTATCCAAATAAACAAGTGGCTCATCGTTGACGTGCTGCTGAAGGATCTTGAAGTCCTCCCGCAGATGTTCGTAAGGCACGGTCATCTAGATGTCAACTTCCTTTCAATGGTATCAACCAGTTCGTCACGGATGCTTCTCAGTGGAATAGCTGAAATTACTTTTCCAAGGAATCCGCGGATAACCAGTCGTTCTGCTTCTGATTTCTCGATTCCTCTGCTCATCAGGTAGTACATTTCTTCAGGATCCACGCGTCCTACACTGGCTGCGTGTCCTGCTGTTACTTCATTTTCGTCAATCAGTAGAATCGGGTTCGCATCTCCGCGGGCTTTGTCAGACAGCATCAGTACACGTGATTCCTGCTGAGCATCTGCTCCTTTAGCCCCTTTAATGATGTGGCCGATCCCGTTGAATGTCAGTGTAGCTCGGTCCATGATAACACCATGCTGGAAGATGTTTCCTTCCGTATGGTTACCATAGTTGACAACGTTTGAGTCGATGACTTGCGTCTGACGTCCGCTGCTGATTCCGACAGCTTTCAAATCACTTGATGACCCTTCTCCGACAAGGTCGACATCAAAGTCACAGACAACATTTCCGTTGTTCATGACCCCAATCGCCCAGTCGATCGTAGAATCTCTGAATGTGTATCCTTTACGGTTGAAATACACTGTAGAGTTCTCACCCAGCTGGTCAACTGCACTGAATTTGACTTGTGCGCCGGCTTTAGTGACGACTTCTACCACGATGTTTGCGGCATTTTTTGTGTCGCCTTTTGTCAGGTATTTCTCCACATAGTTGAAGTTTGAATTCGTGTCGGCATAAATCAATACGTGCTTGATGAACGAATCTTCAACTAAACTGTTCTGAATGAAGACTGCTTCAAGCGGGTCTTCGATTTCAACGTTTTTAGGCACGTACAGGAATAGACCTGAATTCATGAACGCTGCGTGGAATGCAGTGATTTTATTCGTATCAGGTTTAACTGCTTTAGACATGTAGGCTTCCTTGACCAGGTCAGGGTGCTCTATAAGTGCCGTATGCATGTCAGTGAAGATGACCCCTTTATCCTTCAATGACTGAGGAAGGGTTTCGATCACTGTGTCGTTTCCTGTCTGAATCACACGGGCAGCATCTGCCTTGTCTTCGATGAATTCAAATGGATCGATAGCTTTTGGTGCCGGTGCGCCAGTCAGGTTCGGGACCTGCCACAGTGGCCAGCGGTTATATCTTAAACGCTCGATGACGGGCGGATCAAGATCTTCGATTTTTTCCAGCGCGTCCAGGCGCATCTGAAGCATCCACTCCGGTTCCTGCAGTGCTGTGGAGAAGGCTTGTAATGCGTCTTTATAACTCACGTAGTCTTTAGTCTTTGTTTCCATAAGTCATGGCCTCCTCAAAAATTAGTCTTCTTCAATTTCAAAGTCTAATCCTAATTCTTCCATTAGACCTTTGTATCCTTCTGCTTCAAGTTTCTTAGCGAGTTCAGCTCCACCTGTCTTAACAACACGTCCATCCATCATGATGTGGACGATGTCTGGGGTGATGTAGTTCAGTAGACGCTGATAGTGCGTGATGATCAGTGAGCCGAAGCCTTCACCGCGCATGGCGTTAACTCCTTTGGAAACGACTTGCAAAGCATCGATATCCAGTCCTGAGTCGATTTCGTCCAGAATAGCGAAAGTCGGTTCGATCATTAACAGCTGCAGGATTTCGTTACGCTTCTTCTCTCCGCCTGAGAATCCTTCATTTAAATAACGTTCAGCCATTTCTTCCGGCATATCCAGAACAGCCATTTTTTCATCCAGTTTGTTGATGAAGTCCATGACGTTCATCTTATCGTCTTCGTCTCTTCTCGAGTTGATTGCTGCACGCATGAATTCTGCATTAGTGATTCCAGCAATTTCACTTGGGTATTGTACAGCAAGGAACAGACCGGCACGTGCGCGCTCGTCAACTTCCATGTCCAGAACGTTCTCTCCGTCCAGAAGTACTTCTCCTTCTGTTACTTCGTAGCTTGGGTGTCCCATGATTGCAGCAGAAAGGGTAGATTTCCCTGTTCCGTTAGGTCCCATGATTGCGTGGATTTCACCTGTCTGCATTTTCAGGTTCACGCCTTTAAGAATTTGTTTGTCCTCGATGGATACATGTAGGTTCTTGATCTCTAATACGGCCATTATGTACCTTCCTTTTCTACTTGTATTTTTTTGAGCAAAAAAGTCTGTAAAAGCAGAATCCTGCCTGAAAAAACTTTCTTACTTACAATGTCTAATTTTAGTCTAATTGAGAATCAGAATCAAGGTTTCTTTAAGGTGAATATCAGCAGAACCTGATTTTTCATTGATTTAACAAGGTTTCCAGATTATAAAAATTATCATCTGCGAATAAATAAAATCATCAGGAAACATACGTCCTGATGATTTTATCATTTATAATAGGGATTCCAGCAGCCAGGCAAGAGGTCTCATAGCTGGTATGAGTATTCTCTGCCACCAGACAGGTGTCTCCCCCTCTGTTTTTTCTCCAGGTATCTCTGACCCATCCTGATCGAACCGGACACTCTTCTTCAGATAACTTTCTTCCACTTCGTCCAGAATTTGTCGTGCCAGTTCTTCACTGTCCAGAACGATCATGGTCTCAGTACTGAGCCAGGTACTTCTGGCGTCAAAATTAAATGCGCCGACTGCACTGATGCGTTCATCGACGACCATCGTCTTCATATGAAGAGAGGCTTCTTTCGGTTGGTACTCATAGTAGTCAAGAAATGAATCGATAAAGTACTGCCGCCTGTTTTCCGTCCCGCTTTGAGCTACCATATTTGAATTGGTCGACTTACCATTGGTCAAAATAATGCCTTCGTCTACTGTCAGGTCTGTTTCTTCTATATGTCTGCGCATACGTGTGTCAGGTATCGTCCAAGGTGACTGAATGAACAGATTCTCTTCGGCTTGTTCCGCTAAAGTCAGCATATCGCTCCATATGTAAGGCTGCTTGAAGTTTCGTTCAATGCTGTTGAATGTAAGAAAGCCACTGTCTATTTCTACTGACCGATTCTCCCAGTCACTTACTTCGCTTACATTGCTGCGTTCTGCACGTTCCGTTTGATGTTCATCGTAAAATGCTCTAAGCGCTTCAGTCTGTTCTTCCGCTCTATTCTGTTCCCATCCAAACAAGGTCCTGTTGTTCTGTGTGATCGCATATTCGCTGTCAAAAAGATCAGTATAGTAGGCTCTCATGTCTGATATCAGACTGTCTTCCTGCTGATCCGGATTCATAAGCAGGACATCCCGGTCATAAGAATACCCGACATCTTCCCCGCTACGCTCATAGTACAGATCCCCTACATTACGGCCACCGATAATGGCATAATCATTATCGACAACTAACAGCTTGTCATGTAGACGGTTATTCAGCCGCCATGGTGCGATGGCTACCGAATAAATGGGTTCGTACAGTTTCAGTTCGATATTCGGATGCAGATTGAAGGCTCTGAGAACATCCCGGTCGTCTCCTCTGACCCCGTGGAAAATACCATCCAGCAGATACCTGACTTCCACCCCTCTGTCAGCGGCTGCCAGGATATAGGCATAAAAAAGCTCGACACTTTTGCCGTCTTCCATATAAAAATAGGATACGTCGATCGATTCTTCTGCCTGTTCGATGATATCCATACGTGCCCCGAAGGCTTCCAGACCGTATTCCAGCAAAGTCACGCGCTCCGAGGTGTCTTTAAATTCAAGATCCCGGTCCACCACTTCCGGCGGAGTCCTCAATGCTGTTAATATAAGTGCTGTAAATAAAAAATATAGCAGATATGCCCCGATAATTCCTCCAATAATCTTCGCGGCTTTCCTGATCTGTTCTTTCTCCATCTCAATTCCCCACATTCTAAGTCACTATCAGTACTATTCTACAGTAAATTCCGTAAAATAACACCTGATACTTCTTCTTAGAGTAATGAATCGAACAGATCAGTCAGGGGTCTTAGTGCGTCTATGATGAGCTGCTTCAACATTTGTGTGCCGTCAGTTCCATCTGGTAACGGATCTTCTGATTCAGCCGGATGAATGTGGGAGTCATATCGCTCTTCATTCATCCGGCTGATTTCTTCGGCCAGAGACGGGCTCCTGACGACCAGCATAGATTCTGTGTGAAGGTAAGTACTTCTGGCATCGATATTGAACGAACCGACGCCCACCCATTCATGATCCTTTACAAAAGATTTCATATGCAGTGAACGGTCCGATTTCTGAAATTCAAGGAGGTTCAGTCCGCTTTCGATCAGTTCATCCCGGTGGTTTCTATACCCACTGTGAGCGATGATATTGGGTGTGGCCCGCAGTCCATTCGTCAGAATAGTAACGGTCTCTGTCTTAATTGCGTGCATGCCAGCTGTCTCTGACATAAATGCATCTGGGATGACGTAAGGACTTTGAATCAGGATCGATTCCTCCGTTTCAGATAGGACAGTAAGAAGGGTGTGCCAGACTGCGGGCTCCTTATTCAGACGCTCAAGTCCATTATGTACGAAATAGCCTGAATCGATTGCATGAGATTTGTTGCGCCAGTAATCCTCTGTCATAAGAGTGAGGCTGTCATTGTGATACTGCTCTGCTCGCTCACGCAAGGCCTCTGATGTTCTTCTGACCCGCCAGTCAGATGTCAATGTTGGAACAGGATCTTGTCTTCTCGTTACATAAGGCATAGACCAGAGCTCATCAAAATAATGGGACATGTCCGATATCAGTTCATTGGCTGACACGTCCTGACCTATGATCAGCAGCTCTCTGTCGTAAGATACTGTATCAGCGGATTCATTGAAATACTTATCTCCTACATTTCGTCCACCGATCAGTCCCACCTTTCCATCTGCAATCATCAGTTTGTCATGCATCCGATTATTCCATGTCCAGGGTCTCAAAGGATTTAGAGTGTCATACATGCCGACTTCAATGTTCGGATGACTGAGAAATACGTCATATATCTGTCTATCCAGGAGCCTCATACCATGAAAAATGCCATCAAGCAGCAGACGGACCTCGACTCCTCTGTCAGCTGCCTCAAGAATGAGAGAGTAAAACAGATCAACCGTCTCTCCCCCCTGCATTGCAAAGGTAGAAATATCCAGGGTCTCATCTGCTTCTGTAATCAGTTCGCGCCTGATCTGCCAGGCTTCCTCTCCCGTTTCGACCAAGGCGACCCGCTCATCCGTCGAAACAGGTTGAGGAAGCTCAGACACATTGGGGACTGCCGAGAAATAAACGCCTCCTGTTACACCCGCTACGGCATATACAATGTATATAACTACTCCACCAGCTATCCACTTTTTCTTAGCTTTTTTCAGCTTGTCTTTCATTTTTATCTGCACCGTCCACAAACGTACTCTATTATCCTTTCATCGTACGCTTTATGTTCGAGAAAGAGGTGACTTGTATTGGAATTTTGTATGAACTTATTTATCCAGTGAACGATTGTTATAAAAAAGGACTGTATATGGAGCGATACCCAGTACAGTCCTGCGAATTGAATAAGTTCTGACTTAGTTTTTAAGTTTTTCAGCAATGATGGCTGCTGCCTTTTTAGGCATCACACGATACATCCGGTCCATCATTTTTGCATCATTGCCCACCATTACTCTATATGCGTTCGACTCAATTGCATCGATCATTATTTTCGCTGCATCGTCGGCGAGAGTCAGTTTATATTCTTTCCCACTTGTATCGGTCGTCGCTTTACGCTCAACTTTTGAGTTCTGCATAATGTTTGTCTTAATGGCCCCCGGGAAAGCGATCGTTACACCAACATTTGTATCAGTAAGTTCTGAATGCAGACCTTCAGTCATCAATTTGACGGCTGCTTTTGATGCCCCGTAAATCGACTGTCCAGGTACAGGAAGAAAGCCGCCCATACTTGCTACATTCAGTATATGTGCTTCCGGCCGTTTAAGCAGCTCCGGAAGAAAACTTTTCACCATGTACAATGTGCCGTAGAAATTGACATTCATGACCTGTTCGATTTTATCGTAGCCTAAATCATTGACGTCAATAAAGGGCTGGATGATTCCTGCATTGTTTATAATGCCGTCGACCGTCCCATGAAATTCTTTTACCTCATCCACCAGTTTTTCAATGGCTTCTCTTTCAGTAATATTCACGACATGTGTTGAGATCTTTTCCTTTGATTCCGGTGCCAGTCTGGCTGTCTCCAGTACTGCTTCCTTGTTGATATCGACCGCTGCTACTCTTGCTCCTCGCTTGGCAAGCTCAAGCACAAGCTCCCTGCCCATCCCTGACCCTCCGCCTGTCACGACGATTGTTTTTCCGTTTACCTTCATAACGTATCCTCCTTGTTTTGTATTCGCTTTCATTATACAGCATAAACAAAAGGAATTGTAGAATCTGTTCAACATTTCACTTTGGATCCACAATTCTTTTTGTCTAGTCGCCTATTTTTTTAACTGTTGTACTGCTTCTCTTACTGAAACAGCTCGTGTGATGGACGACACGACCGCCACCCCATCGACTCCTGTTGCCCAGACGTCTCTAGCATTTGAAGGGTTGATGCCGCCAATTGCCACAGCAGGAAGGTGATCTCTTCCAGTCATCGCGTCCTTGATACCTTTCAGCCCGATTACGCCTTCATGGTCCTGCTTGGATAATGGCGTGAAAGCCGGACCGATCCCCGCATAATCCAGTCCACTGATTGTCTCTGCTTCTCTGAATTGTGAGACATTATTGGTAGACAAGCCTATGATAAATCGGTCTCCCCATTTTGAAATCAGATCCTGAATCGGATAATCCCCCTGACCGACATGGATCCCGTCAGCCTCCAGCTTGAGGGCAAGCTCGACATCATCATTGACTATGAATGGTACATCATACTGTCTGCACAGAAGCTGGCAGACCTGTGCCATTTTTACCCGAGCAGCAGGGTCAGTTTCCAGGCTGTCTTTTCCTTTTTCTCTGAACTGAAAACAAGTTATACCTGCCTGAAGAGCTTCCTCAAGGGTATGGACGAGCGACTTTTCTTTGCAGTCCTGTGTGCCGGCAATAAAATAAATTTCCAGCATAGCTTTAATATCTCGTGTCATTCGTGTTCCTTTCTATATGCCCAGTGATTCGTCGGTCCATGTCCATGTCCGATACTCAGGTGACTCCTGATTGCAGCCTGGATAAATTTCTTAGCTGTTCGTACGGACTCTTCCACTGAATGCCCTTTTCCTAACTCTGCAGCAATGCAGGCAGCAAAGGTACAGCCAGTTCCGTGGGTTTCTTTCGTATCGATGCGTTCTGAACGCAGCCATATCTGTTCACCGTTTTCAAGCATCAGCAGATCATCTGCATGAGACGCGTCCACTGCATGTCCACCTTTTATGACAATATTTCTACAGCCAGTTTCCTGCAATCGTTCGGCTGCCTTGACCATATCTTCTTTTGAAGAAATAGACATGTCAGCCAGTGCTTCTGCTTCAGGAATATTAGGTGTGATCACCATAGCGAGAGGAGCCAGGATTTCCCGCATGACTGAGACAGCACTCTTTTCCATTAATGGGTGCCCCCCTTTAGCAATCATCACAGGATCAATGACCAGAGGAATAGACGCCACTTCTTTATATACTTCAGCTACTGCTTTCATATACTCCCCATTGACCAGCATTCCTGTCTTGATCGCAGCGACATTAAAATCAGACAGGACCGACGTCCACTGCTGCTTGACCATTTCGATCGGTACAGGGTGAACGCCCTGTACCCCAGTCGTATTTTGAGCTGTGATAGCCGTTATCACTGACATGCCGAAAACGTCGCGTTCCTGAAAAGTTTTCAAGTCCGCTTGTATGCCTGCGCCTCCGCCACTGTCACTTCCTGCAATAGTCAGCACTTGTGGTGTTTTACTTTTACTCATTGGATTATCCTTTCTATTCGTGCGTGTTTAGTCAGATCATCATCACTGAGACTATGGAGCACATCGATCAGTGCCGCCCTAAAACTTCCCGGCCCATTGATGCCCGAGTCCGCCGCCCATTCTCCAGCTATCCCGAAAGCGGCATGAGCAAGTACAACTCGACTGAGCATGTCAGATCCATCTACTACTCCAAGGAAAGCCCCGATGATTCCGCTCATCATGCAGCCACTTCCAGTGATCATTGCCATCAGCTGATCGCCATTCGAAACAGCAAATACTCTTGTGCCATCTGTGACAATATCCGTCTTTCCGGATACAGCTACAATACAGTGTCTTTTCTCAGCCAGTCTGACCGCAACATCTATAGGGGAGTTAGCTCCATCTTTGGAGTCCACTCCTTTTGACTGCCAGCTGACACCGACTAGAGACGCAATTTCTGATGCATTGCCTCGAATCACCGTCATGTCAACATTTTCAAAAAGCTTTTGAGCTGATTTTTTTCTAAAGGTCGTTGCTCCGACACCAACAGGATCCAGAATTACCGGTTTGCCTTGAGCGTTTGCCTGTCGTCCGGCCAGAATCATGCTTTCCAGTGAATCAGAGGTCAGTGTACCCATATTGATGACGAGGGCCTCGGCCATACCCGTTACTTCTTCGACCTCTTCTTTTGCAATTGCCATAATGGGTGACGCACCAATGGCCAGCAGCACATTGGCAACATCATTAGCGACAACCTGATTAGTGATCGTGTGTACCAGCGGATTCTGGTCTTTAATGTGTAAAATAGCATGATCAGAATTCATTTTGAACCTCCCTGATTGTGTTATGTAGACAAAAAATCTTCCACCAGGTACGTGGAAGATTTTAGTATAGTCAAGCATTCGTCTGTCTCCTGCTTGAAACATACATCTCCCTTCGCTAGCATTACCTAGATCAGGTCATGGGTCAGGTCTTACCTTTCTCAGCCTTTAAGCTCCCCTGATGATATCAGACTTCATTACTATCAGTTTATCATAGTTTCGGTGAACAGACTAGGAAACACCCATCTAAGCCAGCTTCTGACTTTTTTAAACACACTCATAAAAAAGAGAGCACAGATCCTGTCTGTACTCTCTAACTTATTATCCGTGGTATTCGCCTTTTGTGGCAATGTTGTCCTTATTTATTTCGTTGATAATGACAGTCACGGCTTCTTTGGGTGCCCCCGTATGGGTCTCAACTGCCTTTACAACGTCTCTGACCAGCCCTTCTTTCTGTTCCTTAGAACGGCCTTCAATCATTTCTACATGTACGATCGGCATCTCATCTGCCTCCTTTCGTTTGTTTAATGCGCATCACGATCCAGCAAGGTTTCAGCTTATTCAGCAAAAGCATCTGTATTAAGCGAGTTGAACACTGAATCATCAATGTCTGTTACCAGAAGCAGCCAGTTATCCTCTTTGTCCGATGAGTTCAGTAAGTCAGGCTCATCTTCAACTTCAACGTGGACTTCCATTACTGTCAGGTCAAAAGGTATGGTCAGCTCAGTCACTGCTTTAGCCCCTTCAGCATTGAGAATGGCATCTCCTGCTTTCAGATTCCCAGGTTCTGTACTGATTTCCACGAACATGACTTCTCCTAGATCGTCCTGGCCCTTTTCGGATAGACCAATGCGATAATCTGAAGGCGATAGTTTCTCGATCCATAACCCGTTTGAATGATATTTAATTGACATCTTTCTGCTCTCCTTTACCCCATACTCGTTCATATTCGTCAATTTTGAAGCCGGATGTGTATGTGTCTCCTTCAACGGCAAATGGCCGTTTGACTACCATCCCGTTTGACGAGAGCCACACTGCTGCTTCTTCTATAGACATTTCTGGAAGTTTTTCTTTGAGGTTCTGTTCTCTGTATACATTTCCGCTCGTATTGAAAAATGATTTAATCGAGCGATCAGTGTCTGACAGGATTGTTACCCAGCTTTCTTTTGAAGGAGTCTCATCCAGCAGACTGATTTCCTGATAGGATACTGACTGCTCATCCAACCAGTTTTTAGCTTTCCTGCACGTTGAACAACGTGGGTGACAATAAAATTTCATAACGTCCCTCCTATTTATCTTTTTCAATTATAGACCACTTGAGAAAAAAAATAAATGGGAGGGTTCCAGTGGTGAATGAGTGTGCTGATGTTCCTTCTCTTTCAAAAGTAACTATCAATAACACTACATCCACACAAACTGCATGTTCCAGCTCGTCTTTACCATAAAAAAGGAAGGATCATTGTAAGATCCTCCCCCATCGAGCAGTCCAGAATTATTTAAGTGTCCAGATCCTTTCCCTGTTCTTCTCTTTCTTCTAATTCTTCTTCTTTAAGTTTATTAACTTTGAACAGCTGACGTTTCATGATGACCGTTTCTGCTTCACTTGGGTAACCAGAATAGTTGGAAGATTTCAGCTGTTTCTCGTTCCGTTTTTTTGCTTCATATTCAGGTACAGACATATGATTTTTCCATTCGAATATAATGGCATTCAGTAAGGCGCCGAGAAGAATCACTATACTCGTGAAATACAGGAACAGCATCAAAGCCAGAAATCCACCGAATGTCGCATTAGTCAGGGCATCATCACTGGCCATATTCAAGTATATCGAGAATCCTTGGGTCAGAAGCATCCATCCGATTGTCGCGAACAACGCTCCCTGATAGGAATACTTGAATGACAAATGGTGGTTTGGTACAAACCGGTAAACGATCAGCAGTACGGCAAAGAGGATAACCAGAAGGATTACCCATCTTAAAAGCAGGAACTCCTGAATGAATGGAATATCGAAGCCGATAACATTCTGAACGAATTCAAGAATCTGTTCACCGAATACGAAGATAAATAATGCCAGTCCAACGATCAGTAGTATACCGATCATGACAAAGAGTGATAGGATTCTCCCAACAATAAAATTTTTCTGCTGTACTGATCCATATACATCATCCAGTACTCGTCTCAGTATCGTGATCACTTTACTAGCCGACCAGATTGCGGTCAGAAGTCCAAATGAAATGAATCCGCCACTCGCACTTTCCAGATAGCCTTCAAGTATCGGCTCGATGATATTAAAGATATCTTGTGGAATAAAATCAGCTACTAGAGCCAACATCTCATTCGTGTCCAGTGGCAACAACGGGATAATATTTGCAATGACTAGTAAAAGCGGGAACAGAGAAAGAAGAACAAAGTAGGCCATTTCTGCTCCACTCTGATTGACTGTAGCTCTTTCCCAGTTTGACTGAAAGATTTTGATCAGACGCAGCAGCTTGTCTTTGTGCGGAATCTTATCTTCCAGTTTCTCTATTTTCTGCACAGGCTCACATCCTTACTATAAAGATTTCTTTTTATCATCTTACCATAGGATAGAATAAAATCCCTATTCATAAGCTTTAAAGCAGATTCCATGTCGACATGAATAGAAGAGATTGATAAACCGCCCATATTACCTCTCGAGTTTAGTTTCGTATTCCTTCAATCAAGAACTTAGTTTAGTTCATCAGAGAAATAAGATCTGAAATGCATTTTGACAAGACTAGAATGTAGTTCACTATTATTTTTGATGTGTGAACTACACCCATTATCTAACTGATTTAGTTCGCTTGACGAATCAGGTTGCGAACTTCATTATTGAGTGTACAAAATGCAGTTCGCTGACAATCTCAGGGCTGAACTGCATTCTCTTAGAATCGAGTAGGAGGTAAATAATTAATTTATTTACCGTCCTCTCACACCACCGTACGTACGGTTCCGTATACGGCGGTTCAATATCTTGAGTAAGC
>NZ_FNZU01000007.1:0-9565 GCF_900109325.1 Alkalibacterium pelagium
CACATCTACATACTCTTTCGCTTCCAGCTTATCCCTTTGTAGCTTGCCAACCTGTCGGTTGTTTTCTGCGTTTGTCATAATGCCTAACCTCCAATCTTCAAAGTATTGATATTGTTCGGTCCTTCGGTACATTTTCCCTACTATGACCTCGGCTGACTTCTCGCCATTCGTTGTTACTACTATGCGCTGACGAGACCTCCCCGGGTAAGAACGACAACCTTCTGCTCATGTCACTGCTTCATTTACTCAATAGAATTCGGGCAGTATCGGACTTCACTTTGTCATGCAAGCTCATCCGTTATATTAAGCCTTGGTATGAAGTTTCTGTTCGTCAGTGCAAGCATTTGCGTCCGTCTTCCTTCAGATTCCGCCTCACGGCGGACACCCTTGACTTTCGCTAACAGTTCCTACTGCCAAGTCTGTAGTGGACTTTCACCACCAAGTTGTCGCCCATGCCGGGCGCACAAGAAAAAAGGAGAACGCCTAGGCATTCTCCTTCGAATAAACTTATCCTTCTATTATCTTGATATAAACTTGCCTTGTCCTCGGACCGTCAAACTCGGTAAAGTAGACACTCTGCCAGGTGCCGAATACCAGCTTGCCCTTCTCAATAATCAAGGTTTCACTTGCACCGACAAGAGATGATTTAATATGTCCATCAGAGTTCCCTTCCGCATGCACAAAGTAGTCATGATCAGGAAACGTATCATCCAGCACACGTTTCAGATCTGTACGAACATCCGGGTCAGCATTCTCGTTGATTGTGATCCCGCCTGTAGTATGCGGACAATAAACCACCATGATGCCGTTCTCGACCTGACTTTCTTCCAGCGCTTCATTCAAATAACGGTCGATCATAACAAATTCCTGTTTATGATGTGTATCAATTGTAATTTTTTTCAAATAGCTCATTGATAGCCCTCCACTTATTTGATTTTTTCATCTCATGATTTAATGAACCTTAGACTTTCTCTATCCATCCTTCAGGAGCCTCTACATCTCCAAACTGTATCCCGACCAGTTCATTATAGAGTCGCTTAGTAACGGGACCGACTTCTGTTTCAGAATAAAAAACATGGAAATCATCTTCTACCTGTAGACCACCGATTGGAGCAATAACTGCAGCAGTTCCACAGGCACCCGCTTCTTTGAACTGATCGATATCGCTGATGTATACGTCTCCTTCAAGTGTATCGAGATTCAATCTATTTTCAGCAAGCCAAAGCAACGAATACTTGGTTATGCTGGGTAGTATGGATGGTGACTTAGGCGTTACGAATACATCGTCTTTAGTTATTCCGAAAAAGTTGGCTGCTCCGACTTCTTCTATTTTAGTATGTGTTTCCGGATCCAGATAAACCGCATCACTGAAAGAACGTGACTTGGCTTCTTTTCCAGGAAGCAAGCTGGCCGCATAGTTTCCGCCGACTTTTGCCGCCCCTGTTCCTTTCGGTGCCGCACGATCATAACCGCTCACAACAAAATTGGACGGTTTCATTCCACCTTTGAAATAAGAGCCGACAGGCATGGCAAATATTGAAAAAATATACTCATCGGCAGATTTTATTCCAATATTGTCGCCTACCCCGATCATGAACGGACGCAGGTATAAAGAGCTGCCCGATCCATATGGGGGTACCCATTCTTCATTAGCACGGACTACTTTTTTCACTGCCTCCACAAACTTATCTTCCGGATAAACAGCCATAAGTAGACGTTCACAGCTTTTCTTCATTCGGCTGGCATTCTCATAAGGTCTAAATAAATTGATGGACCCATCTTCAGTCCGATAGGCTTTCATTCCTTCAAAACACTGCTGACCATAATGCAGGGCAGTAGATCCTTCAGAAATGTGAAGCTGATTATCCGTTGTCAGTTCACCTTCGTCCCATTCCCCATCTTTATAGCGAGAAATAAAGCGATAATCTGTTTTAATATAGGAAAAACCAAGGTTTTCCCAATCTAAATCTTTTGTCATACATCTTCCCCTTTTCATATCCCCTAGTTAGGTTTTTATTATACCAAAAAAATGACAAAATTTTAATGTTTCCGACAATCCCTTTTTCTTCTGACCAGTTTACTCACTTTGATTGAAAATATGCTACACTGATAGTAAATTAACTATAAAGGATGACGCGTATGAAATTAGGATGTATCGGATTCGGAAATATGGCTCAGGCCATTGTAAAGGGACTGTTGAAGAAAGAGCTGATTCAGAAAGAAGACCTAATCGTATCGACCTACTCCCCTGACTCACTCAAGAAAATCGAAGAAAACTGGCAGATCAGCGGGACTCATGTCAATCAGGACGTAATCGACGCTTCAGATGTCATCCTTCTGGCGGTCAAGCCTCATCAGATGGATAACGTACTCGGCCGTCTCTCCATTCCTCAAGACAAGCTGGTGCTGTCCGTAGCTGCAGGTTACCCGAGTGACCGTCTGAAGCAGTTTTTGTCAGAAAGTCAGTATCTGCGGACCATGCCCAACCTTAATGCACAAGTTGAGGAGTCCATGACGGCCATTGTAGAAAACCCCAGTGTATCAGAAGAGAATATAAAGATTACTCAAGATATTTTCAACGCGGTAGGAGAAACAGTTATTATTCCGGAAAATCAGCTGAACATTTTTATCGGACTGGCCGGGAGTTCTCCAGCACTTGTCTTCCTGTTCATTGATACGCTGGCTAGAAGTGCTGTTAGATATGGCATGAAAAAAGATACAGCTGTAAAGATTGCTGCTCAAGCTGTATTGGGTAGTGGGAAGACCGTCAAGCATGCCAGTGATTCTCCTCAGACACTTATTGACAAGGTATCCTCACCAGGAGGCATAACTGTTGAAGCGATCCTGCATCTGCTGCAGAGTGACTTTTCCGATTCAGTTATTGGTGCTTTCGACAAGATGATCGAGAAAGATCAGGCCATATCCGGTAAACAGTAATAGGTGGTCTCTTTATAAATGAATAAAAACCGCCGGTACATCGAGACAGTCTATTTCATGCTGTCTTAATGACCGGCGGTTTTCAAATAGTACACAAGTTCATGTATCTCCTTCTGATTCACTTGTTTTCTTCAGTGGAAGCTTCTGATTGTCTCAGTGCTTTTTCTCTCTTTTTTCTCGCTCTGAGCGTCCTGAAAAAATCAGACAGCAAGGCCGAGCACTCCTCTTTCCTGACTCCCTTATGCACCTCACACTGGTGGTTCAGACGGTCATCCTGAAGAACAGTCATCAACGATTCCACTGCCCCTCCCTTAGGATCCGCTGGTCCATAATAAACTGAACGCAGGCGGGAAAGTACAATGGCGCCGCTGCACATGACACAGGGTTCTAAAGTCACGAACAGATCACACTCCTCCAGTCGCCAGTTACCCAGCCTTTGATTCGCTTCCTTGATTGCTATCATCTCGGCATGCGCGGCGGCTTCCTGCTGCGTTTCTCTCTGATTATGTCCTCGACCGATCACTTGGCCATCCTTGACAACCACTGCCCCGATGGGGACTTCAAGTATCGCTTCGGCCTTCTTTGCTTCGATGATCGCTTCAGTCATCCATCGATCTATTTCTTTTTCGCTATATCCAGTCATCTCGATCGCTCCAAAAGTCACTTTTTCTTCATTATACCTTAGTTTCTCTTTGCATCAAACAGTGGTAAAATTAAGCTACATTGAGATAGGAGGAATAAGTTTGGATTATGCAAACTTGAAAACATTGTATCCCGAAGCGGTCTTGTCCGATCTGCCATTTATGGACGAAGACACTTTCCGCATTCCTTATAAAAATAAATGGATCCACATACCAAAAAAAGAACTGACCGAAAAGGAATGGCAGCTGCTTGTCATGCTTAAACAGGAAATTGAACCTTCTTCCTTTCCAGTCTCAGACTCTAAGTGGGCTGAACTGATACAAGGCCAAAGAGATCTTCCACCTAAAACAACCCAGATGATCCGACTGACACAGCTCTATCTGGAAAAAATAGATACACAGTTTGACTATTTAATATGGATCGATTCGATCAGACAGTTATTCGAACCTGTTCTGGATGTCTTTTTTGTAAGCAGCGATACCTGCCTCATAATACAGGATACTGGTGCACCGAACTTTTCAGGCGAAGAAATAACAGGAATCCTTCAGACGCTGGAAGATGACTTCTCAATAAGAACGCATGCCTATATAGGTCAGTTCTGGACACCGGACCATAATCTGTACAATATATTTAAAGAAGAACAGAATATTTTTCAGCAGGAAGTCACACATATGCACCATCAGGTCAGCTCACTTCCGGATATTGCCCTGCATCATTTTACAAAAGATGCGTTGTCAAAAAGTGCCATAATGAAGGAACTCAAAACTCAGATCGATGCTTCCGATGACTGGCACGAGCTGATTCAAGCCTTGTGGCAAAGTCAAGGAAACATCAGTGTCGCTGCAAAACAGCTGTTTATCCACCGGAATACACTTCAGTACCGGATGGAACGGTTCAACGAAACCACCGGCTTATCCTTGAAAAATATGGATGAACTGCTGCTGTGTTATTTGTTGATTCTATAAACCAAAGAAGGCCTCCTGTAAAAGGAGACCTTCTTTGGTTTAGCCGGAACTGGCTTACTTTTTAACTTTCTTCCATGCTTTTTTTGCATCTTTTGATTTATCCTGCATATAATCTTTCATATCAGAACCCATGTCAGAAAATTTGTCTTCTAAATCACTAACTTTTCCAGCAGCTCCTACTAGCATATTAATTTCATCATCAGTCAATTTGCTGACTAATTTTTTTGCACTTTTGCTGTTGATTTTATCATTCACATAGTGCTTTGCTTTCTGACGGTTCACTGTTGCTTTCGTTTTTTTCTTTGCATTGTCAGAAGAAAACAGGAAAGTAAGAATCCCGACTAAAAATGCAACCCCTACTCCAATCAGAATACTCTTTTGTGTGTCATCTACTTTATTCATCCACGTCAACCCTCTCATCTTTAATTTATTTACTTAATAGTACCAGAGAAAGAGTTGTCGTTTCAAAGATAAACGCTTGATCACCTGATCTCAGTCAAGGAAATCTGATTACCTCTTATCAGCTTATTTTTCTGGTGGTGTGCTGTGCAGTTGAGCAGGCGGTGCTTTCAGTACTGGCTTGTCAGCCATAGCCTCAGGGTTTTTGATGTATTTGAAGTCATTTCCGTCAGCGGCTTCTTTCCCGTCTACTACTGGTTTGCTGTCTTCTCCTTCTGAGAAATTATAAAGGGTGTGAGTCACATCTGATACTTCATATTTCTCGGGAACTGTTCCCGGTACAACGATGCCTTCTTTAGCTTCCAGTTCTTTAATGGCTTCTATCCACTGAAGCTGGTGCTGTTTATCTCTGGCTAGCAGGAAGCCTAGCATGTCTCTGATTCCTTTGTCTTCTGTCATTTCATAGAGTCTGGCTACTTGAAGGCGTCCTTGTGATTCGGCAGTTACATTCATGCGCATATCTGCTAGAATATTTCCGCTGGACACAATGTAATTTGATGTCCATGGATTGCCATTAGAGTCTCTCGGTGCTGCACCAAGTCCTGTAACGATGGCGTGCTGAGGATTCATTCCTCCCATGACTGCCGCTATAGCTGGATCAGACTCGACAGCTTCTTCCTGTGCTGAAAGAGGTGCCTTGTCTAGTAATTGAGCAATCATAGTCGCGATCATTTCAACGTGCCCGATTTCCTCAGTAGCTGTATCTAATAGTAAGTCTTTGTACTTCTCATTTCCTCGGGCATTCCACCCCTGGAAAAGATACATATTCATGACAGACATTTCGCCCCATTGACCGCCAAGAATCTCCTGCAGTCTTCTTGCCATCAGTGCATCAGGACGCTCTGGTGTAGCATGGTACTGTAATTCTTTCTTGTGCGTGAACATAGTAACATCCTTTCTTTTTTTGTAGTGTTTATCAACAGATAAACTTTACCACCCTCTTATTTTTTAATCTAATGATATGACTTGTTATTATATTCTCAGAATAGAAGAAAAACCACGCATTCAGTTTGAAAGGTTAAACACCTCAAAAACGAACGCGTGGTTATTACAGCATATGATTACTAACTGAAAACAAAATCCAGTATCTTTTATCAGTTAGTTATTTTAGACTTTTTATTCTTTTCTTCTCTTACTCTTAAGGTGATTTCACCTTTTGATGCGCCTAATGTCACTTTATCTTTCAGACTGATTTCTCCAGACAGCAACGCTTCACTCAAACGGTCTTCCATCTTATTCTGAATTGCTCGTTTAAGTGGACGGGCACCATACTCTGGATCAAATCCTTCTTCAGCAATCACGTCCATAGCAGATGAGGTGATTTTAAGCTGAATACCGATTTCTTCCATACGAGTCACAATATTTTTTGTTAATAGTTTAACGATTTCACGAAGCTCTTCTTTTTTGAGAGACTGGAACACGATAGTGTCATCAACACGATTAAGGAATTCCGGTCTGAAGGCATTTTTCAGTTCTTCACGAATCCGTTTTTCCATTGCATCATGATCGAAACGCTTATCGATTGCTCCAAAACCGACAGATTTTTCGTCTCTGAGAGCTGTTGCTCCTAAGTTAGATGTCATGATAAGAATAGTATTTTTAAAGTCTACTTTTCTGCCTTTTCCATCTGTGAGTACTCCATCATCCAGAACTTGAAGCAGGATGTTGAAGACGTCAGGGTGAGCTTTCTCCACCTCATCAAGAAGAATAACTGAATAAGGCTTCTGTCTGATTTTCTCAGTCAGTTGTCCACCTTCATCATATCCAACATATCCTGGAGGTGAACCGACTAGACGGCTCGTACTGTATTTCTCCATAAATTCAGACATATCTACTCTAACTAGGGCTTCTTCGCTTCCGAACATTGACTCTGCCAGTGCTTTAGCCAGTTCTGTCTTACCTACACCAGTAGGGCCCAGGAACATAAATGATCCAATCGGACGGTTAGGATCTTTCAGACCGCTGCGTGCTCGTCTGATGGCTTTTGATACGGCAACAACAGCCTGCTCCTGACCGACAACACGCTCATGAAGAACTTTTTCAAGATTCAGCAGACGTTCGCTTTCTTTCTGTTCCATCTGATTTACTGGAATACCAGTCCACTGAGATACGACTTCTGCTATATCCGATTCGGTCACTCGAAGCTGGCTTTCATCTCCATCATCTTCCTGCTTAACCAGTTTTTCCAGTCGTTTTCTTTGTCTCATTTCTTTTTCTCTGATCTGAGCGGCACGTTCAAAGTCCTGAGACTGAATAGCCTTCTCTTTTTTACGAATCAGATCTTCGAGCGTTTCAGTTGCTTTTGATAACGGTGTTGGAGAATCACTTTCGTCCATACGAACCTTGGATGCAGATTCATCCATCAGATCAATCGCTTTGTCCGGCAATTGTCTTGACGTGATATATCGGGTAGACAGATGCACAGCCGCTCTGAGTGCTTCATCGGTTATTTTGACACCGTGGTGCTGCTCATAGCGTTCTCTCAGCCCAAACAATATTTCTTCAGCTTCCATCTCAGAAGGTGGATCGACATGAATTGATGCAAATCGTCTTTCAAGTGCCGCATCTTTTTCAATGTGCTTCTGATATTCATCTAGTGTTGTTGCACCAATCGTCTGGAGTTCTCCACGTGCTAGTGCAGGTTTAAGGATATTAGACGCATCAATGGCGCCTTCTGCTCCTCCAGCACCAATTAGCGTGTGTAATTCATCAATAAATAGAATGACTTCTCCATCCTGATAAATTTCGTCAATGATTTTCTTCATACGCTCTTCGAATTCACCACGATACTTCGTTCCAGCAACTAATGACCCCATATCTAGAGTCATCAGACGCTTGTTCTGAAGTACTGGTGGAACTTCATTTGCAATAATTTTCTGTGCTAGACCTTCCGCTATTGCTGTTTTACCTACTCCAGGATCCCCTACAAGAACAGGATTGTTCTTAGTACGCCTGCTGAGAATTTGAATGATTCGTCTGACTTCCTTATTTCGTCCAACAATAGGATCCAGTCTATTGTCTCTAGCCTGTTGAGTCAGATCACGCGCTAGAGAATCAAGTGTAGGCGTTCCTCCTGAAGACTGCTGAGCTTTACCTGGACGTCTGCTGCCTGCTCTGCTTTTTCCATTTTTATCCTGAGCCCCTAATTTCTTGAGTACAAGCTGTCGGGCTTTAGCCAGATTCACATCGAGGTTATTCAGAATTTTTGCTGATAAAATCTCTTCATCTCTTAGAAGACCTAGCAGCAGATGCTCTGTACCAACTAATGGGCGTTTCATTCGTCTAGCCTCATCCGTAGCATACTTTATAATCTGTCTAGCTCTAGGTGAATAAGGCAGTATTGCGTTTTTAGGCAGAGTCTGCTCAGGCCCGTAACTTGATAGGTGTTCAATTTCTTCTCTAATATCTTCTTCTGTTATTGTCAGTTCTCTTAGTGTCTTACCTGCAATCCCATCTTCTTCAATAATAAGTCCCAATAAAAGATGCTCTGTTCCAACAGTTCTATGGCGGAAAGATTGTGCTTCTTCCTGAGCAATCAGTAAGGCCTTTTTGGCTTTTTCTGTAAATAATTCATTCATGAGTGGTCCGCCTTTCGTTTGTTTGGCTCTTCATATTTTAAATTAACTAACATTGTTCGTAAAAGATTTGATCGTAAACGATTATCTATTACTCTTTCACCGGTATATAAGGATTTATCCATGGCTACAAGCATGAGTTTTGCTTCTCTTTTTGTAATAATATCGTCTTCATATAATTTCTGTACAACAGATTTGGCATCTTTTTCTGTTATGCTGTCTCCAATGATTTCGATCATGGTATTCAGCATATCAAGATCATCCAGTACCTGAACTTTTATTATTCGGATGTATCCTCCGCCGCCTCGTTTACTTTCGACCAGATATCCTTTCTGGATCGTGAAGCGTGTGTTGATGACATAATTAATCTGGGAAGGGACACAGTCGAATAATTGCGCTATCTCACTTCTTCTGATTTCTACCTGTTCCTGCTGCTGCAGTACTTTTTTTAAATAAGCTTCAATAATATCCGTCATATTCTGGTTTTCCATATCGAACATCTACTGAAAGTAGTGACTTGAAGTGTATCTAATTTCTATTGAAATTTCAAGTCCTTTCAGTACCCTCCTTTACTATTGACTATAAGGCATCGATGATTGTTTGACTATTTTTGACTATTAATTATTATACCAACAATTACGTTAAATGAAAAGAGAGAAGCAACTCCATTCCTTAGAATAACAAAAAAGGCAGCTAAAGATTTTCATCTAAAGCAGCCTATGTATGTAACTATCTTACGCGCCCTAAAGGACTTGAACCCTTAACCGCCTGATCCGAAGTCAGGTGCTCTATCCAATTGAGCTAAGGACGCATGGATGATGCCGATTGCAATGAGCCGTACAGGATTCGAACCTGTGACCCACTGATTAAAAGTCAGTTGCTCTACCAACTGAGCTAACGGCTCATGGATCTATGGAGGTTAACGGGCTCGAACCGCTGACCCTCTGCTTGTAAGGCAGATGCTCTCCCAACTGAGCTAAACCTCCA
>NZ_FNZU01000007.1:11450-132157 GCF_900109325.1 Alkalibacterium pelagium
TATATGAGACACTGCGAGCTTTCGCTCGAGTGTACCATACCTGTTATATGCTGAAGCATGACAGACATGGCTATTGCGGAGGCAGGACTCGAACCTGCGACCTCCGGGTTATGAGCCCGACGAGCTGCCAACTGCTCTACTCCGCGATAATATAAAAACCAGTTAAGGTTAAACTGCAAGCTGACGCTTGAGTGTACCATGTCTGTAATCGCTGAAGCGTCAACAGCCATGGCAATGGACCTTGCAGGACTCGAACCTGCGACCGAACGGTTATGAGCCGTTTGCTCTAACCAACTGAGCTAAAGGTCCTCGGATCCGTTTGTTTATTATAGCGGCGGAGGGGATCGAACCCCCGACCTCACGGGTATGAACCGTACGCTCTAGCCAGCTGAGCTACACCGCCATTTTATTACTAATCGGGAAGACAGGATTCGAACCTGCGACCCCTTGGTCCCAAACCAAGTGCTCTACCAAGCTGAGCTACTTCCCGAATGTAAAAGTGCACCCTAGAGGACTCGAACCTCTAACCGCCTGATTCGTAGTCAGGTACTCTATCCAATTGAGCTAAGGGTGCTTATTGTTGTGAATACCGAGGGCCGGAGTCGAACCGGCACGGAGAAAACTCTCCGCAGGATTTTAAGTCCTGTGCGTCTACCAATTCCGCCACCCCGGCTGAAGTGTACTTTGGTTAACCTGTGTCTATTCACAAGCGGAAGACGGGATTCGAACCCGCGACCCCCACCTTGGCAAGGTGATGTTCTACCACTGAACTACTTCCGCAACAAGGCAGATCAGTCTGCCCGAAAAAAATGCCGGCTAAAGGATTTGAACCCTCGACCCACTGATTACAAATCAGTTGCTCTACCAACTGAGCTAAGCCGGCTTAATGTTATGCGGATGGAGGGACTTGAACCCCCACGCCGTGAAGCGCTAGATCCTAAATCTAGTGCGTCTGCCAATTCCGCCACATCCGCATGTGGTATATATAAGATCACTCTTATATATGAGCCGTACAGGATTCGAACCTGTGACCCACTGATTAAAAGTCAGTTGCTCTACCAACTGAGCTAACGGCTCATGGATCTATGGAGGTTAACGGGCTCGAACCGCTGACCCTCTGCTTGTAAGGCAGATGCTCTCCCAACTGAGCTAAACCTCCAAATATCTCTGAAAATAAAAAAAGAGCTGCACGGCAACGTCCTGCTTTCACAAAGGGAAACCCTTCACTATCCTCGGCGCTGAGAAGCTTAACGGCTGTGTTCGAAATGGGAACAGGTGGATCCTTCTCGCCATCGCCACTATACAGTTTATTGCGTCGTGTTACCGCAGCAACTCTTATATCATACAAAGATATCGACCTAATGTCAACAACTTTTGTAAAAATAATTTAAACTTCTTTTCTCATCACTATTAATTTTCAGCAGGATCCTCATTCCAGTGCTTAGATAAAAAGCCTGCTCTTCCAGATCCAATACTATAACGCTTATAGTGGGCAGACTCTTTTTTGTAAAAGTCCTGATGGTACTCTTCAGCTGGATAAAAAGGTTTTGCTTCTTCGATAGTTGTAACGATTGGATCTTTGAATTTGCCACTTTCCTGCAATTCTTTTTTTGACTGTTCAGCTGCTTCTTTCTGTTCCTGACTATTATAAAAGATGACGGGTCTATAAGAGTCTCCTCTATCTGCAAACTGTCCACCTGCATCTGTCGGGTCGGTCTGTTTCCAGTATATCTGCACCAATTCCCTATAAGGCATTATTTCAGGGTCATATGTGATTTCTACTGCTTCAGTGTGACCGGTCGTGCCGGAAGTGACCATTCGATACGTCGGGTTTTCAACGTGGCCACCTGTATAGCCTGATACAACGGAATGGATACCGGGCTGCGAGTCAAAAGGCTTGACCATACACCAGAAACATCCTCCTGCAAATACTGCTTTTTCTAATTCTGCCATGCTGTTTCCTCCTGATTCTATTCATAGTCTAAGGTCGAAAATGTCTATTATGATTGTATCACACTGCCTCGTGAATCAAAGAAAAAGGGCTTGTCTACTATAAGATGCAGACGAGCCCTTCTATACTATTTAACATCAGTCTCAGATAGTTTTTCAGCTGAAAACCGACTTGATTCTGTAGACTTCAGCCAGTATACTCCTTACTTGATTTCTGTGACGCCGCCCATATACGGCACCAGTACGTCAGGAATTTTGATGCTGCCGTCAGCCTGCTGGTAATTTTCCAGAATTGCGGCTACTGTACGTCCGACTGCTAGTCCTGATCCATTCAGCGTGTGTACATATTCGATCTTATCGTCCTCTTCACGTCTATACCTGATCATCGCCCGTCTAGCCTGGAAAGAT
Organism: Alkalibacterium pelagium; assembly: GCF_900109325.1. Lineage (GTDB taxonomy): Bacteria > Bacillota > Bacilli > Lactobacillales > Carnobacteriaceae_A > Alkalibacterium > Alkalibacterium pelagium. The sequence continues at coordinate 13,809 of NZ_FNZU01000007.1, forward strand.
TCTGTATTAGAGCATGAGCTGATTTCCCGGTAGGTTTCCTGTGTTGGAATCCACACTTCTAGATCATATGTTTTAGCAGCGGCAAAGCCGGTATCTCCTGTAGATAGTAGAACAACTCGATATGCAAGTCCCAGCTTCTGCAGGATCGCTTCTGCATTTGCAGTCATCTTTTCTAGCTCGTCATAAGAGTTTTCCGGCTTAGCAAATTTGACCATTTCAACCTTATTGAACTGGTGGAGACGAATCAGTCCTCGAGTGTCTCTTCCAGCACTTCCCGCTTCGGAACGGAATGAAGGAGATAGAGCTGTAAAGTAGATCGGCAGATCTTTCTCGTCAAGAATCTCGTTCTGATAATAGTTAGTCAAAGGGACTTCTGCTGTTGGTATCAGCGTCAGTGGATGTCCGTCGATCTGAAAAACATCTTCCTTGAACTTAGGAAACTGACCTGTGCCATACAGAGCATCATCATTTGCAAGATAAGGTGGAATGACTTCTTCATATCCGTGTTCAGTCACATGCAAGTCGATCATAAAGTTGTAAAGGGCACGCTCCAGTCTGGCACCGAGTCCTTTGTAATACAGGAAGCGGCTTCGGGCCACTTTTGCTCCTCTTTCAAAATCAAGAATTTTCAAATCAGCACCTAAATCCCAATGGGCTTTCGGTTCGAAGTCGAATTCAGGCAGATCTCCCCACTTGCGGACTTCTTCGTTTGATTCTTCATCTTCACCGATAGGCAGAGATGGATGAGGTAAGTTAGGCAGTCCTGAAGCGATGGCCTGTGTCTTTTCTTCTAACTCATCCAGTTCAGCATCAATAGCTTTGATATCTGCTCCGACCTGCTTCATAGCCGCAATAGCCTCATCCGCATTTTCCTTGTTGCGTTTTTTCTGTGCGATCTGCTCAGATACATCGTTTCGTTCTTTCTTCAGTTTTTCAGATTTCTGGATCAGTTCTCTGCGACGCTCGTCCAGTTCTTTCAGTTCGTCGAGTTCAGACGGATTCACTCCTCGTGTCTGCAGACGTTCTTTTACTGCATCAAAATCATTTCGGATCAGCTTGATATCGATCATACCGTTTTCCTTCTTTCTTAATTTATTGTCAGATACAAAAAAAGCAGTTCTTCTATCCCTGTTATCAGGGACGAAAGAACTGCTTTTCGCGGTACCACCCAGCTTCAAAAAGACCGGTGTCTTTTTGCACTCTGCCAGGATAACGGTCTGTACCGAAATAACTTCAGCCTAAGCTTCGCTATTTTATATATGACGATGGATTCAGGGACAGTCAGGATCAGTTTCCACCACCCACTGACTCTCTAGACCTGCTGCTGCCCTTACTGATTCGTCTTCTTTCTGTTCATTAAGTTGTGTATCTATTCTACCTCAACAGCAGTTAGAAAATCAACTCCCATTACACGATTAGAAGCGGTCTCTCACTCCACTGAAGAAATCTCTCAGCCAAGTTGAAAAGACAGTGAAGAAACCTGCTCGTTCGACAGATTCAGCAGCAGCCACGTTAACCGTCTGCTGGGTTTCTCCATTCAGGAATTCAAGATCATCTGTATTGTCGATAACCAGTTGTCCTAGACTTTCTCCCACTGATACAGGCGCTTCGACTTCGCCATTCTCATTGACTACGTCGTCATTGGGTACGAAAGTATAAGAGTAGTCTTCCAAATCTGTCCCTTCAGGAAGATAGAAGCCGATAGACTCGGTCGTTACGAGGGAAATGTCTTCTTCCACTCCGTTACGTACAGTTATATTGTGTTCGTCATCCAGGTCCATTTCTGATTCAACGATTGTTGCATATTCATACTCACCGAAACCATAATCGAACAGTTTAGAAGTTTCTTCGAAACGCTGACCACGGTTCGTAAATCCGTCTCCCGCACCCATAACTACAGATACAAGTCGACGTCCATCTGCTTCCGCTGTCCCTGTAAATGTCGCTCCGGCAAAACTGGTCGTTCCAGTCTTCAGTCCGTCAACGTCCATCCGCTCATGTGTCAGGCCTTCCAGCATCCAGTTCCAGTTCAGCATATTGATCGCATCAGATGTGCCTTCTCTGAACGTCATACTTGGGATACTTGATGTTTCCAGAACTTCCGGATAATCAGCAATCAGACGCTGTGAAACAGTAGCGATGCCTTTAGCTGACATCACATTTTCAGCATCTTCATCACTTCCCGGGTAATGGTTGCCTTCAAGAAATGAGTTATTCAATCCAGTTGTATTATATAGCTGATACTCTTCAATTCCCCATGATTCAATCAGTTCTCTTGCACGGTCAACAAATGCCACTTCAGACCCTTCAATTTCTTCTGCCAGAGCAATAGTTGCGCCATTTGCAGAATAGATTGCCAGGGCTTCATACAGTTCCTGAACGGTATAAACGCCATTCTGATGCAGAGGGACATTGGATAATGCATAATTCTGACTGATGGCATGAGCATAATCACTGATTGTGACTTCGTCGTCCCAGTTCAGGTTTCCTGCTTCAATTTCTTCAAATAGAATATATTCAACCAGCATTTTAGTCATGGACGCAATTCCACGCTGGTCTTCCGCATTCTGGTCAAACAGGATCTGCGAAGTTTCAAAGTCGATCAGCAGTGCAGACTCCGCTTCAACAGACAGGTCGTTTTCTTCAGCACTTGCAGTGTAAGTTCCGACAACGGGCATAGCTAACGCAGCAATAAAAGAGGTTTTTAACAGTTTTTTCCAATCGATCATCATTTAAATAACTCCTAATTCATATAGTTTATTTTTGTCGTACTCGAAGTCATATAGGCATTTTTATTCAACATGTTTCATGGTACTCTTTCACTCTTGAAAAAACAACCGTATTTCATGAGAATTCATATTTTAGACATTCAATTGAAAACGAACCGTTAGAAAAGTCCTGGACCCTTCCGTTCATACCTTCCTATCTGCAGGACAATTGCTAAGAGTATTAGCGGTCAAGGTAAAAAAAGCAGTAAGGCAAGCTTACTGCTTTTGGCTCTCCTCATTTTCAAGAGGCAGGACAACCGTAAAGACTGTCCATCCATCTTTGACTTCTGCTGAAATTTTACCTTGATGCAGCTCTACAATGCTCTGGGCGATAGCTAGTCCCAGACCGGTTCCCGCTGTTTCCTGTGACCGCGAAGCTTCAGCCCGGTAGAAGCGTTCGAACAGCTGCTCGATGGCTTCTTCAGGGAGGGTCTCCCCATTGTTACTGACTGTTACCGTTACCGTATCCTCAGACCGGACTGCGTTGATGCAGATAAGGGTCCCGCCTTTCCCGTACTTCAGCGCATTCGATAGTAAATTGTGAAACACTCGGACGATCTTTTCCGTGTCACCGTGCATCATAATTGACTCTTCAGGTGTGCTCGTTCGTATTTCTCTTCCTTTTTTTACAGCTTCCAGCTCAAAATCGATGGCCATCTGTTCAATTAGCTGACCCATATCGAACCTGATGTACTCCAGTGGTGTGGTGGTCTGCCGGACAGTCGTATATTCAAAAAGGTCATCTACGAGAGCCTTCATCTGTTTGGCTTTCTTATAAGCTGTGTGTACATAATCAGTGGCCTGACTGGCTGAGGAAAACCGGCCTTCTTCTATCAGACCTAAATAACCGATAATTGATGTCAGCGGGGTCCGGATGTCATGACTGACATTCGTTATGAGCTCGTCTTTACTTTGTTCAATCCGGCGTTCTTCTTCCATCGCTTCCACTGTTGAGTCAACAAGGACGTGGATACTATCAACGACTTTCCCGATATCTCCGCTATACTTCCCTCTGATTCGATGTGTATAGTTCCCTTGTGCGATGTAATGCAGCTCTTTGATGATATGCTGCAGCTCATACTGATGGTAGCGTCGTTTAAGGCGCCAGTAGATAGCTACACCAGCCACAATGATAAGGAAAATAAAAACAAGTGGAGTCAGACCCCACAACTCCTGAGTCCGTATATCGTCGAACATATTTCCGAACAGCCAGAAATCTCCAAAGACTTCTGGAAGTGAAGTAACCAGCCAGCGGACAATTTCGAACACAGCGAAGTAACAAAGGAAAATAATCCCAGCTGTGACCACTGCTTCAAATGCCAGACGCAGACGTTCTTTGTTTGTTAACTGCACGTTCTTTGACCTCCGTTATCAGTTCTCGATTTTGTATCCTACACCCCAGACAGTCTTGACTACTTTTTCTCCACCGGTCGCTTTCTCGATTTTATCACGCAAATGACTCACGTGGACCATGACCGTCTTGGCAGGGACCAGGCTCTCTTGTTTCCATACCTTTTCAAAAATCTCATCGGCATTAAATACCCTGTTTGGATTCGTTGCCAGTAAGTGCAGGATACCGAATTCCAACGCAGTCAGCTGAACCGGCACACCATCGACCGTTTCGACCTGATGCTGATCTTTCCTGATGATCAGTGGACCAATTTCCAGTTCATCTGCATCTGTTTCTTTTGATCCGTATCCACTCCGCCTCATCAGTGACTTCACTCGGGCGAGCACTTCAAGAGGATTGAACGGTTTGACGACGTAATCATCTGCCCCGTTTGTCAGCCCACGGATCTTATCGATGTCGGCCGTCTTGGCACTCAGCATCAAAATGGGCAGTGACGACTCTTTCCGTATTTCCTTAACGACTTCCAGACCACTTTTCTTAGGCATCATCACATCCAGAATGAGACAGTCGATATCCAGGTGTTCTACCTTATTCAGCACATCCTGACCGTCGTATGCTTTTTCAACTTCAAACCCTTCATTTTTTATATATATTTCAAGCAAATCGCATATTTCTTTATCATCATCTGCCACTAAAATCCGCATAATGCCCACCCTCTCTTCAATCTCTTCTATATTTTATCACGTATTGTCCGGTCAACTCATAAAGAATTGTTTAAGGATTAAGAAAAGCTTCACATGTCGGTCAACCTAAACTAGATGTTAAATATGAATTCCTTCATAAACTAAAAAGCAGAGATTTCTCTCTGCTTTTTCTAGCTATTTCAACGCAGCAATGCGGCAATCGTTTTGGATACAAGTGTCGGCGCTACTTCAAAGCTGTATGTTTTCTCAAGACGCTCTGTAAACTTGTGTGAGTCCTTGCCAAACGGTCCGATGTCGACCACCGGAAGTCCCAGACTCTGCATCGCATCAAGAGGCAACTTATACTTCGTACCAAAACCGGGCATATTTTCTTTCAATGCATCGATTTCTCCCTTATTCTCCGGGGCAGAGGCATAGCTCAGATCCGATATATACGGGAAGAACTTCTTATACACTAGAGTGTAGTCGGATTCCGTTGTATTCACTGCTTCCGCTACAGCATCCAGGAGATTCTTTTCTTTGTCCGTATCGCCTTTGACATAGATATGTGGATAATAAGGCGGCGTAAAGTACACCACGATGACCGGCTCCTGATTCTTCCACATGGTCTGAAGCAGTTCGACTTCCTTCAAAGCGTATTCCCGTTCATCTACCGTATCGTCAATCAGCCATTTTTCTTTCTCACGGTCCAGAGTCTCCATTGCTTCCTGTCCCTGGTCAGCGACTACCTGTTTTTTCAGCTCATTGTACGTCATGACTTTAGGTATATAGGAGTACGGTTCAAACGCCCTGCCAGTCAGATCGCAGTACCGCTCGTACTGTGTGTTCAAGTCATTGATCACTGACTTAAAGGCTTCTTCGGCAACTTCCTTCATTTTTTGAAGGACTACATCCGGCGTCTGGCTATGCGTGGCGAAATTATAAAAGGCGTGAGCTGCTTTTGCAGTCTGAACAGAATACTCCGGCTTGAGATCCTGCTGCTTCAGGCTCATCGGCGGCAGCGTGCTTTCTCCTTCAACTGTATCTGACAGATCTGTATTCAAATTGATCCGTCGGGTCAGTTCAGCGACAAGCTGGTTCGGATCCAGTCCTTTAAATGCTTCACCGACATGCGTTTCCTTTCCGACAACATAAAAGGACGGCATGAGCTTCCCGACTGTTCCAATATACACATATTTATTTTTATCTCCAGGATACTCGGAAGTCATGTAATCTGTATTGATCAGTCCAGTCAGATTCAAGTTGTTTTCATCTCTCAAACGGACGATTTCAGGTACACACGACCGCATACCGGCTGAATTGGCTTCTTCATCACAAACCGCCGCAAACAGGATATTACCGGAAAAATCATCCAGGTTGCTTTCGATTTCTTCCATTAGAGTCATAATGATTGCATCGCCCGTTTTCATATCAAAAAGGCCACGCCCGAACAGGTAATCACCTGATTCCAGATCTTCACGCGCATCTTTCGGCAGAAGGTCTTTGCGTTCATGCAGCAGTTCAGTCAGCTCGTATGGCATGTGTGCGAAATTCTTCAGATCGCCGTAGTCAGAAATACCCACCGTATCTGTATGACCGATCAGTACAACTGTCTTATTATTCTCCGGATCTTTCTTTCCTCGAAGAAGGGCGATCACACTTTTTCTTCCCCACTTGTCGTGCGGAACGGGAACAAAAAAGAGGTCTTCTGGGTTATCTTTAAAATAATCCATCTGCTGGAAAAACAAGTGGACTTTCTCGGTCACTAACTGCTCCTCAATCGTTTCTGTCACACTGCGCTGTCTTGTTAGGTCTACTGCTATTTCTTCAATCCGTTGAGCTCTGCTTGACATTGAACTGCCTCCATTATATTCATTCTCTTTCTCTGGTATTTTCCTAAGTATAGTCCCGAATGTACCTTTACGCAATCCACTCCGCTGAATGTTTTGTGTCAGTTAATTCTCTTCCAGATAGTACACATATTCTTCAGTCTTATACACCTGACTTGTCACTATTCTGTTGCGTTCGTCCATTCCAATAGACACTTTTTCCCTGGACATCTGCTTTCCTCCCGTTGTCTCTTCAATAATTTCAATGGTGTCTTCTGCCACCGTAATTCTGAACAATTTGCCCTCTTCAAGTGCTGCCTTTGGTTTTTTCAACCCAAGCGTCAATACGCTGAGTACAATGTCTTTCACAGAAAAACGCGGGACTCTATATGCTGAATAGGTTTTTACTTCTGTCATGTTCTGATCTCCTCTTTAGCCATAACAACTGTTACATGTGGTAACAAAGTCAGTATCATCTTCGACTGATCAAACTCGAAAGAAGAGCCCAATTCATAATGAATTGAGCTGCCTTCTTTTTTTTCACTTAATTTTTTGTCATGTTCATAGCAACAGCAACCATCATGCCCACTCCGGTGCTGAATGAATCCTCATCTATTCCGAATTTCGGATGATGATGCGGGTATTCCATATCTTTCTCAGCATTCCCTGCTCCTATAAAGGCATAGGTACTGGGCACTAGGTCAGAAAAGGCTGAAAAATCCTCTCCACCCATTGCCAGAGGGAATTCAAAGACTGCTTCCCCGAAATGCTCTGTGGCGATTGCTCTGACCTGATCCGTTTTTTCATCGTCATTGACGACTGAGCTGTACCCTTTAGAATAAGTGTACTCATAGCCGGCTCCGTATACCTCGCAGACATTCTTCACGACTGCTTCGATCCGGTCTTCAACCATTTCTCTCGTTTCAGGAGTGATCGAGCGGACGCTTCCACCTAAAACCGCAGTATCCGGAATTATATTTTTTGCTGATCCAGCATGGAAATTGGTCGTTGAGATGACCAGTGAGTCCAATGGTGATGTCACTCGTGAAACCAGAGCCTGGAGCTGACTAATGATCTGTGCACCGATCAGAACAGGATCCACCGAGTTTTCCGGCTGGGATGCATGTCCCCCTTTTCCTTTGATCAGAATATCAAACTGGTCCGAGTTCGCCGTTACTGGGCCATTCAGAAGACCGATCTGACCTGTGGGAATCGGTGTAAACAGATGCTGGCCATAAATAAAGTCCAGATCATCAAACAGGCCTGTTCTGACCATATCGACCGCTCCCCCGGGCGGCGTTTCTTCAGCATGCTGGAAAATCAGGTAGACTTCGCCATGCAGGTCATCGATCTGATCGACCAGTACCTTAGCCGCGCCTAAAAGGATCGACGCATGTCCGTCGTGCCCACACGCATGCATGATATCTTTGTTTTCAGACACGAAGTCAATATCCGTACGTTCTTCATCTATAGGCAGCGCATCGATATCGGCACGCAGGCCGATCTTCTTACCAGGCTTAGTCCCTTTTATGATTCCCAGTACACTTGTTTCAGTCGGACGCGTCACCTCTATCTGACCGATTGACTGAAGTTCTTCTTCAATATAAGCACTAGTCCAGTACTCTTCAAATGAAAGTTCCGGATGCTTGTGCATCGTGCGTCTCCAGTTAAATACATCTGCCATGACTTTCTCGATTTGTTCGTTCATCATACTCATCCCCAATATTGTATTTCTCCTACTATATCATACATTCGGCCAAGTCGCTTTTGGCCACAAAAATCATTGCTTACTTTTTCCTGTCTACTCACTGACTGGATAAGCATAGAATACGAACCGCTCAGGTGCACTCCCCAGATAATTGAACGGGTAGCAAGTCGACACAACCAGAACTTCCTCCCCCATCTCCCCAACGACCGAGGTATCATCCGCATCGACGATTTTTGTATCTCTTATTTCATATGTGTAGTCGCCATAAGGCATTTCTACTATAAATTCGTCTCCTATTTCAAGCTCTGCAAAATTACGGAAGACGGTATCACGATGGCCCGATAGAACGATCTGCTCGCCTTGTCCTGGAAAGACAGTACTCGACATATGGCCCACACCTAAATCCAGCGCATCCGGATCAGTTCCTTCAACTATCCCGATACTCCGGTCGATCTTAGGGACATGCAGTACGCCGATGGCTTCATGGGTCTGGGCTGAAAAAGACTCGGCCGGGTTCTCGTCATCCGGATCGACTTTTTCACGCATAGTCTGTACCGCCTGTTCAGCTTCCGCCATGGTAACCGACTGCATCTGATTCTGCTGGTAAAGCGAGTAGCCAAACCACATCATCAAAGCCACTCCTACTGCTATCAATCCATTTGCCAGCCATTTCATGATACCCCTCCTTCTTATGTAAAACAGGGAAAAGCGAAGAGAGTCATTTCCTCTTCGCTTCCCTATTAAATTATGCTTATTTTACCTTATTTTTTCTTACGAAGAAAGTGCATACCTAAACCAGAAGCCATTCCAGCCAGTCCGATCAGTCCAATCGTCCAAACTGCAGTAGCTGTCTAGGACAGGCGTTTCCCTTAATCAATTCCGCCCATTTCCCCTACCAGGAGAAGTTGGATTGTTAGGCCCTATATCACCAGGATGGTTTGGAAAAACAGGGTGTTCCTTGTCTTTATTTCCTGGTCTGTTACCTGGATGTTCAGGAAATACTGGATGATTTCCTTTATTCTTCCCAGGATGAACCGGATGGACTGGGTGAGAAGGTTCTTCGTCCACAGTTCCTTGAGTGAACACGCCGTAGATTGAGAATCCTGGAACGATAACTGAAATCGTATTGTCTGTTACCTCTCCACCGACATTTTCCCAGATACTCTCTTCTTCATTGTAATAATAGATAGTGACGTCTTCTTCTACAAAATCATTATCAATGCCTAAAGTCAATACGAAATCACCTTCGTAATCTTCTTCTCCTTCAGGTAGGATCAGCTCAACATCAATAATGTCTCCTGCAGCTGTCAACAGTTGCCCTTCTTCATTTACAAGTTCAGGTACAGTTTCTCCATCAAGGATATTGACAATGATCGACGTTCCTAATGGAAGATCACTAGGCATGGTGATTGAAATTAATTGTCCATCAACAACAATAGTCTGTCCTGGTAAAACTTCTACTTCTTCACCTTCATTAATCACTACCGCATCATCTTCGTGATCTACATCTCCCATATCATTGACCAAAGTAAGATTTCCGAACACTGATGGATCCTGGAAGCCCTGTCCAGTCAGGTCGTTCCAAGCAGCAGCTGCCTGACGAGCACCATCTACTCCATCATTGATCTGCATATCAAAACCAAGCGTGTGTCCTGCTTGGGGGGTGATATATTTCCAAGGAATAGCCATTTCTACAACATAACCGGAACCAAGTACTCGAGCCGCTGAATCGAATCCGTCACTGTATGCACTCGGGTTGAATGTTGCAAAGTTTTCATAGTTGACACGGTACTGACCGACACCATCAATATAGCTCAATGTTGGCTCACCTGTTTCGTTGATAAATGCTTCTACTGAATCCTGTTCCCAAGGATTCTCTGCCGAAACATCTAGATTACCATCTGCAACTTGGAATAAAACATACAAGTTGTTTTCATCCCATAGCGCACGTCCTGTTCCTCTTGCCCCTTGCCATGCTGTCTGGAATCTTGAGATATTCATTACAGGTGCATCATTCCAGATGTCATCAATTTCTGCATTAACAACAGGAGTACCATATACGGCATAACTGCTGTTAGCTTCAATTTCAGCCTCTTCATAATTTTCAAGGAACCCATCTGGATCAACTACTGCATAATAAGCAGGTTTGGCTTGAAGACGCCCGTCAAACAATAACGGGAACCGTTCAGAACGCCAGCTGTTCGCATCGTTCAATCCCCAGAATGTGACGCGGTTTATTGAATCAGAATGTTCTCTAAAAATTTGGAATAGGCGAGCATATACATAGCCTTGGCGATTCCATTCAGATTCAACATACTCGTTTTCTGTTAAAGTCGTTACATCCAACTCAGTAATACCGATTTCGATATCAAGCTGTTCGAAACGTTCGATAGATTGTTTGACAAGATCCGGGTTAAGATTGATGTTATAGTGCCCCTGCATACCGACTCCACTGATCAGCTTACGCTCTTCTTCAGGATTTTCGGCAGCCCATCTGTCATTAATATCTCTAATCATGTAATACATGGTTCGCGCTTTACCTTGAATATGATCGTTATAATCATTGTAGTAAAGAACCATCTCTGGCATTCCGAGTTCGTCAGCTACTTGTCGGGCATAGCTGAAGGCTTCATAAATATAGTCTGGTCCTAATGCACGTAACCAGCCAGTATCTCTTAACTGGGCTTCCCAGTTTTCCGGATTGCCCCAGTCTCCTGCAAGTGCTTCATTTACTACATCCCAACTATATACACTATCTTCAAAATTTGTCATAACTTCTCTGATGTGACGCTGCATGTTCTCGCGTGCTTCCGCTTCCGGTAAAGGAGAACCATTAGCATCACTATGCAGCCACTCCGGAGACTGCTGATGCCATACTAGGACGTGTCCATGAAGAAGGAAACCTTCCTCTGAAATACGTTCAACCAGACGGTTCTGATCAGCGAAATCAAATTCGCGGGCCGAGTCATAAGCATAATCAGGCTTCATAGCATTTTCAGTAGTAACTAAATTATGGTGATGGTCTAGGAGCGTCAGACGATCCCCTTCCATTTCAGCCATATTTATAGCATTACCGATTAGGAAATCATCTGCATAAACATCTTTAATTGGTGCAAGATCAAGCTGAACGTCAGCAGGTTCAGAATCAAGTTCAACGAAATTGACGTCATCGATATAGAAATCTGCAAGGCTTCCTCCACCGGTTTCAACATAAATAGTGACGTAACCACCTCCAAGAGAAGAATAACGATAGGTTCCTTGAAGGTGTACCCAGCCGTCATCAGCACTCATAGTGGTTGAAGCAACCGTATTGTAACTAGCCACATCCCCCTGATTCACTTGGGTTGAGAGTCTGAACGTTGTAGAGGCTTCTGCATCTGTTTTCACACGGGCAGAAATCTGATACTCTTGACCAAGATTGATGTAGTCCTCAACACGAAGGGCTGGACCATTCCAATCTTGTGTACGTCCAGTTGTCAGCAAACTATACTGTCCGCCTTCTGTATAATTATCTGCATCCGTTACAGTCACTGTTTCGTTATCGCCTCTAGCTGTAAATCCATTTAATTCGCCATTCTCAAAGTCAATAAAGGTGAACACTTCAGCCGCTGGAGCATCTGGATCTGGCTCTTCATCTTCCAACGGTGTCTGATTTTCATCCCACTCAACTACAATTTCAGTAATGTAGAATGGTACAGCAGCACCAGCTTCATTAGACTGAGCTCTAAAACGAGTGTAGTCAGGATTGTTAAATACAAATGTATCTTCCAGTACAAATTCTTCTCCTGCTACAAAAGCCGCTTGCGCTAATAATGGATAATCCTCTTCTGGAACCTGAAGCCACGCTTCTGCTCCTGAAGGAACAGCGACTTCTGGATCGACATATCCACGAATGGTTACATTATATTCATAACCGTATTCCATACCCATTTCTGCAAAACTAAAGTCAACGCCGTTCCAGTTAGCTGTACGGTTTTCTACACGAAGCGCGCCTTGATTGTCGTTAAACCCTGGCAGATGCTGGAATGTTGGACCTGCGCTGGCCGCAGCTTGCGTATTTTCTGTGAAATCATTTGAGAAAAGAACAGATAATTCTGATTCTGGGCTCTCTTCATCGGATGAGTTCTCATCCGATGCATCATCGTCATCTTCAACTGGGTCTTCCGGTGTAGTCGGATCGTCTGTATCAGCATCCTCATCATCTTCTACAGGATCTTCATTCTCTGATGGAGCATCGGTTGTGATCAGTACGTTAGTGACCGCAAACTCCATGCCAATTCCAGCTTCATTTGTTTTAATACGAAAAGCCTCATCGTTTTCTCCGAACGCAGTATAACTTGCTTCTAGTTCAAAAACGCCTGTTTCAGCAGTCGGATTGGTCAACCAAGTATATCCGTTAACCGTTTCAATATTCACTGAAGTGTCTTCGGGAATCTCTTCCCCCTCAGCAATATATCCTGAAACTTGGATCGAATATTTCAGTCCTTCTTCCAGACCGATTTCATCAAAGGAGATATCGATTCCATCGTAATCATTAACTCTATTAGTCACCCAAACGCCTGATTCAACTTCTCCATTAATCTCAAAGTCATTAAACCATTCGAGCACGGCATCTCCACTTGAGACAAGTGCCGGGTCGGCATCTGGATTTTCTGAAAAATCATTCTCATAGACGACGACTTGTTCTGGTTCGCTGGTTAGTTCATTGTCTGCTTCCTGTGCCAAAGCTGTTGTGGCTGTAGCAAAGACGGGGGCGACCAGCAGCGCACTCATCATTCCATTTGCTAATTTAAATTTAGTGCTGTTCTCCATACGTGTCCTCCTTATTCTTTCTGACTATTCGACTGTCTGCTCATTATTTATGTAATGAGACAACTAACGAAACAATAATGATTCCTAAGAATCGTCAGACTTTCTCACCGCCTTCTCCTCAATCTCTTAGCGATTAAACACTAAACGCTTACAATAATAATACTTTTACTAGAAACCGTTTACAATAGTTAATTTGTTTAACCAACAAATTAACATGAAAGTCATACTAAAATCGCTTTTTTGTAACATCATTGCAACATTAGAGCGGTTTTTACTACTGTTTGTTTAAAAAGAAGCCGCAGCACTAGGCTACGACTTCTCTTATCCATTTACTAACAGCACTTTTAGTGTGTACTCCGGTCAAACGGTTTGTATTTTTACCTTTATAAAAAAGAAGAACGGTCGGAGTCGACTGAACGGCAAAAGCTTCTGCCCAGTCCGGATTGTCTATGGTTTTAACTTCGGCAATAATAATAGATTCGTCAAATGCCTCTCTGACCTGTTCCAAGCTATGAGCCATTGCCTGACAACTGCCGCAGAAATCACTAGTAAACTGGACCAGGACAACTGTAGCGGACTGAATCGTCTCGTAAAAATTTTCTTCATTTAATGTAATCGGCATAGTCACTCCATCTTCTCTTTCTGCTTCTGTTTAGTCAGGTCACTTTTCTTTACAGTGATTCCTGACCCAAGATACGTTTCATTTTCACTGTCGGGATTTCTTCTGATTGTAAAATGATCGGGTACTTTATCTACTCCGCCTTTTACAAATGGATTGCATCTAAGAATGCGCGCGATTCCCATAACTGATCCTTTAGCGGCTCCATGTTTTTCAAGAGCTTGAACGGTGTAGTGTGAACACGTCGGGTAATAGCGGCAGCTAGGCTGAAATAACGGTGATATGACTTTCTGATAGGTTCTGACCAATGCGAGCAGCAGTTTTTTCATGTGTATGCTCTCCTTTTATCTTTCTACTTTGGTAGTATAGCAAAAACACTTACTTTTTAAAAGTCCACTTATTTATTCCAATATAAAAAAAGCTACCCTGACTAGCTCAGCCAGGGTAGTGAGAGTATAATTATTCTGCTTCCAGAATGTCGTCTACTGTTCGTGTCACGTAACGTGCACCTTTGATTTTAGTATAGAGCGGATCGCCTTTAACGGTGAACATGTCTTGTGCAATAATCTGTTCCATTGCTGCCTGGACCTCTTCCTTAGTCAGTCCTGTTCTCGGCTGATCTACTGCAATGACTCGGTTTTTACCTTCTCCTGTTTCAAAACGCAATTCTAGGTTCATACTCATGGGTGTGCCTCCTGTTTTAGTTTAGTTGATTATAGTGAGTAGCGGTATTCTTCGATGACAAGTGTATGTGAGACCGGCAGATCCGTTACTGAATCAAGTGCCTGAGTGAATGCTGTGACTTGTTCTTCAGATAGAGACTGATGAGCCCCGGCAAAACTTCTGCGGACGAGCTTTTCGTTCTCAACATCTTCCAGAAATACATCGACTTTACTTGCGGACCAAATTTTATTCATTGTTGTTTCCTCCTTAGTTGATTGTGTAAGGTGATCACTGCTTACACTAGTAATAACGAAAGAAGAATCGGAAGTGTTACCTTGAAATTAAAAAAAATCTCAAGTCAGCTGGTGGGCCGGCTCAAGATTTTCAATTCATTCAATTATTATTGAGATCTAGTCGATGACGAGCATATTCTGATCGTCGAACTGCCATGTGTCAGCATAAGCTAGTTCCCAGTAGTAGCCGTCAGGATCAGCAAAGTATCCGCTGTATCCTCCCCATGATACGATCCTGGGAGTTTTGACAATTTCCCCTCCAGCAGCCTCTACTTTATTCATCACTTCGTCCACTTCTTCTTTTGATTTCATGTTACAGGCGAGTGTGATCCCGCTGAACTGACCAGCAGCTGATTCTGGCGGACTTTCTTCATTAATATCTCTAGCCAGCTCATCTATCGGGTAGAGTTCCAGCTTGCTTCCTTCATTATTGAAGAAAACGATCGCAGGCTCTTCGGCGGTCTCTGGCGTGCTGAATCCAATTTCTTTATAAAATGCAAGGGACTTTCTCAAGTCTTTGACTCCTAGGCAAATCAAATTGATACGATTCATCTGAATTCTCCTTTTTCGATTAACTGATTCACTTCCTGGTAACAGAAACACCCGGTCAGATGGTCATTGACCAGTCCGGCTGACTGCATATACGCATAGCAGATGGTCGGACCCACAAAACTGAATCCATCCTTCTTCATCTCCCGGCTCATCATACGGCTTTCTTCTGTTTGTGATGGCACCTCACTAAGGCAAGTCCAGTGATTGATGATCGGCTGATTGTCCACAAAACTCCAGATATAGGAAGAAAAAGAGCCATATTGTTCAACGACAGCCTGATACGCCTTAGCATTTTTCACCACACTTCTTATTTTCAGCCGGTTCCGAATGATTCCTTCGTTCTGAAGCAGCTCCTCGATTTTTTCATCTGAATAGCCGGCAATGGTGGATGGATCGAACTGGTCAAAGGCTTCTTTATACTGTTTGCGTCGTTTCAGGATTGTCAGCCAGCTCAACCCGGCCTGAGCTCCTTCCAGACACAGCAGCTCAAACAACTCCCTGTCATCTTTCATCGGCCGTCCCCACTCATGATCATGGTAGTCGAGGTAGACTTGATCTTCAGTCACCCAGCCACATCTCTCCATGCTTACTCCCCCCGTCAGTCTTATGGTGATACTCATTTTACTGTTCTGTCTTCTTCATTATTATAACGTAAACGCGACCAGCTATGGGACTGAAAATCTCCGTTCCAGTCTGAATTTATTCAACGAACTGGAATATCTATGAGCATTTTCTACCTATTCAGTCGCTGAACTGATAAGAGGTGTCTTCCTGATCTTTTAGTTCGAAATATGAAAAAATCCCAATGAACATCAGGTAGATGATCAGCGTCAGAACATACGCGATAAATGTAAACAGTCTGAACCCTGTCCCAATCATGACTACTTCAACAAGCATCGTCAGGATTAGAGGAATCGTTATTTTAGCTACATCAGCTTTGAATCCATTTTTAATTTCTTCCCAGCTCCGGTCCTCGTCCTCACTCTGGTCACCGAAGTAGTAGTCCGATGCAGCCTCTCCAATTTCCCAGGCACCATAGGCCAACAGAATATAGGCAAACAAGCCGTCGTCATTAATGTGTAAGAAGAGAGATACGACACCTGCTACAAATAAAACTGTACCGGTTACTGCCGTCTTCATTGTCTCTCTATTCATAAAATCCTTCTCCCTTTATATTTTCGTTTCCATTTACTATACTAAAGTATAGAGTAACTCTATAGTCAAGGAGGAGAGATGAAATGGCTAAAAAAACAGCCTACCTCACCACCGGCCGATTTGCTGAGCTGGTTGGAGTATCCAAACACACCCTCTTTTTTTATGATGAAAAAGGATTATTTAAACCAGCCTATATTAAGGAAAATGGTTATCGTTATTATTCATTGAAACAGGTCGAGACATTTTCAGTCATCTCTGCTTTAAAGGAGATTGGGGTACCTTTGGAAAATATCAAAGAATTTTTAGATGCCCGTTCTCCAGAACGCTTTTCCCAGTTGCTTGAGAAGGAAACGGATGCCCTGAAAGCGAAAATAGACCGGTTAAGTCAACTTCAGAGAGCAATGGTGGAAAAGAAACGGGTGACAGACGATACACTTGCCGGGAACAGCACAAGTTATACAATTGAAAATCTGCCAACTAGACATATGCTGATAACAAAACTTGAAAATGTCCTGGATACCCGCGCCTACTATCAGGCATACACCAGACACTATGACTTGCTGGATAAAAAAACGTCTCAGATGACATTCCTGGAAGGACTGATTGTTCCGATTGACGAAATAAGGCAGTTTAAACAAGGATACAGTGGCTTTCTGTACACGGAAGTCAGTAATCAGTCAGACAGTACATTTACTTTGCCTGGAGGGAAATATCTGACGGGCTTTTTCCAGGGTAACGATGATGCTGTGCTGGAAGGCTACTCTCTTATGCTGACCTATGCAGAAAAACAGGACCTGAAACTCGGATGTTATTTTATAGAAGATCTGGCATTGGATGAGCTCTCTTTTAAATCTTATGATGACTATGTCTATAAACTCTCACTTCAGCTTCAATAGCAGTAACCTTTGACGCCAAAAAAGCACTCAGTCCTAAATAGGCTGAGTGCTTTTGACATGTACCCCTTATTCTGGAGATGACTGTGTGTTCATGAAACGTTCCAGGAACTCTTTCAGTCGTGGTGCTTTAGGGTTGTACAGGATTTCTGATGGCGGTCCATCCTCAATGATTTTACCTCCATCGAAGAAGGCAATACGGTCTGCCACTTCTTTGGCGAAGTCCATTTCATGTGTAATCAGAAGCATAGATGTGTCGCCCTGATCCGCGATGTCCTTGATAACGTCCAGCACCTCACCAACGAGTTCCGGGTCTAATGCGGATGTCGGTTCATCGAAAATCAGCACTTTAGGATTCATGACCAGCGCTCTGGCTATCGCCACACGCTGCTTCTGACCACCGGACAGCTGCGCTGGATAGCTGTCCGCTTTATCAAGCAGCCCAACTTTGTCCAGCATTTCTTCCGCAGCTTTCTTTGCTTCTTTTTTATCTCTACCCTGAACAGTCACAGGAGCTTCCATTACATTTTCCAGAACGGTCATGTGAGGGAAAAGATGGAAGTGCTGGAAGACCATTCCAATGTTTGAACGGACCTTTCTCAAATGCTCCGTGCTCGCTGGTTTCAGGTCACCATTATCATCCTGTTCGTGCCACAGGTAATCACCTTCGACTTCGATCGTCCCATCAGTGATTTCCTCCAGTGTCATCAGCAATCGCGCAAAGGTTGTTTTACCTGAACCAGACGGACCGATCAGCGCGACTTTTTCTCCTGGCTGGATTTCAAAATCGATGCCGTCCAGTACCTGAAGATCATCGAAATATTTAGTTACATTGTTATATCTTACAATTGGTTCACTCATTCTCTTTCTCCTTCCATTAATAACGTTCGGTTACTCGTATTTCCAGCTGTCTAAGAGCGACGGATGCTGGATAACTGAGCAGCAGGAAGAGTACCCCTACAATAGTCAGTGGTTCTGTGTATCTGAATGTACCTGCTCCTATATTCTGAGCGGTCTGAAGTATTTCTACCAAGGTAATGGCCGACAGAAGCGGGGTTTCCTTGAACATAGTAATAAAGTAGTTTCCGATAACCGGCAATACAGGCGGTATAGCCTGAGGCAGGATAATACGTGTCCATGTTTTTCTTGTATCAAAGTTAAGTGCAGTCGCCACTTCCCATTGACCTGGACCTACTGATTCTATCCCACTTCTGTAGACTTCTGAAAGGTAAGTACTGTAGTGCAGCCCCAGACCGATAACACCCGCCGTGAACGGCTCAAGTGAAAGTCCAAATTGAGGAAAGACATAAAAGATGAAATACAGCTGAACCAGCAGAGGTGTATTTCTGATGAATTTCACAATTCCATCAGCAACGTTAGAAATAATTTTATTATTCGACCTGATCATGAGTGTCCATATTAGTCCAACAACTAACGCTAATACAAAGCCGACTAGTGTAGCACTGATCGTCACCCATAAGGCAGAAGCGATATCCGGTAAGACCTCGAAGGCATAATTCCAATCCCACATAATCTCTTACATCCTCCCTTCTGTCATTTTGCGCTCCAGCATTTTCATTCCTTTTGTCATAGGCCAAGCTATAACAAAATAGATCACTAGCAGCGCAGTGAATATCTGTGTTGTCTGCAGCGTTGTGGCATTCAGTACATTTGCCTGATACGTCAGATCAGTCAATGTAATCAGCGCCACTAGGGAAGTACTTTTGAACAGCTCGATCAGCTGGTTCCCCAGATTCGGCAGCATCAGGATAAATGCCTGAGGGATAATGATTCGTCTCATGCGCTGTACGCGAGTGAAGTTGAGTGCGATACTTGCTTCCGTCTGACCTTTATCAACTGACTGGATCCCACTTCGTACAACTTCTGATGTGTAGGCTCCGTAGTTAAGTCCAATCGCCAGAACAGCAGCAGTCAGTGCAGACATCGTCAGCCCAAACATAGGTAAAACAAAATAGATCCAGAACAACTGGACCAGCAGCGACGTCCCCCTGAACACTTCGACATAGATTGCTACAATGAATCGTATAAATTTATTCTTTGAAAGTCTCATCAGCCCGCCTATAAACCCAAGCACTAACGCCAGGATAGCAGCCAGAACAGTCGTCAGCAATGTGATGACCAGCCCTTGCCCGAGCAGTGAAACAATCAGCTCCCAAAAACTCATGAATGTCCACTCCCTTTCGTCCTCATCTTGTTTCTTCTACTTTATAGTGCGTCTTCAACCGTTGCATCTCCGGGAAGATCTTCTTCGGTGAAACCGAACTCCTGAATGATTTCCAGCAGTTCACCAGATTCTTTCAAGTTTTCCAGCTCTTCATTGAAGGCATTAATAAAATCTTCATCTGTATCTCTGAATACAGTTGCACCATAGTTGATGACTTCTTCTCCATCAATGATCGGCTGGGTAAAGTCATCTACACGCTCAATGGAGTCATCGGCTGCTGTATCCAAGATCGATTGCAGAGACGGTCCAGTCGCCGTAATGACATCGGCACGACCAGCCTGAAGAGCAGCAAGTGCTGATGGCATATCCGGTACTGTTACGATACGTCCCTCAGGTACCCCGACATCCAGCAGAAAGTCGTACTCTACCGTCCCTGAAGGCACGGCAACAACAGCATCATCATTTTCAGCAATGTCTTCATATGAATGTAAATCTAACGGATTTCCAGCTTCCACTGCAATGGCCTGTCCGATCGTATATTCCGGATTGGCAAACTGAATGTGATCAGCTGAAGCACGTCCGGGGGTAATGAACATACCTGCTGTTACCATGTCAAAGCGCTCAGCCTGAAGTCCTGGTATCAATGAAGCAAATTCTGTCAGTACCCCGTTCATTTCTGTGACACCAAGGTTTTCCATAATCTGTCGGGCAATTTCTACTGAGGAACCCGTCAACTCTCCTTCAGCTGTCTGGTAAGCATAAGGCTGTTCATTTGCAAATCCTACCGTAACTTCTCCTTCGCGCTGCACACGCTCAAGAGTTGTTTCGTCTTCTCCTGCTCCGAACAGCTGACATCCGCTCAGTATTGTTACGGTAGAAAGAGCTACTAATGACAGCAAACCTTTTCTTTTAATTCCTTTCATTCCCTCTTTCCTCCTATTCTTTAATCACTCTTTTCAATTCTCGTTGTAAACAGTACTGATTTCTTATCAGTAGCCTTGTCTGTTTTTGCCTGATATATAAAGATGTAATAAGTAAAGTAATGATTAATATTCCAGACACAGATTTAGCCATTTTTACATGAGACACACATCTACAGTAACAAAGATAATTTATAAAGGTCAAATCAAACGCATAGTGACAAGTCAAAACTGAAAACAAGGGAAATACTTTCAAAAAACGGCTCGTTTTAAAACAATATTGTCAATTCTAATCAAATTCTTAGAAAACACTAGACTCAATATAAGTAACCGATAACATTACCTTAGATATAACACTGTAAAGGTGAATGGTTTTACACTACTTAAATGTTTTGGTACATTGAATAGTGGAGCGTAGGCAGAAGACAACAGTTGTTTTCTGACCAGCGACGTATTGTCGTCAAACTTTAAAACAAATTAAAATACAAGGAGGACAACTTGTTGACTACTAAGGTAGAAATACAAAATCTGACGAAAATTTTCGGAAAGAAAGAACGTCAGGCACTTGAATTAGTAAAGAAAGGTCATTCAAAAGAGGACATTCTTGAAAAGACAGGCGCAACCGTTGGTGTAAACAAAGCCAGCTTTAAAGTAGAACAAGGTGAAATATTTGTCATTATGGGATTATCCGGTAGTGGTAAATCGACACTGGTTCGTATGCTGAACAGACTGATCGAACCGACTGAAGGGAACATCCTGATCGATGGGGATGACATTGCCAAGATGGACAAAGAGCAATTGAGAAAAGTCCGTCGTGAAAAAGTATCCATGGTATTCCAGAATTTCGGATTATTCCCGCACCGCACGATACTGGAAAATACTGAGTATGGACTGGAAGTTCAAGGGGTGGACAAGGCAGAACGTCAGGAGAAAGCTGAACGTGCACTGGATAATGCCGGTCTTCTCCCATATAAAGACCAGCGCCCTAATCAGCTGTCCGGTGGAATGCAACAGCGTGTCGGACTGGCACGTGCCCTTGCAAATGATCCTGAAATCCTGCTGATGGACGAAGCGTTCTCAGCACTTGACCCGCTGATCCGACGTGACATGCAGGATGAACTGCTGGAAATGCAGGATACCATGCATAAGACGATTATCTTTATTACACATGACTTGAACGAATCTCTCCGCATCGGTGACCGTATCGCCATCATGAAAGACGGAGAAGTCGTACAGGTAGGGACAGGTGAAGAGATCCTGACAAATCCTGCCAATGAATACGTGGAACGTTTCGTTGAAGATGTCGACCGTTCTAAAGTACTGACAGCAGAAAACATCATGGAACGTCCACAAACTCTTCGTATTAAGCAAAGCGGCCCGCGTGTGGCTATGCAGCGTATGAAGGCCGATAATTTATCCAGCATGCTTGTTGTCGATAAAGACCACGTGCTGAAAGGCTACGTTACTGATGAAGATATCCTGGAAGCAGTGAAACAGGACAAGAAAGATCTTCAGGAAATCGTCCGCACAGATATTCCTAAAGTGCACAAAGAAACATTGATTCATGAATTGTACGATGTCATTCACAATAGTCAGACTCCAGTAGCCATTGTTGATGGAGAAGACAAGTTGCTTGGTATCGTTGTCCGAGGACTCGTCCTTGGCGCACTCGTAAAAGACCGAGAGGAGGAACCAGTAGATGAACAGTAGTATATTAGATCAGATCCCCCGCTTACCCGTATCGGAATGGATGTCCGATATCATAACCTGGCTGACACAGAACCTGTCGTGGTTCTTTGGAGCTATACGTGATGGTGGCGCATGGCTGATGGATGGCATAACAGATTTGCTTCTATTTATTCCGCCTGTCCTATTCATCCTTCTGCTTGTGGCTCTTGCATTCTTTGCCGGCCGTAAGAAATTCGGCCTGCCCGTCTTTACTCTTCTAGGGCTGCTTTACATCCATAACCAGGGATTGTGGGAACCATTGATGTACACGATCACACTAGTACTCGTTGCCAGTCTGTTATCCATACTGATTGGTGTGCCTGTTGGAATCTGGATGGCTAAAAGCCGCACAGCCAATTGGATCATTACACCAATTCTTGATTTTATGCAGACAATGCCGGCATTCGTATACCTCATTCCAGCCGTAGCCTTTTTCGGAATCGGTATGGTACCAGGTGTATTCTCAGCTGTCATTTTCGCCCTGCCACCAACTGTCCGCTTCACGAACCTGGGTATCCGTCAGGTTCCGGATGAAATGATTGAAGCGTCAGAATCTTTTGGTAGTACCGGCTCACAGCGTCTGTTCAAAGTTGAACTACCGCTGGCTAAACCGACTATTATGGCAGGTATAAACCAGACTGTGCTTCTTGCACTCTCAATGGTTGTTATTGCCTCAATGATCGGAGCACCTGGATTAGGTGAACGCGTCATCAACGCCCTACAGCGTGCTCAAGTTGGACCTGGTTTCGTAGCCGGATTCGCATTAGTGGTACTGGCAATCATTCTCGACCGCGTCCTGCAAGGGTTCAACAAATCAGATAATTAATTATAAGCAATATAATTGATATACTCACAAATATGAAGGAGAGATTTATTTTGGATATGACATGGAAAAAGTTTGGACTTACAGCAGCATCTGCATCAGTATTATTTTTAGCAGCATGTGAAACTGACGGAGACACTGCAGACAACGGTGAAGAAATCGAAACAGTTGTCGATGGCGATGAAATAACTTTATCTTATGTAAGCTGGGATTCAGAAATCGCTTCAACACACGTCGTTGGAGAAGTACTTGAAGATTTAGGATACGACGTTACTTTGACTGCTCTTGACAATGCAATCATGTGGGAAGCAGTCGCTTCTGGAGACGCAGACGGAATGGTTGCTGCATGGCTGCCTGGTACTCACGAAGCACAATTTGATGAGTATTCAGACAGAATGGAACACCTAGGAACAAACCTTGAAGGGGCCGTAATTGGATTAGTCGTTCCTGAATATATGGATGTTGATTCTATTGCTGATCTTTCAGATGAAGCGGGTCAGACAATTACAGGAATCGAAGCAGGTGCTGGTGTTGTCGCTGCAGCTGAACAAGCTTTAGAGGATTACGAAAATCTTGACGGATGGAACGTACAGACATCTTCTTCAGGTGCAATGGTCCAGGAACTGACTACTGCATACCAGAACGAGGATGAAATTATCGTAACTGGATGGTCTCCTCACTGGAAGTTCTCTTCTTATGACTTGAAATATCTTGAAGATCCAGAAGGTTCTTTCGGAGAAGCTGAAACAATCGATACTTTTGTACGTGAAGGGCTATCTGAAGACCTACCAGAAGCTTATCAGTTACTTGATAATTTCTACTGGGAAACAGACCACATGGAAGAAGTCATGCTTGAAATCCAGGAAGGTGCAGAACCTGAAGATGCTGCCCGCAACTGGGTCGACAACAATTCGGATCTTGTATCTGAATGGATTGAAGGAATCGGCGAATAATCTGATCCTTTAACCTTGTATCTGATGTAATGCGCAATTAAAGGCAGGTAATAAACGGGCTGACCGTTTATTACCTGCCTTTTTCCTTTCTTTAATTCGTTTCTAAATAATTCAGTGCATAACGGACGTGCAGTTCAGTCGCATAAGCCAGACCTCTTTCATCTATATCGAATTGCTCATGATGATGGCCGTACCAGGTATCCGGATCATCCAGATTCCTGGTCCCTACCCTGGCATAGACCCCTGGTGCTTCTGCAAGGAAATCAGCGAAGTCATCTGCACCCAGACTTTTCGGCTGACTGGTGATGACCTGATCTGCTCCAACGATATCTGCTGCCACCCTTGCCGCACGTGCTGCCGGTTCTTCAGCATTGATCAGCGGCGCTGCGGCATCATAGTTTTCAAACGTTATCGAGGCCCTGTGGGATTCAGCCACATGCTTTGCAACGCGCTCAACTGCTTCCAGTACAAACTGTCTCGTCTCATGACTGAATGTACGCACAGTTCCTTCCAGTTCAGCGTGATTGGCTACAATATTATAACGTGTCCCTGCATTCAATACCCCGACCGCGACGACCGCATTATCCAGAGGGCTGATCTCCCTTCCTACGATACTCTGGAGCTCAACGGTTATGGCAGCCGCAGCCAGCAAGGCATCCACCCCTTTGTCCGGCTGAGCAGCATGTGCACTTTTTCCCTGAACATTGATTTTGAAAATATCGCATGACGCATTCGTCGCTCCAGGAACGGATACGATCCTTCCGACCGGCACACTGGAATCCAAATGGAGACCGAATACCTGATCAGTGTTTTCAACGAATCCCCCTTTAACAAACTGACGGGCACCTGCCCCTATTTCTTCAGCCTGCTGAAAAGCCAATTTGACTGTGCCTGAAAAGTGAGCTGCCTGTTTTTTAAGGATTTTCGCTGCACCAAGAAGGGCTGCCGTATGTCCGTCATGACCACATGCATGATGCAGTCCAGAATTTTTCGATTTATATGGCTTGTCTTTGGCATCTTCCAGCTCCAGCGCATCAATGTCTGCACGGAGAAGAATCGTTTTCCCTGGCCCTTTCTGCCCTACAATCGTTCCGATCGCACCCGTTTCTCCTACTGATTCGTATGGGATGCCAAGTTTATCCAGCTCTTCTTTGATTCGTCTGATTGTTTCGTACTCTTTTAAGCTCGCCTCAGGATACTGGTGGAAGTAGCGTCTCAGTGCGATGACCTCATCTGCTCCGGCCTGCACGTCTTCTCTGATTGATGTTTCCGTTAATACACTGCTCATTTTATCCTTCCTTTCAATTAGTAAGGCAACGATCTTCAATACGCTCGTTATCTATTGTGATTAATCCCATGCCGGTACGGATGACCCTTTGGACGTTTCTTCAATGACTTCTTTTGTATCTTCTGCCTGATACGCTTCAACTACTTTCTGATAGGCTTCATTATCGGCATCTTCTTCTCTTGCAACAATGATATTGACGTAAGGATCGGACTGCTCATTAACCGGCTCCAAGAAGATGGCATCCTCTGTCGGTACAAATCCTGCATCCACAGCCATTCCTGAATTGATAATCGATGCGGTCACGTCCTGCAGCGCTCTGGCTGTCTGAGCTGCATCAAGTTCCTGTATATCCAGATTCAGCGGATTGTCTGTGATGTCACTGACAGTAGGTGTCGTTCCGGCTTCCGGATCAACAGTGATGAACCCAGCTGTCTGAAGCAGCAGGAGTGCTCGTCCACCATTAGTCACGTCATTTGGAATTGCAACTGTATCGTTTTCGCTAAGGTCATCTACATCAGTCAGCTTGTCGGAATAAATACCTAAAGGTGCGATCACTGTGTCTCCAATCGGTACCAGCGTTGTGCCACTGTCTTCGTTGAACGATTCAAGAAACAACTTATGCTGGAAAGCATTCAGATCGATTTCTCCTTGTGCAAGGGCTGTATTCGGCTGGGCATAATCTGTGAATCTTACCAGTTCGACAGTCAGTCCTTCTTCCCTTTCCAGTTTTTCAATCACGAAATCCCAGACATCATTATTCTCTCCGACGACACCGATCGATACTGTTTCAGATTCTGTTTCTCCTGTAACAGCTCCACATGCTGATAAAACAGCAACGATAAGTCCTAAACCTAAAGTGATGATTGATTTTTTAAATGTTTGCATTGTTGTTATCCCCTTTTTCTATTGTTTTTTAATGGCTTGTTTTCTTGACGAGATAATTCCCTATGACCTGACTGATCATGACAATAACCAGAATCGCTAATGTGGCTACGATCGTGACATCCGTCTGGAATCGATTGTACCCTCTGGCTATAGCCAGGTTGCCTAAGCCCCCGGCTCCGATTGCCCCAGCCATAGCGGTCAGTCCAATCAGATTAATAATCGTTACTGAAGAAACGCGGATGATCGATGGCAGGCCTTCTTTCAGATAAACACGGATGATGATCTCAAATGGCGAAGACCCCATGGCTTCCGCTGCTTCAACAACTCCCGGATCAACTTCCAGCAAAGCGTTCTGCACCTGTCTGGAATAGAACGGAACAGTCCCCACAACTAAAGGAACAATGGCTGCAGTGGTACCAATCGATGTGCCTACCAGCAGTCGGGTAAATGGAGCGATTAATGCCAGCATGATGATGAACGGCACAGACCTGAAAGCATTGACTCCTCTTTCAAGAAAGTCATAGAGTTTTATGTTTTCCAGAATTCCCCCTGTTTCAGTCACCACTAAGATAATTCCCAGCACTACTCCGAGTAGTCCTGCAATAAGGGCTGTCACTCCAACCATGTAGAGCGTCTCCCAGATACTGTCGATGATTTCTGACTGGATACTGAGGGAGTGGGCAAAAAAAGTTTCAAACCAGTTGATCATTTGTCTTCCTCCTTAACTTATTTTCGTTCTTCTGAGTGGAATGACTGTATGCGATGTATCAATCAGATCCACTTTGACCTGCTTGGACTCCAGATAGGCAATCGCTTTGTCACGCTGATGCTTATCTCCATTCAGTACAACAATCAGATTACCGATCGGTGTCTCCTGAAGGATCTCGACATTTCCGAACAGGATATTTGTTGTCACACCAAACTGAGCATATAGACTGGCAATCAGCGGTGTGCTGGTGCTCTCTCCAACATAAGTAATTCGAGCCAGACTGTCATTGGCATGCAGGTCAAGCAGAGACGGATGCTTCCTGATTTTCTCCAGCGCCTGGTCGGCATGAGTCGCGGTATTGATGAATTCATTTGTCAGCTTGGCTTTAGGAGCAGTGAAGACCGATACCAGATCACCACTTTCAATGACCCGTCCGTCATCCATAACAGCTACCTTGTTACATATTTCTTTGACTACCTGCATTTCGTGTGTGATGATCACAATCGTCAGGTCCAGCTTCTTATTCAATCGTTTAAGCAGCTCCAGGATCGAGCCAGTTGTTTTAGGATCCAGTGCGCTGGTGGCTTCATCACACAGGAGAACTTCAGGATCATTAGCCAGAGCACGCGCAATGGCTACGCGCTGTTTCTGTCCCCCAGACAGCTGAGAAGGATACGCCTGCTTTTTATCTGCCAGACCGACCAGTTCAAGCAGTTCATCGACTCTCTGTCCTATTTCCTCCTTGGTCAATTCTGATCCTTTCAGTGGGTAAGCCACATTTCCTGCAACCGTTCTGGCCCGCATCAAGTTAAAATGCTGAAAGATCATACCAATCTTTTTCCGCGCTGTCCTCAATTCTTTAGGACTAAGCACCGACAATTCCTGATTTTTGACGATTACTTGACCGGCAGTTGGCCGCTGCAGTAAATTGATGGTCCGTACCAGAGTACTTTTTCCAGCCCCACTGTATCCGACGATGCCATAAATATCCCCCTTTTCGACAGTCAGCGATACCTCCTGAACCGCCTTTACGGTCTGTTCTTTATCCTCAAAAGTCACATCTATATTTTTCAGCTCAATCATCTGTCTCCCCCTCTTTATTTCAAAAAAAACGTCCGTCCCCAAGACCAGGTTAAACTGATCTTAAGGACGGACGAAAAGCCCGTGTTACCACCTTGATTCAAACCAGCCTTACGACTGATTCCTTTAAAAGCACCCCATGAAGGCGATGCTTCGGCGCTGTAGTGGGCGCACCCATGGCAGCCTTATGTCTGATGTTCTGCTCATCCGACACTCGGTACCCTGCTTCGAGTCCATTTTCCACTTGCTCAAGCAAACCTGCTCTCACCTGCCCAGGCTCTCTGTTGTTGCTGTCTTGTAAGTGTACTTTACTCTTCATTGCAGTATATAGCTATTTAATTGTATAAAAAAACGTCCTTAAAAAAATCTTTATCCAAAGACTCTTTTAAGGACGACTCATAATTAATGATTATCGTGTTACCACCTTATTTTGCATGACCGTCTCCAGTCATGCCTCTGCCAGTGCACAGGGCATTTTCATTGATTCACTACTCCTGTAGACTGCGTCACTGTAACGGGTGAACCCGTAGCACGCTTACCCGACCGGGATCACCTGCTCCAATTCCAAGACCATTTTCCATTTAT
Source organism: Alkalibacterium pelagium (assembly GCF_900109325.1). Classification (GTDB taxonomy): domain Bacteria; phylum Bacillota; class Bacilli; order Lactobacillales; family Carnobacteriaceae_A; genus Alkalibacterium; species Alkalibacterium pelagium. The sequence goes on from NZ_FNZU01000007.1 coordinate 42,291, forward strand.
TCTTTCTTACCTGCTCCCACCACTACAGGCTCTCTGAGAAGACGTCCTAAATGTACTTTTCTTTTCACACTGTTTTCTTCTGTTATTCTCATTTTCAAGAACTTGATTATTACTATACTTACTTCATAATCCTTTGTCAAATCTTTTTTGAACTTTTATTTTTTTCCTTGAGTCAGCAGTTTCGGAGCCGTTGCATAAATCGCCGCTGCTCCAAGTGGCGCTGTGACGATGATAGAAAGGACAGCCAAAGCAAGGATCGTTGCACCCTGGCTTGCACCCATAGCCAATGGAATACCACCCATAGCAGCCTGAACAGTAGCTTTAGGTGTATAGGCGATCATGCAGAATAGTCTTTCTTTGTTGTTCAGTTCTGTATTCATTGTGGCAATCCAGACGCCGATACTCCGTCCAATTAGTCCCAACGCAATGATCATCAGCCCTATTATCCCCGCTTCCAGCGCTACCTCGATATTCACTTCTGCTCCGACTAGTGCAAACAGTAGGATCTGAAGGAATATCCATAAGCCAGCCAGAGACTGAGTAAAGTGAGCCGTGTGCTCTGGAATACGTTCCAGCAGGATAAAGCCAAGTGTCATGACTCCCAGCAGACTAGCAATGCCGACATACTCGCCCAATTCAACAAACAAGATAGCTGCAGCCAAGAGCAGCAGCAACTTTTCAACGTATTTCTTATCGAACTGTTTGAACAGGAAAGTAGCTAGAAAGGCGATTACTACCCCACCCAGTACACCAGCAATAATACTGAACGGAATGGAGGCCAGTTCAAAAGCAATTGAGGTACCCTGGCTGCTTGTGCCTAACCCCAGAAAAAAAGTGAACAGAGTAATCGCAAATACATCATCAATTGATGTCCCGGCAAGAAGCAGGGTCGGGACCTGTTTGTCTTCCCCGTATTCTTTTTCCTTCAGATCCAGCATGCTCGGGACAACCACTGCCGGTGAAACAGCAGCAATAATAAACCCCAGCATGCCTGCTTCAGCAAATGAGAAGTTGAGCAGATAATAGGCAAGGGCAGTAATCGTGATTCCTTCGAGAATACAGGGAATACTGCCGATCTTCAAGGCGATCATGCCGACTTGTCTGATCTGGTTTTTCTTGATCCCCAGTCCCGCTCTGAGCAGGATAATGATCAGAGCAAAGGTTCTTATATCTTGAGAAACGGTCAGCAGATCACCGTCCAGCCAGTTCAGGACATATGGCCCAAGTGCCACTCCAACGAGGAGCATCCCAATTAATGGCGGAAGTTTAGCCTTAGAAACCAACTTCCCTCCGATGTATCCAAATAACAGCAGTAGTCCAATTCCAGTCAGCATGTTTTGTTACTCCTTCTTATGTACGAGAAGAGAGTGATCTCTTCCCTTTCTTCGCTTCAGTGGATCGTTCCACCAATTTCTTTAATATCTTCTTTACCTTGATACATGACGATCGCTTCGATCCCCGCCGTCAGTGCCCGGATAATATCTTCCAGATGCATAGAGGGCAGATTTGGCTTGTCTACGACCTGCTCCGGTATAAACGGCACATGAACAAACCCACCCGTTTTATCAGGAAAGTACCGATCTAGAGTGAAGAGCACCTGATACATGATGTGATTGCATACAAATGTTCCAGCGCTATTTGATACACTCGCCGGGACACCGGCCTGCCTCATTTTCTCCACCATGGCTTTGACAGGAAGCGTGCTGAAATACGCTGCCGGTCCATCTGACTGAATCGGTTCGTCGATCGGCTGATTGCTCTTATTATCTGGAATTCGGGCGTCGTCTATATTGATTGCTACACGTTCGGGTGTGACACTGGAACGTCCTCCAGCCTGTCCGACACAGAGTATCACATCCGGATCAGCTTCTTTAATTTTCTCTTTCAATGCTTCTGCAGAGTTGTGAAACACCGTCGGCAGTTCCATTGTGATGATTTCAGCTCCAGCAATTTCGGAACTCAATCGCCAGACTGCTTCGTATGCCGGATTTATATTCTCTCCTCCAAAAGGGTCAAAACCCGTCACTAAAATTTTCATATCATCATTCCTCTCAAATCTGACTATTCTGATACCTATTTTTAATATTTTAAAAGCCGGTAATGCCATTTATCTGGACTATAACCTTTTATCTCTTATTGATATGCTGAAGTGATAGTCGTCTACCGATATTTTACCATGCCTAAGTTGGCTCCGATAGGCATATTGCCCAGGCTTTCCTGCTCTAGTTAACCCAAGGGAATTAATAATACCAGTAGTACTATATGGTCTTTTTAGTTTATATAAGATGAAAAGCCAATTCTTCGGCATTTTTTGTCTTAGTGTGTCTATACTGTTCAAACTCGCCGACCGGCACAATTGTTCCTACTTAAAACTTTAGAAATATCAAAAAAGACAGCCGGCAATCGTGTCGGCTGTCTCCGCTTTTTATCTAATTAATAGCGCGTGCGTCTATCCGGATCGATACGTTTCCATTGAACCGTTGTATCCATATTTTCCAATTTGACTACTTGTGTACACTGATACGTGCGGTACCATGACTTGATGTTAGGGGTCATGCTGTTGATGACTCGCTCAATGTTTGCCCCTTTAGGTGTATTCCAGTTTTCCGGAAAAGATAAGTTGATAACTGCTTTACCCTGCTGATGGACTACATTGTACTTCCCTTTCAAGGACCCGGCTTCTCCTGAAGGAACGATCTCGAACTCACCATAAATCGGTCGGCCTTCTTTGACTTCCTGATGATTAGGGAATGCCGGCTCGAAGGTTACTTCTACAGGATTCGTTTCATGTTCAACTGTAATGCGTTTAAGTTTATACAAATCATTTTTCGTTGTTTCATAAAGATAGGTGTTATGCTCACCTCTAGCGATGCCATCCTCATCGATTTCTACCTGCTCCAAAGTATAACTTCCAGCTTCATTAAAGTTCGTCACGACCGAATCAGTCGAGAATTCGACATAATAACGCGCCTGAAAGTCTTTTGGAAAGGCAAACGGATCAATTTCAACTACCTGCCCATCGATCGACAGGAATATTTCAGTGTCTCTCTTTCGGGCGAAATCAAAATTATACAGGAAAAAGAGCGGCATGGAATGAGGCTCCTGGATGTGATTCCCTACAGACGGCAGCCAGGTCAATGGTTTAGTTTCCTTGTCAACTCTTTCATCGACATAGAGTACGATGCGGCGGCCCAGCTTGTCATTGAATACAAAGCCGGCATCCAGCTGACCGTTGGCATGTTCAAAATAGCCTTCATCAAACTCCACTGTGTACCGTTCCTTCAGACCCTTTCCACCGATAGACAAAATCTCTTCTTCCTCTGAGATAGTCAACGTGTCCTGTACATAAGAATCTCTGTAGCCATCTGTACGCCAGGCAAGGACTCGGAAACCTTCCCCGTATGGTTCTCCGTTAATATAATGCAGTTCAAACGCCTCATATTCACTATCCGGATTTTTATGAAAATGAATCATAGCCATTTTTTTAATGGGTGATAATCTGAATCTAAATGGTACATATGCTTTGCCTTTTTTCATTCTTTCACCTTCTTTAAAATTTTCTAGTTTCAGTTCAGCTTATAGTTTTCCACTTATCAATCTATAGAGATAATTCAATGATACACTATTTTTTCATATCTGTAAGCAATTTTGACTGAAAGAACAACATTTTTGAAAGTGTTCTCATATTATATAAAGAAACAGGCTGCCCACATTGAAGCTTTATGGACAGCCTTCAGACTAAATTTTATTAAGAGGTAACAGAAACTACCGTGTATGTGGTATCAGCTAAAGCTTCTTTGAGCTTCTCTTCAGATACTTCTGTGTGGGAAACGATTTCTGCTTCTTTGGCATCCAGATTTACTTGCACTTCCTGAACCCCTTCTACCTGTGTGAATGCAGCTTTTACTGAATTCGCACAGCCATTGCAGTTCATGCCTTCTACTATTGCTGTATATTTCATAAATAATCTCTCCTTCAAATTTATACGATTTACTGATTAATTAGCCTGTGTCGCCTGAGTCCAAGTTGGTGCAAACTTTTTAAGTCTCAAGGCGTTCAGCAGAACTGAAACAGAACTGAAACTCATAGCAGCTGCCGCAAATACCGGATTGAGAAGTGGACCACCCAGCAGGAACAACAGACCCATAGCAATCGGAATACCAATTACGTTATAGGCGAAAGCCCAGAACAAGTTCTGCTTGATATTCTTCAATGTTTCCTTACTTAGTTCAATAGCCGTCAGCACTTCTTTTACATCGCTTCTCATCAGAACGACATCGGCAGACTCTACAGCAACATCCGTTCCAGAACCGATTGCAATACCGATATCGGCCTGAGCCAGCGCCGGTGCATCATTGATACCATCCCCGACCATGGCTACTTTCTTTCCTTCATCCTGAAGTTTTTTCACCTCATTGGCTTTGTCTTCCGGAAGCACATCACTCAGTACACGGTCGATACCGGCAAGTTGAGCCACTGCATTAGCGGTACGGGTATTGTCACCTGTGATCATCGCTACTTCGATTCCTTGCTTCTGAAGTAACTGGACTGTTTTAACACTATTTTCTTTTAGTGTATCTGCGACAGCGATAATCCCTGCAATCTTTCCGTTGACTGCCAGATACATCGGTGTTTTTCCTTCATCCGCAAAAGTATCTGCCTGTGCTTCAATCTGATTATACTCGAAAGACTGTTCCGTCATCAATTTTTTGTTCCCGAAATAAAGGCGTATACCGTCCACTTCAGCTGTCAGTCCCTGACCCGGAATGGCTTCAAAATCAGTCGCCTCCTGCAGCTTCAAGTTCTTTTCTTTTGCTTCCTTAACTATTGCTTCACCTAATGGATGCTCACTGCCTTTTTCTGCAGAAGCTGCCAAAGCTAACAGGTCTTCTTCTGACCAGTCAGTGCCTTCAGTAACGAAGACATCCGTCACAACAGGTTTCCCTTCAGTTAGTGTCCCCGTCTTGTCGAAGACGATGGTCTGGACATTATGAATCGTTTCCAGTGCATCCCCGCTTTTGATCAGTACCCCGTGTTCTGCTCCTTTACCTGTACCGACCATGATGGCAGTCGGTGTCGCCAGACCCAAAGCACATGGACAGGCAATAACCAGAACGGAAATCAGAATAGTCAGAGCAAAAATGAAGCTCTGGCCAGCTACAAGCCATACCAACCCGGAAATGAGAGCCAGGACCATAACGATCGGTACAAAATAGCCCGTAATAACGTCAGCAAGTTTGGCAATAGGCGCTTTTGACCCTTGAGCTTCTTCGACCAGCTGTATGATCTGGGACAAGGTGGTATCTTTTCCGACTTTAGTTGCACGGTAATCAATCGATCCGTTCTTATTCATGCTGGCACCGATGATGTCGTCCCCTTCACTCTTTTCAACTGGCATGCTCTCCCCTGTCAGCATGGATTCATCTACGGCTGTCCGCCCTTTTATGATCACACCATCTACAGGCATTTTCTCTCCCGGACGAACGCGGACAATATCTCCTGGAGAGACGCTTTCGACCGCCACTTCCTCTTCTTCGCCATTATGAACGATGCGGGCTGTCTTCGGTGCCAGATCCATCAGCTTCTGGATTGCCTCAGACATTCTCCCTTTGGAACGCTCTTCCAGATACTTGCCTAGTGTATGAAAAGCCAGAATCACAGCGGCTGTTTCATAGTACAGCATCATCGCCAGATCTGCTCCATCCACTATGATTGCATAAGTGGCAGCTACACTATATACGAAGGCAGCTACCGTCCCAAGCGAGATCAGGGAGTTCATGTTAGGGTGTCCTTTAGATAAGGTTTTGAACCCTTGCTCAAAATACGAACGACCCAGCCACATCACAGGAATCGTCAAGATCAGTTGAAGCAGAGCGTAAGGAATCGGATTAGCCATGTGATCGATCGGTCCTGGAAGCATGATGCCGATCATCGGAGCCATTGATACGTAAAAAAGTGGCACGGTAAAAATAGCAGTCCAGATGACTCGACGCTTGAGCACCTCTTCTTTCGACTCGCTCGCTTCTTCTGTAGGTCCGTCTACCTCTACTTCATCCTCTTCTTTCGGGATAGCTTTGTATCCCGTCTGATTGATCGCATCTGCTATGTCTCTCACAGAAAGTCTAAGTGGATTGTATGTGACATTCAATTTTTCTGAGGCAAGATTGACTGATGCTGAAGCCATCCCTTCAAGTTTTGATGCCGTTTTTTCTACGGTCGCAGAACATGAGGCACAGGTCATCCCTTCGATATTAAAGGTTGCGTTGACAGCCTGAGGCATGACTACAGTATAACCCGATGCATCAATCTCCCGCTCCAGTTCTTTCGGATCAAAGCTTGTTTCATCTACTTTAACAGTCAGTTTTTCGGAAGCCAGATTGACTGATGCTTCGACGACGCCTGAGACCTTTCCAGCCGTCTTCTCTACAGTCGAGGCACATGATGCACAAGTCATGCCTTCGACCGGATATGATTTTGAATCCATTATTTTCTCCTCCTGATTCGGTTGTGTGCTTAATGAAACGAGTGCAACTATCCAGTTGACTGATTTCTCGCTCACTCTTTTAACTGCATGTACACTGGCCGGGAATGCATCCACAGGCTACCACTTCAGGAGCATTCTCTTTTTTCATTTGAATAATATTTTCCAGCGATTCCAGGTCCCCAATGCTAAGTGTACTGCTCTCAATCATCATTTCGATAAGTTCGCCTACTTTTCTAGTACAGACCTGATTCAATAGATGCCCTGATGCTTCCTTCAGACTTTCATCTTCTGTAACAGCTGGCGAGTAGTCGTATTGACGACCGTTCTGCGCCGTTGTCAGCATCCCTTTTTTCACCAGACGTCCAATAAGAGTCTTTGTAGTGGCCAGTTTCCAGTCTTTCTTTTCATTGAGGATACGGCTGATTTCCTTGCTTGTAATGGGATGCGTCGTCCAGACGACTCTCATTACTTCCCATTCTGACGGGGAAATTTGTGTGTCCTTCATCTTATCCCTCCTATGATTACAATTGTAAACGTCGGTTTATATAAATAGTTTACATCTGTAATCGGTAGATGTCAAGATATATTTTTCCTCTATTATTATCTCCAGCAGCTGATCTGTTTTCAGATATATAATGTCCAGAGATTAGTTACTTTTAGGATTACTCTGTTTCATTAATTAGCCCAGAAAAGCATAGAAAAAAAGTTTATCTTACCCTGGTCAACTGACCTATGAGGGAAAGATAAACTTTCTGTTTAAGATGAATAATAGTCTACAAAGTAGTCGATTGTCTCCTTATCTGAATGAGTGGTGAGGTTAAAGGTGTTTGTGTACTTTTCATGTCCTTTTCCTGTAAGAATAATAAGCGTCTTTTCTTCTGCTTCGTCAATCACTTGCTTGACGGCCATAGTCCGGTCCATTACTACATTCACCTTATTTTCAGGGTGCTTCAGTGCCAGCTTCATATAGCTGTTTTTCATGATCTCTTCCGGTTCTTCATTTAGATCATCCAGTGTCAGAAGAGTGCAGTCGCTTCCTGAAACAGATGCATCGAACATTTTTTCGCGTTTGGAATGATCACGACTGCCTCTGAATCCAAAAATATGGCATATTCTATGATCAGGATACAAGCTTCTGCATGTCGACAAGACTGCCTCCAGCGCTTCAGCAGTGTGCGCATAGTCAATGATCGCCTTCACGTCATCATTTATTTTATAGACTTCAAACCGTCCTGGAATAGGCTCTAGGTCTTTGATCATTTCCTGAAGGTTACTGATATCATGTCCTACATCTTTCACTACAGTTCCTGCCATGGCCAAATTGAGCAGATTATGCTTGCCTGGTAACGGCGCATCCACTTTAACTGTCTTCCCATCCATCAGGAGTTCGCTCTCTCCTTCATCACGGAATGTAAAATGAGTATTCTCCTCATCGGACTCTCCTACTGTCAGAACCTCTATGTCCTCTTCCAGAAGAAGGTCTTTCAGAGTTTTCCCCCATGTGTCCTCGATATTGATGACAGCTTTGCCTCCGGGTTTAAGCAGTGAAAACAGCTTCTTTTTTGCTGAAAAGTACTCTTCGATCGTTTTATGGTAGTCCAGATGGTCATGCTGGAGATTGGTGAACAGACCATAATCGAAGAGCATTCCTTCCATCCGGTGCTGCTGCAGACCTTGGGAAGACACCTCGATTACGACTGCTTCATCATCTGATTCAGCCAGAAATTTCTGAATTTCCGAAGCACTTGGAGTAGTTAATGAACTGTCCACCCGTCTGCCGTTCATTTCATTAAATACTGTTCCAAAGAAGGAGACCGTATACCCAGCTTTTCTCAACAGGTGAGTAGTGAAGAGACCCGTCGTAGTCTTCCCATTTGTTCCGGTCACTCCAATTACTAATTTACTTTTTGAAGGATAGCCATAATAACTTGCAGCCAGTGTTCCAAGCATTTTTCTGGAATCTTCCACCTGAACATACGGAACAGATAACCCCTTTATAGGTCTCTGTCCGATGATCATAGCTGCCCCATTATCAATAGCCTGGTCAATGAAATCATGCCCATCTTTCTTAAATCCTTTGATGGCGACAAAAATTTCTCCTTCATCTATTCTGTCTGCCCGTTCATTGATTCCTGCTATGTCAATAGTATTCAGATTATCATCTGTTTCGATACCATCAATCTGATGTATTATTTCTCTCCATTTCACTTTAAGATCTCCTTAATTTACCTATACTCTTACGCAGAGAGGTATTGCCTGTCCCCCGCATACTGCGTTTTATTCTTATCCTCCTGTCAGCATCCTCGCTGCTGCTCTCATCGGATCGATGAAAGGCACACTTAAATCATCTGATCCTAAGACCAATTCCACCTCAGTGCATCCCCCAATGATCAGCTCGCAGCCCTGCTCATCGATCAGCTGTTCCGCTGCTTCTTTAAGCAAATGCTTTGGATATTCTCCGCTGTTTCCTTGTTTGATTCCGTTCTCGCCGAAAATTGCCCGCATGACTTTCTCTTCCTGTACAGTCTGATCCGGGAACAGGACAGTTTTTCGTTTAATGTACGTTTGAAACAGATTCGTTTCTTTAGTTGCTGTTGTAGAAAGTACGCCTATTTTAGTAACAGATGCAAAGTTTTCCGCTAAATACTCATCTAATCCTTGAAGGACATGATAAAAGGGAATGGACACATGCTTCTGTATTTCTTCATGAAAGTAGTGCGCTGTAATGCAAGGCATAGCCAGTACAGTGGCCCCAGATTTTTCAAGATTCTGTGCCGTTTTTATCATTTCAGATAGAGGAGATTCTCCCCCGTACAGAATGGCTTTTGTTCGGTCAGGTATTTTCGGATTACTGTCAATAATCACACGATAATGATCCTGATCTTTAGTGACCTCGGTTTCTTCAATGATTTTTCTAAAGAAACTGGCTGTAGCAAGCGGGCCCATCCCTCCCAGCACACCGATTATATTTGCTTCCATATAATTAGTTTCACTCTTTTCATTAACTAGTATTTGGGAACTGACTTCAGGTTTTCATTTCACCTGTTTTTACTGGCCTTCTAAATTGTTTGTACTCAAAACCAGCAGTCTCAGTCGATATTTTCCTGCACATCCTGCCATTCAGGCTGACTATTGATTGTCCGACTGATGTCGAAGTCTCCTGTACTGGCATCCGGACCTAGTAGTTCAAGAATATCCAGGTCATTGAAATGCCACCATTCTGATGCAAGAGGAGTGAATCCTCCTCCAACCATATATTCCTGCAGCCTAACAGCATGCTCAGACGCATCAGGATGAATGTCCAGTTCACGCCATCCGTCCCGATCCATCGAGCTGATCGGTTCCTCAAAAATAGCTGAATCGACACTCAACTCGTGCATCGGGGTGTGCATCTCGTACTCAGTATAATCAGTCACTTCCATAAACAGGTAATCCCCAACTACACTTTCAACTACCTCATTTACCTGAGCCAGACTGATATCTACAGCTGCTCCCCGGTTATGATTGGAGATACCTGAATGAATGAACCAGCCGATACTCCAAGGTGCCTCTGTCACACCCTCTTCTACTTCTTCATTTTCTTCAATAAGTTCTACCAGAGATTCTCTGACCAGAACACTGTTTTCCTGCGAGCGAAATGACTCATAAAGGACGAGTGTTTCTCCATTCAGCATAGCAAGCTGCTGAGCCTGAAACAGTTTCTGCGCCGTACTGTATAAAATTGGAAATATAAATTCTTCTCTGTTCAGACGGTCGTTGAAGTCGATCATATTACTGATCGACTCTCCAGTGACATCCGGGATCTCAGTATAGGAAGACATGAATAGCGAGGAATAGCTGTTTGCATGATCATAAACAATCGAGGGAGCAATATCAGGCATATTGACAAATGCAGCCTGGTGTCGGATCCACCCTTCCTGATTCTCCGTTCTGATCATCCACCATTCTCCATACTCTGCTCTGATTTCAAAAGGTGTTCCCGGCAGCAGAACAGTCAGGACTTCTGACCCAGGATCCGGTGAACCATATAGATCTTCTTCAACGGATGTATATCCGGCTGCTCCAATCAGCGGCAGTTCAAACACATCATTATAGAATATAGGAAGTGAAGGGGGTGTGTCCACAGGATCTTCTACAACTTGTTCTCCCTGTCTTTCCTGTTCTTCCTCCTCAACATCGTTCGTACTAAGTGTTCTGCTTATCAGGAAAACTATTCCGGCTACTATCAGCAAGCTTAGAAGTGCGATAACAGTTTTCAATACGGTTTCTTTTCTGTTCAAATTCTAAACTCCTATTTCGCGTTTTTAGGCATCAGGTCCAGCTCGTCCTGACTATAGACATTGACTTTGGTCATCCCATCAGCAGTCTGACTGCAAAAAGCAGCAGCAGATGAAGGGGATAGAACCAGTAGAATCCCCATTTAGTAAAGGCATTACGCATGCCAGGTTTATTGTTGTACCACCAAAAAAAAGGAATGGTCAGCAGTACCCCGAACCGGTAGCTGGCATAGAGACCCATGTCCTGCAGTCCGGGTAGAATGTAAAAAACTAGTGCAACTAGCACAAAGATAACAACTTTCAGTTTAGGATACTCCCTGAAGAGACCAAAAACAATGATCCACAAAACCCCGATATAGTGCCAGTTGGCAGGCATCGAGAAAATAAAGACTATGCCCAGAAGAGTCATTCTCACTAATACATTCCAATCCTCTTTTGTTATCACGGCTAGAGCAATGACACCCAGCATGAGAGTCCAGATCACACTTGTAGCGCTGAACATTCCAAGTCCAAAGTACAAGTTATATGGCACATGAGAAACGATTGCAAAAATAAACAGCCTGAAAATGTATCTCTTTTTGTTTGATGTATAATGATGCCCCTCCGCTATTAAAAAACAGATCAAGGGTGCAGCCAGCCTTCCCGCTAGATGGGCAATCCAGCGTTCGGAGCTGCCGAATTCAGTGACAAGGCGAGAAAAATGGTCAACGAACATAGCGACTATTGCTATAATTTTTAATGTATTGGCATTAACCTCTATATTCTGAAGAGGCAGATAAATCGATTTTTCACTCATTTTAAACACTCCAGACCTGAAACTGTGCAATAATATAATAAATTTACAAAAATATACAACTAAAAACGTAATATAATTATAGTAGTATTATAAAACGATAGAAAGCGATATGTCCCAAAAAAAGTCAAACTGTAATCTGTTTGTCAATAAATTTTAAGTCTAGTCAGTTCACACAAGCTAGACGAAAAATCGCTTCTGAATAAATATCCATGGAAGTATAGAAGTCGTCCAGAGTAATATGCTCATTTTCCTGATGGGCCAGACTTTCCTGCCCCGGGAAATGAGCGCCGAAAGCAACCATGTTAGGCATCGCTCTTGCATAAGTCGCTCCTCCAGTTGTCATCGGTTCTGAATCATCACCTGTTTTGTCTTTATAAAGGTCGAGCAAGGTCTGAACCAGGTCACTTTCAACTGGGACATGGAGAGACGGCAAATAATCGAATTCCTTGTATTCCAGGCCGTATAATTCTACGGCTTCCTTCAACGCTGTTTCGATTCTCTGCTTATCGTGCGTGACGGGGATACGAATATCCAGCACCACTTCAGAATAATTATCATTGATTTCAAGCTTACCGACGTTGAGCGTGAGCTCGCCGGAGATATCATCTCTAACTTCTCCGAACAGAGTGAAGCCGTTTGTTTCCACTCCTATTTTTTCTCCGATGAATGAGACTGCCGGGTGAGGCTGGAAACCTACCAGTCCTTTTGCGAGAAGGGCGATCGCGTTTTTTCCATCCTGAGCCTGACTCGCGTGCACACTTTTCCCATGTACAATGATTCTATTATCTTCTACTGTGTAAGGCACATCCATCTGATCAAATACTCCAGAAAGCTGGTCGACTTGACCATCCGAATACTCAGCAGTATCCGGTACAACATTTGGTGATTCTCCGCAGTGGACCTCCATTTTTGCTGCACCGGGTCCAGTCAGAGTGACTTGAAGCAGCGCTTTTTCCGCATAAGTAAGAGGAAAGGTCCCGTCAGGCACAAATCCAAGGTCCGGCATCGTTTCATGCGCTTTGTACATTTTCATGCATCGCCACAAGGTTTCTTCATCCGTTCCGAAAATAAAGCGGACTTTTCTGCTGAAGGTCTCTTCAGCATCGATAAGAGCTTTCAGCCCATATAAAGCAGCAATCGTCGGACCTTTATCGTCCTGAGTTCCCCTGCCGTAGACCGCACCATCCCGCTCCGTTGCTGTAAACGGATCACTGTCCCATTTTTCTTTGTCTCCTTCAGGCACGACATCCAGATGGCAGAGAATACCTAACGTCTCTTCACCGTCTCCATAATCTGCATAGCCGTAGAAGCCCTCAGGATCATAGAAGGTATCCATCCCCAGCTTGTCACAAATGTTGAGCGTTTCTTTCAAAGCTGAGTCGATGCCTTTTCCAAAAGGAGGAAAAGATCGTTCATTCCCGTTGGATGTATTGACAGACGGAATATTTATGAGTTTTTTCAGTGCTCGCAGGCTATCTGCTTTTATCGATTTAGTTATTCGTTCATTCATTGACGGATCCCTCTTCTTCTATAATATACTTGCTTCTTGCAGTTCTTAAGTTAGTTGTGCTGCCACTTCTGTGATCCTATGTACCGTGACTGTATGGTCATACAGATATCATCAGCTTACTAATTATATGGTCAAAACGAGTATAGCAAAATCTTTCATACATTCATACCCAAGTTGCTTTATCCGCTTAACTTTAAAGGTCCGTACATATTTTAAATTATTTTGTCGCTTTCTATTGTAATTATATTTTTTACGGCTATAATTACTGGGTACTTAATTTAATTTATTGGAACCAATGACGCGTAAAAGTGACACTTTGTCATGCGCTGTTCATTTACAGCTAGGAGGATGACATGTGAAAAAAGACATGACCCAGGGAAATCCGGTGAAACTGATTATTGGATTTATGATCCCTTTATTAATTGGTAATTTATTTCAGCAGCTCTATAATATGGCGGATGCCTTCATCGTGAGTCAGACGATCGGAGTCACGGCATTTTCTGCCATTGGCTCAACTCTCAGTCTCCAGTTTCTGATACTTGGACTGGCCATCGGGATTACAGCCGGGCTGGCGGTGATCACCGCTCAACGTTTCGGTCGTAAAGATGAAAAAAGCCTGAGACAGAATCTGGCAACCAGCCTGATAATCAGTGTAACTATCGCTGTGGTACTGACTATACTGACGACGACTTTTACTGAAGAAATACTTACGATCATGCAGACGCCTGAAGAAACCTATGCGTATGCCTACGATTATCTGAATGTCCTGTTCAGAGGAATCGGTGCAGTGATCATGTTCAACTATCTGGCCAATCTTCTGCGTGCCATTGGTGACAGCCGAACACCGCTTTATTTTCTGATCATTACTTCTCTTCTGAACATCATTCTGGATTATACCTATATCCTGGTGTTCGATCTCGGTATCAGAGGGGCTGCTCTGGCGACGGTAACTGCTCAGATCACCTCAAGTGTGCTATGTCTGCTTTATATATGGAAGAAAGTGCCCATTCTCAGAATTCATAAGGAAGACTGGAAACTCAGTGCCGCCGAATTTAAAGAGCATCTGCGAATCGGTCTGCCTTACGGTTTTCAGTATTCGATTATCGCAATCGGTTCTGTGGCAATCACCATCACATTGAACCAGCTGGGAGCTACTGCAGTGGCTGCCTATACAGCTGCTCAGAAAATCGATGCTGTTGCTGTCCTTCCCCTGCAGTCTTTCGGGGTGACGATGTCCACCTATGCCGCTCAGAACTACGGTGCCAGAAAACTGAATCGTGTCTGGTACGGTGTCGATAAAGCTGTAAAAATGAGTGTCGTCTACAGTATCGTGATCGGTATTCTACTGATGCTATGGGGACGAAATCTGGCAACCTTGTTCGTCGGTGCTGATGCCCCTGCGGAAGTTTTACGCATGATTCAGTTCTATTTCCTGTCGAATTCTACATTGTATGCTGTCCTGTCTGTTCTCTTCGTATACAGACACACGCTTCAAGGGCTTGGAAACAGCCTGGCTCCTACTGTTGCCGGTATAGGTGAACTGCTGGCGCGTATAGGTGCCGCAGCCTTCCTGTCCATCCCGTTAGGTTTCATGGGTGCTGCCATTGCCAATCCGCTGGCCTGGTTTGCGGCCTTCGTTCCTCTGGTAATGGCATACCGCTCAACTAAACGAACCTTGTCCGGACGCATGGCCATCACTCTGGAAGAAGAAAACGACATGTCAGATCTGGAAACGACTTTCGCTTCCTCAAAATTAAAATAATACACCAGCAGGAATTAATCTCCAGTGTATAAAGCAAAACCGAAAGATCTTTTGTCCAATGTACAAAGATTCTTTCGGTTTTTTGTATGCTCCTGATGAAGGGATTCATTAACCCTCAATGCTTTACTATTTTCCTTCCTTATCAAGGAAGGATTCATCTATTCCAGCTACTCTTTGAGTCAAGGGCTTCAGCACCGATTCTTTATCGAGTTCCGGTCTCATTTCAACCAGCTGATGAAGAATATATTTGGCTCCAAAGTCCATTCCCTGTGCCCCGCCAAGAAGGATGACATCCCCTTTCTGTACTTGCTTCAGACTGGACTGGAGCGCATCCGGCATTTCCTTGTGCAGTTCGATTTCCACACCAACTTTGTCCATTTCTTCTTTAAAGGCTTCAAGCTCTTCAGGAAGTACATCATCTTTATCAATGACATGGGATTCGCTCAGAGATACAATAACTTTTTCAAGACCTAATTTAGGCGCCCACTTAGCTAACGCCTCAGCATTTTCACGGTTAGTTGTCACACCGCGGCTTCCTCTGATCGCATAAACAATGTGAAGTGTCTTGTAATCCATCTTGGTCAAAGTCTCAAGGGTAACATCGATGTTCCCTGCATTTGCAAAATGATCATCCACGATCTTAAAATCATTTTCATATATGAACTGGAATCGACGTTCAACACCTTTGAAATTGCTTATTCCGGACTGTATTGTCTCAATGTCCACGCCGCTGATCAGCCCGATAGTTACCGCCGCCATTGCATTATACACAGAGTGATAGCCTGCTACAGACAAGTCTATTCTGAAACTGGTCTGTTCAATCGTCCTGCCCGTGATCGTCTTGAACGGTTTTCTGACTTCTACTGTAAAGGAGCCTCGCCCGCTCGCAATATCCAGATCTGAGCAGTATAAATGCCCGGAATCATCTTTCAAGCCGTAAGTCACTACGTTGGCCTCTGTCTGACTGATTAAGGATGCCGAATAGTCATCATCAAGATTTAAAACAGCAAACTGACCTGCTCCGGCTTCTCTGATCAGACTTGCTTTGGCATTGTAATATTCCTCAAAAGACCCATGAAGATCAATATGCTCCCGACTGATATTGTTCAGAGCCACGATATCAAAATCCACATTCCCTACTCGACTTAGGTCCAGCGCCGAAGAAGATACTTCCATAGTGACATGAGAAATGTTTTCCTGTCTCATTTTTGCAAAATAGCCATGAAGATCCAGAGACTCAGGAGTCGTCAGCACACTCGGTACAACAGTTTTTCCGTACTTGACCATTACTGTCCCGATAAGCCCAGTATTCAGCTTGTTCTCTTCCAGAATAGCATTGGTCATGAACGAAGTAGAGGTTTTTCCATTCGTTGCGGTTATTCCGATCACTGTGAAATCTTTCGATGGGTGATCATAGTAACGGTCTCCTAGTGCAGCCAGAGCCTGACGGCTGCTTTCTACCTTATATTGAGGGACATTAAGATCAGGAATAAAACGCTCGACAACTAAAGCCGCAGCCCCCTGCTCCACAGCTTTTGCAGCATATTCATGTCCATCAGTCTGATACCCTCTGATGCAGACAAACAGTGTGCCGGACTCGACCTCTCCAGAGTGATAAGCTACTTTAGCAATCTCAACATCGTTTTGATTTTTAGAATCGATGAGTGTTATCGATTCAAGTAATTCTGATAAGCGCATGTATTGTTTCTCCTTTTTAATGAGCTGGTCCTTGACAGCTCATTCACTTTTCTTAAAACAGCTTCTTTTTCACCTTGCCGAAAAGAACACCTAGATAAGCGAAACCTGGTTTTGGATCTTTACGATCCCATATTGCTCCCACTCGTTTATCTGTGTACGTTTTAGCAATTTGACCGACTGACAGCTGCTTGGACGCCAGATATGCTCGTGTGGCATGTAAGTCTTCATACATGTAGTGGAAGCCGTATCCTGTCGTTTCCTCCAGAGTCTGCTCTCCTATCGGTTGTCCTGTCAGTTCTTTGTATGCCAGCAGCGGCATATTGAAGCCCAGTTCTGCAAGCATCTGATTGAAGTTCGTGGTCCGGGCATTGATTTCAATCAGGTAATATTCGCCTGTCTGCTCGTCTTTCTTGAACTCAATTTCCGCAAAGCCTTTATAGCCGATGCCTTCGAGGAACGGAATGCCTATTTCTGCCAGTTCCGGTACATGAGTCTGCTTGATGTAAACAGACGCACCGAAGTTGATCGGGTACTGCCTCTGCTTTTGGGCTGTCAGCCAGTGTGTCACTTTTGCATCCTGGTTCAGGTAAGCATCAAAGGTATACATATGATCGTCGAACCCCTGAATGAGCTGCTGGACAGCGACATCGATATTTTTTTCCTTCACTGCTTCCAGCTTTTCAAGAAGCTCTTCTCTATTATTGATTTTAAACAGCTTGCGTCTGAATGTAGAAACGAAGGTCGACGAATCGAACGGCTTGATGATGCACGGGTATCCCAGTTCGCTTTC
This sequence comes from Alkalibacterium pelagium, assembly GCF_900109325.1. Lineage (GTDB taxonomy): Bacteria > Bacillota > Bacilli > Lactobacillales > Carnobacteriaceae_A > Alkalibacterium > Alkalibacterium pelagium. Next base: position 59,608 of record NZ_FNZU01000007.1, read on the forward strand.
GACTTTTTCAACGAGGTGTTCATCATCTGTGCTGAAGCTTTTCGGTACACGTACATTATGCTCAGCTGCCAGCAGGTACAGTTTATCCTTGTCGATGATATCGCTCCAGAAGCCCTGCTGGGTCTGGTTAAACAAGTAGTATTCTTTCAGTTCATCAAAATATTTATCGATCAGCAGAACAAACGGGTCAGCCGTGGGATACAAAACTGGCTTGTGTGTCTGCTTTTTAGCATATGCAATCAGAAAGTTCTTGAACTGTTCTGCCTCTTTTTCATGGTGAGGGGCAATCACTCGCTCAGATAAATACTTTGATTTAAATGCATAGGCGCCTTCTTCCTGATAGTGGACCCCGGTTACGTGAATCCCCTGCTGTCCGAGACATCTGATGATACTTAATCCGATATAATAATTACATCCTAAAACGACCGCTTTATGATCAGTCTTCATTCCTATTCACTCTTTTCATTAATGTCATGTCTTTTCAATTCTATTTTTAGTATGTGTGACTTGAAAGTCATTCTATTTCACTGTGTTATTCAGTTATCTTACCAGGCTATCGAGGCTTTTACCCAGCCTCATATACCAAAATTCATCAGTTCCTATTATATCATACTGAAAATCATTTAAAAAAGAGAGTGTTTTTCTAATTTACTCTGCTTTATTCCCATTTATTTATCCGAAGTCCACCTGGTTCTTTATTGAGTCGTCAATTTTTATACCTGACAGATTAATCGCAAGGCCTGTTCATAATTCGTCTATATTTGACCCAGATTCCCGAACCCTTTCGTGAAAGCGATGAAAACGCAGTCAACATAAGCTTTCACAGGTGTTCAACAAACTGTCACAACTATCTCGCCGAATCACTTGCTTATTTTTTATAAGTACTTATACTAGTCAAAAGACTCATCAATTGAAAACAGATGAAAACAAATTATATAAGCACTTTTAAATAAGTTCTGCCATTATACAGGAGGAATCATTATATGAACAAAGACATGACTAAAGGGAGCCCGCTGAAACTGATTTTACTTTTCACGCTTCCATTAATAATAGGAAATTTACTGCAGCAGCTGTATCAGATGGCGGACACGTACATCGTCAGCCAGACGATCGGTGTCAATGCCTTTGCGGCTGTCGGTTCAACCAACAGCATCAACATCCTGGTACTGGGACTGGCAATCGGGTTAACTTCCGGACTGGCCGTTCTGACTGCCCAGCGTTTTGGTAAAAAAGATGAACAAGCGATCAGAGAGAACCTTGCAGCCAGCGTGATCATCGCAGGTACGGTAAGTGTCCTGCTGACCATTCTGTCACTTGTTTTCCGACGCAATATTCTTGAATTCATGAATACACCACAGGAACTGTTCGGGTACGCTAATGATTATCTGACTATGATGTTCGCGGGACTAAGCGGAGTTGTTCTATTCAACCTGGTATCCAACCTGCTTAGAGCAATCGGAAATACAAAAGCGCCACTTGTCTTTCTAGCCATTTCATCAGTGCTGAATGTTATTTTAGACCTTGTTTTCATCCTGGTCTTCGATATGGGCGTCGCAGGTGCCGGACTGGCAACAGTTATTTCACAGTTCGTTTCAGGCGTGATCGGTCTCGTTTATATTCGAAAAAATGTACCTATGTTAAGAATTCATAAAGAAGACTGGACTGCCGGATTCAGACAGATCAAAGAACATGCTGCTATTGCCTTCCCGATGGGCTTCCAGACATCACTGATTGCCATCGGTATGATAGCTGTTACTATGACACTGAACACACTCGGGCCTGAAGCTGTTGCCGCTACAACTGCAGCTCAAAAAATCGATGCGCTGGCTACCAAGCCTCTTATGGCTGTCGGTGTCACAATGGCCACTTATACCGCACAGAACTATGGTGCCGGAAATCTGGACCGTGTATGGGAAGGCGTACAGAAAATAATGAAAGTGACACTAGGCTACAGTGTTGTAGTCGGTGCGCTGCTGGTCATTTTCGGACGACAGATCGCTATGCTGTTCGTCGGACCTGAGAATATTGAGATTTTGAACATGTCTCGCTTGTACTTCCTGACGAACTCTACTTTCTACGTTTTCCTGGCTATCCTGATCGTTCACCGTTATACGCTTCAAGGACTGGGTAAAAGCACTGCCCCTACCCTTGCCGGACTGTTCGAGCTATTTGCACGTGTCGGAGCTGCTCTAATTCTGTCACAGTCACTGGGCTTTGTCGGTGTTGGGCTGTCAAACCCTCTGGCATGGGTCGCAGCACTGTTCCCGCTACTGGGATCCTACTACGCATTCAAACGTCAGCTGACAGGTGCGTCAAAAAAACCGATTCTATCCGGAAAATTAGCACGGTCAAGTAAATAATACCTTCACCGGTCCCTGTTACTCCTTTGAGTGACGGGGACTTTTTTCTACATCAAAAGTGGGAGATGACGAACAAGATTAGGCATTGTAAATAAATGCAAAAAAAGAGTTGACACCTGAATTGTATTAAGCATATAATACACAATGAACAGTGAGCCAGAACTGACGGCTCCAATTTTTTTACACCTAGTGTATTACCTGCTTAGTACACATGGTCCACCACCCTCATGCCGTCTATTCCAGAACTACGGATCGATTCATGAATACCAGTCGAAAGGAGTCCTGAGTTTGAGTGTAACGTTTAATAAGCGTGATCCTATTTATCTTCAGGTCATGACCCATCTAAAGAAACAGATTGTCTCAGGTGAGCTGAAACCTGGGGTTGAGATGCCGTCTAGGCGCCAGCTGGCCAATCAGCTGAAAATCAATCCGAATACCGTTCAGCGGGCCTACAGCGAAATGGAGGAACAGAGATTGATCTTTACAGAACCGAATAAACCCAGCCGGATCAGTGAAGATCCGAATGTGCTGAATCAGTTGAAAAAAGAATGGCTGAATCAGGCGATCACTCGCTTTGTTTCCGCTATAGACCCTATCGACATGGATCTTGAAGATTTGATGCCCATGATCGAACAGGAACTTGCAAATAGAAAGAAGGCTCAAAAATGATCGAAGTTAAAGATATCCATAAACAGTTCGGACGGAAAAAAGTCCTGAACGGCGTGTCCTTTACGATCGAAAAAGGAGAAATCAGCTGTCTGGTCGGCGTGAACGGGGTCGGTAAAACGACGATCCTGAATGCCATCATGAACCTGACCCCTGTCAAGAAAGGGTCTGTGACCATCGATGGCGAAACCCTGGTACCAGCTCTGTATAACAAAATCGCGTTTATCCCTGACGCATCCATCTCCCTGCCTCACTTTACGATTCAGGAGAGCATGGATTTCATGAATGACTATTATGATACCTGGAATGCAAGACGGGCCAAGGACATTCTTAAGTTCTTCAGGCTGAATGCTTATGATAAGTTGCGTGATCTGTCGAAAGGTAACCAGGCCAAGGTCAATCTGCTTCTCGGTCTGGCTCTCGATGTCGAATATATTCTGATGGATGAACCGTTCTCCGGCATCGATATTTTTACCCGTGAACAGATCACCGAAGTATTCAGCAGCTATCTGGTGGAAGACAGAGGCGTGCTGATTACAACACACGAAATCAATGACATTGAACACCTTCTGGATAAAGTCATTCTGCTTGATGAAGGAAAAATTTATAAAGAATTCAATGCGGAACACATGCGCGAAACAGAAGGAAAATCTGTGATCGATGTCATGAGGGAGGTTTACACAGGATGAAACAATATATGAAATCATTACTTAACCTGACGGCGTTCGAGCTGGATCGTATCTCAAAGTTTCTCTATACTCTGCTGGGTGTGACCCTGCTGCTTAACCTGATCGGTTACATATACACACCTATGCGTTATGTCGGCCGGATGAATGAATACATGCAGACAGAATCAGTCACTGCCCAGCAGGCAATCGAGCGATTCGGCAGTTTCTCTTTTTACGACGTCACCAGTACACTGTGGCTCCTGGCACCCGCGACTCTTGGTATCAGCGGACTGCTTCTCTATTCCCTTTTTATCTGGTATAGAGAATGGATGGGCAAGAACACCTTTGCCTACCGTCTTTTGATGCTCCCAGTCCCTCGGATGCAGATTTTCTATTCGAAACTGTTCGTCATCTATATTGCCATTTTCAGCCTGATTGCTGTTCAGATCATTTCCTTGACTATCGGCTTTCAGATTGTTTCTGCCATCGTTCCTGACGACTGGCTGTCCGGCATGACTTTAGTCCAGGCTCTTAACATCCATCCATTGTTCACAGTGATCCTGCCGGTCTCTTCATTTTATTTCCTGTCAGCGAATGGAATCGGACTGACATTCATGCTTGTGCTTTTTACAGTGATTCTGCTGGAAAGAAGTTATTCGTTCAAAGGACTGGGATTAGGAATCGCCTACGGAGTCGTTACGGTTCTGATAGCGGCATTTCCAGTCTTCCTGCCTGATCTCGTGCAGAATTATTACTTTTTCTACGATTCCGAAATTATGGCACTCATTATTGTTCTGATGACAGTAATCGGGGTAACCTCCCTTCTCATCAGCCGTCATCTGCTAAATAAAAAAATTACGATTTAGAAAGGAGCAGACACATGACAAAATACTCTAAACTGATCAGCTTTGTGCTCCTCTGTGTTCTGACCCTGTCAGCTTTTGGGATCTACCAGACACAGGCGGGTACGCCCTTACCGGAAATTGAACTGGTCACTGAAGAAGGAAATGTTGATGAACTGGATGCTCTGTACTTTATAGGCAATATCTACAGCACTCAGTCCTCTGGAAGAAGCAGTACCTTCGAATTCAAGGATGGAGACTTCTCCTATCTTAATAACCGCTCCGTATTCAGACATCTGGATTTTGAATACAATCCCATCGCCAACAGATATGTCAGTGACTACCGGTCCTTCATGCGAGGAAAGGCGAGAAACACAAGCAACTTCACTGAAACAGACGATGAGATCATCTACACGGCTATGACCAGTGACGTCAACTGGCGTAGAATGTACGACGACAATATGCTCGATATCTCGCTGCTTGATAAAGAATCAGAAGACGAGCAGTCTTATGAAGTCAGACTGGAAGGCGCTTCTTATCACGGTGTCGTTGCCAGTTACTATCATGCACCTGAACTGACGATCGTAACTCAAGCTGCTGACGAACAGATGGAGAATAATTGGTACATCTACTCCTTTAATTTCGATGAGCCCGAAGACACATTGTCTCCCGAAGTGAATGTCGGTCAGGCTCTTGACTCAAGCAGCATTCAGATTTCTTTCTCTCCAACAGGAACCGAACGGTACATCCCCTTCAAATCCCTTCAGCCTGGCGAAGAAGACGAATATGGAGAAATCACTAATTACACGACAGACGCCTTTCATGTCTATGATACTCAGAACGGTGACTTTCAGGAGATTCCTTTATTCGAAGAGGGAGAGACCCTTGTTCTAAGTGAGGATGAACAAGTCGTCGTCGGCCAGGACCTTGGAGAAACGATTAACTGGCACGCCTGGAATGTGACTGACGAATCATTAAACGAACTTGGTTCAACAGACATGATCACGCCTTCTATCGGCAGACTGCCTGTGTATTACTACAATCATTCATTTAATCAAGGCATGCAGCTGGTCAATGGACACGTCTATGCTTATGAAGACCATTACTCAGAGGACGGATATGGTCGACCGATGTTCCAGATCATTGACCTTGACTCGGTCAGTACTGACTTTTCCGGCTACTTCGGACTTGAAGACCGGGAAAATGACCGGTCGACCGAAATGATGCTCTTCGACTTCACGATTAATCCTTTATAAGTATTCCCTATCTCTTAAAGATAAACCGGTGGCCCCCCTTCACCCGGTTTATCTTTTTTATATGGAAGCGAATTGCATTCGCGTCCTTCTGAAGCTTTTCGGTTTTCAGTTTTTCTTCTTTTCGGCTGGTTTCGGCTGGTTATTTCTCTGGGACAGGAGTATGTGATGCCGAGCTGCTGTCTAAATGGAGCTGGGACGGCTGTGCTATAGCTAAGCTGCAGCTAGACCTGCTTCTATTTCCAGTTTAGAATAGTTTGATCCTGGTAAAATAGAAGTAGACGCAATTTAATCGCATTTCAGCCTGCTTCATCTGAGTGATAATCAAGCTAGGAGGCGTCTACTTACATTTTGAGAACTTATTGCGACGCTAACTGCCGCTAAACCCGTCCTGATGACACTTTTGCCGGAAATATTTCGAGGAACTATAATTACAGCCCGTCTAGTTACACTTCCTTGAAGTAAATTGGATAAGACATCCAGTTAATCGTCTTGTAACGGTAGTTCTTCCATTATTAGATCTCTGAACTGTAGTAAAATCCGCAAATAAGGTAAAACAGCTTGCGCACAGTTGATCCAATTCCAGATTAATCCTAGTTCGGCCTTATAGTAAACGCATCCAAGTCTCAAACCATCTGGCATTTTCAAACATAACTTGTTATACTATTTTAAAGTTAGCAAATGACTTTTACTCTGTATCAGATTGGATGAAAAAAATAATTATGACAGAACATATACGTGAATCAATTAAACAAAGCAAGCGGATCGTGATCAAGGTAGGAACCAGTACCATCATGTACCCGAATGGCGCAATCAACCTTCAGCAGATGGAGAAACTGTCCTTTGTCCTGAGCGACTTGAAGAATCAGGGCAAGGAGATCATTCTTGTCTCGTCTGGAGCGATCGGTGTCGGCCTGGCGCGCATGAATCTGACTGAACGTCCGGTCACGATTCCCGAGCAGCAGGCCATTGCCTCGATTGGTCAGACGGAACTGATGAGTCTGTACAGTCAGTTCTTCTATAATTACGGCCACCAGGTCGGCCAGATTCTTCTGACAAAAGACGTGACCGACTTCCCGGTCAGCCGTCAGAACACGGTCAATACTTTCGAGCAGCTTCTTCTGAAACACGTGATTCCGATCGTCAATGAAAACGATACGGTTTCCGTTGAGGAACTGGATCACCTGACGCGCTTCGGGGACAACGACACCCTGTCTGCAATCGTTCTGGAACTGACCGATGCCGATCTGCTGGTCATGCTCTCAGATATCGACGGTTTCTACGACAAGAACCCGATGAAATACAAAGATGCCAGTCGATTCGATACAATCAGCGAAATAAACGATACCATTCTTTCACTGGCACAGGACTCTTCAACTAAGTTCGGGACTGGTGGAATGATCACCAAATTGAATGCAGCTCAAATCGTACTGGAAGCACAGAAGAATATGATTCTTGCTAACGGAGAAGATTTATCTATTCTGTTCCGCATCTTGTCAGGAGAGAAAATAGGGACCCTATTTTCTCCATTTAATTAAGAAAAAATTGCATCAGGAAGGATGACATGATTTGACCACCCTTATTGAACTGGGTCACCGAGCTAAGAAAGCCGAACGCCAGCTTGCCCAGGCTACAACGACAGAAAAAAATGAGGCCCTATCCCTTATGGCAGAGGCTTTACTCAACTCAACTGACTTTATAATAGAAGAAAATAAAAAAGACACCGATCGGGCTAGAGGTGCCGGCATCAGTGATTCGTTACTGGACCGTCTGACACTGACTGCTGACCGCATTGCCGCTATGGCTCAGGGACTGAAAGATATCGTGGCACTGCCAGACCCAGTAGGATTAGTGGACAGCATGTGGACCAACGATGCTGGTCTGAAGATCGGCAAGCAGTCGGTCCCGCTTGGCGTAATCGGGATTATTTACGAAGCCCGCCCCAACGTGACTTCGGACGCAGCCGGACTCTGCTTTAAATCGGGAAACGTTGTGATTCTTCGCGGAGGAAAAGAAGCATTTAACTCGAACAAAGCCATCGTGAAAAGTCTGCGTCAGGCACTGGACCAGAGCACACTTCCGACCGACTCGATTCAGCTTCTTGAAGACACATCTCGTGAAACGGCTAGAGAGATGATGCAGCTGAACCGCTACCTTGATGTTCTAATTCCACGTGGAGGAGCTAATCTGATTAAGGCAGTCGTCGAAAATGCCACTGTCCCAGTGATCGAGACTGGTACTGGAAACGTCCACGTCTACATCGATCAGACGGCTGCTCGTGATATGGCCAGAGACATTATCGTCAACGCTAAAACAGATCGTCCATCAGTATGTAATTCTGCAGAAACCCTGCTGATCCACAAAGATGTGGCAGAAGATTATCTTCCAGTCATTGAAGACGCCTTGGCTGAATGGAATGTTGAACTGCGAGCCGATGACCGGGCAGCCGCTATTTTAAGTGAGTCTGTTCCGGCTACTGAAGAAGACTGGGCAACGGAATTTCTGGATTATATCCTGGCTGTAAAAGTGGTCGACTCATTGGATGAAGCCATTACGCATATCAATCAGTACAGTACGGGGCACTCAGAAGCCATCGTGACGTCTGATTACTTTGCCGGCCAGCGCTTCCACCGTGAAGTTGATTCCGCAGCAGTCTATGTCAATGCATCGACTCGATTTACAGACGGATTCGAGTACGGTTTCGGTGCCGAGATCGGGATCAGCACTCAGAAACTGCATGCCCGCGGCCCAATGGGACTTCCCGAACTGACCTCTTCAAAATACATTATTTTTGGCGAAGGACAAATTAGATAAGTAGAAAAAGACAAGCGCAATCCCTGAATGGGGATTCTGCTTGTCTTTTTATGTGTTTAGTCTTCCGATTCGTCCATCAGCCTCTGCTGCGTCTCTTTAGTAATAACCATCAGTGCCTGGTAGAAGTCTGATAGCTCGCGTTTGAAAGCTGGATTACTGAGCCGTTCGATGTTTTTCTTGATCACGGCTTCTTCTCTTCCTGCGTCCAGAATAGGCAGATTATGTGCCTTTTTGTATTCGCCGACTTTCAGCACTGTTTCCATCCGTTTTTCAAACAAAGCCGTCAGCTGCTGATCGATCAGGTCAATCTCCTCGCGGCATTGGTCCAGTTCAGTCATTTAGTTTCCTCCCAGAATCAGATCGGTCAGTGCAATAGCCGTCACTGCTTCAAGGACGGGTAGGACACGGGGAACGATACAAGGATCGTGGCGCCCTTCCACTTCAAGTTCGGCTGCTTTTCCTTCTCTGACGTTGATCGTCTGCTGTTTCTTCTTGATCGATGCCGGTGGTTTGACTGCGGAACGGAACACGATCGGCATGCCGTATGTGATGCCTCCGATGATGCCTCCGTTATTGTTCGAGCGCGTCTTCACCTGACCATTTTCATCGTAGTAGTATTCATCATTGGCTTCGGAGCCTTTCATTCTGGTGATATCGAAGCCGGTACCGAATTCGATTCCCTTGATTGCCGGGACGGAGAATACGAGGTGCGCCAGTGTAGATTCCACTGAATCGAAGAACGGATTCCCGTATCCAGCCGGGATGCCCAGCACAAAGGTTTCAACAACGCCTCCAACAGAATCTCCTTCTTCTTTCGCTTCAAGGATAAGGTCCCGGATCGCTTCTTTCTTTTCACCATCGAATAGAGGCAGCTGATCTTTCTTGAACGCTTCCGCCTGCTCGTGGGTGACCTCTTTCTGGTCCGCAAACCGCTGATCTTCAATGTGGCCGATTGACTGGATATGGGAGCTGACTGTTACGCCTTTCTGCTTCAACCACTGCTGGCAGATCGCTCCAGCAAATACGATCGGTGCGGTAATCCGTCCGGAAAAATGTCCGCTGCCACGGTGGTCATTATGACCTTTGTATCTCATTCGTCCAGGGTAATCTGCCTGACCCGGTCGCATGACATCCTTAAGTAAACTATAGTCTTTTGACCGTGTATTTGTATTTCTGATAATGGCCGTTAGTGGTGCCCCTGTCGTTTTCCCGTCCAGGAATCCGCTCAGAATTTCCGGCAGATCTTTTTCTTTACGCGGAGTCGTCAGGTCACTGCTTCCCGGTGCTCGTCTTGCCATTTCAAATTGTACCTCTTCCATATCGATTTCAAACCCGGGCGGCAGCCCATTGATTGTGATTCCTATCGCGTCTCCGTGAGATTCACCAAATAGAGAGAGTTCAAGTTGTTTTCCCCAAATGCCACTCATTTACATTCCTCCTAATAGTTTAAAGTCTTCCCAGAAATGCGGGTATGATTTTGCTACACATTCTGTATCTTTTATTGTAATGGGTTCGTCGCATCGTGTTGAGGCGATCCCCAGCATCATAGCCATCCGGTGATCCTTGTGACTCCAGACTGTCGCTCCACCTTTGAGCTGATCCACGCCTTGAATGACGAGACTATCGCCTTCAACTTGTATATCTGCTCCTAGTGCTTGGAGTTCTTTCTGCGTAGCCGCAAGACGGTCACTTTCTTTGATCTTAAGTCTCTCCAGATTGGTGAACCGAGTGTGTCCGATGCTCAAAGCTGCTGCCAGAGCTGCTGTTGGAATGATATCCGGAAATTGAGACCCGTCGATTACACGCTCTGTTTCATCAGATAGTTTATCCAGAATGTTCAATATAGCCTTGTCCCCCTGAAGCGACTGACTGTCGAGACCGGATAGACTGATATCATTTCCGATATGATTAGCTGTGAGGAAGAATGCTGCCTGAGAAAAATCGCCTTCTACAGCATAATCCGCCGCCTGCATCTTCTGATTACCAGGTATCACGAAGGTCTGACCCTCGTCCTCAACTGTGATCTTCATACCAAACAGCTCAAATACGTGTAAAGTCAGATCGATATAGCCCTTGGATTCAAGAGGCGTTGTCACGTGGATTCTGGATTCGCCGTTTAAAAAGGGCAGAGTCATGAGCAGGCCTGTGATAAACTGCGAACTGATGTCACCCCTCAATTCAATTGTATCAGAAGAAAGCTGACCACCAATAAGAAGATCAAGCTGATCCGTACCCTTTAAATCATAGTCCAGTCCCTGTTTCCTGAACAAATCCTCATAAGGAGTTAATGGACGCTGACCAAGTTTCCCTCGTCCGATGAAACGGGTCTTTCCTTCAAACAGAGTCGCTACAGGCACCAGGAATCTTAATGTCGACCCAGACTCATTGCAGTCGATCGTCCGAACTGAATCTGAATCCTTCCCTTCAGACTGATTATTCGCCAAGCTTTTAGACTGAAGGCCGATCCCATGAATCGTGAGAGCATCTTCCTGCTCATCAATTTCAGCACCCATGGCACGCATTCCCTGAATCGTGGCTTTAATGTCATCGGAAAACTGAATGTTGCTGATCGTGCTGGTTCCTTCAGCCAGTGCAGCACAAATGATCGCTCTGTGGGCCAGACTCTTAGACGGAGGCACAGTCACGTCTCCTTGTAGTCTATCTGGTGTAAGTGTTAAATCCGTCAATGGTCCTGTCCTCCTGTTCTAAGTGATTCAAAAAAGCTGACGTCTGTCTGATGAGTGGCTGCCGAGCCGATCGAGTTGAGAAGAACGACATGCAGCTGGTTGTTGAGCTGTTTCTTGTCTTTGCTTACAAACGAAAGAATGTCATTATACGCCTTTGGATCCTCCAGCTCAGATGGCAGCTGGTGCATCTTCAGCACGTGCCGTATCTGATCAGCTGTTCCTGCTTCAGTCAGCTGTCTGGCTTCGGAAATTTCGGTCAAGGTTGCCATACCGATTGCCACTGCATGTCCGTGTGTAATATTTTCATAGTGATAGTAGGCTTCGATCGCATGTCCGAGCGTATGTCCGAAATTCAGAAGCATGCGCATACCCTTGTCTTTCTCATCCTGCTCGACAACTTCTCGCTTGATGTCGCAGCATCGGGCGATGATCCATTCAATCTCTGTCATCACTGCATCTCTTGATTCAAGCTTAGACAGACTGTCAAAAAATGCTGCATCCCAGATACATCCGTATTTAATGACTTCTGCCATCCCGTCCGCAAAGTAATGATCGGTCAAAGTGTTCAAAACCTCTGGGTCGATAATCACTTGTGTAGGATGATAGAAGGCCCCAACCAGGTTTTTCCCTTCCGGCAGGTCTACACCCACTTTTCCGCCGACACTGCTGTCAACTTGAGCGAGCAGGGAGGTCGGGATCTGAACTAAATCGATGCCTCTAAGGTAGGAAGAGGCAGCAAAGCCTGCGATATCGCCTATCACTCCACCTCCTAAAGCAACGATCACATCGCTTCTGGTCAGGCCAGCTTCAATCAGCTGGGAAAAGATCAGAGGCATCATGGAGAAGGTCTTCGTCTGCTCACCCGGCTGCAGAACAATCATGCTGACCTCGAATCCTTCATCAGCCAGCTGCTGTTCTACTCTAGCGCCGTAATAGCTGTCAACATTCCTATCAGTGATGACGGCGACCCGTCGACTTTTAGTCAATTGAGCCACTTCTTTCCCGACTTTCTGAAGCAGCCCTTTTTCAATTTTAATCTCATAAGATACAGAAGACTGCGGTAATCTGACTTTCAATTCATTCATCTGAATGACTCCTTAATTAGATACTGACTGAGTGGATAGAGGAACTGTACGGCCTTCGACTGATGCCAGCTTCTCGGCTTTTTCCATCAGGAGTCCGAATTCGTCTGGTGTCAGGCACTGTTCTCCATCGCTCCATGCGTTTTCCGGATCATTGTGTACCTCGATCATCAGCCCGTCCGCTCCTGCTACGATTCCCGATTTCGCTCCAGCTTCAACCAGATAAGACATGCCTCCAGCGTGGCTTGGATCGATAATGATTGGCAGGTGGGACAGTTTCTTGATGACCGGTACTGCCTGAATATCCAGTGTGTTACGTGTTTCCGGTTCGAACGTGCGGACCCCTCGTTCACAGAGAATGACATTCTCGTTTCCTTCTGACATGATGTATTCCGCAGACATCAACCATTCCTTGTAAGTTGCAGACAGTCCACGTTTTAGAAGGACAGGTGTCTTGGTTTTCCCTACTTCTTTCAACAAGTCAAAGTTCTGCATATTACGTGCACCGATTTGAATCATATCAACAGATTCTACGAATTCGTCGATCCATTTTGTCGACATCAGTTCAGTAACAATCGGCAGTCCCGTTTCTGCTTTAGCCGTCTGCAGCATGCGCAGCCCTTCAAGCTCCAGTCCCTGGAAGCTGTATGGCGATGTACGCGGCTTGAACGCACCCCCTCTTAGGAAGTTGGCTCCGGCTTTCTTGATTCGTTTCGCTACGTCAACAATCTGTTCTTCACTTTCGACAGAACACGGGCCGGCAATGATACCCAGCTGGTCTCCACCGATAGTTTCCTGACCGACTTCTATAATCGAGTTTTCGGGATGAAACTTGCGGTTGGCTCGTTTATATGGTTCTTCAACTCTGACGATCTGCTCGACTTCCGGACGTGCCTGCAGACGATGCGTATCGATAGCGCTAGTATCTCCGATCACACCTAGAAAGTCCCGTTTGATATCTGAGAAATGACTGACTGATACCCCTTGTTCTTCAACCTTCTTCGTAATCTCTTTTATCGCTTTAGCACCTGTTCCCTGTTTTAATACAATAATCATTGATCTCTCTCCTCTTCTGCTTTTATTTTATACAGACACCAGACCATTTGAGGTTCATAACGCTCAACAATCTGATAATTGTCTGTTTTTTCTTTTTCAAACACATCTTCGCTGATAATCGTGTACTTCAGACCCATATTTTTAAAAGCGGTCCAGGCTTTGAACTTGCTGTCAGTGTAGGTGATCGGAAGTGTCTCATTCACTTTGCTCAGGTATTTTTCCAGAAAAATCTTTGTTGCCGGATGAATCATGGCGCTGTCCATTTTTCTGTCTCTATTTTTTACCAGGACCATCGGCTTGGTTTTCCTTGCGAAAACTTGAAGCAGTTCTATTTTCTCCCAGTAATCGTAATTGAATTCTTTCCAGCCATAGGGTTTCCTGGCACTCTGAAAGGCTACGGGAAACAGAACGCAGTCGCCTTTAAGCCGTTCAAGCTCATGAAGGATGGTATCGAATGACGGATAGCCAACAATGTCATCCTCCTCTGCCTGCAATAACGACTGGGCTGCGGCATAACTGTCTGTATTTTCCGGCCCTAATGTATGAATAATCATTTGATCTCCTCCACTGACATATCTTGGTAACTTGATGTTTCCTGTTGCTTCGTGTCAGATAAACAGAAGAGCTGATTTGCCATTCAAACCAACCTTAGGATAAACAAAAAGCTGCATCCGTTATCTGTTTTACTCAAACAGGATAATCGAATGCAGCGTTGGTTGAAATCACATGTATAAATTAAAAGTTCATTTATAGTGTGCGCCCATTCGATGTCCTGATGGAATCTATGGGGCACTGTTTTTTAAGACAGTTTAAAGTGCTCTAGCCTCCATAGATTGTTTCTAAAGAAGCTAAAGTAATAACGATTCAATTGTGGCGTGATTAAGTTGTTTAATTCTTTAGTCATGTTAAACACTCCTCAATTGGTTTCAGTCATTAACTAACTGTGCTCACAATACTAGCAAGCATGAAAATGAATGTCAAGGGATAAGTTAAAAATAATTATTGTTTTTATCATTTTACTCTCATGTTACACTTTACTTGTGCTTAAGCAATCGGCAGAATCTCAATCTATTTGCCAATTTATAGTGAACATGTGTATACTTTTTAGAAAAACGAGGTGCCCATATGAAATTTTACGGCCTGCTGGGTGAAAAACTGACACACAGTTTATCTCCTCAGCTGCATAAAGAATTGTATAAACGACTGGCCATCAACGCGGCTTATAAAACGTTTCCCTGCCCACCCGATCAGGTCCCTCAGGCTGTCGGGAGTCTGAGAATCCTGTCCATCAGCGGATCAAACGTGACGATCCCCTACAAGGAAACTGTCATCCCTTACCTTGATGAGATCGATCCGACTGCCCAGACACTTGGTGTAGTGAACACGATAAGCAATCAGAACGGCTACTTGAAAGGCTATAATACTGACTACGAGGGCTTCGGCCTGCTGTTCGAGCGTCGCCAATGGAATCTGAGCGGCAAGTCAGTCACTGTTCTCGGTACAGGCGGATCATCCAAAATGGTCGTCCAGTATCTGAAGGATCACGGAGTCAAGGACATTACTTTAGTTTCCAGAACCATCAAGGAGTCCCGTTCTGATTCAACGGTCAGATACCGGACTTACGACGACTTGGACACGTTCAGCGGACATTATCTGATCAATACAACCCCCGTCGGCATGTATCCCAACACAGGCGTTTCTCCGGTATCGGATGAAACGGCCACACGCTTCGACGCCCTTATTGACCTGATTTATAACCCTCTGGAAACGGCATTCCTGAAACAGGCCCGTTCAATAGGCAAGCCGGCAGTGAATGGCCTCGAGATGCTGATCGGACAAGCCATCAAATCTGTAGAAATCTGGGAAAACCGTTCAATCTCATTGGACTTGATGGATGAACTGATTCAGGACTTTTCCCAGTGGAAGGAAGGGTGAGCCTATGACAAACATTGTCCTCATCGGAATGACCGGTAGCGGAAAAACAACCATTGGGAAAGAGCTGGCCAGCCGTCTTAAGTTTCCTTTCATAGACATGGACGACTATATAGAAGAACAGGCGGGCCAGTCAATCCCGGAATTGTTTGAACAAGGCGAGGAGCTTTTCAGGTCTCTGGAAACTGACGTCTGCATCAAGCTGGCCGATTCCACTGATACAGTCATATCGACTGGAGGAGGCGCTGTCCTTAAACCAGAAAACCGGAAGTGGCTCAAGCAGACGGGTATGATCGTATGGATCGACCGTCCGATAAATCTGATTGTAAAAGACATTGAGACCGCCCACAGACCGCTTCTGAAAAATGGCACCGATGCCCTGTATACTCTTTTTGAAAAGCGCCGACCGATCTATGAGGCTCTTGCAGATGTGACTGTCCGCAACGATCAGTCCCTGTCAGAGACGGTGGATGACATACTCAATCAATTGAATAAAAACGATACTAAAGGAGACCACTAATGAAAATATGGATTATCAACGGCCCCAATATTAATCTTCTAGGAACAAGAGAACCGGATGTTTACGGTCACGAAACAATGGAATCGATCAACCGTCAGATTCAGACTTATCTGACTGATCACGGACATCTGTATGATTTTTTTCAGAGTAACTCCGAAGGGGCACTGATCGATAAAATACAGGAGGCGTTGAATGAGCAGGTTGACGGCATCGTCATCAATCCGGCTGCCTATACTCATTACAGTTATGCCATTCATGATGCCTTGAAATCTGTGTCCATTCCGACAGTAGAAGTCCATCTGAGTGCCATCCATTCCAGAGAAGCGTTCAGGAAAGATTCGGTGATCGCTCCCGCCTGCATCGGTCAGGTTTCCGGCTTCGGATCAGCCAGCTATCTGTTAGGCGTACAAGCTCTGGAACTTCATTTGTCAAAGGAGAACGCCTAGATGAATTTAGCAATTGTAGGCCTTGGTGCCATCGGTGGATCCTTTGCAATGAGTCTGATGAAGAAGGGATATGAGCGTATCATCGGTATCGATATCGATGAACAGACGATTGACTATGCGCTGAAAGAACAGATCATTCACGAAGGCATGACCTCTCCGGAAGAAGGATTGAAGGATGCTGACGTGATTATGCTGACGCTTTATCCCAGCCAGATCGCGCCTTTTGTAGAGCAGTACCGTTCCTATTTCAGGCAGGGTGTCGTTCTCACTGATGTGACTGGCGTGAAAACCTCTATTATCAAAGAGACCACTCGCGTGCTTCCAGATCACGCTGACTTTATTTTCGCTCATCCGATGCGTGGAAGTGAGAAAAAAGGAATAGCAGGAGCATCTGCAGATAAATTTGAAGGAGCCAATGCTCTGATCACTCCTGTTCCTCTTAATAAAGAAGAAAACATTCTAAAGATTGAAACTATGTACAAAGATGCAGGGTTCAGCACACTGACCCGGGTGACACCTGAAAAGCATGACGAACAGATTGCCTACGTCAGCCAGCTGATGCACGCGCTGTCTGTATCCGTCGTGAACAGCAGTCAGGCCTCAGACGACACACTGCTCTTTGCCGGCAACAGCTTTCAGGAACTGACTCGCATAGCTGATATCAACGACAGCCTCTGGAGTGAACTGTTTCTGAATAATAAGGAGGCACTGCTCCAGTCGATTACGTCCTTTGAAGCCGAGCTGGAAACCTTCAAACAAGCTGTAGAAACAGATGATGAAGAAGCACTGAAAGACTTTCTGACCCGAGCACGCGAGCAGCGCAGGAACTGGTACTGATCAAGCTCAAAGAATCGTTACCCACTCTTACGAAGCAGATTTTTAATAATGACGTAAATATCGCCAGGCGGCGGGTCTTTTTATTTTATAAAATTATAAAAGCCTGTCATTATAGGCAGAACGGTGTTTCATGACATTAGAAAAAGGGATGTGTCTCAAAAAAAGACACATCCCTCATTTACATACTCAAACTTTCCATTCACCGACATAGACGTTTTCGCCTTCCACCATGCCTTCTTTCCTGAAGCCAAATGATTCATACAGACGAATCGCCCGGTCGTTGTCCGGCTCGGCACCGATCCTCAGGTCCTTCACATGTCTGTGCGGCTTAAAATCTTTGAGAAAAAGGATCAGCGCTTTTTTCCCGATCCCTTTCCCCTGGTAGTCCCTGTCGATCATAAATCGTTCCAGCCACCAGGAGTCAATGGGATAGGCATCATCTGCAGGGTAGTAGCTGCACATCAGAAAACCCACAACTGTTCCAGCCTGATAGATAGCAAACGGGTACTTTTCTTCTTCATAACTCGCTTCCAGTAGAGACAGGTAGTTCGGTGCGACAAAATCCTGCTGGTGCGGATGGACTTTCAGATCCACAACGGTCATATAATTATGTTTGTCTACAGGTTTCAGTTCGATCATCGGTCATCACTTCTTCAATAAAATTTGAATTAAACTGCCAGTGGGTCACCTTCAAGTCATTACTTGAAATAGTTGATACCCATAGCATCCTTAACTTCATCCAGAGTCTGGGCTGCGACAGCTTCTGCTTTCAGGCTCCCCGCTTTCAGCATATCCAGAATGGCTCCTTTATCTTCAGCAAATGCTTCTCTGCGTTCACGAATCGGTTGTAGCTTGGCCTGAAGCACATCGTTCAGGTAACGCTTGATTTTGACATCACCCAATCCTCCGGCGCGGTACTGGTCTTTCAGTTCCTGAACCTTTTCCTTGTCGTCATCAAACACATCCAGATACGTGAAGACAACGTTACCTTCGACTTGACCCGGATCCTCCACACGAATGTGGTTCGGATCGGTATACATGCTCATGACTTTTTTCTGAATAGTATCAGCACTATCAGACAGGTAGATGCCGTTATTCAGGGATTTGCTCATCTTCCCTTTTCCATCGATTCCGACCAGACGGCCCTGACCTTTTGGAGGCAGGATGATATCCGGTTCAACCAGAACATCTTTTCCATAAGTCCGATTGAAGTCGCGTGCCACTTCACGTGTCTGTTCCAGCATAGGCTTCTGATCTTCTCCTACAGGAACGTGAGTCGCTTTGAACGCTGTAATGTCTGCGGCCTGGCTCACTGGATACATGAAGAAGCCTGCAGGGATACTTTCGTTGAAGCCTTTTTCCTGAATTTCAGACTTAACAGTCGGATTGCGATGCAGTCGAGCTACCGTGACCAGATTCAAGTAATAAATCGTCAGTTCCGGCAGTTGAGGAATCTGAGACTGAATGAAAATCGTCGTCTTCTCAGGATCCAGTCCGACAGCGAGGTAGTCCAGAGCCACTTCCATAATGCTCTGCTGAACTTTTTCGGGGTTCTTAGCATTATCCGTCAGTGCCTGCTGGTCCGCAATCATGACAAAGACATTATTCTGTTCATCTTCCTGAAGCAACACCCGGTTCTGTAACGAGCCGACATAGTGACCTAAATGCAGTTTGCCGGTCGGGCGATCACCGGTTAATATAGTACGTTTCATAATTATTATCTCCTTGGATAGCGTAGTCTAATTGATTTTATTGTATCTTACTTACACAGTAAAAAAAAGGTAAAATGCATCTCCTGCTGATCAGGCCTGCTTCTTCTCGTTGAAGCCTCGCGTCATCCACCAGATGGTCAGGCCTGACATGATAATCAGAATAATCCATTCTCCGAATGGAATGAAGAGCTGGCTGAGAATCATAATTAGAGAAATAATGAAGACTGGCACGAAAAAGATCAGCGTACCCATGCATCCCAGATTAGCTTCAGACGCTGAATATTCCCTTGAAAAAGGCAGACTTTTGACGGATCGGCGTGCTTCCAGATAAAAGACAACACTCATCAGCAAAAAGCCGTTGATCATCTGAAGCAGATAGCCCCATCCAGAAAACACAAGGACGACTGCAGCAATTATCAGATAAAGCGGCAGCAGGATTTTTACCAGCATCGCCTTCAGAGCCGCCCGCATGAACGGGGCTTTCGACTGCTGCGGTGTCAGATTGAACACCCAGCTTCCCTTGTAGTTAGTTGAAAACTGAATCGATACAGTCAGAACTGGAATCAGCAGCAAGGTGAAATAGGGCAGATACAGAAATGATACGGGATTCTGTTCCAGTCCCGCAGTCTGATCACCAGTCAGTGTCGTGAAGACGAACACGATCGGGAAGACCAGTGCACTGGCAATCGACGGATACAGACGAGTCTTGAATTCCCGCTCCGTCTTTGTCAGCTGCCAGGAGAAATGAAAGTAAGCCTTCTCCAGAGGATCTTTGCATAGTCCTGCAGCAGCGATTCTTTCCAGAACCGACCGTTTATTTATTTTTAGGCTGGAAGCATTCATTTTCTGAAGATTGCTTTCGATTTTATCCGTACTCCAGTTATATAAAATCACAAGTAACACGGATCCTACTATAAGCAGGCCGGTATATATGCCGTAAGTCAGTGTCCATCCTTCCTGAAGCAGTCCAAATGGGGCCACGAACCACATCGGGAAAAGAACTGAGTGGCCGAGGGTCAGATTCATTTCAACCAGCAGCGTTTCCGGATCAATGATCTGAAAAATCTGGCCGACTAAGTAATAGCCGATTACCATAAAGATTGATAGTGAGATCTGACTGTAGGCAATGATGTTTTTCAAGCGTTCTCCATCGAACTGCTTAAGAATCGTAGCGTAAACGATGAGGGTCAGACCCAGACACCACAGAGAAGCCAGCAGTGACAGGATAAGAACCAGCAGTCCGGCCAGTATGCCATTAAAGTAGAAAGTGAATAGAATCACTGGAGCTCCGATGGCCATCGTAAATGAAATGAGATAAATGCCTACATGTGTAGCCTTAGCTGCTCCGAGCGTCTTCCTGGTTACAGGCTTTGTTCCGATGAGTATTGAGTCTTTTGTATCCAGCAGAATAGTTGAAAAATTAGCCAGAAGAGTCGAAAACGTCATCAGGAACAGAAAACTGAAATACGTCGTGTACTGAAACACCCAATTGTCATACGCAAAAAGGAATAGCAGAAAGACACTGATCAGTGCGTAGACCCACAAACTGGAGAAAAAATGGTTTTTTTCTTCACCCGACCGGCTGTTTGAACTGACTGCCTGCATCGGTGATTCTCGCCTGCCGTCCATCGTCATCTTCATAGAAAGAATGTTGCGCATCTGAGGGTAATCGACCCCAAACTTTTCATATACTCCTGAGAGAACATCTATAATCCGCAGATAGACCGGTGTCTTCCCACCTTTTTTCAGCCCAAGAATGTCACGCATCATTGGAACCGTCTCCCTTCATTGCAGTCAGGAACTGTTCGGCGAGAGCCGCATGCTGGTCAAAGCCTGTCAACGTATTGAAAAGCTGCTCCAGCGTGCCATCCGCCTCTTCTTTTAACTCTTCAAATGGCCCGTCCGCAACGACTTCTCCGTCATTCAGAATCATGATGCGGTCACTCAGTTTTTCAACGGTGTCCATAACGTGGGATGAATAAAAGATCGTCTTGCCTTCTTTTTTCAGCTGCCATAACAGCTCCTTTATGATCTGTACACTGTTCGCATCCAGTCCATTGAGCGGCTCGTCCCAGAAGAGGATATCCGGATTGTGAAGCAGGCTGGAAATAATCAGAACTTTCTGACGCATCCCTTTTGAAAATGATGCCAGACGTCCATTCAGTGACTCTTTTATGCCTAAAGCATCCATCATTTCTTCTGATTTCGACAGGATGATTTCTTCTTTCATTCCGTACAGCTCGCCGATGAACAGCAGGTACTCTTTAGCCGTCAATGTTTCGTAAAGCTCTGCATTCTCAGGAACATAACCGATACGTGATTTATAAGTAACCGTCTGATTGTCTATCGGCTGACCGAACAGGCGAATATCGCCACCGTCTCTTTCCAGCACCCCAAGAATAATTTTGACCGTCGTACTCTTTCCCGCTCCGTTCGGCCCTATGTATCCGATAATTTCTCCAGGATGTACTGAAAAATCAACGCCTTTCAGTACCGGTTTTCCGTCAAAGGATTTAGTCAGATTACTGATTTCTAATATTGGTTCCATAACTGCCTCCATGTGTCATTTAGTGATAGTTTATCACAAAATAATAGCTTTACTCCTTTCTATTACCAATTATCTTTAAAATATGCTAATGTTTACTTATTCATTTTACTGAAAGTGAGCTGATGACATGTATACATATGAAACTTCATTCGAACGCGCTTCTTTATGGGCAATCATCTGGCGGATCGCTCTGGCCACGCTTGGTGTGATCATTCTCGGCGCTGTGCTGCTAGTTGCCTTCATGGGTGAACACATCACGATGATCGGACTGCTGACGGATGGGCTTATTTACTTCTTTCTATATAAAATAACGATAAGCCAGATGAGAAAACAGTCCTTGTCTGTGGCAGCACTGTCTTCTCCCTATGAAAAGACTGTTTCCCCACTGATTCGAGTGGCCGGCTGGACTGTTCTGACAGCGGTCGTAGCTTCTTTATTTGTCTACTTTTTTGTTTCTGTTCTGACATTTATTCCCACGCTATTTGACCGCATCGTGCCTTATGTTCTTGAACTGACTGGTTCAGAAGATCTTCCGGTGTTCTACCTTGTCATTGTTGCTGTAATATTTGCACCAGTTGTAGAGGAAATTGTATTCAGAGGGTATCTGCTTAATAAATGGGTCGACAAATACGGCGTAAACAAAGGGATTATTTTCAGTTCTGTCGTCTTCATGGCTATTCACCTGCAGTCGCTGTTCATTCCTCAGCTTCTCGTTGGACTGGTCTGTGGAGTTATTTATGTGAAATACAACAATCTGATCTATCCAATTATCGCTCACGCTTTATACAATCTGCTGGTAATCCTCCCCCTATTTCTGGCCCCATCCGTTTCAATTGCGGATGCTCAGGCTGAATTCTTAATGTTGAGAGATGGCCTGCCGACTGAATATGTCGTCTACTCTGCATTATTTATTCTTTCTCTTATCTTCCTCATATGGCTACTTCGAAGAGAATGGAAATCTCTTAGAAATTCAGACAGCCCTTACGCTCAGAACATTCATTCCATTGAATAGATGATCCATTCCTTTCCGTCTTTCGGGAAGGATTTTTTTATTTTAGCCTTCCTAAAATGAATAAAAGGTGTATACTATTAAAATATAGCAATCTTTCTAATAAAATTCTAATGCAGGGAGCGCTTCATACATGACCGACTGGAAAACTGTTTACCAAGATATCAGACCATTACTCGATAAGAATAAAGATAACCACTTGAACACCCTTTTCACTCTTCTAAGACAGCCAAGTATCAGCACACTTAACTTAGGCGTAAAAGAATCTGCCGATCTTCTGCTCAATATGATGACAGAGAATGGCATTAAAGCTCAGCTCATGGATACCGGTGGACACCCTGTGGTTTACGGGGAACTGCTCGATCCTGAGAATACGACCACCATTCTCTTTTACGGGCACTATGATGTCCAGCCTCCTGAGCCACTTGAGTTGTGGGAGTCCGATCCGTTCGAGCCAACAATTAGGAACGGAAGAATTTACGGCCGAGGTACAGGCGACAACAAAGGTCAGCTGATCGCCCATATCCTAGCTGTGGGTACTTTACTTAAAGAACATGGCTCGCTCCCGGTCAACGTCAAATTTCTTTTCGAGGGAGAAGAAGAAAAAGGCAGCGTCAATCTTGCTTCCTTTGCGGAAAAACATAAGGACCTGCTCAAAGCAGATATTGCCTATACTGCAGACGGGCCAATGGAAGGAGACGGGCAGCCCTCAGTGACTCTGGGTAACCGCGGACTGCTCTATGTTGAAGTGAAAGCTCAGGGTGCCAATAGAGATAACCATTCAGGTAATAAAGGAAACATTGCCCCTGATCCCGGCATGGCTCTATTAAATCTGGTCCGGTCCATGGTCACTGAAGAAGGAGACGTTCTAATAGACGGATTTTATGACGGTGTACTGACTCCAACCCCAGAAGAAGCAGAACATCTGAAGAGCCTGGCCTTCTATCCAGAAAAAACAGCGAAAGTCATCGGTCTGGACAGCCTCGATATGACTGGAGAAGAATACTACACAAACTTATGCTTCAAACCGACGTTTACCATTGCAGGATTTGAAACGGGGTATACAGGAGAAGGAACAAAGACGATCATTCCTGGAAAAGCGAAAGTCAAACTGGATATGCGCCTGGCACCTAATCAGGACCCCCAAGCCATCTATGAAGCTATTGAAAAGCATGTGGCAGCCTTTGATTCCCGCTGCCGCTTGTCAGTAGAAAATCTGAGTGCAGTCAAGCCTTCCAAAACGCCTCTGTCTCATCCACTCGTACAGAAAGTGATCGAGTCAGTCGAGGTGGCTTATGATACCCCGCCAGTTGTCCTTCCAGCTCTGGGGGGCACCGGTCCTATGTATGTCTTCACTGATATTTTGGGCATTCCGTCTGTCACGGTTCCTTATGCCAATGTCGATGAAGATAATCATGCACCCAATGAAAACCTGGGACTGAAAGAATTTTACTGGGGCATTCAGGCCAGCTGCAGCACCATCCTTCACTTAGGGCTGACAGACTGACTCGTCACAAAAGTTGGGACATTTTAAAAATCTGCATAATAAAACCAGCTGCCTGCTATAGTGACCAAATAAAGTTAGACCTGAAAAATCTAACTTTCTGGGGTCTGCACAGGTAGCTGGTTTTTTTCTGACTAGCTTTTCAATTTACCCTTCCCATTCGTTAAAGAACTGGATCAGGAAGTCTTCCATAAAGGCGTGGCGCTCTTCGGCGATCTGCTTTGCCGTCTCGGTGTTCATCAGATCCTTAAGCTTAAGCAGCTTCTCGTAGAAATGATGAACCGCACTCGATGGCCCTTCCCTGTATTCTTTTTCAGTCATGCTCTCGCGTACAGACAGTTCCGGATTGAAGATGACGTCTCCCTTGCTTCCTGCATACGTAAAGCAGCGGGCAATTCCGATTGCCCCAATTGCATCCAGTCTATCTGCATCCTGAACTATCTGAGCCTCAAGAGTCGTCAGTTTCCGTCCATTTCCACCCTTGAAGGAAATAGTCTGGATGATGTCCATGATCCGTTCTGAGTCAGATGACGATACACCCGCCCCCTCAAGCCAGTATTCAACTTCCTGAACAGCCTCATCTTTGCTGCTGACCAGCTTGTCATCAATCAGATCATGCAGCAGAGCAGCCAGCTCCACTATATAACTGTTGGCCTGTTCTTTTGCTGCCAGCTTGGAAGCCATCTTCCAGACTCGCTCAATATGATACCAGTCATGTCCGGACCCTTCATTGTTCAGTTTCTCTTTTACCATATCTATTGTGTCTGCTACAATCGTCTGCTTGTTCATATGAGAACTCCTCTGCTCTTTTCTTAACTTTAACACACTTGAGGAGGTTTGAACATGTGTTCTAAAAAAGCACCTTTCAACTCGTAGTCGAAAGGTGCCTGATCGTTGTGCTTATTGAATTAAAGGACATCTCCGGTCTGAGCATCGACTTGCTGGTCGCTGCCGCCTTCAACGTCGATATCATAAATCGTACGGCCGTCTTCTACTTCGAGATCCCATTCTTCTACATAACCGGAACCTGAAGCATCAAGTGCAGCTCCCATCGCTTCCTGTGGTGAGATGATTCCATCCAAGTCAAGTATATCATCTGAATCATCGTCATCGTCCTGTTCCTGCTGAACGATTTCACCAGTTTCAGCATCGATATCCAGTTCATATTCGTACTGGCCATCCCAGCCTTCGAATTCATACAGGTAACGTCCATCGTCATGATTGAACTGAATCTCACTTATATTGATGTCTTCACTGCCGAACGTTTCATAGAACTGATCGATCGCATCGTCCAGACTTACAGAGAACGTCATCCCTTGGATCCCCTGAGAATCAGCGGCATCGTCAGCTGCACCATCAGTCTCATCATCGGGTGTATTGTCCGCAGCGGTACCATCAGTATCGTCTTCGCCCGTATTATCTGCAGCAGTATCGTCTCCCGCATCCGTGTCGCCGTCAGTCTGTTCCGTATCATCTTCCACAGGCGTTGTATCCTGAGTATCATTGTCGCCACAAGCAGCTAATAGCAGAGAAGCTGATAATGACAGCACCCCTAATCTGATTGCTTTACTCGTTGACATATAAATCCTCTCCTTACTATCATTCTTTCTTACTGCATATGAATGATAACAGGTTTAAAGAATAAAGGCAGACATGACGCTTGTGAAAATAAGATCATTTCAGCCCTCTACTCAGTGTAGAATGGGGCAAGCGTTATTTCTTCACAACCAACTGAATGGCTTTCTGAATCATTTCTTCCTGTTCTTCTATGTTGGCTGATGGATTTTCCAGGCATTGCTTCAGGTTCTCAGCAACGATCACACCCATGATCCGGTCCACACTGGAGCGAACTGCAGACAATTGTGTGACGACATCACTGCATTCTTTGCCTTCTTCGAGCATTTTCTGCACGCCTCTCAACTGTCCCTCTGTCCGTTTCAGCCGATTATAAATACTTTTATCGCATTTCATATTACTCGATGTCTCCTCTCCAGGCAGACATGCCGCCCATTACATTTACTACATCATACCCCTGATTCCCTAAAAAGTCACACGCCATTGACGAACGTCCACCTGATAGACAGATGACATGATATTCCTTATCTTTTTTGAGGGTTTCAAATTCTTGTGCAAGTCCGCTTAACGGCATGCTGACTGCTCCTGGAATGTGTCCGGCAGCGAATTCATCTGCTTCTCTGACATCGATTATATTTAGATTTTCCCGTTTCTGTTTCTGTCCAAATTCGTCCATACTGACTGATCTATACATATTCCAATTCCTCCGGTCTGACTGCCTGATAAAGCGCATACGCACCATCCAGGTTTTTCACTTTAAATCCTGACTGTTTCAATAATCTTTCACCAATGTAGCTTCTCTGTCCGCTTCTGCAGCTGATGATATATTCCTGTTCTTTATCCAGCTCATCCATCCGGTCACGAAGGTCATTCAAAGGAATGTTCAGGGCATTCGGGAATCGGCCCGATTCCAGCTCTGATTCAGTTCGGACATCCAGAAGAACGGCACCTTTTTTTAGTTCACGGTTCAGCTCATGCCATTGAATCGAGTCACTTAACCCTTCAATAATATTCAATGCGGCGTATCCGGCCATGTTTACTGGGTCTTTTGCCGAACCGAACGGTGGGGCATACGTAAATTCAAGCTCCGGCAGATCAAAAACAGTGAGCCCTCCCTTGATGGCTGTCGCAATAACATCGATACGTTTGTCTACACCTTTAACGCCGACTCCCTGAGCCCCATACAGTGTACCACTGACTGGATCAAAAATAACTTTTAATGTGATATCGGTCGCTCCTGGATAATAACCGGCATGGTCTTTGCTCAATGTATGCACGGAGGCAACGTCTTTGCCTGCTTGTCTGAGCTGTCGTTCGTTCAGGCCGGTCGAAGCGGCAGTCATGTCGAAGGCACGCACGATTGCTGTTCCAATGCTTCCTTTGTTCGCACGACTGATTCCAGCTATATTGTCCGCAACCTGACGTCCCTGTCGGTTTGCAGGAGAAGCAAGGGAAATCAGTGCATCTTCCTGGCTGATCTGATTCTTAACAACTATTGCGTCTCCGACTGCGTATATATCTTTTACGCTGGTCTGATAGGTGTCATCAACCAGAATCCCTCCACGAAGACCCAGCTCTATTCCTGCGTGTTCAGCCAGACTGCTTTCCGGTTTGACGCCAACTGACATAATAGTCAGATCTGTTTTAAATTCTTTTCCATCTTCCAGTACGATGATGCGGCCTTTTTCTTTAAACGCCACCGCAGACTGAGAAGTAATCACCTTGACACCTTTTTCTTTCAATTCATTCTGCACGAAGACCGCCATTTCTTCGTCCAGAGGCGGCAGGACATGCGGAGCTTTCTCGATGATCGTCACGTCGATGCCCCTGTGTTTCAGGTTTTCTGCCATTTCAATGCCTATAAAGCCTGCGCCTACAACGACCGCTTCTTTTGGATCGACCTGATCAATTCGGTTCATGATTTTATCCAGATCAGGCACGTTCCTCAACGTATAGACATTTTCAGCTTCGTCCAGCCCCTCAACAGGAGGAATAAATGCTTTTGCTCCAGGTGACAGGATCAGTTTGTCATATGATTCAGTTATCTGTTTTCCATGATGGGCTGCCGTCACAGTCTTCTCTTCAGGATTGATCGACAGGACTTCATGCTCCGGCCTGACATCCAGACGGAACCGGTCATAGAGAGCCTCAGGAGTCTGAACCAGGAGCTTGTCTCTTTCTGATATTTCACCAGAGACATAATACGGCAGGCCGCAGTTGGCAAAAGATACATACGGCCCCTTTTCAAAAATAATGATTTCAGCTTCTTCTTTCAACCGGCGTAGACGTGTAGCGGCAGACATTCCTCCAGCTACCCCGCCTACTATAATAATTTTTTCCATTTACTGTTTTCCTCCTCTGACAGGTCCATTCCATTGGGTCATGCCCCCGCGGATATTCACGACATCATAGCCCTTCTTTTTTAGAATGGATGCCGCTCGCTTGCTTCTCATTCCAGATTGGCAGATCACGTAGACCTTTTCATTATTATTCCCCGTGTATCCTTCAATTTTATTTAGTGGAACATTTTCTGCTCCAGGTATATGCCCTGCACGGTATTCTCCAGGCATTCGTACATCTATAATCTTGGTCTGACTGTTTCTATCTACTTTTAACTGATCAGCACTTATGGAGGCTGACCGATTGAATAACCCAAACACTCGTGTTCCTCCTTATTTGTTACTTTTTTTATACCCTATGGGGTATATTACCATCTTAGTTTGATCACTGTCAACCCCCTTAACATAAACTGTCTGCAAACTTTTTGACTATGATGTACAATATAGAGTAAGAGTACTTAAAGGAAGGATGGAATAAAATGAAGAAGTCTTTGAAGTGGGGATTCTTTGGAGCTTTGGGGCTGACGGCTGCAGCTCTGGCTTATTCAAGTGCCTTTTTTTATAAAAAAGCTGTAGGAATCAACCGCAAAGAATTTGTAGATGAGTTCAGCATGGATGAGATCCAGGCTGACGACCCCTGGAAAGAAGAAAAAGAATGGTATAACACAGTAGATAAAGAGATTCTGACGATCCGGTCTACGGATGAACTGACTCTTTCCGGACTATTCATTCCCCAGCAGGAGCCTACGAAACGAATAGCTATTATCGCTCATGGATATAGTGGAAGCAACAAGGACATGGCGCCCTGGGCTAAACTTTATTTCGATTTAGGCTTCAGCCTCCTTCTCCCTGACGCAAGAGGACACGGGGACAGCGATGGAGATTACATCGGATTCGGCTGGCATGAACGCAAAGATTACATTACCTGGATAGATAAATTGATTGATGAATTTGGCGATGACACCGAAATCCTACTTTTCGGATTAAGTATGGGGGCGGCTACAGTTATGAATGTCAGCGGCGAACAGCTGCCAGATAATGTCAAAGCTGTTATTGAAGACTGCGGCTACAGCTCTGTGACCAAAGAGATGGCTCATCAGCTGAAAACCATGTATAAACTGCCTCAATATCCGTTTATTCCGATGACCAGCCTCATCACAAAGGTTAAAGCCGGCTACTGGTTCGGTGAAGCCAGTCCTGAAGAACAGGTGAAAAAATCCTCCACTCCAACATTATTTATTCATGGAGATGAAGATGACTTTGTGCCCACCCATATGGCCTATGAACTCTATCACTCAGCGAAAGGCCCTAAAGAGCTGTATATAGCTGTCGGGGCGAAGCATGGCTACGCATATGTTACGGATAAAGAGATGTACCGTACCCGTATCAAGCATTTCTTGAATACACACATGAACAGCATCACCTATCCACTGGCAGTCTGACCCTGTTGAATCATCTGACTATTATCGGAAGACTGCAAGAGCGGGCTGCATAAACACATTATGGACCGAACGATTCTACTCAATTGATAGCTTTTCAAAATGCTCTTGTATACAGAACGACCCCCTTCAGTTTTTGCCGAAGGGGGTCTATTTATTTTGCATTGGCTAAGGCTGGGGCCATTCATGATTATCTGCCTTCACAGCTCCCAGAAGCTTCCGGCGACGATGACTGACCTTCTGAATGCGCTCAGAGAATTCCTCTTCTTCAACCAGCGGCAGCTTCAATTCTTTTAAGTCTGTCCAGTCTGGATAAGGGGGTTCATTTTCTGCTTCCTCGATGAAAGCAGAGGTCATCGTTTCAAGGTATGTTTCGACGCTGGATCTCGCTTCACAGATCAGCATCATATTGACCGTTCCTTTGTCTGCCAGCCCATGATAAACCACTGTCAGCACATCATCCAGAATGGCGATTCCCACTGCAGATGACTCTTCAGGCTTCTGACTGTGATAATAATGGAGGAGAGGGTAGGCCTGATGCTGCTGAGTCAGTTCTGTGATCTGAGAAGATGCATTCATGAGGAACAGATCTAGCTGGTAAAAATCTTCCCCGCTCCAAGCCTTCTGCATGACCTCTGAGCTGTCCACTCCCAAACCAGTGACCGTCCGGGCCAGCGCACGTTTTTTAACGACTGCACTAATAACTGAGATGACATAAGATGCACCCAAGGTCAAAAAAAGAATGCCTATTCCTGAATTTAACGCTGTGATAACCTGCCAGAATCCCGGTTGCGGAGAGTAGTCCCCTACCCCGAGAGTAAATAATGTAAACCCTGTGAAATAGAGACGCTCGTACCACATGACCGGCCCTTCAAACGTCGTCTGGACAATAGACTCCGGATCTCCTGAAAAAAACAGAGTCAGACCGATCCAAAGCAGCAGGACCCAGCTGAGAAGGGTCAGAACGAGAATAAGCGGACCGACGATATTAAATAAGCCCTTCTCATTCTTACTTATTTTCCTGGTAATCTTCCATGTCGATCGAGCTATCCTCTTTGACATGGGTCCCGCTCCACCGTCTACCCACAGGGTGGTCCATATCAGATCTGTGATCGTAAACAGGATTAGAGTAGTACCTGATACGTACAATAAAATACTAGCCATTTCATCGCCTCGTTTTAGTCTTTCTTTTATTATAGTTGAGTTGACAAATCATTTACAATGAATAGACATCTGTCATCTCCTAATCATAACAAAAATTATAAGTCATGTGTGTGATTATAAAGTTATAATAGAATCTGAATAGAATATAATTGATAATATTCAATATGTCGCATAAAAATTTTAAAAACCAGTTATTATGCATACCAGAACGATAATTATTCAATAAAACGATGTTTTATTTCTCTTTAATTGAGCTTAAAAGACTATTAATTCGTATGATTATATTGAATATTTTACATTTCCATATTTTTTATTCAGATATCGCTATGTTTTATCGTTAGGAACATAGTATAATACTCTTAAACAGGATGAATATTCATAATTATTTAATCAAATATCCAGACATTACCCAGTCCCTTGCTGATTCAGTTGCCATAATAAACTGATCATGTGCTTTATTACTTAAGGAGAACTACCATGCCTATTCAGAAAAAGAATGTTTACGGATTAATTTTTATTTTTGCATTTACGCTGTTCTACTATCTATGGCTTTTCCTTTTTCAAGACCATTCTTACCTACTTACCTGGGGTGGGAATACCCTGTCTCTGATTGGATCAGCTGTCCCATCCATCTGGCTTTATCAGGCCTATAAAACTGCCGAGAAGCCAGACAAGCCATTCTGGTTCCTGATCACTTTAGGAACATTCAGTTATTTCCTGGCTGAATGTTCCTGGATACTTTACGAGAGTGTCCTTAGAATCGAAGTCCCTTACCCAGGAATCCCTGATCTCTTTTATATACTTAATGTCTTGTTCTACCTTAGTGCCTTCGGATTCAAACTATACAAGGAAAAGACAAAACTTGTTCTGACCCGCTACATTTTCGATATTCTTTTCATTATGATTGTTTACGCCACCCTCAGCTGGTATTTTTTATTAAACCCGATCATTTTAGCAGGAGATGTTTCTCTTCTAGCCGTAGTTGTATCGCTTGCCTATCCAATCGGTGATCTGGCGCTGGCTTTCTGCCTGCTTATGGTGATTTTCTCAAGTAAACAACTCTTTTCGAATGACTTAATTCTATTTTTCGGTGCCGGTCTATTTACTTATATTGTCGCAGATACTGCTTTCGTCTATCTAGTCAGCACTGAAACTTACGACTCAGGATCCTGGACTGATCCACTCTTTATCTTAGGCGTCCTGCTTATCGGCTTTACCGGACTGCTTCAGAAAAATCAGTCGTTTAATCTGTTGAGAAAAAAAGCAGTCGACCGGACGAAACCTATGCTGTTCGCTATCCTCTTTCCTTTTTTCGGACTGACTTTTCTGTATCTGTTTATGATTTATACAACCACCGGGGCTAATGCCATTACTATCGGTGTAGGGTTGTCCATACTGCTTGTCATAATCAGGCAGTTTCTGCTTCTGTCAGAGAATCGACGCCTACTTCAAAAATATTTAAAGAATGCTGATGAGCTTCAATCCAGTCAGGAACGTTACCGGTCATTGTTCGAGCACCATCCTGACGCAGCCTTTTCATTCACACTTGACGGGATAGTCCAGAGCGTCAATGAAAAAGGTGCTGAAATTCTCGGCAAAACAAGAGAAGAACTGATCGGACACTCACTGATTGACACTATACATGCCGATTATCAGGAAACGGTCAAAGGACATTTTAATAACGCAAAAAAAGGCATCTTCAAGCATTATGAGCTTCCTTTCAGCAATCTGGGCAATGAGTTTTATTACCTGGGTGTGACTCATGTGCCGATCAAGGTAGACGGAGAAGTTATTGGTGTCTACGCCATTGCGCGAGACATTACGGAGAACAAGATCAATCAGGAGCAGATCAAGTATATGGCCTTCCATGACCATCTGACTCACCTGGCCAATCGCATCCGTTTCGAAGAAGTTCTTCAGAAATCTATAGAGGATGCTAAGATGCACGATAAGAAGTTTGCGCTTCTCTTTATGGATCTGAATAATTTCAAAGACGTCAATGATGACTATGGTCATGCATTTGGAGATAAGCTGCTGGCTCAGGTAGCCAGACGCATTGCTTCGATGGTCAAGAAAGATGACTGTGCTGCACGACTGGGCGGGGATGAGTTCACTATACTGATTGATGATCTCGATAGCTATGATGACGCCATGAGATGGGCCAGTCAGCTCCTGAACAAGCTGAACAAACCTTACCTCATCGATGGAGAAGAAATCGTCTGCACGCCGAGTGTCGGCTTTGCCTACTACCCTAAAGATGGTGAATGTGTACAGGACCTGCTGAATAAGGCCGACGCAGCCATGTACAAGAATAAACGCCATTCCAAAGCAATGTAGCTGCTAAACAAAAGATCCCGCACGCTTGATTAGCGTCGGGATCTTATTTTAGTTTTCATTTAATGTTAAATAGTTATACAGAGTTCGTTCAATAGGAGTCTTAAACTTGAGCATCATTTCGACCACAGATTTCAGCCTGCCATTCTGTAATGGTTTTTCTACCTGTCTGATGGTATCTTGAACCGGGATCACTTCCCCCAGATAATAAAAATCCGTTCCTTCATCATCAGATTTCTTTAAGAATACTCTAAATGTCCATGAATCTGGATCCTGTAATTTTTTGACTTCCGGAGAAGAGAGTGTTCGAGGGGATTTAGTGAACCAGTGCATCGTTTCATTGTCTACAAGCTCGTCTGCATATGACATCTGTGCTCCAGAAAAATCTTCTCCTTTTTCCAGCGTGACGAAAATAACGAATTCACCTTCTGCCGAAGTATAGCCGCCAATGTTCTGATCTACCATCTGTTCTTTCCAGTTTAACAATCGAAGAACGTCTTTCCGCTTATATTTCTGATAGGTAGTAAGTGGTTCATGGTCATTGAATGATTTAGATCTTAAGCTGGCTGTCTCGATTATGTCCATGAACAACTTAAAGAAATATTTATTGGATAATGCCTGCTTAAACCTTTTGTCTAAAGAAACTATATGGTCACTAACTGTAATAAAAGGTTGATTTTTAAAAAGGATAGCAGAAGATCCTCTATAAAAACTGAGATCGAGTGTCTGAAGGACCGATCGTATGGTTTCATCGTCATGGAGGAGACCTTGAAATCTGAAAAGATTTTTCACATCGCTGAAGGTTACTACGTCGACCGATTCTTTCATCAGTTCACTTAATAGACTCAGCTCATTTCTCCTCATTCCAGGAAGTAGTTCTCTTGATGCGATCAATAGATACAATTGGTCACGATCAGACAACACGGCTTCATTTTCTTTCATACTTACTAGAAAATTATAATACGTTTTCTTCTTGTTAGCTAGAAGTACTGGATCGAAAGTCTGATGAAGCTGAAAGTCCTTTAAATAAGGAACACGGCCAAGGCGGTTATACAGCAGTTCGAACCCTTTTCTCAACTCTTTCATCGAGTCCAGTTTCGCTTGATCGATCGATTGAAAAATCTGTTTTTTCGCTATCTCTTCAAAATTGATTGTCGACACACCTGATAGAAACCCTGTATCATACGTATCTTTACGTAGCCCATTTTTATTCCTGGACACATCACCTGACAGAGCCATTGGAATCATGTAGTTATTTTTGTAATTTCCTATAAAATCTATAACTGTTACATAATCCTTCGATGGGTCTTTACGTAGGCCACGCCCCAGCTGCTGGATAAAAATGATGCTCGATTGCGTATTTCTCAGCATCACTACCTGATTTATTTTAGGTATATCTATCCCTTCGTTAAAGATGTCTACAGTAAAAATATAATTCAGCTGGCCTTCTTCAAGCCGTCTGACCTCTTGTTCTCTCTTTTCTAACGCGTCTTCACCCGACAGATAAGCACTTGGAATATCTCTTTCGTTGAACGACCTTGCCAGCCTTTCAGCTTCTTCCTTTCGGCTACAAAAAACCAGCCCCTTAGGCACATTTTTTGAGCAGCCATAGTAATTCAGCTTCTGAATAAGATAATTCACTCGTTCTTCTTCTACAAGCTGGTTAATGGTCGTTGTATCAGATATGAGCTCTCCATCTTTCTCATAATCTGTCACCCCAAAATAGTGAAATGGAGCGAGCATGTCCGCTTCTAAGGCTTCTTGCAGCCTAATTTCGTATGCAATATTGTAATCAAATAGTTCAAAGATATTAAACCCATCTGTACGCTCAGGAGTAGCAGTCATTCCAAGTAAAAATTCCGGATTGAAATATTCAAGTATACGATGATATGACTGAGCACCTGCTTTATGCACTTCATCAATTAAAATATAATCAAAATGATCTTCAGTGAATTGACTAAAAATCGATTCTTTTGACATTGTCTGAACTGTGGCAAATAGATACTTCGCGTCGCTCTCCTTTTTTGATCCCGACAATATACCGTAATCTTCTTTCTTTCCACCCAAAATTTTCTGATAATTCTCTTTGGCTTTGTTTAAAATCTGTTCTCTATGTACTACAAATAATACTTTATCTGGCCTGGCTTGTAGAACATCAAAGGCAGACAAATAGGTCTTTCCTGTCCCAGTTGCAGACACAATGATGCCTTTTTTCTCACCTCTTCGGCGAAGGTTAGCCAAGTTCCTCAAGGCATCTTTCTGCATGACGTTTGGCGTAATGTACGTATCTTCCTTGTCATCTATTGGGGAAACATATGCATTGGTCCATCTTACTCTTGTTTTATACGAAGCACTGTAGTCTTCGATCCATGTGACCGTCAGCGGGTCTGCCTGATGCCACTCTTCTTCCATATGATCCTGGATGTCCTGAATCATTTGCCCGTTATCACGTGATGTCAGACGAACATTCCACTCATAGTTGACCTTCAGTGCACTCATAGTCAGATTTGAACTTCCAATGATGAAAGAGTGATAAGTACTCTGCTTAAACAAGTAACCTTTAGAGTGAAACCCATCTTTGTTGGACAATCTGACCTCGAGGTTAGGAATAGACAGCAGATCCTTAAATACTTCTGGCTGATTAAAAGCTAAGTAGACTGATGTAAGCAGACGGCCCCTCACTCCCCGTCTGTCCAAATCCGACAACTGTGCTTTGAGTGAAGCCAGTCCATCCTGGGTTACAAAGGCAACGGAAAAAAAGAATGACTCACACGTATCTAATTCATCGTGCAGGGCATTAAGCATATATGCTTTCTTCTGCTGGTCATTTACGATTAGTTTTGGATCATAATGAGAACTCGTCATTCTCTGATCCACAAATGCTTTCTCCAGTGACTGCATCAAACGATCTACCATTAACTTATTCCTCCAGACATCAGTTTTTCGACCGCCGGGATATCAGCTGGAGCCCAGTCTAGCTTATTTAATTCTGACGGAGCAAGCCATTTGACCTGGCGGTGCTCCGTCAGCTTGGGACGCCCCTTCGTCAGCATACAAAGAAAAGTAGTCAGATGGACGCGTCCAAAATCATAGTCATATTTGGTCAGTTCAAATTGATTCGCTGATACGTCGACTTCTATCATCAGTTCCTCTTCGAGTTCCCTCAATAAAGCCTCCTGAGGTGTTTCTCCTTTTTCTATTTTGCCTCCAGGAAACTCCCACAAATTAGGCAGAGACTTCCCGTTTCCTCTTTGAGCACATAATATCTTCCCGTTTTCTACTATGATTGCCCCTACTACATGTATATCTTTCATATTAACACCCTTACTTCATTCATTTTTCATTTTAAACGTGCATTCGTTTGCTCAGCTCATTCCTTATAGCTTTGCCGTGGCGAAGCAGAACAGACCAGAACATGATGAAGCTGAACAGAACGGACAGCCAGCTGGGCAGTTCGATGACGACCCAGTCCATTTGTATGAAAAGGAAAGGGATGAAGCCTACTAAGGCTGCCAGCTGAAGGTACAGAATATAGTCGCCTGCCTGCAGCCTGACGACTTGTATGACCACAAACATCGCCAGCAGGGCGGAGATACACAGAATCGGTATCACGAAGGTCAGTGACCAGCCGAGCCAGCCGAAGATATAGTCAAAGTACACGCTTAATAGTGAAAAGAGAAAGAGGATGTAGACAATCCCTTTGACGATATTCCGCCGCTTTCTGATCAGGACCAGCACCATCATCCAGGTGACCATCAGTCCGAATAGTACGAACTCAAGTCCGAAAAAGCGGAAGCGCCAGATCGACTGACTGATGAAGTAAATCAAAATGACCAGCAATGACACCAGCGTCAGTGACTGCTTAACTTTTCTCCTCTGAAATCTGAGACCGACTTCCGGAAAGGATGTAGACGGGCTTCTCTTGTCTGATTCAATTAGTGGCGTGTCACACAATGGACAGACATCCCAGTTATCCAGCACATCTACCTGACATTCAGGACACTTTTTCATCACTGAAACTCCTCTCTCGTCACCTTATTGACATCCAGCTGTATATCAAGCCCTTCGCTGGACAAATATCTGATAAACCGTTTCTGAATATCCGTTTCAATGAACGGACTGGTGAACAGGATATTGAGTTTATCTTTATAACTGTTCACGCAGAACTGAGGTCTGACGACCGCCGTGTAAAAGTTAATATTATCCACGTATGGTTCAACCATTTCAGGGAGTGACAATTTCCCAAGATTGGACATCGCTACAGTTATTTTCCGGTTTGTATAAAGGCTGACCCATTTCAGCACCAAGTCCTTGATCGGTCTGAATACGACACGAACAGCCGGATGAAACTCAAAACCGATGAACCGTTTCAGACGTTTCTCAATAGCTTCAGGCTTGATTTCCTTCTTCAGCTGCTTATCGATTTCCTGACAGATGTCTTCGATATTATAAGGCTGATCCTTTTTAAAGGTATACGCCATCAAAGTCGTACTGAAAAAATTTCTGACTGAAAAAGACGGATAGAATTGTCTCAAATTGACTGGTATCGAAACAGTGACGGTGTCCTCTTCTTTTTTCTCCTCAATCGATTCATAGACGGATATCATAAATATAGCTGTCAGATATAAGGTCAGTGATACCTTGTGTTTCTTCGACAGAGCCAGTACATCTTTGACCTGTGTGGTCATCTCAATAATACGCGGGCGGTGATCAGGTGTGATCGTGCCTTTGACTCTGTGTACATTTGAATACTGAGTCTGTTCTTCGTACGGCTGAAGACTTTTTTCGATGTTGTCTGCTTCCTTATACGCTTCTTCAAACGGTTCCCGCGTGGGTACGTTCTCACGCTTCTTCTTTTTCTTTCTGAAATAACGGTTAAAGCTGTCTTCCAGATCCTGTTTCTGCCGAGGCGTTCGTTCAGAGTTTTCTCCAAAAGCTTCCGGATGTCTTAAGCGCGTATATTCTGTAATCAGGTCTTCGAAGAACCACATCGCTCCCGTTCCATCAGTCAATGCATGAAAGACTTCAATGTGGATACGGTTTTCATTATAAATCACTCTGAAAAGCAGCTCTTTCCGGTCGTAATGATAAATGGCTGTACAAGGCGGCATAGTTTCAGGCTGAACATACGGAATCTTTTCAGTGTGTTCCAGATAGTACCAGAAAATCCCCCGTCTCATGACGTTCTGAAAGAGCGGGTAGCCTTCATAAACTTTGATCAGTGCTTTCTGAAGGGAGGCCGGATCGACTTTTTCAGACATGTGCGCCGTAAAACGAAAGACTTTAGTATCCACATCCGTACGTGCAGCTAAAAAAATATTGGACGCATTATCCAGTCTGACCCAATTTTTCTTTTCCATGTCTCTGCCTCCTTATGATTGATTTAAAAATGAATTGATTGCTGAAAAAGTCTCCTCGATTGGTTCGGTAAATTTAGGGTACGTGATAAAGCCATGTACACTGTTATTGACCCGATGAACTTTAGCGGTGTTGCCTGCTTCTTCCAGGGCTCTGGCATATGCCTCCCCTTCGTCTCTGAGCGGATCGAATTCTGCGGTGATGACCAGCGTGTCCGGCTGATTCGACAAATCCTCAGCCATCAGTGGCGAAATCGTCTCGCTCTTACGTATCGCCTCATCCGGCGCGTACAGTTCCATGTATTCCTGAATTTTCTTGATAGTCAGGCCATAGTCGTAGCCGTTGGTCCGAATCGATTCGAAGGGCGATGCTTCGGTGTGATCCCAGTACGTCACGGGATAAATGAGGATTTGCCTTGAAGGCAGACGTTTCTTTTTATCTCTCAACATCAGTGAGACGGCAGCTGCTAAGTTGGCTCCAGCTGAGTCTCCCATCAGGATCCAGTCCGGTTCGTCTTCCTCAAGCTTCGTCATCAGCACTTCCGCCACCCGCAGACAGTCATCCAGACCGGCCGGATACGGGTGTTCCGGGGCGAGCCTGTAATCGACCGAGTAGATGATACGCCCCATGCTGTCAGCCAGGTTGATGCATGGACGAGTATACGTCTCGATATCTCCGATGACCCATCCCCCGCCATGAAAATAAATGACTGGTTCCTCATGCTTCTTTACTTTGGGATAGAAAATCCTGACAGGAATCTCGTGATCGTCTGCTGTCGCGTAAATTCTTTTATCCATAATTCGATAGGTCGGTTTAGGCTGCCGGGAAAACAGTTTCTGCAGCCGACGCATGGACTGATAGTCTTCCTGGATATCTATTTTAGGCGAAGATACCAGCCTCAATATAAATTTAAACAGTGGATTCATTTTTTCTCCTTGTGGAACTGAACTTTTTAACAGTTTAACACATATCGAACCGGTCCTGATAACCCGAGGCGACATAAGTACTTCCTCATTTTACCTTAATTCCCTTGCTATAAGAAGAGTTATAGCGAGTAAGCGCCCTGTTCCGTGCGGACTCTTTCGATAATTTGACGATTCTTACTATTCATGTGCCTGATCTGGTGGCGCTCTGGTCTGCGAATGGGTCATAAATCTGTATATGGTACATTCACGAAAAAAATTCAGGCCGAATGGACCATATCTTCGTTTATGATCCATTAACCAATTTTATCCGGCAGCGAATGGTCCATATCTCCATATATGAACCATTCGCCCCACCTCGACCTCTCTCACCAATGCTCTAATATAGAAAAAACCAGCATCCGGGCAGGATGCTGGTTTACCTCATTAATCATTTTCTTCCACAAACATGAATCGGTCTCCGTTAGACAGATTGTCCAGAAGAAGCAGATGGTTGTCTGCTATCTTACCGATGACATTGACTCTCTCATCAGCTGGATAATCCTTCTTCGTTATCTGAACTTCCCCCGAATATCGCTTGTAGCCTTCATTATCCAGAGTCACAGACCCTTTTGTTCGTGATGTAGTATGCGCCGCACTCACTGTTCTCCCCGGCTGGGCATACTCACGTGACTCCTGCACACGAATAAGTGTCGACGGAGAATCTACCCGGACTGTAAACGGCTGATCATACAGATAGCGGTTCTCCCTAGAAAACTTAACAGGAAGCCGGACGAGACCGTCCCTGCTATACGCCAGAATTAAATCCAGCTCTTCGTCAGACAGTCTGACATCTCCCACAAATACGTTATCTATGTCATACCGTTTCACCAGATCCACATACTGTGCGTATGGTGACTGTGACCGGTGTGCTTCAAGCGTCGGAAGTCCCTCGTATATCGGCCCTCTAGGCTCCTCATCCCCCGTTATGAAGGCTCCTAATCTGCCTGAAGCAGCTCGAATCGCCTGGTTCATTTTGACAAACTGCTCAGGCTCCAGCCCTGTTTCCGGCCTTGGATAAAAATTGTGCATATATAGGGCGTCTGAAAACTGTTTGTCAGTCTCCCGAACTGTTGAAGCATTGAATGTCAGATCCAATGCCTCATCCAGTTCGATCGTATCCAGATCAAACCCGTAGTCGAGCCGGACGTTGTTCAGGTGAAGACGTTCAGCTAAGGTGTTCAATGACTGCTCATTAAATTTTTCGATCGTAACCGGTGAGACGTCTGCGATCACATAAAACTC
The DNA here is from genome assembly GCF_900109325.1 of Alkalibacterium pelagium. Lineage (GTDB taxonomy): Bacteria > Bacillota > Bacilli > Lactobacillales > Carnobacteriaceae_A > Alkalibacterium > Alkalibacterium pelagium. Next base: position 99,960 of record NZ_FNZU01000007.1, read on the forward strand.
ATTCTCCGCCAGCCATTGACACAAGTCTTCAACTTTATTGACATAATCCCGAGTCATTTCTTCACTCATATGAAGTGAGGTGAAAATAGGTGTGCCTTTTCCTTTTAACTGTTCAAGAGCCGGCTTCTGTTTTTCGAAATGGGAAACATAGACCGAGAATCCTAAAGATTTAGACATGCTCAATGTCCTTAGCTTTTATGAACAGGAAGGTAATGATGAATCCGGCAACGTAAGAAAGCAGGATGCCGATTCCATAGTGCAGCATGCCGTTCCCCTGCATCAGCGGAAGAGCGACCCATCCAGAAGGACCCCAGGCATTCGCCATAACGCCCATCAGCATGACATAAGCGCCACCGAATCCGGCACCAAGACCAGCTGTAATAAATGGTTTACCTAAAGGCAATGTGACACCGTAGATAAGTGGTTCACCGATACCAAGTATTCCAGCAGGCAGTGCTCCTGAAATGACTTGCTGCAGGCGCTGGTTCTTGGCTTTTTTAGCAACGATGAAGATAGCAATCGCAGCACCAACTTGACCGGCTCCAGCCATTGCAAGCACTGGGAACAATGATACGCCGCCTAGCGCTTCAAGTTGAATGGCATAAATTGGAATCAGGCCGTGGTGCAGTCCAAGAAGAACCATTGGAAGAAACACCGCTGCAAGAATGTAACCGGACAGAACACTAACAAACATATTTTCAGATCCGATGATGACACTCAAGGCATCTACCAGGAAGTCTGAGGCGAATCCTGAAAGTGGCATAATAATGAAAGCCATCAGCAGTACAGTAATGAGCAGGGTGATAACTGGCGTGACGATCAGGTCCAGTACATCAGGCACACGTTTGCGTACCGCTCTTTCAATTTTAGATAAAATATAGACGCCGAAAATGACCCCGATGATTCCGCCTTTACCTGTAGTAAGAATGGAATTCAATGGCTCTTCTGCATCGTAAAGTCCAACTAAAGTGGAAAGTTCTACTAGTGGGGCAGCGATCGATGCCGCACCGATCATTCCTCCAAGCGCTTCAGTTGCTCCAAAACGTTTAGCCGCATTCACACCAGTGAAGATTGCAAAGTAACCAAGGAAGCTGTTACCAATTAAGGCAAACGTGATACGCATGCCATCCCAGAACTCTCCGCTGATTGTTCCTTCTCCCATCATTGTTCCAAGTAGACTACTGAATCCCTGGAAAATACCGGCTGCAATAATAGCTGGAATCATTGGAATGAAAATATTGGCAATTGTTTCCAAGGCCGTTTTCAGTTTTCCTTGGCTTTGGCGGTCTTTGACAGCCTGTTTATTGTCCTGCCAGTTATTCGAAGAATCTGAAGATGACGGAACGTTATAGGTTTCAATCAGTAAGTCAGCCAGTTTCTTCGCTTTCCCAGGACCAACGACAACTTGAAGCGTTTCAGCGTCTACAACGCCCATGACCCCTTCAGTATTTTTCAGGGTGTCCTGGTCGATCTTGCTTTTATCCTTAATGTTCATACGAAGACGCGTCATACAGTTAGTGGCGGAATTAATATTCTCCGTACCACCAACGGCTTCTACAATTTCTTTAATCAGGGTTTCATTGTTTTTAACCATTGACTATTCTCCTTTTCTTATAAAGCTTTTCTGATGTGTCCCTGTGATTCTTCCAGTTTTTTAACAGCCGTGTCTTTGTCGATATCTAATAAAATCATAATTATGGCTATTTTGACTTTTCCGTCACTGGCTGCTAAAGTTTTTCTGGCTGTTTCCCTGTCAGCATCGGTTGCCTTCATGACAATATTCTCAGCACGAGATACGAGCTTTTCATTCGTCGGCTGAACATCGACCATCAGGTTCTTGTATACTTTTCCGATCCCTACCATGGATAGAGTAGACAGCATATTCAGAATCATTTTCTGAGTCGAGCCTGCTTTCAGACGAGTCGAGCCTGTCAGCACTTCCGGTCCAGGGACCGCTTCTATGGCAATCTTTGCTTCATTTCCTATTGCACTGTTCTTGTTGCAGGCGATAGCTATGGTCGGCGTGCTGATCTCATTCGCATAGCTCAGCGCACCGATGACATAAGGTGTTCTGCCGCTCGCTGCCAGTCCCACGACGACATCGTTTTCATTTAACTCTATAGCTTTGAGATCTTCCTTACCCATTTCTCTGCTGTCTTCTGATCCTTCTATGGCTTCTGTAAATGCCCGCTGGCCTCCTGCGATCAGACCGACAACTTGTTCTCTTGGTGTACCGAAAGTTGGTGGGCATTCCGCCGCATCCAGCACACCAAGGCGTCCACTCGTGCCGGCGCCAGTATAAATCAGTCTCCCTCCTTTTTTCAGCTGGGTTGTAATGACTTGAACAGCTTCCTCAATTTCAGGAATCACCTCCCCAATGGCTTCTGCAACCTTCTTATCTTCACTGTTCATAATCGTCAATGCTTCTTTTATACTCATTTCATCCAGATTCATCGTGTTCGGGTTCTGTTTCTCTGTTTCCATTTTTCCTAATTCTACCACTAGTCTCGCTCCTTCTTGATCTGTGTTTTCTCCAGGATTTCGAGGGATTGTTCATACATTCTATTAATAAAGCTGGTATATAAAATATCTATGACATTCAGCTGAGCAATTCTGGAAGACATCGCTCCACTTCTGAAACTGAACTCACTGGAGGCCACATAAAGAGAGTAATCTGCCATCTGGTTGATCGGTGAATCTCCCGTTTTGGTAATGGAGATGATTTTGGCTCCGTTCTCTTTAGCTACCTTGGCACACGTGATCATTTCTTCAGTCTGTCCTGAATAGGAAATGATAAGCGCCACATCTTTTTCGCTCATATTCTTTGCCATCAAGAGCTGCGTGTGCCAGTCTTCACTGACATATGACATTTTATTGATCCGAGTGAATTTCAGCTGAGCATCTTTAGCTACAATCAGTGATGCCCCGATACCAAATATAGACAGCTTTTCGCATGTCAAAATCTCTTCCACAGTTGCCTTGACCACATCATTATCAATTAACTGCGCTGTTTCTTCCAGAGAAAGAATATTTTTATGGGTGACCTTCTTGACAATTTCATCCACTTCATCTGTCCGTGTGAGATCAGATATATTCTTTTCTTTATAATTTGACCGGATCGCCTGCTCATAGATCAGGTCTTTCGAAAAATCTTTGTATCCAGTGTACCCATTTTTCTTGCATAGGCGAATAATTGTCGAAGGCGAAGAAAAAGTCTTCTCTGCAAGTTTATAGATTGTCAGTCTGCTCGCTTCATCAGGATGTTTCAAAATGAAATCGATCACTGCCATTTCTGTCGGACTTGCTACTTTCTTGTATTCTTTTAATCTGATCGTTGCTATGGCCATAGTCTTATCTCCTTCTTCACCTTTATCTTATCAGTATAAAACTAAGTGTCAATGAAACGCTTACTATATGGAACATAGTACCACACAATGATGTATTCGATTCCAATATATGAATTTTTCATGAAACTTTTTGGTCCTTCCAAGAAAGAATGTTTCAGACAGAATGAGCTTTGACAAAGCCCTTGGAATTACCTATAGTTATCTGGTATGACAGATTCATCCTTATATATCGGATCCCGTCACTGTCATTTACATGTAAATTAATCTTTCGGAGGATACATAAGTGAAGAAAATCGTCTTTATATTAATCATTTACCTGACTTATATCAGTCTCGGTCTGCCGGATTCACTCTTAGGCGTCACCTGGCCTGAAATGCAGTCTGACTTTCCTGTTCAGCAGAGTGCGGCAGGTATCATTTCCATGACCGTAGCTGCCTGCGGAGTGCTGTCCAGTTTACAGACCGCTCGCCTGACCAGAAAACTGGGAACAGGCCAGCTCGTCTTTATCAGTGTACTCCTGACTTCTTTAGGCCTGGCCGGATTCGCATTATCACGGCACTTTTTCTTCCTGCTCGTTGTGGCGCTGCCTCTGGGACTAGGTGCCGGAGCAATCGATACATCCTTGAACAACTATGTTTCAGCAAACCTTAAGGCTTACCACATGAACTGGCTTCATGCCTTCTGGGGTGTAGGGGCAACGGCCGGCCCTCTGATCATGGGGTTTACACTAAGAAGTCAGTTCTCCTGGCGTGTCGGTTATGCGACTATTGCAGGGATACAGCTCCTTATTGCTCTGGTCCTTTTCTTTTCTCTTCCCATGTGGCAGAGCGAATCCGCTGTCCGGGATCAGGAAGAAAGCCTGTCCCTTACACCGTCACTCTTTATGAAGAACAAGGCCATCGGTTACTCTCTTCTATCTTTTCTAATTTATGTATCGATTGAAGGAGTCGTGTTCCTTTGGGGAAGCACCTATCTGATCAGTATTAAAGACCTGACACCGGCTACGGCCAGTTTTATCCTGTCGATTTTCTTTACCAGTCTGACGCTTGGACGGGTCGCTTCCGGTTTCGTCACCTTCTGGCTGTCTAATAAGAAGATTCTCTATTTAAGCATGATCCTGCTGATAGCGGGTATCGGATCCACCGCGTTCGGAACAAATACGCTGCTTTATGTCGGGCTGGCTCTAATCGGTCTGGGTTGTGCAGCGATTTTCCCGACTATGATGCATGAAACACCTCGTCGCTTCGGTGATCAGCTCTCCAGCAGCATCATCGGTCTGCAGGTCGCATCCGGTTCCGTCGGCATCATAGCTGTTCCACCTCTTCTAGGCGTAGTATTCCAGTCGATCGGCATGGAGCTGTTTCCAGTCTTTCTTGCTGTATTGACCCTCATGCTGTTTGTCCTGACCATACTGATCGACAGGACGCATCAGAAGAACTCGTAAACCCTGCTTCAATTGTAACCTGTCCATGGTAAACTATACCCAGATGAATACTATACTGAAAGAAGGTCATCCAATGAAAACCGCTCAGCAATGGATCGAGGCGCTCGATCTGCAGCCACATCCCGAAGGCGGCTATTACCGGCAGACGGATCTGTCCGACGACCAGTACAATAAGCCGGACAGATCCTTGCCCTTATATACAAACATCTATTTTTTACTGACTGAGGACAACCCGTCTCATTTTCATCGGCTGTCATCTGATGAACTATGGTTCTTTCACGACGGCAATCCACTCACGGTTCATTCTCTGACTCCAGAAGGGGCATATACTGAGACCACCCTGGGACTGGAAACCAACCAGCACTTGCATCATACCGTGCCGGCCGGAACCATTTTTGGTTCGACTGTTGACCAAGGCTACGCACTGGTCAGCTGTGCAGTCATTCCAGGCTTTGACTTTTCTGAATTCAAACTCTTTACTAAAGACGATCTGTTAAAGACTTATCCTGACCATTCTGATATTATAAACAAACTAGCCTACGACACCTTACCTGAATAAGGGTGTCATAGGCTAGCTTTTCAATTCAACTATTCATTTGCGGGGAATCAGGTTCTAGCTGCATAAATTCAAGGTAGTTGCCGTCTGGATCTTGAATCCAGAACTGGTAATTGTTATCTTTCCCTTTGGATACCTCCTGAACGAACGGGATGCCCTGCTCTTTAATACGCTCTGCCTCGCCGTCTATATCATCCACGACAAAGCAAATGTGGTTCAGCTGATTCTTCTTCTCTACAGATCCGTCATAGAAAAACTCCAGAAAAGACTGGTCAGCCACTTTGACGTAGACGATCCACGGGTCTCCTTCATCTGTATCCAAGTCGAAAGCCCGCTCAAACCCTAATTTGCCGCAATAAAAATCCAGTGTCTTCTCCATGTCCACGACATGGTAGCCCTTGTGATGTATGCCTTTGATCATATCTGTTCACCTTTTCCTCTTCTTTAATATGTGTGAGTTATCTGTCCATATGCCCGTCAACAAATTCGCCGATCAGGGTGTTGATCTGTTCCGGTTCTTCATGATGGAGCCAGTGCGTCGCTTCGCCGAGAAGGATACCCCGTCCATCATCACAGAAGTCCAGACTGTTTACAGCCATCTCTTTTCCGAGAAACTGGTCCTTAGCGCCCCATAGAATCAGTGTCGGTACCTTCACGCGTTTAGGCAGATTCGATGAGGCCATACTCTTCGCATTAGCCCGATACCAGTTGAGCATGGACCGCATGGCGTTCGGCTGAGCCCACGCTTTACGGTAGGCTTCGAGATCCTGACCCGAAAAGGCACCCGGCGTGCTGGTCATCTGCAGTGCACCGGCTGCGTTCTCTCCGTCTGAAGACAGGAGAAATTGCTCAGGAATTCCTTGAAGCTGGAAAAATAGAATATATGAGCTTTTCAACAGCTGACCAGGGTGTCGGGCAATCTGCTTCTTCAATGCACCGGAATGAGGAGCATTAAGAATAATCATTTTTTCAATGAGTTCCGGGTATTCTCTGGCTACACGCCATGCGACAATACCGCCCCAGTCGTGTCCGACCAGTATGACTTTAGATTTTCCAGAGGCTTTGATCAGTCCCACTACATCATCAACTAAATGAGTCATCTCGTAGTTTTCAACAGCTTCTGGCTTATCACTTAAATTATAGCCCCGCTGATCAGGCGCCCAGACTCGGTAGCCTTCAGCTGCAAAATAGTCGATCTGCTTATGCCAGCCGTACCAGAATTCTGGAAAACCATGTAGAAAGAGCATTACTTCTCCGTCTTTAGGCCCGTGCTGAACCACGTGCAAGTCTATCCCGTTTACATTGACCGTTTCATGTTCAAACGCTTCCATCTTTTTCCTCCCTGCTTCTTTTCATTATTATTCAATCAGCTAATTTGTTCACTACCTTAATCATATTTTAAATGCTCTCTCTACTCCACTCATAACACTTGCCTGAACCATAATTATAAGCAATATCTTATCCCCTGAAGATTACCTTTTTGAGCTTATAAAAAAAGGCAAAAGATAATCTCCTTTGCCTTTTCCTGTTACGTTCCAAGTTTTCTTATTTCTCTATTTATCAATGTATCTTTCATCATCTCTTCAAAAGCATCTACCGGAACTGGGCGGGAAAAGAGGTAGCCCTGACCGATGCGGCACCGGCTGTCCAGCAGTTTATTAACCTGCGATTCGGTCTCCACTCCTTCTGCCACTACTGCCAGATCAAGGCTCTCGCCTAATGCGATGAGGGATTTGACGAAAGCGAGCTGACTCGGCTCTTCCATTTCTGCAATAAAAGATTTGTCCAGTTTGATCGTATCGACCGGCAGTTTCTGGATGATGTGAAGCGATGAGTAGCCCGTACCAAAATCATCGATCGATATGCTGATCTTCATCTCTCTTAAATCATGAAGGACAGGAGAGCTTTGATGAATATCCTGCATAATACTTTCCGTCACTTCCAGTTCCAGATATCTGGATTCCATTCCAGTTTCATGAAGGACCCTTTTTATATAAGACAACAGTTTGCCGTTCTGAAATTGTTTAACTGAGACATTGACGGCAACTGGTAGAAATGGCAGCCCTTTTCTCTGCCATCTTTTATTCTGCCTGCAGGCTTCTCTGATCACCCATTCACCGATTGCAATGATGTGCCCGGTTTCTTCTGCAACCGGTATGAATTCAACAGGAGAGATTTCTCCCAGTTCAGGATGATTCCAGCGCAGCAGAGCTTCCATACCAATAATCTGACGTGTCTTCAAATCAACTTTTGGCTGATAATGTAAGCTGAACTGCCCCTCTCTCAGTCCGTTCTGCAACCCATTTTCTATGGTCATTCGTCGGGACATGATCTGATTCAACTGCTCATTGAAAAACTCAAAGCCATTCTTTCCTTTATCTTTAGCCAGATACATTGCAGTGTCTGCAAACCTGAACAGTTCCTCATACGTCTTTCCGTTTTCGGGATACATACTGACTCCAATACTGGTCGTCAGGGTGATATCGTGCCCATCAACGGAGAACGGATCCTGTAGAATTAGCAGGATCTTATTCGCAATTCTCTCGCATACATCATCTTTCGGCCGGGAAATAATGACTGCAAACTCGTCTCCACCCAGACGGAAGACCTGCATCCCCTGTTCCATTATCTGAAGCAGCCGGTTCGCAATTTTTTTCAGCAGAAGATCGCCAACTTGATGACCAAGTGTATCATTGACAATTTTGAACCGGTCCAGATCGATCATCAGCAGAGCAATCTCGTTATCTTTTCTGACAGCCATTTCAGCATCCAGCTCTTTTTTGAAGCTAACTCTGTTCTTAAGTCCAGTCAAGGAATCATGATGAGCTAAATAACTGTATTCTTCAATCAATTCATCATTTTGCCTAAGAACATACACTTGTCTTCCGATAATCATCACTATAATAACTAACGCCCCAAGACTGAGTGCGTTCAACTGCCAGTTGTAGCTGTCTATAACGAGACCGATAAGAATCAGTGTCACGATATAGGGCATCATCATATCTGCATGTTTGACAGGCTTGCTGATATTGAAGAGCTGCTGTTCGTTCTCTTTTTTTACATAATACGCGGAGAGTCCAATAAGCCACAGACCGAAAAGCCATAAATAATCCGGCGCGCTTCCCGGATAATAACTCCCGTTCATTTCCAGATAGGTATACACATAATCAGCGCTGATGGTGAAAGAAAATCCGGCAATCAGGAAAAGGATCTTATTGTTTTCTCTGTTTTTCTGAACCAGATAATATAAAATAGCTATCATAAAAAATGAGCTGAGATTGATTAGTGGGTAAGCAAGTGTGACAAGGGTCATGACTATAGAATTATTCGTATAGTCCCACGCCGAATCCACTAAGTAATAAGCAATGACAGACGACAGCATGACCATAAATACAGCAATATTGAAATGGTAGTATTGCTTGAAAGATGCTCTGTCAGAAGCCCAGACCCGATAAATAAGTGCCGCCAGATAGACCACATACGCTATAAGCCACAAAGTAAATTCGATAGCTGAATTAACAGGCTGACCTGACATGATCTGAGGAAAAAGCCAGGTAATATTTCCGGATAAGTATATCAGCGTGCCCACACTGAGCAGCCTCCAAAAATATTTAAATCGGGTCACTTCCTTTTTCGAAGCTTGATAAAGGTAATAAAAGTTGAATATAAGTGCCAGTGTCTGAAGGATAGTAATACCCAAACCAGCCACCCAGGTATTTTCTCTGAAAAAGAAGCGCCACCCTGCAAGAATGCTCATATTCAAAAAAATAAAAAACAGGATAGGTCGGTTCCGTCTAGCCCACGTCATGCTCTCACCTCTATTTGTGTATACTTGTATATTTATAATCGACAATTACTACTCCCTATTAATAGACTTATAAGAAATAAATATATTTAATTAGAAAATAAGTAATAATTTTATAATTAAATTGTCCGGTTATTGTCAATTTTCCATTGTCACATCATATTAATACTTATATCACCGTTTCCTTTAGAGCCTTTTCTGATTCATTACTGTACACAAAAAAGTCAGATGATTGAAGCGAATCATCTGACTTTTTCCTAATTGTAGTCATCATTTTGTTCTTTAAAGAAGTGGTCACCTGCGTAACCGAATGACTTTCTAAAAAATGACTCAACCTGTTTACTACTATCCGCTTTCGCCTACCAACATCAGCTGTTTTTCACACTTAAAATCGTTACTGTTCCAAGAATGATGCCCATTCCTCCAAGTTGAGGGAGGGTCAGTCCTTCACCCATGACCAGCACACCGAAAAGGGAGGCGGTCACTGGTTCAACCATCGCTGACACAGAAGCAGCTGTTGGCGTCGTTTTCTTCAATCCAGTGATGTACAAGAAAAACGACAGGCCGGCTCCAAAGATGCCCAGAAGGATCATCCAGAACAAGTCGGGAGAAGTTACTGCAGAGACTGTTTCCCCATAATCGACCACAAACAGCATCAGAACAGATAAGGTCAGAAAGGCTACCGTCAGGACACCTTGCGGCTTGCCATGTAAAGAGGCCCGCTTAAAGCTGAACAGAAAGAGTGCATACGACAGACCTGCACCTAATCCTGTGGCTATTCCAAAAGGTGTGATGCCATCAGATCCGGCAGCGTAAACCTCAGTCATGAGTACGACTCCGACAGTTACACTCAAAATAGCCAACCACTTGAATACTGTCGGCTTTTCCAGACGCAGAATGAAGGAGGTCAGAAGGACAAAAATTGGTGCCGTATACATTAAAGTAGCGGCTACGGCTATACTCCCTTCGGATATGCTGACAAAGTAGAAAATAAAGTTCCCTGCTACGCCCAAACCGGCCACCAGCGACCACAGCAGCATCTTTCTGCTCCATTTTACAGGCCTGAGAATCAGCCAGATCCCTATGAAAATCAGCCCCACTGCCCCTCTATAAAAAGCAATGACCAGCGGATCCCAGCCCCTATCCATCAGGAAGCCACCTAACCCTCCGGATAGGCCCCAGAGAACCGCGGCTATCATAACCAGTCCCAATCCACCAATACTCACATACGTATCCTCCTAGTAATTACATTCAAATCAATTTCGAATAAGCTAATAGTACACTGACCTATCTCCTTTAATCCTATGGAAATTATCTTTCATATACAACTTATCCTACTTATATTCAGTCAGATTTGAGGCAACTGAGTTCCAATTACTGATTGGATTGCTTTCTTCCAAGCGAAAAATTATACTTAAGGCATTAACCTAACTGATACTGGAAGGACTGATACATATGCTGCATTTAGAATCGATCACTAAAGACAACTGGACAAAAGCTATTGCTTTAAAAGTAAGACAAGACCAGGAGACATTTGTAGCCTCCAATGCCGTGTCTTTAGCTCAGCTGAATTTCCTCGACAACTTTTATGCTAAAGGCATTTATCACGATGATGAAATGGTCGGCTTTACACTTTACGGCATAGACGACGAAGACCAGCAGTACTGGATGTCCCGCTTGATGATCGATGAAAAGCATCAAGGCAAAGGATTCGGCACGCAGGCAGTCAGACTGGTCATTGAAGATGTCCGCAGAATAAAAGAACCAAGCCATAAGACCTTGACGCTGTCTTATGAACCGGAGAATGTTCATGCCCGAGACATTTACAAGAGGCTAGGATTTGAAGAGATCGACGGCATGATTATTGAAGGAGAACAAATCGCAAGGCTGTCTTTAGATTAAGAAAAAACGTTCAGCGACTGTTGCGCTGAACGTTTTTTCACTATTTTACTAATAGTTAAAACTCATCACGTTCTTTTCGTAGACTGATAAAGTCCTCCAGTGTCTCCGCCTTGAGAAACAGATTGATGGCCTTCTCTTTTTCAATAGTAGACGGCAAGGTCGGTTTGTCCTGTTCTCTCTTCTCCTCAACCTCTTTGAGTGCATCCGCAATCGTCTGATTATCGGGCTGAACCGACTGAGCAAACTTCAGATTCGTCTGAGTATATTCATGACCCGCATACACTAGAGTATCGTTATCGAGCGTGTTAAATATCTGTAGTGCCTCATACTGTGCACCATAATCTCCAGTAAAGACTCGTCCGCAGCCTCCGGAAAACAGAGCATCACCGCAGAACAGCGCTCCTTCTGTCAGAAAACTGATGTGCTCATTCGAATGTCCGGCCGTTTTCATCACCTTGAATGTCTGATTCAACAGCTTAAATGTGTCCCCATCTTTGACAATATGATCAGCCAGCTGCTTCGTTTCCACTGGCCCATATACCGGTATTCCAGGGTGTTCTTCAAGAACAGCTTCCACCCCGCCGATATGGTCATTATGCTCATGGGTTAGAATAATCGCATGCAGGACTAATTCTTTATCTTTCAGATGCTTAATGACGCCTTCAGATTCTCCAGGATCTACAACGACTGCCTCCTGTCCCTCTTCGATCACCCAAATGTAGTTATCAGAAAATGCTTTGACTGGATAAACATGCATGTGACTCGCTCCTTTTATACTATTCTATAACCTTACCTTATGATTACATATGTCATGATAGTCCATAAAGTTTTGTTGCTTACGGCTAGTTATCTTCTACTCCCTGTTAGTCTTATGAATCGTTGCCAGCCATTTATTTAAACAGTGTACCGCTCTTTCCAGCTTACTGGAAAGGTTATCTCATTTGCATAGGCGTACCGGATCAGCTGGCCATGGTGCTGGACCTCGTGTTCGTGCAGATCAATCAGAAGATCCAGATCCAACAGGCTTATGGCGGTCCGGTCAATAAAGTTATTCAAGTCATTACGCGTATGCGTCATTGCTTCGACTACGACATTCTTATTATCAATCTCCGTTAAACTGCAGTCGAACCCGAGCCACTTCCCTTCAATCAGGGCTTTTAAATAACTTTCTCTTGCTCCAATAATACAATAAGCCTGTTCTCCTATTGTATTTGATGGAGCATCAGGTATTTTCATTTTAAGACATTCTTCATTAATAAACAGGTAAAACTCGTCAGTTAATTGAAGTGACTGCTTTATTCTATTTATCAACTGATCCATTCCCAAACATCTCCTCCCAGTCCAAACGTTTTTAAAAATAATGTCACATCAGAGGTATCCTTTTCTATCTTCTTAGATTATACTATAAGCAAATCAGCGAGAAGGAGGATATCCCTTATGTCTCAAGAATTTGCATATGAGTGGCTTAATGTGGCCAGTCTGTTTTTCGGACTGTTAGCCTGGGCCATTCCAGTTTATCAAATTGTCCGACCGATCAGACGAACTTACAATCAGTCGCTACTTGTTTTGAGCAGTTTTACCTTCTGTACCGTTGCCCTATGGTTTCATGTTTTGTATAACAATCACCTGGTCCAGATTCAAGATTGGGGAGCCTTACTTGATACCAGCTCCGTACTGACTTGGGTAGCCGGTATTCTTCTCCTTGTCACCGTTGTACTCAACATCTTCAGTATTAGATCTTATGCTCAATTGAGAGTAAAGAAGTAAGGTCAGGTCCTTCCTCTATTAGTAAACAAAATCTCGAAAAAAGTTATCTTAACAACAGAGCCAGAAATATTATAATGAAGAATAATCTTGTCGTATAATTTCATATGTCATGATATCGCAGAGGCCTGTATTATTTATGGCTACCTGTCTTCTAAGCCCTGTATATGTAAGCCCAGATTTTTCAAGCACTTTCCCAGAGCCCGCATTTCTTGGATCTACATGAGCTTCAATACGATTAACACCAATATCTTTGAATAGAAAGAAGACGATTTCCTTTAGTGTTTCAGTCATGAATCCTTTATTCCAGTATTCTTTTCCAATACAGTATCCTAACTCAACGGACTCTACCCTTGTGCTTATCGATACTACACTGATACTTCCGATCGGTTCTCCGGTTTCCTTTAATACTATGCACCATCTGTATGTATCCGGGTCCTCATAGCTTAAAATCCCGTTTTTCAGCAGAGAACGCGTCTCGTCACTGCTTTCATGTGCAGGCCATGTTAAAAATTGCGTCACTTCAGTATCATTGGCCCAGTTTTTATACATTAACTCTGCATCATTTTCTTCAAATTTCCTCAATAGTAACCGTTCTGATTCTATCTCCTGCGTTCCACAATGATTCATGTCACATGCCTCCATGATATTTTTCAAGATGCTTAAATTCTTAGTAAGGATCTATCTTTTTCTTGTTTCTGTTTTAACTGTCTTCTTATAGTTCCTTCCCCATATTTCTTCTCCTTTGCAGCAAAGTTAATCCTTTACCAGTTTAGTTAGTTTGATTATAGCACTTCATGAGACACAAGTAAGTATACAATAGGATTCTCTGTCCATTGTTACTCCCTTCCTGTCTTTTTGTCACTATATAAGCATCGTCTCGCAATCATAATCTCCAGGTTCATTAATGTGCGTTTCTCTCAGCCTCCTTTTTCTGCTATTATATTTCTATAATAAGCTTTGGGGGTAAGAACAATGAAATTCAAGCAGAATATCCGGGGGAATTTGGCCTTGGGGGTCAATCCGGTGGGGTGCAGGCAGGAAGTTTTGAACCAGATCGACTACGTGAAGAGCAAAGGGCATTACGAGGCTCCTAAAAAGGTCCTGATCATCGGTGCTTCTTCAAGCTACGGCCTGGCTACTCGTATCAGTCTGGCATTTGGGGCAGGAGCAGATACGATCGGTGTCTCATTTGAAAAAGGCCCTAAGAGTGAACGTAATCTGGGGACTGCCGGCTGGTACAACAACATCGCTTTCCGCGAAGCAGCAGAAAAAGAAGGACTGGTAGCCAAGAACTTCGTAACCGACGCCTTCAGTCATGACGCTAAGCAGGAAGTCATTGACTATATCAAAAATGAGTTCGGCGGAAAAGTCGATCTTGTGGTTTACAGCCTTGCTAGCGGACGTCGCACCGATCCGGATACTGGTGAAACTTACACCTCTTCAATCAAAGCTATTGGAGATCAGGTAGTCGGACCGAACATCAACATGCAGAAAGAAGAATTCTTCACAGATACTCTGGAGCCTGCAACTGAACAGGAAATAGCAGACACTGTGAAAGTTATGGGTGGCGAAGACTGGGAACTATGGATGAAGGCGCTCAAAGATGCTGACGTCTTATCCGAAGGTGTACTGACGACCAATTATTCATACTTAGGTACAGAACTGAATCGCCCTTATTACGGCGGAGGTACACTCGGACAGGCAAAAGCGGACTGTGACGTCAAAGCAGACAACATCAACAAGCTCCTGGCAGATATCAACGGAAAAGCTCAAATCGTTGTTGCAACAGCGGTAACGACTAAAGCCAGCTCAGTCATTCCATTCTTCATCGTCTACTGTATCGGCCTGTACAAAGTGATGTCTGAAAAAGGCACGCACGAAACACCGATCATGCATCAGGACAGGATCTACCGTGACATGATATACGGAGACAACCCTGAATACGATGACGAAGGTCGTCTGCGACCGGACAGCTGGGAACTAGACAAAGACACTCAGGCTGAAACAAAAGAACTGATCATGAAACTGAACGAAGATAACTTCAATACTGACATGACTGCTTATGACTTATTTTATAAAGAATTCTCAAACTTAAGTGGCTTCATGGTCGATAATTATGTCGATGAAGACATTACGATCAATGAACTGAAGTCCTGGGAATACTAATTTAAATGCTGTAAAAAAGGGTATGACATCACTGTCACACCCTTTTTTGCTTGTCCATTTCCTTTTTATTCTGAGTTTAAAAGTTGTACTTGAAAAAAAGCTTGTCGACTTCCAGAACGGGAAAGCCTTCAGGCAGATCAGTCTGATTTATCCGCTCAAAGCCGTGTTTAGCATAAAAACGGTGCGCTGCTAAAAATAACGGAGTTGTTCCCAGATAAATAGCATCTACTTCCTGTTCACTCGCCCACTGCTTGGCTGCATCCAGAAGCAGCTTAGCCGTATTGAATGTCGCCCCTCGGAAACCCTCAGCCACAAACATTTTACGTAAGGCAGCATTTCCCTTACCGATATCCAGCAAACTGATTGTTCCGACCACTTTATCCTCGTATAAAGCTACCCAGAAATTGCCATGTCCCGTCTGGTAGACCCTTTTCACTTTAAACAGATCCGGCTGGTCTTCCGCGGTGAGTGCCACCCCGTATTCCTGTTGCTGGATGGATAGAATCAATTCTACCACTTGGTCTTGATCTGACTCTTTGTATTCCCTAATTACCGGGCTGTCTGCCATGTCCTTCTTCTCCCTTAAAATCGACTCATTCATATATGCCACTGACAGGTTTTAATATCCACATGGGTCTGGTTTTTCATTGGGACATTTTCTGCCTCAAGCAAGTCTTTTTGCTCACTCCATCCTGGGGTCAGTCGCCCAGCATGATTGACTACTCTGTGACAAGGGTAGCTTCCGTAGAATTCTGCCATACTTAAGACTCGTCCCACTAATCGAGCATTTCGCTCTCTTCCGATCAGTCCGGCAATCTGACCATATGTCGCCACTTTGCCGATTGGAATTTCTTCGACCACGGACAGAATTTCATAAATTAGTTTCTCATTCAATCCTTTCGACATGGTCCCCTCCAAACTCTATTACACTGATAGCTCTACTAACACGTGTCTAATCATCGATAGTCGCAAGCCCGGAGTCTCTCAGGCTATTTATATGATCCAGCATCGTTCTGATTTCTTCATCTGTATGCCTCTCCCAGCCAGTCACTTCCCCAATGATCTTCAGTGCCGAATCTGATCGGTAAGACCGCGTCGGATTTCCCGGGAACCGTTTATCCGTCAGGTTAGGGTGATCTTCAAAATCTCCTGTCGGCTCCACCAGATATATCCGTTCAGCCCCGTCTCCCTGTGCCAGCTCAGCTCCCCACTTCGCTGCGTCGAGTGAGGCAGTGAAATAGATGTAATTTGACAGTCGTTTTGATTCAAAATTCGAATGATAACCCGGTTTTAATAGCTCCCTGGTTGACAACTCAGCTTTTCCATGAAAGAACGGCCCGTTCTCATTCATACGCTGCTTCTCACCCATTAAATCCCCCCTGAATACTATCTTTTAAATATTTTGAAGATTAATCTTACCTGGAATATCAGGCGAAAAACAGTCTGATAATTACAGATTCAGTGTAGTATAATAAAAGAGAGGACTCCGGATACAACCATTCTCGTCTAGATAGGTTTATCTGTCCGCATATCTGTTCTTCAGGTCTCTCATAGACCTGATTGCTGAACTATTTATAAACTGGAGAAGAAGATGCACGCATTAATCTATGAAGACTTAAATCTTGCTTTTGATTATCCTCTAGAATGGCACAAGAAGATGTGCCTATGCAAGGTGTAAAAAGATAAATCTGATCATACTCTTTTTATACTATGGAGGATTCAAATGTTTCAAACACTTTTAACTGCTTCAGGTGTCTATGTGTCAACCAGTATAGATTACCTGTTCATATTGATCATCATTTTTGCTCAGCTTGATCGCTCATCTAGAAGAGGACAGGTTTATGCCGGTCAGTTTCTAGGCACCGGTATCCTGGTAGGTGTGAGTCTGATCGCTGCCTTTATTGTCAGTTACATTCCTGAAGAATGGATTATCGGCCTGCTTGGGCTGATTCCGATTTACCTGGGCATCCATTTTGCACGGGTAGGAGAAGAAGACGCCGATGAAGAGGCAATTCTTGACAAAATGAATCAGCGCCAGTCGTCCCGCCTCTTCTGGACCGTCACGTTACTAACCATTGCTTCTGGAGGAGATAATCTGGGGATTTATATTCCCTACTTTTCAACATTGACCTGGTCTGAAGTCATTATCGTCCTTGTTGTCTTTTCCATCGGCATGATTGGACTGGTAGAAGCAAGTCGTCTGTTGTCTGACATACCAGGTGTATCAGAAACGATTGAACAGTATGAACGCTTCATTATCCCGGTCGTTTTCGTTACGCTGGGGCTCTATATTCTAATAGAAAATGGAACACTGCAGACACTCTTTCGTTTTATGTTTTAACTGTCATTAAATAACGAGCAGCAGCAGCCGACTTAGGCTGTTGCTGCTCGTTTTCGATTTTATCGTATACTGAAAGAGAGAAAGTAAACTGATTCGTAATAGGCATTGGCTGATTTTATGCCCTCACTTCATGACTGAACAGCTATACTCTAATCAGTTAAGCTGATCAGAGGAGAGGCTGCTTCTTCCATGGCCAGCATGACTAATAATCGAATCGTATCACTGAAGTAATTGCCGGTCTCGTCTGGCCCCAGATCCATTGTCATATCTTCCCATAAAAGTTTGAACCATTCATCATGGTCGTCGTTTATCAGTGCACTGATGGCAAATGGCGCGATGAAAGTCATATCTGTATAGGAGGCAAGGGGTTCTCCGCTTAATGTATAACCAGCTTTTATGTTCGAGGGGTCATTTTGTGCCGTCTCCTTGAGCCATGTATTCATTCTTTCTAATGACTGTTTTATCTCTTCGTTTCGTGTTTTAAAGTATCCCTCGGCAAAGCGCCAGGGGACCCGTGCAGCATTATATGAGTAATAAGGATCCGTTTCTCTTTCAAGAAATTCCGGCTCTACTGGAACCCACTCATCCCCCTCCTTCCACACGAAATCAGGAAGCAGGCCCGTTTCTGGACTGAACTGGCTTTGAATGCTGGTAGTTAGTTCAATTATTCTATCTGATACTTTGATCCAACGCTCGTCATCAGTTACGTCGTAAAAGGTTGCCAGGTGACCAATCATCCAGTCCGAGGTTCTGGACGCCTGCCCGTACACCGGATCATCATCTGCTACCCAGTCGCCCAGCTTGATGACCCATTCATCCTGATTGACCGTAGCTTCCATCAGAGCATGAATGACAGTCAAGGCTTCCTGCTCGTAATCAATCGTGCCTTCGCTCCCCCAGAGCTGATCTGCAAGCAGCAAGGCATATGCGATATCCATATCCCCATCTGTAGCCGATCCAGTATGTTCGCCTATCCTGTAATCAGTCATCGTGCCATCTGCCTGACGGATCTGTTTCCAGGCCATGAATGCCGGATTCCGGTCCGAGGGATGAGCTTTTGCATAGTGGAACATGCCGTCAAAGACCGATCGGGTGTCGAGACCCAGATGGGATTCACCCAGAACCATAATCAGCATCCCGTATCCATGGGCCTCTGATACAGTATTATCTTCTTCATCATAAGATACATAGAATTGATCATGCCCGATCGCCCTCACATATCGGTCTTGCCATAAATCGAAGGCCTGAAGAGTGTCACTTTTTCTCTGGGTGTCGTCGATAGCCTCTGGATAGCTGATCTCTCTCTCCTCGTTGGCTCTACAGCTTATCAGAAGAAAGATGACCGGCAGGAGTACTATGAACTTGTACATATCGTCACCTCACCCCCCTATAATATCCTGTCACTTCTCTCTGGTCATCAGTGGACTGTCGTATGATAGTTCTCCCTCTCTTGAGACTCAAATGTTTGAGTTCGCCCCACATTCCCTGTCCGTTTCAACTTATTCCATCCCTGCAGCTGGCCTTTCACTGCATTGAGCAGCGATTTCCAGACGACAAAAGTGAAGAACTGACGGTAGACCAGTCGTTGTATGAAGAGGCTCAGTAAAGGTTTCTTATTTTCTCTCTCCAAACCGAAAGCATAGACAGAAACCAGACTGTCGGCCAGAAGAAAGATGATGTAGAAATAAACAACAGTCATATTTCCTGAGAATAATGCAAGGATAAAAATATAATCCACAAGAGGCGCACTAGCGAGCAAAATATACTGAAAAATCATATTGGGTATGGAAATGAACCCGAGTTTTTTATTTTTCAAGTTGAATAGTGCCTTCTGATGTTTCCGTAAACACTGCAGAATCCCAAATGTCCAGCGATATCGCTGTTTGATAAAGCTCTTCAGATCTTCAGGCGCTTCCGTATATGCGATGGCTTTCACTTCGCTTCTGATTTTATATCCTCTACGGAGCAGTTTCATAGTGACATCTGTATCTTCGGCTAGTGTGTCCTCTTCGAACAGCCCTACTGCTTCAAGCGCACTCTTTCTCCAAGCCCCTATGGCACCGGGCACGACTGTGATACTGTCCAGCTCATCCAGAGCCCGTTTTTCCAAGTTATATCCGGTCACATATTCAATGTGCTGCCACCAGGTCAGGATGTTTTTGCAGTTGCCGATCTTGACGTTGCCAGACACCGCACCGACATTTGGGTCACAGAACGGCCTGATTATCAGTGCTATCGTGTCTTCTGCAATGACCGTGTCAGCATCAAGAGTCACTATATAATCTGCGGTGGCCTGTTCGATACCAAGATTGAGCGCAGAGGCTTTTCCACCGTTTGGTTTTCGTATCAGCTGAATTTTGGGGTGTCTCTCCGCAGCTCTCTCTACAATGCTTGCAGTCTGATCCGTTGACCCATCATCTACTATGATTATTTCAAAGTGTGGATAGGAGCTGTTCAAGATTGACTGCATCGTCTTGTCAATCACCTCTTCTTCGTTGTAGGCGGCAATGAGAACTGTAACAAACGGTAAGTCTGACTCTTCAAAAACCAGCTGTTCGCTTTTTATCTTCTGCCTGAAACTGAAATAGATGAGGATGACCATTCGGACCAGTCCCATTGTGATCAAAACAGACAGGAATATTCTGATGGTTCTATTTAAAACAGCATTGAAAAGTGACCCATACAGAAACAGGGACAAAATCGATTTTTCGTTCTCCTGGACTCTGGGCATGACGCCTTCGCGTTCCAGACCAATCAGTTCACTGACGGGTACGATCGTATAATCATTAGCCTGAAGCCACTCGATAATGCGTGGAAGAGCTTCAAGAGTCGGCGTGCGGTCCCCTCCTGAATCATGCAGGAGAATAGTTCGCCCGTTCTCTACCCTGCTTACCGTATCATTGACTATTTGATCTGCTGTTTTCCCGCTCCAGTCACGAGGATCTATCGATGCACTCACGATAGTGTAGCCCAGATCCTGAATATTCAAGAAGCGTCTGAGCATGCTTTCTGTAGGGAGCTGACCGGGTAGATCATTTATGGCGAGGTAAGGTGGACGAAACATTACTGCTGAATGACCAGTAATCCCTTGAATGACACGCTGGGTGGCATTAAGTTCAAAGGCCAGTTCAGTGTCAGACAGAGAGGTGATGTCTCTATGGCTGAACGTATGACTGCCCAGTTCGTGGCCTTCATCAAAAATGGCCTTTGTCAGTCTCGGATGCATAGCGGCATTCTGACCAATCACAAAAAATCCGGCCTTCACATTGTATTCATTTAAAATATCCAGTACTTTTCTTGTATACCTTGGGTCTGGTCCATCATCGAAGGAAATGGCCACCCGCTTATCTTCGACGCCATATTTCTCAAGAAGATAAGGGCTAGGATAACGTTCATACTCTGCTTGTTTTATAAAATGATTATCCAGCTCTATTCTGCGTTCTCCCTCAGTTTCTTCCTGAGTCACTTTAAGAAAATCTCCTTCTCCCGCCTGAGCAACCGATACGCGGTTCGGAATGGTTTTCAGGCCAGCAGGATCAGTGGTTCTGCCACTTAACACATTCCAGATAGAGGGGTCTTCCGACCCGACATTCCAGATGCCAATAGATGGGACATTCTGTCCTTGAACTAGTTTGAGCTGATTATAGAATGTTACCCCGTCCAGCATCCAGACAATGTGTTCATCCTGCTCGTTCTTATACCTCAGATAAGGCGTTGACGAGTGATCATCCCAATTGATCTTCAAATTTTCTCTATTAACTTTCTCCATCAGACTTGAGAAGTCATAGGTCGTTGCCGCTTCTCCTGTCGACACATTCCAGTCGTATGCATAGTTTGCCAGAACAGGAACCAGTTTATCCATTGATCCTTCATAGGTGCTCAGCATCTCCTGAGTCCATTTAAATGATGCCAGCGGACCCGATTCTCCCTGTTCGATATGCTGATCAAATAGATTGACCATAATATAATCGGATACCTTTGACAGCAGTGATGAATCATACGTATCATCGCCAAGCCGAATAAATAAGGAGAGTGATAAGTCGGCTTCGTGAAAGGCCTGATAGGTTTTAGTGATGAACGCATTAAACAGCTCTTTGTCCTCCCACAGCACATCATCAAAATGAAGATGAATACCCTGATACTCATTCATCTCCGTGGTTTCAAGCAAATGAGCCACCATCTGATCCTGGCTATCTGGACTAGCCAGAAGGTTATGGAAGCCCTCAGCATCTACTCCTTCACCGAGGGTAATAGACGGTGTAATTAGAACATCATGATCCTTACCCAGAGAATCAATTCTTGAATTCGATTGTACATCGATTTCGCCTCGCTCATTTAGATAGAACCAGTCTGGCACAAGGACATCTGTATTTCCCATGTTCTCATCTAGAGAGATATGATGCTCAGCGTTGGAAAAGTGGCTGGACTGGAAAAAAGTAAAGACAGTCGGCTGTTGCTCCTGCCCTGTCACTGCCAGTGAGTCAAAAGAGACATCATCTTCAGCAGAGACCACTGCAGTGGAAACCGGATTGTTGATCGGCACGATATTTCCATTGCTCATTTCAAGACTTTGCAGTATCGGCTTACTGATCAGGCCCATTATGATAAAGAATAGAAACGCTAAAATAAGCAGCATCATGATACCTAAAACTCGCTTTGAATATTTCCATCGTTTCCCGGAGTTTTCCAGAAAAACAAACCGTATATTTTCTTCCTGTGTCATTCTCATTGGACTACACACCTTTCAGTTGGTACTTGTGAGGGGGGGATTAGGTTCGGGGATGAAATAGGTATAAAAAACTAAAGCAAATAGGGGGTGATCTAGGGATAGGAGAAAGTTGGACTGATTGATGAAGAAGGATTACTGAAAGGACTTCACGCATTCGATCATATAGAGCAGTTTTAGTCAGGCCTGTTACTCACTTGAGAAGACCTGATCGTAAAGCAATAAGGATCTGTGGGATGCGGAAATGCCTGGTTATAAGGGAGTGACAGGACAAACTGAGGGGGAAAAAGAAAGGTACTTGTGAACCTGTTATAGAAGGAAGGGGGCTGATAGTAAATAATAATTGGAAGATCAGGAGATAAGAGTAAAATAGAAGATTATCTTGGGGGAAAAGGAAGACCTTAAGAGGTATCGGATGCGGGTATAAGTATATGCATCGATTTTAGGATTGAATCTTATGAGTGAAAAGTTGAAGAAAAGGGGGAACGATCAAAACAATGACAGATAAGATGGGAAATGCATGAATAAGCTGAAGTTAGGATACATACAAGGGGTTTTTTGAAAAGATAACTGATGGATCTAGGACGAGCCATGGGATACGTGAGGAAACATATAGATGTGTTATGACACAACAATAGCTGATGTTAATAAGTTAAAATGGGAAGATTAAAAGAGAAAAAAATGAATGATACTGGAAACCAGCTTGAGTAATATAGAAGGGGGGGGTGAGGAGTAGGGTCACGAATCGGACCCGGTCAGTGATGAAAAAATATAGCGTTACTTATGTGCGTTTATAGGCTTTCCACCTTTCTTAAATGCCTGTTAATTAGAATCTAATACTAAATTAATCTATAAATTAACATACCCAAAAGAAAATTACAATTAATATCTGTATTTTTTTGGTTTTGAACACACCTTTTCTGACAATGACCTTCCAGTCATTGGGCATGCAGAAAAACGGCTTCCTTTTATAACAAAGGAAACCGTTCATTATTCACCAATTTATTTTGAAGATAGTCACGATACAAGTTGGTCCGGCAATCAGTTATGCACTTCACTCATTTTCAATGACTATTCTTCAATCATTCAACTTCACTTGATAATCCAGATCAAATTTAGCACCCATGTAGACGCCCTTTTTCTTTATTTCTTCAAAATCCATTCCCAAGCTTAAATTATCATTTTCAGCATACTCCTGAATGGCTTTAACTCTCTCTTTACGATCATGCTCATGATGGTAAAATGCTTTTGAATAATCATATTTACTTAATAAGCTGGCTAGATAAACAGCATCTTCTAAAGCTACAGAACTGCCAGATCCTGTGTTCGGATCAATGCCGTGAGCCGCATCACCTAATATTGCGACTCTCCCTTTACTTAAGCTCTCAAGATTTGATACCGTATAAATTTGTTTAGGAATGATTTTTTTAGTTTGTTTTATTAGCTGCGCTAAACTGCCGGAAATCTCATAATTAGAAATAAGCCAGTCTTTTAGTTCATCTTGACTCAATTGCTCAAAAGTTTCTGAAGGCATAGGTTCCTCTAAATAACCTGAAGACTGCCAGTTAATGTCCCACTCTCTATTTGGATTACTGTTAGACACCATTATATTAAATCCTTTGCCCATATATAAGCATTCTGTTTTTTCTAACAGAGGCAGGATGTCTTCCGGTATATCTTGACTCGAAAGAATACCGTACAGTCCGAAGCAATTTAAAAATCTTAATTCATCGTTGCCATCCATTTGTTTACGTACAGCCGAATGCAGCCCGTCTGCTCCAAGAAGTATTGATCCATTCACAGCCGTACCATCTTCAAAATAAGCAGTGACTTCTTCTTCATTCTGATCAAAATGTGTTAACTTCTTTCCGTAGTCAATGGAAATACCAAGGTCTTTAGCTTTATCCGTCAATATCTCAATTAAATCGGACCGCTGGATAAAGATAGACCGTTCTTCAAATTTTTCACTTTGAAACATATTCATATTTATGAATTCGATATTTTCTTTTGTCAGGATTTTCAAGTAATCCGCTGAACTGCTGTTATTTTTTACTTCGTTTATTAATCCTAGTTCTTTTAGTGCATATACCCCACTTCTACTCATACGATAACTGGACCCTTCTACACGTTCATATGGCCAAGTTTCAAAAATCTGGCTATCAATACCTAATTTCTTCAATCCAATAGCTAAAGACAGTCCTCCAACTCCAGCACCGATAATTACTACATTCGTCATAAATGTTTAAGCTCCTTCTCCATAAAATCTAATTAGTCCTATTGACTAGTTTGAGAATAAAGGATACAGCGACTGTAGAGTCAAGTAATTGAGCACAATAAGTAAGATAAACTTGCACACGAGCTCATTTAGTCGATGTAGATAGTGGATCCTGCACGAGCAGGATGGTATAGGTTTTTCTCATGTGTCAGGTCATTGATGACATAAAAAAATAACCCGAAAACTAAAATACTCTGTTTTAGAGTATCTCGTTTTCGGGTAGAGGTTCAGACGCTAAATTCTCCCTTTTTATTTCCTTGACTCTTATACTGATTACTTGTATTGCTCTTATCACTCATTTACGCGCTTTACGTACTTTCAATGTTTTCCCTTTAACCGTACGGTCCTGCATCTCAGAAATGACGTAAGGCCCTTTGCCGTTCATGATTTCAACATACGTCACATTTTCCTGAATCGTGATGATGCCGATGTCTTCGGCTGATACATCTCTGATACTGGTCAGTGTACCGACAAAATCACCTGCACGCAGCTTTTTCTTCTTGCCGCCATTGAAATAGACCTTCGTGATATCTTTGTTCAGTTCTTTATTGCGGGCGATTTTGGGTTTGACTCGTGCGTTTATTTTCTTGTTGAATGCTGCTTTCGAACGGGATACCAGACGTTCACTGGGCGTAAAAATTTCAGTCAGTTCCTGACCGTCATTGAAGGCGAACTCACGAATGTCCTGCCAGCGTCTCTGGTCCTGTTCACTGACCATAGTCAATGCCAGACCTCTTTTGCCAGCTCGACCCGTACGACCGGTCCGGTGCGTATAGCTTTCTTTTTCAAATGGCACATCATAGTTCACGACATGTGTCAGATTATCGATATCGATCCCGCGAGCCGCTACATCAGTCGCCACCAGATAACGAAGTTTTCCGGAACGGAAGGCATCCATGACAGCCAGACGGTCGTCCTGATCCATCCCGCCGTGCAGCTTATCGATTGGTAGATCAGCTCTCTTCAGATACGCTTCGACCGCATCTACGGTGTCTTTCGTATTACAGAAAATGATGCACGCATCCGGATTCTCAACAGTCAGCAGGTCCATGAGCAGTTTTTGCTTACCTGCTTCTTCCACGGTGATATACGAGTGCAGAATCTTAGGCGTATTCTGTTCAGAAGCCTCGATTCTAACAGAGGCCCGGTCGTCACGCATGTAAAAACTGGTCAGCCGGTTGATTTCCTCCGACATGGTTGCGGAAAACAGCATCGTCTGGCGTTCCTGCGGCAAGTGTGCAATAATGTCTTCCACCTGATCGATAAAGCCCATGTTGAGCATTTCATCTGCCTCATCCAGGACCAAACTGCTGACTTTGTCGACGACCAGAGTCCCTTCTTTCAAGTGTTCCAATAAGCGCCCCGGCGTACCGACTACGATATGACTTTTCTGCTTCAGTTCGGACTTCTGCGTTTTGAAGGGGGCCTTACCAAAAACGGCTGTGACCTTTATCCGCTTCAACCGGCCGACATTCATCAGATCCTCCTTGACCTGCAGAGCCAGCTCGCGGGTCGGAACCATGATCAGTGCCTGAGGCTTATTCTCTTCCCACTCTGCCTGTTCACACAGGGGAATGCCGAAAGCGACAGTCTTGCCGCTCCCTGTCTGAGATTCCACGATAATGTCTTTATTCTCTAACCCCAACGGAACGACCGCTTCCTGCACCGCCGTCGGGTTGAAGTAGCGCAGACTTGTCAGTGCTTTTACTATCTCGGGACTGATCCCGAATGATTCGAATGATGTCTTGATTTTAGTTTCCTGCTTTCTTTTTCTTTGCCGAATGCAAACAGCATCTTTCAGCTTAATATTTTTTTCCTTAATAAATCCAGATTCTTTTAGTAGAACCGTCTGAAGTCTCCAGTCTACCACTCTAAGGCATATGTATAAACATTTTTATTGCTTAGTTTGATCACTGTACTCCCTACAAATGAAGAGATAACACCTGGATAAAGATTACATGTACTATATCATTCTTCTACCTTCACACAATTTTCAATAAGTTGCCGGATGTTTTTATGCACGATTTCCTGGAATTTCGTATATACTTAATAAGTAACACTTGTTAGCATTAAAATGAACCAACGCCTCATTGGTTAACGAAGGAGAGCGGTATGATTAAAACTCATCCATTGTGGGACACTTATCCTACTATTCAAGCCTCTTTACTGGAGTGTCTTGAACTGATTATAGAAAAAATCACCATCGAAAATAAGGAAATCGAACAAACAGTCACGGCTCTGATAGAGAGTCAGGGGAAATTACTTAGACCAGCTTACCTTCTGCTTTTTTCACAATTAGGTTCTGTTTCAATAGATACACATAAAAAGATCATTGCGGCCGCTGCATCGACGGAAGTCCTTCATTTAGCCACGCTCATTCATGACGACATCATAGACGAGTCAGACACGCGTCGCGGAAGTGAAACGGTCCAGTCCAAGCATGGCCAGGACGTAGCTGTTTATACAGGTGATTTACTGATTTCGGTGTATTTCGAACTGCTGGCAGAGGCGACGGACTCCATCGACCTTATCCAGTTAAACACCCAATCGATGAAACGTGTCTTGATGGGTGAACTCAATCAGATGTCCCATGTCTATAATACGGACATCACCTATACAGACTATCTTGAAAGCATCAAAGGCAAGACAGCTCAGCTTTTTGAACTGAGTTGTTATGAAGGAGCCTACCTTGGCCAATCTGATCCCGAGATTATTGAACTC
Organism: Alkalibacterium pelagium; assembly: GCF_900109325.1. Classification (GTDB taxonomy): domain Bacteria; phylum Bacillota; class Bacilli; order Lactobacillales; family Carnobacteriaceae_A; genus Alkalibacterium; species Alkalibacterium pelagium. The sequence continues at coordinate 127,010 of NZ_FNZU01000007.1, forward strand.
AGCCGGTCGATCGGTCAGGATATCGGCATCGCTTTTCAGATGCTGGATGATATTCTGGATTACACACAGACTCCAGAAAAGCTCTCAAAACCCGTTCTAAACGACGTCAAACAAGGCATCTACACCCTCCCGCTCATTTTAGGTCTGGAGAGCAGCAAAGAAGCCTTTCTTCCTCTATTAGAAAAAGGTGAGGACTTGTCTGATAAGGAACTGGACTCACTGGTCACTTTACTGCATGATCATGACTGCATTGAACGGGCCCACATTACTGCAAAGCATTACATTGATAAAGCTCTGGCATCCATTGACAGCCTTCCAGATCATTCTGGAAAAGATGTCCTGTATTCATTGACCAAGACCCTACTGACAAGAGAAGATTAGAAAAGGAGAGTATTATGACAGTCAAACAATATATCTTACTTGCCCAATTGGAAACCACTACAACCAGTATCTTTCCTGCCCTTATCGGTATCCTCTATGCCTGGTATAATTACGACAGCTTCCGTCCGGTCTTTTCACTTCTGGGCATGCTTACAGTCGTCCTTTTCCACATAGCCGTCAACATTCGTGACAGCTACTTAGATTACTATATTGCAGATAACAAGAACTCAGACATTACTCAGGAAATGGTCGTAGGTAAAGAAAATATCCCGCTTAACAATGTCCGGATCGCCTATATTATTTCCGGAGCAGTCGCCTTAGTCATTGGCTTGTTCTTAGCGCTTCAGACCTCGCCTATCCTGTTCTTTATCGGCTTTGGGGGAATGCTGATCGGTGCGCTCTATACCTTCGGGCCTATTCCCATTTCCAGTACACCTACGGGGGAATTCTTCGTCGGCTTGTCGATGGGCTTTTGTATCTTTACAGCCATGGTTTACGTCAACGCCTTTGACGTCGTTCAATTCGATCTGATAACGATCGGCCAGTTCATCGTCGCATCCGTTCCTACATCAATTACGGTCATGGCCATTTTACTGGCCAATAACATCTGCGACCTGGAAGAAGATATTGAAGATAACCGGTTCACCCTTCCCTATCATATCGGCGTAGACAAAGCGCTGACGGTCTACAGATACTTTTACTACGCTGCTTATGTTTCAATCATTTTATCCGTCATTTTTGGGACTTTCCCAAGATTAGTGGCATTGTCCTTATTGACCTTCCCGTACGTCCTGAAGAACATTCGCATCTTCATGAAGGAACAGGACAAACAGACCACCTTTATGACATCGATCATCAATTCAGCCGTCATACCCGTTCCAATAATCATCACCTTCTTCATAGGCGCCTGGTTGAGTATTTAAGTCTTTAATTATCCAATAAAAAATCAGTGATGATCTAAGGAAATGTTCCTTCAGTACTCATCACTGATTTTTTTGGCTTAGAATATAGTGGCTCCTTAAGCTGCCTTATCCTGAACGAGCGAGTTACTTCCCTATCAGTTAGTTCAAAAATGCGTAGTGGGCTTATTCATGATAGAATAAAGATAAGACATTATTGGAGGATGATACTATGAACCAAGAACTCGTTGAAATTTGCCTGCGCGTCAGAGACATTGATGCGACGCTGGACTTCTATACAAATCTATTTGATTTTGAAATAGCCAGCCGAAGAGAATTTCCAGAAAACAAATTCGATTTAATTTATCTGAACTCTCCCGGTTCTTCCGTACAGATCGAGCTGACTTACAATTACGATGCCGATCCTTACACAGTCGGAGACGGCTTCAGTCACCTAGGCGTAAGAGTCGATGATTTGGAAAAAATGCACGACATATGTAAAGCATCAGCATATAAAACAGGCGAGCTAAAAGGCCTGTCAGGCGGTACACCAAGCTACTTCTTCGTAACGGATCCTGATGGTTACCGTATTGAAGTGAAACGCGCTAAATAATGAGTTGAAGGGAAGCATATCGGTTATTGCCGATGTGCTTCCCTTTTTTCTACTAGTCATCACACAAGACTTCCACAATGCTTGTGACTGTCATTAATGTAGCACTTTATCTGTGTAAGAGCTCTTGAAAAATAATATGTGATCCATCTTATCAAAACTGACTCATTTTACAGATTCTTAAAATAATCATAAGTAAAATACATAGTTCCAGATAGGCCTAATATACCAATAGCAGTAAGTAATGGAATCTGCTCCGCGTATAACATACCTAGAACGAAGCTCGTAAAGCATAGTATAACTCCGATAATATTATATAAAGATTTATTTTTAGTATGTAATGAAGAATCCTCCGTACTCTTCTCAGAAGAAAGTAAATCATCAACACTACATGAAAATAATTCTGCCAACTTTTTGAGATTATTGGTCGATGGTTCCGATTTACCGGTTTCCCATTTTGATACAGCCTGTCTACTGACCTCCATCTTCTCTGCTACATACTCCTGTGAAAACTTCTTCGCTTTTCTTTTCTCTCTGATATTAACTTCTAAAGACACTCTTAACCCCTCCCACTCATATTACACACTTCAAGCTTAGCACTACTAAAGGTGGCCCTCGACCAACTAAAGCGCAACTATTAGTAGACAGAGTGATTTCAGCTTTTTTGTTGTCCGATATTTCGACTATTTACTTCCGGATAGGTTGCTTCAAATCATAGATTTCTAAATTCTCTATTAAAAACACTCATACTAATTACGATTTGCGTAACCCTTCATTCTAAGACATACACATAAAAAGGAAAAGCATAGCCAGAATTAATGATCCGATAGATACCGTTATTGAAGTCAGTATCATACTGGTCAATGCTAGTGAAGGTATGCGTGAGCGGCTGATCCGATGTCACTCTAACTTCAGCATCCTCCTGTCCGTAAGGCACGTTATCGATTGCTTCCCACTCTTCATCATTGTAGTATTCAATAACATAATGCGTGCTCCCCAAAACTAACTCTTCTCCTTCTTCAACCTCTACATACAGCTCTAACTGATTGTCCGATATGCCAGTTTCCGTATCGCCTTCGACTATGACCTCGAAAGCTATATTCTCCGGATTTACTATGTCATCCGAATTGGTAAATTCTGCTTCATTATGAGCGTCAAGAAAGTCCGCATAATCTATCCTATTGATTACTCCAGGAGCATCATTACTCAAACCTGAACCATCTTCCCTTGCATTGTTTGTGTCGTCATTAGTCGTACACGCAGTTAACACAATTAGTAATAGTAAGTATAGTATGATCTTCATAACGTCCTCCATTAAAATCGAGCTGTAGAAACCCTTATCCCAATACACCAGTTATTAAAGCCCTGGTAACTTCCAAGTCTATTAATAAATCTGGCCTATTAGAGACACTAATTATTCTGCACTATTGCATTAGTTTCACGTATGCAATATATTTAGTCATTCACTATGACTGAGCCCGGTTAAAAGCTCATTTACTTCTTCTATTGCAATATAATCTTCAGCTCTTTCAAAGGCTGCTATCGCATTTTTGAAATACTTTTCTGCTAAAACTCTATCGTTTTTATTTTGGAAAACTTCTCCATATCCACGGTAAGAACAGCCAATACATATGTCATCCTCAGATTCTTTTGCGTGCTGCAATGAATCATACATAAGCTGCTCTGCATTATTAATATTGCCCATTTTTAAATTTACAAAGCCCAGCTCATAAAAGTTAGCGGACCAATATAGTGGAGATTCATTGCTATACTTCTTTAGTAACTCAGCCTCTAGCTGAAACAACTTCAATGCTTCATCATATTTTTCTGCTGACCGTTCAACCATCCCCAACTGATGAACCGCTATACTATGATTCATGCTGTCACCTTTAGATACGGTTATTTTGATTAGGTCCCCATAATGGCTTCTTGCTTCATCGAACTTACTTAGAGCTACCTTTACATACCCTAACCCATGTAATATATTCATATATTGGTCAGAACTCACTTCAGATATCTGGCTTAAACAGTCATGATATAATTCCTCTGCTTCAACTAAGTATCCTTTATCAAACAATTCAAATGCCTGATTTATTTGATCTTTTAAGAAAGCCATATACAAGCCCCTTCGTAATTGATAATGTTAGTAGCACTATATGATCTGCTCTCTACTTTAACCACGTACCTATTTGCTTTTTATATACTATTTCAATATAATTATATTTAATATATGCAAATATTTTAATTGAATCTGTATTAGTTTGTCAATTAATTGAATAGAACGACTAAGCATTGATAATTAAGTATTAGTAGAAAAGTGTGGGGATGATAATATGAAAAAAAGAGTTTTTGGTATGGCTTGTCTCTCTGTCTTAGTAATGACTGCGTGTGATTCAGAAGATGAGACAACTTTTGATGACGAGTTCAAGGCTTCAATTGAAGAAGAACCCGTTCAATTAACTCTTGATAATGGTGGACTTTTACTAAGCTTTTATCCGTCGGAGATGATATATTACGGGATAAATGAATACACAGATAATTACAACATGCCATTTGAGCAACCGGATGAAAATGAGAACTATACTGAATATCAAGACTACACAGTTGAATTTAACGAAGAAACTGATATCTTCACCGTGACAACTGAATACGGTGTTTACGAACTGAAAATGCGAGGACCTAGAGTATTTTGGGATGAAGAAAACAGCTTGAATATATCGTCTAATAGGACATTTTTTGAAGAGTAAGGCACATTACACCGAGCTACAGCTATCAAATAGATTTCATTCATTTGTGTTACGGGTCATTAGGTAATCTAAATTATTCTATGGAAGTCATATGCAATAATTAAACAGTTAAGTTGAACGATACTGATGTAAATAAAGTTACATCTTAATAATTGAAACTTACTTTATTCAGACTTAAGTAATGATGAAAAAGTAATAAATCAGCTAAAAAATTTCACCACAGAAAAAGTGTCTTAAATCTTTTTCTGTGGTGGTTATGCCTAATAGAAATAGCTTCTATTGATATTATAATGTTTAGTTAATTGGCCAAGGAGGATTATGAGGAATTACGTTTGTAGGAATATCTTTTGTTTTCGCTACAATGACTTCTCGTTTTTCTTCAGACACTTGCTTAGATTCGAGAAATTCTATATATTTATCCTGAATAATTCATAGTACCTTGTCAGAACAGGCATTTATCCCGCTTTGATAAGGTTTATCACTCTATTCCTTCTTCACCCGTTGGGTGAAG
>NZ_FNZU01000002.1 GCF_900109325.1 Alkalibacterium pelagium
AAAATCCTTGTGGATTAATTATGAGTATGAAGAGCAAAAACTAAAAATTAAAGAACAGCTTTCAACTGAAGAAGGGGCTACATTATACAGGCAGCGAAAAATCGATGTCGAGCCAACTTTCGGACAGGTGAAGGCTAATTTAGGTTTCACTCGATTTTCAGTTCGTGGACAATCGAAAGTGGAAAATGAAACGAACCTGATATTTATGGCAAACAATCTAAGAAAATACAACAAGAGACGAGGCTAATGGGCATTTGAGACAAAGAAAACCGAGTAGGTTTGTACGGGTGTACATTTCTACTCGGTTTTCTTCTGTTTATTGGTTAGCTAGGACTTTTTGTCCCAACCTCTTTTTTATTTAATTAGTCATATGAATATCCATTTGAGGGTAAGGAATTGAAATCCCTTCCTGGTCAAACGATTTCTTAACTTCCTGCAGGACATCAAAGTGTACCGTCCAGTAATCTTCGGATTTGACCCATACTCTCGCAACATATTCGACGGCACTGTCTCCATGAGCAGACAGGCGAATAAACGGTTCAGGATCAGACATGACCAACTCATGATTATTTAAAATACCTTCCAATACATTCAGCACATGCTGAGTATCTGTCTCGTATCCAACACCGAAAGTGAAATCGACTCGTCGGGTGTCATGAACTGAATAATTGACGATTCCAGCATTTGACAGTGTCCCGTTAGGAATGTAGATCATTTTATTGTCCGGAGTAATCAGTTCGGTATAAAGAATCTGGATGGCTTTGACTGTTCCACTGTATCCGGACCCTTCAATATAATCCCCTACCTTGAACGGTCGCATGGTCAGAAGTAGAACCCCTCCAGCCAGATTAGACAGAGCGCCTTGAAAAGCCAGACCAATCGCCAGACTTCCTGCACCTAGAACAGCAACAAACGACGCTGTTGGTATGCCTAGAATACCGATTACAACAATAATAAGAAGAATCTTCATTACGACACTAAAAACAGACAGAAGGAATGGCTTAAGACTTTCATCCATTTTTGATTTCTTAACTTGTCTCGTCAATAGTCTGTTGAAAACCTTAATCAGACTTGATCCAATAATTAAAGTAAGTACTGCCATAACTACAGGTACGGCTTTATCGATAAAAAATGTAATCCAATTCATTATTAATCTCCTTTATACCGAATCCGTAGGTATCACGGCCGGCAAGTAATTTTTTTAATTGAAACCTTATCTAGTTTCGGCCTCTTTAAGTCTTGATTTGCCCATATAGGTGGATAAGGCACTGAATAACACTGTACTGATCATCGTTGTCACAGCAATCGTAAGAAAAATCCCTGGATCAGAAAAGTTGTTTAAAACCACTGCAAATGCTACTGCACCATTCCTCTGTCCCCCTGCAAACCCGGATGTCAGCTGCATTGCTCGGTCAGGATTTTTTGATTCAATAAGGTAGCCGATACCTGCCGACAACAGTACAACAAGAATGCTTGACGTAATCACACCACTCCCGATAAGCTGAACCAGTTCAGGAAGAAGGCCAAGCATCATGCCGTATACTGCTATATTCATCAGTATTTTCTGCGCCTTCAATGTGAAAGGCTTGATTCTCAGCGCCGTCTCTTCGAAAATCAGTCGCATGACAGATCCAGCAAATAAAGGCAGCAGGATACTGGCTACAAGGCTTCCGACAAGGTCCAGGGATGTGATTTCTACTCCTTCAATCATCATCGGTAAAAGAATAGGTAAAATTAGAACTGTTGACAAGGTCAACAGAATCATTGTTGAAACAGCATAAGTGATTTTCTCGCTAGCTTCCTGCACAAACGCAATAACTGTTGAGGCTCCCGCACATAAGAATAGAATAACAAATGCTGCAGAATAAACCGGTTCAATTGGGATGACTCTGAGAAGCTGCCAGAGAATGACTGGTAGAATCACATTGTTGAAAGCGACCAACCTCAGGAAAAAAGCCCAATTATCTTTAACAGTCTTCAAAATCGTTTTCGGATGTTCACTTAATCCTGAATTGAATACTAGGAGTAAGATAAATATCGGCATGATAAAATAACTGACATCATATATCACATTTAAAACACCATTAATCAAGTTCATAATAATCGTCTCCTTTAACGCACTAATATAAAGGATACTATCTATACTTACTTAAAGTCAACTTTTTTTGAATGGGAGAGCGTTATAGGAGCGTATTGAAGGCTCTGATGTCTGGTAGCTAATATCGTCTGGTTAATTTAGTTCCTTCTTCTTTAAGTGACGGGAAGAAAGTTGGGGGAGAATAAGTCTTAGCACCTGCTCATTTGGTTTGTAGTCGATGAGTTGGTCGCAAGATGGATCTTGGAACCCACTTAACTTGATTGGGGTCACTCAGTTGGTTGTAAGATGCGTCTTAGAACACACTCGGTTAGCTCGAAGTTATTCAGTTGGACGCAAGGCAAAGCCACTCACCTTTTCCGCAAAAAAAACAACGAAATACCATCTATATTTGCTAGACAGTCGTTCATTGTTTACAATGCTTTTGTAGGTTGGGGTCCCCCAACCTTCCTTCTTTCTATTGAAAGACACTGACTCGTGGAAAGATTATTTAATTAAAACACTTGATACTTTCACCAGTCAACGTTATTGAATACACTTCTCCTATATTTAATGGATACGCCCTTGCCATTCATCTATCCACAGATTAATCGGCTTATTGAACACCCCATTTTTTGTTCGATAGACTCCGCTTAACCAGACGCTTAACCTTATAGGGTCTATATCCTTTATATTTAAATCTTCATAATAGACATATTGTAGCGCGTCCGTTCCTGTTGAGCTAAGTTGACTGACTTTACTACGGGTCAAAGTCTTAGTTAAAGTTACATCCTTGAAGTTATTAACTTAATCAACCCTAATATGTTCAGGAATGCTAGTTTTCTGCATTAATTGAAGCAGATTGGACTGGAAATCATCTAAAATAGTATTTATTTTACTTAATCTAACAGGCCCGCAAACTATAGGATAATATGTTTTATCATTCATCAGGACAACCAATACAGTCGCCCTTGTAAGCTCCACTACATTGGCGTGCCAGTCGTAAAGTTCATCCGAATCTATCGCATGATCATAATCCATATCGATTGTAACCTTTGAATCTCCAAAGTTACCATCACTATTTTTTATCGCTTTAAGCATTTTTTTAGTACAATGAATTCTCATCTTCTTCTCCTTAATTAAAGTATCCATGACAGCAGCCGGCTTTTCTGTTAAATGCATTTATAATAATTGAAGCTCCCAGTCTGACTCTTCGTTTTGATTACGCACATAATAAAATTCACTTAGTTCATCTGAAATCATCACCTTGTACATATCCATCAGGTCAGGAGCCAGCTTATAATTTTGGAGTTCCGATACGTCTAACCAGAATACTTCTCCTTCTTCGGATGACCTCAATGTACCAGTAAACTGCGTTGCTATGTATAATAGAACGATGTAGCGTTCGTCTTTGTCAGTCTGAAACTGCTTGGTACCGACAAGGACAGGGTCAGAAATGACCAGTCCGGTTTCTTCATAAACTTCTCTTATAACAGCCTTCTTGAAAGATTCAGCATATTCAATTTTCCCACCTGGAAAAGTTATTCCTGACCAGTTCTTATCTCGTCTATCCTGAACAACGACTTGGTTTTCAGGGTTACGTATCAGACACATATTGGTAAGGATGACTTGTTCGCTCATTTAAACACTCCCTATTTTAAAACTGCAATAATCTTTTCTTAAAATACTCACATTTATACAAACAGTATATCAGTTTCATTTATTAATTTCACATAATCGTAAATAAGTAATTGTCTGATAGTCAATTCAAAGACTAAAACTTTTGAGAGACATTACTCCATATTTCGGGGCTTATAACTCGCTATATCAAAGGGTTTGAACTATACTCTAGGTGTCTTAAATATAGAAGAGAAAGGAGGGGAATAAAAAAATGAAAACATTAGACAGAGTCGCTTTAGCCATTTTAATCATTGGTGGAGTCAACTGGTTGTTAGTCGGACTTTTTGAGTTTGATCTGGTTGCATCTATATTTGGAGGTCAGAATAATATAATTGCCCGTATCGTCTATGTGATCGTTGGTCTTGCAGCACTATATTGCATTAAATATTTTATGTATGGTCCTGGGGGATATCGTGATAATAACCGAACAAATCGATAAAGGAAACTTAAAATTTTGGACTGAGGCTGGTCTAAACGCAGGCCTCTTTTTTTGAACCATAAGATATGGACAGTCCGACTACCAGTATATAAATGCTTTATATTTCTCAGTAATAGTTGACACTCAAATAATACTTCGAATTAAAATATTTTCTACTTGAAGCAAATCTATGGTATTATTTTAGTTAAGTTAAAAATTGGTATGATTATAATTAGAGGAGTGAGAAAGTGTTAACTAACCCTGTTTTAATTTCAGTAGTTGTCATGGTTGGATTATCTTTATTCAAGCTGAACGTACTTCTCGCGCTTATTGTTGCGGCGATCGTAGGTGGCCTGGTTTCAGGAATGCCCCTTATCGAAACGCTGGAAACATTGATAGGTGGTATGGGTGGAAATGCAGAAACTGCACTGAACTACATATTACTTGGTGCCTTAGCTGCAGCTATTCACCAGACTGGTGCAGCAAAAATCGTGACCCAACGATTGTCGAGAAGTATTAGAGGAACTGGACGCACACTAATATTTATTATTGCGTTTATCAGCATGTTTTCTCAGAACCTGATTCCGGTCCACATCGCGTTTATTCCGATCCTTATCCCCCCGCTTATTTCTGTTTTCAATAAACTGAAAATAGATAGACGAGCTGTCGCCACTGCGCTGACTTTCGGTTTGAAATCAGCATACATTACAATTCCTGTAGGTTATGGGCTGATTTTCCACAATATCATACGTGACGAAATGGCTCAGAGCGGAATGGACGTCAGCGATATTTCGATCTGGCAGATTCTATGGATTCCTGGACTGGCTATGCTCGTTGGCTTGTTGATTGCCGTTCTTATTACTTATCGTAAACCTCGTGAATACGATGAACATTCAGGCAACAAGTTTGGGTATAAAGACCGAGATGAGTCTGAGGAAGAAGTTAAACTTAATCGTACACACATCTTTGCCCTTATTGGTGCAATCTCTGCCCTGGTTGTTCAACTCGCTGTTGGGTCACTAGTTCTAGGCGCTATCGTCGGGCTGGCGATCATGGTTGTCGGTGGAGCAATCAAATGGACAAATCTGGATGGCATGGTTAAAGATGGGATTGGCATGATGGGCTTCATCGCCTTCGTAATGCTGGTTGCTTCAGGTTACGGAGATGTCATCCGTGCGACAGGCGGCGTTGAAACGTTAGTTGGATCAGTTACAGGGATTATAGGTGACAACCAGCTTCTGGCCGCTACAGGTATGATCGTCTTAGGTCTGTTCATTACAATGGGTATCGGAACTTCATTTGGTACGGTTCCTATCATCGCTGCAATCTATGTTCCTTTAGCTTTAGAGTTAGGTTTCAGTCCTGCTGCGACGATTCTTCTGATCGGTTCAGCTGCAGCTCTTGGTGACGCCGGTTCTCCAGCTTCAGACAGTACGCTTGGACCAACAGCCGGTCTGAATGTGGATGGCCAGCACGATCACATTTGGGACACCTGTGTGGCAACATTCACCCACTTTGATATTCCAATCATCATCTTCGGAATAATCGGAGCGGTTATCTTATAATAATTAGTTTCAATCATCATTCTTAACTATAGAAAGGCCGAGGCAATTGTCTCGGCCTTATCTTTACATAAGCTATCAATAGGAGAAAAAATTGCATATTGACCTACTTGTCATTCTTTTAATAGGCTCAGAAATTATTGACAGGTAAATTAATATAATTGATATTAAAGGTGCTGATAATTGATGAAATCAAAATCTGAAATCCCCCACCCTGAACACTCTACCTGGTGGGACAGACATGAAAGAAAAGTGATTTTGTATCTATTTGTTTCAATGATCATCCTTCTGACCATGCCATTTTTTATTATTCCGCTTGTTATCGAGGCTATATGGATAGGGATTCTATGGCTTATCTTATTCTTCATACATAGTTTTCTCTTTCTGATCCTCAGTCCGAGAAAGAAAGATCTTATGTGAGGAAACTTGTATTCCACACTTTTAGCATACAAAAATAGAGCCCGGAAGGCCTTATCCTTCTGCGCTCTATTTTTTAATTTCGCTCTTATTTATGATTTAGCAAGCCAGATTGCAGATTCATATGCCACTTTTTCTTCAGAATCTGACGCATGAACCGAATTTCTCGTGTGGTCAATGCCAAATCGTTTTCTTAATGTCTCTTCTTCTGCTTCTTCCGGATTAGTTTTTCCATTTAATTTTCTGACACGCTCGATAGCTCCTTTTCCTTTCAATAATAGGACAACAATATCACCGCTCGTCAGATACTCAACTAGTCTGTTGTAAAAAAACTTCCCCTGATGCTCAGAATAATGTTTCTGAACCTGCTCTAAAGTAGGTTTCATCATGTTCATCTGGATGACCTTCAAATCGTTTCTTTCATATATATCTATTATCTGTCCGATCAGATTTCTTTCAACGGCATCTGGTTTTATAATGACTAAAGTCTTTTCCATTATGATCCATCCTCTCAAAACATTTACGAATCTTCACTAGGATTTCTGAGCATATAAAAGTAAAAAATCGACCTACACCTTATTATAACTATCAAGGCGTTCTTCAAGCTTCCCGGTATGCAGTTCGAACAAGTTGTTATCATAGTCGTAAAAATAAAGCGAACGCCCTTCACCCTCTATTCTCGGCCTTGACTCTCTCATTCGGATATCGTAAGCCTCCAGCTTCTTTTTATAGATTTCATATTCAGAATTCGAGATTTTGAATGCGACGTGATGATACGTTTCATTTTTTATATCTTCGCTTTCCATTATAGCAACCCAGACGCCTGCAATAAGAAAGAATTTCTCCTTGAAAAGCGAATGCTTCTTTTCTCCACTGTCATAAACTTCTTCAGCTTCAAATATATCAGAAAACAGCCGGGCTGTTCTGTCAAGATCTGTGACGACCAATGTGATATGACTCAATCCTTCAATCATTATTGCCCTCCTCAACAGTCAGAATCTCTATGTCAGAAGTATAGCTTTTTATAAAGATGACTTCTAGTGAAAATACGAAAAAACCCACCTTCCGCCAGTCTTACATCCTGGTAGTTAATGAGTTTGATCGTTTTTGTATTCTGTTACTTATTTACGCTTACCCCAGTACTGGAAATAATCCGTTCTAAGGTATCCGTTGTACAGTTTACGTTTCTTGGTTGCTTTCTGACCGTAGTGCTCTTCAAAGTCCAGATCACTGGTTATAATATACTTGCTCCAAGTCGTCAGTGGTCTGAAGGCCTGGCCCATATCACGGTAGATCTGGTATGCCTGTTCAGGATCGCCTAATCGTTCCCCGTATGGTGGGTTGGAAACAATGATTCCGAATTCCTTGTCTGTCTTGAAGTCAGCTACCTGCAGCTGTTTGAATTCAATGCTGTGTGATAACCCTGCTTCCAAAGCGTTTGCTTTGGCGATTTCGATCATACGTCCGTCGATATCCGTTCCTAAAATATCCAGTTCAATATCGTAGTCAGCCTGCTCTTCTGCATCCACGCGGACTTTCTGCCACAACTCTTCCGGCATCCAGTGCCAGTCTTCGCACAGGAAGCTGCGGTTGAAGCCAGGAGCGATGTTATGACCGATCAGAGCTGCTTCAATCGGAATAGTCCCGGAACCACACGTCGGATCGACGAATGGACGGTCCTTTCGCCAAGTTGTCAGCATAACCAAAGCAGCAGCCATATTTTCTTTTAATGGTGCGCCACCTTTATCGATGCGGTAGCCTCGCTTGAACAGACTCGGTCCAGTTGTATCGATCGTTAAAAGGACCTTGTCTTTACGGATAGCCACTTCAATGGGGAATTTTGCTCCAGTTTCTGGTAGCATTCCGCGACGATGGTAAACATCCTTTATTTTGTCAGCAATCGCCTTATTCACGATACGCTGAACATCAGGCACACTGTACAATGTTGATTTTATAGATTTTCCGCTGACAGGAAAAGCTGAGTCCATAGCCAGGTAATCATCCCAAGGCAGAGCTTTAGTCTGTTCATATAGATCATCAAATGTCTTGGCTTCAAATTCGCCTACGATGATTTTTACGCGGTCAGCTGTACGGAGCCACAAGTTGGCCTTTGCGATGTCTTCCTTATTCCCTTCAAAACGCGCACGACCGTTCTCCACTTCAACGTCGTATCCCATGTCTTTCAGTTCGTTTCCAACAAGCGCTTCTATTCCGCTTGCTGCTGTTGCCAGTAATTGATACGTCATTTATCCGACACCTCTCTTTTTCTACTAGTATGAATGAATTATCTCTTGACGTAAAGAAAATCCTCCCTGGATAGAGAGGATTTCAGTCACTATGTACATCACTGTAAGCCATGTTCTGTCTAGAATGGACGGTGAAGTCCACTCAGAGATAACCATCTGTCTGCTCGGGCATAATCAGCCCGGCCTCTTCTCTCTGTTCAATTCCAGGAGAAAAGTGCCCCTACCATAAGTTTGGGTTGCTCACTCGAGGGGTTTACCGCGTTCCACCAGACGCGTTTCCCCGTCTGCTTCGTCACTGTGGCACTTTCAAGGGTACTCAAGCATAGGTCTCCCCGTAGCTCTTTTTCCTGCCGTCATCTCAATCACTTGAGAGCCGCAGCTTATTGTTTCGCTGCGCACGAACACTACAGGCATCGCAGCCTGTGTGAGCATGGACTTTCCTCACAGCTCACAAGGAGCTGCGCGATTATCCGTGATGTACACTATTCAAATATTGTTTACTGATTGTCCAATTTTGAACCGAAAACGTGACGTTCAAGATTTGACAGACGTTTCAGAATATCAAAGTTGGTGACATTCGAGCTAGACTGACTCTGGTTCTGGTTTTGAGTGCTCATCTGCTTCGACTGATCATCCAACTTATCAAGCAGACGATTATTTTCAGCTTTCAGTTTATCGATTTCATTTTGAAATGATTCATAATCTCTAATGACCACATCAAGAAATTCATCTACACCTGTTGGATCGTAGCCACGCATTTTAGTTTTAAAATCTTTTTCAAGGATCTCTTTCTGAGTCAATTCCCTATCCATTCCTACACCTCATCTATTATCGATTCATTTATGATGGTTTAAACTCGTTTACTGGATTATGCTATAATTTATACTACAGCCCTTATTATAACAAACTCTACTATAAAAGTGAAGATACCCGTATCTTTATTATGACATAGTTCTTAAATTTGTCTGACTTATCTCAATATTGATGTATCGGGTCATCATATCCAATAATCCAAAGAAAGGTGTTGCAGATTTATGAATAAGAAAGAAAAACAGTTATATGATGCTATCCTCTTCTGCAGCTTCTCATCTTCCTTATCCCCGTTTCCTGAATTACGGCAGGCTCTTGTTGAACAGGCAGAACGTATTTTGTCTGACGATCATTTTCCAGACTTCTGTGCTGATTTATCTAAACTCATCTCTCATTATCTGCTTACTTATGGTGATCAACTCCCTGACCAAGTTAAGCACCTGCACCGCCTGGTTATGAGAGAAACTCTGCAGCAGCGTGGAAGGGCAGACTAAATTTCTGACTTGATATAGTCTTAATGCCTAGTCTTATATCTGGTCAAACTGTTCCTCTTCAAGATCAGTTATGAACCATTGCAGTTCATCAAAAGAGATCAGATCCACTTCATACGTACTCATTTCTTGGTATCTCTTTGCCGCTTCATAGAAAAACTTGACCTTGCCTTCATGCTCTGTATCGTAGAAGAGCAGACAGCCGTCTGTATTTCTTATAATGAACTCCTGATTGTTTTTTAGCTGGCCTGGATTCTGGTAATCAGTATTGGAGGTATAATTCAGATAATCTGCCTTTTCTATGATTGTATTAAAAAGACCCTGATTCTTTTCATTCCAGTTGCTCTGAAAATTTGTGAATGGGAGCAGAACTGCGAGCTTAAGGTCAGGATAGTCCGTCTTTACTTTCAAAACGACCTCTCCCATCCAAAGTTCCGTACCTATATTTCCAGAAATGATCACCCATTCAAGCCCTTCATGAATATAGTCAATCAGTCTTTTCTCAAAATACAGCTTGATATAATGCAGCTTTGGGTCATCTTCAGCAAAAACTGATACCTCATATGAACGGTATCCGCTGACATATAATTTTTTGATAAACTTCTCCTCCCATTCTATATTTAGAAACAATTGTTTGGTAAACTGATAGTATCCTGAATTGAGGGTGTGAAAATTTATGACTATTCGTTACCCTAATGGTCAACCTTATCTCGTTAATGATGACAAAAAGACTAAAAAAAATCAACCGAAGAAGAAAAAAACTGGGTACAGTAATCGGGGAATGACTCTCGAAGAAGATCTGAACCAGACGAACGATTATTATCTCCTCAGAAAAATAGCAGTGATTCATAAAAAACCGATTCCAATACAAGTTGTTAATGTCGACTATCCGAGTCGAAGTGCAGCGAAAATTACAGAAGCCTACTATAAAAAGGCCTCTACTACAGACTACAATGGCATTTATAATGGTTACTACATCGATTTTGAGGCGAAGGAAACTAGAAACAAAACATCTTTTCCTCTTAAGAACTTTCACGACCATCAGCTTTCTCACATGGAAGCCTGCGTCGATCAGGGCGGCATCTGTTTTATCGTTGTCCGTTTCAGCACACTCGATAAAGTCTTCATTCTTGACTTTTCCGTCCTGAAAAAATGGTGGGATCAGCAGTTTGAAAAGAATGGGAAAAAATCTATCCCTTATTCTGTCTTCGAAAAGGATGGCTATGAACTTCAGTATTCATTAGCCCCCCGACTTCCCTATTTGTCCATAGTAGACAAGTTAATTGTGAACAGAGATCTTTAAGAACAGTTTAAGAAAAAAACCGCTCTATTGACGGGCCAGAGAAATTAGTGTAATGTTCTTTTTTGATATAAATAAAGAAAAATGCTGTCTTCCATAACGATTAATTTAATGGAAGAGAAGGAGCGTATTATGTCCCAGAACGATCAGGTAACAAGAAAAAATTATAAGAAAAACAAGAAGAACACAAATCAGCCGAAGAAAAAAGGTGGAGCTGGAAAATGGATCAAACGTGCCTTTCTGACACTGTTTGCACTGATTATGCTGGCTGTGGTTGCTGGCGGATCCTTATTCGTCTATTATGCAGCAAGTGCTCCTGAAATGACTGAAGATGACCTTTTAGGTACCTTTTCTTCCGAATTGGTAGATATGAATGGTGAAGTCTTCTACACACTAGGCGCAGAAAGCAGAAACTTTGCAAATCCCGACGAATTTCCAGAAGTTATGATCAATGCGATGACTGCGATTGAAGATCAGCGTTTCGACAGTCACATGGGTGTCGATCCGATTGGTATTGCCCGTGCAGCTGCAGGATTCGTAACAAATCGTGGCCAGATTTCTGGTGGCGGAAGTACAATTACTCAGCAGCTCGTCAAACTCTCAGTGTTCTCAACAGCGCGTGAAGACCAGACTCTGAGACGTAAAGCTCAGGAAGCCTGGCTGGCTGTTCAGCTGGAACGTCAGTTATCTAAAGAACAGATTATGTCCTTATATTTAAATAAGATTCATATGGCAGGTAATGTTTACGGCGTGGCAACAGCAGCTGAAGAATATTATGGCAAGCACGTCAGTGAACTTGAAATCCATGAAGCGGCCTTATTTGCAGGAATGGCTCAGGCCCCTAACCGGTTCAATCCATATGTCAATCCGGACCTTGCAGAACGCCGACGCAATGTTGTCATCAGCGTGATGCGAAATGAGGGTATGATTACTGAAGAAGAAGCAAATGCAGCAATGGAAACACCAATTGATGAAGGTCTGATCGAGCGGTCTCAGGATGAACAGAATAATATGGTATTCGATGGCTACCTGGTCACTGTCCTTGATGAAGTAAAGGAAAAAACCAGTCTTGATCCCTACACTGCTGGGTTGACCATTGAAACAAATATAGATATGGATGCTCAGCAGAGAGTCTACGATGTTCTTAACTCTGAAGACTATGTCAACTTTGTCAATGATGATATCCAGTCTGCTGTTTCTCTTGTTGAAGCTGAAACTGGAAAGGTCAGGGCTTTAGCAGGAGGACGTAACCAGGAAAGTCAGCTTTCAGCTAATCGATCCACCCAGTCCAGATCAGTCGGTTCTACAATCAAGCCTTTGACAACTTATGGCCCAGCAATCGAATCCTTACAGTATTCGACCTATCATCAGATTATTGATGAAGAATACAGCTATTCAGACGGTACACCTCTTAGAAACTATGACAGACAGTATAGAGGCCAAATCAGTTTAAGAGATGCCCTGGTTGATTCAAGAAACATCCCTGCAGCCAAAGTCATGAATGAAGACCTTGAGAATGCCCAAGTTGAGCAGTTTTTAACTAATCTTGGAATTGATATTGAGACGTTAAACTCAAGTGCTGATTCGCTTGTTGAGCAAAATGCTATTAACGGAAATCTCTCTCCACTGCAGCTGGCAGGATCTTACGCATCATTTGCCAACGGTGGGAACTATACAGAGCCCTATACTGTATCAAGAGTAATTACTCAAGACGGACAGGAAATCGATCTGACTCCAGAAACAAATCAGGCGATGTCTGACTATACGGCTTATATGATTACTGATGTATTAAAAGATGTTGTTTCTGCGAATTACAATACAGTCGGTATATCCAATCTGCCTCAAGCAGGTAAAACGGGTACAACTAACTTTACTCAGGATCAGATGGACCAATACAACTATCCTTCAGGAGCTGTTCCTGATTCGTGGTACGTTGGGTATACAACAAATTACTCTCTTTCAGTCTGGGCTGGATACGACAGCTATGGAGACGGCTATTTAAGCTTGAATGACGGCACCCGTCAACTGCCTAGACAAATCTACCGTGAAATCATGGAGTATGTTTCTGAAGGTATGGATAACAGTGACTGGTCTCGCCCTTCTTCTGTCAGCGTCGTCGATGTTGAGGATGGATCGAATCCAGCTCAATTGCCGGGACCTAACACCCCGTCTGATAATATCGTCACAGAACTCTTTGTGGCAGGAACAGAGCCTTCTGACGTCTCAACCTCTTATGGTGAAGAACTGTCCGCTCCAACTGGTCTGTCTGCCGATTACGATGAGGAATCTGACGAACTGACTATCACTTGGGATGAGTACACTTTAGACAATGAAGATGAATCACTCACTTATAATCTGTCAGTGGACGGTCAGTCTACTACTTTAAGCGACACTGAAGCGGTCATCACCGAGCCCCCTTCCGGCTCATTAACGATCACCCTCTCTGTTTCTGCATATGGAAACACTGGGCCTGAATCATCTGTCTCCATCACGATTCCTGAAAGAATCGAAGAAGAAGAGGAATCTGAGGAAGAAGAGCCTGAAGAGGAACCTGAAGAAGAGATCGAAGAAGAACCTGAAGAGCCTCAGGAGGAAGAAGAAACAGAAGAAGAACCCCCTGGAACTGAGCCGGATTCTTCTGAAGAGGAGCCTGAGGAAGAAGAGCCTGAAGAGGAACCTGAAGAAGACGATACGGAAGAAGATTCTGAAGAATAATTTATCGTCACTTCTCACCTTCTGATTGAATACAAACTTATAATGTAAAAAGCTTCCGACCTATATTGAGTAAACTTTACTCTTATAGGTTCGGATGCTTTTTCATTTGGTAGTGTGATTTTACTTTTACGCGTTTTAAGCTGCCCTATGGATAAGTATTAGAAGCTTAGAGTTTCAATATTACTGTTTACTTGTACTCTGATATCTTATTTCCTCTATGAGTTACTATTAAGAAGGGTTCTACTTGTAGTTTACTTCTGACTTTCCTCCATATTATTTAACTACACGGCTTCTAGCTTTAGTACACGTCTTATTTAAGTCCAAAGATACAGCTAGAAGGCTTCTAATTAGAGAATCCAATAGAATTTGAATGTTAAGCTATAACTAGATGGTACCTAATGACACTTCCAAATTCATATGCATTTCTGTAATGTAAGTAGACTGATTTTAGCTATACCTTACTCCCCATTTCAACCTGAACGTACGATTAGGCTCTCCCTGCTCTGACATCACCAAGCAATTTAAAAAGTAATCATCTGAAATTAAGCATCTACACGACTTATTACTATCTTCTTCTTTGATCAAATCAGGAAAAACATTGAAGGAAGTGCCATCTTAATAACAAAAAAAGAGCGTGTACCCTTTTACAGGTCATTACGCCCTACTCACTTATTCTACTCGTCCTCATCATTGAATCGTGAACCAAAGAACCATTTCCCTCTGATTGTTCGTATACCTATGAAGATGTTCCAGATTCCTATTAAAAGACCTACTCCACCGACAATCGGATCTAAAAAGACTATATAAATAGACAGCACTAAAATGATGATTCCCATCGACAGCAAAAAAATGCCATGTTTCTTACCCATGATAAAAACCCTTTTCTGTTTAGATTATGCACCCCAGTCAATCGCGCGAACTGGAAAAGCACGTGATATACAAAGAAAACTCAATGCATCGGCATTGAGTTCCATATGATCAGCACTTGCATGACTTAGTCAGTACAAGGATTGATATAAAACTGGGCTACTAGGATTCGAACCTAGGAATGACGAGACCAAAACCCGTTGCCTTACCACTTGGCTATAGCCCATTGAAGGGCGACTGATGGGGATCGAACCCACGAATGCCGAGACCACAACCCGGTGCGTTAACCACTTCGCCACAATCGCCATATTCTTATTAAAAGCATAGCATACTTGTCAAAAGATGTCATGCAAATTTACGCTAACAGGGGTAGCAGGAGTCGAACCCACATCGATGGTTTTGGAGACCATAGTTTTACCATTAAACTATACCCCTAAAGAATGGAGGGAGTAGGATTTGAACCTACGAACCCGAAGGAACGGATTTACAGTCCGCCGCGTTTGGCCACTTCGCTATCCCTCCAGAATATAATGGCGCTGGACAGAGTCGAACTGCCGACACACGGAGCTTCAATCCGTTGCTCTACCAACTGAGCTACAGCGCCTATTTATGTATGACCCCTACGGGATTCGAACCCGTGTTACCGCCGTGAAAGGGCGGTGTCTTAACCGCTTGACCAAGGGGCCGTGATAAAATTAAAACTACGGAGAATGAGGGATTCGAACCCTCGATACGGAAAAACCGTATACACGCTTTCCAGGCGTGCTCCTTCAGCCACTCGGACAATTCTCCATAAGAAAACTCCGCAAGCAGGGCTCGAACCTGCGACAACACGATTAACAGTCGTGCGCTCTACCAACTGAGCTATTGCGGATAGTTAATTTGTTCAGCAACTCTTATATCATAACACCTGTCTACCACAGTGTCAATACAATATCTTGCTGATCATATAATGATGATACTCGTAACAAGAAGTAAATACGCTTACTTCTCCTATAATTATATCAATCTGTACAGAAAGAAGCAATACCGGATTAATGACCGGAAAAATTGCTTCAGTACTATAAAGACAGAAATCCCCGAATTCGTCACTGTGACAGCACGTCCGGGGATTCAACTATTTCTTATACAGTTGATTTAATCAGTTCACCAAGACGCATGAACTATATGGACCTAGAGTAATTTCAGTATCAGTAACATCAACTTCTCCTACCGACAGGACCATTTCTCCAGGAAAGTCTGATGACTTGATCTGATACGTTTCTGTTTCTGAAGAGAAGTTGCAGCAGACAAGGCCTTTCTGATCCTGGTAGGTTCGTTCATAAACATACAGATTCTCTCTAGTCTCATCGTCCAGCGACCAGTCTCCATCTTTAAATAAATTGGTCTTCTTCAAATCGAGCAGCTTTCTGTAATAGTGCAGAATGCTGTTCTCGTCTTTCTCCTGATCTCGTACATTATACTTCCTTTCCCGGTTATACTTTATCCAGGGATCAGCATCATCAGTGAAGCCAGCATATTTGTCGTCCGTCCACTGCATGATCCCTCGACTACCGTCTCTAGCAGTTAGATTGATATTTTTCATCGCTTCTTCATGACTCCAGCCATATTCCCTAGCCGAGTTATAAAATTCTCTGACACCTGAATCCGTCACGTTTCCCGGATCGTCAAACCAGGCATTATTCATCCCGATTTCTTCACCGTAATAAATGATTGGAATTCCTCTTTGAAGATACAGTAAGGTTGCCATTGTTTTTGCTGTTTCATCACGGTATTCTTCCATATCTCCGTATTTTTGAGGTGCACGCGGACGATCATGATTATTCCAGAAAAGAATAGGACCTCCTTTATCGGACAAGGTTTCCTGAAACGCCTTCTGCATGTCCTTAAACTTAGTCATATCTAAGGGAACATGCTGTTTCTCTTTAGGCAGATCTTCTATCTTATCTTCTTCTTTATCAGTAAAATGCTGAAGAGAAATAATTTTGTCGACCATATTATCATTTGTATACCAATGGATCCTCTCAGCATCAGCACTAGTGGCTTCACCAATCATAAAAATCTCTTTTTCTTCTTTATTGATCCGTTCATTCATTTCTGTCAGGTACTCTTTAATCAGTTTTCCGTTCGAACTGACTTCTTGAGCTGAACCGAAATCTTCAGGATGTTCAGGAAACTCCTTGTCAATGTCGATATAGATGAAGGCATCCATTCTTACACCGTCTACTCCCTGATCTGACCAGTAATTAATCACTTCAGCCATTTCTTTTCTCAAAGGCTCGTGATCCCAGTTCAGGTCTGGCATCTGCTCCATAAACAGGTGGAGATAATACTGGTCTCCGTTCATCTCTTTAGTCCATGCCGGACCTCCGAAGCCAGCCGTCCAGTTATTTGGATAAGGATCTCCTTCTGAGTCTGCCCAGATATAATAATCGCGGTATGGATCATCTTTTCCTTTCAAAGCACTTTTAAACCAGGGGTGCTGATCGGATGTATGATTAAGGGGAAAATCAAAAATCAGTCTGAATTCCCTCTTTTTGGCTTCCTCGATAAAGGATCGGCTGTCTTCTTCCGACCCGAACAAAGGATCTACTTTTGTATAGTCGATCACGTCATATCCATTGTCTACATGATTGGACAGGACAACAGGGTTGACCCACAAAGTATTGACGCCTAGACTTTTAATGTAATCAAGTTTTTCCTTAATCCCATTGATGTCTCCGATTCCATTACCTGTGCTATCATTGAAACTCATTGGATAGATCTGATAAATGATTGCATCTTCCCACCATGACTGTCTGTTCATTTAATCATTCCTTCAATATGGATTGTGAACTTGTTTTTATACTATAATAACAGAACCGTTTTTAATAGTCTTTTGGTGTGTCTCAGACATGGCAAATTCAGCCTTTTTCAGAAGGAACAAGGAATGTCAGAAAACCTGGCAAAACTTCGACATGTGCCGGGAAAGAAGGCCCTTTTTCACCATCGATGGCTACATGTACATCAGGATGGTCAGTTTTTATCTCCGCTTGTTTGAACGGCAGAACAAACGCTTTCTCCTGTGACTCATTCAAAGTTGATTTCCTGCTCAGCAGTTGGGAAAAAATCGACAGTTTTTCACTTATAGTGGACTCTTCTACACCTAACATATATAGATGTCCATCATCCACTCCAGCATCATTGAAAAATTGAGGAATACCCATTACTGAATGAGAGGCCCCTATCAGCAGCAGACTGAGCTTTTTATTGTGACTGACGCCATCCACTTCCATTTCAAAATCATAGCACTCTTCTTCTCTTAATGTTCGGATTCCTTCTATAAAGTATGCAGCTGTACCGTACCGCTCTTTCTGATCATCACTGACTTCCCAGACCGTTTCAGGCAGGGATCCGGCCGAAATCGAACTCAAAAAGAGCTGCCCGTTAATTTTTCCGACATCCGCTTTCTGTTCGCGACAGGCTGTCAAATCCCTCACTGCCTCTTCAGGATTTACTGATATATTTAGTCCTCTTGCTATATTGTTGACAGTTCCCGACGGTATGATACCAATCGATGGTTTATAGTCCTGATCGATCAGCCCATTGGCCAGTTCAGATACCGTACCGTCTCCCCCAAGCACAATAATTGATTTATACTGTTTGCAGGCTGCTTCTATTGCAAGATTAGAAATGTCTTCCTTCTTCTCCGTCAATCTGATCTGTGCTTCTCTATTCTGTTTACCCAGGACATCACGGGCTTTTTTTGCATATTCTTCTGCTTGTTTTTTTCCGGCAGACGGATTTGCAATAATCATGATATCGTTCATTACTATCCCTCTATTCTATATTTCACCTATGGGCATATTGTACTACACTTGTTTCGATATATAGAGTAAAAAAGACTGGCGACGTTTATCACGACACCAGTCTTCAACACGGTATTAGTTATTCTCTATATTTTTCTGGCAATCAGGACAGAGTCCGTAAATTTCAAGACGATGAGAATTGACTGCAAAACCAGTCAGGTTACTAGCAACTACTTCGACATCATCCAGACCAGGGTAATAAATGTCTTCAATTTTTCCACATTCAGAACAAATTGCATGATAATGCTCGGTAGAAGCAAAATCGAACCGGCTTGAGTTGTCTCCGTACATCATTTCCTTGACCAGACCGAGTTCAGTAAATAGTCTCAGATTATTGTATACAGTGGCTACACTCATACTCGGAAAACGACTTTCGAGTGCCTTGTAAATTTCATCAGCGGTAGGATGATTATCCTGATCGATCAGATATTCCAGTATGGCATGTCTTTGCGGGGTGATTCTAATATTATTGAATTTTAAGCGTTCAATGGATTGTTCAACCAGGTAACTCATTACTTATCCATCCTTTTGGTATATTTCCTACTGTCTAAACAAATGATACAGTTTTAAATCATTTTTTGCAACAAGATGTCAGCCTTATGTTCGGTTTTTATTAAAGTTTTAAAGTGTTTGTAGTATACTTAGTCTAATCATACCAGAAAGAGTGAATCAAACGATATGAAAATCGGAGCTAGAACATTTAAAACAAGTCTTGCCGTCTTCCTTTCCTTGCTCATCCCGCTTACTTTAGGTTTTGAAGAAGGCGCCTCACTTGCAGGTATTTCGGTCGTTGCTTCCATGCAGCCATCTGTCAAGAAATCGTATCAGACTCTGGTGGATCGTCTGGTTGCGAATACCATCGGCGGTTTCGTCGCCGTGCTCATGGCCAGTGCTTTTGGAACATCCATCGTCATTATCAGCTTTGCAACAGCCATACTTATTGCCATACTTCATCAGATGAAGCTGAACAATGTGATCGGTCTGTCTACAATGACACTAATCATCATCATGCTGTCCACTGATGGAGACATCTATACGAATGCGACGATTCGTGTACTTGCTACATTTATCGGAGTCGGGATTGCATTCCTAATCAATCGCTTCATTCTCCCGCCTAACTACGAAGAAAAACTATTTCATCTGACTAATCAGGTTACTGATGACCTTACTCGTTTTACGCGAGTCAGCCTTCGAAAAAATGTTCAGTATTCTCTTATGAGAACTGATCTGAAATCTATAGACAAATCTATCAGTGACATGAAAACATTTCTGACTTTCCTCCAGGATACAGAGTGGAGCCGCTGGAGAAAACATGGCGATACATCACTGACTCGTCTTCTAGTTGTCTATCGTCAGTTTATTCGAACGACCGAAGCAGCATATCACCTGGTCAAGACCTTGCATCAGTCGGAAAATGTTTACAATCATTTCCCTGAAGAACTTCGCGTCCTCCTTAGAGAACGTCTGGAAACCCTGATGTCTGCTCATGAACAGATCATCCTGAAATGGAACGGACGAGTTTTACCGCAGGAAGTCAATTTCATCGCCTACAAATCAGATCTCAGGATTACTTTTATGCAGTCATTCTTTAATGAAGCCAGCCTGGAGTCGTATCTGGAAAACGATTATGGTCAGAGCAATACGGTTATTCATCTGATGTCAGTTGTTCTGATTTATGAAGAAAACCTTCAGCATCTGAATAAGCTGGTAAGCAGCTATAAGACCAGTCATAGAAACAATGTGTCAACCGTTGATTCGTTGCATTAAAAAAATAAGGCCCATGAGATGCAGGAATGAACCAGTTCACTCTGGACTATCTCTGCACCTCATGGGCTTTTCGTTACCTATTAAATTAATCTCACATTATTCCCCATCAGGAAGACTGACAGGTTCATTTAACTGGTCGGTTACTATGTCAGCAGCGAGCTGCTCACCTTCAGCAGTCAGTGAAAAATCGTCAGGATTATAATAAGACTCAAGTCCGCTTTCCTGTGCTCTCTCTGTGAACTCTGAATGAAGCGAAATAACTGGGAGATTTCTGACTTGAGCCAGTTCTCTCATCCGGTTCAGGTAGCTCCGGTAGTCCAGTGAGCGTGAATTAAGCTGATCAATTTCTTGTACGACCGGATAAGGTTCCAGTAGGATTAGTTCAGATACTTCAAGAGCGGCAAAACTGTTTAAGATGCTGGTCATATACTGTTCTGTTTCAGCAAGTCCAATATCTCTTATTTTGTCAGGAAGAGCTGGAAGACCGAATAAAATCATGTCCGGATTCTCTGCAACGAGAGGCTGTGAGGTCTGTCTGATATACAGTTCGTAGGAATCAAGACCAGCTTCTGTGTAATCAAGGATATCTGCCCCATTTGTTGCTGCAGATTCGATGGCTTCTGTAACTGAGTTCATCCACTCTGAATTTAAGTCAATATCTCCAAAAAATGCCACGGAAACCTCTTCATTAACTAGTGACAGGTAATCAATTCGATCGATATGCGACAATGTATCCAGTCGCCCTTCGTAATCTTCTAAGTCGGCAGAAGGCTCGACAGGTTCTTCTGCAGGCTCATCTTCTCCATCTACAGGTTCCTCCTGAATTGTTTCCACTTGCTCTTCGGTCATTTCTTCTCTCTGGTTGGCTGCGTAGCGCTGCCCGAAGAAAATAGTCAGAACACAAGCGACAAGAAGAATCGGAATACTAATGATGCTCTTTTTCATATTCAGTTGTCCTTTCTTATGTATGATAACTATACTTATTTAAGCTTAAACATAAGGAAACAGTAGAAGGCTGGGCTGCCTTTCTACTGTACCGTTCCTCACAATCATTTCTTTCCGGTCAGCTGTTTGTACCGGTCATACCACAAGTCTACATAACCTTCTGAAAAAGGGCCTTTTTCCTCGTTGATCCATTCAACTAGAATCTTTATATGCTCCTTTAGAATCAGATCGATTTCATCCGGATAATCCCATTTTCTGCCATGCTCTTCGTATTCATCTACGTCCAGCAGACGTTTTTCACCATCTGGAAAAACTTTGACATCAAGGTCGTAGTCGATATATTTAGCTCCTTCTTCATCGATCAGAAAAGGCGAAGCCATATTGCAGTAATACGATGTCCCTTTTTGTCTAATCATAGTGACGATGTTGAACCAGTAGTGTTTATGGAAATACACAAGTGCGGGTTCTCTCGTTTTCCATCGTCGTCCGTCGGATTCAATGACTAAAGTGTGATCGTTACAACCTATCAGGGCATTCTCTGTAGTTTTGAGAACCATTGTATCGCGCCAGGTACGGTGCAGACTGCCATCGTGCTTATAGCTTTTGATTGTGATGAACTCCCCTTCTTTCGGAAATTTCATCTATGTTCCAACTTTCTAATCATTTTAGAAAAAGTATAGCCTGTTTCCCAAATCTCAAGAGTAATTATATCATAAAATACTCTTGAGGGAAGAATGATTAAACAATTCGGGCATCTAATCTCTAAAATAAGGTGATTGCATTGACCATATTCCATACTTTTTGAGTCGGAACTGGAAAAGCTATGTCAGAAAAATCATCTGGATGGATCGGATGAAGCGAGTGACCTGTTACAGTTTCAGCCACTACTTTTGCCTCATATATGGACAGATGCCACTTTAAGTGAGAGAAAATGTGTGTATAAGTCCCTTTCAACGAGTTGTTAAATGCAATAATCAGACCATACTCTTTTTTGATGTAGTCAACCAGAATCTCAGATTGAACCTGTGTTAATGATTCAGCTGATCCACCGAATGATTTCCATCCGTCTTCATCAAGTATGTCTGCAGGGATCATGAGAAACGTCCACATACCAGAAAGAACGCCCTCCGATCCTCTCTTTTGAAACAGATATTCTCCTTTATCGTTCGAAACGGCTAGAGCGATGTAAGCTTCTTCTCTGACTTTTTTCTTCCCTTGTTTTATCGGGTATCTTTCCCATGTTTCATTTAAATATGACGCATTAAAGTCCTTGACCGGGCTCGTTTCAGGTTTGTAATTCTTGGGTGTACAAATAGTGGCGCCGAGGTCCATCAAGGCTTGATTAAAATCTCCTGGCCGTTCCCGATCGATCAGTAATCGAATCATCTCCTCGAAAACCTTACGGCTTGAAGGCTTGCCGATATCAAGCTCGATTTCAAACAGACGGCTCAGCACGCGCATGACGTTGCCATCCACTGCCGGCTGAGGCTGGTTGAAAGCTATGCTGCTTACCGCTCCTGCTGTGTAAGGCCCGATTCCTTTCAGACTTTTAATGGCCTCGTAATCTTCAGGAAAGATTCCGTTATGATCAGCCATGATTTGTCCTGCTGCCACCTTCATATTTCTCACTCTGGAGTAATAACCGAGACCTTCCCATAATTTAAGCAGCGTATCTTCAGAAGCTTCTGCCAGATCATTGATTTCCGGCAAGGTGTTAATAAATCTTTCATAGTAAGGAATCACCGTATCAACCTGGGTCTGCTGAAGCATGATTTCTGAAATCCAGATGTAATAAGGGTTGGATGTTCTTCTCCAGGGCAGATCACGCTTGTTTGCATCATACCAGTCAAGGAGGGTTTTCTGGAACGCCTCTATCTTATCCTCGTTCCACATAATAATGCTTTTTTCTTTCAGTAAGTCTTTATTCTTCATACAATTAGTCACTCATCTTCCTTTTTTTCGTTAATGAACTGATCAATCAGTTCAGATGGATAGCCTTTTGAGTACAAGAAAGCTTTGGTCCGACTGAAAAGATCATATCCTTTATATTTCCTGGCATAACGGGTCCAGGCTTTCTCTCCTTGTTTCTTGAGCGCTTCATATTCCTCATCATCCGACTGGTCTACATCCAGATCATCCATGACCAGCTGGATCACATCTGAATCGAATCCGCTGGTCATCAGCTGCTGACGTACTTTCTGATTCATTTCTCTACTTGATTTGTTACGCTGGCGTTTAAGTACTTTTTCTGCAAGCTTTTCAGCATTTTCGACCTGGAGTTCAGGAGAGTATTCATCCAGTCCGGTCAGAATGTCTGATTTGCTCAGCCCCTTTTCAACCATAGCGCGCTCGATTTTTCGGGGACCTTCCAGTTTCAGCAGACTATTTGTACGTACGAAACTCTTGGCATATTCTTCGTCATTGATCAGTCGATGAGTTTTCAGTTTTTCAATGATCGGCTCGATCGTCTGGTATTCCTTGTCAATTAAATAATCGACGATTTCTTTTTCTGACCTCATTTTATAATTCAGGTAATGAAGAGCAGCCTGATAGCCTTTACTCATTTCTCCTTTTTCCCTGAGGGTATCGATTTCTTCTTTAGTCAGCTCTTTGCCTTTAATCAGTCTATGCTGAACAAGGAGATTGTCATCAACTGGAAATGCGTACTCATCATTGATGTAAATATTGAATCGGTTCTTAGCCTTTTGAGCCTGAACTTTCGTGATAATATAGGTGTCCGGTTCAGCTGTCTTATTATTCTGATTTTTCTCTTTCCGAGAGTTGCCGTTCTTACGAGCAGCAGACTTTTTCTTCTGTTTCGGATCAGCATCACTGTTTTTTGGACTTGACGGTCCCAGTTCGATCAGTTTTGCTGCTTTTTTTATTTCATCTTCACGAGTCATTCTGTCCCCTCCTCTATGTCGTGTCTTGTCCCAGTATAGCATGTTTATCCTAAGTTTTTAATGGTGCGCAGCTCATAGTCGGGATTTGTAAATGTCAGCTCGCCCTCTTTACCAGGCAGTCCTAAATTCTGTAAAAAAAGCTAGAACACTCTCAACTGGAGTATCCTAGCTTAATACTATTAAACAGTATCGTCTTTACTTTCAGTATCTGGATTAGGGTTTAAATCCAGCTCCACTTCGTTTCCGGGAGACTCTCCTTTGGCTTTCCTGTCCACTTCTTCTTCTGACAGTTTATCTCTCAAGGGACGATCCTTGATGTACCCAAGAGGAGCAGAAGTGTCAGGAGAAACGACATGATTATATGCGGGGTCGTCTCCACCATTATTTCTTTCATTATGGTTAGGTCTCTTTAACTCATTATCTTTTGACATACTATCATCCTTTACTTTGTTATCCGTTCACTATCACTCCACCGTTTACATGAATCGTCTGTCCTGTAACATAGCTAGAATCATCGGAAGCGAGGTAAACATAGGCAGGAGCAAGTTCATAAGCTTCTCCCGGTCTACCAAGTGCGCCGTCCTTACCAAACTCCTCCAGAGCCTCTTCAGGAAACGTTGAAGGAATCAGAGGGGTCCAGATAGGTCCTGGGGCAACAGAATTGACTCTGATTTTCTTATCTAGAATTTCCTGATTCTGTGCCAGAGAACGTGTAAACGCAACTCGAGCCCCGTTTGTTCCAGAATAGTCCATAAGTGTCGGATTACCTTTGTATGCTGTTATAGAAGAAGTATTGATGATCGAAGCCCCTTCTGACAGATGATTCAAAGCTGCTTTTACAAAGTAGAACATACTGAATATATTTGTTCTGTAGGTCCGGTCAATCTGCTCCGCCTTGATATCAGTGATACTTGACTGGTATCTCTGTTCACCGGCATGATTGACAAGCACATCAATGTTGCCCCATTTGTCAGTTAGACTGCTGATCACCTCTTCAGCAAATGATTCGTCACCCACATCTCCTTTAAACACGAGAACTTCTGCTCCGATTTCTTTCAGTCGATTTTCAGTCCTGGTAGCATCTTCATCAGACGAGTGATATGTGAACGCAACTTTTGCGCCTTCCTTAGCAAATAGAATCGCTGTAGCTGCTCCAATTCCGGAATCTCCACCCGTTACCAGAGTAACTTTTCCTTCAAGTTTCCCTGCTGCTTTATAGCTGTCGGATTCTATAAGAGGTTTCCTGTCCATATTTTTTGATTCGTCATCCATGAAATAATCTTTTTTAGGTTCCTGTGTTTTTACCTTATCCTTTTCTCCCACTTAAAATCGCTCCTTGGTTTATTTAATTTTCTGATTTCATCCCAGCATCTTCTGAGTCTTCTGGATAATTAGCGTCTGATTCGGGTGCATCGGATTTCTCCGAAGGGTCCTTTTCGTGCTTATCTTGAGTATTTAAAGGACTTTTAGGTTCTGGTTTGACGACGCC
This sequence comes from Alkalibacterium pelagium, assembly GCF_900109325.1. Taxonomy (GTDB): domain Bacteria; phylum Bacillota; class Bacilli; order Lactobacillales; family Carnobacteriaceae_A; genus Alkalibacterium; species Alkalibacterium pelagium. Next base: position 25,533 of record NZ_FNZU01000002.1, read on the forward strand.
TTTTGCTACATCATTTCCATACCCATGCTCTGACTCCTCGACTTCGACTGTTTCTTCTTCTCCGGTAAGATCCGGATCTTCTTCTTTATTCTGTTTCAGATCTTCACCGCTGTGATCATTATCGGATGATGAAGAAGCTGTCTCAACTTCTTCTTTACGCGTATGCTCAGCCTGGCTAGGGTCGATAGAATCGGTCATTGACTCATCATCGGTTTCAGATGTTTCAACATCTTTAGGTTGCTTATCCTGACTTTCATCATTTTTAATTGCTGATTCTTCTTCAGAATTTACCTCGTCTAGTGGTGCATCTCTTTTGTCTTTATCTACCATGTTTGTTCTCTCCTCTTTTACTATTTCTTCATTTACTTCTGATAACTCAGTTGTTCGTGGTGCATCACTGTTAGCCAGAAGGATGATCTCTCCTTCATGCAATGCATCCATATAATGTTCGGCTCTGTCATGCGGGACCCCGTAGTCCTCAAGAACTGAATGAGAAGCATCACTGTCATAAGAACCAAAAGAGAATGTTTCTTTAATCTTTTCCCAGACATTGTCATCCGCTTCTTCAACGGTCACTTGATCAACTTGAACATTTTTCAAATTGTCCAGTCTCTCATCGTACTCGTTGTGTTCGTCCATAACCAATGCAAGTTCATCCGGAGAATAGCCTTCTTCACTGATCAGGCGGTTAACTTCTTTAATTGTATCTTTTTCATTTGAAAAAGTACCCAAGATGTGACGATCCATTTCATCACCCTTTCAACATAAATTTTGTCATATTTTATTCACTTATTTATATGGTTAATGGTATCATTGAACCAATAAGTTGTAAAAGAATACGCTTATTAGGGGATTCTCTTTGAATAAAAACTAATAATGTATATTTATTAAATTATGCAAATTTTAATAGTGAGCCAGTATCATTAAATAATAATTCTAATATAGTATTATACTGCTAAAAAAATTAATATTTTACCCTTTCTAAAAAAAAATTCTCGAAAAACACCCGTTTTTTATGCAAATATTGTTTATTTTCTTCAATGTTATGGTATATTTAACATAGGAGATGTTATCGATTATAGCAATTGGGAAAGGATTAGATCTTATGAAGAGTCATGAGAAAAAAGAAGCCTTGAAGAAAGAACGGATCAACAAACTCAAGGAGCTCACAAGTGAATCAATGAATTACCGATATTTAATCCAGGATCAATTGTCAGATGCCATAACAGCCGGTAATAGCCAACTACTTGAAGAAACACTTGATTTAATCGATGTAGAGAAAGTTCTGGAATATCTGGATCAGACCAGTGACTACGACCTCATTCATCGGTTTAAAAGTCATCTTGTCACTGTCAATACGTATGCTCGTATCGCTGCTAAAAACGGTGGGGTGCTTCCCCTTTACCTTCATCTGATTTTTGAGCGGTTTTCAATGATTATCAACGACGCTGATTCAATAGATTATTTAGTAGAACACGTTTATTTCCAGATTTTCAGAGAGTACTGTCACGCAGTCATTCATTTTTCTACTTCTGGTTATTCTACAGTCATGAAAGAGATTGTCAGCTACATCACAGAGAATCTGACAGGCGAACTGACGCTGACAAACATTGCTTCTATTTACGGTATGCACCCTGTACATCTTGCCCGAAAATTCAAGCAGGAAACGGGAAATACTTTTATCGGCTATGTTAATCAGCAGCGTGTCTATCTGGCAAAGTATTACTTCCATTTAGGAGAACATCAGTTAAGTGAAGTAGCCAATCTGGCAGGATTTAACAGTCACTCCTATTTCACAAAAGTATTCAAAAAAATTACAGGTCAGACACCGACTAAGTATTTAAAAGAATTGCCTGATAGAGAAAAAATTTAAAACTAGATGCAAAAAGGCCTGGACAATTGTCCAGGCCTTTTTTTGTAAGTGCTAACCAGTTCACTTGTCTACCAATTAACCAGCTCTCCTGCCCCACTCGTACTTTTGAGATGATAAGTCGGTCCATTCTTTTGGGTGAATGTCATTGTAATATCAGATTTGACCGTCTCTTTAATCGGATAATCCATGCCGGCATTCATAGGAGCAATCAGCTCTGACCCGTTTTTCAAACTCACTGTTACTTCAAGTTTTTTGAACGGATCCTTCATAGTAATCGTATAAGACTCGTCATCTGGACTGACCGTCAGATTAGTTACTGTTCCATAATAAGTAGCGAACCGATGCTCTTCTTTTCCATCATGAAAGATGGCGATAGCCCCTTCTTTTTTCAACAGGCCTTTTTCCAGTTCAGCAGCAGAGAGAAACAGTGTAGCTTCACTGTTATGTTCAAATCCATTTGCATGAGCCCAGGCATAACGGCTAGGGAAAGTACTGCCCCTGTCCTTTTCGATATAACCCAAAGCATCAGTCAATTCGATTACTTCTCCATTAATACTGATTCTGCCTTTGACGGTATGCCTCAGACTTACAATGTCGTGGTTACATGGCATGTTCAAGTATTCGAGCGGCCCCATAATGCTTGGAGTATAAATACTCTGTCTTATAGGTAGAAACAGACCAAAATCAAAGTCGATAAGCAGCTCAGTATCTCCGTCTTTCAGGCTCGCCTTTACCCCTTTTTCATTAAAGACGAATTTGGGCATCATGACAGTCTGGGGATCTCCAACAACATCGAATTCATCTCTGCTGAAAGTTATTTTACCACTATAATAAGTATCTTTATAGACGATATTATATTGAACAAATGATTCCTGCTCTGAAAAATGTGCAACTCCAGGGATTAGGGCAACAGATAAATCATTTTTCTTATCGTTCGTCTTGATAAACCATCCTTCAAAATAATTATCTCTTCTGTTTTCTCCTCTAAAATTAAATCTGTTCGCCATTATTTTCCTCCTGATCTATTATACGAGTCAACTCAGATAATGATGGATAGCCAATATCCAGAAGTCTTATCTCTCCTGTATAAGTTCCAGATTCTTCATTGGAAAATCCGTTTTTCCAGAAACCGATACTGTATGTTTTATCAGCTTTTATAGCATCTCCGAATACAGAGCCGGTGTCTGCAGACAAACCGGAAGGGACGTCGATAGATACTGTTCTGAATGTCCCATTATTTACTCGTCTGATTACTTCCAGATAAGGATCTTCTACCTCCCGGTCAAGACCTATGCCGAATAATGCATCGACAATCAGCGTGTCTGAGTCATCCGGCCAGCTGTCCTCAAGGCTGTTTATACATCGCACGTTCAAGTTCCGAACCATCTTCAGCTGCGCAGTTGTTTCTTCAGAAGCATGTTCTGGATCACCGACAAGGGTTATCGTGACCGCTTTGCCCGCCTGATGAAGCAGACGCCCTACTGCTACTCCGTCTCCTCCATTATTCCCAGTTCCGCAGAGAATAAGGGCACTGTTGAACTCAAAGTCTTTTAGAATAGCGTCTACTGTAGCTAAAGCAGCTCGTTCCATCAGCACAAGTGAAGGCATGCCAATCGACTCGATCATATACTGATCGATTGCTTTGATCTGCTTTGCACTTAGACCTTTTTTCATGTCCAGACTCCTTCCATATAGTATTGCAACTAGTATAACAAAAAAGGAGTCTGCTTTTACACAAACTCCTCTCGGGTAATCAGCTATTCATAATATCTTCATATAAATCGGGATTGAACTCTTTTTCCTTCAGCATGATGATTTCATGCTTGTATGGCGGTTTCTTGTTCTTCTTATCTTCGCCAACAAATGGTGTTTCAAGAATCTTTGGAAGGTGTGCCAGTTTCGGATGATGAACCACCTGGCTCAACGCATCAAAGCCAATTTCACCAAATCCGATATTGGCATGTCTGTCCTTAGCCGCACCCTGAATATTTTTTGAATCATTGACATGAATGACTTTCAGCTTGTCCAGACCGATGATGCGGTCAAACTCATCCAGAACCCCTTCAAAATCTTCTCTGACGTTATATCCGCCATCATGAATATGGCAGGTATCCATTGTGACGGATACCTTGTCTTTCAATTCGACTTTTTCAATGATCTGAGCCAGTTCCTCAAAAGATCGACCGATTTCGGTTCCTTTACCGGCCATCGTTTCCAAAGCAATCTGCAAAGTCTGATCCTTGTGGAGGATTTCGTTCAGCCCTTGAGCAATCTGATCGATAGCCGCTTCCGGGCCCGCTCCGACGTGTGCGCCAGGATGCATCGTCATCTGAGTCGCTCCCAGAGCTTCTGCACGTCTGATCTCATCTTTCATGAATTCTACCGCAAATGCATAGTTTTCCTTCTTAATCGTATTCCCTAAATTAATGATATACGGAGCATGAACGACAATATCGGATACATTAATTGCATTTTCCTGCATGAACGCCTGACCGGCCTCAATGTTCATATCTTCAATCGCTTTGCGTCGTGTATTCTGAGGCGCACCTGTATATATCATAAAGGTGGATCCGCCGTATTGAGCTGCATCTTTCGCGGCTCCAAGCAGCATGTCTTTCCCTTTCATCGATACGTGTGACCCTAGTAAAACCATTTTATTCCTCCGTTTTTTCCTCTGTTGTCTGAAGTGACAGTTTCAGTTCATCCAGCTGATCCTGCGATACTACTGAAGGTGCACTAGTTAATGGATCAATTGCTTTTCCGTTCTTAGGAAAGGCAATCACTTCTCTGATGTTCTCTTCTCCGGCCAGGATCATGACCAGTCTGTCCAGACCGAACGCGATACCTCCGTGTGGCGGGAAGCCATACTCCAGCGCATCAAGTAGGAATCCGAACTGATTCTGAGCCTCTTCTTTAGTAAACCCTAATGCATTGAGCATATCTTCCTGCACCGCTCGATTATGGATCCTGATTGATCCTCCACCGATTTCATATCCGTTCAGCACGATATCATAGGCATCAGCCATTGCTTTTTCAGGAGATGTCTTAAGCAGCTCGACATCAGATTCTACAGGCATGGTGAATGGGTGGTGGGCCGCATTATAACGGCCTTCCTCCTCGTCATATTCAAGCAGTGGCCATTCGACGATCCAGGCAAAAGCCAGTTTTGAGTGGTCGATCAGCTCCAGTTCCTTACCTAGATGGCTTCTTAAAGCACCTAGTGCGTCGTAGACAACCTTATCTTTGTCTGCAACAAACAGCAGCAGGTCTCCCGGAGCAGCATCCATTTTACTCATCAAGGCTGTCTGAATGTCTTCTTCCGAGAAGAATTTGGAAATCGGACCAGTCAGGCCTTCATCTGTCACTTTCATCCAGGCTAAGCCTTTCGCTCCATAAATCTTCGCTACTGATTCCAGTGCATCGATATTCTTACGGGAGTAGGAATCTGCTGCACCTTTGACAGTCAGCCCTTTAACCATGCCGCCTGATTCGACTGCAGAAGAAAAGACTTTGAATGAAGACTGTTCGGCAATATCCTTCAAGTCCACAAGTTCCATGCCGAAGCGCAAATCAGGTTTATCGCTTCCGAAGCGTTCCATCGCTTCTTTATAAGTCAGTCGAGGGAATGGTTTTTCTACCGTCAATCCTTTTACATCTTTAACCAGACGAACCAGAAGGTCTTCCATAAGCTCTTGGATGTCTTCTTTTTCGATGAAGCTTGTCTCGATATCCACCTGGGTAAATTCAGGTTGTCTGTCTCCACGCAGATCTTCATCTCGGAAGCAGCGGACGATCTGATAGTATTTGTCATAACCTGAACTCATTAAGAGCTGTTTAAAGAGCTGAGGCGACTGTGGCAAAGCAAAGAATTTGCCCTGGTTTGTACGAGCCGGAACGAGATAATCACGTGCGCCTTCTGGAGTAGATTTAGTCAGGTAAGGTGTCTCAATATCGAGAAAGCCCTGATCATCCAGAAAGTCTCTAAATGACTTCTTCACGTCGTGACGGAGTTTCATGTTCTTCTGCATGCGTGGCCGTTTCAAATCCAGGTAGCGGTACTTCAGACGGATGTCATCGGATACGTCGACAGCATCACTGATATCAAATACAGGCGTCTTGGATTCACTTAGTATTGAAATGCTGTCTGCTACTATTTCAATGTCTCCAGTAGCCAGATCCTTATTTTTCTGTCCTTCGGCACGGGAAACCACTTTCCCTGTTACTTCCAGGATATACTCAGAACGGATCGTTTCAGCTGTTTTTAAAGCTTCTTCACTGATTTCCCCGTTAAATACGACTTGAACGATGCCTTCGCGGTCTCTCAGGTCTACAAAGATCATCCCCCCGAGATCTCTTCTTTTCTGGACCCATCCTTTAACTGTGACAGTCTGGTCTTCATGCGACTGTCTGACTTCCCCACAATATACTGTTCGTTTCATGTTATTCTTCTCCTTTTTCTGTTGATCTGATCATTGCCGAAAACGTCTCATCGAAGCTTGACGCCAGTTCCGACAGACTCACTTCTGTCTGGATGCCAGTGCTCAGGCGTTTAACCTGAACGATTCCATTATCGATTTCCTGGTCTCCCAAGGTAAAGACGTAATCGGCATTCAGTTTATCTGCAGTCTTGAACTGTTTTCCGGCTTTTCTATTCATGAATTCCCGTTCAACGGAAAGTCCATTCTGTCTCAAGATTCTTGCCAGTTTATTTGCAGACTGGTCAGCACGGTCTCCCATAGTAACAATGTATGCATCGAGCGGATTCAATTCCGGATAGTCAAAATCCATGTGTTCAAGCAGAAGAACGAGACGCTCCAGTCCGCATCCGAATCCAAAAGCAGGAGTGGACGGTCCGCCGACTTCCTCTACAAGCCCATCATATCGTCCTCCAGCACACACTGTTGCATTGGCTCCGAACTTCGGATTTGTGGTGATCACTTCAAAGATCGTATCATTATAGTAGTCCAACCCCCGTACCATGTTAGTATCAATGACGTACGGAATTTCCAAATCTTCAAGCATCCCCTTGACCGCTTCAAAGTGAGCTTTAGACGCTTCATCCAGAAAGTCCAGAATTGACGGGGCATCTTTGACGATTTCTTTATCCTTCTTATCTTTACTGTCCAGTACTCTCAATGGATTTTTATATAGTCTAACCTGTGAATCCTTACTCAAATCATCCAGGTGAGGCTCCAGATAGGCAATCAGTTCCTCTCTGTAAATCTTTCTAGTCTCTGAGCTCCCCAGCGAATTGATAACCAGTTTCAGATCAGTAATACCAAATTGCTTGAAGAGGTCCATTCCCAGAACCATCGTTTCCACATCAACTGACGGATTTCGGCTACCGAACACTTCTACCCCAATCTGGTGGAACTGACGCTGTCTGCCGCTTTGAGGCCGCTCATAACGGAACATCGGTCCCATATAGAACAGCTTAGTCGGCTTGTGATATTCAGGTCCATACAACTTATTCTCAACATATGCTCTGACTACACCAGCAGTTCCTTCAGGTCGTAGTGCAATGTGCCGGTCCCCCTTATCCCTGAAGTCATACATTTCTTTAGTGACAATGTCACTTGTTTCTCCTACCCCTCTGGCAAATAGTTCAAGCTGTTCAAACATTGGTGTTCTAATTTCATTAAATTGGTACGTTCGCATCAAATCTCTTGCTTTATCTTCAATAAACTGCCATTTTCTAGTTTCTTCAGGCAACAGATCAACTGTTCCTTTCAGCTTCTGATAATTCATTTTACTTAGTCCTCCACTCTATATGCATGTTTTTTCCCACAAAAAAAGCCTTTTCCCGTTCAGATAATGAACAGAAAAAGGACGTGTCAGGTTATCACGTGGTGCCACCTTAATTCAGACAGTACGAAATGATGTACTCTCACTCAACAGATTTATCGCTCTCACGTGACGAGCCTCCTCGTCAGCCCTCTAAGGTGTCATTCAACTGTCTATCTGAATCTCTTTCAGCCAGGGAGATTCTCTCTTTGAGACGAGTCAGTTTTCAGTCCTCAGTACGGGGATCATGCTATTTGAATTGTTCTTTTAGCTTACAAGAAAGCTTAAAGAATGTCAATACAGCTTGACGCTGTAACCCTTTTCAACTCGTTATGGCATTCATATAATTTAAAATGTATAATGAACTAAACGTATTTAGCTGATTGCCATGCTTATTTTCTAAAATATATTGCTAATATTTTCATAAATTGAGTATAATATAAGAAAACAGATGAAAGGAGAGATTTAATAATGGATCAAGCAAGCATACATAATCGATTTAGTAAACGGACTTTTATCTTTCTGATCATCGCCCTTCTTACCCTGCTCATGGGTTCTCTTGTGGCATTAGCGAATGAGAACAGAGTAACTGTACTTGCCAGTACGCTGAATGTCAGATACGGTCCCGGTCTGTCGCATGAAATTCTAACTCAGGTTCATCAAGACGAGCATTTGCATGTGCTTGGCGAAGACAATCAGTGGTATAAAGTCAGACTGTCAAATAATGACATCGGCTGGGTAGCCAGCTGGCTTGTAGAAAATGAGGAGGTTACTGTAGATAATCGAGCGACTGGACGCATCACAGGGAACGAAGTGAATGTTCGCCAGTTCTCCACTACAGAGTCCCCTATCCTTGGCACCGTACATTCAGGAGAAGAGTATGAGATTCTGTATAGTGAAAATAACTGGATTCAGATCCTCTTCAATAACCGAGTAGCCTGGATCCACTCCGATTACGTTGAACGCCTTGAAGGAACACCTGCCACACTGGCATCTTCAGACAATGAAGTAAAACAGATTCGTATTGGCATGGGACCTACTAATCTGAGACAAGGCCCAGGTACTGATACACCTATAGTTATGACAGTCAATGACGTATCCGAATATACTGTCATAGAAGAAACAGACGACTGGTATGGAATCAGACTGACAGATGGAAAACTGGCGTATGTCGCAAGCTGTCTGGCTGAAGCAGTGGACACTGAAGATTCTTCAACTGTACAGGCTGCTGAAGCTGCTCCTCAAGCACAATATGCGAGCAGTCTGGCTGAAGCAACAATCGTCATCGATGCCGGTCACGGCGGGCATGATCCTGGTGCAGTTGCCAAAACTGGCTTTACTGAAAGTGAAGTCGCACTGAGCACGTCATTAAGACTTGCCGAGATATTGGAAAGATCCGGAGCAAATGTCATCCTAACCAGAAGTGATGACTCATTCGTTACTTTGAATGACCGTGTTTATTATGCCCACCGTGCTAGAGCTGATGCCTTTATCAGCATTCACTATGATGCGCTTGAAATCCCAAATACGATGAGCGGCACAACAACCTACTATTATTCTGAATCCGAAAGAGACTTGGCGGATACCATTAATACAAAACTGAGTCAACAAGGACCACTTAAAAACAACGGTGTCCGTCACGGCAACTATTCCGTTCTTAGAAATAATGCTCAGCCATCCATTCTGCTTGAGCTTGGCTATCTGGATAACGATCACGATATCACGATCGTCAATACCCCTGGCTACCAGCAGACAGTCGCTGAGGCCATCCATCAGGGGCTGGGAGAATACTTTGCTCCATAAAGCTAAAGAAAAAGATATCTTTTATTAGAAAATACAATTCAGAACAGTAGAAAACCCCTGATCCATAATTGATAGGTCAGGGGTTTTTGTCTTATTTATTTTTTGAATCGATAAGGATCGTAACAGGACCATCGTTAACCAGACTGACTTCCATGTGGGCACCGAATTTTCCAGTTGCTACATTGATCCCCTCAGCAGAGAGCTGGTTATTGAAAGATTCATATAAAGCAGCAGCCTGTTCCGGGCCTGCAGCAGCTGTAAAACTAGGACGATTACCTTTTTTAGTGTCCGCGTGCAAAGTAAACTGAGATATTGATAAAATCTCACCTTCTACATCTTTAAGGGACCGGTTCATTTTTTCATTGTCATCCTCAAAGATTCGCATATTGGCAATTTTCCTGACTAGATAAACGACATCTTCTTCTGTATCACTTTCTTCTACACCAAGTAGAACGACAAATCCCTTTCCAATCGCTCCAACGGTTTCTGCTTCCACTGTGACCTTTGCTTTTGATGCTCTCTGTATGACGGCTCTCACAATAATCCTCCTGTAGTCTCGTTACTTTCTAAGATGTAATTCGTTTGACTGAATAAACATCCGGTACTGTTTTTATTTTATCTACGATCTGTTCCAGTTCTTTCAGGTTCTGTATAGACAGCGTCAGTTTAATAATGGCTGTCCCACTCTTGTCGAGCTTGCCGTTGACATTGCTCAGCTTGCTTGTTTGAGAATTGATGACCTGAAGAATTTCATTAAGAAAACCGGAACGGTCGTAGCCTTCAATCTGCAGTTCAGCGTCGTATTCTTTTTTAGAATCACTGGATTCCCATTCGACATCGATCAGGCGATTAACCTGGTCATCTGTCCCCTGTATATTGGGACAGTCGACCCTATGAATCGATACCCCTCTACCTCGGGTGATGTACCCAACAATTTCATCACCGGGAACAGGGTTGCAGCACTTGCTTAAACGAATCAGCAGATTATCTGCTCCCTGAATGACGACTCCACCTTCATGACGAATCTTCATTTTTTCAGGTTCTTTTTTGTTCTTGAGTTCAATGTTTCCACTCTTATCATCCAGTTGAATCTGATCTTTTTCTCTGTCTCTGCGTTCCTTATCAGTCAGGCGGTTGGCTATCGTTGCGCTTTTCAGCTCACCATAACCGATTGCAGCATACAAATCTTCTTCATTATGATAATTGAAACGTTCAGCAACTTTAAGAATATTATCTTTCTTTAGAATCTGCTTAGGATTGAACTCCATATCGATCAGAAGCTTCTCAAGAATCTCTTTCCCTCGTTCAACATTCTGCTCTTTTTCCTGAGTCTTGAAGAAACGCTTGATCTTATTCTTAGCTTTGGACGTATTGACATAGTTCAGCCAGTCTCTACTTGGACCGAATGAATTTGACGACGTCAGCATTTCAACGATATCTCCGGTTTTCAGCTTGTAGTTCAACGGAACGATCTTCCCGTTCACTTTAGCCCCCATCGATTTATTTCCCACTTCTGTATGGACATGATAAGCAAAATCAAGAGTACTTGATCCTGAAGGGAGTTCCATAACGTCCCCTTTAGGACTGAACACGTAAACTTTATCCTTAAAGATATCCTGCTTGATTGAATCCATAAAGTCGCTGGCATTTCTTGACTCGCTTTGAAGTTCAAGGATGTCTCTGAACCATGAGATATGTTCACTCAACTGATCATTATCCAGTTTAGTTGAAATACCTTCCTTATAAGCCCAGTGAGCAGCTACCCCGTACTCAGCAATTTCATGCATTTTAATGGTTCGAATCTGTACTTCCAGCGGCGTTGCATTTGGACCCAGAACAGTCGTATGAAGCGACTGATACATGTTGGCTTTCGGCATGGCGATATAATCCTTGAATCGGCCCGGCATCGGTTTCCATCTGGTATGGATTGCTCCCAATACCGCATAGCAGTCCTTGATGGATTCAACAATGATACGAATCGCCAGCAGGTCATAAATTTCATTGAACTGCTTTTTCTGACTTTTCATTTTCTTGTAAATCGAATAGATGTGCTTCGGACGTCCTGTTATCTGAGCTTCGATACCTAGTTCTTCTACGGATTCCTGAATGGCCTGTTTCGCATCATCAATATAATTTTCCCGGTCTTCTCTTCTTGAATTCATCAGATGAACGATTCGGTAATACTGCTGAGGGTTCATGTAGCGCAAAGAAGTATCTTCCAGTTCCCACTTCATCCGGTTGATCCCTAAACGGTCCGCCAGCGGCGCATAGATTTCAAGTGTTTCAATAGCTATGTCTCTCTGCTTTTCTGGTCGGTGATGTTTGAGTGTCCGCATATTATGCAGTCTGTCAGCCAGTTTCACCAATACGACTCGTACATCCTGAGCCATTGCTAGAAGCATCTTACGATGATTCTCTGCCTGGTGCTCCTGTTTCGATTTGAATTTAATTTTACCTAGTTTTGTTACTCCATCGACCAGATCGGCAACTTCTGGTGAAAAAATATCTGAAAGATCCTGGTAAGTGTAGTCCGTATCTTCGACGACATCGTGGAGAAATCCTGTGGCAACCGTGACAGGGTCCATTCTAAGTTCAGCAAGAATGCCTGCAACCTGAACCGGGTGCATGATATAGGCTTCTCCGGATTTTCTCATCTGGCCTTCGTGTGCTTTATCTGCAAGGTCAAAAGCCTTCTTTACGAACGCTACATGCTCGCTGTTCATATATGTTAAACAGAGGGCAATGACCTCCTGAGGCGTATAATCTTTATTCTGTGGCACATCGTTCACCTTCATTCCATATTAGGTTCTTAAATGATTTAATTTAAATGATAAGAAAACCAGCACCTCAGTGAGTGCTGGTTGCTTCTTCTATTAGTATATCGTTTTTGAGAAAAGACTTCAAGAACACGTCGCTGATCTTAATTAATAAGACTCTGTTGCTTCGTTTCCTTCAACCAGTGCGATTCCGTTGGACGTACCGATACGTGTCGCTCCGGCTTCGATCATCGCTTTGGCGTCCTCGATCGTACGGACTCCGCCAGATGCTTTGACTCCCATTTCTTTTCCTACAGTCTTGCGCATCAGTCTGATGTCTTCCACTGTTGCTCCTCCTGTAGAGAAACCAGTTGACGTTTTGACAAAATCAGCACCGGCACGTTTGGAAATTTCACATGCTCTTACTTTTTCATTGTCAGTAAGCAAACTTGTTTCAATGATCACTTTTACAATTGCTTTGCCTTTAACTGCATCGACGACCGCTTTAATGTCATCATGTACCATAGCAAAATCTTCACTCTTAAGTGCCCCTATATTGATGACCATATCCACTTCGGTCGCGCCATCTTTAACAGCCTGTTCAGCTTCAAAAGCCTTGACTTTAGTTGAATTTGCTCCAAGAGGAAAACCGATGACCGTACAGGTGTTTACATCAGAATCCTTAAGTAAGTCAGAAGCGTACTTTACCCAGACAGGCTGAATGCATACGGCTTTGAATTTATATTCTTTTGCATCCAGACACGCCTGCTGAATAGCTAAATCTGTTGATTCTGGTTTAAGCAAAGTGTGGTCAATATATTTTTCAATGTTTTCCATTGTGATTACACGTCCTTATTTTCTTTTTTTGCAATGATAACGATCCAGTCTTTCATCTGATTGACCTGGACGATTTCAAAGTTATATTTAATGAGTTCTTCAACAACCTGGTCTTTCTTTTCAGAAATAATACCGGATGTGATGAACAGTCCATTATCATTAAGTTTCTCGTAGGCATCTTCTACAAACAGCAGGATAATGTCTGCTAGAATATTCGCTACAATAATGTCTGCTTTTTCATCGACACCTTGAAGCAGGTTATTAGCTCTGACATCAATGCTCTCTTCAAGATTATTCAGCTTGATATTAGAGCGGGCGGATGTCACAGCCACTTCATCAAGATCATACGCCTTGATCTTACCTGCGCCATATAACGCACTGGCAATCGACAGGACACCAGATCCTGTGCCGACATCCAGTACCGTATCCCCTTTTTTGATAACTGTTTCCAGAGCTTGAATGCAGAGCTGAGTTGTCGGATGTGTTCCTGTCCCGAAGGCCAGACCCGGATCAAGATAGCATATTCGTTCATCAATGAACTGAGGCGTGTATTCTTCCCACTGCGGAACAATAGTCATAAAACGCGTCACAGGTACAGGATGGTAATGCTTCTTCCAGGCGTTAGCCCATTCTTCTTCTACGACATCCGTCACTTCGATTGAGTAAGATCCAGTAGTAATGCCATATTCTTCAAGTCTGGCGATCCGGGCATTCAGCTCTTTTTCGACAGTCTCCAGATCGTCATGGTTATTGAAGTAGCCTTTAATAATGACCCCATCTTTTGGAAACTTTGATTCGTCAAGCTCCCACAGTGTGTCGAATCCGTACTCTGGAAGTGTGAGAAAATCATTACGATCCGCTACCGACACACCTGCAGAACCCAGTTCACTCATTATAGCTGAAACAGGTTCAGATGCTTCACTGCTAATCGCTACACTAAACTCTTTCCACTCCGTCATGCTCATCATCCTCTGTTAATTTTTCAAAAAATGACTGGTCATCTTCCAATATCATTTTAAGTTTGGTTTCATCGTACCGGTCTGTATCTTTCATGGTCTGAATCAGGCTATCCATATTCTTCTCGTTCCAGTTCAACTTGAACTCACCAGCAAAATCATCTTCGAGAAATTCTCTCAGATCGACCATCCCCTGCTTTGTAGTCAAGTTGATCTGTCTAAGAACGGCATCGACGTAGCCCTTTTCAAGCCCAGCATGGCTGTCGAACGAAATTGCAGTCAGATAATTCTGCGGTCTGACGTGGGAATACGCCGGATCATAGAAGCACAGGACATCCTCGAATTGAACGATCCCCGGCTCATTGTTCTGACCCACCGCATCCTGAACCTGTATGTCATCTTCAGTCTCAACGTGAAAGGTCACATACAACTCGATCATCTTTTTCTTGCTGTCCTTAACCAGTCTCCATTTGAAATTAGGCAGTAACTTTTTCAGCTCATCATCAATATAGTCAATCAAACTGTCAGTCATTCTTGCTCCTCCTCTAGTCTAATACAGAACGCCATCCATTGTTATCCGCAGTCTTTCCTTTTCTACGTGACACGTAAGGGTTCCCTCTTACACTATATCTTAACAAAGCATCAGTCCATTGTCCTTTATTAGGTATTCCGATACGTTTAGAACGTTCAACACTACCTGGCAGCCGTCTCGTCGACGGATCGATATAGACTGGAGGAGCATCAGACACTGATCCGTTATCTGCCATAGTGACAGCCATTGCCTTAGTCAGTTTACCAGGTCCATCTGTGGCCTGAATACCAGTCTTGTTTCTTCGTTCTTCCAGCACGGATATCCCTTCGTAAGGTTCAATGGCTCGAATCAGTACAGCTTCGGGTTCTTTAGAAGACCGCGTAACGATATTGAGCATCTTGTGCGTATGCATTTGATATACGTATAGCGTACCGGCTTCCTGATACATAGATTCGAGTCTCGGTGTCCGCTTGCCTTCAAAGCTGTGACAGGCCTCGTCAATGACTCCGACATATGCTTCTGTCTCAACGATCCAGCCGGATGTCTGAGTCTCTCCATGCTGACTGATCAGCAGACAGCCTAAAAGCTTCTGTGCGACTTCTTCAGTTGTTAACATAGGATTTTTCAAAAATGTCATAGGAACGGTTTACTCTCTCCTGTCCATCTGTCTAGTCTTCTTCAATTGGCGTATAGTCAATCTGGATTTCAAGCACGCGTCGGTTTCGAACCAAAGTGACCGTGACTTTCATGTTGTGATAGACGAATTCGTCTCCCTCTTCAGGGAACTGCCCGAGTTCTTCAATGACAAATCCACTCACCGTATTCGATACGTACTGATCTGCTTCCTGAATGCCAAAGATTTCGAAAATCTTATCAAGATTCGCAGTCCCTTTAACCTTATAGCGCGTCCCTTCAATAATTTCTTCAACTTCTTCTTCAATAATATCGTACTCATCCCAGATTTCTCCAACCAGTTCTTCCAGAACATCTTCCATGGTCGCTATCCCGATCGTCCCACCATGTTCGTCAGTAACTACTGCCATATGCGTCTTTTTCAGCTGCATGGTTCTGAGAAGCTTAGACAAGTTCATGACGGGCGGCACAAAGATCACTTCTTTCACTACGGTCAGAAGTGACGGGTTTCGTCCAGCCTGCTTCTTGGCTTTCAAATACCGGTTAAAATCTTTTTCATGAAGAACACCGATGACGTCATCAATCGTATCATCGTAAACAATCAGTCTGGAGTAATTGTGTGTCATGAACAAGTCTTCGATTTCTTCATCTGGTGTATCGAGTTCACAACCGATTACATCCACCCTGGGCATCAGAATTGAGGACACTTCAAGGTCATCGAATTCGATTGCAGATCTGACGAGCTGGTGCTCATGATCCTCAATACTTCCGCCACTCTCGGCTTCATCTACAATGGAGAGCAGTTCGTCCTCACTGATGACTTCATCCCCATCAAAATTAAAGACTTTATCAAGCATAACTTTCCATTTCTGAAGCAGCCATAGAACAGGTTTAAATACAAGCATAAGAAAATGTATCAGAGGCGTCGCACTTTTTGCAAGCTGCTCTGATTTTTCCTTGGCTATGGTCTTAGGTGTAATTTCCCCAAACAAAAGAATGATGACAGTCATGACAATCGTTGCTAAAGTTGGTCCGTATACCGGAAACCAGTTCACAAACAACAATGTCGCAATAGCTGACATCGCGATATTTACAATATTATTACCTATTAAAATTGTCGATAAAACAGAATCGAAACTTTCTGCAAGTTTCAACGTTTTTTTGGAGCGCTCATCTCCATTTTCCGCTTCATTTTTTAGTCTGATACGATTAGCTGAGGTAAAAGCTGTCTCCGAAGAAGAAAAATACGCTGAACACAAAACAAGTAAAACCAGCAGAATGATACTCCTGAAGCTGTCATTATCCATTAAATCTCTATCCCTACTTTCCAGTAATGTCCTATCTATTGTACCATATTTCAGCATCTTTTCAGAGTTTTTCTGATTAAGAAGTGTGTAAGAATAGTTAAGTAATGACTTATTCCCTCCAATTATAACACCACTCCTAATCTTAACTTCAGGCTTCTATATATGAGATTTTTCTTTGTTCCATGTGATTAAATAAGCCTTCCATCTCTTGTTGTAGAAAGATGGAAGGCTTATTTGATTCAGTTAAGTGACTAATATACTTTTCATTGCACTCATTCGTCATCCAAATTAAGAACACTCATGAAGGCCTCTTGTGGAATCTCCACATTTCCGACGTTCTTCATGCGTTTCTTACCGGCTTTCTGTTTCTTCAGAAGCTTCTGACGACGGGTGACGTCTCCTCCGTACAGCTTGGCCGTAACGTCTTTACGGTAGGCTTTAACTGTTGAACGGGACACGATGTTCTGACCGATTGCAGCCTGAATTGGAATTTCAAACTGCTGTCTTGGAATCGTCTGTTTCAGCTGTTCCACAACTGAACGTCCTCTGGCATAAGAGAAGTCCTTGTGCACGATGAAGCTCAAGGCATCGACTTTGTCTCCGTGGATCAGGATATCCATTTTCACCAGGTTGCTGACGCGGTAGCC
The DNA here is from genome assembly GCF_900109325.1 of Alkalibacterium pelagium. GTDB lineage: Bacteria > Bacillota > Bacilli > Lactobacillales > Carnobacteriaceae_A > Alkalibacterium > Alkalibacterium pelagium. The sequence continues at coordinate 42,661 of NZ_FNZU01000002.1, forward strand.
GGCTTCCTGATAATCCAGGGACGCATAGCCTTTAGTGCTTGATTTCAGACGGTCGAAGAAGTCATAGACGATTTCAGACAGTGGCATGTAGTACATGACATTGACTCGGATGTCGTCCAGATATTCCATCGTGATAAAGTCGCCACGCTTACGCTGAGCAATTTCCATGACGGCACCAACATAATCATTTGGTACAGTGATCGTCGCTTTGACATACGGCTCTTCCACTGATTCGATTTCCTGCGGTTCAGGCATATCAGCAGGGTTAGAAACAGTAACTTGTTCTCCGTCGGTCTTGTTGATGTGATAGATAACAGACGGCGCTGTCGTAATCAGGTCGAGGTTGAATTCCCGCTCCAGACGTTCCTGGATGACATCCATGTGAAGCATGCCAAGGAATCCACAACGGAATCCGAAGCCTAGAGCCTGAGAGGTTTCTGCTTCGAATTTCAGTGCCGCATCGTTCAGCTGCAGACGTTCGAGGGCTTCACGCAAGTCTTCATACCTGGAAGAATCAGTCGGATACATCCCGCAGAATACCATCGGAACCATTTCACGGTAACCCGGCAGGGCTTTATCTGTCGGATTATTTGCTAAAGTAAGGGTGTCCCCGACTTGTGTATCTTTAACTGTCTTGATGTTCGCCGTGACGTAACCTACGTCCCCAACCATCAGGGCCTCTCTCTCGATCGGTTTAGGCGAGAAGACACCGACTTCAGTCACTTCGAATGTCTTGCCGTTACTCATCATCTGAATGGTATCGCCCTTCTTGAGTGTCCCATCCATAACTCTGATGTTCAGGACTACTCCTCTGTATGCATCATAGGCAGAATCAAAAATGAGTGCTTTCAGTGGGTTATCAATGTCCCCTTCAGGAGCAGGAACTTTTGCGACAACCTGTTCCAATATTTCCTCAATACCAATTCCTGTTTTCGCACTGGCCAGGACAGCTTCACTTGCATCCAGACCAATAATATCTTCTACTTCTTTTCTGACACGTTCGGGATCTGCAGCAGGCAGGTCGATCTTGTTTATAATCGGCAGGATTTCCAGTTCATTATCCAGTGCAAGATAAACGTTAGCCAGTGTCTGTGCTTCAACACCTTGTGCCGCATCCACTACTAGAATCGCTCCTTCACATGCAGCCAGACTACGAGAGACTTCATAGGTGAAGTCGACATGTCCAGGTGTATCGATCAGGTGAAGGATGTAGGTCTCCCCATCTTTAGCCTGGTACTGAACTTCGACGGTATTCAACTTGATCGTGATTCCGCGTTCTCTTTCAAGATCCATAGAATCAAGCAGCTGTTCCTGCATTTCACGGTCAGCTACTGTATGTGTCAGCTGAAGAATCCTGTCGGCCAAAGTGGACTTCCCGTGGTCGATATGGGCAATGATCGAAAAGTTTCTGATTTTCTTCTGTCGTTCTCTTGCTTGTTTTTTATCCATTGCTATATTTTCCTCATTCCTCTAAAAACATTCCTTACTATTATACCAACGATGGCAGGAGAGTACAATGTCTGCCTGGCTTCCTCACTGATCTTGGTCTCTGTTGTGACACATTATAACCTGAATACTTTCACATTTATTATCTGACAACTACAGATGACTCACTCTGTTAGAAAAATATAAAATCACGCTCTCATTAATGCAGACATGCTGGTCTGCTTTAATGAGAGCGTGTATCTGATTATTTATTCTTGTCCTTAAAGGCGTCCTTTACTTTCGAAAAAAACGAACCATCACCCTGCTCGACCACGTCATCATATTCGCTGGCCTGCGCAAAATTTCTCAGGTGCTTAGCCTGTTCTTCCGTGACTTTTTCAGGAACAACGACACGGACTTTGATGTGCTGATCCCCGTTTCCGGTACCTCTCAGTCTTGGTGCCCCTTTACCTCTCAGTCTGAAAGTCGTGCCTGGCTGTGTACCAGCCGGGATCTTGAACTTCACTTTACCGTGGACAGTCGGCACTTCAAGCTCATCACCCAAAGCAGCCTGAACGACATTGATCGGCAGTTCAAAGTAAATTTCTGATCCTCTGCGGTCAAACAGTTCAGAAGGCTTGACTCGGAATACGACATACAGATCCCCATAAGGGCCACCGTTGACTCCGGCATCTCCCTGGTTCTGTACGCGCATCTGATTGCCGTCTTCAACACCGGCAGGTACAGTCACTTTAACAGAATGCTGTTTTTTGTTGTGCCCTGATCCATGACAAGTCGTACACTTCTCTTTGATTTCCTGTCCGGACCCATTACATGTCGGGCAGGTCTGCTGGGTCATGACGCGTCCGAATGGCGTGTTACGCTCAACATTCACCGCACCGGCACCGTGACACTGTGAACAGGTCTGTGGGCTGGTGCCCGGTTTTGCTCCGGATCCGGCACACGTGTCACATGTCTCTTCACGATTATATCGAATTGTTGTTTCTTTACCAAAGATGGCTTCTTCAAACTTAAGATCCATGACATACTGCAGATCCTCACCTTGACGAGGGGCATTCGGATTACGACGTCTTGAACCGCCCCCACCAAAGAACTGGTCGAAGATATCTTCGAATCCGCCGCCGAATCCACCCTGGCCACCGCCGAAGCCGCCACCAAAGCCGCCTCCTGCACCGAAGTTCGGATCAGTTGAGGCATGTCCATACTGATCGTATGCTGCACGCTTCTGGTCATCACTCAACACTTCGTAGGCTTCAGAGATTTGTTTGAACTTCTCGTCAGCATCCGGAGCGTCACTGATATCCGGGTGATATTTTTTTGAAAGCTTTCGGTAAGCTTTTTTAATTTCATCTTTAGAAGCATTTTTAGAAACTCCTAGTAGGTCATAAAAATCTTCTTTTTCAGGCATACTATTCCTCCATTGCTACTGTCCCGCGTCTCTGTAGAGCTGAGTCCTACGACTGTTAGGCTTCTTGCACAGCAGCTACAGGGGCTGTATCTCATTTCAAAAAGAAAGAAAGCACTTGTTTGTGGTGCTTTAAAAGTGCTTTCTTCTCTTCTTATCTTACTTCAATTATTCTTCGTCGTCTACTTCTTCAAAGTCTGCATCGACAACGTTGTCGTCAGCTGAACCGGCGTCTGTCTGAGCATCGCCTTCTGCTCCTTCAGCTTCTGCCTGCTGAGCTGCAGCCTGTTCATATAGTTTGACTGACATTTCCTGAACAATTTCATTCAGTGCGTCACGCTTCGTCTTGATTTCTTCAAGGTCATCGTTTTCAAGTGCAGTTTTCAGCTCATCACGAGCATCTTCTGCTTTCTTGATGTCTGCTTCGTCAACCTTACCTTCAAGCTCTTTCAAAGTCTTGTCGATCTGGAAGACTAGCTGGTCAGCTTCATTACGCAGTTCAACTTCTTCTTTACGTTTTTTGTCTGCTTCAGCGTTTTCTTCTGCTTCTTTCACCATACGCTCAATTTCTTCTTCAGAAAGACCAGATGAAGATTTGATTGTGATTTTCTGTTCTTTACCTGTTCCCAAATCTTTAGCAGAAACATTTACAATACCGTTCTTGTCGATATCGAATGAAACTTCGATTTGAGGCACTCCACGAGGTGCTGGTGGAATATCCGTCAATTGGAAACGGCCCAGTGTTTTATTGTCTTTAGCCATTGGACGCTCACCTTGAAGCACGTGTACGTCAACCGCAGGCTGATTGTCGGCAGCAGTAGAAAATACTTGAGATTTACTTGTTGGGATCGTTGTATTTCTGTCGATCAGTTTAGTAAATACGCCACCCATTGTTTCGATTCCTAGAGATAGTGGGGTTACATCAAGCAGAACGATGTCTTTAACTTCACCTGAAATAACTCCACCTTGGATCGCTGCTCCCATAGCAACAACTTCATCAGGGTTTACGGAACGGTTGGGCTCTTTGCCTGTTTCAGCTTTAACAGCTTCAACAACAGCTGGGATACGCGTTGATCCACCGACAAGGATGACTTCATCGATGTCAGATTTAGATAGTCCAGCATCTTTAAGTGCCTGACGGACAGGGTTCTTCGTGCGTGTAACCAGGTCGTCAGTGATTTCGTCGAACTTGGCACGAGTCAGTGTCATTTCAAGGTGCAATGGACCAGATTCTCCTGCACTGATGAACGGCAGGCTGATCTGAGTAGAAGATACGCCAGATAAGTCTTTTTTAGCTTTTTCAGCTGCATCTTTCAGACGCTGAAGAGCCATTTTGTCTTTACCTAAGTCTACGCCGTTTTCTTTCTTGAATTCAGCAACTAGATAGTCGATGATTTTTTCGTCAAAGTCGTCTCCACCCAAGTGGTTGTCTCCGGCAGTTGCCATAACTTCGAATACGCCGTCTCCCAGTTCAAGGATAGATACATCGAATGTTCCGCCACCTAAGTCAAATACCAGGATTTTTTCGTCTTTATCTACTTTATCCAGACCATAAGCAAGTGAAGCAGCAGTCGGTTCGTTTACGATACGGTCAACTTCCAGGCCGGCAATTTTACCAGCATCTTTTGTAGCCTGACGCTGTGAATCATTGAAGTATGCAGGAACAGTGATGACTGCGTTAGTTACGTCTTCACCGAGGTAGTCTTCTGCATAATCTTTCAGGTGCTGAAGAATGAATGCTGATACCTGCTGAGGTGAATAAGACTTGCCTTCAGCTTCAACTTTAAAGTCTTCACCCATGTGACGTTTGATAGAGATGACAGTGTTCGGGTTTGTGATAGCCTGACGCTTAGCCACTTCCCCTACTTGAATTTCTCCATTTTTAAATGATACAACTGATGGAGTTGTACGGTTACCTTCTTTATTAGGAATAATTTTAGCTTCTCCGCCTTCAAGAACTGCGACTGCAGAGTTCGTTGTTCCTAAGTCGATTCCGATTACTTTACCCATATTCAAATCACCTTTTGCTTTCTATAGAATTTTTTTTATAGTGTAACTGATACTTTGGCTGCACGTAACACACGGTCGTGCAGTTTATAGCCTTTTTCAAATACTTGAGCCACTTCATTGCTGCCCTGATCCTCATTTGCAGGTACTTGCGTATACGCTTCGTGATAGTTGGGATCAAACGGCTCTCCAACAGGATCGATTACTTCAATGCCTTCTTTTTCCAAAGCCTGCTGCAGGCTGTTGTAGACCATCTCAATACCTTTTTTCAGGTTTTCTCCTGCTTCAGTATCGACTTCGATACTTAAAGCACGCTCGATATTGTCCAGTGCAGGAAGCAGTTCTTTCGCCAGAGACTGTGAGCTGTAGCGAAGAAGATCTTCGCGGTCCCGCTGATTACGTCTGCGGATGTTTGCCAGTTCTGCCTGAAGACGATAATACCTGTCTGTCATGTCGTCCAGTTCTTTCTGCTTTTCTTCCAGTTCAGAAGAGCCGCTGCTCTCTTCTTCTGTGGACTGCTCATCGCTTTCAATCTGAACGTCTTCGTCAGCTGTTTCTTCCTGTTCCGACGATACGTCTTCATTCAACTCTTTTTCATCTTTTTCATCCACGTGACATTCCTCTTTTCCTTATTATTCCAGATAGTAATTTAATAGTGTGTGTGTCAGCTGTTTTCTGAATACGTCCAGCACGCCGAATGTCTCATCGTAGGACATGCTGGTCGGGCCTAACACGGCAAGTATCCCTCGGCCATGGCCGCTGACCTGATAGGCTGCGGTCACCAGGCTGAAGTTGGTAAACAATTCGTTGTCGAATTCGTCTCCGATCTTCACGACGAAATCTTCATGAATCGGATCGATCAGCACATTGAGGTTTCCTTTATTGTCCAGTAGAGAATATAAGGATTTAAGCTGCTGTTTGTCCATATCTTCAGTGAAATCCAGCAGATTCATCTTGCCGGAAACATGATAGCGGTCTTCTGCAGAAGCATTGAACGCCGATTCAAGCGACAGATACATATCCATCGCATTGGACGCGTACTTTCTGATTAAAAACGGAATGTCCTTTTCCAGTTTTCTCGCGACCTCCATTAATGGCAGGCCGACCAGATGCTGGTTGAATATATTGGCCACTTTGACCAGATCAGACTCATCGATCGGTTTCGGCAGTCTGAAGACTTTATTCTCGATCAGTCCGCCATCTGTCTGAACAATCGCCATGATCAGATTATCATTCAAGGCAACCAGCCTGAATCCGGTCAGTCGACTGGACTCAGCTTTCGGTCCAAGAACGATGGCAGTGTAACTGGTCAAGTCGGACAGAAGCTTGGCTGACTGGTTCATGATATCATCCATCTGCTTGACATGGTTACCAAGGACTTCATTAATGATCTGTAGCTTGTCCTTCGCTACTTCCTGAGGTTTCACGAGATGATCGATATAATACCTGTACCCTTTCATCGACGGAACACGTCCTGAAGACGAGTGGGTTTTCTGGATGAATCCAAGTTTTTCAAGAAAGCTCAGTTCATTTCTTATTGTAGCTGAACTGGCATCGATAGCCGTTTCAGTCATGATTGTTTTCGACCCGATTGGATGCCCTGTAGACGTATAGAGTCTGATGAGAGCATCAAGTATATTTATTTGCCTCTTTGTCAGCATGTGCATCACTCCTTGGCACGAAGACAGACCTCAAACGTAATAATTTACTGGCTGAGCACTCACACCGCTTCAATTCATTCATTAAATTAGCACTCGAACAAACCGAGTGCTAACACATTTATAATTTATCAAATAGACACTTGTCTGTCAACAATTAAATCTGATTTATTTTGACCTTTGCCAAACTCTCTCTCGCTTCTATCTCATCCTGATCCAGTCTTTCGATAAGAGCATCGACAGAGTCGAACTTGATCTCGTCTCTCAGATATGACACCCATTTGACAGAAACATCTTCGCCGTATATCTCTTCGCTGTAATCAAAGAGATGGACTTCGATCGAATAGCTCGGCCGATGACCGAATGTCGGGTTGTAGCCTATTGAGGCCATACCATCATGCCATTTTCCATTGACGCGCATTCTGACAGCATAGACGCCACGTTTAGGCACCATGACATACGGGTGTGGATAGATATTTGCAGTAGGATAGCCCAAGTCTCTTCCCCTGGCATCCCCGTGAATCACGAAGCCACTGGTTTCATAGACGTATCCCAATAGATTGTTCGCCCGTTCAATCTGACCTTCACCGATATAGCGTCTGATACGGGTAGAGCTGATCTTATCTCGGTCGTCCTGCATTTTTTCTACTTTCATAATATCAAAACGCCCGTCAGCGTAAGTATGCAGGGTATCCATATTGGCCAAATGTGCCTTGCCATAAGTATAATCGAATCCTGCCACGACAATTTTGGCGTTCCAGTTTACAATGTACTCATCGACAAACTCCTGTGGTGAGAGACGACCGAAGCTGGATGTGAAATCGACTTCATAAAGAATATCCACACCTAAATTTTCCATGATCTTTTCTTTTCGATCCAGCGGAGTCAGATAATTATGCTTATCCGGATCGAAGCTGCGGTAAACGAAAGCCGGATGTCTGTTGAATGTCATGACCGCCGATTTTATCCCTTTTTGAGCTGCAATCTGTACGCCTTTTTTTATGACCGCCTGGTGTCCGCGGTGCACCCCGTCAAAGAAACCCAGGATCAGAACGATATCGCCGGAGTATATATCTTTTTTATCATATGGGTGATGAATCTTTATAATTTCCATGAGTTCCACCTACTATTCATTTCGTAAGACTTTTATCGGTTTGATAAACTGACTTTTACTTGGATGTGAGCCATATATAGCGACCGCTCTGTTTTCTTTCATAAAAACAAGCCGGTCAGATTCATCCGGTGTATAGTCTGCTTTATCCATAAGTGCGCCATTCTTGACCTTGGCATATTCTTCTTCCGTCAGCTCGTGTTTCTTTATTTCCGTCAGCACACTTTCCAGTGGAAAAAGTGCCTCGTCTATATTGTTATCTTCCATAAGCTGCTTTACTTCAGCTAAAGTGAAGGCCTGTTCGCTGGAATAACCTCCACTGGATGTCCGGGTAAGCTGAGACATATGTGAGGGATAACCTAAGGCCTGGCCTAAATCTACAGCCAGTGTACGCACGTAAGTCCCTTTTCCGCAACGGACTTCGAAGGTGAACCGGAGAGTCTGTTCTTTTTCATCAAACACTGGATCTGACGTCCTCTGAAAATCATGAACTTCAATAGTACGCGTCGGACGGTTTACTTCGATTCCTTTTCTCGCATACTCGTAAAGTCTTTTCCCGTTGACTTTGACTGCGGAATACATTGGAGGTGTCTGCTCAATTTTACCGGTCAGCGCAGCAAGCGCCTCATCGATTGATTCGAGGGAAATTGCTTCTGAAACAGCTCTACGGTCTACGATATCTCCAGAGCGGTCTTCAGTCGTTGTTGAATAGCCTAATGTAATTTCTCCAGTATAGATCTTGTCAGAGTCCATCATGTACTCGATCATCTTAGTGGCTTTTCCTATTGCTACCGGAAGCACTCCATCTACATCAGGATCCAAAGTTCCGGAATGACCCACCTTTTTTGTCCTTAATATCTTTCTCAGCTTAAATACCACGTCATGACTGGTCATTCCTGCTTCTTTCCATATAGGCAGTATCCCTTCCATGATATCCTCCTTCTGACCCACTTATATATGTACTGGCAAAAGAAAAGAGAATCGATGTCTTAATAACAAAGATTCTCTTCTTTACTGCTCAGTTGATCGCTTATTTGGTTAGAGAAACTTATTCCTCATGTTCTTTTTTTATTTGATTGAGAAGTGAGTCGATCTTGTTTCCATAAGCAATCGATTCATCTCTTGAAAATTTAAGTTCAGGTGTCTTGTACAGAGTCAGACGGCTGCCCAGTTCCTTACGAACCAGTCCAGTTGCTTTGTCGAGACCTTCCTGAGTGCTTTTAATTTCACTCTCTTCCTCAGACAGCGTGCTGTAAAAAATCGTAGCCTGCTGAAGATCGCCTGTGACGTCTACACCTGTTACAGTTACTCCATCAACTCTAGGATCTCTTACTCGTTTACGGAGAATGTCTGTTACTTCCTTCTGAATTTCCTGAGATACTCTACCTACTCTATAGTTCGGCAATGTATTCACCTGTCCTTTTTAAATAATTTTGGATTTGATGGGATAATTTTATTTTCTTTCGATTTCAACCATTTCGTACGCTTCGATCACGTCATCCATTTTGATGTCGTTATAGCCTTCAATCGTCAATCCACATTCATATCCGTTTCTTACTTCTTTTGCGTCATCTTTGAATCGTTTCAAGCTTGAAAGTTCCCCTTCATACTGTACAATACCATTTCTGATCAGTCTAATGGAACTGTTACGCTTGATCACTCCGTCAGTAACGAAACATCCGGCAATCGTTCCTACTTTAGAAACAGCATACGTTTCTCTTACTTGAGCCTGACCGGTAACTTTCTCTTCGAATTCAGGATCCAGCATACCTGTCATTGCTGCTTCGATTTCATCAATCGCATCATAGATGACACGGTGTGTTCGGATATCCACTTCTTCACGATCTGCACTTTCTTTGGCCTGAATCGTCGGACGAACATTGAAGCCGATGACGATGGCAGAACTTGCAGAGGCTAGAGTAATATCACTTTCGTTAATCGCACCTACACCTGTATGAATAATGTTGACTTTGACGCCTTCAACTTCAATTTTCTCAAGACTGGCAGCAAGAGCTTCAACCGAACCTTGTACATCAGCTTTGACGATAACGTTAACTGATTTCAGTTCGCCTTCTTCCAGGCTGTCGAACAGATTCTCAAGCGTCACTTTATTTGTAGTCGAACGCTGCGCTTCTGTAGCTGCAGACGCTCTGGATTCACCGACTTGACGTGCTGTCTTTTCATCTTCAAAGACAACGAATCGATCTCCAGCTTGTGGTGTTTCGTTCAACCCAGTGATTTCCACTGGTGCAGAAGGTCCGGCACTTTTCACTCGGCGGCCTTTATCATTGGTCATTGTACGGACACGTCCGAACGTATTACCGACAACGATCGGCTCACCTTGTCTCAGTGTTCCTTCCTGAACAAGCAGGGTAGCAATCGGTCCTTTAGCTTTGTCCAGTCTTGCTTCGATAACAGTACCGATAGCCAGACGTTTAGGATCAGCTTTCAGTTCCTCTACCTCTGCGACAAGCAGGATCATTTCAAGCAGTTCTTCCAGGTTCTGGTTGAATAGTGCTGAAATCTGAACAAAAATAGTATCTCCGCCCCAGTCTTCTGGAACAAGTTCGTATTCAGTGAGTTCCTGCATGACGCGGTCCGGATTGGCACCAGGCTTATCGACTTTGTTGACCGCTACGATGATCGGTACGCCAGCTGCTTTAGCATGGTTGATTGCCTCAACCGTCTGTGGCATTACTCCGTCATCAGCTGCCACTACGATGATTGCGATATCTGTGATATCTGCTCCTCGCGCACGCATAGTTGTAAAGGCAGCGTGTCCTGGCGTATCCAGGAAAGTGATCAGCTTCCCGTTTTCTTCAACCTGATAAGCACCGATATGCTGCGTAATTCCGCCAGCTTCCCCTTCTGTTACATTCGTTTCACGAAGAGTATCTAGTAAAGTCGTTTTCCCGTGATCGACGTGTCCCATGATAGTAACAGTCGGCGGACGGGTAACAAGGTTTTCTTCTACTGGTTCCTGTTCAAAGAAGGTATCAAAGTCAGTCAGATCGATCTGAACTTTTTCTTCCGTCTCCATACCGTATTCGGTAGCAAGAAGTTCGATAGTTTCTTTATCCAGGGACTGGTTCTGAGTAGCCATGACTCCCATCATGAACAGCTTCTTGACGATTTCAGCTGGTTCACGGTGAATCTTCTTAGCCAGCTCGACGATCGTCATGCCATCAGTATATTCAAGGACTTTAGGAAGCTCTTTGAATTTACGTGGTGTTGGAGGTGTCTGTGACTTCTGATTCTTTTTCCCTTTACGCTTGCGTCCTGCAGGTCCGCCATGAATCCCGCGGTGCTGACGCGAGTTACGTTTTTTCTTATTGTCGAATTGCTGTTTCTGTTTCTCGTCAGTAGTACGTTTAGGCGCATCTGCCCCTGCACGGCTAGCGTCCGGTTTTTTATTCGTATTTCTATTTTGTGATGATGGTTTGGTATTAGACTTATTTATGTTGGATTGTCCTTTTCTATTGTTGGATTTAGTTTCTGACTTATTGCTTGGCTGATTGTCAGAAGACTTACTATTTGGTCGGTTGTTCGGTCTGTTTGAGTTACCAGTCTGATTCGATTTGTTCGATTGAGCCGGTCGGTTGTTCTGCTGTGACCTATTTGAATCAGCGGGTTTTCTCTGCTGATTGCGATTTGAATTCTGATTCGCCTGGCCAGTCTTTCTGCTGTTGTCCGATCTGCTTGTATTCTGAGCAGATGCTTTTGACTCAGACTGGGAAGATTCCGCTTTTTTCTGAGGTTTAGCCGGTTCCTTAATTGCTTTAGCCAGCTTGTCCACGTCTCCGTCGTTCATTGTTGACATGTGACTGCTGTACTTGATCCCCATACCTTTAGCTGTTTCCAGTACTTTCTTGCTTGGTACGTCATTTTCCTTCGCGAATTCATAGACTCTTTTTTTGCCCATTTAATCACCTTCCCATTCATTTTACAGCAATTTTTGAAGGGAATGCACAAAGCCTTTATCTAAAAGGGCGCATACTGTCCGATCCTTCCCTAAAGCATGAGAGAGCTCTTCTCTGGAAAACTCTGTTACAACTGGGACGTTGTAATACTCACACTTATTCAAAAATTGCTTTCTCGTGTTCTCACTTGCATTTGATGCCAAACATACTATTTTTGCTTTTTTAGATCTGACTGCCTGAAGCACCAAGGCTTCTCCAGATATCAGCTGACCGGCTCTCTGGGACAGGCCTATCAGATTTAATGCACGTTGTTTATTGTTCATTTTCAATTTCCATCCGCGCTTGTCTGTACTCGATATACTCGATCAGTTCATCATAAAACGACTGCTCGATCGTTGCGTTCAGCGCCTGACTGATCAGTTTTTTGTCTTTCGCTTTATGAACCAGCGCAGTGTCAAGAGAAATATAGGCTCCTCTGCCATTTTTCTTGCCCGAAGGATCAATGGATACGATCCCGTCCTTGCTGCGGACCAGACGTACCATCTCTTTCTTAGGCTTCATTTCTCCAGATGCAATGCATTTTCTCATTGGTACTTTACGATTCTGCATGACTGCCCACCTTAATTGATCTCTTAACTTCCCAGGTTCTCATCATCAGAAAATGTAGTTTCCTGATTTTCAGGGAATGTGTTCTTTTCTGTGTCAGTAAATGGCGGTTCACCTTCGCCACCATCAGCTAATGTATACTCATCATCTTCTGAGAATGTCGCTTCTTCGATTTCTTCCATTGATGCTTCGGTTGCGTCCTCTTCGCCTCTGCCGTCTCGTTCTTCAGCAAATTCGATCAGATCTTCTACATCGCTGGAGTCAAGTTCACCAGACTGAAAATCTGTCTCCATAACAGGTTCTCCCGGCTGTGCATCCAGCTGGTCATTATCTTCAGCATAAACAGTAGAATCTCCTGCATCAGAGACTTCCTCTTCATCAAGTGGTTCAACTTCTGTCGTTTCATCTTCAGCAAACAGTGTATCAGCATCAGCTAAAGCATCTGCCTGCTGCACTGCTTCTTCGCTATCATTGTTCAAAGCATCGAAGAACGAATCGTCTTTAAGCTCTTCTGCTTCTTTGGCAAGAGCTTCCATATCAGACTCGGATTTGATGTCGATTTTGAATCCAGTCAGTTTTGCTGCCAGGCGAACATTCTGTCCGCGTTTACCGATAGCCAGTGACAGCTGATAATCAGGAACAACAATCACACAGGAATGCTGATCTTCATCGAACTGAACATCAATGACCTGAGCCGGATTCAATGCATTTTTGATATAGACTGAAGGGTCTTTGTCCCATTCGACGATATCCATGTTTTCACCGTTCAGCTCATTAACGATTGCCTGTACACGAGCCCCTCTTGGTCCGACACACGTTCCGACAGGGTCGACATTTTCATCTCGGGAGGACACAGCAATTTTCGCACGGTCACCAGCTTCTCTGGCAATCGAGACGATTTCTACTATGCCATCATAAATCTCAGGAACTTCCTGCTCGAAGAGACGTTTAATCAAGTTCGGATGTGTTCGGCTGACAAAGACTTGAGGTCCTTTTGTCGAGTTCTCCACATTGCTGACGTAAACTTTTATGCGGTCATGTGTCGCATACGTTTCGTTTTCGATCTGATCACGCTTGGAAAGCACGGCTTCCACTTTTCCTAAGTTGATGTAGATGAACTTGCTGTCCTGACGCTCGACTGTACCTGTCATCAGATCATCTTCATAGGCAATATATTCGTTGTAGATAATTGAACGCTCGGCCTCACGCATACGCTGCATGATTACTTGCTTAGCTGTCTGAGCTGCAATACGTCCGAAGTTCTTAGGCGTCACCTCAAACTTGATTTTATCTCCGACTTCGTAAGCTTTGTTTCGCTCGCGTGCTTCTGTCAGACTGATTTCCAGCTGTGAGTCATACACATCTTCTACCACTTCTTTAACCTGGTTGACCGTTATCGTACCGGTATCTTCGTCAAAGATCACTTCGACGTTCTGAGATGTCCCATAGTTACGCTTGTAGGCTGAAACGAGTGCAGCTTCCAGTGCGTCAATCACGATTTCTTTGGAGATGCCTTTTTCCTGTTCAAGTGTCTCAAGAGCAGCTGCCAATTCTTTACTCATATTTATACCCCTTTATAAAGTAGTTACTTTTTATCTGAATTAAAATTCGATGGCGTATCTCGCCTTAGCGACCTGACCTTTAGACAGAACCAGTTCTTTGCGACGTGTCTTGATCATTACTTCCATGACCAGTTCATCGCCGTCGTAGGATTTCAAATGGCCTTCATAGGCATCGAATCCTCCTATTTCACCATTTAATGCCACATAGATGTACTTGCCGACAGCTTTCTCGAAATCTTCCTCTGTTTTTAAAGGTCGTTCCGCTCCCGGTGAGGACACTTCCAGATAATAAGCGTGCGGAATCGGGTCTGGTTCAATGGCATCCAGTGTCTCTCCAACTTTTTCGCTGAACAGTGCACAGTCATCAAGATCGACACCAGATTCTTTATCGATGTATAATCTTAAAAACCAGTTTTTACCTTCTTTAACGTATTCTACATCTACTAGTTCGTATCCTAATTCATCTGCCAATGGCTCTGACAGTTCTCTTACTTTGTCTATTGTATTCAAATACTTCACTCTCCTCTCAAATGAGTACGATGTTGTCGCAGCATTCGTCAAGGCTGTGAAAAAGAGTGAGCGGATTCGCTCACTCTTTACACGGTCTATCTCGCTCGATTCGTCTACTAGTGTACCACACCTGCCTAAACAAGGCAACTTTAAGGGCATCAGACTAGATGTCGAACAAAGAAAGCTGATTTTCATCTGGAAGTCCTTTTAAAGCCTGGTTTGTTTCCAGATATTCCATTACGGTTTTTGATACTTTCCCTCTTCTTGAAAGATCCTCTTTCGAAAGAAACGGCTCGTCTTCTCTCGCCTCTACAATCGCTCCTGCTACGCTAGCTCCAAGAGAGGGGACAGCTCTGAATGGTGCGATCAGTGCATTGTCTTCAATGATAAAGTCAGTGGCGTGTGATTTGTCCAGATCGACCATCTTGAACTCAAAGCCGCGCTCGACCATTTCGTTAGCCAGTTCCAGTACCGTCAGCAGGTTCTTTTCCTTTGTGCTGGCATCCATCCCTTTATCCGTAATTTCTTTCATTCTTGACTTGATGCCCTCTTTCCCCTGACACATCGCTTCCAGATCAAAGTCACTGGCTCTGATGGAGAAGTATGCGGCATAGTAATAAAGCGGATAATGCACCTTGAAATAGGCTACCCGAAGTGCCATAAGGACGTAGGCAGCTGCGTGAGCTTTAGGGAACATATACTTGATCTTCAGGCAGGAATCGATATACCATTCCGGCACGTCTTCTTCACGCATGACCGCCTGCCACTCATCCGGTATCCCCCGACCTTTACGCACATGCTCCATTATTTTGAAGGCTATGTCATCTTCTAGCCCCTGGTGCTGAAGGTAGACCATGATGTCATCACGACACCCGATCACTTCAGCCAGAGGGATGTTATGCATTCTGATCAGTTCCTCAGCATTTCCCAGCCAGACATCCGTTCCGTGAGAGAGCCCGGAGATCTGAAGCAGCTCGGCAAAAGTCGTCGGGTTGGTCTGCTCGAGCATCTGTCGAACAAAACGGGTCCCGAACTCCGGAACACCCAAGGTCCCCGTTTTCGAGAAAATCTGTTCTTCAGTGACTCCGAGAACTTCTGTGCCGCTGAAGAGTTTCATGACGCCAGGATCATTGACAGGGATGTCCAGAGGATCGATCCCTGAAAGGTCCTGCAGCTTACGGATCATTGTCGGATCATCGTGTCCCAGGATATCCAGTTTAAGCACGTTATCATGAATGGAATGGAAATCGAAATGCGTCGTTTTCCATTTAGATTCCTGATCATCTGCTGGATACTGTACTGGACTGAAGTCATAGACATCCATATAGTCCGGAATAACAATGATTCCACCAGGGTGCTGTCCGGTTGTCCGTTTGACACCTGTCAGTCCTTTGGACAGACGGTCGATCTCGGCTGATCTATAATGCAGCTGATGATCCCGCTCGAATCCTTTAACGAATCCGAAGGCCGTCCGGTCTGCAATCGTACCGATCGTACCGGCTCTGTAGACATATTCTTCACCAAATAGCTCTTTTGTATAGTGGTGCGCTGTTGCCTGATACTCTCCTGAGAAGTTCAAATCGATATCGGGGACTTTATCCCCTTTAAAGCCAAGGAAAGTTTCAAACGGAATATCCTGTCCGTCTCTGTATAAGTCAGCTTGACAGTTCGGACAGGGTTTCTCTGGTAGATCGAACCCTGATCCAACTTCTCCTTCAGTAAAGAACTCAGAGTACTGACAGCTGTTACATCGGTAATGTGGGGGCATTGGATTAACTTCTGTGATCCCTGTCATCGTTGCCACGAAACTCGAACCGACCGATCCCCTTGAACCAACGAGGTACCCATCTTCGATACTCTTATGCACCAGTTTCTGAGAAATCAGGTAGATCACGGAAAACCCGTTCCCGATGATACTGTCCAGCTCTTTCTCAAGCCGTGCTTCGATGATTTCCGGCAACGGATCTCCGTAGAGACTGTGAGCTTTATCGTAGCTCATCTGTCTGATTTCTTCTTCGGCACCCTCCATTTTAGGAGTGAAGAGATCTTTCTTTACTGGTGTGATGCCCTCTTCGACCTGCAGGTTTAAAAGCTGCGGGTTTTCAATGACTACTTCACGTGCCTTGTCTTCTCCGAGGAAGCGGAACGCGTCCATCATTTCATCTGTTGTCCTGAAGTGAACAGCTGGATTGTTTCCTGGTGACGAAGCAACTGATGACTGTGTCTCCATCAGGATGTCACGGTAAACAGCATCTTCTGGATGGATGTAGTGGACATTCCCCGTCGCAATGACCGGCTTGTCCAGCTCTTCACCCAGTTTGATCATATTTGTCAGGATATCTTCCAGATCAGCATCACTTCTGACCAGCTCACGTTGAATCAGGTCACTGTATACTTCCTTAGGCATGATTTCCAGATAGTCGTAGAATTCTGCAACTTTTCGAGCTTCTTCATAGCCTTTCTGCATCATGGCTTCAAAGACTTCCCCTTTTGCGCAACCCGAACCGACAATAATCCCTTCCCGGTGTTTTTCCAGTACAGAACGAGGCAGTCTCGGAACTCTATAAAAATAGTCCACCAGAGACGTCGAGATCAGTTTGAACAGATTCTTCAATCCGGTCTGGGAACTTGCCCACAAGGTCACATGACTTGGCCGGGAGCGTTTATACGCGTCGCCTTCACCCATGAACTGATTCAGCTCATCATGAAAATGGATATTATGTTCTTCCTGTGCTTTTTTTACAAAGATCCAGAGCAGATTACCGGTCGTCTGTGAATCATAGATTGCACGGTGATGCTGTTCGAGATTGACCTTGAACCGTTTAGCCAGTGTGTTAAGTCGATGACTTTTGAACGTCGGATTGATGAACCGTGAAAATTCAAGTGTATCAATGACAGGAAGAGTCGATACATCCATCTTGTGTTTCTTGTATGCCGTGTTCAGGAAGCCCATATCGAATGAGGCATTGTGAGCAACCAGAATCGTATCTTCAGAGAATGCTCTGAACCGCTCCAGAACATCTTTTTCGGTCTTGGAACCTCGCACCATATCGTCGGTAATCCCTGTCAGCTGAACCGTCGTCTCTGACAGTGGATGACCCGGATCGATGAATTCCTGAAATTCTTCAACTACATTGCCTTTATGCATTTTAACAGCCGCGAGCTCGATGATGCTGTCATAAATAGCTGAAAGTCCAGTGGTCTCTACATCGAATACGACATAGGTCGATTCATTCAGGTTCAAGTGTTTTTCATTGTAGGCAACAGGCACGCCGTCATCGACCAGATTTGCCTCCAGCCCGTAAATAACCTTGATATTGTTTTTCTGCCCTGCAGAATGGGCTTCTGGAAACGACTGGCCGCCCCCGTGGTCCGTGATCGCAATGGCTTCATGTCCCCATTTTGCAGCCTGTTCAATCAGTGAAGACGCTCCGGAAATAGCGTCCATCTGACTCATGTTTGTGTGGGCATGCAGTTCGATACGTTTACTGTCTCCTTCGTACGTATCTTCTCTTTCTGCATGGAAGGTCTGTGTAATATCCTGAACATTCATCACAAGATCTCTCATGAATGTGTCTTCCTGAATACTCCCTCTCACTTTCACCCAGATACCTGGTTTGATCGCATCAAAAAGAGCTTCATCTGCTTCATTGTTTGAAAATCTCTTGCAGGTAAAAGATGAAGAATAATCGGTAATCTTCATTAGAAGCAGTTTTCTGCCAGATCGAAGTTCTCTGACTTCAGAATCGAACACATACCCTTCAAGCGTAATCCGTCTCTCTTCTTCAACAACTTCAATCATCTGTTTGACTTCTTCGTTAGCAGGTATAGCTCGTCCCAGCTTAATCGGTCCGCTATGAGTGTCTTCTCTAGACTGCTCTTTTTTCTTCTCAGCAGTTTCGATCATTTTCGTATACTCCTGAGCCATCAACTGGTCGTTTTCTTCTTTTTTAAGTTTGAATTCGTTGACTTTATCCTGACTGGCCTGTGCATCTACTAAAGCCTTGACTGCAAAGGTTTCTGGGAAGCCCAGTTTATGATAGGCCTTGCTGATCTGAGGCAGGAATTCTTTATCATATTTATCGAAAACAAGCTCCTGGTCAATAATGAACAGCCATTTTTTATCTTTAAAAACGGGAAACCGTTCTGAAAAAACCTGGTTGCAGATCGGAGAGTCAACACCACTTTGCTTGCAGGCTTCATTCCAGTAGTCTCTCACTTTTTCAACCGTGATAGTAGGATCGGTTGTCCGAACAGTCAGGTTCACGTCACAGATCGCTTTAAATGATTCTCTGATGGCGTGGCTGATGGTCAGATAGAGGCGGTAAGGCAGAATATTGGGGAATGTCAGAACAAGATCCCACTTTTTCTCGCTTTTATAGACGGTGACAGACTCAACTTCACCCTTATGTATCCATTCTTTATCTTCATCACTTAGTTCGACTTTTGTCTGTTTAAGAAGTGTCTGAAACAGTTCAGTTTTGTTTAAACTCAAAGTAAATCCTTCTTTCTCCTGTTACTTTCCTACGATTATAGAACAGAAAACTGAGACAGTAAATGCCTCAGTTTTCATTTTAATCATTTAATTAGTTCTGACTGCTCATTAGAATATCGATGGTCTGCTGAACTTCATCCAGTCTAGCTTCGACCATTTCACCCGTCTTACGGATGTTTATTTCTACTATACCTTCAGCTGCTTTTTTACCTACCGTCAGCTGAACCGGAATACCGATCAGTTCTGCATCTGTGAATTTCACACCTGGACGCTCTTTACGGTCGTCCAGAAGTACTCTGTATCCTTTAGACTTGAACTCATCATAAAGACGGAAAGCCAGTTCCTTCTGCTCGTCATTTTTCACTTGTACAGGAATAATGTGCAGATCGAATGGGGCAACAGCAGCTGGCCATACCAGTCCTTTTTCATCTGCATACTGTTCAGCAATAGCTGAAAGCAGGCGGCTGACTCCGATGCCGTAACTTCCCATAATAACTGGTGTCTGTCTGCCGTTACTATCAAGAACGGTAGCATTCATAGCATCGCTGTAGCGTGTTCCCAGTTTAAAGATGTGCCCGATTTCAATTCCCTTGGTAAATTTCAGGCTGCCTTTCCCGTCAGGAGAAGGGTCGCCTTCCTTAACTGTACGGATATCGGCGAACGATTCAACAGAAAAGTCTCGACCTGGATTGACATTGATCAGGTGAACCCCTTCTTTATTCGCTCCTGTCACTCCGTTGACCACATCCTGTACATGCAGGTCTGCGATTATTCGGACTTCTTCAGAGAGGTCGACCGGTCCAACGTATCCCGGTACAGTCTTGAAGACTGACTTGATCTGGTCATCCTCTGCAGGCACGACATCTTCAGCTCCGATGGCGATTCTAAGCTTGATATCGTTAACTTCCTGATCTCCTCTGACGATCGCAAGTACAGGTGTCTCATTATCTGCCATGTAGAGCACACTTTTGATCAGCTGAGCTTTTGGCAAATTAAGGAATTCAGATAGATCCTGAATCGTTGTTGTATCCGGCGTATCTACTTCCTTCATTTCCAGCAAGACATCTGTATTGGGTGACTGCTTGTAAGCACTTGACGCCATTTCCAAGTTGGCTGCATAGTCACTGCCGTCGGAATACACAACAGTATCTTCCCCAGCATCTGCCAGAGCCATAAATTCTACGGAGTCTTTTCCTCCCATAGCCCCTGCATCACCGATAATCGAGCGGAAATTCAGCCCAAGTCTTTCGAAAGCTTTTGTATAGGCCTGGGCAATGTGATCGTAAGCTTCATCCAGACTTTCATAATGATCGTGGAATGTGTAGCCATCTTTCATAATAAATTCTCTTCCGCGCATCAGACCAAAACGGGGACGCTTTTCATCCCTGTATTTAGTCTGGAACTGATAAAGGTGCAGTGGCAGTTTCTTGTAAGATTTGATTTCTTCACTGATCAGTTTGGCAAATGTTTCTTCATGAGTCGGCCCCAGAATGAAGTCACGTTCATGACGGTCTTTGAGCTTAATCAGATCTTCACCGTAAGTTTCATACCGTCCGGATTCCTTCCATAAGTCTGCAGGTAGCAGAGCGGGAAGAAGCATCTCTGATCCATCAATAGCATCCAGTTCTTCACGAATGATTGCTTTGATATTTTCGATGACACGGTATGCCAGTGGCAGATAGCTGTATACCCCTGAAGATACCTGTCTGATGTATCCTGCTCTCAAAAGCAGTTGATGACTGATTACTTCAGCATCATTTGGTACCTCTCTTAATGTAGGTGCAAATAATTTTGACTGTTTCATATAAACGGCTGTCTCCTTTAGTGGTTAATTTAAAAAGAATGTCTGAATATCATTCCATGTGACTAATAGCATGAGGATAAGTAGGAACACGACCCCGATAAGTGTGATATATCCTTCCTTTTCCTGACTTAATGGTTTTTTCCGTACCCCTTCGATAATATTAAGCAGCAGTTTCCCTCCGTCAAGTGCCGGGATGGGAAGCAGGTTCATAATACCTAGATTCACACTTAAAAACCCAATCCAGCTAATCAGACCGAAAATACCTGCTTGAACAACTGCCTCAGTTGTAGCATAAATTGCGACAGGTCCGCCAAGCTGGTCGACGCTGAAGCCCCCAGTAAAGAACGATCCGAGTAATGTGAAAATTTGAGTTACAATAAACCAGGTTTCTGTAAATCCGAAGGTCAGCCTGGCTGTCAGGCTGTCGTCTACATATGTTCCAATGCCAATTCGACCAACTACCTCATTACCCGATTCGAAACTGTAAGGTGTAATTATCTGCTCGACACGTTCTCCCTCGACTGTTTCTATGTCGAAAGTCATAGCTTCTTCAGGACTGTCCTGAATGATCAGGACCATTTCGTTCCACGAGCCGACTTCTTCATTATCGATGGAAATAATACGGTCTCCTTCTTCAAGACCGGCTTCAGCTGCAGGAGAGCCTTCTTCGACTGCTCCAATCAAAGGCTCCTGTGAAGGGACCCCACCCTGCAGAAAAGCGAGGGCTGTAAATGCAATGATTGCCAGTATGAAGTTGTTCATCGGACCGGCAAAGTTGGTCATCATCCGGTTGCCTAATGACGCACTCTGAAACTGACGATCTTTCGGAGCAATCTGGAGCAAGGTCCCGTCTTTTTCTACTAAAAGGGCGTCGCGCTTTACTTCATAGCTTTTGACTTCAGTATCGAAGCCGACGCGTCCAGCTATAAAGAGGTTTTCATCAAAATTGAAGGCGGTCACTTCGAGAGGAACCGTATCAAGGGCCTCGTCTTTCGACTGAAGATCGATTTTTTCGACCATATCCATGTCATCCAGAGATAAACTGACGGTCATGCCGGGTCGAATGTCAGCTTCTTCTTCATAGCCGGCCATCCGCACATATCCGCCTACAGGCAGCAGCCTGATGGTATACGTTGTTTCCCCTTTACGATGATGGAAGATTTTCGGTCCAAACCCGATAGCAAATTCTCTTACTAGAATGCCTGCACGTTTTGCAAAATAAAAATGACCAAATTCATGAATAATGACAATAATTCCAAATACTAGGGCAAACGCAAGAATAGTCTGAATCATAGAAAATCTCCTTTATCTCTCATAGTAATCCGATAATAAATAATACATTCAATACCAGCAGCAGGCTGTCAAACCGATCCAGTATTCCTCCGTGTCCCGGCAGCAGATTGCCTGAATCCTTGACTCCATATTCCCTTTTGATTTTAGACTCAATGAGGTCACCCAGCTGACCGATTGCTGAAATCATGATCATGAACAGCAGGGACAGCAGATAAGACGTAAAGAGCGGGAAAAAATAGAGATATAGTGCACTGACTCCTGCTGATAGCAGCGTGCCGCCCAGTGCACCCTCTACCGTTTTGTTTGGTGAGACATTTGGTGCCAGCTTGGTTTTTCCGATTTGTTTTCCGATCAGATAAGCTCCTGTATCTGTTGCCCAAATGACAAGCAGGACGAGAAACATAAATGTTAGACTGTAGGCTCTTAAAGATACAAAAGTCGTGAAGGCCACTCCTAAATAAGTCGCCATCAGAACGATCGAGCCAATCTGTGTAACTTTGAAGTCAAGTTTGTTGACTGAATAGGTAAATAATGACACAATCAGCAGACTGATCGTCGTCATCATCACATTTTCTCCGAAAATACCCGTCAATCTGCTGCTGAAGGCAAGCATCAGCACTGCTAAGCTTGAAAGAACAGCTGGCACAGAGAAAACGCTGATTTTTTTCATCTGCAGAAATTCACTTAGTCCCAGGACAGCCAGCACCCCCATCAGGAGTTCAAGCGGCCATGATCCGTAAAGAATGATAGGAATAAATAATAACAAGGCAATAACTGCCGTCAATATACGTTTAAACATTGTTGTCCTCGACTTTCTGATAGTCTAGACAGCCCCATATCTCCGCTGCCGGTTCGTATAGCATGATAAAGCTTCATCCAGAATGTCTCCATCAAAATCAGGCCACAAAAGATCTGAAAAGTAGAACTCACTGTATGCATTCTGCCAGAGAAGAAAGTTGCTTAACCTCTGTTCCCCACTGCTGCGGATCAGAAGATCCACATCCTGAAAGGGTGTGATCGATTCGGTCATCAGATGCTGCTCGATCATTTCCTCATTTATTTCACTGATATTTATTTCGCCATTTAAAGCCCGTTCACATAATGATTGAGTCGCTCTAACAATTTCTGCACGACTGCCATAGTTGAATGCAAAATTCAGAATCATTCCATCATTGTCTTTGGTCTGATCCATTGCTTTCTGGATCGCTTTTCGTGTTGAGGAAGGAACTTTTTCTTCGAACCCTATCATATTGACTCTCACATTTTTTTCCTGCAGTTCAGGAACGAACCGATCGAAAAAACGAATCGGCAGCTGCATGAGAAAATGGACTTCCTGAGGAGGACGTTTCCAGTTTTCGGTAGAAAACGCATAAAGTGTGAGCACTTTGATTCCTCGTTCACTGGCTCTGATCGTCACTCGTCTGACTGCTTCCATACCTTCCTGATGTCCGAATTTGCGGGCTTTTCCCTGTTTTTCTGCCCAACGTCCATTTCCATCCATAATCATGGCTACGTGTGCAGGTGTATTTGTTTCTCCATTTTCAACCATATCGATTGGTGCCTGATGCACCATACCCTCCTAGAAATAAATATACATCTCTTCTATTGTAGTAAAAATCTTTTTAAATTGCTATAGAAATCAGTATGTGTTTATGAATATTTTAAAACGTTCTGTTTTCTGTATGTATAGTGATTTGCTATACTATAAGTAAGCTAACAGAAAAGTGTTAATTTAATATTAAGGAGGATGTCCATATGAGACGATTAAGAAAATATATTATCAGCATAGTCATTACTTCAGTTGTTACTAAATTAGTGAACAAATATATTATCAGTAAACTATAAAGCAAAAGGAGAGTCAGCTCTGCTCTTTAAGGATGATGTGGTACATTCCTTAAAGACGCTTCAGCTACTCTCCTTTTTTTATCCTTCTAAAATCTCTTTTTCTTTTTCTACAGATAGCTTGTCGATTGCTTTGACACTGCCATCAGTCAGTTTCTGAACTTCTTCTTCGTAATGGTGAAGGTCATCTTTAGTCAAATCTCCATCTTTTTCAGCCTGTTTCAATGAGTCGATTGCATCACGGCGAATATTTCTTACGGCAATTTTTGCATTTTCAGCTTCTTTGCCTACCTGTTTAGCAATGTCTTTTCTTCTTTCTTCTGTAAGTGCCGGTACGACAAGCCGGATGACGTTCCCATCATTTGCTGGTGGTATGCCGATATCAGACTGATTTAGTGCTTTCTCAATATTACCAAGTGCACTTTTATCGTATGGTGTAATAAGCAGTACACGTGCTTCAGGTACAGATATCTGTGCCACCTGGTTTAAAGGTGTCGGTACGCCATAATATTCAATGTTGATACGATTCAGCAGGCTTGGATTCGCGCGTCCTGCACGAATGCTTCCAAGTTCTCTTACATATGCCTGCTCCGCTTTTTTCATTCTTGCCTGTGTGTCTTTCAAAACTGCTTCAGTCACTGTTTCTTCCTCCTTACAGTAGTCCCAATCGTGTCACCTAGGGCTACACGTTTAATGTTGCCTTTTTTATTCAGATTAAATACGACTAATGGAATATCGTTGTCCATACTCAAAGAGGACGCTGTCGTATCCATTACTTGAAGAGATTTATTTATGATATCCAGGTAAGTCAGTTCTTCGTATTTAACGGCATTGGCATCGATATTCGGATCAGCCGAATAAACACCGTCGACATTATTCTTGGCCATCATGATAACATCTGCCTGCATTTCTGCTGCTCTAAGCGCTGCAGTAGTATCTGTTGAGAAGTACGGGCTGCCCGTTCCACCGGCAAAAATGACGACACGGCCTTTTTCAAGGTGACGCATAGCTTTTCTGCGAATGTATGGTTCAGCAACCTGACGCATTTCGATCGATGTTTGAACGCGTGTCGGTACACCGGCATTTTCAAGTGAATCCTGAAGAGCCAGAGCATTCATGATCGTAGCGATCATACCCATATAATCTGCCTGTGAGCGCTCCATACCCATTTCAGCTCCAACATGACCACGCCAGATATTCCCGCCACCCACAACAATGGCGATTTCAACGCCCAGTTCATGTACATCTTTAATTTCCTGACAGATTTCATGAATAGTTGGCGGCTGTATGCCGAATCCTGCATCTCCAGCAAGTGCTTCTCCACTAAGTTTCAGTACGATTCGCTTGTATTTCGGTTCATCCATATAATCGTTCCCTCCATAATTCATACATTTTTATTCTACCACATAACAAGTACAAGGTCATTAAAAATTAACAGGTATTCGGTGCAGCTATACAACGTTCTGAAATAATTATCAGTCTATTCAGGTATATTTCCTTCGTTTCGTAAAGCGTATTCTGCTGCCTGCTTTCCTGCCTGTCTTCCGAAAACGATAGTTTCAGCAATCGCATTGCCCCCTATCCTGTTTTCACCATGCAGTCCCCCACAGGTTTCCCCGGCGGCATACAAGCCTTTGATCACACCGCCACCCTCTTTGACCACTTCAGTTCTTGTATTGATTTTTATGCCACCCATCGTGTGGTGGATCCCAGGAGCTACTTCTATAGCATAAAATGGACCTGTTCCAATAGGATGATCCATAGCAGTAGATCGGTGGAACCGTTCGTCTGATCCGCAGGTGACTGACTGATTCCACCCTAAGAGTGTCTTTATTAGTTCTACTTTTTTTATGCCGGTCTGTTCAGCGAGATCACGCAAATCATTCGCTTTGTAAACCATATTTTTCGACTCGTAAAACCCAATTGCAGGCACTCTTTTTTTCAGCTGTTCATCAAATATAAGGAAAGCTTTCTGTTCCGGACAGTCCATGATAGCCTGTGACACGACATCTCGACGGTCCATTTCGTTGACAAAGCGGTTACCTGACAGAGAAACCAGTATGGCCCCTTCTCCTCTTATCGCCTCCGTCATCAGGAAGCGACTCTTCTGATGGACGGTTGGATGGATCTGAATCTGATCAAGATCTCTGATTTTTCCTCCGACAGCCTTTACCATATCGATCCCGCTTCCTTGACTCCCCTCATGATTGGTAGTGATGAGCCTGGAAAAATTCGGGGCCACTTCTTCAATTTTTCTGTAATTGCTGCCGAAACCACCAGTGGCTATAACTACAGTTTCAGCTTTTATAAATCGTTCTTTTTGTTGGTCTACCTTTACATAAACCCCGTCGACTTGATCAGACTTTTCTACTGTAGACAGACGTGTGACTTCCGCAGAAGTAAACAGAGGAATGCCTCTCTCTTCAACTATACGCATCAGCCCTTTCATCAAGTAGCCTCCAATAGCAGAGCCATCCGAAGGTCTATGAGTCCGTTTTACAGACATTCCGCCTGTGGTTGTAAGACTGGACAAAGTAATACCCATTGAATCAAGCCAATCGACTGCTCTTGAGGATTCTTTAACAAAAAAGGACAACAGGTCTTCATCATTTGTCCGGTTTCCTCCAGCCAATGTCTCTTCATAAAAAAGAGACTGACTGTCTTCTATCCCCTGAGCTTTCTGAAATTTTGTCTCTGAAGCATTCATTCCCGCAGACGACTTGATACTGTTCCCTCTCACACTAGGCATACATTCAAAAATGACGGGACTGGCACCTGAGTTTTCAGCTTGAATCGCTGCTGACAGACCCGCTGCACCTGCGCCTACAATGATTATGTCGTACTGATTTTTAAGCTGTTCAATATGTGAAGTCATATGGCCCTCCGTTCAGTCATAAACCTTATGTAAATACATGGTCATAATTTGCAAAAAAAGAGCAGGGATCAAACACCCCTGCTCTTTATCTACATACTTATTTATTGCCTAATTGGCTTTGAACTTCTGCTGCGAAGTCTTCAGTACGTTTTTCAATTCCTTCTCCCACTTCGTAGCGGATGAATGATTTGATTGATGCACCTTTTTCGCTCAAGTACTCACCAACAGTTTTGTCTGGATCTTTAACATATGGCTGATCAACAAGACTAACTTCTGCCAACCATTTGTTCAGACGTCCCTGTACCATTTTTTCAACGATATTTGCAGGTTTTCCTTCATTCTTAGCCTGTTCAGTCAACACGTTCAGTTCGTGATCTCTTTCTTCCTGAGAAATTTCTTCACGCGTGATGAATTTAGGATTGATTGCCGCAATGTGCATAGATACGTTACGAGCGACTTCTACATCATCAGTTCCTTCAATAGTAGAAAGAACAGTAATGCGTCCGCCCATGTGCTCGTAGTCGCCGAATACATCATTGTCAGTTTTTTCAACAACAGCAAAACGACGAAGAGTGATTTTCTCACCAATAGTCTGAGTCGCTTCAGTAATTGTATCCTGAATTGAGTCTCCACCCATATCCAAAGCAAGTGCTTCTTCTACAGATGCAGGGTTGTTTGCTGCTACAGTTTTAGTAATACCTTTTACAAGGTTCTGGAATTTGTCGTTTTTAGAAACGAAGTCTGTTTCTGAGTTGATTTCTGCAATAGCTGCAACATTACCTTCGATGTGAACGTTAGCCAGTCCTTCAGCCGCAATACGGTCTGCCTTTTTAGCTGCTTTAGACACACCTTTTTCTCTCAGATAATCAACAGCTGCGTTTAAATCTCCATCAGTTTCCACTAATGCTTTTTTCGCATCCATCATTCCAACGCCAGTTTTATCACGTAACTCTTTTACTTGAGCTGCTTTAATGTTTGCCACAAAAATTCCTCCTTAGTCGTATATCGATCCGGCAAAAAGCGATGATTACTCGTTATCGCCTTCGACGACTTCAACGATTTCATCTAGAGAATCAGATTTAGCTTCTTCTTCAAAGCCTTCTTCTCCCTGGTTTCCTTCGATAACAGCGTCAGCCATAGTTTTAGTCAATAATTTGACTGCACGGATAGCGTCGTCGTTTGAAGGGATAATAACGTCGATCTCATCTGGATCACAGTTAGTATCTACCATTGCTACGATTGGAATATTAAGTTTTTGAGCTTCTTTAACAGCAATGTGCTCTTTTCTTGGGTCAACGATGAATAATACGTCAGGACGCTTAGGCATATCTTTGATTCCGCCTAAGAATTTTTCAAGACGATCGCGTTCCTTGATCAGAATACCCACTTCTTTTTTAGGAAGGACATCGAAAGTTCCGTCTTCTTCCATTTTTTCAATCTGTTTAAGACGCTTGATACGCTTCTGGATTGTATCCCAGTTAGTTAGCGTTCCACCCAACCAACGGTGGTTGATGTAGTAAGCACCAGCTCTTTGAGCTTCTTCTTTAATCGCATCTTGTGCTTGCTTTTTAGTTCCAACAAAAAGAACTGTTCCGCCATCTTCTGCAATATCACGTACATAGTTGTAAGCTTGGTCGATCAGCTTAACAGTCTTCTGCAAGTCGATGATGTAGATGCCGTTTCTTTCTGTAAAGATATATGGTTTCATTTTTGGGTTCCAGCGTCTAGTCTGGTGACCGAAATGAACACCTGATTCTAATAATTGTTTCATTGATACAACTGCCATTTGTCATTCCTCCATTTGGTTTTATATTTTTCCTCCCCGAGCTTCATCTGTTTGAACACTCCATGGCAATAGAGCACCATTCAATCCATCCACTCAGGTGTGAAATGTGGTGCTTTTTGCACCGCTGTTAAGTATACTACATAAGCTCTAAAAACGCAACACCCTGTGAATTTAATCTTGCACATTTTCTCGTTCTATCGCATACTATACTGAGAACATAAAAAGGAAGTGGACCTCAGTGTTTTTTTCATTTATAAGATTAATTGTAAGACTGCTCATACTAACTTTGAATGGACGATATAAAGTCCAGGGCAAAGAAAACCTGCCTAAAGACGATAACTACATTCTTATAGCACCTCACCGCTCGTGGATCGATCCGGTTTATTTAGTCCTTGCCGCCTCGCCTAAACAATTTAGTTTCATGGCTAAGAAAGAACTCTTCAAGAACCCGCTCTTTAAATGGCTGATTATAAAAATGAATGCTTTTCCTGTTGACCGAAAAAATCCTGGCCCAAGTGCCATCAAGACACCGGTTAAAATTCTGAAAGAATCTGATCTGGGACTGGTCATTTTCCCGACAGGTACCCGTCACTCCACTGAACTTAAAGGTGGCGCTGTTACAATAGCTAAAATGAGTAAAAAACCGATCGTGCCTGTTGTCTACCACGGACCATATACATTCAAAGACCTGCTGAAACGTCAGAAAGCAACAGTCCGTTTCGGAGAACCGTTCATGGTTGAACGAAAAATAGAAGGCGTCAAGGATGTCACTGCTTATTACTCCGAAAAAATACAGGATGCGTTCGTCTCTCTAGATTCTGAAGAAAACAAATAAGAAAAAGCCTTATCCAGACATCAACCAATTTACTGGCTGACGTAGATAAGGCTTTTTTTTGCTTTGCTTGTATATTTCTATGACTGCAGACCGATATTCTGCAATTCGTACATATCTCTGTATGAACCGCCACGTTCGATCAGTTCGTCATGAGTTCCGCGTTCCACAATATGTCCTTTATCGAGCACGAGAATCTGATCCGCATCTCGAATGGTTGACAGACGGTGAGCGATCGCCACAGTAGTCCGTCCCTGACGCATACGTTCCAGACCTTCCTGGATGAGCGACTCCGTCTCTGTATCAATATTTGCTGTGGCCTCATCAAGGATAAGGATTTTAGGGTCCCGGACAATTGTGCTGGCAAATGAGATCAGCTGTTTCTGTCCACTGGAGAAGCTGGCCCCTCTCTCAACAACCCGTGCATCATATTGACCTGGAAGTTCTTCGATAAACTGATCGGCTTGAACAAATCGTGCCGCTTCAATTATCTCCCTATCTGTAATAGCCTGATTCATCAAACGGATGTTGTCTTTAATCGTTCCATAGAACAGGAATGAATCCTGCAGGACCAAGCCAGTACGGTGACGCAGCTCCCGCATAGGGAAAGACCTGATGGACTGCCCATCGATCAGCACTTCCCCTTTCTGGAAATCATAGAAACGCATCAATACGTTTATGATTGAAGACTTTCCGCTCCCTGTATGTCCCACCAAAGCGATCGTCTCTCCTGGATTTACAGTGAAAGAGATGTCCTTCAGAACATAGTTCTCATCATCATAAGAGAAGCTTACATTTTTAAACTCTATCTTTCCATTAGTGATCTGTGCTTCAGGATCGTCTTCCTGCTCCGGCACATATTCTTCGTTATCCATAACTGTCAGGATACGGCTGCTTGAAACAACGCCATCCTGGAACAGACTCAGACTGTCCATCAGTCGGGTCAGTGGTCTGAAGAAATCATTTGCGTAGGATGTGAAAGCGTAAATGATTCCTACTTCGATTGGACTGGTCAGTGCATCGATCCCGAACAGTGCCAGAATCAGAACAACAGCAAGAGTATACAGCATGTTAATGACCGGACTCAACAGCAAGGCATTGATTCTTACCATAGAGAAGCGAGAATTGAAATATGACTGGTTTGTCTCTTCAAATTCTTTCTGAAGCCGTTTTTCCTGTCTGAACTGCTGAATAACTGACATTCCGTTAATGGTTTCTGCCAGCTTTGTGTTCAGCAGGCTAAGCTTGGATTTCATTTCATGGTAAGTGCGTGAACTGTAAACCTGATAGAACCGGATAACTAAAAGCAGTACTGGTGCGAAAATTAATATCCACAGGGTGACCGTCACATCGAGCAGGAACATAGCTCCTAGAGAGATGATAACGCCAAAAACCCCTTGTATGATCGTCAGGAATACATGCCAGAAATCTTTCATTGCTTCAGTATCATTTGTTGCACGCGTAATGATCCACCCTGTAGAGGTCTGATCGAAGAATCGCATGCCGAGATTATGAAGTTTGGTAAACAACTGGTGTCTGATATTCTGAACTGTTTTTTCTGAAGCCATATTAAAGATATATAATTCGAAATACCATACAGTCATTCTGACGATCGTCACACCAAAGTGAAGAGATGCGAAGAAGAGAATCGTCTGAATCGTCACACCGCCGACTGTCAGGTGATCATCAATGAAAACCTGTATAATACGCGGGAGTGCTGCATTGGTTACTGCAAGGGCTACACTGAAACAAATAGCCAGGATAAACTGATTTCTATAAGGTGAGGCAAATGTAAGGATGCGTTTCAGTATACGCATCTGTTCGTTAAATGGAATCGTTCGTCTTTTCTGTAGTTCCTGCTGTTCCATTAGACCTCTCCCCCTTCCAGTTCTCTTACCAGCTGCTGCTGTTCATACATGTCCTTATACCATCCGTCCTGCTCAAGCAATGAATTGTGCGTCCCGCGCTCGACAATTTCACCGTCTTCGACAACGATGATCTCTTCAGCGTGCATGACTGAGCTTATACGGTGAGCAGCAATGATTGTCGTTTGTCCTCTGCGCAGTTCTTTAAGGCCTGACAGAATACTTTCCTCAGTCTTCGCATCAACAGCCGACAGTGAATCATCAAGAATCATCAGCTCCGGATTGATAAGAATAGCCCGTGCAATCGAAATACGCTGTTTCTGCCCTCCGGAAAGTGAAACGCCCCGCTCACCTACTTCTGTGTCATAGCCGTTCGGCATGGCAAGAATATCTTCGTGTATATCAGCAAGTTTAGCTGCTGCTTCAACAGCTTCCTGAGACAATGATGGATCTGCAAACCGGATATTCTCTCTGATTGTATCCGAGAATAGATAGTTGTCCTGAGGCACATAGCCGATATGTTTTAACAACGCGTCAAGGGTGTAATCACGGATATCATATCCGCCATACCTGATCCGGCCCTTATACCCATCGTATTCTCTGAGTAAAAGCTTGAGAATCGTTGTCTTCCCTGCTCCGGTTTTACCAACGACACCTAGAGTCCCGCCAGCTTCAAGAGTAAAATGGATGTTTTTAAGGGTGGTTCCTTCTTCATCAGGATAAGAAAAGGAATCGAGTTCAAATGACAGTTCTCCTGTAACAGGTCTGTCTATCGCGCCTTGACGTTCCACTATCGAGGTCTCTTCTCTAAGCAGGTTTTCGATCCGGTCATAACTGGCCGATCCTCTTTCGATAATATTAAACAGACGTCCAATAGCAAACATCGGCCATACAAGCATGCCGATGTAATTTATAAACGTTACAAAATCACCGACAGATATTTCTCCGCCTGAAATCAGCCAGCCTCCTACGAGTATCGTCAGGAAGTATGAAATCCCCATGATAAAGGTAATCGCCGGATCAAATAGTGAGTCGATTTTGTATACTGACCTGTTCTTTTCAACGACATTGTCAGTCTGCTTAGAAAACTGTTCTATGTCCTCTTTTTCCTGTCCAAAAGTCTTGATGACCTTGATTCCCTGAATACTCTCCTGAACCTTATCATTCAGATGCGAGAAAGCGGCCTGAGCGTCTCTGAATCTCAAGTGAAGCTTTTGTCCGAGCACCCGTGAGGTCATGGCTAGTAAAGGAAGCGGAATGATTGCCAGCAGAGTCAGGCGCCAGTCTACAATAAAAATCATAGCCAGTAAAGTTGTCAGACCGACACTGATTGCATCAGCCATCGTAAGGATTCCTCCACCAGCGACCATTCTCAGACCACGGAGGTCATTTGTTGCATGAGCCATCAAGTCTCCAGTGCGGTATTTCTGAAAGAACTCATTGTCCATATTTGTGAAATGGTCGAATAGCTGCTTGCGCACAATCTGTTCGAGTTTTGCTGCGTTTCCCCATATACGCACGCGCCATAAATACCTCAAAACATACTGACCGATTGCAGTGGAAGCCAGAATCAGCAGCCACGTAAGCAGAGATTCCTGTGTAATTATACCCATTTCGATTTCATCGACTACAATACCTATAATTCTTGGTGGAATCAGCTGGAGCAGCGCTACGATGATCAGCGCACCTATTCCTACCAGATAGGATTTTTTCTCCTGTTTGAAAAACCAGCTTAGTCGTTTAAATATCCCCATATTGTCGTCTCCTATTAGCTTAGTCGATTGTGAAAGCAATATGACATATTGTCATATTGTGTTAAATGTTAACGGACAGCATTTCGGTCTGTCCGTCCATTACTTACTTTTTCTTTTTATTTTTTGCGCTCTTCTGTTGAGATTTCATCTGGCTCATCATCTGATTAATCTTCCGTTCGGAAGGTTTCTGACCCATTTGAAGCATCATCATACGCAGCATGTTTTCGTCGATTGGCGGATTTTTTTCAAAGTAGTCCATCATATACTTTCTCGCAATAAAGAATCCTCCGACCAGCCCGGCGATTAGAGCTATAATAATTAGTACAATAGCAAGTCCTGTGCTCATCTTGTTCACTCCTTTCAAATAATCGATACTGTAACCATACAGCAGACATAGACATATCTGCTCACTGAACTATTTTACACAATAAACGTGGAGAAATAAACCTTTATATGTTAAAAACCCATTTTATACTACTAATAGACGGAAACCCTGAAAAACAGATGAAGCCGTCCCTAATACTTTGTCGTGCCAATACACCTGTGCTCTACCTCATGTTCAGTCTAATTCAGCCTGAAACTAAGTTGCAGACTGAATTGAATCACAAGCATATACACTGTATTCATGAATTTAATACACGTACTACGTTCGCTCTATTTCACAGCAGACAAAAAGCCCCTTGTAATCCAGCAGGAATACAGGGGCTATTAGGAATATTTGTTTAGATTACTTCATTGAAAGATACGTATTGACAACATTTTCAGGAGTAAATCCGTAAGCTTCAACAACAGCTTCACCATTACCACTTGCTCCGAATTTGTCGATCGCAAGAATCTTACCTTCAGGTCCAGCATATCGGTGCCAGCCGAATGGAGATCCCATTTCGATAGCCACTCTGTTTTTAACAGCAGCTGGAAGAACTGATTCCTTGTACTCATCAGACTGAAGTTCGAACAGATCAAAACTTGGCATAGAGACAACTGATACATCGTGTCCCTGTGCTTTCAGCTCTTTCTGTGCTTCAACAGCTAATGTTACTTCAGATCCAGTAGCAATCAGGATACCATCAGGTGTGTCGTTCTCAGACGGAGAAAGGACATACGCACCTTTCTTGACATTCTGTCTCGCTGATTCCTTAGTTCCAGGAAGAACAGGAAGATTCTGACGAGTCAGCACAAGCATAGTTGGACGGTTAGTTGATGTAACAGCCACTTCCCATGCTGCAGCTACTTCGTTACCGTCAGCCGGACGAAGAACAGTCAGATTGTGCATTCCTCTGAAGCTGGACAGCTGCTCTACAGGTTCGTGAGTCGGTCCGTCTTCACCTACAGCAATTGAGTCATGTGTCATGACATAGATAGCCGGGATTTCAGAAAGTGCAGCCAGACGTACAGCTGGTCTCAGATAATCCGTGAATACGAAGAAAGTAGCAACATAAGATTTCGTTCCACCATGAAGCAGAATACCGTTTAATGCAGCTGTCATGGCAAATTCTCTTACGCCGTACCAGATGTTGCGTCCATCATACTGACCAGCCTGGAAGTCTTCAACACCACTGATCATGGTTTTGTTCGATCCTGACAAGTCGGCAGATCCACCCCAGAAGTTAGGGACAGCTTTAGCAATAGCATTCAGCACTTTTCCGCTGTAGTTACGTGTTGCATCTGCTCCGTCTTCTTCAGAGAATGAAGGCAGTTCAGCATCCCAGCCTTCTGGAAGCTCTCCAGATAAAGCCTGGTCGAACTGGTTCGCAAGTTCACCATTAGCACTGCGGTATTCATCAAGTAGACTGTTCCACTTGTCTTCTAGCTCCTGACCTTTATCGATCATGTGTTCTTTGAATCGCTTAGTGACTTCTTCAGGTACGTAGAAATCTTCGCCTTCCCAGCCATATGCTTTCTTGGCAGCTTCTACCCCTTCAGGTCCAAGTGGTGCACCGTGTACATTGTGCGTACCGGCATTTGTTGCTCCGAATCCGATGACCGTTTTGATTTCGATAAGTGTTGGTTTATCGGTAGACTCTTTAGCTTTAGTTATTGCAGCATCGATGGCTTCTAAATCGTTTCCATCTTCTACTAGAATATGTTCCCATCCGTAAGCCTCAAAACGCATGCCTACATTTTCAGTAAATGCTTTTGAAGTCGGTCCATCAAGCTGGATATCGTTGGAATCGTAAAGCATGATCAGTTTACCTAATTTCAAGTGACCAGCCAGCGAAGCAGCTTCCTGAGAAACACCTTCCTGAAGGTCTCCGTCTCCACATAGTGCATAAGTATAGTGGTCAACGATGTTGTAGTCACCTTTATTGTAGGTTGCGGACAGGTGTGCTTCTGCCATTGCCATTCCTACTGCATTAGCTACGCCCTGACCTAGAGGACCAGTAGTTGCTTCGACACCATCTGTGATATGCACTTCAGGGTGTCCCGGTGTATTCCCTTCCAATTGACGGAAGTTTTTAAGGTCATCAATAGACACGTTATAGCCTGATAGATGAAGGAGGCTGTATAATAGCATAGATCCGTGTCCTGCTGAAAGGACAAAACGGTCTCTATTGAACCATCTCGAATTTTTCGGATTAGCATTTAGGTGACGGGTCCATAATGTATATGCCATAGGAGCTGCTCCCATAGGTAACCCTGGGTGACCTGAATTGGCTGCCTGTACTCCATCAATACTTAATGTACGGATCGTATCGACGGCCATTTGATCTGTTTTATCGAACAATGAACTTCAACCCTTTCGTTTGTTTAAAATTTAAACTTACTATGTTATTGTACTATTTTTAGCGCTTTATTTCAATCAATTCTGCAGTTATTACGAATGAGTCTGTTTATTTATCCCGGCCATGCAAGCCTTTTTCTTTCTGAATCTCTTTCACTTTATCTGGTGTGACATCATTTCCGTCGGGATCCACAACTTTCATCCCTTCGATCTGATTCTTCATGCCGGACCTGAAAGCTTGGATATACTCTTCTCTCAATGATTTCTGTTCATCTTTTTCTTCCTGAGACAGACCCTCACTTCTTTCTTTTCTTACGAGTTCGTTAATTCTGTCCAGTTTTTTCTTTTCTAACATAGAATCCTCCTCAGTTCTCTATTCTTGCAAGTCCTACACCTTATATCATAACATTCCTGGATAAAAAGTGGTAGATAAGATTCGGTTGGAACATGCTTCCTTTATTCGAACATCCGTTTGAATTAGCGCCTGCCCTATGCTATACTGATAACAATAGAACAGTTGTTCATTTAAATAATTTCGAAAGTGAGGGTGAGTAAATGACCACTAGAGGCCGTAAAGGTGAAAAACAAATTGAAATTTTACAATATATATATAACCAGGTGAAAAAGAAAGGGTATCCTCCCACTGTAAGAGAAATTGGGATGGCGACAGCTCTCTCTTCAACATCTACAGTTCATGGACATTTAGCACGTCTTGAAAAAAATGGATTCATCCTTAGAGACCCCTCAAAACCAAGAGCGATTGAGTTCACTAAAGCCGGATTGGATAAACTGGGAATAGATGAACAAGACAAAATACCGCTTTTAGGAGTAGTCACTGCCGGAGAACCCATCCTTGCCATCGAGGAAGCCACAGATTACTTCCCTATTCCAAATGATTTGGAACTGGACAGAGGCAATCTATTCATGCTGACTATTCGTGGAGATAGTATGATGAATGTTGGTATTCTAGACGGCGATCAGGTCATAGTCAGAAAACAGGAAAGTGCAAGTAATGGAGATATCGTCATCGCCATGACCGAAGATGATGAAGCAACATGTAAACGATTCTTTAAAGAAAAGAATCATATCAGACTTCAGCCTGAAAATGATGCTCTTGACCCTATCATCCTCAATGATGTAAAAATTCTTGGAAAAGTTATTTCTTTATATAGAAGCCATATATTCTAAAAAAACCCCCTTCTCACTCGAGAGGGGGTTTTCAGTATTTAGTAAGTCATTAATTTAAAGATATCATAACCTTCTATTTTATCTCGACCTTTTAAATCAGCCAGTTCAATAAAGAATGCTGCGCCGACAACTTCTCCACCAAGCTTTTCTACAAGCTCGATTGTTGCAGCTATAGTTCCTCCTGTGGCAAGCAAGTCGTCTGTGATCAGCACTTTCTGACCTGGTTTGATTGCATCTTTATGAAGCTGCAGGATATCATTGCCGTATTCAAGTCCGTAACTCACTTCGACGGTTTCTCTTGGCAACTTCCCTTTTTTACGGCAGGGAGCAAATCCGATTCCCAGTTCGTTGGCCACAGGGCAGCCTACGATGAAGCCTCTAGCTTCAGGGCCAACAATCATTTCGACCCCTTTTCCTTTTGCATATTCAACGATCTGTCTGGTTGCTTCTTTATACGCTTCGCCATCTGCCATTAGTGGAGAAATATCTCTAAATACAATCCCCTCTTCAGGAAAGTCAGGCACATCAGCAATATATTGTTTAAAATCCATTTATAATCCTCCGTTATGTTTGCACATACTTAGTCTATTTCGTTTAAGGTAGCCATCAATTCGATAAAAGAACTGTAGACCAGCTTTTCTTCAACTGCGATCTGTTCCAGCCGTCTTTTATACGTCTTGGTGTCTTCCAATTTTTTCGGGGCCGGATCGGCAACGACACTCACCTTCCCATCCTCTATTGTAACAAATTCATTCTCTAAAAACACCATTAACATGAATTTAGCGACTTCTTTATCGATTTTAAGCTTAGTCACCAGTTCCCTGGTGTCTTTTGACAAATCGATCGTTTCCTTGATTCGCAGCCATTTATACAAAGCCGAGAACGTTGAATGTTTTGGCATACCTTTAAAATAATACTCATTCGGAGAATAAAGATACAAGTAGAAACACTGCTTCACGTAATTCCTGTACACAGTCCGGAAAAGTTCAAACTGGTCTGGCATATCAACAACAATAATTTTATTAGTGCTGCTGACCGAATATAACTCAGTGTTCGTGTCCACCAACTGACAGGTCGCATCTGGATGAACCTGTTCCTTCCACTTAGTATATACTGCTTTCTGGAAAAATAAATAATGACCCTTGGGATCCTGGAACACTTCCGGCTTTAAAACGGACTGACGTTTGTCGATGACGATTTTTTCTCTGGACTTAAAGTCGACAGCCTGAATCTGAACTTTTCTGTTTCCATTCCATTCATTGATCGACACATATCCAGCAACATCTATTTCCGGCTGGGATTTGAACACATCAAACCAGTCTGAGGCTCCAAATGCGATCAGATCCATTTTAGTGTTATTTTTAGTAACGAGAGACTTCAAGTGATCCTGATTCGCCCCTATTAAGCGAGCTCCTTCAGGAATGACAGAAGAAATATTAAATAGAGGTTTTCTGTTATCCTGTCCGAAAGGTCTGAGCTGATCAAGTTCTGTGATCAGCTCAACGGATAGATCTTCCCATTCTGCCTTTACATCAATGGTCAGTTCAGTCTTCAGTTCCTTGTCTCCCGCCAGATTCTTCGCACTTTTCTGGAGTTCGACATGGAAGGCTTCCAGATTGGTCAACTCAAGACTGACGCCACAGGCCATTTCATGTCCACCAAAACTGCTCAGCAGATGACTGGTCTGCTGCATGCAGTCAAACAGATTGAAACCGGACACGCTTCTCCCAGAACCTTTCATCATCCCGGTATCTTCTTCTACAGAAAATATAAGAGCCGGCTTTCCTGTTTTCTCAGTCACTTTACTGGCAACGATACCCAGCACACCTTGATGCCATTTTTCATCTTTTAACACAATGACTTGATCATTTTGTTGTGCATCTACTCTAGATAATGCTTCTTCAGTAATCTGACTGACTATACTTTTTCTCTCGCTATTTTTTTCCAGGACTTTCCCGCTAAGCTCTTCTGCTTTTTCCTCATCAAATGTAGTAAGAAGATCAACAACCATGGTCGCATCACCCAAACGTCCCACAGCATTGATAGGGGGAGCAAGCTTGAAACCGATCGTTTCTTCATCGATATCTTCTCTGGTTATTTCAGCTTGTTTTAATAAGCTCAGCAGTCCAACTCTTTGGGTCTGCTTGATCAGTTTCAAGCCGAAATAAGCAAGCGCTCTGTTTTCATCGGTAAGAGACACTACATCTGCAATCGTACCGATCATAGCCAGTTCGATCATTTCTTCAGGCAGTTCTCCAAGAAGGGCTTGAGCTACTTTCAGACTGACTCCGGCCCCTGCAAGTTCCTTAAAAGGGTAACTGCCTTCAGGATGCTTAGGGTGGACGATACTGTATGCTTCTGGAAGGGTATCCGGGCATTCATGGTGGTCAGTCACAATCACATCGATTCCCAGATCATTCGCTCGGTTAATGGCATCATGTCCGGCGATTCCATTATCTACAGTCACGATCAGTTCCGTTCCCTGGTCAATGAGTCGTTCAAATGCACTGACATTCGGTCCATACCCTTCTATAAAGCGGTTGGGAATAAAATAGTCGACGTGTCCGCCGAGCATTTCAATCGCTTCATATAAAATAGTTGTACTCGTGACTCCGTCTGCGTCATAGTCGCCATATACTGTTATTTTCTGATGGAGCTCAATTGCTTTCTGGATCCGTTCGATTGTTTTATCCATATCTTTCAGTTCAAAAGGATCATGAAACCATTCCTCTGAAGGCGTCATAAAGTTAACGATATCTTCTTTAGTCGTCAGTCCTCTAGTCATACATAAGCGTATAAATGTTTTTGACTGGTTCATTTCATCAGCGAGATCCGCTATTGTCTGATCATCACCAATAGTATTACTTCGCCACACTGTTTCTGCTAGCACTCGATTCACTCCTAGTCTGATTCACGTTCCTACATTATAACAAAAAAACAGACACAATAAAGAAAGTCTTTACTGTGTCTGTTTCCTGATATTTCTGTTAGTCTAAAATCTGAACACCAATACCGATCAGACCAGGCCCAGTGTGGACACCCAGTGCAGGACTAACCTGATCGAAGAAGAACTGTTCATAATCAGGAAGCTTGGATTTCAGCTCCTGTCTGATTGCCTCAGCTTCTTTAAGAGCGGTTCTGCCACCGTAAGCAACGGCCAGATTGTACTTTTTGGCTGTAGAAGCAAATTCTTCAACTAATTGAATAGTTTTATTCACAGACTTTGCTTTACCTCTAACTTTTGCTACAGTGTGATAGATTCCATCTTCATTACACGTAATGATCGGTTTAAGGTTCATCATGCTTCCGAGAACTGATTGAACCAGACCGATTCTTCCGCCTTTCTGAAGGTACTCTAGTGTAGGCACATGGAAGAAAACTTTCGCTTTTTCTATACCCTTCTGAAGGTTTGCCTTGATTGTATCCCATTCAATATCTTTTGAGGCCTGAAGTGCTGCTTCCACAACAGAAAAACCTGCACCGATACCGATATTTTTAGTATCAAGAACAAAGATATCCAGCCCTTCGTACTGCTCAGCCACGATACGGACCATATTGTTCGTCCCACTGAGTCCGCTGGAAATTGTTACAGCCAGTACTTTCTCATATCCTTCAGCCTTAATTTCGTCGAACATTCCTTTAATCATTTCACCATCAGGAAGAGATGTTTTAGGAATTTCTTCACTCATGCGATCGTAAACTTCTTCTGCTGTAATATTTACTTTATCCACATATTCGCCGTCTTCAAAAATAATTTTCAACGGAATGACCTTGACATCATATGTCGTACGAATTTTTTCAGGTACATCTGAACCCGAGTCGGTTAAAATAGCAATTTTTTGTTTATTCATTTTTTCCCCTACCTTATCTATAATTCGTCAGATTCATCTACAGTACTGTCGGATGCCCGCCTGCCTGATCGTGTTTTTTTGTCTGGCCGGGTCTGACTGTCTCTGGTTTTATCTTTTCTCTGATCTCTATAAACCTTTACAGTTGACAATAATGTAGCAATCAACGCTCCAAGCAGTACTGATCCGAATATGACAATAATGAGTGGCCATTCTACGGTAGCAAAGCCGAAGTTTATAGGAACTGGGTCAACATTAAGCACTGAAAGAAAAGCGATTGCAAGGAAGAGAACAATTGCCCCCACCATGCTCCATTGCCTTTTCATAAAGCTGATCTCCTTTCGGTTACCTCTTCTTATTTTCTTAAGAATACCATAACTTCGAGAGATTTTCATTACAGGTGTTTATTTCCTGTTAAACATCGTACGGACGATCTTGTCTCCAGTTTCAGGAAAAAGAGTGTAGACTTTAGATGCAGCATTTAATAACCTTGGCATGTTCACTTCTCTTTTTTGTTTGCCGATAGCATTAATCGTCTTTGAAGCGACATAGTCAACTGGCAGGACAACTGTACTGACATTCTTCAAATACTCTCCTTCAGGATCAAACTCATCAAAGAATTCAGTATCTACTGGCCCAGGATTGACAGTTGTCACGATAATATTGTGATCTTTTAATTCAAGACGAAGGGTATTGCTGAATCCAATTACCGCGAACTTAGTTGCTGAATAGACAGCTGATTTAGGTGTTGCCACTTTGCCGGCAATCGAAGCAACGTTGATAATCTGACCGGACCTGTACTTAGCCATGTGTTTCCCAACGAGCTGAGACATGAGCATGAGACCCAGAACATTGACCTTAAACATGCGCTCAACTCTGGAAAAATCATAATCCAGAAATGTTTCTGTATGACCAAATCCTGCATTATTGATCAGTACATCGATCTGTCCGATTTTGTCCGTGACATGCGCCACGGCACGTTCAACTGCATCAGTATCTGAGACATCAAGTGGGTAGACAAGTGCCTGAGCACCATACTTATTTTTGATGTCTTCTTTGATCTGCTTCAATTTGTCCGTTCGTCTCGCGCTGAGGATGAGAACGGCACCTTTTTCAGCTAGCTGATAGGCTAGTTCTTGTCCTATGCCTGAAGATGCGCCCGTAATCCATATCACTTTATCTTTAACTCTATCCATCGATCTCCACTTCTCTCTTTATAGGAATAGATACTTCTGCCAGATCATTCATGACGTAAGATTCCGGGAAGCAGCGGCGCGCTTCCTTTTCCATCTCCTTGCTGTCAGCATAAAGATAGCGTGCACTGATATGGGTAAGGAGCAGCTTTTTAGCCCCTGCTTCAAGCGCAGTTCGGGCCGCATCAATATTGGTAGAGTGGTTGTAGCTTCTAGCAAGTCCCTGGTCGTCACCTTTGAATGTACTTTCGTGAACAAGTACATCCGCATCACGGGCGAGCTCAACACTATTGTGTGTTTTCAGGGTATCACCCAGAATTGTAACCACTCTTCCTTTTTGACTTGGGCCAATAAATGCTTTTCCATCCAGGACACGACCGTCATCTAATGTAACTGTTTTTCCTTGTTTGAGCTGACCGAACAAGGGGCCAAAGGGGACCCCAATTTCTTTCAGCTCTTCCGCCATCAGTTCACCTTCACGGTCTTTTTCCTGAATCCTGAATCCGAACGATGGAATCCCATGGCGCAACCTTTTAACAGTAACGATGAACTGGTTGTTTTCAAACAGCTTTCCTTCTTCAGCAAATTCTACATAGTCGATCGGGTACTTCACATGAGATTGAGACAATTTCATAGACATGGAAACATATTGTCTGATCCCCGGCGGGCCATAAATGGTTAGAGGCGTATCGCCTCCTTGAAACGCTCTGCTGCTCAAAAGTCCAGGCAGACCAAAAATATGATCCCCATGCATATGAGTGATGAAAATCTTATCGATTTTTCTCGGTTTAACAGAGGTCTTCAGTATCTGATGCTGAGTTGCCTCACCACAGTCAAACAGCCAGATACTATTGAGTTCATCTAACAGTTTCAAAGCGATGCTGGAAACATTTCGGTGTTTGGCCGGTACTCCAGATCCTGTACCTAAAAATACTAAATCCATATAACTATCCTTTACAGTTTTATTCTACAAATTCAAACTCAAAGTTATCAAGTCTGACTGTGTCTCCATTTTTAGCTCCCTTATCTCTTAAAGCTTCATCGATTCCCATACCTCTAAGCTGTCTTGAGAATCTCATGACCGACTCATCGAACTGGAAGTTAGTCATTTGATACAGTTTTACAACCTTGTCTCCTGAAATGACCCATGTGCCATCCGGATCTCTTGTAATCATAAACTCTCTGTTTTCTGGAGTGAATTTATAGAGTACACGTTCTTCTTCACCTGTCTCCTCTTCATAAAGAGGGAATTCAGGAGCTGTTTCAAGCAGGTCAGCTGTACGACTCATCACCTGATTGAGTCCTTTACGGGTGAGGGCTGAAATCTCAAAAATTTCCACTTCTTCCCCGGACTTTTCCATTTCTTCTCTGAACGTCTTCAGATTCTCTTCAGAATCAGGCATGTCCATTTTATTGGCTACAACTAACTGAGGTCTTTCTCTTAATTTCAAGTCATACTGCTCGAGTTCTTTATTTATCGTAAAGTAGTCATCGACCGGGTCACGCCCTTCAACGCCACTCATATCTATCACATGAAGCAGGACTCGTGTTCTTTCGATATGTCTCAAGAATTCAATCCCTAAGCCCACTCCTTGAGAAGCCCCTTCGATGAGTCCTGGCATATCTGCCAATACAAAACTGCGTCCGTCATCTGTCTGTACCATCCCAAGATTAGGGACTAGTGTTGTAAAATGATAGGCTCCGATTTTTGGACGAGCTTGAGATACAACACTTAACAAAGTGGATTTACCTACAGAAGGAAAGCCAACTAGACCGACATCGGCCAGTACTTTCAGCTCGAGTTCGATTTCTTTTTCATCACCAGGTTCACCATTTTCGGCAATCTCCGGTGCAGGGTTTCTCGGAGAAGCAAAACGTATATTTCCACGTCCTCCACGTCCGCCTTTTGCTACCACTGCTTCCTGACCGTGGTCGACCAGATCTGCGAGCATCTGCCCAGTTTCGGCATCTTTAACAACCGTCCCAGGTGGAACTTTAACAAACAAAGCCTTTGCTCCTCGGCCGTGCATGCCTTTCGACATACCGTTTTCACCGTGCTCAGCTCTGAAATGACGATTGTATCGGAAATCCATCAGGGTTCTTAAACCCTCATCTACTACGAAAATGACATCTCCACCGATGCCTCCGTCTCCACCAGCGGGGCCCCCATCGGGCACATACTTTTCTCTACGGAATGCCACCATTCCATTTCCACCGTTTCCAGCTTTTACATTAACTTTAACTTGATCTAAAAACATTGACACGCTTAACCCTTCTTTCTCCATTACGCACTGGCTTATCTCTTTTATTTTACACTAATTTTAATATGATATCTAATGACATGGCGACTATTTAATAATTTCAGAAAAAAAAACAGAGTAGATATATCTACTCTGAAAAAATGTCTCACTGTATAAGGTCTCAATATTGAATCTTTAGACCTGCTGAT
The DNA here is from genome assembly GCF_900109325.1 of Alkalibacterium pelagium. GTDB lineage: Bacteria > Bacillota > Bacilli > Lactobacillales > Carnobacteriaceae_A > Alkalibacterium > Alkalibacterium pelagium. Next base: position 86,832 of record NZ_FNZU01000002.1, read on the forward strand.
TTATTTTTCTGCTGACGCCATTTCTTTGATCGGCTGCAACTTTTTTACGGCAGGAAACTGCTGGCATTCCTGTATTTCATTGTATCTGTTCATATACTGTCCTGTCGCAACGGATATAAGCTCGTCGAAAGCTGTCTGTGCTGCCTCCATCGTCTCAGTATCGTACTGTTTTTTACTCTCATCCGAGATATGCTTGTAAGTAAGTGACGCATACCTCGAAAACACTGTCTCATCCTGAGCAGTACTGAAGTCGAAGATCAGCTGTTTCTTTGCGGTAGGACGCATTTCAAACATGTCCTGCAGCAGCTCTTCAGAAATGCAGTTGTGGTGTTCACAGGTACCAATAAGGAGAGCATCTGCCTTAGCCAGTCTGTAAAGGAACTGACTGGCATCAACGAGATGAATCAGTTTCGTCAGGTTCTGCTGATTTGTAATAGTCAACCATCTTTTTAATTCTTCGACAGATCGTTCAGTCTGTTCATTTCGGTAAAGAACAGTAAGGGAGCCGAATTCTGAACCTGAAAAATGCTTGATGATCTGATTTGTAAGGTCTTCACTGCCAATGACACAATAGTGATGATCCTTAGAAGGTTCAAGCGAACAGCGGATCGAACGGACGGCTCGGGCAACGTGGCCTTGAAGCAAAGGTCTGATCGACTCTTTTTCACACAATTCTAGAGAAAAGTCAACAGCAATTTTAAACAGCATCTGCAGGACAGGTCCGGCAGTCTGTTCTTCAACTGCATCCATGAGCGCCTGATCGATGATATCTACTGGTTCATAGGAATGATGTTCAGCCGTTTCTACGTTGCTGGATAAATTCAGGAGATGCCTGACGACATCTTCATTAAACTTGCTGTATGTTTCGAGAATAACTTCTTCCAGCATTTTATCTGTATAGTGAGACAGATAACGGAGAAGATCTCCATGTTTGAAATCTTTCTCATCTACATACAAATAGTATTCATTCCTGTTTTCCGTAACAAGCAGCACAACTTCACTTACTCCATCGAATGCATGAATATCGTGTAGATGTTCTCTTCTGGATGCACGGGTCAGACTGTACTTGTGAATATCGTCAGAAGAGACGGTATCTCTATTTACCCCATACATTAAAAGTTTCATTCTGTCTCATCCCTTACATACGTCAAAATCTCATCCCAGATTTCCTTCCGCCCTTCTCGAGTCATAGAAGAAAACGTGAACAGCTTGTCGCCAGGTTCGATTTCAAGTGTTTTTCTGATAATGCTTGAATGCTTGTTGTATTTTGATTTCTTTATTTTATCCGCTTTTGTAGCGACAATCAGTACAGGGATATCATAATACTTATATAAATCATACATTTGAATATCCTGCTCAGTCGGTTCGTGTCTGAAGTCGACTAAAAGGATTCCTAGTGCCAGTTCTTTTCTGGTAGCAAAATAATCAGTCATCATTCTGCCCCATTTGTTCTGTTCTGCATTAGATACTTTAGCGTATCCATATCCAGGTACATCAACGAAAAAAAGTTCATTTTCTATATTAAAAAAGTTAAGCGTGCGGGTCTTCCCGGGTTTACCCGATGTTCTAGCTAGTTTTTTTCGATTGACCATAGTATTGATGAATGTCGATTTACCTACGTTAGAGCGTCCCGCGAGGACTATTTCAGTTAAACCATCATCCGGATATTGAGAAGGAGATACGGCACTTATGGTGATGTCAGCATGTTGGATCTTATCACTATTCATTTTTTTCTCCTCCAGTTACATAATTAATCAATTGTTAGTATATCATACTTATTTGATTTTTAAAGTCTTTTGTTATAAACAGGTAACAAATGACAAGTTAATGTTACAAAAAAATGACTGACCATTAGCTGTCATCCAAATAAAAAGACCTCCAAAAACAGCTCAAGCTGTTTTGAAGGTCTTTGCTAGTTTAATTAACTTACTTTCTGCCCGTCTTCATCATAAAAGATAGGATTCATCTGCGTTTCTACCGTTTCTTCAGTAATAACGACTTTCTTGATGTCCGGTCTGCTTGGCACTTCAAACATAATGTCCATCATGATGCTTTCAATGATTGATCTCAGACCACGTGCACCAGTGTCTCGTTCGATTGCCTTTTTACCGATTCCACGAAGAGCCTGCTCCTCAAAATCAAGTTCTACCTCATCAATCTGCAGCAGTTTTTTATACTGCTTGACCAGAGAATTTTTAGGCTTCGTCAGAATTTCGACCAGATCGTCTTCATTCAGCTTTTCAAGTACAGCTGTAATCGGGAGACGACCGATAAACTCAGGAATCAGACCATATTTCAGTAAGTCTTCAGGAATGATCTGCTGCATGATGCTCTGCTTCTCGTCCGCTTCTTTACGCTTGCTTGCTGCACCAAATCCGATCACTTTATCCCCAAGACGATTTTTCACGATTGTTTCTATACCGTCAAAAGCTCCTCCTACAATAAAGAGGATATTAGTCGTATCGATCTGGATCAGTTCCTGATGCGGGTGCTTTCTGCCTCCTTGAGGGGGAACACTTGCAGTCGTTCCTTCGAGTATTTTCAGCAATGCCTGCTGAACACCTTCACCACTGACATCTCTGGTAATTGAGACATTTTCCGACTTGCGGGCGATTTTATCGATTTCATCGACATAAATGATTCCGCGTTGTGCCAGCTCTACATCGTAATCGGCTGACTGGAGCAGTTTCAGTAGAATGTTTTCAACATCTTCTCCAACATAGCCCGCTTCAGTCAGATTCGTTGCATCAGCTATTGCAAAGGGAACATTCAATATACGCGCAAGTGTCTGTGCCAGGTACGTTTTACCTGAACCAGTAGGACCGATCAGACAGATGTTACTTTTCTGAAGTTCGATGTCATCTTCTGTGTCTTCATCTAGACTATTGATACGTTTGTAATGATTGTATACCGCTACAGAAAGAGCCTTTTTAGCTGCTTCCTGACCGATAATATACTCATTCAGTATTTCTCGAATCTCATGAGGCTTAGGAACGTTCATTTCACCGTCGAATGACTGCTTGCTGAACTCTTCTTCCATAATTTCCTGGCATAAGTCCACACATTCATTACAGATATAAACGCCAGGACCTGCCACGATTTTTTTTACCTGCTCCTGTGATTTCCCGCAGAATGAACATGAGATATTTCCTTTTTGATCGTCATCGTTAAACATAGGCACGGTCACCTCTCTCATAGCCTAATAAGATTTTATGAATTTATGAAAAACGGGAATGCACGTTAGGCATTCCCATTTACATTTAAGAAGTTTTACGCTTCGTCTGACTCTTCTGCTGCTTCAAGTGTTTCTTTAGCAGTTGAAGTGATCAGGTCAATTGCTTTTTTCAATGAGATGTCTCTGTTAAGAAGGTCTGGAGACAGTACGCTACGTACCTGGTCTTCAGGCATGTTGTACTGCCCAGCCAGATCAGAGATTTCTTTTTCCATATCTTCTTCAGTTGCATCAAGGTTCTCAGCTGCAACAATCGCTTCAAGTACCAAGTTAGTGCGTACGTTGAATTCTGCATCGCCTTCGAACTGTTTGTGAAGATCCTCTTCTGTAGAGTTTGTCATCTGATAGTACATTTCAGGAGAGATGCCCTGCTGTTTAAGATTATTCAGGAACATATCCATCTGACGGTGTACTTCTTCATGAGCCATCTCATGAGGGATTTCTTCAATTTTCGCATTTTCTACTGCTTTTCTGATTGCTTCATCGTCTCTGGCATCGTCAGCAGCAGTAGTTTTGCTTTCTTCAAGCTCTTTGCGGATTTTCTCTTTCAATTCATCCACTGTTTCTACGTCTTCATCAAGATCTTTAACGAACTCATCGTCAAGTTCAGGCAATTCTTTCACTTTAACTTCGTGAACCTTGACCTTAAATACAGCTTCTTTTCCAGCAAGCTCGTCTGAGTGATACTCTTCAGGGAAAGTAACTGTAACGTCTTTCTCGTCTCCTGCTTTAACGCCAACTAGCTGATCTTCGAAACCAGGGATGAATGAGTTAGATCCAAGAACTAGTGAGTGGTTCTCACCTTTTCCACCTTCAAATGCTTCATCGCCAACGAATCCTTCGTAATCGATGACAACAGTATCTCCTTCTTCTGCTGCATCTTCTTTAATAGTCAGTTCAGCAAGGCTCTCACGACGGCGATTCAGCGCTGCATCTACGTCTTCTTCAGAAACGTTACGGTCCTGTTTAGCCACTTCGATTTCTTTGTACTGTCCAAGCTCAACTTCAGGTTTAAGAGTGACTTCAGCAATCAGTTCCCAATCCTGGTTCTTTTCAACTGATTTGATATCAATATTGGGTTGAGCTACAGGTTCGATGTCAGCTTCCTGAACAGCTTTAGAATAAGCTGCAGGCAGCAAGTCGTTAAGCGTATCTTCGTAAAGTGCAGCTTCACCATACATCTGGTTGAAGATACGGCGTGGCACACGTCCTTTACGGAAGCCTGGTACGTTCAAGCTTTTCTGAACTTTCTTGAATGTTTTATCCAGTCCTTTTTGTACTGTTTCCTGATCGATCGTGAATTCCAGACGGCCTGTTGTAGCACCAGTTTTTTCAAAAGTTGTTTCCATGTATAATTACCCTCCGAATTGATTAGTCTGCTAGCAATCGTCATTATTTCCAACTCTGTGAAAATAACCCTGTTCACTATTTTTTATTTAAACATACTTAATTATCATACAATATTTAATGGCTAATGTAAACCGCGGAAGCTTAATTCACAGCAACTCCTGATAGACTCTGCTGACCCAACTTTTTATATAAGCTTGTTTTTCCTCAGAGACTTGTACAACTGCATCCTGCTCGGGCTGTATCCCCTCTGCTATTGTATAAATCCATGCTGAAATATCTTCTTTTTGAATGACTTCATCGATAAATGGAAACAGCATGAGAAGAACAGCCTTCACTTCCTGTTCGACCAGCACCTTTAATGAAGGATTACTGATGAAGGATTCTTCGATTTCAGAATACGTGTCAAGTACGACCGGATGATCTTCAAATGTGCTCATAGATGCGGGTATGACCTCTCTATCCTCATTCAGCCAGGTATATGAAAAAGACTGATTTACTTTTCTGTCGATAAGTACAGACAGAAGACCCGACCGGGCAAACGGATGAACATATGGGTTCTGAAAAACAGACGGTGCAGCCTGGATCAGATTGTCCGTCTTCATCTCATCAGCTTCCTGAATCATGGCAAACTGCTCATCAGGTGTAAGAGAAGCTAGAGAAAACAGTTTTTTCATGCGCTCAATTTCTGTCTGCTGTCGTTCTTTTTCTGCTTCTAGCTTTTTCTGTTCTAAAGTGTCCTTAAGAGTCTCCCAGCTGGCCAAGTTTTCCGAAGTAGCTGACTTGACTTCATCGTCCAGCAATTTTTGAGCCAATAAAAACTGGTAATTGTAGATAAGCAGCTCGATATAAACGAGTAGTCTCTTTTCGTTTGTAAGGTAAAATGATTCTTTCTCTTCTGCATAGTCAAGTGCTTCATTGACCTGCCCATTCTGAAATAAAGTTGACACAAGCAGAATGTTCAGGCTGTTTTCATCTTTTATCACATAGGCCTTTTTCATATACATGATCGCTCGTTCATAATCTGAGTCCTGCAGCGCACTCAATGCATGGTGCATATATGTCCCATAGTTCTTGGGGAATTCTATCTGATCTCCCATATTACAACACTCCTCAGCTATATTGTACCATAAGCAATCTGCTGCTAAACAGGAAATAAATAAAAGCAACAGGATCATTACATCCCATTGCTTCACCTAAAATTGTCTGAATCGATCATAGCGTTTGCGTATCAACTCGTCCTTCGGAACGTTGACGAGTTCAGACAGCTTTTCATCGATTGCTTTTTTCATATTGGAGATAATGTAACCTTTTTCAAGCACTTCTTTCTCTTCAGTCTCAGGTATCACTTTTTCAATGATTCCCAGTTTTAACAAGTCAGCGGAAGTTAATTTCATCAGTTCAGCGGCATCGCTGGCCTTCTTCGCATCTTTCCATAAGATAGAAGCAAACCCTTCAGGTGACAGGATAGAATAAATGGAAAATTCCATCATCCATACTTCATCTGATAAAGCCAGAGCCAATGCTCCCCCGCTTCCGCCTTCTCCTATAATAACTGAGAGGACAGGTACGGAAAGATCGCTCATCTCCATCAGATTACGTGCGATAGCTTCACCCTGACCCCGTTCTTCGGCTTCAACTCCACAGTAGGCTCCAGACGTATTGATAAAGTTCAGAACAGGTCTATTGAACTTCTCAGCTTGTTTCATCAGTCTAAGAGATTTACGGTACCCTTCCGGATGTGCCGAACCAAAGTTGGTCTGGACATTTTCCTCAACTGTCGTGCCTTTCTGGTTACCAATTACAGTAACTGCCCGGCCGTTCAGTTTTCCGATCCCACCCATGATAGCCGGATCATCTTTAAACACCCGGTCTCCATGCAGTTCTATGAAGTCATCAATCATTAAACTCGTGATGTCTTTCATATTGATTCGATCGGTTTTTCTGGCAGAGGAGACGATAGACATGACATCCTTCATTTAGACTCCTCCTTTACTGTTCCTTCTGGATCGACATGAAGTTCCAGAAGCTGACCAATCACAGATTTAAGTTTCTCACGTTCAACAATCTGATCTATAAATCCATTTTTCAGTACCGTCTCAGCCATCTGGAAGTCGTCAGGCAGTGACGCTTTGATTGTCTGTTCAATCACCCTCTTGCCGGCAAAACCGATTAGTGCACCAGGTTCAGCCAGTATGATGTCTCCAAGCATGGCGAAACTTGCCGTCACCCCACCTGTAGTAGGATCAGTGATCACTGTCAGATAAAAGAGTCCTTTTTCTGAATGTCGTTTTATCGCCGCACTGGTTTTGGCCATCTGCATCAGAGAGAATATCCCTTCCTGCATTCTAGCTCCACCGGATGCGGTAAAAAGTACAACAGGTAGATTCTTCTCAGTCGCTCTTTCAAATAACCTGGTTATTTTTTCTCCGACAGCCTGTCCCATGCTTCCCATAATGAAGTGTGAATCCATAATGCCTATAGCCGATTCAATTGAATTAAATCGTGCCTGCCCGGTCAGAACAGCCTCCCTTAATCCGGTATTTATTTGGACATTCTGAATTTTTTCTTCATACCCTGGAAATTGAAGTGGATCTGACGGATGAACCTCTCCGTCCCATTCTGAAAAACTATTTGGATCAACAGTAAGTGCCAGTCTTTCCTGAGCACGGATCCGAAAAGCGTAGTGACAGTTAGGACATATTCTTTCCTGTCCTAAACTCTTTACGTACACGGACTGTTTACATTGAGGACATTTTTCAAACATCCCATCAGGTACAGATGGGCCATTTTGCGAGGTACTTTTCTGTATAGAAATATAGGGCCTTTTTTTAAATAGCCTCATTCTCCGCCTCCTTCTCGTTCAACCAGTCAGGAATGATCTGCTGGGACAAGGTTTCCGTCGTGTACTCCCCAGATTCAAACGCTTTATGACTTAGAAGATCATGCTGGAAATCAAGATTAGTCTGGATGCCTTCGACAACCATTTCGTCGAGCGCCCGGATCATCTTACGAACAGCATCTTCTCTAGTCTGACCATGAGTAATGATCTTTGCAATCATCGAGTCATAATGAGGGGGGATCATCCCTCCCGCAAACATTGCAGTATCTACACGCAGACCTAGCCCGCCTGATGGCATGTTCAGATACGTGACTTCTCCTGGAGAAGGTGCAAAATTGAAAGCCGGATTTTCTGCATTGATCCGACATTCTATGGCGTGACCTTTAATTTCAATATCTTCTTGTCTTACTGTCAACGACAGTCCGGCAGCAATACGGATCTGTTCCTTGACAATATCTACTTGAGTGATCATTTCAGTAATAGGATGCTCTACTTGTATACGTGTATTCATTTCCATGAAGTAGTACTGCTCGTTCTGATCGACTAAAAATTCGATCGTCCCCGCATTTTTATACCCTACACCCTGAGCAGCTCTCACTGCACTCATGCAGATGTTTTTCCTGGCTTCATCAGTTAAAGAGAAGCTGGGTGCTTCTTCTACAATCTTCTGATGGTTTCTTTGAAGAGAACAGTCTCTTTCGCCTAAATGGATGACATTCCCGTGATGGTCAGCCAGAATCTGCACTTCGATATGCTTGGCCGGCGTAATGATCTTCTCTACATACATACGGTTATCATTAAATGCTGCTTTTGATTCAGACTGCGCCTGAAGAAAGCTGGCTTCCAGCTGCTCTGAGTCGAATACCATACGCATTCCTTTACCACCGCCACCTGCTACTGCCTTTATAATCACAGGAAGGCCAATAGACTGGACGTGTTCATGCAGATCATCTATGGTCGTAATCGACGAATTGCTTCCAGGAATAACAGGTACGTCAGCTTTCTGCATCATTTCTCTTGCGTTAGACTTATTCCCCATCTGTTCGATCGTTTCTTTATCGGGTCCGATAAATGTAATATTCACTTCTTCACACATCGCAGCAAATAGACTATTTTCGGAAAGAAAACCAAAACCAGGGTGAATAGCTTCCGCACCTGTCAGTACCGCTGCACTCAGAATATTATGTATATTCAGGTACGAATCTGACGCTTTCGGAGGACCAATACAAACCGCTTCGTCTGCCAGCTGCATATGAAGGGCATCTTCATCAGCAGTAGAATAGACAGCTACCGTTTTTATGCCCAGTTCTTTGCAGGCACGAATAATACGTACAGCTATTTCACCTCTGTTGGCTACTAATATTTTTTCAAACATGCCTAACCCTTCCTTAATAGATACAAATTTTGGTGATCTGCTATCTTCCGATAATGAATGTCATTTCTACTTCACAGACCTTTTTGCCGTCCACATATGCTACACCTTTACCGATTCCAGCATACTCTTTCAGCTTGACAATATCTACTTTTAATTCAAGTACATCGCCAGGAACAACTTTTTTCCTGAATTTCACTTTGTTCAGCCCACCCAGGTAGGCAGTCTGAGACTTGAACTGATCCAGTTTTAAAAGCGGGATCGATCCAGCCTGAGCCAGACTTTCAACAATAAGTACACCTGGCATAACTGGTTCTCCAGGGAAGTGTCCTTGGAAAAACTCTTCATTGATCGTTACGTTTTTAATTGCTGTAACATGTTCCCCTGGGATCATCTCTGTCACTTTGTCAATAAAGTAAATGGGGTAACGATTGGGAATCAGTTCCTGAATTTCTTTGATGTTCATAGTAGTCATAAGTAGTCTCCTTTAATTTGGCTTGATTTTGATCAGTGACTGATTGAATTCGACAGGCTGTCCGTCTTCGATCATAATTTGGCTGACCGTTCCATCTACGTCACTCTTGATTTCATTCATAACTTTCATCGCTTCGATGATACAGATCGTCTGACCTTTTGATACTGCATCGCCTTCACTAACGAATGGTGGCGCATCAGGTGAAGAAGACAGGTACCCTGTCCCCACTATGGGTGCTTTCAGTTCATGAAGATCTTCATCTGGTGCTGTGTCTAGTGGTGCAGACTCCTCTAAAGTCTTCTCGTCTGATAAGACCGAGTATTTCTTTGAAGGTTCTGCATGATTGTTTGACTCCACCGGCTCTGATGTCTGAACGACACCCGCAGCACCATACGTTTTTCTTTTACTCAATTTCAAGGAGATGTCGTCATTTTCCATCTCGAACTCATAAAGAGATGACCGGTCGATGTGATCGATCAGCTCTTTCAACTGTTCAAAATTCATTCCTTATCCTCCCATTTCTTGAAGCAGGTAACGGCGTTATGTCCACCAAACCCTAGAGAGTTATTTAGTGCATACTGAATTGCTTTTTCTCTTGGCTGATTGCTGACATAATCCAGATCACAGTCTTCGTCAGGTGTACTCAGATTGATCGTTGGAGGAAGAATCCCTTCCTGAAGTGCTTTGATGGATGCGATCGCTTCAATTGCCCCTGCACCTCCAAGTAGATGCCCTGTCATGCTTTTAGTACTTGATACAGCGACATTAGCAGCTGCTTCCTCGCCTAATGCCAATTTAATGGCTTCGGTTTCTGAAGAGTCATTGGCCGGTGTAGATGTCCCGTGTGCGTTGATATAGCCAATATCTGCTGGTTTGATTCCAGCCTCGTTCATGGCCTGCTTCATAGCTCTTGCAGCGCCAGATCCGTCTGGAGAAGGAGCAGTCATGTGGAAACTGTCACCTGTCGCACCGTAACCGGTGATCTCCGCATATATTTTCGCCTTACGCTTCAATGCAGAAGACAGGCTTTCAAGTACAAGAACGCCTGCTCCTTCTCCCATAACAAAACCATGACGGTTCTTGTCGAAAGGTGTAGAAGCTGCATTAGGATCTTCATTAGTTGACAAAGCGTTCAGTGCAGCAAAACCGGACATACCGATTTCATTGATACTCGCCTCAGCTCCACCAGCCAGCATGATGGCTGCATAGCCGTGCTTAATATTTCTATATGCTTCCCCTATTGAATTGTTTCCGGATGCACAGGCTGTGACAATTGAGAGATTCGGTCCTTTTGCTCCAGTTGCTATAGAGATGTTTCCTGCAACCATGTTTCCAATTGCCATAGGAACGAAAAATGGAGCGACACGGTCCAGTCCTTTTTCATGCATCTTGATGATCTGGTCCTGCATGGCATTTAATCCACCAATTCCTGAACCAACTATGACTCCCATACGATCTGCATTAATTGCATCCATATCGATTTCACTATCTCTTACTGCTTCAAGAGCAGCAGCTACGCCATACTGCGAAAATGGATCCATACGCTTAGCCAGTTTTCTGTCCATGACTTTTTTAGCTTCAAAGTCTCTGACTTCTCCGGCAACATGAACATTGATTGCCGTTCCATCGAATCTGGTCAGCGGTCCTATGCCGTTTCTCCCATTTTTCAGTCCATCCCAAAATTCTGCTACTGAATTACCAAGTGGCGTAATTGCCCCAAGACCAGTAATTACTACTCTTTCCATTCTCAGCCTCCTAAACTATTTACCCGTTCATTACCATTCCACCATCAACGTGGAAAACTTGTCCGGTAATATACTTCTGATTACTTAAAAAACCTGCCAGTTCCGCTACCTCTTCAACTTTACCAAGACGGTTGAGAGGAATAGTCGTCAGAGCTTTTTCTTTTACTTCATCGGTCAGCTGGTCTGTCATATCTGATTCAATGAAGCCAGGTGCAATGGCATTAACCAGCACGCCTCTTGGAGCCAGCTCCTTGGCCAATGACTTGGTCAATCCGATTACACCGGCTTTACTTGCAGCATAGTTCGCCTGTCCGACGTTTCCAGCTACACCGACAACACTCGACATATTGATGATATGTCCTGAGCGCTGCTTGAGCATGACTTTAGCAGCTTCTTTTGATGTATAGAATGTGCCCTTTAAGTTGACATCAAGCGTGGCATCAAAATCTTCGTCAGATAATCTGATGGCCAGATTATCACGTGTGATCCCGGCATTATTCACTAGAACATCGACAGATCCAAAGTGTTTTCTAGTGTCCTTAATCAGCTTTTTAGCAAATGCCGAATCGCTGATGTCCCCATTGATGACATGGACAGTCCCGTCGAAAGCATTGAAGTAATCCATCAGATCATCTGACAGGTCTTTTCGTCCATTAATAACGACATTATGCCCTTCATCAAGAAAGAAAGCTGCGATTGCTTTACCGATCCCTCTGGTACTTCCTGTTACTATGATTGTTTTTTTATCCATTTTACCCCTACTATCCACTCGATTTTTCCAGTAATTTATTCAACTGACTAGGTTTTTCAACATTCGATGGTTTAAAGCTTCTATCAATTGCCTTGATAAATGACTTTAAAGTTTTTCCGGGTCCGACTTCAATAAATCTTTCTACCCCGTCTTCAGCCATGGTCCGAATCATCTGTTCAAAACGGACAGATGAAGTCATCTGTTCGGTCAGAAGATGAGAAATTGCCCCTGAATCAGGATAAGCACTGGCTGTCACGTTAGAATAGACCGGGATAGTTAACGGGTTGAATGTCTGCTGAAACAGGACTTCAGAAAATTCCTGAGCTGCTGGTTCAAGCAGTTTAGAATGAAAAGGTCCACTGACATTCAGTTCAACTACACGTTTCGCTCCACGTTCTTCGGCTAGCTTCATCGCCTGCTCAACACCTTCTGCTGTTCCAGAAAGAACCAGCTGACTTGGCGTATTATAATTTGCCACAGCCACATAGTTACTTTCTGTGACTGTGGTACAGATTGATTCAACTGCTTCTGCATCCAGTCCTATGACCGCAGCCATTTTTCCTTCACCGTCAGGAACAGCTTCTTCCATAAGACTCCCCCTCTTGTGGACAAGTCTGACTGCTTCTTTGAAACCTATGGCTCCTGAAGCGACAAGCGCACTGTATTCTCCCAGACTAAGTCCTGCTGAACAGTCCGGATGAATGCCTTCTTCTCCCATTACCGTAGCAATGGCATGGCTGACTGTCAGAATAGCCGGCTGAGTATACGGGGTGAAATGTATCTTCTTTTCATCGTTAAAGCAAATTTCAGCAAGATCTAGCGCCAATGACTCGCTGGCTTCATCAAATATAGAGCGGGCCGATGCATAAGTGTCGTAGAATTCTTTCCCCATGCCCAGATACTGCGCACCCTGCCCACTAAAGACAAATGCAGTTTTCACGAAAAACTTCCTTTCATATAGCTGATAAATGAGTAAGCCGCCATTTATTTGAATATCAAAGTATTAGCCTGAACTTTACACATCAATTAAAGACGACTGGGTGAGCTGTCAGCTCCTTGTATTCCCTCATCAGCTCCTGAATGATTTCCTCACAACTCTGTTCTTTCGAGACCAGTCCGGCAATCTGACCGGACATAAATGATCCACCATCCTTATCACCTTCAATAACCGCTTTTCTCAAAGCACCTTTACCAAGCTCTTCAAGACGTGAAAAATCCGGATTTTCATCACTTGTAATTTCTTTCTCTACTTTCAGGTATTCTTTTGTGAGTTTGTTTCTAAGTACACGAACAGGATGACCTGTAATCATACCAGTTACGACGGTATCAATATCTCTGGCTTTGATAATGCGCTCCTTGAATTTTTCATGAGCAATGCTTTCATAAGCGACTACAAACCGTGTACCCAGTTGTACTGCGGACGCACCCAGCATAAATGCGGCAGCCATACCTCGACCATCTGCTATGCCTCCAGCTGCGATAACTGGAATATCAACAGCATCAACGACCTGAGGTACGAGAGTCATTGTTGTCAATTTCCCGATATGACCTCCAGCTTCCATTCCTTCACAAATGATTGCATCTGCACCTTCTTTTTCCATGCGTCTGGCCAGTGCTACTGAAGCGACTACTGGGATTACCGTAATCCCTGCATCCTTGAACTTTTTCATATAACGTCCCGGACTGCCCGCTCCAGTTGTCACGACTTTTATGCCTTCTTCACACACAACATCAACGACTTCATCAACATAGGGGGACAGCAGCAGGACATTCACACCAAATGGTTCGTCTGTCATCTTCTTAGTTTCTTGGATGATTTTTCTGACATACTCACCCGGTTCATGCCCGGCTCCAAGCATGCCCAGTCCGCCTGCATTTGAGACGGCTGCTGCCAGGCTTGGAGTGGCAACCCATGACATCGCTCCTTGTATGATGGGATATTTAATTCCAATTTGCTCTAATAAAGGCTGATTCATCTAGGAGCTCCTTCCTATTAAATTAAGATTCTATTTGACCTTCAACATATTTCACTAAATCTTCTACTGTTGTCAGACCTTCTTCAGATTCAATCTTGATATCAAATTCGTCTTCAATGTCATTGATGATCTGGAACAGATCCAAGCTGTCCGCTTCAAGTTCTTCTCTGAAGTTCGTTGAGCGTTGTACTTCGCTTTCTTCTTTGTCCAGCTGATCTACAATAATTTCCTGAATTTTTTCAAAAGTTGTCATTTTATAATTCCTCCGATTAGTTAATTTGTTTTATTTTGAGTGTTTACTACATTAATTTATTTCCAAGAGCAGCGTTCCCCAGGTTAACCCCCCGCCGAATGCACTCAAGATGATTTTCTGTTTCTTACCATTCAATACTGTTCTATCTTTTGCAAGCTCGTCCAATAGGATTGGCAGACTGGCTGCAGATGTGTTTCCATAATTCTGAATGTTCATCGGAAATGCCTCGATAGGACGCTTCAGTTTCTTGGCAACAATTTCAATGATTCGTGCATTTGCCTGATGAAGAAGAAAATAATCAATATCTTCTATCTCAGTCTCACCGTCTTCAATAACCTTTTGGATACTGTCCGGAATCGAACGGGTGACGAAGTTGAAGATCTCTCTTCCATCCATAGTCAGGTAACTGACTGACTTGTCTGACTGTATGAGAGGATTATCCACCTTTCTGTTACCAGATGTCAATGCCTCTCCTTTATCTCCATTTGCATGAAGGTCTTCAGATATAAACTGATCAGATTCATCTGTCTTACCTATCAGTACTCCTGCTGCACCATCACCGAATAGGACTGCCGTCTTCCTGTCTGTCCAGTCAATCTCTTTTGACATGACCTCTCCGCCAAGCACTAAGGCATAGCTGTATGGAGCATGGCGGAGTATTTTTTCTGCTGTAGACAACGCATAGACAAAGCCTGAGCAGGCTGCGTTCATATCGAATGCCATTGCCTGACCCGCTTGAATCGCTGACTGCACTTTACTGGCAACAGATGGTGACTGCCCGTCAGGTGACATCGTCGCGACTATGATCAATCCAATTTCATCAGCATTTACATGACTGCCTTCAAGCACATTATGTGCGGCCTTGATACATAAGTCACTCGTGTTATCTCCACGAGATAAATAACGGGATCGTATACCTGTCCGTTTGACGATCCATTCGTCAGACGTATCCATCCAGCTCGTTAAATCGTGGTTGGACACACGATTAGGCGGGATATATCTCCCAGTAGAATAGATTTTCACATGGTTCTTGTCCATCACTCCGGTAACTGCTCCTTTGTCCGCTCAAGAAAGCTGTGTAAATTCAACAAGCCTTTCATCAGCACTTCAGCTTCTTCTTCGCTCATTTCCGTTAGCGTTTCTCTGACCATATCTCTATGAAACTTGTCATGAAGACGATAGAGCAGGCGGCCTTGCTTTGTCAGTGCAAGCTTGACGACTCTTCGGTCTTTCTCGCTTCGGACCCGGTTCACATAGCCTTTACGGACTAAGTTGTTGACCGAAACTGTAAGCGTGCCTACAGTAATCCCAAGCTTCTTGGCTACTTCACTCGTTGTGTGCTCCTGATACATGCCAATCGCATCGATTGTATGCATTTCCTTGATTGATACATCCTTGAACTGACTGGTCTGTAGTGTCCGTTCTTCAATCATAAGCACATCGTTGAAAATAGATACCAGATATCCGTTTATTTCATTGATTTTTGGATCCACATCATCTCCTCCTATTCGTTTAGTCGATATTGTTTGATTATCAAACTATTTGACAATCAAAATATTAACTTAGTTTATAATGGGTGTCAAGGTTAAAATAATGATTTAAACGTGAAGGTGGTTTAATAATTCCTTACTGACAGCGCTAACATTATTGGCTGAAAAGGTTTATGTACGCCTGAACTTTATCTGATTATTTTTAACTGTATAATTAACTTGCTGGGTTAACCCTTTTCTGTACACCCCTGTTCTCCTCTTTATAAACACTACTTTTAAACTCAAAAAAAGACCTTCCTGAGAGGGTCTTTTCTTTAGTGGCTCATTCTTCGTCCACTTGATTTTTAAATCCTTCAATATCTTTAAAGTTGACGACCGTTTTTTCTTCAACCAGATCATGCATTCTTTCAGCAGAATGATTCCAGTTGATACGGACGATGGCACTGTTCGTAAGAAGTTTTTCAATAATCCCTTCCATTGGTTCATCTCTAAATGAAAAAATAATTTCATCCCCAACATCCGGTCTTAAATCTTCTTTGATTGTTTCAATAATGTCGACTGCTTCTTTATAAGGTAAATCTAATAAATTAGCAATTCGGGAGTTGCTGGCACCTTTACGAAGTTCCGTTTCAACCAATTGCTGGACTTCCGCAGTGATCTCTTCTTTAGCCACTTTCATCCCCTCAATTCTTCATTAAGATTTTATACTCCTTTAATCATTATACCATAAGAGTATCATGAAAGCGAATAAAGGTTGATTCCGGCTTAATTATCCTGCAGGCTCACCGCTTTATACCCGACTTTTTTCAAGGTATTCTGTAGAGTTTTTATTTCTTCAGGTGTACATTCTTCAAAAATTTCAGCTATTTTATCGGCATGCTTAGGAAATATTTCCTTCATCAGACTATGACCTTCCTGCGTGAGCTCGCAGAAAGTAACTCTTCTGTCAAATTTGTCCGCTACTCTATCGACAAATCCCTTCTCCTCAAGTCTGTCGACAACATACGTGATACTACTTGAAGCAAGTAAAATCTGTTTGCCTATCATCTGTATGGGCTGTCGTCCTTTGTTGAAAAGCAGTTCAAGTACTGAAAACTCAGTTGCATTCAGTCCATACGAGGCCATATCATTTTTTACTACTTTTTCTACACTTGACGATGCTTTAAGCAGTATTGTCAAGGCTTTAAGCTGGTCTCTATTATCATTCATCTTTCTCACCACCTAATAAGGTAAATACTTGTTTAGTGAGTATGGCAGGTTCAGTCTTTTTCAGCTTTTTTCTTCCTGACCATCATCATTGCCTCAGTCCATGGCAGCAGCTGACCTAACAATGTTTCCACTGTTTCCTTCTTCTTATCGGAAGCTTTCAGTTCAGGGTAATCGAAATCATGAAATATAGATAAGGCCGGATGCGTTCGGACATTTACTACCTGAATCTCTGATAAGACTGTCCTAAGCTGTTCAGCTGCCCTCACACCTTCAGCAGACCCATAACTGACAATTCCTGCTGCTTCTCAGTTAATTCGTGATACACAAAATCTAGAGCATTCTTCAATGCACTGGTCATCCCGTGACTGTACTCCGGGTTGATGAGAATGTATCCGTCCATTTCAATCATTTTTTCTGACCAAAGTTTTTGTTTCACTTTCTCAATAAGATCATCCGTTTATGCTGGCGCTACGGGTTTCTCAAAAAGAGGCAAATCAAAAGATTTAATGTCGATGAGCCCGTAATCAACTCCACCATACTCCTCTGCAATAGTCAGCACCCAGTCTGCAACACCCTTATTCACACGATTCGGTCGGATCGATCCTGTTACCACTCCAATTTTCATGACATTCCTCCTCTTGCTTTTCACCAGTTTATCATATGTGAATCATATCTTTATAATAACACACCTTATTTAACTTCTTTGCCCTGCAGGTGCCGGAATAACTTACTATAATGATAAAATGCACTGATTTGAAAAATACTCGCTACACCTACTAGAAGAATAACGATCCCCTCGCTAAGGGTAGGGAAAAAAACAGCAATAAACATAGTGAAATAAAAGACGATCGTAGCAATTTTACCTGGCCATATTGACCCATCCAGAGTTTTCTGTTTTTTATACAAGCGGATGTTTTCTACGAACATGTATGTCTCCTTCACGAGAAAGAGTATAAAAACAAAAATAAAAGCAGGCCACCTTAGCATCAGAACGGCAACGACTGCAACCTGTGTCAGTTTATCTGCAACAGGATCGAGAAGCTGTCCTATCTTAGTCCCCTGATTGAAACGTCTTGCAATAAATCCGTCAACAGCATCAGTCAGTCCAGAAAGGATTAGAACACCCGTCGCATACACAAATTCACTTTGGGATTCAGCAGACATATATGCGATCACAAAAAATGGAATAAGTATTAACCTGAAATACGACAATATATTTGGAATAGTGAACCAGTCTCTTGCATTCATCTGTCTTCATCCTCCCGTTAAATATAAGTATCCTCCATGTATCCTTTGTCCCAGATTCTCATGGCCAACGTGAAATGGAATAATATTCACTGAATTGACGCCTGTCCATTCACTTGTCAGATCAAATGACCCGATTTGTACTATATTAGTATACTTAATTTGATCAGCAATAGCAATTTAGAATGAGAAAAAGCCAGCATGTTTGTTTATACAAACATGCTGGCTCCTTCACGTTCACTTATTGTTTATCTCCTTGTGGATTAGGATTTTCCGGATTGAAGTTGTCTTCGTGATTCGATTCATCTGAATCCGGTTCTTCGAGGTCCACTCCAAATCCAGGGGCATGAAACTCGATATCTTCTGCTTCATTATCTTCTTCCTTCACTATTTTCTTATTTTCTTTATCTTTTTCAAACAAGACATAGCCTCCTCTTCTCAAAATATCATCATATAAGCTGACTTCCTTCTCATCGAGATCATGGCCGTCAAGCGGGTTGGTATTCTTAAAGTCTTCCTCTTTAACCGTTTCGATTTCAATTGGTACCATCGATTCAATCTCAGAAGCGTGTTCTTCCAGAGTGACGACTAACAGGGCATTAGCATGATAGGCACCACTCTGAATCAGATTCTCAACTTCGGTAGCAAAGTCCTCGAGGCTTTGCTGTGCTGTGATAAACTTCATTAGTTATCCTCCTCATTTCAGTGTACACCCCCATTTTACCAAAGGAGGAAAAAAGTAACCAATTTTAACTACAGGAAAGTTTACTTTTTCCTGTTGACTTTTATTCCTAAAGGTTATATAATAAATTCTGTTGTTGAAAAAGTTTCGGTAGCTCAGCTGGATAGAGCATTCGCCTTCTAAGCGAACGGTCGGGGGTTCGAATCCCTCCCGAAACGTATGACAAAGAGCAAGTGATCTTATTGATCACCTGCTCTTTTTTTTGCTCTCCCTATACAAGACAAATAAAACCGGCAATCTGTGTATTGACTGCCGGTTCTATTTGTTACTGATTCTTAAGCATACTACTAATTAATACAGGTGCAGGTAGTTATCTTTCTCCCACTGACTGACCGCTGCTTTATAAGAATCCCATTCCACCATTTTAGCTTTGACGAAATTCGTATAGATATGATTACCTAAAGACTCCTTGATCACATCATTTTTCTTCAGAGCTTTAAGTGCGCTATGAAGGCTGGTAGGTAGAGATTTGATTCCCTGCTGTTCCAGCTGAGCTTCATCCATATCGTAAATGTTGTCATTTGTTTCTTCAGGTGGTGTCATTTCATTAGTGATTCCGTCCAGTCCAGCTTTCAGCATCGCTGCTAATGCCAGATACGGGTTGGCCATCGGATCAACTGAACGTACTTCCAGTCTAGTAGACATACCTCTTGATGCAGGTATTCTGATCATCGGTGTACGGTTGCTTCCAGACCAGGCGATATATACTGGAGCCTCATAGCCAGGTACCAGGCGTTTGTATGAGTTCACAGTCGGATTTGTAACTGCTGTAAAGGCTGGAGCATGATGGAGCAGTCCCGCAAGAAACTGGTACGCTTCTGTACTTAACTGTCTTTCATCAGACTCATCATAAAATACATTCTCATTATTTTTGAACAAGGACATGTTACTGTGCATACCTGAACCGTTGATACCAAAGACAGGTTTAGCCATAAATGTCGCATGTAGACCATATTTGCGGGCGACCGTCTTAACAACTAATTTAAATGTCTGGATATTATCACAAGCTTCAACTGCATCCGCATACTTCCAGTCGATTTCGTGCTGTCCAGGGGCCACTTCATGGTGGCTTGCCTCTATTTCGAATCCAAGATCTTCCAGTTCAAGAACGATATCCCGACGGCAGTTTTCAGCCAGATCTGTTGGAGCCAGATCAAAGTACCCACCATTATCATTAGGTCTTTCGGTTATTTCGTCGTTTTCATCCAGTTTAAGTAAAAAGAATTCAGGTTCCGGCCCAAGGTTGAAAGACGAATAGCCCAAATCTTTAGCTTCTTTAAGTACACGTTTCAAATTGGTTCTCGGATCACCCAAAAATGGCGTCCCATCAGGATTCACGATATCACAAATCAATCGTGCCACACGGCTTTTTTTAGTTGATTCCGTTTCCCATGTAAATACCAGCCAAGTATCAAAGTCGGGTTTCAGATACATATCCGATTCCTGTATACGAACAAATCCTTCGATAGAAGACCCATCAAACATCATTTTGCCGTCCAGAACTTTATCAAGCTGACTGACTGGCACCTCTACATTTTTTACTGTGCCCAGTATATCTGTAAACATCAAACGCAGAAAACGTACATTGCTTTCTTTTACGTCTTTTATGATCGCATCTCTTGTCACCTTCGTCATAATTTTACTCTCCCCTATCTATACCACTTGTTATATTGCTGATATTTTTATTGCTATTAAAAGCACTTTTGAATAGTACCACTAGATGATGCAGCGTGCAATAGGAGGTAAAGATGTAAATGATTTACGGCTAATTACAGAAGATTATTAAGTTCGAGGCGATTAAACTTTCGATAATTAATAACCCACCTGACTGCCTGCTACTTTTCAGTAACAGGCAGTCAGGTGGGTTTTTTTTAATAGAGTTCGAAGTATCGATCAGTTTCCCACTGCGTCACTGCCTTGGCAAAATTATGCCAGTCTGCAGATTTCGCTGCGACAAAACGGTCAAAAATATGTTCACCTAAACCGTCAATAATAGTTTCATCTTCTTTAAGAGATTCAAGTGCTTCATACAGATTCTGTGGAAGAGACTGAATATTATTCTCGTCCCGCTCGATCTGATCCATATTATAGATATTTTTGTTAACTGGACTAGGTGCGCTTTTTGCTTCAGCTATTCCTTTCAGTCCTGCTTTAAGCAGAACCGCTAGTGCCAGATAAGGGTTAGCTGTCGGGTCTACGCTTCGCAATTCAACACGAGTAGAATTGCCTCTGGATGCCGGTACTCTAACGAGGGGGGTTCTATTAGTTCCTGACCAGGCAACATAGACAGGTGCTTCATATCCAGGAGTCAGACGCTTATATGAGTTGACTATCGGATTACATACCGCAGTATAGGCTTGAGCATGATCCAAAAGGCCTGCGATGAACTGGTAAGCTGTACCACTTAATCCATCTTCAGATTCTGAGTCGTAAAATGCGTTACCATCTTCATTGAAAAGAGACATATTGAAATGCATACCGGATCCACTGATGTTTTCAATCGGTTTAGGCATGAATGTGGCATGAAGGCCGTGCTTCCTGGCCACTGTCTTGACAATAAGCTTGAATGTCTGGATATTATCACATGCTTCTACAGCATCTGCATATTTCCAGTCAATTTCATGCTGTCCGGGAGCAACTTCATGGTGGCTTGCTTCTATTTCAAATCCGAGAGCTTCCAGCTCCAGCACAATGTCTCTGCGACAGTTTTCAGCCAGATCTGTAGGCGCCAGATCAAAATATCCGCCATTATCATTTAATGTTTTACTTGGTTTGCCATTCTCATCCAGTTTAAACAAGAAAAATTCAGGCTCTGGTCCCAGATTAAAGGACTTGAAGCCAAACTCCTTCATTTCCTTCACAACACGCTTGAGATTGTTTCTAGGGTCTCCTGCGAAAGGCTGGCCATCAGGCATGTGGACATCACAAATAAAACGGGCAATCTTGCCATCGCCATTTTCTAATTTCCACGGGAATATCAGCCACGTATCAAGATCGGGATGCAGTTTCATATCACTTTGATCTATTTCTACAAATCCATCGATTGATGAGCCGTCAAATGCCATTTCGTTATCCATGACTTTTCCAAGCTGACTGATTGGGACCTCCACATTTTTGATTACTCCATCGATATCTGTAAACATCAATCGGAGAAACCTCACATTCTTTTCTTTTGCTTCTTTTCGAATCGTCTCTTTTATCTCGGCGGACATAGTCCAGTCATCATTCCTTTCACCACTTTGCAATGGCTCTTTTTATTAACATATATTAGGGTACTAGTAAGACAGAACAATGTCAAACGTGAGGTCTTGAGGCGTACGAAATTTCAGATAAGATATTCTTCTTAACGATTCTTATTAACAGTTCATGCATTATTCTCTGATCAAAGCAAAAAAAAGCCGAGATCAGCTGATCTCGACATAATAAAAGTATTTACTTTTTATTTTACTGCGTCTTTCAATGCTTTACCAGCTTTGAATGCAGGGACTTTGCTTGCAGGGATCTGGATTTCTTCCCCAGTTTGAGGGTTACGTCCTTTACGTGCAGCACGATCACGTACTTCAAAGTTACCAAAGCCAATTACTTGAACTTTTTCACCTTCAGCTAGTGAATCTTTGATTGTTTCGAAAACCGCTTCTACTGCTGCAGTAGCGTCTTTTTTAGTAAGGTCAGCTGATGCTGCTACTTTTTCGATTAATTCTGCTTTATTTGCCATTGTATTCTTTCACCTCCTCAAAAGAAGATCGATGCATGTAGACTAATAAGTCGACTTGCGATCTTGCAACATTCCTTTGTTTTGAATGTAATGGGTGAAATAGTCTATTCTTGACATTTCATTTAAAAAGATACCATAGAATCGTTGATACTGCAATGGTTTTGTCAAATTCTCTTGCAATCTTCACTTAGGATAACTCGATTATTTTGCAAGAAACTACTTTCGTCGTCTCGGTATAATCCGAATGGGTGTTCCTTCAAATCTGAATGTATCACGGAATTTGTTTTCCAGATACCTTGCATATGAAAAGTGCAAAAGCTCCGGATCGTTCACAAATATAACGAATGTCGGAGGTGAAACAGCAACTTGAGTCGTATAATAGATCTTCAGACGACGACCTTTATCGGTAGGAGTCGGATTTGTTGCGACGGCATCCATCACGACATCGTTCAAGATTGAAGACTGAATGCGAAGATTTCGGTTCATAAACACTTCTTCAATTTTATCTGGCAGCAGGTGGAGACGCTTTTTAGTCATAGCGGAAACGAAAACAATCGGAGCATAAGCTAAGTACTGAAACTCATCTCTGACATCCAGTTCAAATTCCTTCATCGTATTCGTTTCTTTTTCGATCGTGTCCCATTTATTAACGACCAGGATGATTCCTTTACCCGCTTCATGAGCATAGCCGAACACACGCTTATCCTGCTCTCTGATGCCTTCTTCAGCATTGATGACACACAAGACCACATCAGAACGTTCAATTGCTCTCATCGCTCTCAGAACACTGTATTTCTCTGTATCTTCGTATACTTTCCCTTTTTTACGCATGCCTGCAGTATCAATCATGACAAAGTCACGGCCATCTTTCGTTTCAAAACGCGTATCGACCGCTTCTCTTGTCGTTCCTGCTATATCAGAGACAATAACTCTTTCCTCTCCAATAATGGCATTGACCAGGCTTGATTTCCCTACGTTGGGTCTTCCAATCAGACTGAACTTGATTGTTGATTCATCGTATTCTTCTTCGATGTCTTCAGGGAATTCCTTGATCACTGCATCCAGAACATCTCCAAGTCCGAGTCCATGAGACCCTGAAATAGGATACGGTGTGCCTAGGCCTAGTGAGTAGAACTCATAGATTTCTGTACGTAATTCCGGATTGTCTGCTTTATTGACAGCCAGTATAATCGGCTTTCCGGACTTGAATAATATAGGCGCAACTTGTTCGTCTGCATTAGTGACACCTTCTCTGACACTGGTCAGCATGATGATCACGTCAGCTTCTTCGATAGCGATTTGAGCCTGATTTCTAATCTGAATATTCAGCGGTTCATCTTCCATAGTGATTCCACCGGTATCTATTAGAGAGAATTCTCTACCAAGCCACTCGGCATCAGCATAGATTCTGTCTCTTGTGACTCCAGATGAATCTTCTACTATAGAGATACGTTCGCCAACTATTCGATTAAAAATAGTGGATTTCCCCACATTTGGTCTTCCAACGATCGCTACTGTTGGTTTAGTCATTCAAACACCTTCTTTCATAACTCTTTGCTTTAAATAGCCACACCCAACTAAAGCAGGCACTATACCTGCTTTAGTTGGGTGCGGTAATGATATACCGATTTGTTTAGCTGACTAGTCTTCGTCGCTGTCGTTATCCATAAAACCTGATAACTGATCGCCGATCTGGTCACCTAGAGTAAATGCACCTTCATCATCTTCATCACGAAGTGAAGGCTGTTTAACTGAAGGTCTATCGTTCTGTGAAGATTGCTTAGGTGTCTCTTTAGCAGGAGCACTTTCAGTGTTTTCCGTTAAAGCTTTAATACTTAGAGAAACACGTTCTTCTTGAGGATTGACACTCAGAACTTTCACTTCAATTTCTTCGTCTTTAGCTACGATTTCATGAGGCGTTTCCACATGTTTATGAGCCATTTCGGAAATATGAACTAATCCTTCAACACCAGGTTTCACTTCAACAAAGGCACCGAAGTCAGTTACACGCTTGACTTTACCTGTTACAACTGTTCCAGGTGCAAGCTCTTCTTCAACATTATCCCAAGGTCCAGCTAGTGTTTCCTTGATAGATAGGGAGATACGTCCCTGTTCTTTATCCACTTTAAGGACTTTAACATCGACTTGATCACCGATAGACAGTTTGTCTTTAGGGTGATCGATACGTTCATGAGCAATTTCCGAGATGTGAACCAGGCCATCTGCCCCACCGACATTGACGAATGCGCCAAAGTTGGTCAGACGAACGACTTCACCAGAAACTACAGATCCTTCTTCAAGGTTTTCTAGTGCTTTCTCTTTTTCAGCAGCCTGTTCTTTTTCAAGCAGAACTTTACGAGATAAAATCAGCTGGCGCTCATTCGGATCGATTTCAAGAATCTTGAATGTGTAGGTTTGTCCTTCAAACTGACTTAAATCGCTGACAAATGATGTATCCATCTGAGACGCAGGTACAAATCCTCTAACGCCCAGATCAACTGTCAATCCACCCTTAACAACTTTAGATACAGGTGCTTCAACTGTTTCATCATTATTATATTTTTCCTGAAGCTCTTCCCAGACTTTACGCTGGTCGACACGCTTCTTGGATAGAATAAAACTTCCTTGTTCTTTATCTTTGATATCTCTTAGTACGACTACATCGATAACATCTCCGACAGAGACGATATCTGATGGATGATCAAAGCGTTCAGAAGCAAGCTCTCTAGGAGGGATGTGTCCTTCCTGTCCTCCACCAAGACCGACAATAACTTGTTTCTCATTATCGATGGCTAGAACTTCGCCTTTGACTAAATCACCCGGTGTAATGTCGACAACGTCTTTCATAACGTCTGACATTGACTCGGAATTTGTGTCATCTGTTTCAACAGCAGGCTGAACTTGAGCCTCTTCGTTTTCTGCAATCACATCTTCAGGAGATGTCTCAGCAGGCGAATTTACTTCAACTTGTTCATTCGCTGTTTCCACCGCTTCTTCGTTTGTCACTTCTTCTTCATTTCTGTTTTCTTTTTCTGTCATCTTTGTATGCCTCCAATACCAATAATTCCTACACTATTAATTGTACCGAATATGCTTTTTAAATTCCAGTAAAACATTTTCAGTTAAAAATCACCGTTTAGTTTAACTTAGTGCTAATTAATGACTTGATTTTTTCAACTACTTCTTCAATAGACAATTTGGTCGTATCGATTCGCACCGCATCCTCTGCCTGCTTAAGCGGTGATGTGTCTCGGGTTGAGTCCTTATAGTCGCGTTCAGCTATATCTTTCTTCAACTGTTCAAGGTCAGAATAGATCCCTTTGCTTCTGTTTTCCTTGTGACGACGTTCGGCCCGTTCCATTACGCTGGCGACCAGAAAAATTTTAACATCCGAATCTGGAAGAACAACTGTACCAATATCTCTTCCGTCCATGACCACTCCATTATTTTCAGCTAGTTTCTTCTGACGGGTCACCATTTCTTCTCTTACCAGCGGGTGAGCCGCTACGATTGAAACGGTATTGGTCACATTGTTCTGACGGATATCTTCAGTGACATCTTCGTCATTCAGATATACAGACTGGGCCATGTTTCTCTTTTTTAAACTGATTTCTGTATTTTCAAGGAGCTTTAACAGTGCATTCTCATCTTTTATGTTAACATTCTTTCTTAAAGCTTCAAAAGTCAGTGCTCTGTACATTGCACCTGTATCGACATAAATCAGTCCAAGATCGTCTGCAATGCGTCTGGCCACCGTACTTTTTCCAGAAGAAGCCGGTCCATCAATAGCAATTGTCACATTATGAGTTTCCATTCACTTTACACATCCAATATTAATTATTATCATTTATTTAACTCGGAGTTCCTGGCCTACGTAAACTGTTTCTACCGTCAACCCGTTGAGCTGCATCAGTTCTTCAGTACTCATCCCGTGATTCAGAGCGATCCGGTACATATTATCTCCTGCCTTAACCGTATAGTATTCTCCCTGACCAGAAGATTCTTGTTCTGGTTCGGTTTCAGGTTCCGGCTCGGGTTCCGGCTCGGGTTCGGGTTGAGGTTGAGGCGCTGCTGGCTGTTCAGTTGCCGGGGGTGTCTGCACACTTTCCGGTTCTTCTTCCGGTTCAGGCTCCACTTCAGGTTCAACTTCTTGCTCTGGTTCATCCTCTTCCTCAGCTGGATCTTCAAGCTCTTCAGCTTCCGGTTCTTCCTCTTCCGGCTCTTCTTCATCCGCTTCTTCTTCATCATTGACAGCTAATGACTGTTCAACTGAGGGGGATGAAGGATCCTCGGACATATCTTCTCTATTTGAAAACCATGCATACGCAGATATAGGTAAAATAATCAATAATGCCAAAAAAATTACGGTTACTGTTAAAATTGGAGAAATACTCTGTTCTCTTTCTCGCTTCGCTTTTCTGGACATGGGTTCATCATCAGTGTAATCCACTTCTTCATCAAAACGTTTGGACCAGAGTTCTTCCATCGATTCACGATCTTTTTTGCTCATTCTTATACTCCTCTCACACTAATCGTGTCTCATTATATCATAGAATCCTTATTCTTTGAGTCTAGCTTTGCAAATTAAATAAGAATTTTAGCTTGTCCTGCCACAGATCTTCACTATTTTGTAAAAAATTGGGCCATTCTACTGGATCATATGGAAGTGAGAGTGTCCGGCTACATCCACTGCAGCAGCCATTGCGTCTGACTTCAGGCTTTTCAGCAAAATAATCTAGAAGGACGTCACGCTTACACCCCTTGCGTCTAGCATAATCGACCATGGTGCTGAGCTGGACTGATTTATGTGTCTGATAACGCTCAACTATTTCAGCAGCCTGTTCGAAAGGAATGCTCTGTTCAATAAAGTGCCGACTTATATTTATCTTGGTATCATCTTTCAGGCTTTCAAGTTTATCCGCGTGTCTATAAGCATAAACCAGCTCATCCCTGTCGGGAAGAGTATTTTCCTGCAATCTCATCTGAATCGCCTCATCCCCATTTTCATATAGAAGCAGAGCGACCCCTCCTTTTCTGTCTCTGGAACACCTGCCAATTTCCTGCAGGTACATTTCCGGACTGCCGGGAAGATGGTAATGGATAATGAATCTGATATCCGGCTTATCGATCCCCATCCCGAAAGCACTTGTAGCACAGATGACGGGCAATGTATCTGATAAAAACTGAGACTGTATCTTACGTTTGTCTTCTTTATCCAGATCACTATGATAACTTTCACAGGGAATGCCCAGCTGTGATCGTAACAGTTCAGCCATTTCATCTGCGAGTTTCTTACTGGAAAAGTATACGATTCCCGGCCCTTTGAACTCACTGACTGCTTGAAGCAGCTGATCCTTCTTGTCTCCGACAGACTCCGCCACTCTCAATTGAATCGACGGCCGGTCCACTGGATAAATAATCTGGTCAACTTCTGAACTGATGTTAAGTACTGATAGAATATCTTTTCTCACCTGCTCAACTGCTGTAGCAGTCAGTGCCAGTGTAAGTGGGTTATTCAGTTCATGTCTGACTTTTCCCAATTTAAGATAGTCTGCTCTGAAGTCCATCCCCCACTGAGAAATACAATGGGCTTCATCAATTACAAGAAGAGACAAGTCGATTTTTTTAAGCTGGTCGATCATCCCTTGCTGCTGAAGCATTTCAGGAGACACGAAAATAAATTTATATGCTGATAAATTCCGAAGTATCGTCTGCTTTTCCGAATAGGAGAGAAAACTGTTCAGTGCGACAACCGACTTTTCGCCGCTGCTTTTCATTTTTTCTACCTGATCTTCCATAAGTGAAAGCAGTGGAGATATGATGACAGTCGATCCTCCAAGCAGATATGACGGGAGCTGGTAACAGAGCGTTTTACCTGTGCCTGTCGGTAGCATCACAAGCGCATGTCGCTCTTCAAGAACACTACTTATTGCTTCTTCCTGTCCAGCACGAAAATTTTCAAATCCGAATCTGTCGTTCAATAGTTTTTTTGCCTGAATGCTCCTGTCATTTGTCATATATTTCCACGTATCCTTTCAATTTCAACTAACCGATACCAGAAAAATTCAAGCTGATGGATATCCTGTTGTGCCTGAGCATAAGTTAGAGAGGGCTCGTTCAGGAAAAGTTCCCGCAGTTGATTGTAGATGTGCTCTGGGATAAATGATTTATACCCGTCATACTTACTGATCAGTACCGCTTCAAGAACATGTTCTTTAACAGTATTCTCTTTTAACTTACGTACGGAAGCCGTTTTATGAATCGAGTTTCCCTTTGCTAATAAAGTCATACTTCTATAGGCACTATCACTGAGGCCATAATGACAATTTTTGTGTGTACTGTCCCACAAAGATTTTAACAGGACTGATTTCTCAAACGACTGGGATAGTCTGACCATGAGATTCTCCGTAGTAATCAGCACTTCTAAAGGCGTCATCTTGTACTTCTCAGCTGTCTGTCTTTTGGTCATCCCTTCATAGCCATGCCCAATCAGCTGATCTACTATGAACGTACAGTGCGCATCTGGCAATGTCTCTAGGAATGCCCTAATCTCCCTTGCCCACGTCAGAGATAATGATTTATGTGGAAAGCCTTGTTCAGCTAACCATTGCTTTATTCTATTCTGACTGATCCTGTCACTGATGTAAGGCATGTATTCCTTGTTACCATAACTGAACTCAGATAGAATCTGTGTGACAAACATGAACCAGTGCCAGAATTCTTTACGTGTCAGGGCAGCGGACATATCCAGACTGCAATCCATCACAGGATAGTCTGATATAAATGTTTTCTTAGCTTGCTGGCCTTGCATAGTGGTCTGATATCGTCCCTCATTTTCTGTGAGCCAGCCTAAATCGGTCAGTTTCTTCAGCCTGTCATTCCATTCTGAGGTAGTCAGTGACAATGATGAAAGAAAGAGAGTCTGGAGCTGATTCTTTTCCGCAGTAAACAAAGTGGAAGGTGTCCGCTTTCCTTCTGCGATCAGTTCCATCTGTCTGATCGTTACGGCCGTTTCCTGTGAAAACAAGGAATTGATATAGTTCAGCTCAAACATTTGTGTCATACGTCACCCACTGTGTTTTAATTTATTTCTACACCTATACAATACACTATACAGGTGAATAGTTTAAGTTCTTTATTGGGACTGAAGCTTTTTTCAAATCAAATATAACCTGTGAAGGAGACATATAAAAAGCCTGCAGAGACTTGAACAGAGGCAAAACAGGTGTGATCCTGTTATGATCTATACAAATTTCTGCAGACTTCGGTAGGTTTTTTTATCAAGTCTGTTCTTACGGTTGAGACACAGTAACCCGGGTCTGCTTCTTGCGATTGATTTTCTTTCTAGTCTTATCAAGCCATGGTTTAAGTTTAGAAAAGGCAATAAAGAATATAATGGCTACTATAGGCCCTTTAATCAGGTTGAAAGGCACAATAGCCAGTAAAAGATAAGTTCTCATCGGCCCGACGCTGAATCCCATTACTGCCATATAAGCGGGAGCTATAAACAACCAGTTTGCTAAAGCCATCGCTACAGTAAGAGATAAACTGGCCGTCCCTGTTGCGAGCAGTTTAAATTTCAATGCTGTCCCTTTTTTAGCGATAATCAGGTAAAGTGGCAATGTGTAAGATAACGTCGCAATGAACGCTGCTGTATCACCAATTGGGAATCCCATTTCTCCACCTTTTTGAGCGTACGAAAGCAGAGAGCGGATGAATGCAATAGCTACTCCTGCCAGCGGTCCGTAGACATACATTCCGAAGAGAACTGCAAGATCACTGAAATCTATTTTTAAGAAAGGTGATCCGGGCAGTATAGGAAATGAAAACATGGAGATGACCCATGCAAGTGAAGCAAGCATGGCTATGCCTACCAGTCGTTTTGTTTTGTTGTTTGTCATAATAAATCCTCCTGAAAGGATTCATCCTGCTTAGGGTGAACTTTATGATGAGAAGGTTCTGGTCTCAGCTTGTTACATACTTGAAGCAAGGAAAACAAAAACTCTGCCAGTTCCCCACTTCAGGTCACTAACAGAGCAAAAAGACAGAATTTATTTTCAGTCAGAAAGCTCCATCTTCTTTATCCAGACTATACTGTCGGTACTGGAATTACACCAGTTCAGCAATCACTGATCGCTCGTGGACTTTACCACCGGTCGGGATTTACACCCTGCCCCTGAAGATGAATCGATATATTTAATTCTGATATTATTATACTGAGTATCATCGGTTAAGTCAAGCTCTCTTGCTCAATATTACACAGTCATAGAATTGAGCGGGTATTTTACCCTTCTCCCGTTTCAATTGGAAGGTGAATGAGGAAAGAAGCTCCTTTACCTAATGTTGATTCAACTTCGATGTACCCTTCGTGTGCTTCTACTATATTCTGAACAAGTGACAACCCGATGCCCGTACCGTTCGCATTGAACGAATAATTGTTACGCGATTTATCTGCTTTGAAGAATCGGTCGAAGATATACGGGACGTCCTCTTCCGGTATTCCAGTCCCGGTATCTTTCACTACCATCACTACTTCGTTCAAGTCCTGTTCATTGTACAGCTGTAGCGTAACGACTTTTTCGGATTTATCAGTCATACTCGTGTGTCTGATGGCATTATTGATAAGATTGACAAATACCTGATCCATTTTATCCTTATCCATTACCAGGTGAACATCTTCTTTAGGCATATCAAGCTGAAGTGAGACTTCGGATTCGTTCGCCATTTTGTCAAAACGGAACAGAAGAGTTCTCAGATAGCTGTTAAGATCTACTTCCGTTTTCTGAAGTTCAATATATCCTGCTTCCATACGTGACAAATCCAGCATTTCGTTTACCATACGGTTCATTCGCTGCGATTCGTCACGAATGATTGTCGCCATCTCTTTTTTCTCTTCAGTGCTTTCAGCCACATCATCAAGTATGGCCTCACTGTAGCCTTGAACCATAACTAGAGGTGTTCTCAATTCATGAGAGATGTTATTGATGAAGTCCACTCTCATCTTGTCCAGACGATGTTCTTTCGTCTGGTCATTAGTTGAAATAAGTATCCCTCTTAAATCCTCAGTAAAATCATCCACCAGTGGGAGAATCGTCACGTCGTGATAAGATTCCTCCATTTCAATCGAGAATTCTCTGATTTTCTTCTGTGCGATTACTTCTCGAAGCTGATCACCTAAGTCAACAAACTCTTCATCATTTGAGAATGCTGCTTTTTCTATCTGATATTGAGTGAGGAACAAGTCGCCTACCGGATTCGACAGCAGGAGTGTCAGTTCAGAATCATAATATAGAATACCGGTTTCGATATTATCCATGATGTGAGCAAGCAGCTCTTTTTCCTGTTTGACTACTGTCCTGTTCGTTTCAAGAGAATGTCCCATTTTATTCATCGCCATGGCTAGCTCAGAGAGGTCATCTCGACCCGAAATAGGCAGCTGATGACTAAAATCGTCTCTCGCAAAGTCAAAAGCGATATTCGTCATCGCATTGATCGGTTCTGAAACATTTTTCTTGAGGTACATGTAATAATAAGCTGCAATGAGCAGGTGAAGGACAGTCAGACCAGTAATGACCCAAGTCATCTGCCTTTCAATGGATATCAGAAAGGACAAATCTGCATAGGAGAACAGTATGAGATCCTCTTCTTCTGTAGAAGTAGGCTGGATATGAAATACGAAAGGAATATTATATCTCTCTTCATTATCCTGATCTGACCGGATATGAATATGATCATCCTGAGGGTGAAGATTCTGAATAACATCCGGTTTGTTTTCCATGATATCGAGTACGTCAGCTGGAAAAGAATAGAACCATTCCTCATCTGTAACGGAATCAAAGTCGTCTGTAGCTAGAGCAAAATGTATACTCGAATGAAGATTATTTATTGACTCAATATTCTCTATTAAAAAATGTGGATCCGCAAGAGCTAAGCGTTCCACATTTATAATAATTTCCTCAAAATCATTCATAAAGTTCTCTTTGATCTGCTGGGAGTAAAATACACCATAAAAAACTGTAGTAGCAATGAAAGAAAATAGAGTGATCCCAAAGGTGATGAGCCAGATTCTAATTGCGACCACATTGATTTTCATTAATCCTACTCCTCTTCTTCATGAGGATAAGAATTTAACTTGTAACCTAATCCCCAGACTGTCTCGATCATTTTTGCAGCAACATCCGATTCTTTTTTTAGCTTTTCTCTCAAACGCTTAACATGCGTGTCAACTGTTCTCAAGTCACCAAAGAATTCATACTTCCACACTTCTCTCAGCAGCTGCTCTCTTCCAAAAATCTGATCCGGAGCAGACATGAGATAGTGGAGAAGGTCGTATTCTTTCGGTGTAAGATTGACAGATTTCCCATCTGCAGTTACACGTCTTGAATCATTGTCGATTTCAAGATGTGGCAGTTTGAGGGTATCTGAAACATCCCCAGCTGCATCTGTTCCACCTGCACTTGATCTGGTCCGCTTGATGATGGCTGCTACACGCAATACAATTTCTCTTGGACTGAAAGGTTTGACAATATAATCATCTGCTCCTACTTCAAATCCTTGTATGCGGTTAAGCTCCTCACCCTTTGCAGTCAGCATCATGATTGGTGTCTCTTTTTCTTTTCGAATTTCTTCAGCTACCTGAATCCCGTCCATTTCAGGCATCATAACGTCGAGAAGAATCAGATCATATTCATTTTCCAATGCAAGGTCCAGAGCAATCCTGCCATTTTCAGCTTCGTCGATATCATAGTCAGCCTTTTCCAGATACATTTTCAATAAACGTCTAATTCTATCTTCATCATCTACAACTAATAATTTTTTTGCATTCCCTTGGCTAGTCTCTTCGGTCACTTTAAGACACTCCTCTAAATAATAGTGGGTTCAAATACTTATCGATCGCTGTTGATCTCTTGTCTATCATTATAAATGAAGAACTATGATACTTCCAATCATTTCGCCTGTGATCAGCTGAATCAGGCCTCTTCTACAAGCTGTTTCAGTTTATTGACCTCAAACTGTTTCAGTTCTCTCCACTCACCCGACTGTAGACCTTCAGCAGTCAGGAACCCATATTTGTCACGATTTAGTTTTTCGACAGGAAAACCTACAGATTTAAGCATCTTTTTAACCTGATGATTCTTTCCTTCGTGTATGACAAGCTCAACTAAGCTAGTATTCTTCTTTGCATCGACATCCATGATTCTAGCCTTTGCCGGTCGTGTTTTATACCCATCTATGACGACACCTTTTTCCAGACGGCTGACAGCTTTTTTGTCGATCAGTCCAGTGACTTTAGCAATGTATGTTTTTTCTACGCCATACTTGGGGTGTGTCAGCTGATTAGTCAGTTCGCCATCATTAGTTAGAATGATCACGCCTGTCGTATCATAATCCAGACGGCCGACAGGATAGATCCGTTGTTCGACCCCCGACAGTAGATCGACAACTGTCTTTCTGCCTTTAGGATCATCTGCACTTGAGATTACACCTCTAGGTTTGTTCAGAAGAAAATAGTACTTCTGTTCCTGAACAATAGGTATGCTGTCTACTTCGATCAGGTCAGTCTTTTTTACATTGATACCCATTTCTTTAACAACTGAGCCATTTACCTTGACTCTTCCTTCTTTTATCAGCTTTTCTGATGCTCTTCTAGAAGCAACACCTGCATGTGCCATAACTTTTTGTAAACGTTCCATAAACGTTTCTCCTCCATCTCCTGTTTCAGACCACAATTAAAAATCAGCTGACTCTTCAAATAAACTCTGATTGGTCAGTTCTTGTTCCAGTTCAAGCTCGGGTAATTCTGTTAAATCATTCAGACCGAAATAGTCGAGAAAATAGTCGGTCGTACCATACAGCACAGGTTTTCCGGGCGCATCAAGTCGCCCTATTTCCTTGATGAGCTCACGAAGCTTCAGTTTCTGCAGACTGGACGACAGCTGAACTCCTCTGATTTCCTCAATTTCCATTCGTGTGATCGGTTGCTTATAAGCAATTACAGCTAATGTTTCAACAGATGCCTTACTTAATTTCTTGCTTAATGGTGACTGAGCATACAGTTGTATAGCTGGTGAATAGACTTTTTTTGTAGCAAGCTTGAAGCTGTCTGCCGTTTCGAGAAGGGTCAATCCACTTGTCTCATCTTGATCGTATTTTTGTTTCAGTTTAGTCAGACAGACCGTCGTATGATCTGTCGTCGATTTAGTGAGCTGAGCCAGTTCATTCAGTGTGATCCCTTCCTCACCTGCTACAAACAGCAACGCCTCTAAAGCCCCTATTTCATTCATCGCCAGTCGCTTCCTTTCATTGACTCAGGGCTGCACTAAGATATATTTCTCCAAAACATTCTTTCTGTTCAATAAACAGCCTGTTTTCTTTTATCATTTGCAGAACAGCTAAGAAAGTGACAACAAATTCTTTCTTTGTCGGCATAGTAAACAGCTGTCTGAATGATATCTTCTGTCTGTTCTTCGCGAATTTATTCTCAAGCCATTCTATCTTATCACTAATCGTTATTTCCTCAAGATCAATAGTTGCAGGCCCTGGCTCCATCCACTGTTTTTTTCTGATCATGTCGCCAAATGCCCCTACAAGATCTCCCAGTGACAATTCATTGGGACTTAAAGGAATAGACTGCTGATAATGAGTAAGGTCTGAATGATCTTTTGAATAATACTGTTCCCTGTCATCCCGTCGTTCAACCAGTTTTGACGAGGCGTACTTAATTCTGCGATATTCAAGAAGGCGCTCTTGCAGTTTTTCAATAGAGTCTTCTTCAACATCGAACAGTTCGCCCTCTTCTTCCCATTCTTCAGTACGAGGAAGAAGAAGCTGACTCTTCATCGACATCAGTGTGGCAGCCATCACTAAATAATCTCCTGCAATGTCAAGTTGAAGCATCTGCATTGCGTGGAGATAATTTAAATACTGGTCCGTAATATCTTTTATGGGAATATCATAAATATCGATTTCATACTTATTAATAAGGTGCAGCAGTAAATCCAGAGGGCCTTCAAAGACATCCAGATTCACTTTCCATTGTTCACTCATTTGTCTTCCCTGCTTTACTCATCTTTATCTGCTTCTTTTTTCCACTTGGTCACTAAAGGAGCAGTTTCCAATGTGCCGACAATCTTTTTAGGTGAGCATGTCTTCGACAGAGCTGTCAGCATTCGGAAAGCCATGCCTTCTTCTCTGTAAGATGGATTGATCGCAATATGTCTGAGAAGAATGATTTCCTCTTCATCTTCAATTCCGATCACACCAGCAAGATCACCTGTTTCCTGACTTTTCCACAAATAAAGCTGTCTGTTTTCTTCCTGCTCGTACCACTGCATTTCGTTTGTCAGTCGAGCAGTATCTTTCAGATCAGGTACATAGGAAAGCAGTCCCATCGTTATTTTCTGGTAGTCTGATTTATATTTAATGAGCATGTTTCGCCCTCCTATCCCTCAAACTGTTGTCTGCTGACTTCCAGGTTAAGAAAATCAGTATACGTTTCACGTTTAACTGCCAGCGCGTGTCTGCCTTCTTCCACGAAGACGACTGCTGGTCTCGGTAACCGGTTGTAGTTGCTGGCCATTGAATAGCCGTATGCTCCTGTGCTGAATACAGCCAGTATATCATCTTGAGCGGGTTCTGTAAGGGTAAGATCCCAGATCAGCATATCACCACTCTCACAGGCTTTGCCTGCAACAGATACTTCTTCTGTTTTTTCGCCATTCACTTTATTGGCCAGAACGCCAGTATACTTTGCCTGGTATAAAGCAGGTCGAATATTATCAGCCATTCCTCCGTCTACAGAGATATACTTCCTAACTCCAGGAATCGATTTCTCAGTACCAATCGTGTATAAAGATGTCCCGGCTTCTCCGACAATACTTCTTCCCGGTTCGATCCAGATTTCCGGCAGGTCCATTTCCAGCTTGTGTGACTGGTCTCTGACAGCTGCCATGATTGCATCAGCATAAGTGGAAAGTGGCAGCGGTGCATCCTCCTGAGTGTAACGGATACCGAATCCACCTCCAGCATTTAATACCGAAAGCGAAAAGCCGTATTTATTTTCCCATTCTTTTGCCTTGGTCATCAGTTTTGCGATAACTGCCTGATACCCATCTACTTCAAATATCTGTGAGCCGATATGAGCATGCAGACCGATGACAGTCAGATAAGGTGCATCCTGAAGCTCTCTGATTGCCTGCTCAGCCTGATTCGAAGACAAATCAAATCCGAATTTAGAGTCTTCCTGCCCGGTGGTGATGTATTCATGCGTGTGAGCAGCAACTCCTGGTGTGACCCGGATGAGCACGTCCATCTGCTTTTTCTTGCTTTGAGTCAGTTCTTTAAGCATAGATAGCTCTACAAAATTATCTACAACAATGCAGCCGATATTGTGATCAATGGCCTCGTCAAGCTCCTGCCATGACTTGTTATTGCCATGGAAGTGGATTCTTTCTGCAGGAAAATCTGCTTTGATTGCCAGAAACAGTTCTCCTCCAGAGACCACATCCAGTGACACGTCTTCTTCTGCCAGCATCTCATACAATGCAAGGGATGAGAATGCTTTACTGGCATAAGCCACTTGAGTTTTGTTTTCATATGCTCTGAATGCATCTTTAAAAGCTTTGATTTTCTTTTTAACCAGGCTGATGTCATAAACATACAGAGGTGTCCCATATGTTTCTGCCAGTTCCACTGAATCAACACCACTGATTTCAAGGTGGTTCTCAGGAGTAACTGCCATATGTTCCATCAGTCTGCTTTCATTTGAAATATTAGTCATTCTATCCCACATTTCTATTTAGTCTGAAGCCTAGTCGCTCAGTTTTCTGTTCAAAAAAACATCCAAGAATATCATACCTACATATGACCGAAAAATCAAACCTACATTAAAAAAAGTACAGAATGATACCTTTATAGCAAAGGCCGTAAGGTATAATACAGGACTGGCGACTCATTTATTAAAATATGAAGAAAGGAGTCCTTAGTTATTTCTAAGAACTCCTTCCCTCTTCTTCTTAATAAATTCAGATCTGTTTACAGTTCAGTAATCACACGTTTGACCAAAGTCTTAAATGAATCTTTAACACGCGTTGTCACTTCTACAACCTCGTCGTGATTCAATGATTCCTGCATACCCGCTGCATAGTTTGTAATACATGAGATACCGGCAACTTTTAATCCAGCATGTCTTGCAACGATAACTTCTGGAACAGTCGACATACCCACTGCATCTCCACCAAGAATACGGACCATTCTGACTTCAGCCGGTGTTTCATATGTTGGCCCTGTCAGACCAAGATAGACACCTTTCTGAATCGATATATCGTTTTCCTTAGCCACTTTTTCAATCGTTTCCTGATAGCCTCTATCGTAAGCCTGGCTCATATCGGTGAAGCGTGGACCGAACGTTGCGTCATTTGGTCCGAGAAGGGGATTGTCACCAGTCATATTAATGTGATCAGTAATAATCATCAGATCACCAGGTGTAAATGATTCATTGACTCCCCCTGCAGCGTTTGTCACCATTAAGGAACTGACACCCAATGCTTTCATCACTCTGACAGGGAAAGTGACCTCGTTAAAGGTATACCCTTCGTAAAAGTGAAAACGTCCCTGCATAGCAATGACTTTGCGATCTCCCAGAGTTCCATAAACAAGTTTACCGGCATGTCCTTCGACAGTCGATACCGGAAAGCCTGGAATATCTTCATAAGGGACTTCTACGGCATCTTCTGCTTCGTCAGCAAGTTCGCCAAGGCCAGATCCTAAAATCAGCCCGATTTCAGGATGGTCCATTCCCTTTCCTTTCAGAAATTCTGCAGCTTGTTCAATTGCTTTAATATATGTTTCGTTCATTAGTAAGTCTCCTTCAACGCGATCTATTTAACCAGTTTAGTTTAATTTATCCAAAAAGCTTTTTCCGAATCCAGTTCCTTCAACACCAAAGTTTTCAGCAACCGTTGCACTGATGTCAGCAAAGTATCCTTTAGGAAGAGCCTGAGGGGCTTTAAGTTTAGGACTTAAAACAAGCAGTGGGACATACTCGCGAGTATGATCGGTCCCATGATGGGTCGGATCGTTCCCGTGATCAGCTGTAATGATAAGCAGATCATCGTCGTCTAGTGACTTGATCAGTTCTGGTAATCGGGCATCAAAAGCTTCGAGAGCTTCTTTATACCCTTTCACATTGCGTCTGTGGCCATATAAGGCATCGAAATCGACAAGATTAGTGAAACTTAATCCAGTAAATTCTTTTTTCATGACATCCAGCAGTTTATCCACGCCATCCATATTGGAAGCTGTACGAACGGAATCAGTAATGCCTTGTCCATTGAATATATCGTTGATTTTACCTACAGCCACTACGTCTTTTCCAGCTGCTTTCAGTCTGTCCAGCACAGTTTCTCCAAACGGATCCAGTGCGTAGTCATGACGGTTGCTGGTGCGTGTGAAGTCGCCTGGTTCTCCGATATATGGACGAGCAATGATTCGTCCGATCATATAAGGTTCACCCTTAGTAAGTTCTCTGACATATTCACAAATGTCATACAGCTCTTCAAGAGGAATGATCTCTTCATGTGCCGCGATCTGAAGAACAGGGTCTGCAGAAGTATAAACAATCAGATCACCCGTGTCCATCTGATGCTTACCGTATTCATCTATTATCTCAGTCCCGGATGCCGGTTTATTGCCGACGATTTTCCGACCGGTATGCTTTTCGATCTCTTCGATCAGCTCATCCGGGAAACCGTCAGGAAATACACGGAAAGGTTTATCAATATGGAGACCCATGATTTCCCAGTGACCAGTCATTGTATCTTTGCCGACTGACACCTCTTCTAATTTAGTATAGTATGCAGATGTATCATCTACTGGATCGATCCCTTTAAGCGGTGCGATGTTCCCCAGTCCCATTGCCTGCATATTCGGCAGGTCAAGACCAGCTTCTTCAGCTATGTGGCCTAACGTGTGAGCGCCTTCATCATTGAACTCTTTTGCATCAGGTGCTTCACCGATACCAACAGAATCCAGTACCACTAAATGTATTCGTTTAAATGACATACTTTGTCCTCCTAGATTGTCTTTCTTTCAGAATAAATCAGGTCGACTGAAAAAGCAAGAACACACGATTTCCAGAGCATTTATATGATAGATTTTTTAGTATTTACTCATCTTATTCAGGCTCTCGGATGATATTTACCATAAATGTCTTTTAAGCGGTGTTTGGTTATATGCGTATAAATCTGTGTTGTTGATACATTGGCATGCCCCAGAAGCTCCTGTACTACTCTTAAATCTGCGCCGTTTTCAAGAAGATGAGTGGCGAAGGAATGCCTTAACGTATGAGGAGTGATCGATGCCCTGATCCCCGCTTCCTGTTTCAGCTGTCTTATTTTTTTCCATACGCCTTGTCTTGACAAGGGCGCTCCTCTGGAATTGAGGAAGATAACGGAAGTTTCTTTTTTTGCCTTCTTTAATAAAAATGGACGCGCGCTTTCCATATAATAATCCAGCCACTTGCATCCCATTTCACCGATGGGTATCAGCCTTTCTTTATTCCCTTTACCGACGATTTGAATCAGTTTCATTGACAGATGTATATCTTCAGTCGTCAGTTCAATCAGTTCAGTAATCCTCAACCCCGTTGCATAAAGTACCTCCAGCATTGCACGATCTCTTATGCCTAAGGGTTTCGCAGTGTCTGGCGTCTCCAGCAAACGGTCTATTTCATTCATAGAAATAATTTTAGGCAGGGTTTCTGCTTTTTTCGGTGTTTTCACGTACAGCATAGGATCTTCTGGTGTGACCCCTTCCTGTTTTAAAAACTGATGAAATTTTCTGAGACTGGAAAATTGTCTGATGATGGTATTATCGGATTTGTCAGATTGTCTTTCTTCACTAAAGAAAGAGAGGAGAACGTAACGATCGATCTCCTCCCAGCTCTTTATTCCCTGTTCACTCAAATAGTCAACATAGTGTCTGATATCTCTCTGATAGCTCTCTACAGTATTAGGAGCCAGCCCTTTTTCCACCTTGAGGTAGATGAGATAGTCCTCCATCGGTCGGCTATCCATTATTATCGCCCTCTTGTTCCGTGTACTGCTCCGCACAGTTTCTGCAGATTCCGTGAAAAGTCAATCGATGGTCTTTAACGATAAAGTGATAATCTCTTTCAATTTCCTTTTCGATTTCAAATAGCATATCCTGCTTCACCTCTTCAATGCTTCCGCATTTAAGGCAGAGCAGATGATGGTGCTGATGCTTGTCACTTCCCATGTTCAGGTCGTAACGTGCAATCCCGTCCTGAAAAGTCAGCTTATTGATAATCTGAAGCTCTGTCAATATTTCAAGCGTTCGGTAAACAGTAGCTAGACCGATACCGGTATTCTTGGCTTTGACTAGCAGATAAATTTCCTCAGCACTCAAATGATCCTTTTCTTTTTCAAGCAGAACTTCTACTGTCAGTTCTCTTTGTGGAGTCAGTTTGAATCCAGCTTTATGGAGTTTTTCTTTAATTAATTTAAATGAAGAGTCTAGTTTTTTCATGATGAACTCCCTTAGTTGATAATGATTACAAAGTATTCCGATTATTCGTCTTATTCATTAGAATAAGTATAAAATAATCAGAACTAAGTCTCAACTACTATTCTAGTCCTCTTCAGGTAATCTAATTAGATTAGTTCCATTATCATCCTGATTGACGAGACCTTTTTTCATCAGTCTACCGACGGCACGTTTGAACTGTCCTTTGCTGATGCCGAACTGCTGCTTAATCACTTCCGGATCTGTTTTATTGTGGAAAGGAATGGAGTGATCTTCTGAACGCTTAAGCACTTCCAGGAGCATCAGTGCATCTTCTTCCATGACTTCATGTGCTCTTGGTTTTAGGGAGGCGTATAGTACCCCATCTTCTCTCAGTCCAATAACTCTTCCTGAAATAGTTTCACCCAGCTTCGGTTCCTGCTCCCGTTCACTTGGATGTACAAACAGAATATACTTCTCTTCAGTGATCGCATACGTTCCGCTCTTCTTCAAGTGAAAGACAATGCCGCTCACATTGTTATTGTGCATGTCTTTCGAACCCTCTACGTAGTCTTCAAAGAATGCCTCTTCATCTGCTGGCTTCCCCCAGATTCGGTCTTTAGAGTCTGTAGTGACGGTCAGATAAAGCTTGTTTCCTTCTTTAGGCCACAGTCTTCCTTCAGCAGGCAGGTCATCCATTGAAACGACCACATCCTTTTCTTCCCACCCGATATTTACAAACACACCGAGTTTACGGTTAACTTTAACGACCTCTCCCCATCCGTATACACCTGGTCGGATAGTTGGGATATGAGTGGTAAAAACCAGCTGATCATTTTTGTCTGAATAGACAAACCCTTTCAGTACATCTCCGATATCAGCACTGTCATCGGACAACACTTTATATGTGATTCCGTCTTTTTGTACAAAAAGCTGATCATTGTGCTTATCTGTGACTATAGCAGTCACTTCGTTAGCCAAATTTTTATTCATGATTATCTCCTTTATTTCAGTTTAAAAAAGAAGAGACAATGACCAGGAAGAATCATTAAGGACAGCTGACTCAGCAAACAGAGTATGTCCGATTCCTATCAATCATTATCTCATCTTTTTTTTGGTGTTCAGATCATCTTTTGGTTATATCATTAGATAGCAGTTGTCGCTCCACGGTAGATGATTCCACGTCTTGCGTCTACAGTGATCAGCTCATCCTGTTCAATAAGTTCCGTAGCATTTTCTGCTGAAACGATCACAGGTATACCCATTGCGATACCGATAACAGCGGCATGAGAAGTCAGTCCGCCTTGTTCCACAACGATAGCTGCAGATTTTTCAATAGCCGGCAGGTAATCTTTGTCTGTGTTTTTGACAACTAGTACGCCGCCTTCAATTGCTTTTTCCATAGCTTCTTCAGCAGAACCGGCAACGATTGCTTTTCCGATGACTGATTCAGATCCGACACCTTGACCGCTTGTAAGTTTTGATCCAATAAGCTGAATCTTCATAACGTTAGTTGTTCCACGCTCACCTACTGGTACACCTGCAGTGATAATAATCAGGTCGCCCTCTTTAGCGTACCCTTTCTCTACAGTCGTTTGAGTAGCCAAGTTGAACATGTCGTCAGTTGATGTTGGTTTTTCTGATACAGTAGGCTGTACTCCCCACTGCAGAGCTAGTCCTCGAGCAGTTTCTTCACTAAATGTAACTGCAAGAATATCAGCTTTAGGTCTGAACTTAGAAATCATACGTGCAGTATGTCCTGATTCAGTCGCTGCAACGATTGTTGAGATGTTCAAGTTTTTAGCAGTGTGACCGACAGCCTGACCGATTGCTTCAGTCATATCATTCTGGTCGTATGCTTTAAGTGCAAATGCATCCTGGTTAACTAAAGCAGTTTCAGTACGCATGGCGATGTTGTACATTGTCTGTACAGATTCTACAGGGTAATCTCCTGCTGCAGTTTCACCAGAAAGCATGATTGCATCGGACCCGTCAAATATAGCATTCGCTACGTCTGAAGCTTCAGCTCTAGTTGGACGAGGATTTGCCTGCATTGAATCCAGCATCTGAGTAGCTGTAATAACTGGTTTACCAGCATCATTACATAGACGAATCATTCGTTTTTGAACAATTGGCACGTCCTCAGTCGGGATTTCAACTCCAAGGTCACCACGAGCAACCATCAGGCCGTCAGAAATCTTAAGGATTTCTTCAAGGTTGTCTACACCTTCCTGGTTTTCGATCTTAGGAATGATCTGAACATGCATTTTATCTTCTTTTTCCAGGATTTCAGTAATTTCAAGTACATCAGAAGGACGTCTGACAAATGAAGCCGCGATATAGTCAATGTTGTTATCAAGTCCAAACATGATGTCAGAACGGTCTTTGTCAGTCAGACCAGGCAGATTTACAGAAACGCCAGGGACGTTTACACCTTTTTTGTTTTTAAGATCGCCTGTGTTCTGAGCAGTAGTTACGATATCTTCGTTTTCACGATCGATATCCGTTACTAGTAGATTGATAAGACCATCGTCAAGAAGAATGTTCGATCCAGGAGTCACGTCATTGATCAAATCAGCATAAGTGACTGAAAAACGTTCGTTTGTTCCTTCTACTTCATTCATAGATACACGAACTGTGTCCCCTTTAGTAATGGTCACTTTTCCGTCTTTCATGTTGTTCGTTCTGATTTCAGGACCTTTAGTATCCAGCATGATACCGACCATTTTACCAGTCTGTTCAGATGCTTTTCGGATATTCTTGATACGGTTCAGGTGCTCTTCGTGATCGCCGTGTGAGAAGTTAAGTCTTGCAACGTTCATTCCTGCTTCGATCAGTTTAACTAATGTATCAAGTGATTCACTTGCCGGTCCAATGGTACAAACAATTTTCGTCTTCT
Organism: Alkalibacterium pelagium; assembly: GCF_900109325.1. Lineage (GTDB taxonomy): Bacteria > Bacillota > Bacilli > Lactobacillales > Carnobacteriaceae_A > Alkalibacterium > Alkalibacterium pelagium. Next base: position 130,647 of record NZ_FNZU01000002.1, read on the forward strand.
TCATTATCTGACTCTCCTAAAAAATAGTATTTGGTGTTGCATTTATATAAATGATGACTTAAAGCAATCCAACCTTAGAGGTATAGTTAGTTGGAAATTTCCTCATTCAGCTTAAACAAGTCCATGTTAGGTGTGTGGGTCATGTTGTCGAGTGTTTCAACGATATCTCTGACTATAATTTTCTCGTTGTTTATTCCCAGACAAACCCCGCCTTGTCCTTCTTTAAGGACGTCGACTGCTTTAGCTCCAAATTGAGAAGCAAGGACTCTGTCTCTAGCTGTAGGTGAGCCCCCACGCTGAACGTGTCCCAGGACTGTCACTCTGACATGGAAATTATCAATGGCATCCAGCTTTTCAGCAAACTCATTGCCGCCCATCACTCCTTCGGCCAGGATAATGATGCTGTGCTTTTTGCCTTTCTCTTTTCCTTCTCGGATGTTATCTGCTACTTCTGTAATGTCGAAGCCTTTCTCGGGAACGATGATCTGTTCTGCGCCACTGGCTACCCCAGTCCACAAAGCGATATCTCCCGCATCACGACCCATCACCTCGATTACGAACGTGCGGACGTGGGAGGTAGCAGTATCTCTAATTCTATCCAGCGCGTCAAGAACAGTATTGATCGTCGTATCGAATCCAATCGTGTAATCTGTTCCTGGAATATCATTATCGATCGTTCCGGGAACACCGACACATGGGAACCCATGCTTAGTCAAGGCGTAGGCGCCACGGTAAGACCCGTCTCCACCAATAACGACCAGTCCCTCGATACCGAAACGCTTAAGCTGTTCGATTCCTTTAAGCTGTCCTTCTTCAGTTGCGAATTGAGGATACCTCGCAGAATATAAGAAAGTTCCTCCTCGCTGAATCATGTCGCCGACATCTCTACGTGTCAGTTTTCTGATGTCACCAGCCACAAGTCCGGCATATCCGTAATTGACACCATATACTTCCATACCTTCATGTAATGCCTTTCTTACTACGGCACGTATGGCAGCATTCATTCCGGGAGCGTCTCCTCCACTTGTTAGAACGCCAATTCTTTTCATCTCATTTCCACCTTCAATGCAAATTTTCTTCACTCCCTGCCAAAAACTGACAGAGATATGTAAAATACCTCGGGCCATCATCCTACATGTTTCACCCTATAATATTTTACCTTAAACCATCATTTATTTACATACATTTATTATTTTATCATTTTTAACCGGTCTTGTCTTTTAAAATACAGAGATAAACGGATTAATTGCTGATTATTTCAGAAAAACATTCTCTTTTCCTAGTACTTCTATCAATTCATTCAACAGCTCCTCGTCCGGCTGAACATTGAATCTGCTTTTCAGCTTTTCTTTTCTCTCCGTGACCGGATCATAAATGATAACGGGTACTGCCCCATTTCTTTTTGAGACTATTGCCAGAATCTTCTGGAGTTTATTTCTGTCGTGATCCATATCCCTGATTCTTAAAAAAAGCCCTTTATGCGCTTCTTTTTTCTCCGTCAGCATTTCAACTGTGTTAGCTATGACATTGAGCTGGTCTCCTTTCCATTCTGCTTTTCCTTTCACTCGGAGAAGTGCTCCTTCTTTACATAAACGGGAGACTTTTCTATAAATATCAGGAAACAGTATGATCGTGCCTTCTCCAGAAGAGTCTGACACATCCATGAAAGCCATCGGTTCTCCACGTTTTGTCTGGATTTTTTTGATGGCTTCAACTTGCACAGCATAAGAAGAATAGCGTCCCGTTTCAGATACGGTGAGAAAATCGACATTACTCTGGGCAAATTGTTCTGCAGGATGCCCAGACAAGTAAAAGCCAGTCGCTTCAAATTCCTGCTGCAGCTTTTCCTTGAAAGAAAGCTCGGGCAGCTGCTCAATTCTTGGCGCCAGTGATTCGAAAAGTTCTGTGTTTCCATTACTCATTTTGATACTGTCTATGACAGATCCCAGCGAATGTATAAGAGTGTTTCTATTTGTTCCCAGCTCATCAAAACACCCCGCCTTAACTAGTGGCAGGATCATCTGTTCTTTACGCCATTTATCGCCCATCCTACTTACAAATGACATCAGGTCTTTATATGGTCCATTAGCTTTTCTCTCATTCATTATATGACTAATGAACTCTCTTCTCAAACCTTTCACCGTATCCAGACCGAAAATGATTGATCCATTGCTGACCGTGAACGAATACCAGCTGGAATTGATAGAGGGTTTCATGAGCGCTAGTCCCCGCTGTTTAGCTTCCATTAAATACTTCCTGACCTTATCCCTATTATTAGAGGTGGAGCGCATAAGCGCAACATAAAAGGCTGCCGGGTGATGTGCCTTGAAATAGGCTAACTGGAAAGCCAGTTTAGAGTAAGATACTGCATGAGATCTGTTAAAGCCATAATTGGCGAAACGTTCTATATGGGCATATATGGCTTCAGCATCTTCTTTCAAGTAACCTTTTCGCTTGGCTCCTGCAACAAACTGGTTGCGCCCTGCATCTATCTCAGCTTTTATCTTCTTCGATATAGCTCTTCTTAAAATATCAGCCTCCGACAAGGTGTATCCTGCAATCTTTGACGCAACTTTCATTACTTGTTCCTGATAGACAATTACCCCATACGTGACTGATAAAATATCTTTCAAGTCATCATGAATGTATTCAACTGATTCATTCCCCTTTTTTCGGGCAATGAAATGATCGATCTGTTCCATTGGTCCTGGTCTGTACAAAGCATTGACAGCGACGATATCTTCAAATTCGGTTGGCCCAAGTTTCTTGAGCACTCGTTGTATGCCGGCAGATTCAAACTGAAAAATACCATTTGTGTCCGCTGACTTAAACAGTTCCAAAGTTTCTGGATCATCTAAAGAAATATCTGAAAGACTGTCTTCAATCGATCGTCTATTCATTCCTGAAAGAGAAAGGCAATCGGCAAGTATGGTCAGATTCTTCAGTCCAAGAAAATCCATCTTCAAAAGACCTACAGTCTCGACATCACCCATCGTAAATTGTGTCAATGGCATGACCCCACTACCTTCCTGCAGCGGTGTTGACAGAATAAGAGGATCCTTGGAGATGACAACTCCAGCAGCATGTGTGGATACATGTCTTGGAAGGCCTTCGAGTTTCACAGCTGTCTTGAAAAGCATCAAATTAAACTCTGATTCTTTTACTAATTTTTTTAATTTATCTGATTCTTTATAGGCATCTTTTAACGTGATTCCCGGGCGCGACGGAATGGTATTGGACCATTTCTTTAGCTCTTCTGTTGTCAATCCAAAAACTCTTCCGCTATCTCTGATCGCCATCTTTGCAGCAAATGTACCGAATGTAGCTATTTGAGCTACATGGTCGCTTCCATATTTGTCGAATACATACGACAAAATCATTTCTCGCTTATTGTCAGGGAAATCAAGATCGATATCCGGTAAAGTAAAGCGTTGCTCGTTCAAAAATCTGTCAAAGAGCAAATCATATTTTATAGGGTCAACATCTGTAATCTTAAGGACATAAGAAACTAAAGAGCCTGCAGCAGATCCCCTACCTGACCCTGTGGCGATACGATTGTCATGAGCATACTTCATTAGATCCCATACAATTAGAAAATAATCCGCAAAGCCCATTTTACTGATGACGGTCAATTCTTTCTTCAGTCGCGTCTTGTACTTGTCATCATGATCAGGTACTCGTTTTGACAGCCATTCAAAAGATATCTTCTCAAGATACTGTTCTGAGCTGAGATTTTCAGGTGTATTAAATTCCGGGAGTCTCGTTTCCCACTCAAATGAGAGCTGGCTTTTCTCTATCAGGTTCTGAGTGTTGTTCAGCGCTTCGGTCAGTCCTTTTGACGCGTAATAGTTTAATTGCTCGCTTTTGTCCTTTAGAAAACCTGACCCCTCACTGAGCTGAAAATTATCTTCTTCAACAGTTAAGCCGTTGTCAATCGCGTGAAGAACTTTTATTGCAGACTGATCACTGTCATCCATCAGATAGACAGATTCACTGATGACTGATGGAATGTCTAGAGCATCGGCTATCTCCTGAATACCTCTAATTTCAGCCTGATAGGCATCGTCCCAGCGGATCCCTATATTTAATGCTGAACACTGTTCCGAAAGAGAATGTATAAAGATTCGAACTCGTTCAGTATCTTGCTTCATACCTTCCAAAACCTTACTGGTAACAGGAAAAATGATGCTTACATCGTTACTTATTGACGATAATCTGTTGACATCCACTGCTTGATGATGAAGCATAATATCGGTCGAGAATGCCATCAGTTCCTGATAGCCGATATTGTTATTTGCGATCAGAACTATTTCAGATTCTTCGGGCCATTCGTCGTTGGCAGACAAATCAACAGTCAATCCAATCAGAGGTTTTAAATTCTGTCTGACTGCTTCTTTATAAAATTCTACTGCCCCGTACATGACATGCTTATCTGTAAGCGCAATGGACGTATAGCCAAGCTGTTTAGCCTGGCTGATTACAGAAGGAACTGACAGTGTACTTTTTAATAATGTATATGAACTGAACACTTGAAGAGGAGTAAATTCCATTCCATCACCTTCCACATTAGACATTTCCATAATTTTGAACAGAATAAAGCCCTCAATGCAGCTTAATAGGCACATGCCCGTAATAGCATCATTGAGAGCTGACTTTATCTGATTCCTAACGCAATTCTTGCGTACCTGCTCATACGCGATGTATCCCATGCAGGATACCAGACAAGTTTGACATCAGTTTCTGTAATTTCTGGTACAGTTTTCATTGCATTTAAGATATCTTCAGTTATAACATCTGCCAATGGACAGCCCATTGTGGTCAGTGTTATTTTCATTTCGCAATATCCACCATTGAATACATTGACTTCATACACAAGGCCCAAGTTGACGATATCAATACCCAGTTCAGGGTCGATCACTTGCTCCATTGCCTGCATGATCCGGTTTTTCACATCCTGAATCTGTTCATCAGTCCATACTTCAGTCTCTTTAGTCATACGCTCTCCTCCTTGTTTCTCTCTTATATTCTAACATATTGCGAAGCCTGTGTTTACCTGAAAACAAAACTTTATTTGACGATGTGTCTTATCCTTCCTGAATTCAAATATACTTTTCATATAGGCTTTGATATACTGGATAAAGATGATTAAACGGTCAATGAGGAGAGATAGTGATGAAAAGAAAACTGATTGCACTCGATCTGGACGGAACGACATTAAATGACGCGTCTATGCTGAGTGTACGGACTAAGGATGTGCTGAACCGACTGCGCAAAGATGGACATATCGTTTCCATTGTAACCGGTCGGCCTTATCGTAACAGCTATTATTATTATAAAGAACTCGAAATGACAACACCCATTGTAAACTTCAATGGCGCATGGTGCCATAACCCCTCTGAGCAAAACTGGTCTCACAGCTATCATAAGACGTTGAGTAAAGACCTGGCTATCTCTATGCTCTCATTGAGAGAAAATCCAGAAGTCCAGCTGATTGCTGCAGAGTCACAACAATCTATTTATATAGAAGGCGAATACATCCCTTACCCTGATTTTTTTCCTGAAGGCATTGAAGTCAGTAAACAGCTGACCGCTGAGACGCTCCTTGAAGATCCTACTTCTGTCGGTGTTTTCACGTCTACACGTCAATACCAGCCGTATATCGAAGGAAAGATTATCGAACAGTATAAAGATGCTGTAGAAGTAAGAATGTGGGGCGGTGATACGCCATGTCTTGAAGTCGTCGCTGCTGGTGTACAGAAAGCACTTGGCCTCGAACGGATTGCGGCTTACTATAATATCGACCGCACAGATATACTTGCATTTGGTGATCAGGAAAATGACTACGAAATGATTCAATACGCCGGACTGGGCGTGGTGATGTCTAATGGCATCGACCGACTGAAAGCCATAGCAGGAGATGTTACTTCCTTTACCAATGATGACGATGGGGTTGCTCGTTATCTGGAATCTTATTTTGCTCTATAGATAAAAAATATGAGACCCACTGAATTGATTAACATCAGATTCAGCGGGTCTTTATATCATCTATCTATCATCTAAAATGAGTTCTTCCGTTGCTATTTTTGCAGATGTCAGAACGATCGGGACTCCTGCGCCTGGGTGTGTGCTGCTTCCAGTGAAATAAAGGTTCTCGACAGTTTTTGACTTAGCTTGAGGTCTGAAATGATTACTTTGAGTTAAAGTAGGTCTCAAACCAAAAGTTGCTCCGTTGTAAGCATTAAACTGGGATTCAAAATCCTTTGGTGTCGTATAGCTTTCAGAAATAATATCCTCTTCGATTGTTTCAAAACCTTTGATGGTCTTAAGTTTCGAGATAACCTGGTTTCTGTAATAAGCAATGGTTTCATCTGTCCATTCATACTTTGCTGTTGAGAGATCAGAAACAGGGACTAAAACATACAGCCCTTCTTTTCCTTCAGGTGCCAGATTGTGATCCAGCTTGGATGCAATGTAGACATAAAAAGAAGCCTGATCAAGCAGTTTTCCTTCAAAAATATCTTCCAGGTTTTCATCCAGATCTTTTGAAAAGACAAAGTTGTGGATGTTTTCCACCTCATCATATTTCTTGTCCATACCCAAGTACATAACGAAACATGAGCAGGAATACTTCATACTGTCGATTTTCTTGTCTGTGTATTTTCCTTTAGCTTTCGTATCTTTTACAAGGTTCTTCATGGCGTATGGGAAATCGGCATTACACATAACGTAATCAGAAAGGATTTTTTCTCCATTCAGCTTTATTCCTGTCGCCTGCTTATTTTCAATAACTATTTCGTCAACCTCTGCCTCGTATTTGACCTGGCCACCAAGTTCCAGAAACAGTCTTTCCATTGAACTGGCCATAGTATACATTCCACCTTTAATGAACCAGATGCCGTATAAGTACTCGATCATAGGAATAATGGTATAAAGGGATGGTCCGTTCATAGGAGAAATACCGATATAAAGAGTCTGAAAACTTAAGATCTGCTGTAGACGTTTATCTTTGACAAATTTACCAATTGAATGATTGGCACTGTCAAATGTCTTAAGTTTCATTGCCTGCTTCAGCATAAAAGGATTATAGAAATCAGACGCATTTCTGAAGGGTCTTTCAATAAAATACTCTTTGGCAATCGTAAAGCGTTCGTAAATATCTTTCAAGTAAGCAAGAAAACCTATAACGTCTTCTTCGCCGATCCCCTCAAGATGTTCAACAAGTTTGACAAGATCAGATGAAACATCTATCTTCTCGTCTTCAAAAAAGGCCGAATACATTGGATCGAGTCTCTGCATAGGAATATAATCATCCGGGTTCCTTCCAGCCAGCTCGAATACCTCTCTGTAGAGTTCGGGCATCATTACAATACTTGGACCTACATCAAACGTGAAGCCATCTTTTTTTAACTGATGCATCTTCCCGCCGGCCATTTTAGATTTTTCATATATCGTTACATCGTAACCCGCATGCTGCAGACGAATCGCACTCGCTAAACCGGCCACTCCTGCACCAATAACACTTACTGTTTTTGACATGCCTATCCAACTTTCCTGAATTATTTTTTGTTCAGTACGCCATCTTTCATTACATAAACCGTATCACAGTAATCAGTCAGCCGTTCATCATGGGTGACCATGATCGTCGCTTTTTTCTTCTTCTTTGTTTCTCTTCCTAAAATTTCAACCACTTCAAATGCACGATTCGTATCCAGACTGGCTGTCGGTTCATCAGCAAGAATGACCGACGGATCATGATACAATGCGCGCGCTATGGCTGCACGCTGTCTTTCTCCACCAGACAGATCGCTAGGGTATTTGTCGCTCAAGTCGTTGATCTTTAGTTCATCCAGTAAAGACTGCGCATCGTTTTTATCGAAGCTAGAGCGATTGATTTTATTGACCAGCCGAAGTTGATCTTTTACTGTGAGAAACGGAATTAAATTGGATGCCTGTAGAATGAACCCAATTTCATCAAATCGTTTTTTAGCCCGTTTTTTTTCATTAAGCTCACTGAACTTTTCATCGTTAATAAAAACCTTGCCTTCAGTAGGTGTCTGAAGCCCACCAATAATTGTAAGGAACGTGCTTTTCCCCGATCCACTGGGACCAATAACAGCGACAAATTCGCCTTCTTCTACAGCAAAATTTGTTTCCTTTAAGGCTTCGATTTTTTTACGTCCATCATCGAATGTTTTAGTTACATTTTTCAATTCAATAAGTTTCATTATTTTCTCCTAACTGATGGCTTCGAGAGGGTCAATTTTAACTACTGTTCTTACTGAGAAGAATGCCCCCATTAAAGCAACGATTATTAGCAATGTCGTAATACTCACAAAAAATAGAATATTATTCATATATGGTACCTCATTTGGTAGAACAATCCCTGTGACCAGAGTGAGACCAAGTCCAGTCAACACACCGAAGAGTGTCAGAAGCAATGTCTGTCCCACTACAGATTTACCAATGTATTTAGACGAAATACCTTGTGCTTTCATTACACCTAAAATCGAGGTTTTCTGAAGCGTCAAGACATAAATAAAGATACCGACTATCATAGCTGCTATAAGCACGAGAAAGCCGATCATCAGTCCAAAGGTAAGCACCTGAGCATTATATCCGGGCAGGTTGCTGATAAACTCGTCAATCTCATATATTTCCAGATCATCTGTACCTAGAGCTACTTCACTTAGTTCACCATTATCTGTCTGAACAACGATTGCACTGATAATCTCATCCTCTCTTTCGCCGAAGCCACTAGCTCTGATATGCTGATAGGTTGGCTGATCTGTATATAATACAGGCGCGACATTAAATTTAGCGTTATCAGTGAATCCGACGATAGTTACTGTTGTATCGATTCCTGCCAGAGATAATTCATCATTCAGTTCATATCCTTCTTCTTCTTTCAAGCTGATATCGGCAATCACTTCATTTTCATTCTGAATCGATTCCCCTTCCAGAATATCAGGGAAAATAAACTCATCTTCGTTAACACCGAAGAAAGTCACGTTCACTTTTGAATCATCGTCATCTTCCGATTCTTCGACCAATTGTACAACACTGGATGTTACGCCTAAAGACGCAGTTTCGGAGGCTTCCACATCATCGACAAGCTCTTTCGGAAACATCGACATATTGATATTTAGATTGGATTCATCCGCAAGAACGATTCCAGTTGCCTCCCATTTGTCGATACTGGTTCTGTTTTCCTGAGCAAGACCATAGGCCAGACCTGTTAGGAAGAAAACTAAATAGGAAACAAGAACGACTACACCAATGATAAGGGCGAACCTGGTTTTTGAATATTTTATTTCTTTCCACGCTAGAAACATATGCATTACTCCTAAAAATAATAATTTGAATTCGAAGTAAATTGTGAATAAACTTACACCGATTAACTACTATCATACATCATTTTTAAGATAACTACAATTATTTAAACTAAAAAAATCACCTGAAAAGAACAATGTCTTTTCAGGTGATTGAGCGATTTTTGAGCGATACTAGATAGATAGTCTATCAGTGTTTTTAATTATTCTGTTGCACGATCTTCGTCGATCAGGTACCAAGTGTGTATTCCAGCACCTGGTGTGTTTGGATCTTCTCCGACAGTAATGTCGTAAGCACCAACACGGTTGTTAACTGGGAAGACTTCATTACGGAATAGAGTTGGGATAATTGGCAACTCTTCCATGAAGTACTCCTGCCATTCTCTGAATACTTCTGCACGCCATTCAACATCGAAGCCCTGCTCGCTGAGCATATCTTCCATGAAGGCATCATTTTCTTCAGTAGCCCAACGTGTGTAGTTGAATGGTGCATAACGGCCGTAAAGTCCGTCTGGAGTAGGATCTGATCCAGTTCCCCAAGCAGCTTGATAGATATCGATGTTCGGATCATCAGCTTCAACACGGTCGTAGAATGAGTTGAACTCATGTAGACGTCCGTCAAGAAGTTGAACGTTCAGTCCGATATTTCTCCATGACTGCATGTAGTACTCGGAAATTGGCTCTGCCACATCTCCACCAGACATTGATGCAAAGTTGATGACCAGTTCTTCTCCATCTGGAGTTTCACGGAATCCATCACCATTTGTATCTTCATATCCAGCTTCATCAAGCAGTTCGTTTGCACGATCTGGATTGTATGGATATCCCTCGATATCATCATTGTAGTAATCAGCAAAGTTAGGAATGATTGGGGATGTAGCACGGCTACGTAGACCCTGGTAGAAACGGGCACCAACTGCATCGTTGTCGATTGCATAAGCCATAGCTTGTCTCAAGTTGACATCAGCCATTTTAGCATCTGGATCCGGAACGTTTTGAGCAGGCTCTGTTACGTTACCTTCATCATCTTCCTGTGCTCCCTGCCATTCACCTAGTTTAAATCCGATATAAGTGTAGGCATTTTCCTGACGACCTAGTACAGTATAGCCAGGAATATCTTCAAAGTTCTCATACTGGTCTGTAGGCATGCTCAGGAACAAGTCAAACTGGTGGTTTTCCATAGCTGCTACAGCAGTTGAAGAAGGAACAGTTTCAAGTTCGATTCTTTCAAGATTTGGTGTGCCTAAATAGTAATCATCGAAACGAGTATAAGATACAGATTCACCTGGAACGATGTTATCGACCATGAATGGACCGAATCCGATTGGGTTTTCACGAATTTCTGGTGCAGATTCAAGTTCAGCTACTGGAATGTCTTCCAGGTAGTGGCGAGGTGCTGCGTATGTCCAGATTCCTCCACCTGCTTGAAGCATCTGTACACCGACAGATTCATATTGAATTTCAAGAGTCAGGTCATCTACGACAGTGATCCCTTCAATGCTGTCAGCTTCGCCGTTCTTGTATGCTTCCATACCGACGATGCTCTGCATGTCAGAACTGTAACGTACACCTGTGTAGTCAGGGTGACCAATGATTTCATGTGTAAAGGCAATGTCGCCGGCAGTTACTTGTTCGCCATCGTGCCAGTAAACATCGTCACGTAAAGTAATTGTTACTAAGTTAGTATCCTGGTCAACATCAACAGTCGCTGCTCCAGAATCATCATACTGGTAGTTCTCGTCTGTTCCGACAAGTGTTCCCATTGCATACTGCATGACGATTGCATCCGGGTTACCAGTGTAAAGCTCATAGCTGAAAATACCAGTAAATGGTGAATCAGTTACGTATCCGATGCTTAATGTTCCGCCTTCGATTGCTTCCCCTTCATTCTCGACTCTCGTCTCAAATTCAATCGGTGCAGGACCTTCATCGGCAGTTTCACCGTTGGCATCGTCTTCTACTTCTTCCTCAGTAGCGCCATTCTCGTCTACGCCGTTATCATCAGTATCGGCAGTATCGCCGTTACCGCAGGCAGCCAAGATGAATGCTACAGCAGCAGTACTTGCAAGCATGCTATATCTTTTCTTGTTTGACATATTTTTTCTCCCCTTCTCTTATCCTAATCTTTGTTTAGCGTCTGCAGCACGTTGGAGCGCACGACCGACGTAGTTTATACACAGCACCAACACTAGGATGAGTGTTGAAGCCGGTAACCAAACCCAAGCTCTATTCTCCAGAATATCTGGATTGGTGGCATAGGCAACTAAAGTTCCTAAACTTGGTGTTCCAGGCGGAAGCCCGAAACCTAAGTAGGATAACCCTGTTTCTAAGCCGATACTTCCTGCAAAGTTCAGTGTCAGGTTGACGATGATCAATGAACTGATGTTAGGCATCATTTCACGAAGCATGATCACGAGTGACGGTGTTCCCATTGTCTTGGATGCACTGATGAAATCCAGTCGTCCGACTGTCAGTGCACGTCCCCTGATGAACCTTGCCTGGCCATGCCAGTTGAAAACTATAAGAATCAATGCAAATGTTAATACATTATAAGTCGGTACAATCGTAATAAAGATAATAATAATCATCAGCTGAGGCAAAATCATGATGAAGTCGATGATCCGCATGATGATGTTATCGATAAGTCCAGCATAGTATGCAGCAAGAATTCCGATAACAATACCGATAATACTAGTGACAACAGTCACTGACCATCCGAGAAGCAGTGAGTTTCTTGCTCCTATTATAAGGAGTCCAAAAATATCTCTTCCCGCTGAATCTGTTCCGAGTATAAATCGCATGCCTTCTCTAGCCGGATCTTCACTGAAAGCCATAGGTCTCAAGTACGAATCCCACAAGCTGACGTTGGTAACCTGATCCTGATCAATAAGAAAAGACCAGATGAAGATGGTGACCAGAAGTCCAACCAGCAATATTAGAGAAGCCAGGGCCAGCTTGTCTCTCACAAATTCACGAACAATAACTTTCATACCCATTGGTGGGGAAGAAGCGGCCATATCATCCGACAGGACTGCTGCTTCCGCGTCTTGATTCGTTGCCATAAGATTTATTCATTCCTTTCCAGTAAAAATAGTCTAATCAATTCGAATACGTGGATCTACAGCCATCAAGATCAAATCTGAAAGTAATGTCCCTATCAATCCTAAGAATCCGTAGAACAACACAAGGACAAAGATGACACTGTAATCTCGCGTGTTGATTGACTGGAGGAATAAATATCCCATGCCGCGGTAATTAAAGATCTGTTCGATAAAGATTGATCCGGTAAATAGACTTACAATTGTAAATCCAAATCCTGATGCGATCGGTAGTGACGCATTTCTGAAGATATGTTTAGTATAGACCTTAGATATCGGCACACCTTTAGAACGTGCCGTCTTCACATAGTCTGATACTTTGGCATCGATAATTTCACTTCTTAAGTACTGAATGATCGATGTGGTCCCCAGTATTGCAGTTGTAATCGATGGCAGTATCAGGTGATACAGCTGACTAGTCCATCTTTCCCAGGTCGTATTTGCATTAATGCTTATCGACCCTCTGGACGGGAACCAGTTGAGGTTGTACCCGAATATCCACACCATAAGCAAGGCTAATACGAAAATAGGAACGGCGAAACTGACAAAGTTATAGACCAGTACAGTTTTATCCAGTACAGACTCATTATATCTTCCAGCCAGTATTCCTAAAGGCAGACCAATAAGGTAAGTCAGAATAACTGAAAGTAAGGACAACCTTACCGTGTTTCCTAGCCTTCCACCTATAACAGCCACCACTGGCTGCTGATAGTTGAAGCTTCGTCCGAAATCACCTTGAAGAGCATCTCCAACCCATCTGACATATCTGACAGGCAGGGGATCGTTCAATCCAAACGCTTCACGCTGAGCCTCAAGCTGAGCCGGGTCCAAGTTAGGATCGACCAGTCCTCGGAATGGGTCTCCAGGCATGAAATCAGCAATAATAAAAATCAGGATACTTAAAATAATAATTTGAGGAATCATTAAAAGTATTCGTCTAAAAATCGTCTTCCACATGTCTAACGTTCCCCTCCTGTTTTCACTTTCTCATTTTGCAGAGAAGCATTAGGTGCTTCCGGCTGAAGAGCAACAAGGTGATCTTTTTTGAATTCCTGCAGATCATATACTCGCCCGTCAGGATCATAGTACTCGGTTTCCTGTGCATCATACTCGGCTTCTACGCGCTGTCTTTCAACTTTATGAGCAGCTCTAGTAGTCGGATCCATATCTGGAATTGCTGACAGGAGACGTTTAGTGTAAATATGCTGCGGGTTGCTGTAGATTTCCTTTTTTGATCCTTGTTCAACGAAACGTCCTCTGTGCATGATCGCAATGTCATCTGACATGTGCTGAACCACACCAAGGTCATGTGAAATGAAAAGGTAACTCAAGTTATACTCTTTCTGGATACGTCTCATAAAGTTAAGAACCTGAGCCTGGACGGAAAGGTCTAAAGCAGATGTCGGTTCATCAGCAATAATCAGTTTCGGATCACTGGCAACGGCACGTGCAACACCGATCCTCTGTCTCTGTCCACCGGAGAATTCGTGAGGGTACTTATACATAGCCTCTGCATTCATCCCAACGATTTCAAGTAAATCGACAACTCTACGCTTGATTTCGTCCGGAGTATAATCAAAGTAATTACGCATAGGTTCCGCAATAACGTCCAGGATACGTTTCTTTGGATTCATAGATGATGTTGCATCCTGGAAAATCATCTGAACGTCTTTGTTATACGCTGCATATTTTTCTTTGCGGCTTCTAGCTTTATTAGTTACATTCTGTCCTTCATACATAATCTGTCCTGAAGTCGCTTTCTCAAGACCAATGATCGTTTTACCGATCGTCGTCTTTCCTGATCCTGATTCTCCAACTAGACCGTATGTCTTCCCGCCTTCAATCGTCAGGTTGACTCCATCAACAGCCTTTACATAGCTCTGAATCGTGTTCAGCACGCCGCCTCGGATCGGATAATGTACTTTTAAATCTTTAACTTCAATAAATCCCTTTATTATTTTTCCTCCCCTTCAAAGTGGAAATGCTTCCAGCATGTACATCTCACTTTGTGGTTTGGACTCACTTCATGCAAAACTGGATTTTCTTCATGTGCACTTTCAGGAATCCATGGAATACGCGGAGCAAAACGGCACCCTTTTCTTGGCAGTTTCTGAAGAGAAGGCACAGTTCCATGTATAACATGAAGCTCATCATCATCACTTTCCAGTTCATGAGGAATGGAGTTAAGTAAAGAACGTGTGTATGGGTGCTTAGGATTGGCAAACAGTTCTTCAACCGGTGCTTCTTCCACAATCTGTCCTGCATACATGACAGCCACTCTATCCGCTGTTTCTGCTACAACACCCAGATCATGAGTGATTAGAATAATTCCTGAACCTGTTTCATCTTGAATATCGTTCATCAGGTCAAGTATCTGAGCCTGAATGGTAACATCCAATGCGGTAGTCGGTTCATCTGCGATGATGATCGGCGGTTTGTTAGCCAGCGCGATCGCAATGACGACCCTCTGTCTCATCCCACCTGACAACTCATGCGGATAAGCTTTCATGATCTGTTCAGGTCGAGGGATCCCAACCTGATTCAGCAGTTCAAGCACTCGGTCTTTACGCTGCTGCTCATTTAAATCAGAATGGTATTCAAGCGATTCTGATATTTGATTAAAAATAGTCATCAGTGGGTTCAGAGATCCTAGTGGATCCTGAAAAATCATACCTATATCATTACCTCTAATTCGGTTATACAACTTTTCATTCAAGTCGAGAAGGTTTAAATCTTTATATAATACTTCTCCTTTGATTTGGGTGTTCTTATGATCATGAAGTCCCATGATAGATGTAGCCAATGTAGATTTCCCACAGCCGGACTCACCGACTATTGCAAGTATCTCATTTTTCTTCAGCGTCAACGATACGCCATCTACAGCATTATGGTAAACATCTCCAAATCTGAATCCTGTTTCTAAGTTGTTAACCTCTAACAAACTTCGTTCGACGGCCACTACTTAACCTCCTATACTCTACTTCTCTGCAAGCCAGAGAAGATTATTAAACTTTCATTTGATTTTCATTAAAAGCTTAATAATATAAATCGAATTATACACCTGATTTATTATAATATCAATACTCTTTTTTAATTTTATAACAATCAGTTAAATTTTCAAGCTTTTTTTCTAACTTTATTCTAATTTAACCTAAGGAGTCAAATTTTGTTCAAAATAAACTATGCATTATCCTTGATGTAATCAACAGCTTTTCCGACAGTCGTGATCTGTTCAGCATCTTCATCTGATATTTCTTTACCAAATGTATCTTCCATCTCCATGACCAGTTCCACTATATCTAGAGAGTCTGCCCCCAGATCATCTTTAAATGTCGTGTCGCGTGAGATTTTCTCTTCATCTACACCTAAACGCTCAACAATAATATTTTTAACTTTATCAAATACTTCCTGTTCATTCATTCTACTCTACTCCTTTACTGATAATTGATCAGATTCTTTTAGTTATATTAATCTATTATTAAAATATCATTTGATTCACAAGGATAATTGTATAACATCCTCATTGTAATTTCCATATATTTTAAAAGAATTACAAAAAAACGTCATATATTACAAATATGGTCGAGCTCACTGATTTTCAAAATGACTAATTAGATCTTCAAGCAAGCTCGATTCAAGCATTTCTCTAATCTGTCTGATGGTATGATAGACTGGTTCTTCAGTTGCTGATCCATGGGTCTTAATTACTGGCGCTTTAAGACCAAACAGTACTGCTCCTCCATACTTGGAATAATCAAGCAGATCTTTCACTTCTTTGAGACTGTCTTTCAGCATCAGTCCACCAAGTTTGGCTTTGATTCCATTATCCATAATTGCACTCTTTATGACGCTCATTAGAGAGATGGCGGTTCCTTCAATAGTCTTAAGCACCGCATTCCCTGTGAAACCATCCGTAACAACGACGTCAGCAACCCCATCGAGAAGGTCTCTTGCTTCTACATTACCGATAAAATCGATCGAATCGTTTTCTTTCAATAAGGCATACGATGATTTAGACAGGTCATTTCCTTTATTTTCTTCTGTCCCGTTGTTCAGCAGTCCAACAGTCGGCTTATCTATTCCGTGGACATGTTTTGAGTAATAGGTTCCTAAAGTGGCGTACTGGTTGATATTGAGAGGTTTCGAATCTGCATTCGCCCCTACATCAATCATATTGAAGACAGCTCGTTTATCTGATAATGCAGGAAAGGTCGCCAGAAGTCCCGGGCGGTCGATTCCTTTCATACGTCCAATAATTAACGTTCCTGCAGCGAGCAATGCACCCGTGTTCCCTGCCGAGAACAAGGCGTGGTTTTCACCATTTTTTACTGAGTAAGCGGCTTTGACCATTGATGATTCTTTTTTTCTTCTAATTGACCTGACCGGATCGTCATCACTTTTGACCACTTCTTCGGAATGAACGATCTCGATGTTAGGAAGGTCTTCACTCAATTCATTTCTGATTGCTTCTTCCTTCCCATATAAAACAAGTGTCACATCTGAAAATTCTCTGGCTGCTCTTAAACAGCCTTTTACTATTTCCTTAGGGGCATTATCTCCGCCCATAGCATCTACAGCAATTCTCACTTTTATTTCCTCCTGTTACTTTATAATGTTAGTCAAGGATCGGCTGCTGATCGAGGATGATTCCTATCTCGTTTCTGAGCCCAGCATATGCTTCTTCCTGATAAAACTCTTCTGAATTCAGCAGCAGTATAGCCTGCTTACGTGCGTCTTCTAAAATTACTGCATCTTCATTGATGTCAGCAAGTTTGAATTCAGGCATCCCCGACTGCTTCAGCCCGAACATATCTCCGGACCCACGCATTTCCAGATCTTTCTCACTGAGGACAAAGCCGTCACTCGTTTCGGTGACGATTTTCATCCTCTCTGCTCCTTTTTCTCCTTTAGGATCAGCGATCAGAACACAGTAAGATTCATCTGCTCCACGCCCTACTCTGCCTCTCAGCTGATGCAGCTGAGCCAGGCCGAACCGGTCTGCGTCGTGAATGACCATTAATGTAGCGTTGGGGACATTTACGCCTACTTCGATGACTGTTGTCGAGACGAGCACATTCAGTTCGTTTGCCTGAAATGCTGCCATAACTTCTTCTTTTTCTGAAGGTGTCATTTTTCCATGAAGCAGCCCGACTGCTGCCTGACTGCCGAGAGCTCCTTGGTAGGTAGTCTGTAGTGCAGTTACATTTTCGAGATCCATAGTTTCCGACTCTTCAATCAGCGGACTGATGACATATACCTGATGGCCTTTACGCAGCTCTTTCTGTACAAAGCCAATGAGTCTGTCAAAATGAGCCGGACGGATCCAGTAAGTTGACACCGGTTTTCGTCCCTTAGGCATCTCATCGATGATCGATACATCCATCTCCCCATAAGCCGTAATCGATAACGTTCTTGGGATAGGAGTGGCCGTCATGAAGAGCACGTCAGGGTGATAGCCCTTTTCTCTCAAAGCCTTTCTCTGGTTCACTCCGAACCGGTGCTGCTCATCTGTGATTACGAGGGCGAGAGACTTGTAATTGACCCCTTCCTGTATCAGGGCATGAGTTCCAACGACACAATCTATCGACCCATTTTCCAGACCTTCAAGAATCTTATCTCTCTCTTTCCTGCGAGTGGATCCTGTCAGCAGAGCAACTGTTATATCTATATCCAGGAACATCTCATCTAAAGACTCTTTATGCTGAGCGGCAAGAATTTCTGTGGGAGCCATGAATGCCGTCTGCCTGCCATCTGTCTGGGCAGCTAATATCGCTGCAGCGGCTACCACTGTCTTTCCGCTCCCGACATCCCCCTGCACCAGTCTGAACATCTGGCGGGAAGACAGAAGATCTTTACAGACTTCATTGACTACTCTTTTCTGAGCCTCCGTCAGTTCGTATGGCAGACTCCTGAAAAATGACTTCAGTCTATCAACATCATATTCGATCCGATTACCAAACTGGCTGTTCTTCAGCTGTTTCTTTCGCCAGATCAGTTTCATCTGATAGTAAAAAAACTCTCTGAATACAACTGAGTACCGGGCCTTTTCAAGCTGCTCATCACTTTCCGGAAAATGCATATTGAATATCGTCTCTTTCATGCTCGACAGCTGAAACTCTTCCAGTAGAGTCAGTGGCATATTATCCTCTATAAAAGGATGATAGATGTCCCATGCCTGTCTAATCAGCTTGAGCAAAGTCGACTGTCTGATTTTTTTCGTCGTATGATAAATGGCTTCGGTATTCTGATCTTCATTTCCTGTAGAAAGGATTTTTATGCCGTTAAGCTGTTTTCTATTGATATCCCAGCGCCCGTATATCTTTAAAAGGTTACCGGCCTGTACCTGCTTCTGAAGAAAAGGCTGATTAAAAAAAGTCACATTGACTATCACATGATCACAGTTGATACGAAAAGTCAGACGATTCTTTCTTCTTCCAAAGTGACTCAGCACACCATCTGACAGCGCAATACCTTCAAGTACTACTTTCTCGTTATCTTCAATCTCATCGATAGCTCTGACAGTCAAGTCTTCATAGCGAAATGGATAATGGGTCAGAAGATCGTAAATGGTGTAAATACCCAAATCGTTCAGAGCATCAATTCTTTTTTCTCCAACGCCTGAGAGCACTGATACCGGGTCTTGAATAGACTGATTCACACACTCTCTCCTTTCTAAAAAAACAGGAATAGAGGAAACAACAGAATCACAAGTCGTTTCTCCTATTCCTCTTAATAATTATTCTACAGAAATCAGATACGGATAAACGGGCTGATCTCCAGTATGGATTTCGACTTCCAAATCAGGGAAGTTATCGTTAATATACTCAGAGATTTTTTCAGCTTCTTCTTCAGTTCCATCTTCACCGATAAGCAGTGTAACGATCTCGCTGTCTTCATCAACCATCAGCTCGATTGTCTTGACCGCTACATCAAACATGTCAGGCTCTGTCACTTTGATTTCTCCATCGATCAGACCCATAAAGTCGTCCTTTCGGATCGTCAGGCCGTTGATCTCGGTGTCTCTAACTGCAAATGTGACTTGACCGGATTTTACGAGATCCAGTTCTTCAGTCATTGTCTCTTTATTTGTTTCCAGATCATGTGCCGGATTGTATCCCAGCATAGCTGTCAGTCCTTGCTGGATCGTACGTGTCTCCACGACAGCAGCACTTGCTTCAATGACTTGTGCAGCCTGCTCAGCAGCCATGAAGATATTCTTATTGTTAGGCAGAATAATGTAGTTGTCTGCTGGTACGCTTTCCATGGCTTTGACGATATCTTCAGTACTTGGATTCATCGTCTGTCCACCCTGAAGCACACAATCAACACCCAGGCTTTCAAACAGGACTTTAAGCCCTTCGCCAGGAGCTATCGCTACAACAGAGAAGTCTTTTTTCTTAGTATTTTGTGGGGCTGATTCATTAGTATGAGACAGCTCTGAGTGCTGCTCACGCATATTATCAACTTTGATTTTCATCAGTGAACCGAATTTTTGGCCGTAGTTCATGACTTCGCCCGGTTTTTCAGTATGCACATGTACTTTAATGACCTCTTCATCTGCTACGACTAAAAGAGAATCCCCTAGTTTATCTAAGTAATTTCTGAACTCTTCGTAGTCAAATTCCTGCTCAACCGTTTCCCCTTCGCCGATACGGACCATGATTTCAGTACAGTATCCAAACGTGATGTCCTCAGTTGATACATGCTCATGCACGCCACCTCTGTGGTGTTCTGCACGAACCAGTTCATCCAGTTCATGTTCTTCTTCAACAAGCTCTTCTCCAGTCAGTGAAGAAAGGAACCCTTCATAAATATAGACCAGACCTTGTCCGCCACTGTCGACAACACCTACTTCTTTAAGAACAGGTAAAAGATCCGGAGTCTTTTTAAGCGATTTTTTAGCCGCATTAAGAACGGTTTCCATTATCTGGATAATATCATCAGTTTCCTCAGCCTTTTTCGATCCGGCTTTTGCTGACTGTCTGGCAACTGTCAGGATTGTTCCTTCAACAGGTTTCATTACTGCATTATAGGCTGTGTCCACTCCACCTTGAAAAGCTGCAGCTAAATCCTGTGCATTGATTTCCTCTTTGCCTTCGATCGCTTTGGAAAAGCCTCTGAAAAGCTGGGAAAGAATAACACCTGAATTTCCTCGAGCACCCATAAGCAGACCTTTGGCCAATGCCTGAGCTGTATCTCCCATATTTTCACTGGTTGAATCTTTAACAGCATTGGCTCCGCTGGTAAATGATAAATTCATATTTGTCCCTGTGTCACCATCCGGTACCGGGAATACATTCAATGAGTTAACATATTCAGTCTGTTCGTCCAGACGTTTCCTGCCCAGGGCCACCATTTCTTTAAACTTCTTTGATTTTAAACTCTTAACATCCACTTTTGCAATTTCCTCCTTTGTCACATTCAGAACAGTGACTATGGCTTACATGTCATTTTGAACTCTTACGCCCTGAACATATACATTCACTGAACTGGCGACAATACCCAGGTCATGTTCCAGCTGGTATCTCACTCGCTCCTGAACATTTTTAGATACTTCTGTTATTTTTGTGCCGTAACTGACTACGATGTAGACATCTACTGCGATATCCTGATCTTCCTGTCTGACCTCTACACCTCTTGAGTAGTTGTCTCTATTCAGGATTTCATTGATTCCATCTCTCACATGTTTACGGCTGGCCATACCTACGATTCCGAAAATCTCCGTAGCTGCTCCACCCACTACAGTCGATATGACATCATTTGACATTTCGATCGTTCCAAATTCATTGTTCAACTGAACACTCATCCTTTTTCCCCTTTCTCCTACTATATATACAGAGTTTTTTAAAGGTTTCTTTTGATATTCAAACATATTTTAGCATATCGCATCCCCTAAAAAAAGACAAGATAATCCGGACCTTGCCTCTGGGGATGAGATGAATAAACCGTTTATGTTATATCCTCCAGTATACACTGTTCCAGCCTACTTTTGTAGATAAAACTTAGTATTCATAATGACTTTCAGAAAAAAATAAATATCAAGGGCTGTAAAGTAATAATCCTTGAACGATTGCAAAAAAAGACTTGCTTCATTCACTGATATGTGATACTTTATATAAGTATGAGTTAGCTTTGTTTGTTAAAGCTATGCACGAAGGAGGAGAAAAAATGGCTAAAGAATGTTTTGTAACTGGACGTAAAGCTAGAAGCGGAAACAACCGCTCACACGCTAACAACA
Source organism: Alkalibacterium pelagium (assembly GCF_900109325.1). Taxonomy (GTDB): domain Bacteria; phylum Bacillota; class Bacilli; order Lactobacillales; family Carnobacteriaceae_A; genus Alkalibacterium; species Alkalibacterium pelagium. The sequence goes on from NZ_FNZU01000002.1 coordinate 152,312, forward strand.
AATCAAAACGTCGCTTCGCTGCGAATTTACAAAAAGTTCGTATCATGGTTGATGGAAAACCTAAAAAAGTATGGGTTTCTGCCCGCGCTTTAAAATCAGGAAAAGTTGAACGCGTATAATAATAAAATCATAGAGCCTGCAGATGTTAATCAATTTAGCATGTGCAGGTTTTTTTTGATATTCTTTTATTTCTCAAAAAGGGCTGTCTAAGACAATCAGCAAAACAACCCGACAGCCCAGGACAAACTAGTCATGGACTGTCGGGTTGTTTTAATGAAATAGTACTTAAAGGATCTCAGCCAACACTATATTAAGTTCAGTCTTCTGAAAAAAGATCAGATTTATTCTGTTTGATCTGATACTTATTTATCACTCCAATTAGTCTTGACTCTTCTTTTACTGATAAAGGAGCTAGTTTTACGCCGTACTTAATGTACCGGTTCTCCTCTCCGCTCTTGCGGACAATGCACCCCTCCAGTTCAAACCATTCTTCTTCCAGTTCAAATTTAAACGTATATGTCAGAAACTCGGTGACCTTGAATGATTCTCTGCTCACAAAGGACAATCCATTACCACTAATATTGCTGAGTGTTACTTTATAAATTCTATCTTCCTTTGCCGGTAGGATCATCGTCGCTTCTTTGAACCCACTGATCCGGCAGCGGAAGAACTTCCTTCTATTACTAATCATCTGCATACCTCTATTCGCTATGTAAAAGCTTAATTTGTTATGGTATCAATTATTATATTCCTATATTAACATATCTTAGAGCGGTCTATACTATAAATTTTAACTATAGGCATATCATCTGCTGTCTTCAGTATGGTGTTCAGACAACTAATTTTAAGATGGGATAGGATTTTCACTATTATCCTTTCGCTCACCTGATTCTTTTGACTAAAAAAGCAATGAGTGCTCTCACCACTTTTGGAGAGGTCTCATTGCTTTTCGTTCAGTCAAAGTTTAGCCATCTGGATTTATTAGCATTCCTGAAATCATAATCTGATATAAATATATTCAATCTCTACTTTGAACAAAAGCTATTATACCCGACTTAAAGGACAGGTTTGCAGTTGCTGCCACGAACTCATTACTAATCAGAGCTGCTGGGTAGTCATAATCTGCTCCATCGAGCTGATACTTGAACCCCTGACCAAGAGACAGGAGCTTGACCTGAGTCATCCCGATAACCGAGCAGTAGGTTTTATTCTGCTCTTTAACCACTTTGTGTACACCGGGCCGATAATACTTTATGCTGTTAGTCTGATTGACAAACTCTATTTTTTCTAGGATGTTGTGGAATCTAGGCTGCAATGGAATCATAAGAATGCTCATCAGATGATCCAGACGCCCACCTGACCAGCCATAGACAATCACTTTTTCTGAGTCAAAATGCTTCATGACATAGATCAGACTAAGCTCTGCATCCGTATCTTCTTTATCAGGATCCACTTCAATATATGATCCAACACGTTCTTTTATCTTCTGCTTTTCCATCTCTGAAATCGAATCGAAATCGCCCAGAACCAGATCTGGTCTGTACCCATTTTCAGTTAGATAAAATGCTCCTCTGTCCACTCCGATGTAGCGATCCTGTGGGTTCTTTGGTGGCCAGACTCTTTGATCATCCGGGCTGCCCAGCATAATATGGACCGTACTCATCTAATTCACCGACTGTTTCAGATTGGTGATCTGCTGCCCAGCATCACTCGCCCCATAGACATAAGAGCCGGCTACTAATACAGTAGCGCCTGCTTCTATACAGACTTTTGCAGTCTCGTCGTTTATTCCGCCGTCAACTTCTATTTCATAGGAGTAGCCATGTTTTTCTTTCAGAGCAGCCAGCTGTTCGATTTTACTGACTGTTTCTTTAATAAATGACTGTCCTCCAAATCCAGGATTAACTGTCATGACAAGGACGAGATCTGTCATGTGCAGACTGTCAGCTATCATGGAGACGGGTGTGGCTGGATTGATCACGAGGCCGGCTTTAACATCAGCCGTTCGGATCATCTGAAGTGCTCGGTGAAGATGGACCGTGCTTTCAGCATGGATCGAGATAATATCTGCTCCAGCCTCTGCAAAATCATTGATATAATTCTCGGGGTTTTCCACCATCAGATGGCAGTCAAGAGGCAACTGGGTGTGTGGTCGAACAGATTTGACTATCGGTACACCAAAGGACAGGTTTGGTACAAAATGCCCGTCCATTGTATCGATATGAATCCAGTCTGCTCCCCCATTTTCGACTTTCTGAATCTCATTCTTCAGATTCGCAAAATCTGCACTAAGAATCGATGGCGCTATTTTTACCATTATTTTCCCCTCTTCTTTCCATAACGTGGTTTTCTGTTCTGTATTTCTTCAATAAGAGACAGATAATTATCGTATCGAAATGCTGCTATCGCTTGTTCTTCAACAGCCTTCTTGACGGCACAATTTGGTTCATTCTGGTGTATACATCCACTGAACCGACAGTCTTTTCCTTTTTCCCATATTTCAGGAAAACAGGCTGACAGATCCTTCGCATCCAGCTCATCAAACTGAATTGCACTGAATCCAGGTGTATCTGCGATCAGACCTCCGAGCAAAGGCACCAGCTCAACATGTCTTGTCGTATGCTTTCCTCTTCCAAGTGATTTGGATGTCTCACCGATCTTTAGTTTAAGCTCCGGGTCAAGACTGTTCAGCAGAGTAGATTTACCTGCTCCGGACTGACCCATGAACACAGCCAGCTTATCTTTGACCAGATCTCCAAATCGCTCCTGCAGTGTGGCTGGACTTACTTGTTCATGTTGATCCGGCAAAATTACTTTATATCCGATCGCAGTATAAATCTCAGCAAGATTCTCCGCAGAGTCATATTCTTCCTCTGTGGTCAGGTCTGTCTTTGTAATGTATATGACCGGTCTTATATGATGCTGCTCAAGAGATACAAGATAACGGTCAAGAAGAGATGTGGAAAAATCCGGATCCTTGACCGACATGATGACAAAACCAAGGTCCACATTGGCAACGGACGGACGCGACAGTTCATTTTCTCTCGGCATGATTTCTTCAAGTGTTCCTTCTTTATCTGTCTCAAATGTAAACTTCACTTTATCACCAACGAGAGGTGTTTCATTTCTCTTCCTGAAAATTCCTCTAGGGCGAGTCTGATAGACATCTTTTTCAGGTGTCTGGATATAATAGAAACCGCTGAGTGCTTTTATGATTCGTCCTTCGCGCAAGTAGTTTCCTCCTTTTAATCGTTCGGGCTTATCCCTGTTTCTTCTCTAATGACTTCTCCGTCTCTGACAATTCTGAAACTGGCTGTCTGTCCTTCTTCCACTACAAATGTAATGATTTCTGGTGTGTCTTCATAAATATCAAACGCTCGGTAGACATCGTCAAAAGAATTTTCAGCATCTTCGACATAGATCTCGATCGCATTAGGGGTCAACCCTTCCTCTGATTCTCCGTTTTCATTATCTTCTTCATTTTCTTCATCCCCATCATTTTCTGCCTCTTCTCCTGACTCACTGAGGTACTCAATGATGATGCCTCTGTCAAACGTAACATATTCAGGTTCTTCAGGTCCGGTTGAAAAGACAACTGAGATTCTAGATCCCGGATATACCGTTGTTCCCGGCTCAGGAGACTGTCGTGCGACCTGCCCTTCAGGAATCGTATCGTGCGGTTCATTGGTAATAGTTACTGAAAGGTTCAGATCATTGGCATAATCTTCTACACCCACAGAAGAATAACCAATCAAGCGTCTAAGAGTAAAGCCTTCCGGACCGCTGCTTACTTCTAGGATGATCGTCGATTCACTTGGCACTACTTCTTCGCCGGCAGGTATACTTTGGGAGACGACATTCCCTTCAGATATATCATTACTGAATACGTCTTCTCTTTCTACCGTGAAGCCCATATCTGTCAGTTCAGCTCTCGCATCCTCATATGAGACATTTTCATAATCTTCAAGGGTGATCATCTCTTCCCCCAGGCTGACATACAGGTTAACTGAAGCAGATTCTCGGAGTACTGCATCAGGTGACGGATTTGTACGGATTATTCTACCTGCTTCCACATCACTGCTGTTCTGCTCAACGATATCTCCCACCTGCAGATTCAGTTCTTCCAGTTCTTCTTCGGCCTCTTCAAGCGTTAGGCCAGCCAGATCCGGTACACTCACCTCTCTTGGACGTGTCATACTGAAGACCAGAAGAGAGCCGATCAGCATCAAAAGAAGAATAATGATGAACAGCAAGCCTTTCCTTCTCCGTTTTCTCTTCTTGTCTTTATTAGGTTCGGGTGCAGCTTTATCCGGCTCTTCAGCTGGTTTCTGCTCAGCTGAAGGTGCTTCCGTTTTATCCGGCCTGATTTTAACCGGTTCGATCATCCGTGTTTCATCGTCATGTCCAGATACGGGCGCAAATTTCTGTTCATCTGCCCGTGTTTCTGACAAGGATGTTTCTAGATCCTTCTTCATCTCTGCCACAGACCGGTATCGGTCACCCGGTTCCTTAGCTGTGGCTTTCAGAACCACATTTTCGAGAGCCTGCGGAAGTGAAGAGTCATTTTCTTTTAATGATGGCATATCATTCTGGAAATGCTTCAAGGCAATCGATACAGGAGATTCCCCATCGAATGGCACACGGCCAGAGAGCAGTTCATAAAGAAGGATTCCCAGTGAATAGATATCCGACTGTTTCGTTGCCATACTTCCTCTCGCCTGCTCTGGGGAGATATAGTGAACGGATCCCAGCAGCGAGTTAGTTTGAGTGATGGAATTTTCTGACAATGCCACTGCGATTCCAAAATCTGTTATTTTAACCTTTTCATTGTGATCAATAAGAATATTCTGCGGTTTAAGGTCTCTATGGATGATATTATGATTATGCGCATATTCCACAGCATTCAAAATCTGAGACATGATCTCAATTGTTTTCTTATAAGGAATTGGATGGTTCTGGCGAATAAATTCCTTCAAATCGTATCCTTCCACATATTCCATGACGATATAGGGTGTATCGTCTTCCCCTACATCGACCACATTGACAATATTCGGGTGGGTCAGTTCAGTTGTAGAAAGGGCTTCTCTCTTGAAGCGTCTGATACTGGCTTCGTCATTATGAAAATTATAGGCCATCAGTTTAACGGCCACATGTCTTTCAAGAATAAGATCTTCTGCCAGGTATACTTGAGCCATACCTCCGGATCCTATTTCTCTTATTATCTTATATCTGTTGCTTATTCTTTCTCCGGGAATCACTTACGCTCCCCTCCTAACATTCAGCGACTGTTCAGTCAGATCGATCAGGCAGACGGTTATATTATCTGTCGATCCATTTTTAAGTGAAGCAGCAATCAAAGCTTCGGCTTTACTGCTTAAACTCAGTTCATTTTGCACGATGTTGTTCATCTCTTTCCTGTCGACCCCATTGGACAGCCCATCTGAGCAGAGCAGGATCAACTGTGTCTCTTCTATTTTCAGTTCAAAAAAATCAATCATTACTTTATCAAATACTCCAAGCGAGCGTGTCAGGGTATGTCTCTGATGATGAGTCCTTGCTTCTTCCTCCGTAATCTCACCGCTCATACGGAGTTCGTTGGCAAATGAATGATCGACTGTGATCTGACACATATCACCATTAGCATTCAACTGGTAAGCTCTACTGTCGCCGATATTCCCTATTACAATCGTTTCATCTATAAACGCTGCAGTAACAAGGGTGGTACCCATCCCCTGAAGATCATTGTAAGTTCTGGCTACCCTGTAGATCCGCTTATTCTCTATATTTATCTGCCTGTCAAGCCATTCCTTTACATCAGAAGACCTTGAAAAAGACGTTTCTTTCCATCGGTGTCCCAGCTGCATGACAGCCATCTCGCTGGCGATATCTCCCGCCTTGTGTCCACCCATGCCGTCACATAAAATAGCCAGCAGCTGATCGGCCTGGTTGTAAAAGAGTTCGACAAAATCCTGATTAGTCGTTCTCATTCCAATATGTGTTTTCTTATAAGTATTCAGATTGTATCACTCCATATTTTCCTATGTAAATCACCGACCATAACCCTATGATCAGTGAGCAAATTATACTGATTGTGTCTTTCTTAAAGAGGCGATGAAAAAACCGTCAGTATGATACCGATGTGGATACAGATGAAGAAAGCCATCATCAGATAGTTTGATGTCGGTGTTCTTTCTGTAAACCGGTTCGATTTCAAATGATGGCTGTTCCGAGAGAAAAGCTTTTACTACATCATCATTTTCTTTTCTAGTAATTGTGCAAGTACTGTAAACTAGTCGTCCACCTTTTTTCAGAAGCGGAGCGACAGAAGTAAGAATTTCCAGCTGGACTTTCTGCAGAGCGTGTATATCTGACAGTTTTTTCTGGTAGCGGATATCCGGTTTCCTTCTCATAAGACCTAGACCTGAACATGGGGCATCGATTAGTATCTTGTCGAATGACTCGTGTTCAAATGTTTCAGCGGCTTTTCTCGCATCCATGGCATTCGTTATTATTATATCAGCAAATCCCAGGCGATCCGCATTTTCTCTTATTTTTCTTATTTTTTTCTCATGGAGATCAAGAGCGGTCACCTGTCCGCCTTTGTTCTTATCCAGATAAGTGGCAATGTGGGTGGTTTTCCCCCCTGGTGCTGCACAGGCGTCCAGAACAGCATCCCCAGCTTCAACTTGCAGTGCTTCAGCAACGAGCATGGAACTTTCGTCCTGTATCGTGATGATTCCATCCTTAAATAAGGACGAGTGCACAGGCAGACCGCGCAGGCAGATCAGTCCGTTGTCAGACACTTTGCTCTTTTCAGTTTCAAATCCTTCCAGTTCCAGCTGCTTCTGGACAGCCTCCACAGACTTGAGTGTCGTGTTGACCCTTAAACTCAAGCGGGCCTTGTCAGATAAGGAATCGAGGATCTTTTCTGTCTCTTCCATTCCAACTTCTTCTGATAGAAGCGTAACGATCCACTCAGGGTAACTGTACTTAATGGACAATTTGTTTATCGGATCACTGATGTCGTCGACTGAACGTACCCCTTTGCGCTCAATAGCACGGAGCACGCCGTTGACAAACCCTGAGATCCCCCTATTTCCTATGATCTTAGCAATATTAACAGCTTCATTCACTATCGCATGTATAGGTACTTTATCGAGAAGTGTGATCTGGTATAAGGATACACGCAGCAGCTGCATGACCCATCCATCTATTTTCTTCTGCTTTCTGATAAATGGATCCAGTTGATAGTCCAGTTTCAGCTTATTCTGAATGACACCATATACCAGCTCAGTCAGAAAACGCGTGTCTTCTGGGGACAGCTGGTTCTGTCTGAGTACATCGTTCAGCACAATATTGCTGAAAGCCTGACTGGCTTCAACCTTGTCTAAAATCTCGACAGCCAGATACCGGCTGCTTTGCTTTATCTTCTTATTACTCAAATCGTTCCCCTTCTTCTAAGTGGTTGACTGCTCCCGGCAGATAGTCTTCTATCGTCATTTTAGGCTTACCGAATGGCTGAACTTCTTTAAGAGACAAGACCGTCTGCTCTCCGCACTGTACCTGCATCTCATCTTTCGTCAGCCTGACTATCGTCCCAGGAGCTTTATCCGATGATCTGTCGACTGCTTCTGCCAGCCAGATCTTAAATCGCTGACCATTCAGCAAAGCATACGCTCCTGGAAAAGGATTCATTCCACGAACTTTATAAGCGATCGTTTCAGCTCGCTTTTCCCAGTCGATTTTTTCTTCTTCTCTTGAAATCATGGGTGAAAAGGTTACTTCAGCCAGGTCCTGTTTTTCAGGCGTATGTGTACCTGAAAAAATATCCGGCAAAGTGTCGAGAAGAAGATCTCTGCCGACTAGACTCAATTTATCAAAAAGCGTTCCAACAGTATCTTCCGGTTCGATTGTCAGTGATCTTTGGGAAATGATGTCCCCTGCATCCATTTCCTTTTCCATGTACATGATTGTTACACCTGTTTCATTATCCCCATTGATCAGGGCATAATGAATAGGCGCCGCACCTCTGTACTTAGGCAGGAGAGACGCATGGACATTGATTGCCTTATATTTTGGGGCTTTCAGCATTTTTGTCGGCACATACTGTCCATAGGCGGCTGTAACGATGATATCGGGATCAAGTGCAAGAATCTGATCCAATTCCTCAGATCCGGATAACTTCTCCGGCTGGAATACAGCAATGTCATGTTCACGTGCTTTCTTTTTAACAGGTGGCGGGGTCATCACTTTTTTACGCCCGACTTTACGGTCAGGCTGAGTGACGACTCCAATTACCTCGTAATCTTCTTCCTGAATAAGTGCTTCCAGTATCGGCACTGAAAATTCTGGTGTACCCATAAATACGATTTTATACATAGGGTAAGCCCCTTTCTTTTTAAATAAAGTCGAGCGGATGATAATCCAGAGAAATAAATAGACCTTTTGCCTGTTCCTTCTGAGTACTTAACAGCAGCTCATGACACTTCTCTTTCAGTTTCTCTTCTTTTTTATACTTGATGATGGTCTGGAAATGATAGCGGTTATGTGTTCTGGCAATTGACTTTGGAGTCGGCCCCAATATAATAGCCTGCTTACTTAAGGACGGCTTCAGAAATTGAATGAATTCATGAATTTTCTTAGCTGCAGTCATCTCATTCTCATGACTGACTGACAGTTTAAGCAGATAGTAATACGGACTATATTCGCTGAGCCGTCTCAGATTCATCTCTTTTTTGAAAAAAGAATCATAATCGTGGTGCTTTGCTTTTTGAATGGCATAATGATCCGGGTTATAGGACTGAACGATGACTTCTCCAGTCTTCTGCCCACGTCCGGAACGTCCACTCACCTGGGTAAGCAGCTGAAAGGTTTTTTCTGCAGACCGGAAATCAGGCAGTCCAAGAGATGTATCTGCATTAATGACCCCAACTAAAGTGACATCCGGGAAATCAAGCCCCTTGGCTATCATTTGGGTACCAAGTAAGATGTCAGCCTGTTTCTGTTCGAAACGCTTGAACAGTTTCTGATGGGCCCCTTTTTTTCTAGTCGTATCGACATCCATCCGAATGATTCGGGCTTGTGGGAGACACTCCTGAAGTTCCTCTTCTACTTTCTGAGTCCCAGTTCCGTAATAACGGATCGCTGGGCTTGTGCATTTAGGACAGTTTCTTGGAATCCCTTCTTCATGACCGCAGTAATGGCACTTCATTGTCTTAGTATCCATATGAAGGGTTTGAGAAATGTCACAGTTGGGACATTCAAGTACATATCCGCAGTCTCGGCAGAGAACAAAAGATGAATACCCTCTTCTATTTAATAGAAGAACAGACTGCTCGTTTCTCTGGATCCGTTTGTCCAGTTCAGACAGAAGTGCATCTGAAAAAGTGGACCGGTTTCCGTTTTTAGCTTCCTCACGCATATCTATGACCTTGACTTGCGGCATGGCAGCCCGGTTAGCCCGCTCATTCAATTCAAGTAGGGTATAAACCCCCTTCATCGCACGCGCCCTTGATTCAAGCGAAGGCGTTGCACTTCCCAGAAGGACAGGACAGTTGTGATACTGTCCCCGCCAGACAGCGATATCGCGGGCATGATATTTAGGAAACTCTTCCTGCTTGTAAGTGGTCTCATGTTCTTCATCAATGATGATTAGTCCGATACGTTTGAGTGGAGCAAAAATACTGGAACGGGCGCCCACCACTACTTGTGCCTGTCCTCTCTCGATTTTTCTCCATTCATCATACTTTTCGCCATCAGATAAACCGCTGTGCAGGACAGCTACATTGTCACCGAATCGGCCTTTGAAGCGCTCGACCATCTGTGGGGTCAATGCGATTTCAGGCACAAGCATGAGCGCCCCTTTATCTTTTTTAAGAACTTCAGAGATCGTCTGAAGATAGACTTCCGTCTTGCCGCTTCCTGTCACACCCTGCAGCAGGAAGACATCATGCTGTTCAGTTTTTACAGCCTTGTCGATTGCGTCGAAAGCCACTTTCTGATCGGCTGTAAGCGAAAGAGGATGGCTCTGGTCAAAAGTGATATCTGAAAAAGGATCCCTCAAGACTTCCTTATCAACGACCTCACACCACCCTTTTCCTTCACCTGTACGAATATGTGACAAGGCAAGGCCATGTTCTTTAAATGCAGTGACTGGCTGTTCTTCTTCCTTTTTCATCTGCTGAAGCAGGTTTAAAAGCATCAGCTGTTTATGTGCATTTGATGGGATACCCATCTTCATTTCTTCCAGCTGCTCATATGACAATAACGGTCTGACATATTTTTCTGTTTTGACTGTACTCTTGTCCGTGACGACATAATCAATGTGCACTTTCTTTTCTTTTTCAAGTTTAAGGACAATATCCAGACTGTCTGCTTTTTCTGCTTCTTCCCAGCTTATTCGGTCTCTCCCTTTAAACAGATCGAACAGCAGATCTTCATCTATTTCATCAATAACACGAATTACCCTTACATACCGCGCTTTTAGAACAGCAGGAAGCATCGTCTGATAGCATTTGATCTGAAAGCTGAAAGTCTGATAAGCCAGATCTCTTCCAAGAGCAATCATTTCTTCGCTCAATACCGGCGTATTATCCATTAGGGACTGGATCTCTTTTATATCACCGGAGAAAGCTGTCTGATCACTGAATCCGACAACAAAGCCTTGTACCGTTCGGCTTCCCTTCCCAAAAGGAACGATTACTCTCATGCCTTTTTGAATAAACGCTTCGAAACGTTCAGGGATTTTATAGGAATAAGGCTGATTCGTCTGTAACGTAGGCACGTCCACTATAACATCAGCAAATAATGCCATCTGATTCTTCCTTTCAGTTCATATTCTTGACCAGCCAGTCGATGACTTCGACTGAAATTTCTGATTTGCTTCTTAAGCTTATCGTAACGGGTTCTGATTGTCTCGACAGCAGGGTCACTTCATTTTCATCCACATTAAAGCCTCTGTCTTTTTTACCGACATCATTTGCAATGATCAAGTCTGCATTTTTATCATTCAGTTTCTTTTCAGCGTACTGAATCAGATCTTCCGTTTCAGCTGCAAAACCGATGAGCACCTGATTTGTTTTTTTCATTTCTCCCAGGCTTCTAAGTATGTCCGGGTTTTTCTTGAACGATAAGGTTAAGGTGTCCTTTTTCTTCATCTTCTGTTTTTCAACGGTAGCAGGCGCGTAATCGGATACCGCAGCAGCCATGATTACTGCATCCGCATCGTCAAACTCATCGAACACAGTTTTCTGCATCTCTTCAGCAGACTCAACAGGGATACGGGTAATATAATCTGGTGTATCCAGCTGACTTGCACTGATTAAGACCACATCGGCTCCTCGCTTCCAGGCCTCCACTGCCAATGCATGACCCATTTTTCCTGACGAATCATTCGAGATATATCTTACCGGATCGATCCGTTCTTTTGTTCCGCCGGCAGTCACAAGGATTTTTCTGCCTTTTAAAGGAAGACTTTCAGATTTCTCTCTCATGAAAGCTTCCAGCTCATGTATGATCCTTGATTTTTCAGGAAACCGTCCTTCTCCACTGTATCCTTCAGCCAGAAAGCCAGTATCAGGGGTCATGACATATATGCCTCTATTTGAAAGCTTTTCGATATTTTCCTGAGTCACTGTATTTCTGTACATATTTCCGTTCATAGCCGGAACTGTAAATATCGGGCGAGTCACTGCAAGAAGAGCAGATGTCACGAAATTATCAGCTATTCCATGTGCCATTTTTGCGAGGGTATTAGCAGTCAAGGGGGCCACTAAAGAAAAGTCCGCCCAGTCAGCCAAATTGATATGATTGACAATACTTGGATCATCTTCTGCGTAGGTATCAATATAAACGGTATGTTTGCTCAGGATCTGAAAGGTCAAGGGTGTGACGAATTCTGCTGCACCTTTTGTCATAGCTACACGTACTTCCGCCCCATATTTAATGAGCTCTCTTAATAAGTCTACTGTTTTATAGACAGCTATTCCTCCTGTTACATATAGAGCGATTTTTTTCCCGTTGATCATTAGGTCACCTCATTACTGTTTTTATTAGTTTACCAATTTTCTGACTCAGTGTCCTCATAATAATTTTTCAGTCCGAACACTAGAAAAAACCTCTGAACTTGTCCAGCAAAGAAAAATCTTTGGTGAACAGACGATCAGAGGTTTCATGCATTTAGTTAGAAAGACTATCCGGATCCATGACCAGATCACCGGATTTAATTTCCTCAAGAGCTTTCCCGACATTCTTATGACTTTCGTAAGTATCCAGCATAGCAGCTGACTGGTTATCGTGAAGGTGTTTGGCTCTCTTGGCAGCCAGTATCACCAATGAATATTTCGAATCGATTTTTTTAAGTAAATCATCCTGTGAAGGGTATAAAAGCATTATTCCATCTCCTCTATTATCTCTGCGTATTCTCTTAAGTTCCTTGTCACTTTAAGGTGTTCGCTTTCGATGATGTTTCGAATTTTTCTTGCTGCATTTTTCACTGTATCATTCTCTACCACATAATCGTAATATTGAATCAGCTTAAGTTCTTCAACTGCCTTATGCATTCGTCTCTCAATCATTTCATCACTGTCTGTTCCACGGTTGACGATTCGTGACTTAAGTTCATCCAGATCAGGTGGCGACAGAAAAATAAAGATTCCCTCAGGCATTTTTTCTCTGACCTTCAATGCCCCCTGAACCTCGATCTCCAGAAAAACATCACGGCCTTCATCAAGCGTCTGATTGACATAATCCAATGGAGTACCATAGTAGTTCCCAACATACTCCGCATATTCCAGCAGGCCGTCTTCTGCAATCAGCTGTTCAAATTCTTCTTTAGTTCTGAAAAAGTAGTCAATGCCTTCTTTTTCACCTTCACGTCTTTTACGTGTGGTCATTGAAATGGAATAATCGAATTCATTTGAATAATTATCGAAAATTGCTTTTCTTACTGTTCCTTTTCCTACCCCGGACGGGCCGGACAGAACGATTAGTAATCCTCTATCTTTCATTTACAAGTCCTTCCCAACACAAATTCTCCATGAAAACTTATCCTCAATTCTACCATATTAAACTATAGAAATGAAAGGTAATTTTACTTTTCCCCATACAAACCTAATTTTTTGTTCAAAAGATATTTACAGTATAAAGCAATAATGAACGGAAAAGGTCTTGTTCGGATCATAAGCTTATAGAAAGGCGTGTCCCACTTAAGCTGCTCATCTTCAAGTCTCTCAAGAATCTGAATAACAAGTGACCGGTTCGATATGAGCGGTAATCCTTCAAGAAATTCCTCGGTCCACTCTTTTCCACTTAAAAGAAACCGGGGTTCAAACTCATCGACAGGCTTTTTCCGTTCTGCCTCTCTCATTTTTATCAGACGGTGGATCAGCTCACTTTGGAACTCGTCTACACTGTATATTTTATCAGGGATCATGTTGAATAGTTTACCTGTCAATTCACATAAAACTAAAGAAACAGTGGTCTCATCGACTGTCCCACCCCATCGTTTTTCGAGCTCCTTCAAGAGGATCAGCTGATGGTTATCCTTTTTAATATAATCATAGACCCCTTTTGAGCGTTTCCCAGTCAGAAGGCCATTCAAGGCCACATAAAAGACAGATTCATCCTTGTCTAGTGTCTCGCTATCATAAGTATACCATAGACCTTTATAGAGGTCCGGTCTGGCTAACTTCATCGTCTCACAGTAGCCCAGTTCTATATTCACTTCTGTCCTGTTCGTGTCAAAAAGCAGCATATCTCCAAGCGGCCACTTTGTTCGGATCAGTAATGACTCACATTCTTCTATCCGATGGTCATAATGCAGAAGGCCTGGACCCTGAACATCGACAAGAATAATCTGATCAGGTGCTTTATTCAAGGCCATATTTATCGGTATATTATTGCGGTAACCCCCATCAATGTACGGTGTCCCATCGATTATTTTTTTCTGAATAGCCGGATAGAGCGAAGCACTGGCAAGAAGGTAGTCATTCAGCCTGCCTTCTTCAATATCGTCCAGAAAATAATACTCGATTTCTCTCGTCTTCAGGTTGGTTGTCGACAGACCGAAGACTGTTCCATCGTTTCTTATCTTATTTTCATCATCGATATACGAATCGATGAGTTCTTTTAAAGGAGCGGAACTCACTCCTTTTTCTCGAATGATTTTGATCAGAAAACCAGTTAGTGTCCGCCGGTACTCCTTAAAACTGTCTATTTTCAGTGGAGTATCCATATCCAGAACCTTACCTGTTTCGATTTCTTTCCACATGCTTTCTGCCTCAGACACATCACCCAGAATGTAAAGCGCCCCGTTCAGAGCGCCCACTGATGTTCCTGTAATGATATCGGGAACATAGTCCAACTCATCAAGTGCTCTCCAAACACCTATTTCAAATGAGCCGCGAGCACCGCCTCCGCCAAAAACAAGTGCTCTCTTTTTGTTCTTCTTTTCAAAAAAGGATGATGTCATGACTGTTGCCTCCTGGCCGATAGCCTATTTTCATTCTATAAAGTTCCCTAATTATCAATACTATGTAAAAACAGTGAAAACAGATATAAGATCTAAGCATCTTATCATCTATTTTCACTGTCTCCGCCAGTTACTACTGTCCCATGTCTTTTACTTTCATCAGACGTGTAATAGCTGAACGTTCACTTTCATCAAGCTTCATTCGAATGAAATAAATCGTTTCTTCGAGCTGCGGGATGGTCATATACTCCAGCGCATTAACTCGTCTTCTTGTTTTTTCAATTTCATCTGCCATCAGCTGACATGTTTTCTCGATTTCAGCGAGTTCAAGCATCTCTGGCATGACTTCAACCAGGTATTCAAAAGTTAAATCCAGTTCACCATTTGAATTCAAGTAGCCGTAACTTAGTTCACTCGCATCTTCTGTATGAGAATCATAATGAAAATTCATTTGAGGGACACGCACACTCATAATATTCTTGCGATCGATGTTCAGAGATACGCTCTGGCTCGGCACAGCCATCAGTTCCTCAATATAATTTTCATGTAGCAACGACTTGGCCATAGCAAACGACTGCATCGCTTTCTCGAGCTTTTCTTCTACCTGATTTCTGAGTTCATTATTCTTTCTGATGAGCTGAATGAACTGACGCATCAGTTCATCCTGCTTGTCTTTCAGAAGCTTGTGCCCTCTGCTGGCAAGGTTCAATCTTTTTTTCAGATTAGCCAGTTCCATACGAGTGGGGTTGACATTTAATTTAGCCATTTACCTCACTCTCCTTTTGGCAGGTATTTGTCAAGCATATCATCCTTGATACGTTTCAGTTCTGCACGAGGCAGGACTTTCAGAAGATCCCAGCCAAGATCCAGTGTTTCCTGGATCGTACGGTTAGTGTAGTTCCCCTGATTCACATACTCTTTTTCGAATTTATTCGTAAACTCGACATATTTTCTGTCTGTTTCTGACAGAGCAGCCTCACCTAAAACGGCAGACAATTCTTTTGCTTCTTTCCCCTGTGCATAGGCAGAGAAAATCTGGTTCATTGTCGGCGCATGGTCTACTCTCGTCTTCCCTTCACCTGTCCCTTTGTCTTTTAGTCGAGACAGAGAAGGAAGAACATTGATCGGTGGCTGGTAGCCCTGGTTATAAAGTTCACGGGACAATATGATCTGTCCTTCAGTGATATACCCTGTCAGATCGGGGATCGGATGGGTAATGTCATCCTCAGGCATAGTCAGAATCGGAATCTGTGTCACAGATCCTTTTGTTCCTTCCAGTCGACCTGCACGTTCATACAATGTCGCTAAGTTTGTGTACAGATACCCAGGATATCCTCGACGTCCAGGCACCTCACGACGAGCAGCTGATATTTCACGCAGGGCTTCGGCATAGTTAGTCATGTCGGTCATGATGACCAGAACATGCATGTCTTTTTCGAAAGCCAGGTATTCGGCAGCAGTCAACGCCATTCTTGGTGTTGCAATACGTTCGATTGCCGGATCATCTGCAAGGTTGATGAACAGAACAGACCGGTCAATCGCTCCAGTTTTCTTGAAGTCGTTCATAAAGTACTCGGCTTCTTCAAATGTGATCCCGATTGCAGCAAATACGACAGCAAATTTTTCATCTGCATTCGTTACGCTAGCCTGACGGGCGATTTGAGCAGCCAATTCTTTGTGCGGAAGGCCAGAACCGGAAAATACTGGAAGCTTCTGTCCACGAACAAGTGTATTCAGGTGATCGATCGTAGAAATACCTGTCTGAATGAATTCATCCGGATAATCTCTAGCAATCGGGTTAATTGCGATACCATTGATATCCAGACTTTTTTCAGGGATCAGGTTTGGTCCCCCATCACTGACTCGCCCCATCCCATCAAAGGTTCGTCCAATCATATCTTCTGACACATCTAAAGAGAGAGGTTTGGCCAGGAAGCGCACTTTAGTTTCTTCCAGGTTGATGCCTGTGGATCCTTCGAACAATTGAACCACTGCTTTGTCTCCGTTGATCTCAAGGACTTGTCCTCTTCTGCGCTCGCCGGTTTGAAGTTCGATATCGACCAGTTCGTCAAATTTCACGCCTTCGACACCTTCGACCGTCATCAGCGGGCCGACTACTTCGGAAACTGTCTTATACTCTTTAAGCATCTGATTCTACACCGCCTTTCTCTAGTACTGTCTGAATGTCATCTTTAGTTTGAGTACGGATTGTCTCAATCGTTTTGATTTCATCTTCACTTATATATTTCATTCGACCGATGCGTTCACGGACATCTTCAGTGCCTTTGATAATTTCATCATAATAGGCACCCAGATCCATCGCACGTACTGCCTGATCTTCATAATTTAAAATCGTGTAAAGCATTTCGTACTGTTTGTTTCTAGATGTGTAAGTATCCACATCATCGAATGCATTCTGCTGTAGGAAGTCCTCACGAATCATTCTCGCTACAACCAGTTTCAAGCGGTCTCGCTCTGACAGAGATTCTACTCCGACCAGACGAACGATTTCCTGTAGTTCGGATTCATCCTGCAGGAGGGCTTTCGCTCTAGTAACCATTCCATTCCAGTCTTCTCCCAACTGCTTACCAACATAGTCATTCATTTCATTACTATATAATGAATAGGAATTCAGCCAGTTGATTGACGGGAAGTGACGTCTTTGAGCAAGAGAACTATCTAGACCCCAGAATACTTTAGCTACACGCAGAGTGTTCTGTGTAACGGGTTCAGATGTATCCCCTCCAGGAGGAGATACGGCACCAATAGCTGTAATGCTTCCTGTACGGTCTCCAGATCCAAGAGTAACAACTTTACCTGCTCGTTCATAGTACTCCGCTAGACGAGACCCAAGGTAAGCGGGATATCCTTCATCACCAGGCATTTCTTCAAGACGACCTGACATCTCACGTAAAGCCTCTGCCCATCTGGACGTAGAGTCAGCCATGATCGCAACGGAGTAACCCATATCACGGAAATACTCTGCAATAGTGATTCCAGTGTAGATAGATGCTTCACGAGCCGCTACAGGCATGTTCGATGTATTGGCAATCAGTACGGTACGTTCCATGATTGATTCTCCGGTATTTGGATCGATCAGCTCAGGAAACTCATTAATAACATCCGTCATCTCATTCCCGCGTTCTCCGCAGCCTACGTAGACAACTAAATCAACATCTGCCCACTTTGCAATCTGGTGCTGAACTACTGTTTTTCCGGCTCCAAATGGTCCTGGAACAGCGGCAGCTCCACCTTTAGCAACTGGGAAGAATGTATCGATGACACGCTGACCGGTAATTAGTGGTTCTTCCGGGTTCAGCTTTGTTTTTATCGGACGGCCTCTTCTTACTGGCCATTTCTGCATCATAGTGAACTCTTTATCGCCGTCTTCTGTCTCCAGTACATAGATAGATTCACTAATTGTAAACGTTCCTGCAGAAATTGACTTTATTTTACCTTTGACTCCGTGAGGAACCATGATGCGGTGTTCGATCACGTTTGTTTCCTGAACGATACCGACGATGTCGCCCTCAGAGACCTCCGTTCCTTCTTCAAGGGATGGAGTGAATTCCCATTGCTTTTCACGATTCAGCGGCTCGATGGACATGCCGCGCTCAAGAAAGTTGCTGTTAGTTTTTTCCATAAATTCATCCAGTGGTCTCTGGATCCCATCAAACATCTGAGAAATCATACCCGGAGCAAGCTCTACGGATAACGCTTCACCAGTTGTTTCAACGACTTCACCCGGACCTACCATAGACGTTTCTTCGTATACCTGTATAGAGGCAACGTCGTTTCTCATTTCAATGATTTCACCGATAAGGCCTAGTTTACCTACACGGCAAATATCCTGTATATTAGCTGTTTCCATCCCTTTAGCTGTAACTAAGGGGCCAGAAACACTTACTATCGTTCCTTTACTCAAAATCGTACCCTCCTATAAAATATTTTGACCCACTGCTTTTTCGACATTTTCCTGCACACGTTTTTTACCAATACCACGTGAGCCTGCATGATTAGGGATCAAAATGATGGCAGGTTTCATTTTAGCGTCATAGCGTCTAATCGTTTCAGGGACTAATTCTGCCAATTGTTCTGTCAGGTAAATCACACCATAATCCTTGTCAGCCAGACTGTCGATGATCCGACGGGTCTCTTTTGCTTCTGATGCGAAATAAACAGAAAATCCAAGCATTTTGAATGCCAGAACAGAATCTTTATCTCCGACAACTCCAATTTTATTGGGCATAGTTTAATCGCATCCTTTCTCTTATGCCATCAGCCGGCACACCGTTTTCCTTACCGGAAAGTATCAGTCTGAGATTTTTGACTTCGATTTCCTTTGCATAGAGATAAGCGAGTACCGGCATCGGTCCAAAGGACTGAAGCCTGGCATTTCTCATCGTAGTCATGTATGCATCATCTGTCTGCTGGTCGATCTTTACTGTAGACAGTTCATTTGTTTCAGAGTCAACTGACGCTTCAATCAATTTGCGGTAATCGGTTGTTCTGAAATACTGTAGAGCGTACTGCTGTCCATTTTCGGCAATATCGAGCAAATCATCTTTAGGAATCGATCCTGAGCTCGATAGAACGGTCAGCAGAAAATTGCGTGTCCTATTCTGTTTCATTCCTCTGATCAAAGTAGATATATTTTTATAATCTATCATCGATTCTGTCAGTTCGGGTACGCCCTCTTCTCCTGTCTGATCAGCTAAAATACGAAGATGGGTAAAGTACCGTCTGTCGAGTATGATATCCACAGCCTGAACATTATGATATTGATCGAAATCTTCCTGAAGTTCATGGATACTGTCCATATACTCGACTGGAAGGACATCAGATTCACCTGTTCTTACCGCCTGTCTCAATTCTGATATAGGATAACGGCCGATCGGGATGAATAAATGATCCAGATCCTGATCTGTAAACTCTTCTTTAAAGAGAACTTTCAGGTTATGATAGGCATACCTCAACCCAGCGAGTTCTATCAATTCCTTGTTGGGAACAATCTCTAGCAGTTCATCAAATGTCTGATGAAGCTCATTCATGAACATTTCATCATAACTTTTATCTTCTTTGATTCTATCGACATCATTCCGGTAAGGCGTTTCTCTTAAAACATTGACAGCATCTTCAAATGAATCTGCAGTCAGCATGCGTTCGAAATGAGATCGAGTGAGGAGATCATTCTCGTAAATACGAATGAGAACATTACTTGAACCATAAGCGGTATCTTTCAACTGTATTCTCCTCCTTAAAATAATTCGTTAGAAATATCTGGTAAAATGTCAGTTTTGGCATCTTCCACTAAAGAATCGAATAAGAAGTTGTATTCTATGCCATTTTTTTCGATAAGAAACCCGGACTGTCCTTTTACAGTTTCATCCGATACCAAGACAGTCAGTTCAGCTGGTTTATTAGCTGTTACCCAGGCTCCATCAATGGAATGGGCAGACTTTTCACCCAATTTCAAGGTCACTTGTTCTTCGTTTGTAAACTGCTTCAATACATTTGCAGTAAACTGTCGAAAAGTTTCTTTATCCAGATTATCCAGTTTGTATTTAGCCTCTTTGAACGTGTTGTTCAATATAGACTGCTTAGCAGCCAACACTTCATTTCTTCTTCTGATATCCAGTGTATTTCTTCGAATCGTGTAATCATGCTCGGCATCTGCTTTGATTTGCTCCTTAGCTTGAAGACGTTTCTGTACCTCTTCTGCTTCGGCAGCCTGAATATCATCTTCAGCCTGTTTTTTAGCTTCTTCAATTTCAGTTCGTATAGCCGCTTTTTCTTTTTCAACGACTCGTTCAGTCAATAATTTTAAATCTGCCATGATTTCCCTCCGTTTCAGAGTAATAATAATGAAATGAAACAAGGAATTCAGTTATTAAGTGTCAAACGGCTGCCTGATCACTGAACTCTAAATTCCTTCCTTTCATTTATTACATGAAGATGATCATCATCAGGGAAATAACGAAACCTAAAATTGCATATGTTTCAACCATCGCTGAATAAATGATTCCTTTAGTTGTATGTTCAGGTTTCTGAGCAAGAATCTGCATAGCAGCTACTGAAACTCGTCCCTGCAATGTACCGGATGTCAGTCCAGTAAACCCTACAGGAAGTCCAACCATCAGGTAGTACCATCCAGTTGACACATCAAGGTTAGTAGACAAGTTGATAATGATCAGTAGTCCGATAACGAAACCGTAAAGCCCCTGTGTTGCTGGAAGCATCTGAAGAACTAGTGCACGACCGAATTTTTCCGGCTGTTCTTTTGTCAAGGCAGCTGCTGCTTCACCTGCAGATCCTACCCCTCTTGATGATCCGATACCTGAAAGGATGACTGCCAGAGCGACACCTACTGCACCAAATACAAAACCTAAATTATCTCCAAAAAACAGTTCAAAGTTACTCATTATTTTTTTCCTCCATTATTATAAATATAGTTTTAACCGTTATTATTGTCTTCCATCCAGACATGTTTTTCAAGCATTTTAAGTGGAGTCAGTGGTCTGCCTCCGCCTTCGAAGAATTTACCGAAGAACTCAACGTACTGCAGTCGGGATGTGTGGACATAAGCACTTAAGAATGTCAGTGCTATATTTAGTGCCTGCAGGGCAATAATGATCAGAACACCTACAGTAAATCTTGCTATAGGCGGCAGGAAACCGATGATCATATTGAACGCCATCGCAATATTTGCACTTGCTACTGCCAGTGCCATCAGTCTTGTATAACTGACAATATCTCCTACATAACCTGATATTCCATATAAATTGTATGCTCCAAGACCAATACCCAATGCTTTGTTGGAACTGGAAATTGCTGAAACAACAAGGATACCAACTGCATTTAGAACCACAAGTCCAATACCGACTTGAGTCAGCAATGGAATATTTAATAACATAGCTCCTGCAACCCAGAGAATAAACCCTATCAGCATAAGGAACCAGGCATATCCATCCACGTATGAAGAGGCTCTCTGCCCCTGCTTGCCTTTGATGATTCCGTTCAGAACCAACCCGTACAGCAGCTGGATCAGTCCTAGTACAACTGAAAATGCCATAATTTCAAGGACATCATCCTGTAAAGAAAAGACTTGTATGGGCAGCTCTATTCCGAAGAAACTTCCGAAGAAAAGACCAAAAGCCATTGTCGGGAATGACAATGTATAGAGGAATTTCAGAAAATTGCCCATCGATCCTTCTATGTTAAATGCCTTAAGGGCAAATAATGTGACCCCAAACAGAAGCAGCCCATAACCAAGATCAGCTGCCATCATACCGAAGAACACCATAAAGAACGGCATCATAAGCGGGGTAGGATCAACCTCATTGTATTTAGGATAACTGAACATTTCTGTGATCATCTCGAACGGACGGACAAGTTTATTATTCTTGAGCACCACAGGTACATCATTATATTCCTTCATTAAAATATCGTCGGAAAGAACAGCTACTTCGCTTTCACCGGTTGAGCTCTCGATATTGGCTTTAAGGGAATCTACCTTTTCTTCTTCTATCCAACCGGACAGCAGAAAAAGATGGGGGCTGTCTATGAGCAGCGCATGAGCCTTTTCCCGTTCGGAAATATTGTAGAAATATTCTTCTGCTAGTTCAAGATCTCTATAGAGTCTTGTCCATTTTCTCATATCAGATATAAGAGAAGATTTTTCGTCTCTAACTTCTTTCTGACCGGTCAGGTTGCGATAAAGTTCGTCTTCAGGTAGAAGTTCGTGTGAGTAAGTCAATTCTCTGTAGCTGTACTGGGCTATCAGTTCATCAAAGTGCTTTTTCTCTGTTTTAGGAAGAATCAGTAGATACGCCACTTCATCACTTCGTCTGTAGACTTCATCGTAATAGACTTTTCCATTTTCACGCAGTGACTGAACCAGAGAATCAGACTGTTCTTTGTCAACTGTGCCGACCAGTACATCCATAAGCCTGAAATCACTGACTTCTTCCGGCATAAAGCTAAGAGCCCGCCATTTTCTCAGAAATTCCTCTTCCTGTTTCAGTCCTTTGAGTCGTTCATCCAGTTCGTTCAAATGTTTTTCCTTCTGAGAGACTTTCTCCAGAAGACCCTCAACATCTGCAGTTTCCACGTGACTTTCAAGCTCTTTAAGTGTGAAAACATCCCGCTTGGTCTTAAGTCTTTCAATCAGCCCAGGCTGATCAACATAATCTTTCAAATAATTAATTGCATATTCAATATCCTGAAGTTTCGACTGACTGTCACTAGCCACATCACTCGATACGTTAGTTTCAAATTCACTGAGCAGACTTTCTTCTAGTACGTCAGCTAAAGGAATAATTTCAAGACTTTGCATTTCCTGAACACTTTTTAACACAGCTTCCTTGTTAGAATGTTCCGCTAACAAGGTCAGTTTTTTCATTTTAGCTATTGCCATATCGACGCAATACCTCCTCTGCTATTCGACTGGCCAATCTGTCTTTTTCCGATTCATAGGTAGCGTTGAATCGGTTAATGTCTTCATTGATCTGCTCTTCAAACACTTTCTCATCTTCACCCAGTCTGGACTCGACCTGTTCCTGCTGCTCTTTTCGATAGGCAGCAAGTTCGTGTTCAGTCTGCTCGTTTATTTTCTCCATCCGAAGAGCAGTTCCAGCCTTGATGTCTTTTATCTCTTTTTCAGCATTGGCTCTAAGTTCTTCAACTCTAGCCTCTGCATCTTTTACGTAATTAATTGCTTCACGGTTCACTTCATTCTCCCCCTTTCAAAAAAAGGGCGCAGCTAACAGGCCTTCTTCTCGCCCTAGAAGAAAATAACCTTGAAAGCTCACGCCCAACCGCATTGATATAAATTGTACTAACAAAATTTATAATAGCATACTCTCAAAATTAGTGTCAACTGAAACTTATCAGCAGTCTCTTTATTCAGGACTACTGTAATGAGGGGAAAGTGACTGTTACCGTTCTTCTCCATAACTGAAGACGGATAAAGAGCCAAATCCTGTATGGGCTGCAACTGTCGGACCATAGCTTGATACAATAATTTCCTTAGGACTCACTTTTTCAAGCAGTTTCTCTCTGACAAAGTCAGCTTCCTCAGGCACTCCAACATGACCGATAAAGACAGCATGCTCTTCTTCATCTCTTATGTTCTTGACTGTCTGATCGACAAGGAATTGAAGTGACTTCTTCCTGCCTCGAACTTTTGAGGACGGGACAAGCTTTCCTTCACGGTTCATGATGATGATCGGCTTGACATTGAGCAGTGAACCAACTGTAGCTGCAGTAGCTGAGATCCTTCCTCCTCGCTGCAGATGTTTAATGTCATCTACTGTGACCCAGGAATGGTAGTTCAGCTTATTATCCTCGACCCAATTGACCAGTTCATCCTTACTCATACCTGCCTCTTTTTTCAGTGCAGCTTCATAGACCAGCAGGCCTTCTCCAAGACTGGCTGCCCGTGTGTCGATGATGGTCAGATCCACATCATCATATTCTTCTTCAAGCATCTGCTTGGCTTGACGGGCACTATTAAGTGACCCACTCAATTCTGAAGAAAACCCTAAGTAAATAACCGGCTTACCTTCATCTACATATTTCTTAAACTTTTCGAGATAGGCATGAACGTTGACTTGTGATGTTGAAGCAGTCTCTCCTTCTTTAAGTCGATTAAAAAAGGACGTCTTATCGAACGTTTTTCCCATATCATCGATCAGCTCTTCTCCACTGATAGTAATTGTGAAGTTGACAATATCCAGGTCGAATCTTTCCACTAATTCCAGCGGAAGATCACAACAGGAATCGGTTATCAGCTGATAATCCATAAAATACCCACTCCTTATAATGTATTCATTCCTATTATACGTTTTTTTTAGTTAAATAGAAACAAAAGCACTAAAATATCCTCCCCACTTCAGTTTTATCTTCAGTTCCTTCATTCCTATAGTCAATAAGCTTTTGAGAATCTCATTAGACAAACGTGTTCCAGACAATCACAAAAAAACTGCATGAGACTCTTGACGAATGTATGTTCGCAAGCTATACTAAAGGTAACATATGTTCGGGGAGGACGATCATGAGTAAATTAGCTATTGAAACACAGCATATTGTAGATGTTTTCAGGAAAGGATACGGCGCTCTGTTTTCTACCAGTTTATCTAAAGTTCAGCCGCAGATGCCAAAAAGTCAGTTGGGTTTATTCCTTAAGCAGTCTGTCAAAAAACAGCAGCGTATTATCGTTCAGGTCAACCCTACTGCTCATTCAGATCAGATCAACGAGTTTATAGGGATACCAGTATTTTCACCTCATTCAACTCAAGTCATTATAAAAACAGCTTCATCACGAACTACTTACTTAATTAATGCCAAAGACATCAGACATATCAGATTGACAAAATAAAAAACAGCTATGGAGACAAGATCATCTCCATAGCTGTTTTTTGATTATCTGCTCACCCGACTGGCCGGATTCAGTTTTCTTTCAAGCCATGCCAGGACAAGATCAGCTGCAACAGCCATGAGTGCAGTTGGAATAGCACCGGCCAGGATGATTGCTCCTCCTTGAGAAGCATTCACGCCTCTCTGGATAATATCTCCTAGTCCACCTGCACCGATAAACGTTCCAATAGCAGTTACACCGATAGCTACGACCAGAGCGTTCCTTAATCCAGCCATAATCACCGATAATGCCATGGGCAGCTCCACTTTGTAAGTCTGCTGCCAGCGGGTCATTCCCATCCCTTTTGCAGCATCCATCAAAGCGTTGTCTACATTCTTCACACCCGCATAAGTGTTTTTAACGATCGGAAGAAGTGAATACAGGAATACAGTGATAATTACTGTGTTGACACCAATCCCGAACCCAAGCATTAGGATCGACAGCATTGCGAGAGATGGTATGGTCTGTATCACGTTAGCTGCTCCTACTACCCAATCAGCCAGTTTACTGTGTCTCGCTATATAAAATCCCAGAGG
Organism: Alkalibacterium pelagium; assembly: GCF_900109325.1. Classification (GTDB taxonomy): domain Bacteria; phylum Bacillota; class Bacilli; order Lactobacillales; family Carnobacteriaceae_A; genus Alkalibacterium; species Alkalibacterium pelagium. Next base: position 177,735 of record NZ_FNZU01000002.1, read on the forward strand.
AATAGCAACGAGAGCGGCAAACAGCACACCGTAAATCGAGATAAGAAAGTGACGGACAAACTGATCCCATAGATAGGGGCCATTCTGCTGAACGTAGTAAATCAGCTGCTGGACGATATTCATTTGCGATAATTCATCTAGCCCTTCAATATTTAACATCTTATTCCCCTCCTGCTGGTTCGAGATATGGTTCACTGTCTTCAAAGTAGTTATTAGCTTCAAGAAACTCTGTAGCTACAGTGGCCGGTTCAATAAGATACTCGTCAGCGATAAAGTTCATTTCCTGCATATATTCCGTTTCTATGACTCCTTCAAGCTTCAACAGGATGTCCTCGAGGAGAGGATACTCTTCAAGAGTATCATAAAGAGCTGACGGACTTGCGTCATATGGAGGGAAGAAATTTAAGTCGTCCTCCAGAAATACCAGATCATAGCTGGCGATTCGTCCATCTGTAGAATACCCCAAGACGATGTCCATGTTGCCGGACTGAACTGCATCATATACTAGACCTATCTCCATGGGGTAGACGGTATCGAAGTCGAATTCATATGTTTCCAGAAATGCTCTGTAGCCATCTCCTTCTCTTTCCATCCAAGAATTATCGACTCCAGCAGTCAGGTCTTCAGCAATGGGTTCGAGATCGCTTATTGTTTCAAGTCCATACTCTTCTGCCAGTTCACTCGTTACGAGAAATGCATAAGTGTTTTCAAAACCATAGGACGGGAAGTATTTCATATTGTACTGTTCTCTAAATCCTTCTGTTACAGCGGCTCTTGCTTCATCAGGATCCGTAATTGGATCCATACCCAGCTCTCCTGTCAAAGCAGTTCCCGTGTAGCTTGCAGCAGCGACATCCGCATCTCCCTGCGCAAGTGCCTGTGTCACCATCGTGGATGACCCGAGATTTTGAATAACATCCGCATTGATATCAGAGTAGTGATTGACCATGCCCTGTACAATGTATCCTAAGATGACCATCTCAGTAGATGACTGAGTAGCAATAGTAATATTACCTTCTTCAGTCAGACCTGCTCCCAGACCAGGAAGAGAACAAGCTGTCATCAATACTGCTGCAGAACTCAAAGCAGCAAGTTTCAAATTTTTCTTAAATTTCATTATTATCAGCCTTTCTCTATTCTGTGACTTGGTTTCTAGGTGTAACCTTCTTCTCTACTCGTCCTAATACAAAATCCACCAGTAAAGCCAGGATGGTCACAGGGATCGTTCCTCCTATGATCAGTTCAGGAATGTAGAGGTTCAACCCATTAAAAATGAAATCTCCAAGTCCACCTGCTCCTATATATGATGCAAGAGCTGCCCAGGCGATAACGTAAGTTCCTGACAGTCTGATACCCGCCATGATTACTGGAGCTGCCTGAGGGAGTTCCACCTTCCTGACCAGCTGGGATTCGGTCATCCCCATTCCTCTGGCTGCATCTACAAGATCAGGATTCACACCCTTCATGCCTGTATACGTATTTCTGAGAATAGGCAGGAGCGAATAGATAAAGAGTGCCATGATAGCTGGAAACTGTCCGATCCCAAGAAATGGAATCATCAGAGCCAGCAGTGCCAGTGACGGAACAGTCTGAAGTATGGAAGCCAGACCGATGAAAAATGTCGCCAGTTTATCCGTTCGTGTAAGTAGGATACCGATCGGCACTGCTACGATCACACCTAATCCTAATGCTACTATTGATATATATAAGTGTTCCCAGATCAGTCGCATCATCTGAGCACCGTAGTTGTTAAGAAAATCGATCACTGAGGTCTCCTCCTATTCTGATTCTGAAAACTGGGTCGTTTCTAGAGGAATGCTTTCCACTTCTTCGTCATCTCCCCAGATTGTATCGTACACAATATCTACTAGTGACGCCCGTGTGACAAGCCCTTCCAATTTGCCTTCTTCGCTGACAACTGGGATGTTCTTGTATCCACGCTTGAGCATCTTGTCTGCCACACTGCTCAGCAGGGTGCCGGATTTTACATAATAGACATGAGACACAATATCCTGAACAGTTGACGCTTTCTGTCTGTTTTTATTGATTGCTTCGAAATCAACCAGCCCCTGCAGTACATTATTCATATCAGTCACAAATAATGTGTCTACTCTTCGGTCTCTCATGACACGAATAGCTTCTCCCAGTGTAATATCCTGTGTGACCGAAATAGGTGTTTTCACCATAACCTGATCTACGGTCTGCATCGTTGATCGCTGTTGAAGTCTGTCCTCACCTAGGAAGCTTTCGACAAATTCATTTGCAGGCTCAGCTAGAATGTTATCCGGTGTGTCATATTGAATGATTTTTCCTTCTGACATGATCGCAATTTTGTCTGCCAGTTTAAGTGCTTCGTCCATATCATGAGTAACGAATACAACCGTACGTCCCATCTCTTCCTGGAGGTGCTTGACCAGTTCCTGTAAAGCATCTCTCGTTATAGGATCCAGTGCTCCGAATGGTTCATCCATGAGAATGATGTCCTGATTAGCAGCAAGTGCTCGGATGACACCGATCCTCTGCTGCTGTCCACCTGAAAGCTCCTGTGGATAACGGTCAAGAAATTCCGGTCCCATATCGACTCGTTTCAGTAATCGTTCTGCAGTTTCCTGCATTTTTTCTTTGTCCCACTTTAACAGCTTGGGTACCATGACAATATTTTCGTAAACTGTCATATGGGGCATAAGGCCAGTCTGCTGGATAACATACCCGATTTTTCTCCTCAACTGCACGGCATCTTCTTGCTTAATATCCTTTCCATCAATAAGGATCTCTCCCGATGTCGAATCGATCATACGGTTGATCATCCTCATTGTCGTAGTCTTCCCACTTCCTGATGTTCCAATCAGGACAACAAATTCACCTTCGTTGATCGTGAACGTTACATCGTCAACAGCCTTTGTTCCATCTCCATACACTTTTGATACATTCTTGAACTCGATCATGATCGTATCTCCTCTACATTTATTCTGTTATGCTCTGAGTTTAACCCATAAAAAAACTGTATGAAGTCACCAAAGGAATAGACCTTCCTCACCATCACACAGACTCAAACACATAACTGGATTATGTACCAGTAGGTTTCTCACATTTTTTTAATAATTATGACTACCTTCTGGCTATTTTAGTTTCCATAAGCAATTATATGCATTCTATCATACATATTTTTGCAAATAAAAGGTCCTTATTAATTATTACAGAAAGATGACGCAATTGCAAATGATACGTTTATTAGCATTTTCAGCTTACAGATCAACATTGAAAGCCTTTTTATATTTTTGCATATAAAAAACAAATTTAGATAATTAAATTACAATGAAATGAGAAAATGTAAAGCTACCAAAAAAATAACGTCTGTTCAAACCCATAGGAAGAACCGGACGGTCTTCTGAACAGGATGAACAGACGTGAATATTATTTAAAGTATGGGTGAAAAAAGCCGAGAAAACTGCTGTTTGAAAATTTCCCATTTGGAGTAATTGTCGATCATATCTTCTGTGAGTAAATATGAATTTTTCTCATCCTCTTCAAACAGCCTGACCTGTTTCTTGGCAAGGTAACGATCATAAATAAATGCATTGACTTCAAAATTCAGACGGAAACTTCTGATATCAAAATTAGCTGTCCCTACTGATAAAATTTCTCCATCTATCACGATAACTTTCGAGTGAAGAAACCCTTTGTCATAAATATGAACTTCTGCCCCACTTTTAACCAGCTCTTCAGCATAACTTAGTGTAGCACGATAAATAAATGGATGATCAGGCTTGTTCGGTATCATGACTTTTACTTTTATTCCTGACAGAATGGCTATTTTAATTGTTTCCATAAGCGCTTCGTCAGGAATGAAATAAGGTGTTTGAATCAGCACGGATTCTTTAGCCATGCTGATCATTTTGATGAATCCTTTCTTGATGGCATGCATCTCATTGTCTGGTCCACTGGAAACAATCTGCATGTCCGTAGACCCTCTTAAACTGGAAAAAGGAAAATATGTTTCCTCGTAGTTTACCTGCTTATCTTTAACAGAAGCATTCCAGTCCATCAGAAAACGGGTCTGCAGAGTAAGAACTCCATTACCTTCTATTCTCAAATGTGTATCTCTCCAATACCCCATATCTTCATACATGCCAAGGTAATCATCCCCTACGTTAAAACCACCAGTATAGCCGACCTTTCCATCAATAACCACGATCTTCCGGTGATTTCTATAGTTCAGTCGCAGGTTGATCAGGAAAAACTTAGAACCAAAAAATGGTTCAGCCTGACCACCGTATGTTCTCAGTTTATCAAAGAAGTCTTTGCCCAATACTCTGGCACCAACTGGGTCGTATAACACTTTGACCTCAACACCCTGCTTAGCTTTTTCTTCGAGAGCTCTTAAAAGCCTCAAACCAATATTGTCTCCTCGGAAAATATAATAGGTCACGTGAATATGATGCTGCGCTTTTTCAATGTCTCTAATAAGCTGATCAAACTTTTCCTCTCCATCACTGATGATTCTTACTTTATTGCCTTTTGTTAAAACAGCCTGATTGCTTTCAAGAAATAAGCGAACCATCTCAAATGTCTTGTCCTGATAATTTGATTCAGGAACATCAAGGTTCTCTGATTCGATCAGGATTTTCTGTGACTCGACTAATTGAGGCATCCCAATTCGATCCTGACTTCGAAGATCAAAAATAGATTCCTTTGATATTTTCCTTCCTAAAAACAGATAGATCAAAAATCCGAATCCAGGCAGCATCGTAATGACCAGCAGCCAGGCCCAGATTGCTGCAATGTCCCGTTCCTTTTCTTTAAACACAGTAAATATGGCTAAAGCCGAGTTCAGAAAAATAAAGCCCCAGAAAATCGTGCTTAAAATCGTCATACAGGTCTCCTTTGTACACTATGGTAATGTTATTTATCTTAGTGTACATTAGCCTGTAACCTCCTGTCCACTATCTTAAGCCAACAGGGGTTATTTGCTTTTTGGCACAAAAATCAGTGGAGACCGCTCATACAGCATCAATAGAACAATCATGGTAACAGCGGCAGTTGCCAGCATACTAAGACCATTCATAACCAGTGAGAATGTAAAGGCACTAAAGCCCCATAAGGCATAGTCTCCCCAGAATATCCAGCCGGCTATGAAGTGCCAGAAATATCGTGCAACGGCTCCTGCTAGAACAGCAGCAACGATCGTTAAATTTACACGTCTGTCTTTCTGATTTCTGATCCCCTCAAGAATGTCCTTGGAGTAGAATCCGGCCAACCCAATGCTTGCATAGGTAATCGTATATTCAATAATGACTTGATACACATTCAGCATATATACTGAGCCAGTAACAAAATGAAGGATTCCCCATAAAAAACCGGCGAATATTCCCGGTCCCAGTCCTCTCCTGATGGCGTAGAATGTCAGAGGAATCATGCCTAAAGAAACACTGAAAGACGACCCTATTCCTGAGGGGATCCAGGACAGCACCATCCCTAATGCGGCAAATAGTGTCCCTTCCAGATAAATCCTCAACTGTCTGTTCTGCATAAAAAATCTCCTTCTCTAGTTAGTTTACTGAACTAGGGAAGGAGATAATGACATATTGAGAGCATAGTTGTACATACTCCAGATTGTCGATCTCAGTCAAGTACTCTTCCTACGCACGTATGAACGTACAGGTTCGAAGGGTCTGAACTCACAGTTCACTCTCAGCCAATTTATTGACTCCCCTAGTACAGTATCTGTTTTTATTATATACCAAAAACTTATCTTGTAAAGCGTCTATTCTGATTGACTTCCATTATAACAGGAAGAATGATCGGTCTTCTCTTCGTTTTCTTGAATAGATGATTATTCAAGCCTTCACGGATATCCTGCTTGATTGAACCCCAGTCAAAATCATTATGTTTAAGATTCTTTTTAACGATATTTTTAACAATATCTGTGGATTCATTGATCAGATCCTGACTTTCTTTAACGAAAACAAATCCACGCGTCACGATATGAGGGTCAGATACGATACGCTGCTTTTTACGGTCGATGGTGACTACTGCAACAAAAATACCGTCCTCTGATAAAAGACGTCTGTCACGCAGGACGATGTTTCCAATATCACCGATTCCAATACCATCAATCAATGTATTATCTGCAGATACCTGTCCGCTCTGTGTCATTTTATTCTTAGCATAGCTGACGACGTCTCCATTACTCAAAATAAAGATATTCTGGTAAGGGATACCTGTCTCATTTGCCAGGTCCGCGTGAGCAGCAAGCATTCTGTATTCACCCTGAATCGGTATGAAATAAGTCGGTTTCAGCAAGTTGATCATCAGCTGCAGATCATTAGGCGTCGCGTGTCCGGACGCTTTCAGTCTGCCTGATAACTTAATAACTGTACCGCCGGCTCTGTAAATCAGGTTTTCAGTCTCAGCTACCATAACTTCCATCGCTGTAGATGGACTGGTAGCAATAAAGACAAGATCCCCTTCTTTGATATTGACTTGATCATGATTATCTGTAGCCATACGGTTTAATGTTTTAATCGGTTCACCAGCTGATCCCGTTTCGAGAATCAGAATCTGATCGTCATCGTATTTATCGATCTTGCTGATCGGTACGATTAGGTTCTCATCCGGCAGAGTCAGCTTGTCAAGATCCATGGCAGTTTTCAAAATGGCTTCGAGGTTCTTTCCAGTGATGAACACTTTTCTACCTGAACTGTGTGCTGCATTTAGAACCTGTTGGATTCTCAAAATGTTGCTTGCAACTGCAGCTACGATGATTCGGCTGCTGGTATCCTGAAAGATATCTAGAACTTCTTCCTGAACTTTTTTCTCAGACACATTTTCAGTCTGACTTTCTGCGTCACCAGAGTCACTCAGCAAGGCCAGCACACCTTCTTTACCTAAGTCCGCGATCTGAGAAAGATCTGTACTGTACATGTCCTGAGAACTCTGATCGAACTTGAAGTTTCCAGTATAGACAATATTTCCTTCTTCTGTATGGACAGCGATACCCATTGAATCTGGAATCGTATGGGTCGTACGGAAGAACTTGACTGTTGTTCCGTTAAAGTCGATTTCAGTGTGTTCATCGATCACATGATAGTCATCGAATGATGTTGTCAGATTGGACTGACCCACAAACAGCTTAGCTAAAGCTATAGTCAGCTCTGAGCCAAATACGGGTACATTGAATGTATCCAGGAAATAAGGCAGTGCGCCGATTGCATCTTCATGCCCATGAGTCAGAAAGACTCCAGCTATTTTATCTCTGTTATCTTCAAGGTAACTGAAATCAGGAATGACGGCATCGATTCCGAACAGTTCATCTTCAGGGTACATCAGTCCGCAGTCCAGGACGAAAATATCGTCTCCAGATTCCAGTACATACAAGTTTTTACCATTTTCTCTTACTCCTCCAAGAGGAATAATTTTTATATTACTCACAATCTTCCACCTCTAATACGCTTGTTACAGCATTTGATTTTATAGTTTATTTCACCTATGTACGTTTGCCTGTTATGTGCTTAACAGTTTCAGTATAGCATAGATATAGGCAAATGCCTACTTATCAGGTATACTGAGCCTAATGAACTTATTTACAAAGGAGTCTGACATGTCACTCATTTCATCTTTTATCGCTCTACTTAAATCAGACTATCCATCTTTCGTTTCTTTTGATCTGGTCGGTAAAACCCTTCATATAAAAACAGAAGAGATAAAACTGTTACTTAATGAAGCTAACGTGCAGGGCTACCCGATTCAGACCGAAGAGGACAGATGTAGACTGACCCTGCCTCTAGTCAATAAAGAATCCGTAGCTGAGAATCTACTTGCCTCCGCTATTGGACGATCGCTTGAATTCTTCGATAGAATCGATTCGACAAATACCTATGCTTTAGATAATCTTCAAGATCTGGCTCATGGATCAGTTATCCTGACTGATCATCAGTACAGAGGAAAAGGGAGGCTGGGCCGATCCTGGCATGCTGATCTCGGAAAGTCCGTAGCTCTTTCTATTGTACTTAAACCGTATATCGACAGTCAGCAGGCAGTACTGCTTACTCAGCTGACCGCTGCTGCTCTTGTGAAAGCACTGGAACCGGACTGGCCTGCATCTATTAAATGGCCCAATGATGTAGTCATCGGCGGGCGCAAAGTGGCCGGTATTCTTGTTGAATCTCAATTCAGCGGCTCAGAACTGACTGGCATCGTGATCGGGACCGGGATAAACACCAATCTTTCAAGAGATGAACTGCCTGAAGAATTGAAATCTAAAGCCACTTCTCTGGCAATTGAAAAAAATAGAGTCATCGATCCTAATCCGATCATCACCAGCTTTCTATCCTGGTTTGACAAATTTTATACAGCCTGGGACGAGTCGATGGACGCCTCCCCTTTCATTTCCCTCTGCAGAGAAAAGTCAGGACTGATCGGAAAGGAAATCGCTGTTCATCACGACCAAACTTCGAAATCTGCCCGAGTCATCGACATCAGTGAAGAAGGAGAACTAGTCATCCGATACCGGGATACCAACGAAACAGACCGTCTAAACTCATTGAATTTCTCAGTCAGAGGACAGTCCGGCTATATCTGATGCAGTTATGTAAAATAACCCACATGTCTCTTCTTTACGGTAAGCAGTTGCCTCGTAAGGATAGCCATGCGGGTTATATTTATATTATTGATTGATAGAAGCCAAGTTCAATTAGGCTTCGTCGTTGTTTCCGTTCAGGACAGCCTTGCGGGACAAGTTGACGCGCCCTCTGTCATCAATTTCCGTTACTTTTACATCAAGCACATCGCCTACAGAAAATTCTTTGGCAACATCTTTAATATACTTATCAGACAGTTCTGAAACATGGACCAGACCATCTGTACCTTTAATGATCTCCACGAACGCACCGAATTTCTCAATTCGTTTGATCGTTCCAGTATAGATCTTGCCGACTTCCACTTCTTCAGTCAGCTCTTCAATAATTTCGATTGCTCGCTTGATTCCTTCAGCATCCTGACCGTAAATAGAGACATTACCCTCTTCGTCAATATCGATTTTAACATTCGTTTCATCAATAATGCTGTTGATCGTTTCGCCGCCTTTACCGATAACGACTTTGATCTGATCAGGCTTGATCTTAATTGATTCGATCTTAGGAGCATACTGGCTCAATTCTTTGCGAGGTTCTGGAATTTCTTCCTCGATGTTATCGATGATCTCAAGTCGGGCTTTCTTAGCCTGTACAAGTGCTTCTTCAAGAATCTCTTTCGTGATTCCTTCGATCTTGATATCCATCTGCAGAGCGGTGATCCCTTGTCTTGTACCGGCAACTTTAAAGTCCATATCGCCAAGGTGATCTTCCAGTCCCTGGATATCAGTTAGAACGGTATAGTTGTCTCCGTCCATAACTAGACCCATAGCAATACCGCCGACTGGAGCTTTTATCGGCACACCGGCATCCATCAGTGCAAGTGTTCCGGCAGAAATACTTGCCTGAGAAGAAGATCCGTTTGATTCAAGCACTTCTGCTACTAAACGAATAGTGTACGGGAAGTCTTCCTCATTAGGAATGATGTAAGACAGTGCACGTTCACCCAAAGCACCGTGACCGATTTCACGTCGACCAGGTCCTCTGACAGGACCCGTTTCTCCGACAGAATATGGCGGGAAATTATAGTGGTGGATGAATCGCTTGCTGTCTTCGCTGCTCAATCCATCAATGATCTGGTGTTCATTCAATGGTCCAAGCGTCGCAACTGACAGAGCCTGGGTCTGACCACGAGTGAAGAGTCCTGACCCGTGAACACGAGGCAGAATGCCTGCTTCGGATTCAAGTGGACGAATCTCATCGACTTTACGGCCGTCAGGTCTTGTATTCTCTTCAGTTATCAGACGACGAACTTCGTCTTTTTCCATGCCGTCGACGATGGTCTTAACATCTTTAACAACAGAATCATGATCTGGCGAATCACGGTACTCTTCTTCATATGCTTCGATGATCTGGTCTTTCAGTGTCCCAGTTTTTTCAGCTCTCTCCTGTTTATCAAAAGTCTGGATCGCTTCTTTCATCTGCTCATTATACTTGCCGATAATTTCCTGTTTAAGCTCTTCGTCAGGAAGAAGCAAAGTCACGTCCATTTTTTCCTGTCCGACTGCAGCAACAATCTCTTCCTGGAAGGCAACAAGTTCCTTGATCGCTTCGTGTCCAAATAGAAGGGCTTCAAGCATGTCTTCTTCAGCAACCTGATCCGCTCCACTTTCCACCATGTTGATGGCATCTTTTGTACCAGCTACGATCAATTCGATATCTGATTTTTCAGTTTCCTCTTCAGTCGGGTTGATGATAAATTTGCCATCTACACGTCCGACAGTTACTCCAGCAATTGGTCCGTTGAATGGAATATCAGAAATGCATAGAGCAAGAGATGACCCGAACATCGCTGACATTTCAGGAGAGTTATCTGGATTCACAGACATGACTGTGTTAAAGATCTGAACATCATTTCGGAATCCGTCGGCGAACATTGGACGCAGGGGACGGTCAATCAGACGCGCTGTTAACGTTGCATTTTCTGAAGGACGGCCTTCACGTTTGATAAAGCCTCCTGGGATCTTACCTACTGAGTACATTTTTTCTTCATATACGACCATAAGCGGGAAGAATGGCATACTACTTGGGTTCTTGCTGCCGACAGCTGTAGAAAGAACAACAGTATCTTCGTAACGGACAAGGACTGCCCCGTTAGCCTGTTTCGCCATCTGGCCGATTTCTGCGGTCAGTTCTCTGCCGCCGATAGTTGTCTTGAATACTTGTTTGTTTGACATGAAATTCTCCTTTGTTCAGGTAGCCTAACCTACTAGACAAAGGTCAGCAGATCTGATCCATTTCCATCTGCTCACATTTGCATAGTAGACAATTAAGCCCCTGACTGTTTTTTATAGTAAATAAAGCGAGATTCCTAAGAATCCCGCTTCAACTAGTAAGATTAATCTGTCTGTCGTCCCGCTCATTCTTTATGCATAAGCATGCAGATCAGCGTGATGGGACAGGACAAAATTAACGACGTAAACCAAGTCTCTTGATCAATTCACGGTAACGGGTAATGTCTTTGTTACGTAGATAAGCAAGAAGGTTACGACGGTGACCAATTTTTTTCATTAGTCCGCGCATTGAATGAAAATCTTTCTTGTGTGTTTTTGCGTGCTCATTCAACTCGTTGATTTCTGCAGTCAATACTGCGATCTGTACTTCCGGAGAACCAGTATCTCCTTCGTGGCGAGCGTAATCAGTAATGATCTGTTGTTTCTGTTCTTTTGAAACTGCCATGTTTTCCACCTCTTTCCTGTTTATGACTCCATTTACTGAGTAAGCGCTGGTGAAACGACAAACCAAGTAAAGGTCAGTGTGCCGACGCTGTCAACACTGTACAAATACTACAGGATTCAGGGTCAAAAATCAAGTATCAAAGCCAACTTTCCGGACTCTTTTTCCAACTTTCCAGACGCGACATATCCTCCTGATCCACTAGTCCATTCCTAAGTGCAGCGTCAATTAGAGAAGTATAATCTGTGATGGTGTGATAGTCGATATTCAAATCATGAAAGGCACTGGTTCCAAGATCGAGCTCGTACGTGAAAATCGCTGCCACTCCGAGTACATCAGCTCCTTCGCTTTTTGCTGCATTGACGGCGTCGATGACACTCTGCCCTGTGGATATGAGGTCTTCGATCACGACGATTTTAGCATGAGGCTGAAAGGTTCCTTCTATCTGCTTACCAGTTCCGTGCTTTTTCGCTTCACTGCGAATATAGACCATTGGCAATTTCAGTCGATCTGCAATCCAGGCAGCGTGAGGTATTCCTGCTGTAGAGGTTCCTGCAATCACTTCAACTTCAGGGTAATAAGTCTGAATGATATTGACGAATGCCGTGATTATTTTTTCCCTTACTTCAGGATAGCTCATAGTCAGACGATTGTCACAGTAAATCGGACTTTTGAGCCCGCTTGTCCATGTAAAGGGCTCTTTTGGTGATACTGTGACAGCCTTTATTCTTAACAGCTCTTCCGGTATGGTATGATGTTCTGTTTTCATTCTCTTTATCCTTTCCATTCTCTTTGAATCGTGCTGTAGATTTCTGCAGGATCAGCAGCTTGAGTGATCGGACGTCCAACTACAATATGAGTGGATCCCATTTCCCTCGCTTCTGAAGGGGTAGCGACCCTTACCTGATCATCTTTGGACGAGTGATCCAGACGTATACCCGGCGTCACTCTAAGAAAACGGTCATCGGTTGCACTCCTGATCAGATCAGCTTCATGAGCCGAGCAGACTACGCCATCAGCTCCTGAATCAAAGGCCAGCTTCGCATAGTGTCGTACACTCTCTTCCATTGTAAAGCTTATTCCTTGTTCCACCTGCATAATCTGTTCCGAAGTTGATGTCAGCTGAGTGACCGCCAGCAAAAGTGGCCGTTTACGACCGTGGGCTGTCCCACTTTCAAGTCCTTCTACCGCTGCCGCGATCATCCGGCTGCCACCTGCTGCATGAACATTGATCATGTCTACCCCAAGACGGGCTATGCCGGACATCGCTTTTTTCACTGTTGTCGGAATATCATGAAGTTTGATGTCAAGAAAGACACTATGCCCTCTGTTTTTGACCAGGTAGACAATCTCTGGTCCCTGCTGATAAAACAGTTCCATACCTATTTTAACATTTAACGTGTCAGAATCGAATCGATTTAAAAACGCTTCAGTATCTTTTGAGTTGGAAAAATCCAGTGCAATGATCGGTTCATTATCCAAGCCGACGTCCCTCCTTCACTTCCCTGATCAAGTCTTCAATCGATTCGATGCCGAGATCAGCCATTCGGTCCGGAAGCGCATCAATGATTTCATTCATGACCACCGGATTGTGATATGTCGCCGTACCTACAGCCACAGCAGAAGCACCCGCCAGAAACATCTGAATGACATCATCTGCGCTGCGGATGCCTCCCATCCCGATAATCGGAACAGACACCTCACGTGATACCTGATAGACCATTCTAACTGCGATCGGAAAAATGCTCTCCCCTGACAGTCCACCCATGACATTTCCCAGGACCGGCTTTCTAGTTTTAGTGTCAAAATTCATCCCTAAAACTGTATTGATGAGGCTCAGACCATCCGCTCCTCCTTCTTCAGCTGCCTTGGCGATAGTCACAATATCCGTCACATTAGGCGTCAGTTTGACGTACACTGGAAGTGATGTCACCTGCTTGACTTTTTCGGTTATACGTCTGACAGCTGACGGATCGACTCCAAAAGTCAGTCCACCTTCTTTAACATTGGGACAGGACAAATTCAGTTCCAATGCACTCAACACACCTGATTTGCTTAAAATATCTGCTACTTCAACAAACTCCTCTTCCGTCTCTCCTGCTACACTCCCGATGACCGGTGTCGAGAATCCGTGTAATCGTGGAAGTTTTTCGCTGACGACCTTTTCTACACCAGGATTTTTCAATCCTACAGCGTTTAGTGCACTATGATTTAGTGGATGAAATTTGGGGTCTTCATTTCCTATTCTTGCCTGACGGGTGGTAGATTTCAACACAATTGCTCCAAGACGATCGTAGTCATACAAATCATGGTACATATCACCAAATCCGAACGTCCCACTTGCAGGCATAACTGGATTTTTCATATTTAATCCGGGTAGTGAAACAGATAGTCGTGTCATATTGCTCCTCCATTTAAAAGTATTTTTAAAGTGCTGAAGTTGTAAATGTACGCGATTCAAGAACACTGATGATGGCTGAAACAGTATCAAGTGATGTCATCAGTGGAATCCCTTTTTCAATTGAGCTTTTTCTGATAGACAGACCGTCTTGTACAGCTTCAATGTTTTTGCCCATAGTATTGACGACCAGATTGACCTGTCCACTCATGATCAGATCAAGAATATCATATGACTGGTCTTCAGGATTACCAGTTTTTTCAATTTGATCAGCAGGAATCCCTCTCTCCTTAAAATTACGAGCCGTTCCTTCGGTAGCGGTGATTGAATAGCCGATATTGACAAGTCTGGCAGCTAAATCAGCTGCTTCATTTTTATCTTCGTCAGCTACAGTAAACAGGACTGTTCCGTGTTCCGGAAGTCTCATATCGCTTGCCTCAAATGCTTTGTATAATGCTTTCTCCAGTGTACTGTCGCTCCCCATTACTTCTCCAGTCGATTTCATTTCCGGTCCCAGCGTGGCATCCACTTTGTTCAGTTTAGAAAAACTGAACACTGGTGCTTTTACATGGACCATCGAAGAGAGTGTATGGAGACCCGGTGTATAGCCCTGATCTAGAATGGATTGACCTAGTATCGCTTTTGTTGCAACTTGAGCCATTGCAATGCCGGTAACTTTGCTTAGAAATGGTAAAGTACGGCTGGCTCGCGGGTTAACTTCGATAACGTATACCGTCTCTTCGTGAATAACAAACTGAATATTCATGAGCCCCACACAGTTCAGACCCAGACTCAATCTTTCGGTGTAATCGATAATCGTATCGATCACGTTCTGAGAAAGGCGCTGTGGTGGATAGACAGCCATGGAATCTCCAGAGTGCACGCCCGAGCGTTCTACATGCTCCATGATTCCTGGGATCAGCACCTGTTCTCCATCACAGATGGCATCCACTTCTACTTCTTCGCCTATCAGGTAGCGGTCGATAAGTACGGGATGTTCTGAAGATATACGTACAGCATCATTCATGTATCTTGACAGATCAGCAGCATTATCTACGATCTGCATTCCTCTACCCCCAAGTACATAACTCGGACGGACAAGAACCGGATAACCTATAGAAGAGGCTATAGTCAGCGCTTGTTCTTCCGTAACAGCGGTTCCCCCCTCAGGCTGAAGAATACTCAGACTCTTCAGGGCTTTCTCAAATTCATCTCTGTTCTCTGCTCGATCCAGATCTTCAACAGTAGTCCCAAGAATTTTCACCCCACGTTTTTGTAAAGGTTCAGCCAGATTGATAGCCGTCTGTCCACCAAACTGAACAATCACTCCTACTGGATTTTCCAGCTGGATAACATTCATGACATCTTCAACTGTCAGAGGTTCAAAGTACAGCTTATCCGAAATAGAAAAGTCTGTAGACACAGTTTCCGGATTGTTGTTCATTATGATCGCCTCATACCCAGCTTCCTGAATGGCTTTAACTGAATGGACGGTCGCATAATCGAATTCAACCCCCTGCCCTATGCGGATCGGACCGGAACCCAAGACAAGCACTGACTGTTTATCTGTAACCAGGCTCTCCTGCTCCTCTTCATAAGTACTGTAGAAATAGGGCGTGGATGATTCGAATTCAGCAGCACAAGTATCGACCGTCTTGTACACCGGCAGAAGCTCGTGCATGACTCTGAACTGACTGATTTCATCTTCGGTCGCATTCCATAGTTCAGCTATTTTCCAGTCAGAAAAGCCATAGGATTTAGCATAGGCAAGCAGATCAAGATCCCACCGACCTTCCGTCAGCCGCTGTTCGATTTCGACGATATGAAGCAGTTTGTCGAGGAAGAATAAGTCGATTTTTGTCAGTGACGCGAGTTCTTCCACTGGATACCCTCTTCTAATGGCTTCAACAAGATAAAACAGACGGTCATCCTGAGCTTTGACTGTCTTGTTGATCAGCTGGTCATCGTCAAGATGATCCAGCTCAGCCAGCTGTACATGGCTGACCCCTATTTCAAGTGACCGGACAGCCTTCAATAAACTTTCTTCAATAGTCCGACCGATCGACATGACTTCACCTGTCGCTTTCATTTGAGTAGTCAGTGTTCGGTCCCCTGTTTCAAATTTATCGAAAGGCCATCTCGGGATCTTAGCAACTACATAATCCAGAGCTGGTTCGAATTGGGCATATGTCGTTTCAGTGACAGGATTTTTCATTTCATCTAAAGTCAATCCGACAGCGATTTTAGCTGCAAGTTTAGCAATAGGATAACCTGTAGCTTTACTGGCCAGAGCAGAGGATCGGCTTACTCTTGGATTGACTTCAATTACGAAGTAATCAAAACTGTTCGGGTCAAGAGCCAGCTGGACATTACATCCCCCTTCAATACCCAATGCTCTAATGATTTTAAGGGAGGCATCTCTCAGCAGCTGATATTCCTTGTCGGTCAGTGTCTGACTTGGCGCAATGACAATCGAATCTCCCGTATGAATGCCGACGGGGTCGATATTTTCCATATTACAGACGACCATCGCATTGTCATCAGAGTCTCTCATGACCTCGTATTCAATCTCTTTATATCCGGCAATACTCCGCTCGATCAGACACTGGTTCACTGGAGACAGTTTCAGCCCATTCCCGACGATGTCACGCAGTTCCTTTTCGTTGTCACACAGTCCACCTCCGGTTCCACCCATGGTAAATGCCGGTCTGACAATAACGGGATAACCGATTGAGTCTGCGAAATCCAATGCTTCCTGGGTGGTATGGACAATATCGCTATCCGGTACAGGTTCATTCAATTCTCTCATCAGTTCTCTGAACTGATCGCGGTCTTCTGCTTTATTAATAGCTGACAGACGGGTACCCAGCAGCTCGATCCCCAGCTCATCAAGTATGCCTGTCTCATTGAGCGCAATCGCCATATTCAGTCCCATCTGTCCACCTAAGGTCGGCAGCAGTGCATCCGGTCGCTCTTTTCTCAGTATTCTTGAAATAAATTCGACAGTCAGAGGTTCGATATACACTCTATCTGCTATCTCCTTATCCGTCATGATCGTAGCCGGGTTAGAGTTGATAAGAACCACTTCATAGCCTTCTTCTCTCAGAGCCAGACACGCCTGAGTCCCGGCGTAGTCAAATTCTGCAGCCTGCCCGATGATGATCGGTCCAGAGCCAATCACTACAATCGTCTTGATATCTGTTCGCTTAGGCATTCGTTTCTTCCACCTTCCATGCATCCATTTCTTCAATAAACTGGTCGAACAGGTCTGCGGCATCATGAGGTCCAGGTGCAGCATCCGGATGATACTGTACGCTGAACACCGGATACCGGCGATGTCTCAATCCTTCAACTGTTCCATCATTGATTTCAATGTGTGTGATTCTCAGTTCATTATTATCGACTGATTCTTCAGATACCGCATATCCGTGGTTCTGAGACGTAAAATCGATTCGACCAGTCGCGATCTCACGTACTGGATGATTAAATCCTCTATGACCAAAAGTCATTTTAAACGTATCTGCACCATTCGCCAGAGCAATCAGCTGATGACCAAGACAAATCCCGAAAATCGGTACATGTTTCTGTAGTTCTCTGATCATGTCATGGGCATACGGCAGATCTTTAGGATCGCCTGGTCCGTTCGTCAGCATCACCCCGTCAGGTTTCAGATTGAGTATGGTATCTACTTTTGTATCATGCGGCAGAACCGTTACATGACATCCTCTTTTATTCAATTCATGCAGGATACTATGCTTCAGACCAAAATCGATGACAATCACGCGACGTCCATTTTGAGGACTGACATAAGGGCGTTCAGTAGACACTTGAGCGACCTGATCAGTCGGAAGAGTAACGGATTTAAGCCGGTCGATTAATGCATCTGTCTCTTCTGTAAAATCCGTTAAAATGGCTTTCATAGCGCCATGTTCACGAATCACTCGCGTCAGTCGCCTCGTATCGACACCAGTAAGTCCTGGAATATCTTTTTCTGTTAAAAATTCATCCAGATTCATTCTGCTTCGCCAGTTTGATGGTCGTCTCGCAAATTCCTTGACGATCACAGCTTTTGTCGTTGGGAAAATGGATTCGTAGTCATCCCTGTTGATGCCTGCATTTCCTACTAAAGGATAAGTAAAAGTCAGCAGCTGACCATTGTATGACTGATCAGTGATTGATTCCTGATAACCGGTCATTCCTGTGTTGAAAACGACTTCTCCGATCGTTTCTTTTTCAGCACCAAATCCGAATCCTTTAAAGACATTTCCGTCTTCCAGTACGAGCATTCTTTTTTTCATATGTTCTCCCCCTCATATACGACTTGACCATCAACCATTGTAAATACTGTAAGTCCATTGACTTTCCAGCCTATAAATGGGGTATTTGAAGATTTTGAGAGGAAATCTTCACGCGAGATACGTTCTTCTCCAGCCAGATCAAAGCAGGCCAGATCCGCTGGTGCCCCAACTTCGATTCTTCCAGTTTCCATTTTAAATATATCTGCAGGTATGGAGGTCAACTTACTAATCAGCTGCTTTAAACTGAGCTTCCCTGTTTTAACAAGATAAGTGTATAACAGAGCAAAAGCTGTTTCACTTCCCACAATGCCAAAAGGAGACCCGATCATTGATCCGCTTTTCTCTTCATCGCTATGAGGGGCGTGGTCTGTGGCAATCATGTCGATCGTGCCATCAATAAGACCTTCGATCAGAGCCTCTCTGTCTTCTCTGCTACGCAAAGGGGGATTCATTTTAAACTGGCTTGTATCAGATGGGATATCCTCATCACATAAAAGTAAATGGTGTGGCGTGACCTCTGCCGTCACGTTGATTCCGTAACGTTTTGCATCTCTTATAACACGCACACTTTCTTTTGCTGACACATGACAGACATGGTAATGAGCTCCAGTGGCTTCAGCCAGCAGGACATCTCTTGCAATCTGCGTTGACTCAGTCAGCTGCAGCATGCCGGGAAGGTTCAGTTCATTATTTCTTTTGCCTTCATGCATCACACCATTAAACAAAAGGCTGTCATCTTCAGTATGAGCCACTAGTGCTGCCCCATTTTCTGCGGCTTCAAGCATTGCTTTATACATTGTTCCAGCTGTCTGAACTCCGACACCGTCATTTGTAAAAGCAAAGGCTCCTTCTTCTAACATAGCCTTCTGATCAGTCAGTTCATTGCTTGTCAGTTCCCTTGTGATCGGAGCGTAATGTTTCACTTTGACCTGCGCATTCTCATCTATTCTCTCTATGATTTTCTTGAATCGTTCAGGCGTATCCGGAACTGGGCTGAGATTCGGCATAGCACAGATAGTTGTAAATCCGCCTCGAGCTGCTGCCTTTGATCCACTTTCGATCGTTTCTTTGTACTCATATCCCGGTTCTCTAAGATGGACATGCACATCAATCAGTCCAGGTGAAACCAGTTTTCCTTCAGCATCCAGTATCCGTCCAGCTTCATCATCAAGATTCATACCAATTTTCTGTATGATTCCCTTATCAGTGTATATATCTACTTGACGAGTCTGTCCTGTTTCATCAATTATTTCTGCATTCTTAATTAAAATCGACACACGTGTCATCCCCTGTTTTTTAGTTTAAAATCGAATCTATGATTGCCATACGTGCAAATACTCCGTTTTCCATCTGTCTGACTATTCTCGATCGATCACATTCAACCAGCTCATTAGCAATTTCAATGCCTCGGTTAACCGGTGCCGGGTGCATGATGATGGCTTTTCTGTGCATTGTGGATTCTCTTTCTTTGGTCAGCCCATACTGAGCCAAATAGGAGACATCCAGTTCGTGACTTGCCTGCTGTATATGTCTTTCACGCTGAACCCGAAGCAGCATTAAAACATCGACTTGATCTGCCAGTTCATCAATAGATCTGTACTCACCATATGTCTGACATTCAGTACCAATAAACTCTTCCGGACCGGTAAAAAAGAGTTCAGCTCCAAGTTTCTTCAGGATCTGCATATTGCTTCTGGCTACTCTTGAGTGAAGGATATCCCCTGCTATGGCGACCTTCACACCTTTAAAGGTTCCAAATTCTTCATAAATCGTCATAAGATCAAGTAAAGACTGACTAGGGTGCTGGCCGGCACCATCTCCCCCATTGACGATTGAGCACGTAATGGACTCGCTGTTGATCAGCTGGTTATAGTAAGCAACATCACTGTGTCTGATAACCATCAGATCGATTCCCAAAGACTGAAAGGTAAGAACCGTGTCATAGAGACTTTCACCTTTCCTGACACTGCTCATGGAGGGCTGAAAATCCAGCACATCCATTCCTAATTTTTTTTCAGCCATCTCAAAGCTTTTGTGTGTACGCGTACTTTCTTCAAAAAAGCAGTTCACTGCATACATTCCCTTGTACTTGGGAACAGATGAGTTATGCTTGTAGGCAAGTGCCATCTTTATTAGAGACATGATGTCATTCTCGTTATAATGATTCAGTGAAACAAAGTGTCTGGCCTGTCTTCTTTCTGACTTATCCATTTCTTCCTCCTTCGTATTTACGGATATTCAGTGGCTCTCTGGACATTAAAAGACCCGGTGTATCCAGGGACACCGGGTCTTCACGGAATAACTATGAAACAATAACAGCTGCAAGTCAGGCTTACGATCCTTTCAGCTATTTAGCTGAATGAACTCATGGAGCGCCCAAGCATCATCTGTACTCATAGTCTATCCTGTGACCTTCTGTGCCTCACGGGGCTTCAGTTAAAGCTCACATCACTTTGTTCATGACGGTTTTATTATATCTACGTGTTCTTTTCCATCTGTTTCATTTAAATAAACCTGAACGGACTCTTCACGGGAAGTTGGAAGATTCTTGCCGACAAAATCTGCCCTTATAGGAAGCTCCCGATTGCCTCTGTCTATCAGCACAGCTAGATATATTTTTTCAGGTCTTCCTCTATCAATTATAGCATCAAGGGCTGCTCGTATCGTTCTGCCTGTATACAGTACATCATCAATAATCACTACTTTTTTACCGGCTACATCCTGAACATGTCCGGCTGATACCTGTGCTGCAGAAGCATCATCTTCTCTGTCATCGCGATACAATGATGTGTCCAGCTCGATTACTTCGACCGATTCTCCTTCCAGTTCAAGAATACGATCTGCAATTCTCTGGGCTAAAATGATTCCTCTAGTCCGAATACCGGCAAGCACCAGTTTCTCGATCCCTTTATTTTTTTCGATAATCTCATAAGTAATACGTGTCAGTGCCCGTTTGATTGCCGCTTCGTTGACAACTTCTACTACTGTTTTATTTTCCATGACCTGCCTCCTGTAGACAGCTGAAAAGCATATTTCTATGTCCAGCTTTTTTATTAAATATCTGCCGATAAAGCATGTCACTTACTTCGTTTGAAGTATACAAAAAAGCACTCCTATCCATCTAAGATAAGAGTGCTCCCCATTGACTGTTTTGTTGGGCATAATCCGGCAGTTCTAGCATAACCAGTCTACCTGACTATTATCTCCATACATACTCTCTGGTACATCATGAAGATACGCGTCTCCTTCTTAGCCTCTCTGGACTATCTTTAAAGGACAGTTATTTAATTTAAATTAACTCTAAAGGTTTACTGTAAAAAAGTCAACCGGATATTTCTCAATTATGAATATTTCGTCTTCAATTCCATGACGACATCCCGCAGCTGTGCGGCTTTCTCGAAGTCCAGTTCTTTTGCCGCTTCTTTCATTTCCAGCTCCATGGTTTCGATCAGCTGACGTCTCTCTTCTCTGGACAGCTGCTTGACGACTTCTTCTGACAAGTCTTTTTCTTCATCATCAACAACGGTAGAGATTCTGATCAGATCTCTTACTTCTTTCTTGATCGTCTTCGGCGTGATGCCATGTTCCTTATTATATTCTTCCTGAATCTGACGACGACGCTCGGTCTCATCGATGGCTTGTTTCATAGAATCCGTTATGCGATCTGCATACATGATCACTCGGCCATTTTCATTACGAGCCGCTCGTCCAATAGTCTGGATCAGTGAACGGGCACTTCTTAGGAATCCTTCCTTATCTGCATCCAGAATAGCAACCATGGAGACCTCTGGAACGTCCAGTCCTTCTCTGAGCAGGTTGATTCCGATCAGAACGTCAAACTTCCCGACACGAAGGTCCCGGATGATCTGTGTCCGTTCCAGCGTCTTGACGTCACTATGCAGGTATTCGACTTTTATCCCTACCTCTTTAAGGTAGTCGGTCAAGTCCTCGGACATCTTCTTGGTCAATGTCGTAATGAAGACTCGTTCGTCTTTCTCGACTCGATCATTGATTTCTTCGATCAGGTCATCGATCTGTCCTTTGATCGGACGGACTTCAACGATTGGATCAAGCAAGCCAGTTGGTCGGATGATCTGCTCGACGATCTGACTGGATCGGTTCATTTCATAATCAGCCGGTGTAGCAGAAATATAGTTAATCTGAGGCACGCGTTCTTCAAACTCTTCCAGACGCAGCGGACGGTTATCCAGCGCACTCGGCAGACGGAAGCCGTGATCGATCAGCTGCTGCTTTCTGGCTCTGTCCCCATTGTACATTCCTCTGATCTGGGGCATGGTGATATGTGATTCATCAATAATGAAAAGAGAATCTTCAGGAAAGAAGTCCAGCAGTGTATAGGGCGCCTGACCTGGCTTCCGGCCATCCATATGTCTGGAATAGTTCTCTATTCCTGAACAGTAGCCCATCTCCATCAGCATCTCAATATCATAATTTGTACGCTGCTCCAGCCTTTGAGCTTCAAGCAGTTTGTTATCTCTCTTAAGTTCTTCCAGACGGTCTTTCAGTTCCGCCTGAATCGATTCGATAGCTGATCGTGTCTGTTCATCATTTGAAACAAAGTGAGTAGCAGGGAAGATCGGTACGTGTGACAGATCTGCTTTGACCTCACCTGTAAGAACATCAACTTCTCTGATCCTGTCTATCTCATCGCCGAACATCTCAATGCGAATGGCTTCGCTTTCTCTGGAGGCGAGAAAAATTTCAACTATATCCCCGCGAACACGAAAGCGTCCACGCTGAAAATCGATGTCGTTTCGTTCAAACTGCATGTCCACTAGACGTCTGAGCAGCGTTTCCCTGCTGATTTCCATTCCTGAACGCAGAGAGAGGACGTGTTCCTCGTAATCTTTCGGATTAACCAGTCCATAAATACAGGATACAGAAGCAACCACGATCACATCTCTTCGCTCTAGCAAAGCACTTGTGGCAGAGTGTCGCAGCTTATCTATTTCGTCATTAATGCTGGCATCCTTTTCAATGAACGTGTCGGAAGACGGCACATATGCTTCAGGCTGATAGTAGTCGTAATAACTGACGAAGTATTCGACTGCATTGTCCGGAAAGAATTCCTTAAACTCTGTATAAAGTTGACCGGCCAATGTCTTGTTATGCGCCATGACCAGTGTGGGCTTGTTTACTTCCTGAATAACATTGGACATAGTGAAGGTCTTACCTGTCCCTGTCGCTCCAAGTAGAACCTGTTCTTTCTGATTCTCCTTGATGCCTTTGACCAGTTTCTTTATCGCTTCAGGCTGGTCACCCCCTGGCTGGTACACTGATTTCAATTTAAATGCTTGTTCGACCATATACGTTCCCCTCTCTGGCAGTCATTCAAGCTTAGTTTATCATAAAAAAAGTATTCTCAAAGACTTTGCGTCTCACGAGAATACTTTTCTATCAATTATGCTAATTTTTTGCTTAAACGAGATTTGTCTCTAGCAGCTTTGTTCGGGTGAACAAGACCTTTTGCAGCAGCTTTATCGATCGCTTTAACAGCTTTTCTGTAAAGCTCCTGAGCGTTGTCTGCATTGCTGTCTGCTGCAGAAACAAAGTTTTTCTTAGCTGTTCTCATTGAAGTTACTTGACTCATGTTGTTCAGTCTCTTCTTAACGTCTTGTCTCTGTCTTTTTTCAGTTTGAATCATGTTTGGCATGGGTAAAACACTCCTTATATCGTCTCAATTAAATTGGTCTACAGATTATTGCTCACATTTCTGCAATAAATGGCAACCTGAACAGTTGATTTATTCAACATTCCCCATTTTACAATATCTGCAAGGTTTTATCAATGATTTTTTCGTTGATTACTTATATCTTCTCCTACAGCTTGGAGAACTTCCAGATAAAGAGCTCGATCTGCAGCTCAGCATCGATCTTTCCTGTCTTTATTTCATGGTCCGCGGTAATGAGCATGTGATGCGCTTGAGATAGAACAGGCTGAGGAAACTTCTGCTGTTTCTGAACAGCCAGCTTAATTCGATAAGGGTGTATTTTAAGTATCGTTGCAATATCCGACTGCTGGTATCCCTTGTTTTTCAATATCTTTACTTGAAGGAGCAGTCTGAACTGACTGATCATTAAAGCTAAAATCTTTACAGGGTCTTCTTTCTGCGTCAACAGATCCTGATAAAGCTGGATCGATCCACCAACATCTTTTTTCAGTACACGTTCGTTCAGCTCAAAGATATTCTGTTCCAGTGACTTGGATACCAGCTGATGAATCGCCTCGAGCGATACTGTCGTTTCTCCTGAGTGATATAAAGCGAGTTTTTCTGCTTCTCTGATTGTTCGAGTCAGATTATGATCGGTCAGATTAACTAAAAGCTCAACTCCTTCTCTGGAAATCGACAATCCCTTCTGACTGAAAAAAGACACCGCATATTCTTTTACATCCGTCTGCTTATCGGGATTGGCTTCAATAACTTCAGCCTGCTTCAGTACAAGTTTGGTTATTTTCTTCCTCTTATCCAATTTATCATATGGCGCTAGAAAAACTAGAACTGAAAAATCAGAAGGATCCTTGATATACCTTTCCAGCTGCTCAATTTCATGAGTAAATGTGTGTGTCACTTTTTTTCCTGTAAAGATATAACTGTCATGTACAATGATCAGTTTGTTTCCTCCAAAAAAAGGATAGCTCTCTGCTTCATGTATGACATCCTGTATCGGCGTGTCAGACAAGTCGAAATGGTAAGTATTCATCGGGTCTTCATTTTTTTCTTCCATTCGCTCATTAAAGGCTTTTACAGCGTTATCCAGGAGAAGTTCTTCGGTCCCCCAGATCAGATAACAGCTGCTGAGCTGATCATTGGAAATGGATTTCAGTTGCTTAAAAGCTGTTTTCATCATTTGACTCCTTAATATCGTTATCTGTCATCACGTTAAATATCCCTTTTTTCTGAAGGTGATAGTCCAGATACTTGATGTCCGAATAGTTGTAAAGTATGCTCCCATTCTCATCAGTTCGAAACAGAGCAGCCCCGTGTCGACTCAGCTGATCGAGTGTTTCCTGATAGGGATGACCGAACCAGTTGTTTTCACCAACAGAGATCAGAGCATAGTCAGGATCGATCTTTGACAGAAATGCTTCATGTGTAGACGTCCCACTGCCATGGTGAGCAACCTTCAGAACATCGGCATTCAGTTCCGGGAAGTGCTTCATGATATTTTTTTCTCTTACTTCCTCTATATCACCGGTAAACAGCCAGTCCAGTCTGCCATACCTGCCCAGCAGAACGATGGACTGGTTATTTTCATTTGTCTGGTCTGTCCAGTTGTCATGAATGACATGTAACTGATCTGTCAGCTTCACAGGTTCATCCGGTTTTAAAATGCGAACGTTCAAGGCACTTCCTTTTATTTGGGAAAGAGACTGTCGAAAGACTGAGTGGGTTTTAGTAAAGTCATTCATCACCAGCGTCTTCACAGGAAAAGAATCGATAAGTTCGCTCATGGCACCATAATGGTCCCAATGCGGATGGGTGATCACCAGCTGATCGAGTGTTCTGATTCCCAGACTTTTCATCACAGGGATCAGAACATCTTCTCCCAGCGTATAGTCATTGTTTCTGATCTGCCACTCTTCCTTTTCATTCCATACTTGTAACCCTCCAGTGTCGATCAGAATAGATCCTCTCCCGAACGGTTCTTTAATCAGAACTGCATCGCCTTGACCGACATCAATCATTATAACCTGGCCGATCGGTGAATAGGTGTTCATATTAAGAAGCAGGACGAGCACAGCTGCCACCGGTAATGTTGACACTAACTTTTTTCTTTTTTCCACTTGAAGCAGGCCTAAAATGCATAAGGCGAACCAGAGTACAGTCTGGCTTCCACTTAACCTGCCGGTAATGATCATCAGCGACATCCCCTGATCAATAATCAGACTCCCCTCTTCCATAATGACAATCACCCATCTGGCCAGTTCATCCAGAAAAAGTCCGAATTGAGTGAGGGCAAGAAGTGGTGAGGTAACGAAAAGAATGAGCAGCACGGGCATTAGCAGATAAGTGACATACGGCACAAACAGACTGTTCAGAAAAAGCACACCCCAGGACAGCTCATAGAAATGAAAGCTGAGAATAGGTACTGAAAAACAGAAGAGTGCAAAGTTGACGAAAACAATCTGCTTTAAGCTCGATAGTTCCCTGAAAAAAACCTGATCCGAAAGAAACAGAAGGATGAAGCTCATGAGAAAGCTCAGCTGAAAACCAACAGAAAAAATGATCATTGGCCGTACAATAACGGCAATGCAGAAGGTAAGTCCCCAGCAGTCAAGCGACGTCAGGTGGCAGTCAATCGTGTCTGACAGATATCTGATCCATGCCTGCATCGCTGCCCTGTATATGCTTATGCCAAAACCTGCAAATATGTAGAATACCGGCAGGATGAAGAGAAAGACCAGTCTCTTCGACTCTCTGGTCACAGTCAGACCCGTCATTATTTTGTCCAGCATACCAATCAGCAGTGAGACATGCAGTCCCGAAATACTTAGAAGATGAATGATTCCTAACTGCTTGAAGGTGTCGGTCACTTCTGCTCCGAGTTCCCGTCTGTCTGCGAATATCAATGCCTTGATATAGCGTCCGGTAGTCGGTTGAAAGATCCGGTCACAATAATCCAGCAGGTCTTGTCTAAACGGATCTGTTTTGTAGGCCCGTTCAAAAAAAGATTGCGCAAGGTCAACGTCCTCTATCTCATTCGTATACAGTACATAAGTGATATTCTTTCGGTTCAGATAGGTCCGATAATCAAACTGATTGAAGTTGGTTGCCCGACCTGGCTGGTTTAACTCTCCTTCAATCAGCAAGTGAGAAGGAATGATCGTACTGCGTTCTTCCTTTTCCTGTTCACTGGATATTTTGTGAACGACCATGACTTCATGACTGACCTTTCCGTTATCTGCCATCCCTTGAAATCGAAGACGGTCTCCATCTACAGTCCAGCTTGTCTGCTTGACTTCAACAAGATAAGAGTCAGATGGAATAGTGTCCGGTGGATTAAGTTGGTCGTCAATGGCCAGCATGCGAAGTGTTACTGCAGCTAGACTGAGAACGATCAGTCCTGTCAGACGACGATCTGCCGACCTCGCTGTTTTGACCAAGGCGCCGATGAGTATGAGGAGAAGCACGGTATACCCGGTCAGGTTATATGATACCAGCAAACCTATCAGAATAGAAAAGATGATCAGTCTACCTCTAATCACTAGTCAGGAAATATTAAGCAGGATCAGTGTAAACTTGCTCGATTGTTTTGAAGAAATCCGTCGGTACAGATATTTTTTCCGTCAGGACACCGGCTTTTTCAAGCAATTCAACGGCATACTGATGGTTTCGATAGTCATTCAGATAATATATTTTTTGAATCCCGCTCTGTATAAGCTGTTTTGTACATTGCAGACAAGGAAAATGAGTCACGTAGAGATCGGCTCCTTCAGTTTTCACGCCGAACTTGGCGCATTGAAGCAGCGCATTAGCTTCTGCATGGACTGTTCGCACACAATGTCCGTCGACGACAAAACAGCCTTCATCAATACAATGAACATCTCCGCTTACTGATCCGTTGTAGCCCCCGGAAATCACTCGTTTGTCTCTGACGATCGTGGCACCTACTGCAAGTCTCGAACAGGTACTTCTCATAGACAGAAGCATGCTCTGAGACATGAAGTACTGATCCCATGGTATTCTTTCATTCATCTTGTCACTCCTTGTCAAATGCGTTCAATATGTTCAGTGTCTAACCTATTTATACAGTATACAAGAGCGGAACTTATGAAGCAATATTCTCTGTCAGTGTACGGTAATCTGGTCCTGGATTTTTTCAAACGTTTTATCTCCTATTCCTGATACATTTACGACATCTTCTGGTTTTTCAAATGGGCCCTGTTCTTCCCTATAAGTAATAATGGCTTCTGCTTTCTGCGGCCCTATGCCATTTAAATTCAGCAGCTCTCCTACCCCCGCCGTGTTGATATTTATTTTACCTTTATCTGTCTCTTCTCCGGATGGGCTGTTCTCAATGAGTGGCAGATCAGCCGACTCTCCTTCATATGGAATGTAAATGACCATCTCATCAAAGAGAAGCTGAGCGAAATTGACTGCTTTCACCTCAGCCTGCTCCAATGTTCCTCCAGAAACCTGAACAGCATCCACTACCCGCTGCCCGGACTGCATTTCGTAAACTCCGGGTTTGTTGACCGCCCCTTTTACATCTACAAATACAGTTGATACTTGACCCTTGTCTGTTTGTGATAAGGCTGCATCCTCATTATTGTCTTCGTCTTCATTTTTAAGAAGCTCATCTACTGACAACAAACTGTCCAGTGTCTGCTCCTCACCTGCAGGCAGATGCTCATACGGAACTTGCTTTAATACAAGCAGTCTGTAGCCCATTAGAGCAATAACTGCCGCAGCCACAGATGTAATGATAAATGGCTTCAATTTCTCAAACGTATTCACGTCACTCTCCCTTCTGGTCATACTATATATATTTACTATTTATATTAAAACTCACTAAATTAATCTTGTTTTTTCAACGGATTGAGTGAAGTAATAAGTTTCTAAACACAAGGAGTTGCAGCTAAGATGGCTTTTGCGACAAACTCGAGCTTTTGGTTTCGACGAGTTGGTTCTAATATGCGTCTTGTGACTCACTCAAACTCTAAATTTCGACGAGTTGGTTCTAAGATCCACCTTAGAACCAGCTCAAGCATCACTGAACCGTTGAGTTGGTCCTAACATAAATCAAGGTGCTACTCGCTCATTAATAAATCCTTATGATGAAAATCTCATCGGTCTGATGAGATTCTTCTATATTTAAATCCCTTTTCCTTAGTTTTGTCTGATGTACTTATTAGTGGATTATCAAAAGATGTATCTACTAGAAAGGCCAGCCGCCAAGATATAGCAAGCCGTACAGAAAAAACCGCCAAACGAGGGAGTGTACCCACATTTGACGGTTTAATATAATTTTGAGCAATGGTCTGATGAATTTTTAATTACTAACCAGCAGATTCAAATAGCTGATAGCATCACTGATATGTTGTACAGGAACGATTTCCATCTCTGTATCGATTGCTTCAGCTGTTTCTAAGGCAAGATCATAATTCGATACGTAATCTGGTATAAGAGCAATCGTCTCCTCGTCCACGGGATCATCCGGGACGAAGAAGATGTCTGCTCCTTCTCTGTCAGCAGCTACAACTTTTTTATCAACGCCTCCGATTCGACCAACTTCTCCGAACTCATTGATGGTTCCTGTCCCAGCTACCTGCAGGTTGTTCAATGGAAGATCTGTAATCTGAGTATAGACTTCCAAGGCAAACATCAGACCAGCTGAGGGGCCACCTATATTCCCAGAATTGATGGCTACTGTCGGATCAGTTTCTACTTGTGACCTGGTGACAAGAGTAATTCCAATACCTGGCTGACCCGTACTTTCAAGTAGTACTAGATCGCCATCGACTGTCAGTTCTTCGCCATCTCTTTCAATAAGAAGGGAAACCGTATCTCCCGCATTCTTACCGCTTACGCTGTCAACGAACTGCTGAGTATTATCAAAGCGCTCACCATTCAGTTCCAGAATACTGTCTCCAGGAGAGAGCTCGTCTTCAAACTGAGATTCGTCTGACACACTCATTACATAGACACCCAGGTAATCAATGTCATATGACAAGCCTGCTTCTTCGAATGCAGCTACTTTCGCCATATCGATCGAATTGCTCATGAAATACCTCTGCATAGTCCGGTATTCTTCGTAATTATCTATCTGACCAAGCAGCTGACTTTCCCAGACTCCGGAATGAAAAGGAAGGAACTGGAAAAAGCTGGTGAAAGGTGTCGCCTGAAACATTTCAACTGTCGTCAGCATATACCGTCCATCGACCGGATCTACTACTCCTTCGACTTCTATCAAGGGATTAATTTCAACTGCGCTACCCGGTCGTTCAATGTAATAAGGAATTGGTACAAAGAAGAAGAGATAGAAAATAATAGCATAGATTATTCCTTTAACAATTTTTCTTTTTTTCACTTAAGAGGACCGCCTTTTATTTACCGCTTCAATAAGTGCTTCAGCAACATTTGAGGGAACAAGTGCATCTATTTTGCCACTATAATAAGCAATTTCCTTGACCATAGTCGAACTGATCGACCGGTACTGTTCATCGGATATCAGAAAGACTGTTTCGATTTCATTATTTTGAATCTTGTTCAAGGTCGCTATATCTACTTCATATTCCATGTCTTTTATTGACCGTATCCCTCTGATAAGTATGGAAATCCCCATTTCTTCTGCAAGAGAAACGGTCAGACCGTCGTGAGCTATTACACTAACCTGGCTGATCCCA
This sequence comes from Alkalibacterium pelagium, assembly GCF_900109325.1. GTDB lineage: Bacteria > Bacillota > Bacilli > Lactobacillales > Carnobacteriaceae_A > Alkalibacterium > Alkalibacterium pelagium. Next base: position 208,106 of record NZ_FNZU01000002.1, read on the forward strand.
TTATCCTCTAGAGCAGTTCGGATCATGTCAACACGCTGATCGACTGAGAACCAGTATTTTTTCGCTGTACTGGCACTGACGACTACAACCACTTCATCAAAGAGCCGCGACGCCCGCTTGAGAATATTGATATGTCCACTTGTCACAGGATCAAAGCTGCCGACATACATTGCTTTTTTCACTTAATCGTCCACCCATTCAAATATAGTCAGTTTAGTGGTGCCGTAAGTCTTTTCTTTATATAATGTCAGCCTGTCACTAGAAGGAGCGATCTGGACGTGTTTATCTGTTTCGCATACGATCAGTGCCTGCGGTTTGAGAAGCTCATACGATACCAGAAGATTAATAACCTCTTCTATCTGCTGCTTCGCATAAGGCGGATCCAGAAGCACTAAGTCAAATCTTTCCTCTGCTGTTTTCAGATTAGCAAGAGCCTGACTATCTTTCTTTTTCCATACTGTAAATTTATCTTCTTCTCTGGTCATTTTTACGTTCTCATTTATTACAGATACCGCTGCCTGATTGATATCCACCAGATACGCTTTATCCATACCTCTTGAGACCGCTTCTATTCCAAGAGATCCGGTACCGGAATATAGATCTAGAGTAGTTCCTCCACTGAAATAAGGCCCTATCAGATTGAAGAGAGATTCCTTGATTTTATCCGTTGTTGGTCTAGTATTCAATCCTTTGAGACTTTTCAAAGGTCTCCCACCATACTCACCAGAGATTACACGCATATATTTCCATCCTTTATCTTGTGATTAAATGACTAGTCTGGAATTTTCCATTTCAGATTTTTCCAGTTCCGCTTTTTCCTTTGCCATCTCAGTCACCTTGTCAAGAACGCCGTCAAATGTCTTCGGCAGTTCGCACTGGTAAGCATTTTCCACTTTTCTGACAAAATGCTGCTTGCTGATGGTTTTACTTAAGTCCTCACGTTCATTCTTGTTTACGTACAGAACTGCGTAATTCATATTTTTAGAGACATAATGCACTAGTCCATAGCGCTTAAGTTTATTTACATATTTTGTAGTATAAAGCCAGATAACAAGGCCAGCTCTTACATTTTTTTGATCGCTCATTAGATTCACCTTCAAGAGTTTTTTTTATTATATCAAAAAAACCCTCTTTGTGAGAGGGTTTTTTAAGTTTCAGTCATTTTGGTTAGAGTTAAAAGCCTCTGAGTAAACATCGTTTAAGTGTTTCTCTAGGGTTCCGAGCATCAGATGCCCTTCTTCTTCTTCAATCATACCCATAGCGATAGCAAATTCTACTTTCTTCGAAAATCCGAACATTTGAGTATCTATGACTTCTTCAAAAGCAGGACATGATACACAAAGATGCTGCTGATTTTCAATCAGTGATGAAATTTTTTTCGCATCTTCGTTAAGAACATCTTTAGCTAGAGCAGTCTGCAGCTGATCCATAGGCATTTCCTTTCCTTATCATCCATAAGTAGTCTATAACTTACATTAGTATAGCATACTCATCAGGAATGCGAAAGGCTATATGACCCGGAGATCAGCTCTAGACTATCAGACGATTTAATTAGCTGTTAGATTTCTTAGCTGCTTTTTCACGTTCATTCTTGTTCAGTATTTTCTTTCTCAGTCTGATTGACTCGGGCGTTACTTCACAGTACTCATCGTCAGCCAGGAACTCAAGTGATTCTTCAAGTGTCATGATTCTAGGACGCTTGATAACATTGGTCTGATCCTTGTTAGCTGAACGAATATTAGTTTTCTGTTTTTCTTTAGTCAGGTTAACAGCCAGATCATTGTCACGGTTATGCTGACCTACGATCATCCCTTCGTAAATCTCAGTACCCGGCTCTACAAAGATCACTCCACGATCTTCCAGGTTCATAATGCCGTAAGTTGTAGCCACACCATTTTCCATAGAAACAAGTGCTCCATTTCTACGTTCACCTGTTTTACCGCTAAGCATTGGTAAATACTGGTCAAATGTATGGTTCAGGATTCCGTATCCACGTGTCATAGATAGAAATTCGTTAGTGAATCCAATCAGACCACGAGCTGGAGCAAGGAATATTAAACGAACTTGTCCATTTCCAGTATGAATCATATCCTGCATTTCTGCTTTTCTAGTTCCTAAGTTTTCAATGACACTTCCCATGTATTCTTCCGGCGTATCGATTTGTACTCTTTCAAACGGTTCAAATTTCTTACCGTCGAATTCTCTAATGATAACCACAGGTCTGGATACTTGCAGTTCGTATCCTTCTCTTCTCATGTTCTCAATAAGAATAGATAAGTGCAGTTCTCCTCTACCTGAAACGATCCATTCGTCAGGTGAGTCTGTCTGTTCAACTTTTAATGAAACGTCCGTCTGTAACTGAAGCATTAAGCGCTCTTCAATTTTACGAGAAGTCACAAATTTACCTTCTCTACCAGCAAACGGAGAATTATTTACAACGAAAGTCATTTGTAAAGTTGGTTCGTCAATTCTAAGGATAGGTAGTGGATCTACATGGTCTACAGGAGTTACAGTCTCTCCAACAAAGATGTCTTCAAAACCGGAAACAGCAATCAGATCGCCTGCTTTAGCCGATTCAATTTCAACACGCTGTAACCCGAAGTATCCAAATAATTTGGTTACACGGAAATTCTTGGTTGTGCCGTCAAGTTTACTTAATGTAACGTTGTCTCCAACTTTAATGGTTCCACGGAAAACTCGTCCAATTCCGATACGACCGACATAATCGTTATAATCAAGTAGAGAGACTTGGAACTGCAGCGGATCTTCGCTGTTATCTACTGGAGATGGGACTTCTTTTAGAATACTTTCGAAGACTGGTTCCATCGTTTTTTCCTGAGTACTCAAGTCTGCTGAATAGCTGCTAGTTCCGTTGATTGCAGAGGCATAGATAACCGGGAATTCCAACTGGTCTTCATCAGCATCAAGTTCAATCAGTAAGTCTAAGACTTCATCTACAACTTCTGCTGGTCTAGCAGTATCTTTATCGATTTTGTTTACGACAACTAGTGGACGCAGTTTCATTTCCAGAGCTTTCTTCAAAACGAAACGTGTCTGAGGCATGGTTCCTTCATAAGCATCGACGACAAGGATAACCCCGTCAACCATTTTCATGATTCGTTCCACTTCTCCACCGAAATCGGCGTGTCCTGGGGTATCCAGAATATTGATACGGTGATCTTTATAGTTAACTGCTGTGTTTTTCGCAAGAATCGTAATTCCACGTTCTCTTTCGATATCGTTGGAATCCATAGCTCTTTCACCTAGTTCACTATGCGCGTCCAGAGTGTCGGACTGTTTCAGCAGTTCATCAACCAGGGTAGTTTTTCCGTGGTCAACGTGGGCAATAATTGCAATGTTTCTTATATCATCTCGTCTATTCATAAATTTCCTCCAGTTTGTGGTTCTAAATCAATAATTGGCTTATAGTGTTTTCATAACACTTTCATATACTTTCACAAAAAAAACACTTACTCCTGAATACCTAACTCAAGAATAAATGTTTCCCAGATATCCTGTATTGTTGCAGAGAATATTATATCAGTAATTAGAAGACATGTACAACGTTTTTTAAGCGTTAAGCATCTTAATAATGTCTTTGTGTGCATTTTTTGTCGAAAAGATGATGTCATTGTTAGTCAGGAGATCGATCGGTTCATCAGTAAACGTCACAGCAGACATCCCCAACTCTTCCATAAACACAAGTCCAGGAGCCACATCCCACGGTTTAAGATTAGAAGCTATATACGCCACTACACTTCCCTTAGCTACTTCTACACTCTCGAGACCTGCTGAACCTAGCATACGCACGCCCATGCTCGTATTTCCAATATCGCGAATGGTCGTTTTTTCTTCTTTCATCATCAGTGCTGAACTGGCGGCAATTAGTCCCTCTTTGAGCGAGAGATTGTCAGGTTCAGCTAACCTTTGACCGTTACGACTGACGCCTCCCCCTTTAGTTGCGCTGTACAATTTATCTTGCGTGATGTCAAAGACATAAGCAGATTGGCCTATTCCATCTTCATAAACTGCCAGCATAACGGCAAAATTTTCCTGCTGCTTGACGAAGTTAAGTGTGCCGTCAATTGGATCAATAAACCAGACAGTACCATCCATACTGGATACATCATCTCCAAAGCCTTCTTCACCCACAACTTTATCACCAGGAAAATGCTTGCGGATTTTCTTTACTAGCTGCTCTTCTATCGAGCGATCCATTTTCGTTACCAGATCGTTATCTGCTGTTTTCTGCTCAACGTTCAAATCACTATTTTTTTGTTCTATAATATATGACTTGATTTCTTTTAACCATTGTAGAATCAATGTACTTCTATTCTCTGGATTCGTCATCGTTTTCTCCTCTTCTGTATCAAATGAATAAATTTATTGTAATAAAAGTGAAGATAAAAAGCAAAATCTTCGTTGACTATGTACAGAAAGAAAGACCTCTAGTCACACTAAAGGTCTTTCTAACCAATTGTTGAATCTTACATGTGGATTGGTAATCCTAAAGCTGCTTCTGCAGCATCCATAACAGTTTCGCCTAGTGAAGGGTGACCGTGGATAGTTAATGCGATATCTTCAGCATTCATACCACTTTCAATAGCCAATCCTAGTTCAGCAATAATATCAGATGCACTGATTCCTGCAACCTGAGCCCCTACAATGACATTATCTTCTTTGGTAGTGACCAGTCTGACAAATCCTTCAGTAGCATTAAGAGACAATGCACGTCCGTTTCCGCCAAGTGGGAATTTAGTGACTTTAATATCCATATCCTGTTCTTTCGCTTCACTTTCAGTTAAACCAACAGAAGCAATTTCCGGATCAGTAAAGGCTACTGCAGGAAGTGCACGGTAATCTACCGCTACTTTCTTGCCTGAGATAGCTTCCGCTGCGATTTTAGCTTCATAGCTGGCTTTGTGAGCCAATGCAGGTCCAGGTACAACGTCTCCGATGCCCCAGATGCTTGATACGTTCGTACGTCCCTGATTGTCGACCTTGATCAGACCACGTTCTCCAACTTCAACGCCAGCCTGCTCAAGACCAAGTTCGTCAGTGTTTGGACGACGTCCTACAGTAACAAGTACATAATCCACGTCAAGAGATTTTTCTTCTCCTTTAGCTTCATATTTAACTGTCACTCCGTTATCTGAAACAACAGCTTCTTTAGCCATTGCATCAGTTACGATGTCAACACCACGAGATTTAAAGTTCTTCTCAACAAGTTTGACCATGTCTTTGTCAAAACCATTTAGAATAGATGGCAGACCTTCAAGGATAGTGACTTCAGTACCCAAGTTAGCGTATACTCCTGCTAATTCAGAACCGATGTATCCACCACCGACGATAGCCATTTTCCCTGGAATTTCAGACAAGTTCAGTGCGCCAGTTGAATCAAGTACGCGTTCACCGAATTTAAATCCTGGAATTTCAACCGGGCGGCTTCCTGTAGCCACAATAGCGTTATTGAAAGAATAAGTCTGAGCTTTATCTTCACCCATAACACGCAGTGTGTTTTCATCAACGAAGAAAGCTTCTCCATCAAGGATTTCAACTTTATTCTTTTTAAGCAGACCTTCAACACCTTTAGTCAGTTTAGAAACAACTTGATTGTTCTTCCATTCCTGAGTTTTAGCGAAGTCGATCGTTACATTCTCAGATGATACACCAAAAGATGTAGAATCAAGAGAATCCTGATATTTGTGACCAGCAGCGATCAATGCTTTAGATGGAATACATCCAACGTTCAAGCATACACCACCGATATATTCTTTTTCTACAATAGCAACTTTCTGTCCCATTTGAGCAGCTCTAATTGCAGCTACGTATCCGCCAGGTCCAGCGCCGATAACTACTGTATCCAGTTCAATTGCGAAATCTCCTACTACCATTTACGATTCACCTTATCCTTCCATTAATAATAATTCAGGATCTGCTAATAGACGTTTTAGTTCGTTCATAGCTTTCTGACCTGTCGCTCCATCGATTACTCGGTGGTCGAATACTAGTGACAATGCAAGCATTGGAGCAGCAACAACTTCACCTTCGTCGTTTACGATCGCTTTTTTAGCGATACGGCCAACGCCTAGAATAGCAACTTCAGGGTGGTTGATGATTGGTGTGAACCATCCGCCGCCAACAGAACCGATGTTGGAAATTGAAATAGATCCGTCAGCCATGTCGCTGGATTTCAATTTACCTTCGTGAGCTTTAGCTCCAAGTTCTGAAATTTCTGAAGCGATGTCGAACATTGATTTCTTGTCAGCATCAGAAACAACTGGTACGTATAGTCCCTGTTCAGTATCTGCAGCGATACCTATGTTGAAGTAGTTTTTGTAGACCACTTCATCAGTTGTATCATCGATAGATGAGTTCAATGCTGGGAATTTCTTCATAACTGAGATGATTGCTTTAACAACGTATGGTAGGAATGTCAGTTTAACATCCTGCTCAGCTGCAATCGCCTTGAATTTAGTACGATGAGCCATCAATTTAGTTACATCAACTTCATCGAACAATGATACTGAAGGAATTGTCAATGAACTGTTGACCATTGCTTTAGAGATAGCTTTACGTGTAGTAGACATTTTTTCTCTAGTTTCTTCATCAGAACGACCAGATTTGAATGGTTTCGCTTCTGAAGATACACGTTGAATGTGCTTGCTTTCAGTTTCAGTTGAAGTACCTTCTTCAGAAGAAGACCCTTGATCAGCTGATTTAGATTCAGCAGATGCTCCGCCACCTTGCAGGAAGCTGTCGATATCGTCTCTAGTTGTGCGTCCACCTTTACCAGTTGCTTCAACTAAGCTGATGTCTACATCTTTTTCACGCGCATATTGTCTAACAGATGGCATAGCCAGAACACGTTTATTCGGGTCAGATGTTTTAACTACCTCACCGGAAGTTGCACCTTCTGAACCTGCAGGATCAGTTTTTTCTGTTCCAGCAGCAGTTTCTTCAGATGACATTTCTGACTCAGCTGCTTCTTCGCTTGAATCAGCTTCTTCCTCGCCGCCTTCATGTCCTTCTGCATCGATTTCGACGATTGGATCTCCTACAGAAGCTACCGTTCCAGGTTCAACTAAGAATTTTTTGATTGTTCCATCAACTGGAGAAGCTAGTTCCTCAACTGATTTATCGTTTTGGATTTCTGCAATCGAATCGCCTTCTTCAACTGTGTCTCCCTCAGAAACTAACCAGCTGACGATTTCGCCTTCTGCCATACCTTCCCCAACATCAGGGAGTTTAAATGTAAAAGCCATTATTTTTCTTCCCTTCTATAAATGATTTCATTTAAGAAATTAAATTTACTCAATAAGGAACAATCTTTCTATTCTCTTGTATCGAGTTAAAAAGAATGTTCCTTTTTGAGTTTACTGTATCAAATTATATTAAAATTCAACGGTTTCTTTGATTGAATCAGTAATGTCTTTAGCGTTTGGCAGCCATGTGTTTTCAGCTTGTCCGAATGGATAAACTGTATCTGGTGCTGTAACGAATCCAATAGGTGCTTCCAGAGAAAGGATCGCACGTTGAGACACTTCAGAAATAACCGTGTTTCCTACTCCAGCCATACGCTGAGCTTCCTGAACCATAACCATGCGGCCAGTTTTCTCAACAGACGCTACGACAGTTTCATAGTCGATTGGAGAAACAGTACGTAAGTCAATGACTTCAACAGATACTCCATCTTTTTCAAGTTGTTCAGCAGCTTTCAACGCTTCACGAACCATGTATCCATAAGCTACAACTGTTACGTCTGTTCCTTCTTTAGCAACAGCAGCTTTTCCTAGAGGTACAGTGTACTGTTCTTCAGGAACTTCGTCACGGAAAGAACGGTAAAGTTTCATGTGCTCAAGGAAAACAACTGGGTCTTCATCACGGATTGCTGAAGTTAGAAGTCCTTTTGCATCGTAAGGGTTTGAAGGGATGACGACTTTAAGTCCAGGAGACTGAGCCATTAATCCTTCAAGGCTGTCTGCGTGCATTTCAGGCGTGTGTACTCCTCCACCAAATGGTGAACGGACAACAGCTGGAAGGTGCATTTTCCCACCCATACGGTAGCTAGTACGAGCCATTTGACCAACAATTGAATCCATAACTTCGAATACGAATCCGAAGAACTGGATTTCCATAACTGGACGGAAACCTTGAACAGCTAAACCAAAAGCCATTCCTCCGATACCAGATTCAGCAAGTGGAGTATCACTGACGCGATCTTCACCGTACTTGTCGAAAAGTCCTTGAGTTGCACGGAATACTCCGCCGTTTTTACCTACGTCTTCACCGAAAACCAGGACTTTTTCATCACGGGCCATTTCCTGATCAAGTGCTTCCGTGATTGCTTGAATCATTGTAAGATTCGCCATGATTATTTACTCTCCTTTGCTTCGTATTTCTCAATCTGCTCAGTGATGTTCTGACCGGGCTCATTGTACATGTTTTTCAGGAAGTCTGAAATTTTCATCTTAGGAGCTTGGTCTGCTTCTTTAGCAGCTTGTTTGATTTCTTCTTTAGTTTCTTCAATCAGTTTTTCTTCCTGTTCTTCTGACCATAGACCTTTTTCAGTCAGGAAGTTACGGAAGCGGATAAGTGGATCTCTTTGCTCCCAGTAATCAAATGATTCCTGTTCACGGTAACGTGTTGGGTCATCACCTGAAGTTGAGTGTGGGCCGAAACGTGACGTGATTGTTTCGATCAGTACAGGTCCGTTTCCTGCAGCTGCCCATTCACGAGCCTGTTTAGTTACAGCGTATACTGCAAGTGGGTCCATTCCATCAACTTGAATACCAGGGATTCCTGCAGCAGCAGCTTTTTGAGCGAGTGCTTTAGCAGCAGACTGCTTCTCACGAGGAGTAGAAATCGCATATCCATTGTTTTGTATAAAGAATACGACAGGTGCTTTGTAACGTCCGGCAAAGTTCATACCTTCGTATACATCACCTTGAGAAGATCCACCGTCACCAGTGTAAGTGAAGGTCACTTCATCTTCTTTTCCAGCCATTTTCTGTCCCACAGCATTACCCATTGCTTGAATAAACTGCGCACCGATAATGATTTGAGGCGGGATAGCGTGCAGATCTTCAGGGTAGTTGTTTCCTTCTACGTGTCCACGAGACCATAAGAAAGCCTGTGATACAGGTAGACCGTGCTGGATCAATTGAGGTACATCACGATACCCAGGATAGAACCAGTCCTGCTTCTTGAATGCAAAATGACTTGCTAACTGAGATGCTTCCTGCCCCATAGTAGGTGCATAGAACCCTAGTCTTCCTTGACGAGCAAGTGCCATTGAGCGATCATGAAGAACACGTGACCACACCATTCTTCTCATTAATTCTACTAATTCATCATCAGATAAATCCGGCATAATGTCTTCGTTGACGATTTTCCCATCTTTATCCAGAATTTGAACCATCGGAAACGAAGCTTCGATTGTACTTAGTAATGCTTCGTAATCAACTGGTTGCTTTGCCATAGATTACCCATTCCTCTCTGTTTGTAAAGTTCAATATAACAGGCACTTTCCCCTGTTACATTTTCATCCATTCCTTTCTAAATCTATCATGATTTCAGAATTAATGCAAGCGATATTCACATGGTGTTTCAGTATAAATCGTTGATATTACAGCAATTTCAGGCCATTGTGATAACCAGAGCAATCGCCCTGTTATACTATTTTTATCTAATCCCATATGGAACATCATTAATTAAAGTAATACAGGCATTTTATCTGTTATATAAAAGAAGTTCCTGCTGTATCTTTGTACTATTGTTCATATATCTTCATTCCTGCATGTGAACGACCTCACTATATATTATGAGAATACTTTTATTTTACCTGTAAGCATTTTTGAGGTGCGGGACCCTTTTAAATTTGATAGAATAGTAAAAGAGTACTAGCATTGGAGGTTATATGTGTGTTAACTATGAAAGATGTCATTAGAGAAGGACATCCTACTTTAAGAAAAACTGCTGAGGAAATTGAATTGCCATTAGATGAAGACATAAAGTCTCTCGGAGAAGACATGCTTCAATTTTTAAAAAACAGTCAGGATCCTGAACTTGCTGAAAAATATGAACTGAGACCTGGTGTAGGAATCGCAGCTCCACAAGTCGATGTATCCAGAAGGCTGATTGCTGTACATGTCCCCTCTGCAGATGAAGAAGACAACACACCTGAGTTCAGCGCCGTGATGGTCAACCCTAAAATCATCAGTCACTCAGTCCAGCAGACTTGCCTGCCAGATGGGGAAGGCTGCCTGTCTGTCGACCGTGAAGTCCCCGGCTACGTTCCTAGACATAAGCGGATTAAAGTGGATTACTTTGATTTGGACGGAAATAAGCAGAGCATTCGATTGAGAGATTTTCCGGCAATTGTCGTCCAGCATGAAATCGATCATCTGAATGGTATCATGTTCTATGATCGAATCGATTCTGAAAATCCATTAGCACTTCCAGACGACATTGATGTTCTAGGTACAGTAGAAGAATAATACGACCTGATAACACCTGAATGATAATTAAAATAGACGATAGGTCATGCGACTTGCTTAAGCCGCATGACCTATCGTCTTTTCTGTACATTATTACATGATGAATCAGCGATCCTCAACTCTAATTTCTTCCGCAGGATCCACCGGTTCTCTAAGCTGTCTTCTCTTCTGCTGCTGATACTGTATTGCCTCTAGGAGAGGAATCATAATGGCTGCAATGAACCCGCCGGCAAATCCATTATTATATAAGTTGATTCCGCCGTGGAGATACCCTGTATTACTAACGACGCTGAGATGAAGTGCGCCGGCAAGAATACCGATCAATGTTCCGTATCGCCCTGCTATAGGCGCGATCGTCGTACCGAATAACCCTGCGATCACTACCGATGTCGCACTCATATCGTAGCCATTGAGGTATCCCATCAAGGTAACCCCTATGAGAATAGGAAGAACATTACGAAGGTGTTTCCCGAATGCACCAAAGCCTACAACAGTAAGTATCCCACCAATAACCGGTCCGTTAATTTCTCCGCCATGAAACAGCACATAAAATGTTGAAACAAATCCTAACAGAGCCATGTTTATTAAGGTGACACTGAATCCATTCGTAGTCAGAAAATCAGTTGACAACTGTCCGGAATGTTTTATCAGAGCGCCGTAACCATTAAGCGTCCACGAATTCAGATACAGACCCCAAACCAGCATTAGCGTAAACAGAGACAAGAAAATGATTGTAAATGGCAGATTGTTTCCGCTGGATAGTATTGAGACGGGTTCAATATCTCTTCCCGTACTTCTTAGAAGTGATGTAAAAATCGTTCCAACTACACCACTGGTAAACCCAACGTTGTAAACACTGAACCCTTTTGTAAAACCGACAAAGTGTTTAGCTAATGGCGGAAGAATAAAACCCGCAACAAACCCGACCAGATACCCATAGAAAATACCTAGCGGGAGTGGCAGTCCAATATTGAATGTCACTTCACTCACCAGAGGACCAAGTGCAGTTCCGAATAAAGCCGCCAGTAAAGACTTCTCTGCGGGGACTTCAGTTACCCTCGCATATGCAAAAGCACCTAGTACGATCGGCATGGAATTATAAAGGTTTTTACCAAAAAACGAAAAGGCAGCTACTGTAAAGACTGCTGCAATGATCGGCCCGTTGACTTTAGCTCGTGTCAGGCGGATGATGCCAATAGAATGCGCTGTCAATAATGCAGAATTAAAAAGCGTAGCGCCTACGTTTGAAAGTGCAAAATAATCGGTTGTCAGATTAGCCGGAGAAGTTAGAATCGTGATCTGTCCAGTGATGATTTCCTGAGGTGTGTTGAATAAAAACGCCAGAGCAGCAAAAAGCAGTGCCAGACTTAATAGAAAGCCATACTTCACATTCTGTGGTATGACTGTGTATTGAGTAATATGCAACTGGTTTTCAGATATCACATCAATTCCTCTTTCCTTAGCGTAGTTTCGCTAAATAATTGAATGGAGATAGACGGGCTCGAACCGACGACCTCTTCGCTGCCAGCGAAGCGCTCTCCCAACTGAGCTATACCCCCTGTGTCATACTTACTTATTATTACCCATAGGACCTACTTTTGTCTACAAAATCATTGAAAAAAGACTGGTTTCCCAGTCATTTTTCACAGGATCGACACAAAATCAAATCAAAGATAGCCCAATTTTTCAAGAGCCAGCTGAATCCCATTCTGACTACTGCTTGCAGTAACAAGATCAGCAACTTTCTTTACGTCGTCTTCCGCATTCCCCATCGCTACTCCTGTTCCAGCATTTTCAATCATCTCCAGATCATTAAACCCATCACCGAAAGCTACGATATTGTCATTGCTGATATTGAGATGTTTCGCCAGACGCTCGATAGTCGAAAACTTGGATCCTCCAGCAGGCAGGACATCTACTCCCGTTTCGTGCCACCTTACAAATCTGAAATGATCGAACTGTCCCTCTTCATATAAAGAGGCTTCTTCTTCTGAGTAAAAGATCAGACACTGCACTAATGGGTACTTTTCGTGATAGTCATGGTTCTGTTCCGGTACTGGAAACCCTACATGAGCCATCCCTTTCTCCATGCGTTCATTTGGCTGACTACTTCGTCTTCTTAGTTCATCTACCGTCTCATAGACCATCTGATGGCCATTATCATCAGCCATGGTAATTAGACGATCGAGCTCATCTTTGTTCAGAGAATTGGTATAGATTGAATCGTGCTTGTAATATGCGGCTGCACCGTTGCAGACGATATAGTTTTCAATAGCCAGTTCCTTAATGACTTCTGAAGCCATCGTGCGGTTCCTGCCAGTAGCAATAGCCACTTCGTAGTTTTCGGCCAGTTTCTTGACTGCCTGTCTCGTACTTTCGGGAAGCTGCTTATGTTCATCCAGCAGAGTGCCGTCAATATCGAATACGAATAGTTTCCTGCTTGTCATATCTACCATACACTTCCTTTTTTTACTGCTATTCTCTTACTATATACATAAAATTACATTTACTCAATGCTTAATTCGTAGTTTGTTTGGATGATGACGGCTTGCCTTCCTATACTTATTATTTTCATTATGGTAATATATTTATAGCAGTGGCTAGTACCCACTAAACAGACCTGATGAGATTTATCATATTTTTGTAAGTATTCATTAGCAAACTGAAATCAAACACTATAAGGAGACGTTTATATGAAACCAAATATCAAGAACAATGAAACGGCAGTCTATGCCTTAGGAGGACTGAATGAGATAGGAAAGAACACTTACGCTGTTCAATTCCAGGATGAAATCATTCTAATCGATGCAGGGATTAAATTCCCGGAAGACGACCTTCTGGGTATCGACTATGTCATTCCTGACTATAGCTACCTGATAGAAAATCAGGATAAAATTAAAGGGCTTTTTATTACACATGGACACGAGGATCATGTCGGTGGGATCCCTTTCCTTCTTAAACAGCTTAACATTCCTATATATGCTAATAAACTGGCCCTGGCTCTTATCAAGAATAAATTGAACGAACACAACCTGCTGCGTTCTGCTACACTTCACGAGGTCAACGAAGATACGGTCACTAAATTCAGAAAGACTACAGTATCATTCTTCAGAACCACTCACAGTGTGCCGGAATCATATGGTATCGTTGTAAAGACTCCGAATGGAAATATTGTACAAACTGGAGACTTTAAATTTGACTTCACCCCAGTTGGGGAGCCTGCAAACATCCATAAGATGGCTAAAATCGGAGAAGAAGGCGTGCTTGCCCTTCTATCGGATAGTACCAACGCTGAAGTACCAAACTTTACTAAATCTGAACAGGTAGTCGGTGATTCTATTCGCAGCCTTTTGAAAAAAATCGATGGCCGCATCATCTTTGCGACTTTTGCTTCAAATATTTCCCGTATCCAGCAAGTCGTGGAAGCTGCTAACAAGACTGGCCGAAAGATTGCAGTATTTGGAAGAAGCATGGTCAATGCGATGGAAACCGGTCAGGAGCTTGGATACATTCAAGCTGAAGAAGGCACCTTCATCCACCCGAACGAACTGAAACGCTATAAAGATAATGAAATGCTAATTCTATGTACCGGATCTCAGGGCGAACCGATGGCAGCACTGAGTCGAGTCGCAAATGGAACGCACAGACAGATATCCATTCAGCCTGGGGATTCAGTGATTTTCTCCAGTTCTCCAATTCCCGGAAACACTGTCAGCGTAAACCGTGTCATCAATCAGCTGCTTGAAGCTGGTGCGAATGTCATCCACGGAAAAATCAACAATATTCATACTTCTGGACACGGTGGTCAGGAAGAACAGAAATTGATGCTTCAACTGATGAAACCTAAATACTTTGTTCCTATTCACGGCGAACATCGTATGCAGAAAATACACGCTTCTCTTGCGCAGAAAACAGGCGTACCAGAAGAAAACTGTTTTGTTCTGGACAATGGTCAAATCGTCGCATTTACTGAAAACAGTGCAAGACGCGCCGGAGATTTTGACGCTAAAGATGTTTATGTTGATGGAAGTGGAATAGGAGACATCGGTAACGTTGTCTTGAGGGACAGAAAAATACTTTCTGATAATGGTCTTGTTGTAGTCGTCGCCACAATCGATCCTAAAAAGAAAGAAGTTCTTGCCGGACCGGATATTATCTCAAGAGGCTTCATTTATATGAGAGAATCAGAAGAACTCATTCAAAATGCACAGAAAATAGCCTATAAGAGCATCCGTAAGTCGTTCGAGCACAACACTGTCAATGAATTTAAAATGAGAAACGACCTGATCGAAGATATCAAGCAGTTCCTCTTTGCAGAAACTGAAAGACGACCAATCATCCTTCCAGTTATCTTAACAAATTAAAATAAAAGTGAGCGGACAATGATTATGTCTGCTCACTTTTTTTATTGTTTAAAATCGGCTACTCTTTGACCAGGTCATGTCTGAACGCATATATTGCCACCTGAGTTCTATCTTCCACATCCAGCTTCGACAATATATTTGATACATGCGTCTTGACTGTCTTTAGAGTGATGAAAAGCTCATCCGCTATTTCCTGATTGGTATACCCCTTGGAAATAAGCTGAACCACTTCATTCTCTCTGTTAGTCAGAAGTTCATGCGGATAATGCTTCAAAGATTCTTCTTTCTTCTCCTCCATGATCGTACTGACTTCGTCCTCGATATAATTATGTCCATTATAAGTATCTCTGACAGCTTTTGCTATTTCCTGAGCCGTAGATGTTTTAAGAATGTAGCCACAAGCTCCAGCCTGCATTGCCGGGTACACTTTTTCATCATCAATGAAACTCGTCAGGATTATAATTTTAGCCTCCGGCCATTGTCCCATAAGCTGCTGGGTAGCTTCCGTTCCGTCCATTACTTCCATAACCAGGTCCATTAGAATAATGTCCGGCTTCTCCTGAAGGGCAAGCTCTACTCCTACTTTTCCATTCTCGGCTTCTCCCACCACTTCAAAATCATCCTGTACTGAAAAAAAGGATGACAGCCCGAGACGGACCATTTCGTGATCATCTACTAACAACAACCGTATCACATTGTTTTCCTCCTCATACTATTGGTACATTGATTTCAATTCGTGTGCCGACATTTTTCAGTGAAATGATTCTTACGTTTCCACCCATGCCTTCAATTCGTTCCCGTATATTATGTAGCCCGTAACTGCCTGCTTTCTTATCATCCACCTCGAATCCTACCCCATCATCAATAACACTTAACTGAACAGTGTCTCCATTTTTCGTCAGATAAACTTCCAGCTCTTTAGCTTTGGCGTGTCTAAGTACGTTGGACAACAGTTCCTGTATGATTCTGAAAAAGTGGTCTTCCATAGTCTGAGCCATAGTAATCGATTCAATTGAGTAGTGAATAGCTATATCTATTTTGCCACCAAGTTCTTTCAAGAGTTGTTCAATCCCCTGTTTCAAGGATTTTCCATCCAGCTGGATAGGTCTTAGATGGAGAAGCAGCGCTCTCATTTCAGTCTGTGAAGCATTGATTGTCTGTTCAACCATCTGGAGTTGTCTGATAACGCTATCTGGGCAATTATCTATCTGCTGATTCACTGCTGAGAGCAGCATTGAAGAGGCAAACAGCTGCTGGCTGACGGAGTCATGAAGTTCTCTGGCTATACGATGCCTTTCCTGCTCCAGTATTTCCTCTTTCGTTTCACTACTCACTCCGCCCGTTTCCTGAGCATTTCTTAGGGCCTGATCAGCCATGAACATTAATTTTTCGTGCAGCTTCAGAAATTGTCTGTCAACTTCTTCATTAACTTGAAGCGGTGTGTCCAAGGAGTACATATTTAAAAAAATTGATGCGGAATAATGCCCCTGACTCATCATTCTAAGTCCTTCTTCTACTTTCCTCAATTTCTTTCGTTCAAAAGCCCTCAAATAAGTAAGCGTGCTGATTGACAGTAAAAATGAGAATAAAATCAGGTAAACAATCAATGAAATACCAATAAAATTGGCCTGGTACAGTACAGTGATCCACTGATTTTCTGATAGCGAAAGTAGAATAAATATTGTAATGAATACTAGGGTAAACAGATAGATGATAAAAAATTTTGCCAATAAAGATAGAGACTTTTTCATAAATAAATCACCTCTACTTCACCGACAAGCGTATTGGACACGATCCTCAGCTTTCTAAGCGACGTCTGATAATCCTTAGACTGCCACTTTATTGTTTCGTTCTTAAGATCATATTCTTCTGTATCGATAACCAGTTTTCCCAAAGCCAGACTGATGTCTATAGATAGTGCGACATCTTTAGGGACAATGACTTTAGTGTCTCCAAACCCTTTTCTGATAACAATCGTATTCTCTTTTTTGGGTAAAATCGTGTTGCCCAGATCGAAAAACGTATCTCCCATCAGCTTGGAAAAATTCTTGTCGTCCCACTCGAATACTTTTTT
Organism: Alkalibacterium pelagium; assembly: GCF_900109325.1. Classification (GTDB taxonomy): domain Bacteria; phylum Bacillota; class Bacilli; order Lactobacillales; family Carnobacteriaceae_A; genus Alkalibacterium; species Alkalibacterium pelagium. The sequence continues at coordinate 225,043 of NZ_FNZU01000002.1, forward strand.
ACCTTCGGTGTCATCGCCGAACCATCTGTTTCTGGTAAATTTCGTCTCTGTTTCCGTTTCTTCATCCCACTCTACTGACACGAACTCTTTCTCATGCCAATATTTGTTTCTTCGAAATAAAGGATCTCTTATAGTACGGGACAGTTTACTGTCAGAATTGAATTCAACAATCAGAAACACACTTATGATCGCCCAGAAAGCACTGGTGAATACAAGAGACAGAGCAAAAAACACCACACTCATCCATAACCACTGTGATTTTCTGCCGTCCTCAGACTTTGACGACTTATATAACAGGAGAAAGAACAATCCAGCAATAAAGAACAGGAGAAGCATCCACGTATTAAACAGCTGGTAGAACAGCCAGACAAAAAGTAAAATCATGATCGATCCGTAAATTGAAGAACTCATGAGCAGCTCCCCTCCTCTTTGTTATAGTTACAGTATATCTAAATCTCAACTTAATAGCACTAGCTTCTATTAAAAATCGGTCTCAGGTTGGATGAAAAAAGGGCTGAAAGAAGAGGCAGTCTCTCCTTTCAGCCCTAATAACTAAAAAACGTTTGTGATTTCAACTTCCATCGTTCCGCCAGGTGTGTTGATCTGGACTTTATCTCCGACTGTCTTCCCTAAAAGCGCCTGAGCTATAGGTGATTCATTAGAGATTTTTCCTGAAAATGGATCTGCTTCTGCTTTTCCGACGATTGTGTACTCTTCTTCGATTCCGTCCGGCAGTTCTTTAAAAATAACTGAACGTCCAAGAGTCACTTCGCCCTCCTTGGAATTGGAGCTATCGATGATCTGCGCATTTTGAAGCATATTTTCGATCGTGCTGATACGCCCTTCAATAAATGCCTGCTCATCTTTAGCAGATTCGTATTCAGAGTTCTCTGACAAATCTCCAAATCCTCTAGCAATTTTGATTCGCTCAACGACCTCTTTACGTTTGACCGTTTTAAGCTCATTTAATTCTTTTTCTAACTTTTCTTTACCTTCTAATGTCATTGGATAGACTTTTTCTGTCATCATTACATTCACCTCATAAAAAATACTTTTATATCTTACTGTTAGGAATCAATTGTTAAAATAATTTAAGAAAGAGCTGTCAACTAATTTCTCAATGGAACTAAGATACCACGAACATATGACGTTGTAAAGCATTTTTAAAAATTAAGCGCCCCTAATTAAAGGGCACGCTCTTCAAATATTGTATGAATCTTTGTAGTCATTAAATCGATTGCAACCTGATTTCTCCCCCCTTCAGGGATGATCAGATCTGCATATTTTTTCGTCGGTTCGATAAATTGAGCATGCATAGGTTTGACAACCGTCAGATACTGATCGATGACACTGTCCAAGGTTCTTCCGCGTTCTTCGATGTCCCTCTTGATTCGACGTATGATTCTAATATCATCATCTGTGTCAACGTAAAGCTTGATATCCATAAGGTTTCTCAGGCGAACATCTTCAAGAATAAGTATGCCTTCCAGAATAATTACTTCTTTAGGTTCCTGAGTGATTGTTTCTCCACTTCTAGTGTGTTTTGTATAATCATACACAGGTTTCTCGATGCTGTTATAGTCCAGAAGCTCGTTCAGATGTTCGATCAGCAGATCAGTATCAAAGGCAAATGGGTGATCATAATTGGTTTTTAGTCTTTCTTCAAAACTTAAATGATCCTGATTTTTATAATAAGAATCCTGCTCCAGCATCATGATGGACTTTCCGGGAAAATAGTTGTATATCGCCTGACTGACACTAGTTTTCCCGCTGCCGGACCCTCCTGTTACGCCTATGACTATTGGTTTGTGCATTTCGCTCATACTATAATTCCTTCCCTGTGTCTCTTTAGTTAGTTTTCTCAAGAAAAGCACTGAGCTCTTGTGAACTCAATGCCTTTAAATTATCTTAAATATTCATTCTGATATTCAAGGTGCTGTTCGTATGTTTCAGAAAAATATATATTCCTAGTTGATAAATCTGCCAGGAAAAACATATAGTCTGTCTCAGCCGGATTCATACTTGCTCTAATGGACTCTTCATCCGGATTGTTGACCGGTCCAGGACCTAATCCTCGGTGTTCATACAAATTGTACGGTGAGTCCACTTCAAGATCATCATATGTGATTCTTTCCTGGTGTTCTCCCAATGCGTAGGTGACACTGACATCTGTCTGAAGAGGCATATTGATTTCCAGGCGATTATAAAAAACTCCTGAAATCAGCTCCCTGTCTTCATAGGTTATTCCTTCACGTTCAATGAAAGAGGCCATTGTCAGTATCTCATGCACTGTGGTTTCTCTTTCTTCAATTTCAGCGTAATACTGATCCATGACCTGGTTCATTCGACCAAGCATCTGGGTCACGAGTTCATTAAGCGTGGTATCAGCAAATACTTCATAAGTAGCTGGGTAAAGATAGCCTTCAAGGGTATAGAGCGTTTCTTCTCTAAGATCCAGCGCTCCTTCGAGCAATTGAGGATATCGTTCCGCTGATGCTTCAAGAAACGCATCATCTTCTACCAGTTCAAAAAATTCCTCGATACTGTAATCCGTCTGATTTTCAACGACGATGGCTACTTGCTCAATTGTGTAGCCTTCCGGAATAGTAAGCCTGCCCGTTGACTCTTCTGTGATCGGCGTTCCGCCCTCCTGTAGATAGGTGACGATTTCGTCAGTCGACATTGAAGGAGAGAATAGATAGTACCCGGCCTGAAACCCTTCTTCACCTGTAAATCTCAGATGATAATTAAAGACAAAAGCACTTCGTATGATGTTGTTTTCTTCTAGAATACGTGCAATGTCCGTTCTTGACGACCCGATAGGGATCTCAACAGGAACATCTTCATTACTCTCAGCTTCCAGTGGTTCCAGGGAAGTCGTGTAATAATGATATCCCGACACCACCAGTATAATCAGTAGTATGATTAATATAGAAACAATACTCAGAACAATTTTTCTTACTGTTTGAGTAGATTGTCTGTTGGGCATAAACTGTCCATCCTTTACCTGTGTAAGTTATCTCTATCATTATACACAAATTGCAATACAAGCGAAAGATTTATTTTGAGTAGCAAGTGCCCACAAGTATAAAAGAGATTTAACCTATATCCTGTTATTCAGTTCAGAAAAAAAGGATGGAGTTTATCTCCATCCTGATTTTTCGACTAATTAATCAGCTTCTTCGTCACTGATGAATGTATTGAGAACCTCTTCAATCATTTCCCATTCTTCATCTGTTTCGATCGCGCTCAATGTACCTTCCAGCCCACCATCTGCTTCTTTATAAGAAAAAGCTGATAGTTCCACTTCTTCTCCTTCGCTAGTGCCGGACGGGAAGACAAGAACGTATGACTTATCAAAATCTTCAGAATCGAAAGTGAAAAGAATTTCATAAAGATCCTCGTTCCCCTCTTCATCTATGATTGTAATATATTCGTGCTCGTGGTCATGGTCGTGCTCGTGATCGTGGTTATGGTCATTTGTCATGTTTGTGCCTCCTTGATTATTTTGACTGCTGATCGAGATAATTCTGAAGAATCATCACTGCTGCCAGTTTATCTATTACTTTTTTTCTTTTTTTTCTGGATGTATTTCCTTCTTCAATCAGCATGCGGGTTGCCTGCATGGTGGTTAAACGTTCGTCCTGATAGATCACTGGAAGTCCAAATAGAGTTTCAAGCTGTTCGCCATAAGACAAGGACTGTTCAGCCCGCTGTCCAATCGATCCATCCATATTTTTCGGAAGACCTACGACTATTTTCTCTACCTCATATTCGGCGATCAGCTCTTTGAGACGATCGAATCCCAGCTCATTTTCTGCTTCTCTGATTTGAACCGTTTCTATTCCCTGAGCGGTCCATCCAAAAAGATCACTGACTGCTACACCAACCGTTTTGGACCCGACATCCAGACCCATTACCCTCATCTATTTCTCACTCTTAAGGTAATGAGTAACCAGTTCTTCCAGCACTTCGTCACGTTCATGCCGTTTTATCAGATTACGCGCATCATTATGTCTTGGAATATACGCAGGATCTCCAGACAGCAGATACCCGACAATCTGATTAATCGGATTGTATCCTTTTTCTTCCAGCGCTCTGTATACTATTCTCAATGTATCTTCTACACTGTGTTCGTCAACATTTTCAACGTTAAATCGAACGGTATGGTCATTTGAAGTCATTGTTTGTTCCCTCCATACTTTTCCGTAAAAAAACTTATTGAACTGTTTTCATAAGTTTCTATCTGATTATATTTTACTAGAAATAAGGTCAAAGTACAATGTAATCTGGATATCATTTACATGTCGGAACAAATAGAAGTTAAAGTATTACTTTTTATTAACCAAGCTGCCCGTTTATCCAGTCAGATACTGCAGCTAATGCGTCATCCAGTCCTTCAGGTTTTTTGCCTCCAGCTTGAGCAAAGTCCGGACGGCCTCCTCCACCACCATTAACATACGGAGAGACTGCCTTGATAAGATCTCCAGCTTTAAGTCCCAGTCCGACTGCTTTCTGGTTCATTGAAACAATCAGGTTAACTTTCTCTTCATTTCTCAAGCCTAAAACAAGGACATCGGAATACCCTTGCTGTTTCCACTTGTCTGACAGTTGTCTCAGCTGATTCATGTCTTTCGCTTTAATTTCTTCTGAGATAAATGTTACCTGACCGACTTCCTGGATATTGGTGAATACTTCTTCCGCTTGTGCATTTGCCAGTCTTGAATGCAGCGATTCATTGGCCTGATTCAATTCTTTCAGCTCTTTCTGCAGACCTTCGATTCGGGAAGGAACCTCTTTAACGGATTGAACTTTCATTAATCTGGATGCTTCATTCAATACGCGCAGCTGTTCTTCCATCCACTGATACGCGCCTTCACTGGTCAGAGCTGTAATTCTTCTTGTACCTGCTCCTATTCCTGCCTCGGATGTTATTTTGAACAGTCCGATTTCTGCTGTACTTTTTACGTGCGTGCCTCCGCATAACTCTTTAGAAAAGTCATCGATCATGACAACTCGGACATTCTTACCATATTTCTCTCCGAAAAGTGCCATTGCGCCAAGCTCTTTAGCTTTTTCAAGTGTAGTCTCTACTGTTTCGACAATAAGGTTTTCCTGAATCTTTTCATTGACAATCTGTTCCATTTGCTTCAGCTCATCGTCAGTTACCTGGCCAAAATGCGTAAAGTCAAAACGCAGATGATTTTCTTCAACCAATGACCCAGCCTGATTAGCGTGATCCCCCAGAACGTCTTTCAGTGCCTGGTGTAGAAGGTGAGTAGCTGTATGATTACGTTCAATCAGCCGGCGACGTTTTTTGTCAATAACCAGTTTGTATTCCTGATCGACAGCTAGAGTCTGTCTGACTGAAGCAACGTGTACAGGTTGTCCATCCGGTCCGGACTTTACTGTATTTACTTCTGCAAGAACGGTGCTGTTCTGGTCCAATATCAGCCCGCTGTCACCCACTTGTCCACCTTTCTCAGGGTAGAAGGGAGAAGCACTGAATATGAGCTTAACTGAGTCTCCGGAAGACACACTGTCAACAAAAGCTTCGTCTTTAATGATTCTGTTCAATTTGCTGACTTCTTCATCTTCAGTATACCCAGTGAATTCACTCTTGATTTTAAGATCGCTTAACAGAGAAGATTGGACAGCCATTGATCCTTCAGCCTGACGTGCAGCTCTTGCCCGTTCTTTCTGTTTAGTCATTTCTTCTTCAAATTCAGGATAGTTGATCGTCAGGTTCTGTTCACTCACAACTTCTTCAGTCAGTTCCACTGGGAATCCAAATGTATCGTATAACTGGAAGACATCTTTTCCAGATAATACCGTCTGATCAGCTTCTTTTAACGTGCTGACCAGTTCATTTACTTTGTCCAGCCCTGCAGCCAATGTCTCAAGGAAACGTTCCTCTTCATTCAATATCACTTTTGAGATGAACTCGACAGCATTGTCAACTTCAGGATAATGTTCCTTCATGATCGAAGCCACTACAGGGACAAGTTCAGACAGAAACGGTTTTTCGATAGATAGTCGTCTGCCATGCATGACACTTCTTCTCAGCAGTCGTCTTAAGACATAGCCTCTACCTTCATTTGAAGGCAGTGCCCCATCACTGATTGCGAATGAAAGTGCGCGCACATGATCAGCAATTACTTTAAAGCTGACTTTGGATTCAGCAGTATCCTTATAGGACTTGCCTGAAATAGTTTCTACGCGTTCAATAATAGGCATGAACAGGTCTGTTTCAAAGTTAGTTGGTGCGTCCTGAAGAATGGATAACATTCGTTCCAGACCCATCCCTGTATCAATGTTCTTGTTTGGAAGCGGGTCATAGACATCATTAGGTTTATGATTGAACTGCGAAAAGACCAGGTTCCATATTTCTAGCCAACGTTCATTTTCTCCACCTGGATAATTTTCTTCATGCCCTTCAGGAAGGTCATTGAAAGCCTCACCTCTGTCATAGAATATTTCAGAGTTTGGTCCACACGGGCCTTCACCGATGTCCCAGAAGTTTCCTTCTTCTTTAACGATATGTGAAGCATCCAGTCCGACTTCTTCTTTCCAGATTCGTCCTGCTTCTTCATCATCCGGATAGATCGTCACATAAAGTTTATCCGGATCAAGCGCCATCCACTTCTCATCAGTCAGAAATTCCCATGCCCATATGATTGCTTCTTTCTTGAAGTAGTCACCGATTGAAAAGTTTCCAAGCATTTCAAATAAGGTGTGGTGTCGAGCAGTCACGCCAACATTTTCAATGTCGTTCGTTCTGATGCTCTTTTGTGAACTCGCAATGCGAGGATTCTCAGGTTTGATCGTACCGTCAAAATACTTCTTCATCGTTGCGACTCCGGAATTCACCCACAATAAAGAAGGATCCTCCACGGGCACCAGTGATGCACTTTTTTCTATCTTATGTCCCTTCTCTTCAAAGAAATCAAGGTACATCTGTCTCAATTCTGTACTAGATAAATGTTTCATTCTTCTCGTCCTTTCAATTTTTAATGCCATAAAAAAAGACTGAACACAGTTACTGCATACAAGGACGTGATTACGCGGTACCACCTTGTTTGCAATAACTTCTATTCAGTCAGTCATTACCTCTTCAGTCTCGTTAACGCCGAGAAAGCGGCATAATTTCTTATGCGGTGTAAAAAGGGAGCACCAAAGACTTTTGACATTCTTTCACCAAAGTGAACGTCTCTCTAACATGCTGCATCTTCAGTATGGCCTTTTCAATTGATAAAAGTATAGCGCAGTTTCCGTCTCCAGTCAATATACTTGAGCCAACAGTTATTTATCTTATTCATCATCTGTCCAGTCCGTTTCATGGTGAATAAAGTATTTTTCTAGAGAAAATCCTCTACCGAGCACTTCGCTTGCCGGCATGGCTACAACGAATGCATCCGCATCAGCTTTAAGCACGGTTTCTTTGAGCAGGGTGAATTCTCTTTCCTGGATAACAGCCATCAGCATGTCCTTGTCAGTATTTCCATATCCTCCGCGAATGCCCAGATTTGTAACCCCGCGCTGCATCGTATGCAGAATCTCTTCTCTAATATCCTGTGGATTATCAGATATAATGAATACATTTTTATTTCTGTTAAAGCCGAGCTGTACGAGGTCGATCGTGCGAGAAACGATGAACAGAGCAATCAGTGAGTACATGACTGTCTCTACATCAAAAACCAGCAGAGCGATCAGGATGACCAGACCATCTACCATGATGGTACTGAGCCCAAGCTGAAAATGCAGGAACTGATAAAGGATCTGAACAATAATGCTCGTTCCCCCGGTTGACGCCTTGGCCCGAAAGACGATTCCGATACCAAGTCCAGTCAGTCCCCCACCGAACAATGCCGCCAGAAGCGGGTCCGAAGTCAGGGCCGGGAAATGGCCTATGAAACTCAAAAAGAAAGGCAGAAGCAGACTGCCGAGAATCGTTTTATATCCGGCAGCTTTTCCCAGAAGAACAAAACAGAGCACGAGCAGCGGAATATTCAGTGAATACTGGAACAGCGCTGGACTCCATCCGAACATGGCATTGGCCGCAATTGATAATCCAGATATGCCACCTGATACAATATTATTGGGAAGCAGAAAGACCTGGAATGCAATAGCTGTCAGAAACGATCCGAAGATGATATAGACATAATCCACCGCACTTAATGTGTATCGTTTTGCTACTCGTAACATTTTATTCCTCCTAAATAAATATTTGATCATATTGTTTGCAACTGGCCTATTTTAACACGTTGAGCAAGGAAGTGACAACCAGTATCAGTTCATAATATAAAATTTCTTAATATAATCAATATTCCCTTACAATATTCTTATTTTAACGTATACTATAGCTATATCAAATAGAGTTGGTGATTGAAATGGCTAGCAATTATACTCATCTTATTTTCATAGTTAACGAGTTTTCAAGAAAAGGCAAACACACAAAAAAAGCAATCAGTGAACATATGCTAAGGTATTCTCTTACTTATGAAATACATACTACACAATACAAGCGGCATGCTGTCGAACTGGCCCATACATTCTCAGATGAGCTGGCTGAAGACTGTCTGATTATCGCTGTAGGGGGCGACGGTACGCTAAATGAAGTTGTTGAAGGCGTCAGTAAGTCAGACCGTCAGCGGGCCGTTTCCTATCTTCCTACAGGGTCAGGTAATGACTTTGCGCGTTCTCATGACTTGTCCAGATCGATTGAGGTCTCTCTAGAACGGATTCTTTCTAAAAACGAGGAAACCGAGCTTGATATTATTACTGGGGTTTCAGATGTCGAAGAACTTGTTGCAGTAAACAGTATGGGTTTTGGCATTGATGGCATGGTTATCGCTAAACTCGATAAAAATCGAAATAAGCAGACTACTGGAAAATTTTCCTATTTACTGTCGGTTCTTTCAGCCTATTTTGCTCAGAAATCATTTCCTTTAAGTATTCATAGCGAGCGTCTGGATCTGTCGTTCGATGAAGTCCTTCTTATTGTCTGTGCAAATCATAAATATTTTGGTGGCGGCATTCCCATTCATCCCCTGGCTGATCCTCAAGATGAGTACATCGATATCGTGATCGCAGAAAAAGTCAGCTTCCTTGAACTTCTTCAGATTCTATATAGAATATTATCCAAAGAATCTCATTTAACTCACAAAAAGATGCATAGTTACAGAGTTAAGTCATGTACACTGCTATTCGAAACGCCTCAGTACGGTCAGCGTGATGGCGAACTTATAGACAAGTATACTCGCTCAATTAAAATAGATACGGTTAAACAATATTTCTGGGTCTGACCTTCTGCATAATCCCCCCTACGAACTGGAACGCCAGACGCAGGGGGGATCATTTATTATTATGGTTGACACTGTTCCATGCCGATCATTGGATCGATGCTGAACGAATCAACAGCTTCAGGAGTAAGAATGTACGTATTCTTTTCTACATTTTCTTGTTCTCCATCTGAGTTATCTTCTTTTAACTCACTGCTTTCCTCAGAAAGTGACGAAAGCCTCATCGCAAGCGATGTTTTCCGGGATGTCGTGTGCTCAGTGATACTTTTTTCAAATGCCTGACGCTCACCGCACAAAAGAAGTGTCTGACTGGCCCGGGTGATTGCTGTATAAACAATATCCTTTTTCAGCATCCTGCCGTAGCCAAAAACCAGTGGCAGAATAACCATGTCATACTCACTGCCCTGTGACTTATGGACAGAGCAGCAGTAAGCCAGCGTTATCTTGTTCCATTCAGCTCGGGGATAAGACACTTCTGTGCCATCAAAGTCAATGACGAGTTCTTCAGCATTCAGTTCTGATTCTTTGGCAGATATGATTCCTACAATGTATCCCATGTCCCCATTAAACACATTTCTTTCAGGATCATTGACAAGCTGAAGGACCTTATCCCCTACCCGGTAGACGCCATCAGGCTGCTTGACTTCTTTTTTCCGTTTAGATCCGGGGTTGAACAGATTCTGTAGAAGCTTGTTGAGTTCATTGATCCCTGCTGCTCCTTTGTAAATAGGCGCAAGTATCTGTATCTGCTGAGAAGTGTATCCTTTTTCGATCGCTTTTGAAACCAGTAGAGTGACGACGTCCTGAACTTTCTGAGTACTACAGGCGAAGAAATTGCGGTCCTGTTTCTTTTCACTAAAATCCTCTGGCAGAGCGCCTTTTTTTATCTCATGAGCAAGTGTGACAATGGACGAATCAACGCCCTGTCGGTATATATCTGTCAGTTCCTGAAAAGGAATTGCCTGACTGTCGAGAATGTCTTTCAGTACCTGACCTGGTCCTACAGAAGGAAGCTGGTCCTTATCTCCGACCATTATCACTTTCATCCCGTCAGGGACAGCTTTAAGCAGCTGATAAGCCAGCCAGGTGTCAACCATCGACATCTCATCGATAATCAGTAATGAGCCTTTTAAAACTTTCTCTGATTCCTGCAGCTCTTCTTCATCATCAGATCCAGTCAGCCCGAGCAGACGATGGATAGTGGATGCAGGCAGGCCAGTGGTTTCCTTCATTCGTTTAGCTGCTCGTCCCGTTGGTGCAGCCAGCAGAACCGGAAATGGCTGACCATTGTAATCATCCGGATCCAGACTCAGGTCATTCAGCTCAGCAAAAACAGAAACAATGACCTCAAGAACAGTGGTCTTCCCTGTTCCTGGTCCTCCTGTCAGCACAAATACTGGAGACTTCAGGGCATCTCGGACAGCTTTTTTCTGAGACTCTCCCAAAGTAATGCTTCGTCTAAACTCAAACTGATCTATGGCTTCGTCTATACGCTTGTCATCCTCAGCAAGTGAATCATCTCCATCAAGCAGTCGGTCGAATGCATTAGCAATGCCCCACTCGGACGCATAAAGAGATGGCAGATAAAAACGGGTCTCATCTTTAATGACAGACTGACCTTCCACCAGTTCAATCACGACTTCTGCAACTTTGTCGGGATCAATCAGGAACGGACGACTTTTTTCAAGGATTTCAATCGTATGCTTCAGCAGATACTCCGCATCGACAAAGGTGTCCCCACTTTTCATCGTCTGTTCTTCCAGCGTATATAAGACGCCCGCTTTGATCCTTTCAGGCGAATCACCTTCGATTCCCATCTCTTCTGCGATTGCATCCGCACGGTTAAAGCCGATACCTTCAATTTCTTCGATCAGGATATAAGGATTCTTCTGTATCGTGCTTAACGTGTTGCCTTCGAAACGCTGATATACCTTGTATGCCAGCTGGTTGGAGAGGCCGAAATCATTCAGGGTAATGATGATTTTCTGCATCCCTTGTTCCTTGTCCAGCACAGTGATCAGCTGCTGCCTTTTTTTACTGTTCAGTTCTGGGATAGTGTCCAAGACTGACTCGTCTTCCAGGATTCTATCGATACAGTGAACCCCTAGATGGTCAACCACAGCCTGTGCACTCTTTTTACCGATTCCTTTGAATCGTGGACTTGACAGATAAGCGACGATCGCTTCTTCACTGGACGGTTTTTCTTTCAGATATTTGGACGACTGAAACTGAACCCCATATTTTGGATGATCCGTCCACTTGCCGATAAATTTATACTGGTCCCCTTCCTGAATCTGACCGAAGTTACCCGTAATAACCAGTTCCTTTTCCTTTAGCGTGTCACTTGATTCATTCACACTAATCAGCATCACTTTATAAAAATTTGAGGGATTGGAATAATAGATGGATAATACTTCACCCATGACATAATGCTCGTTCTCATCATTAAAAAGATTCTGCTGCATACCGATCCCTCCTCTCTATGTAATATAAATAATAACAACTTGTCCACTCAACCGTCTACCGTTTGTTTCTGTAATCAGTCGGTGAACGGTACTGGTAAAGTCTGAAATTTCTGTTGAATGTTCTCAATGTATTGTAGCCGCATTGAAGTGCGATTTCCTTCACCGGCAGGTCGGTGCTGTTCAAAAAATAAACTGCCTGAGTAATTCTGTACCGGTTCAGGTATTCAGTAAAAGTCATACCGGTATACTGGTAAAAAAGCTTGGATAGATAAGCATAGTCGTACTGAATGTCTTGAGCAACCGTCTTGAGTGTGCAGTCCTCATAGTAATGCGCCTCAATGTAAAGGAGAATCGTCTGAATGATTTTTGTTTTTGACGGAAGAATACGCTGACTGAACGTCGTGGAGCGTGTAAGTTCGTCACAGAATTTATAAAGAATACTTTTCTGTGAGAAAACAGATGTCAGGTTTTCCTTTTCAATACCCGCATTTAAAGACAGTTTATTGTTATCAGGAATGGCGTGCTTGTACATTGAATAAAAGTCCTTGACCATTTCAGGAGAAAAAATCAGAAGTCTGCAGCGTGACTGATATTCAGTAATCAGTTCGTGGAGCTGATTAGGAAAAATGAAGACTCCTTCATTCTCTGTAAGATAATAAGATTTCCCCTCGATTTTAACTGTCATTTCCCCTTGTTCAACGATGATAATTTCATAGGCTCTATGAAAATGTAATGGGAAAGAACTGTTTACCAGTTCTGCATAATTAAACGTCTGAGTCTCATCCATCCCATGCTTTTCAAAAAAATACATTCAAGTCTCCCCCTCTCATCGAAGTTCGCTTTTAATTATACCTTATTTCACCTCTATCATAAATGATGAGATCATGTTGTAGGTAAAGGTCCTGGAATAATAGACAATTAAAGCATAAAAAGACCAGGAGAAGCTGGTCCAGTATTTTCCTGACACTATAATCAGGCAGGGACTGTCAGTTTCTCATGGTCTCATTTAAAACGTCTTAAATATATTGAAGAAGTTCGGATTCCTTATAAGCCTTATCGATCAGACCGCCTCCAAGACAAACGTCTCCATCATAAAAGACAATGGCTTGGCCGGGAGTGATCGCTCTGGCCGGTTCGTCGAATGTGACAACAGCTGTATTATCTTCTTTGTTCCAGTCTACCGTCACTTTTACATCTGTCTGACGGTATCTGAACTTAGCTGTACAGTCGAATGTCTCAGGCAGCTCCTGAGTCGTTGTAAACGAAAACTGGCTGGCTGTCAGATGAGTCGCATACAAGTGCGGATGAGTAAAGCCTTGTCCAACGATCAGCTCGTTAGTTTCAAGATTTTTACCAATAACGAACCAGGGCTCATTAGATGTTCCATTCCCACCGATGCCCAATCCTTTTCTCTGACCGATCGTGTAGTACATTAATCCATCGTGCTGCCCCATTACTTCACCATCTTCAGTCACCATTTGTCCAGGCTGAGCTGGAAGATAGTTCATCAGGAATTCCTTAAAGTTCTTTTCTCCAATAAAACAGATCCCGGTCGAATCTTTTTTCTTGGCCGTCGCCAGATCTGCTTCCTCAGCGATTCTTCTGACTTCACTTTTGTCCATTTCCCCAAGAGGAAACATCACTTTGGACAGCTGATCCTGTGACAGCTGATTAAGAAAGTAAGTCTGATCTTTATTGGAATCGACTCCTCTTAACAGATGCGTCGTTCCATCTTCTTCGCGTCTGACTCTGGCGTAGTGTCCAGTAGCCACATAGTCAGCACCCAGGCTCATAGCGTAGTCCAGAAAAGCTTTAAACTTAATCTCTTTGTTACACATGACATCAGGATTGGGTGTTCTCCCGCTTTTGTATTCTTCCAGGAAGTAAGAGAAGACTTTGTTCCAGTACTCTTTTTCAAAGTTAATTGAATAATAGGGCACGCCGATTTTGTTCGCTACCAAAGCGACATCCTTATAGTCTTCTGTAGCCGTACAGACTCCATTCTCGTCCGTATCATCCCAGTTCTTCATAAATACACCGACTACATCGTATCCCTGTTCTTTTAATAATAACGCCGTCACAGAGGAATCTACTCCTCCACTCATTCCGACGACTACTCTAGTATTGCTATTAGAATTTGTCATCACTTCACCATCATTTCAATTAAATTCTGTACACTTGCACGAATTGAAGGTTCGTAAGTTTCCAGTCTGTTCCATTATACTTACTAAAAAGAAGAAATCAAGTGATCCTGGGCTTTTTTAGGAGATTCTTATGAATTATGCTGCCTTTTGATAATGACTGTCCTAAATAGGTTGTTTCTTTTTTCAGTTTATTCCGTTACGTGCTTGATTAGCTGTCATTATAGCCTATCTAGCTGGACTTGTATGGCTCCTTCTTTCTAGCAGGTACAACTAGATGCGATCTAGTTATACCTTAGAGATTCGAGGGGCTGAAAAATGTCGCCAGAAGCGACATAGTTATATTTTATCCCTACCTCAATAGGGAAGACTGTCACTAGAGGCTCTCTAGCGACAGTAAACAATTATTTAAACCAGTAAGCTGTCAGTAGGAACTGTCTAGGTGTCGTTCATTATATTCCATTACAGTGAGAGATATCCATATACATGTCCCAGCTGCAGCTTTACTTTGACTACATACTCGAGAATGCTCTTGTACTGACTGACTATAATTGCTTACAGTAATATCACTGCTGTTATCCGGCTCCTCTATTCATAAAGACTACTCATCTTCTGTCCAAAAGGAAAGCCTGAAGATCACAGAATGATCCTCAGGCCTTTTTACTTAACTGATTTAGTCTACAACAGTCAGAACTTTTCCTTCAACTAAACTCTTAAGGATGTTTTCTGCAAATGTTCTTTCATCTGAAAGCTGATCTGATTTATAGAGATCGATCTTTTTCAGTCCGTTAGCCGTTACTGCAGATAGTTTCAGTTCACTTAAATCCTTTGAAATAACGATTTTTAATTTTGGAGCTTTCTTATCTACGGCATGGATACTCAAAGTCCGCTCATACTGAAACGACCCGTTTTTTGTTTCCATAAAACCATTGTCTTTCAGCGTGTAGCGTTTTGCCTCTTCATTGACTGAGTAATGTGTGTTGCTTCCCAGCAGACCGTCTTTTTTCTGTGTAGCCATTGGCGACATCCTCCCTGACACTCGTTATACTTCTATTATTTTACGTTTCAGCTAAAAAATCAACTGCTTTTTTTATTTTCGCTACAACCGTCTGGCAGTCCTCTTCAGTAACCCCATAGCCGAAACTCAATCGAATCGTCTCAGAAATTGCCGGATGGTCCGTGCCATAAAGAGCTTCGAGAACTGGACTAGGATCGACATTTCCAGCAGAACAAGCTGATCCGATAGAAACTGCGATTCTAGCCAGATCAAGATGAATCAGCAGTTTATCTGCCGGAACCCCCTTGATGTGAAGACTTAAAATATGCGGCAGACTATAATCGACTGATCCATTTACTGCATAATCGATACGAGAAGCATCCAGTTCATCCAGACATTTGCTTTTCAATGTCTGGTATGTCTCTCTAATCGTTTTTTTGTCAGTCTGCCTGATTTCTACAGCCCTTCTGAACCCGACTACGCCTGGGATGTTTTCTGTTCCTGCTCTGCGTTTATTTTCCTGCTCTCCTCCGAGCACCATGCCAGATATAGGCAGGTCCTCACTGATGAACAAGAACCCGATACCTTTAGGGCCATTTATCTTATGGGATGAAACTGAAAGGAGATCGATTTTCTGTTCTTTGACATCGATGTCTTCGGTCCCGTAAGCCTGTACGGCATCCGTATGAAAGGCAACTTTATGGTCAAGCCCATCAAGATACTGTCCAATTTCAGTTATCGGCATAAGGGTGCCGATTTCATTATTTCCATAGATGATAGACACCAGTATCGTGTCTTCTCTGATTGCTGCCTTCACTTGCTCAGGACTAATGAGGCCTGTTTTGTCCACTGCTAATTCAGTGACTTCAAAGCCCAGACTTTTCAGATAGTTTAACGGGCGCCTGACAGCTGGGTGCTCAACGTTTGTTGTTATAATATGATTTCCTTTATAGCTGTATTTCTCTGCTGTTTTGACTACAGCCATATTGTCACTTTCGGTGCCCCCACTCGTAATGACGATCTCGTTTGGTGAGGCGTTGATACTTGCAGCAAATGTGGCCCGAGCTTCTTCCAGGAGACCTTTACTTGTCCGGCCAATCTGATGAATACTCGATGCATTTCCATAATGCATCTTCATTGCTTCAGTCATGGCTTCGATCACTTCCGGTCTGACAGGAGTCGTTGCCGCATGATCAAGATAAATATAGTTGTTCATTTTATATCCCTTCCAGTTTTAAGATAGGTCGATAGATGGAAAGAGCATGTCAATGACTTTTCTGGTCAGATTACGCCCTTTACCCTTTTGAACGAACGCATGCATATGCATAGCCGGATTGAAATTGGCCTCGATGACGACATATCCTGGCTTATCCTCGGTACTTGGTCTAGTGATATCAGGAATGATCAGGTCCAGACCAGTGACTTTGACTTCCAGGGCCTTAGCCATCTCTACTGCCAGTTTCTTATAGGACTCGTCCATATCGTCAGTCATATCTATAGAGTCTCCACCAGTTGAAATGTTGGAATTCTCTCTCAACAGTACGCGTTCGCCTTCAGCCGGAATACTGTCGAATGTGTAGCCTTGTTCTTTGAGCATCAGTCGCTCAAGTTCCCCCATTTTGATTTTTTCAAGAGGGGCACGGTGCTTGATTCCTCGGTAAGGATGCGTATTCTTTTTCTTAATCAGTTGTTCAATCGTCTGTCTGCCGTCACCAACTACATTTGCAGGTTGTCTCAGCAGAACAGCTTCTACATTATCATCGATCACAACGAACCGGTACTCTGTTCCTTCAATGTAGTCTTCAACCAGAATCTGTCCATCTTCTTCAAAAGCCAGACGCACAGCTTCTGAATAAGCTTCATATGATGCAGGATGCTTAAAAATGGAGATACCCAGCCCATAGTTGGTACTTTTAGGTTTGACGACGATTGCTTTCCGGTCAAACAGGCTATATGCATTCATAGCATCTTCTATTGATGCAAATTCTTCTCCGTGAGGCACTCTATATCCATAAGTTTTTAGAATTTTCTTGGTAACTGTCTTATTCGCCATGATCCAGTGAGAGATGTAGGTGTCTTTAGACGTCATATTGCCGTTTCTCACATATTCGGTCTTGTCTCCGTAAGTCAGCTTTAAAAACTGATCGTGACTGTCCAGCAGTTCCGTTTCAATCCCCAGTTTCAATGCATCAAACAAGAGCAGCTGAGTACTCATTTCCATTTCAGTAAAGCCTTTGACTAGAAACGGCTTCTCAAAGGAGACCTCTTTATATTGCTGACCCAGCTTAATCCCGTAATCAATAAAGGAACGCCCATTCTCCAGTTCTTTAACGATACGTGCAGATAATGTCTGTTCAGGATTGTCCAAGAGCATGTGTGCCGTCTCAAGGACTGCATCGTACTCACTGCTCAAATGCAGCGCATTTAGAGTCTCTTTCATCATGTTAAGCAGGAACTGCCCCTCTTCTTTGAATCGAGAGAACTCAAAGGGGTCTTCCAGCGCCGTGTGTTCATTCATTTCTGCACCGGTTCTGATATCCTCTGTCGTACTTTCCTTATCCATCCAGACCATGGTCATCAGAAAGAGATGGGTAAACAGAGACTGCTCATAAGAGAATCCCAGTCTCGAGAATGGATTGAGGTCGAATGAACGAAATTCCACATATCGTGTCCCGTTGCTTATCAAGTTACGGACCGCCTTCCCCTTTCCTCTCAGTCGGGCTGAGCCATAATATTCACGTTCTTCTATCAATGTTCCCTCTTCCACCAGGTGTTCAATGTCTCTGGCATATTCCTCAATGCCCTGATAGGAGACTTTGTTGCTGAAGGAGTTGTGATAGCCTAATGGACTGTTTCTTATACTTCTATAGTACTGCCTTGAATCTTCACTTGAAAACGTGTCGTCGGAAACTGGTGATGCACCGAATAAGTAAGTCAGGAGCCATTGGTATCTCAAATAATTGCGGGACATTTTGAGATATAGATCATTACTCCAGC
The DNA here is from genome assembly GCF_900109325.1 of Alkalibacterium pelagium. Lineage (GTDB taxonomy): Bacteria > Bacillota > Bacilli > Lactobacillales > Carnobacteriaceae_A > Alkalibacterium > Alkalibacterium pelagium. Next base: position 242,945 of record NZ_FNZU01000002.1, read on the forward strand.
TGGTCAGCTTTTCTGGTGTCTCAGCAATACTGGCAAGTTCATCAATAAAATCATATGAAAATGAGAAATTGTAATGTACACCGCTGATCATCTGCTTTTTCTTTCCATATTTTTCAGCTAGCTGCTCTCTGTACTCTATTTCTTTCCTGTCATCGACTTTGATAATCGGAATATCTTTCTCATCAGGAAGTCGACTAGGCATACTGAACGGCCAGACAAACTCTTCAGGATCGATTGTACGATTGACCACATCATGAAGAGCCTCAAGCCACTTATACTGTTCTTTAAGTGTATTCTGAGGTGGAGTCACCAGTTCCAGCTGAGATTCACTGAAATCCGTCTGAATGTACGGATGATGTTTCCGGCTTCCAAATGACGAAGGATGCAGGCTAAGCGCCAAATTGCCCTGTCCTGTAGTTCTCAACCCTTCCTTTTCAATTCCAAACGAGCCTTTTTTAAATAGTTCCTGTAACTGATTATCAATAACTGTCTGTTTTATATTCATTCAAATCTTTCCTTACTGAGTGATTTACTTACTAATATCAAGTACTATCTTATCATAAAGCTACGTGTCAACCTAGAAAAAAGAAAGAAGCCCACAAACAAACATTTGTTCTATATTGTTTAAAACAGTGTCAAAACATGCTATACTTTAGTCACTTATATAACTCACGTGATAAAGGAGCCTTTTATGAACAAACCACTAGCCTACCGTATGCGTCCGACCACGATCAGTCAGGTTGTCGGTCAGGAACATCTTGTAGGAGAAGGAAAAATCATCTGGCGGATGGTAAAGGCCAAACAGCTGTCATCCATGATCTTATATGGCCCTCCCGGAATAGGTAAGACAAGTATTGCCAGTGCAATTGCCGGTTCAACTAAGTATGCCTTTCGCACTCTGAACGCTGCCACAGATTCCAAAAAAGATCTGCAGATAGTGGTTGAGGAAGCTAAAATGAGCGGTACAGTTGTTCTGCTGCTGGATGAGGTCCATCGTCTAGATAAACCTAAACAGGATTTTCTTCTTCCGCACCTTGAAAATGGTCGAATCGTACTGATTGGGGCGACTACTGAAAATCCGTATATATCCATACACCCTGCGATTAGAAGTCGGTCTCAAATATTTGAATTAAAACCTTTGTCTGAAAAGCAGATCACCTCGGCACTGGAACGGGCACTGGCTGACGAAGAAAACGGACTGGGATCTGAATCTATAGATATTTCTCCCTCTGTATTGAATTATTTCTCAAGGGTGACCAATGGCGATTTAAGAAGTGCGCTGAATGCACTGGAACTGGCAGTGAAGTCTACTGATTCTGATGATAATGGAAAGACCGTTATTACATTGGATATCGCAGAAGAATGCCTTCAGCGCAAGTCTCTGACTCATGACAAGGATGGAGACGCTCACTATAATGCAATTTCAGCCTTTCAGAAGTCCATTCGGGGAAGTGACGTGCATGCAGCCCTTCATTACCTGGCACGCCTTCTGGAGGCTGGTGAATTGAAAGTGGTGATCAGACGACTGATTGTCACCGCATACGAAGATATCGGTCTGGCAAATCCTGCAGGTGTATCGAGAGCCGTACAGGCTACAGAAGCGGCTGAAAAAATTGGGCTTCCCGAAGCCAGAATCCCTCTTGCCAACGCTGTCATCGAAATGTGCCTGTCTCCTAAATCAAATAGTGCGATCAGCGCGATCGATCAGGCATTACAAGATGTTAGAGAGGGAAAAACAGGAGATGTACCGGCTCATCTGAAAGATACTCATTATAAAGGAGCAAAAGATCTAGGAAGCGGCATTGGCTATCAGTTCCCGCATAATTTTGAAAGCCACTGGATCTCCCAGCAGTATCTTCCTGACACGATCAAAAGCAGAGAATATTACGCTCCAGTCCTGACATCCAAATTCGAGGAAGCCTTGAACAAACAGCTTCAAAAGTTTGACAATAAGTAAGTAATTATTATCTGGGACGAGCTATCTGTATTGACTAAAAGTACCCCCTGTGCTAATATAAAGATAAGAATTCTGAGGTGTACGCGATGCCAAACTACTGTGTTGACCGAACATTGTATTAAAACACTGGGATTCTAAAGGAAGAATTGATGACATGCCTTATCACTTGGAAGTCAGATATTTTTCTGGTGAAGCCCACCTGCCATTAGCGGGTTCAACCTAAACTGGCATTCTACCGGCACCATCGGATTTCTTATACTTAGTATGAGACGGAGCGAGGATTAATTCTTCGCTCTTTTTTTGTATATCTATCCATTCTTTAATCGTTTCTGTTAGCTATTGTCAGGCTTTTTTTAGTATAATCAGTATATAGAACAAGAGAGGACGTGGATAGAATGTTACAGGAATATAAGTCTATATTGGTGGCAATCGATGGATCTACTCAGGCAGAAAAGGCCTTCAAGAAAGCAGTCGAAGTTGCCAAACGTAATAATGCCCAACTTGTGCTGGCTCATGTGATCGATACCCGGGCTTATCAGTCGTTTTCTACCTTTGATGGGTCAATCGCTGATAACGCACGAGTGGAAGCCAAGAACACTTTAAACGAATACAAAAAGTATGCTGAAGAAAAAGGTCTGGATAATGTAAAGGTAGTCCTGGAATACGGTTCTCCAAAAGTCATGATTGCTAAACAGATTCCTCAATCTGAGAATATTGATCTGATCATGCTTGGTGCCACAGGACTGAATGCTGTAGAACGTATTTTTGTCGGTTCGGTTTCTGAATATGTCATCAGACAGGCAGCTTGTGATGTCATGATCGTCCGTACAGATCTGGATAACAAGCTCGACTGATGTATCTTCTGATATTATTTATAGTAATTGAGTCCTGGATGAGGCTAACTAAACCTCTCCAGGGCTCTCTTTTTGTGCCTTAATACTCTTTTCCCCTACCATAGCTGTTATTGTCTACAAAAAAATCTGCCTGAGTTCCTCAGACAGATTTTCTTATATTATTTTGAATTTAGCTGTTTCTGAGTTTTTCTACATCTCTTGCAATCATGACTTCTTCATCTGTAGGAATCAGGAACACTTTAACTTTAGAAGAATCAGATGAAATTTCTCTTTCTTTTCCACGTACATTATTTTTCTCATCATCGATTTCTGCTCCCAGGAAAGTCAGTCCATCGATCACATTTTTACGTGTATCTGATCCGTTTTCTCCAATTCCTGCAGTAAATACGATAGCATCTACGCCATTCATAGTTGCTGCGTAAGATCCGACATATTTTCTGACACGATCTTCAAAAATACGAAGTGCCAGTGCTGCTTTTTCATTAGTTGCTTCTGCATCTTCAAGATCTCTCATGTCGCTTGAAATACCAGACAATCCTTTAAGGCCGGATTCATTGTTTAAAATGTAGATCATATCATTGATTGATTCGATTCCTTCTTTTTCCATAAGGAATGGGAGTAACGAAGGATCAATATCTCCAGAGCGTGTTCCCATAGTCACTCCTGCAAGTGGAGTGAATCCCATAGATGTATCTACTGATTTTCCGCCATCAACTGCAGTGATAGACGCGCCGTTACCTAAGTGACACGTAATGATTTTTGTGTCTTCAATTGGTTTGCCAAGCAGTTCAGCAGCTCGCTCAGCAACATATTTGTGGCTTGTTCCGTGTGCACCATACTTACGTGCATTATGTTTTTCATAATACTCCATTGGAATGCTGTAAAGGTAGTTAACTTTAGGCATAGTCTGATGGAAGGATGTATCAAATACAGCTACACTAGTAATATCTGGAAGAATTTTACGGAAAGCCTTGATTCCAGTAGCATTAGCCGGGTTGTGAAGCGGAGCAAATTCAGACAGGTCTTCGATCTGCTTGATAACTTCATCAGTTACTAGAGCTGAATCTTTAAAAATTTCTCCACCAGCTACAACACGGTGTCCAACACCAGTAATTTCATTAAAGTCACTTAAGATGTTCAATTCTTTCAACTGTTCGAGAAGCATTTCAACTGCCACTTCATGATCAGCGATATCGACAACTTGTTCGAATTTTTCGCCGTCATTGTATTTGATCGTAAAGATCGAATCATTCAATCCGATTCTCTCTACGATTCCTGAAGCCAGTACGTTTTCTTCCGGCATAGTGAAAAGTTTCCATTTCAAACTTGAGCTTCCAGCATTAATTGCAATTGTCTTTGACATATTATATATGCTCCTTTTAATTTATTTAATCCCTTGTTCCGTTTTCCATTTCTTAATATCCATTAAGAAGGTTTTGAACGCTTCTTTATTGGATAAGCTTGGAGAAGTAGCGATCAGCACTTCTTTAGCCTGTCTACTCTTTTCTCCTTTTTTCTGAACTATCAGTATCGATTTTCTGGAATGTTCATTCTTGAACCATTCATTGGGCAGATGAATGAATCCCTGAACATATCCTATACTCTGAATAAATGAAAGCAGTCCTTTAACTTCTTCTGACTCAAACGTGCTCGTAGGCATGAGATAAAAAGCCAGGCCATCTTCTTTTAAATAGTTGAGGCCCTGCTCTACCAGCAGAAAATGACTATATGAGTAGCCTTCCTCAAATGAAGTACTGAAAGTATTACCCTCTAATTCTATCGGATAATACCCTACAGGTAAATCAGAAAGCATGATGTCTGCAGGATCCATCAGTAAAGGCTGAAGCGCGTCCTGATGCATCAGTTCGATCGGCATACCCAGTAATGCAGCTAATGTCGACGTTAACGATATAAGCAGGTCATCATTGTCCACACCTGTGAATCTCATTTTATTTTTAGAGGAGTCCAGATTACTGAATAGTGTATACAGTAAGTTGCCAGTGCCGACCGATAAATCAGCTATATGGGCGGGCTGGTCGAAATCGTATAGAAGTTCGATCAGATAACTGAAAAGGATACCGATGGCATCTGGAGTTGGCTGATGGTTCGGCTGAAGCAAGTCTTCCTTGGCTGCTTTGATCAGAATAAGCTGGATGGCCTGTTTTCGTTCTTCAAGAGTCAATGCAGTCAATGTCAAACGACTGTATATATCATTCAACTGTTTTTGAACCTCTTCCCCGGGCAGACCATTCTCCACATGAATATCACCGTCATCCAGGATATTCTCACCTGTTTCGATCAGGGCTTCAATATATGTTGAATCAAGCTCTTTTCTGATGAGTTCTGTGGAATCATTCAGCACAGAAAAAAAACGTTCTACGTTATTTATGTCCAAAAAAAATTATCCTTTCATCTTTAGGGTGGTCAACAGCGAGTAAGATACTTGGGATAAAGAGTTAAAGCAGATTTAGTTATTATTAGTAAGGGTATCTATAGTCATTTTAACTCATTTACTCATTATTCACAAGATTAATAATTATTGTATGTACATTCTGTCGTATGACATCCTGTCATGTTATCGTAAAGAAAAAAGGAACCATATCAGCTGATGTGATTCCTCCACTTCTCTTAATTTAGTTAGCTACAGGATAAACAGAAACTTGCTTTTTGTTTTTTCCTTTACGTTCGAAGCGAACAACGCCGTCAACTTTAGCATAAAGCGTGTCATCTCCACCACGACCAACGTTTTCACCTGGATGGATTTTAGTTCCGCGTTGACGGTATAAAATTGATCCACCTGAAACGACTTGACCGTCTCCACGCTTAGCGCCTAGACGTTTAGATTGAGAATCACGACCGTTGGAAGTTGACCCTCCACCTTTTTTCGTCGCGAAAAATTGTAAATTCATTTTCAACATGATTTTTGCACCTCCATTACTTATTGTTTGAGGAATGGACTGTCATATAGTCTCCGTACTCTGCTTCCGTGTTTTTCAAGGAAAGATGCAGACTATTCATCAATATTTGAGCTATTTCAATTTGCTTCTGACTCAGACCTTCAGGCAGCGAAAACTTCAGAAAGCCTCCCTGCTCATCTGCCGACACAATATCAAGTGATATGTCGCCGATCTCGATCAGACTGTTCACTGTTCCGATACTCAATGCTGAGACGGCGGCACACACGATATCCTGACCATAAGGACCAGAATCAGCATGCCCAGTGACTTCCACCGAGGAGATGTGTTCATTTTCAAACTGAAATAATATATTGATCATTACAGAACCGCTTCCCTGTCTGTATTAGTTAGATTTAATTGATTTGATTGTTACTTTTGTATACGGCTGACGGTGACCTTGCTTGTTGTGAGAGTCTTTTCTGCGACGGTATTTGTAAGTCGTAACTTTCTTACCGCGCCCTTGTTTTTCGATAACTGCTTCAACTGAAGCACCTTCGATAAACGGACTTCCTACAACAGTGCTGTCTCCACCTACGAACAATACTTCTCCAAATGTTACTGTATCGCCAGATTCTCCGTCCAGTTTTTCAACAAAGATTTCCTGACCTTCTTCAACTTTGAACTGTTTGCCGCCTGTTTTGATGATTGCATACATACTTGTTGCACCTCCTTAAAATTTTGAACAAAGCATAATATGCCTTATTCTTGCACTTAGACTCGCCGTTATAAGTGGCAGTAGCTCTTCAAGACTTATATACGAGCGGTTGTAGCTGTGGTGCGTCACAAATACAACATTAATATCATATCAAATATGATTAAACGAGTCAACGTTTTTTACCGAAAAGCTTTTTCCAGAATGACTGTTTCTCATCTTTAAGAGACATAAGCGGAACAGTGTCTCCCAGAAGACGTCTTGCAATGTTTCTATACCCTTGAGACGATACATGATCCGGATCCAGCACCACTGGATTCCCCTTGTTCGAAGATCTGACAACTTCATCGTCTTCAAATATGATTCCCAGCAGTTCAACTGATAGATGGCGGGTGATTTCTTCTATATCCATCACTTCACCTTTTTGCATCATTGACTTTCTGATTCGGTTGATGATCAGTTTCGGCTGCTGAATCGATGTCTGTTCGATCAGCCCAATGATTCTGTCTGCATCTCTGATTGCTGAAATTTCCGGGGTCGTGACCAGAATAGCATCATCAGCTGCAGCTATGGAGTTTTTGAACCCCTGTTCGATTCCTGCTGGACAGTCGATCAGTACAAAGTCATAATCTTTTTTCAGTTCACCGATCAGCTCGATCATCTGCTCTTCATTAATCGCATTCTTGTCCGCATGCTGAGCAGCCGGAAGCAGGAAAAGCTGATCATTGAATCGTTTGTCTTTAATGATTGCCTGATGCAGTTTTGCTCTTCCTTCGACCACATCAATGATGTCGTAGATGATTCTATTCTCAAGACCTAATATAACATCCAGATTACGGAGACCTATATCCATATCGACTAGACAGACTTTTCGGCTTTGAAGGGCCAGAGCTGTTCCTATATTTGCAGTGGATGTCGTTTTTCCTACTCCACCTTTACCTGATGTCACTACAATTGCTTTTCCCATTTAAAATAAACCTCCTGAGTGTTTCCCTATTTCTGGGCGTATCGTTTTCAAGTGATGGAGAGAACCGACTTCTATGATATGTAAATCATTCACGTAAACAAACTGGATGTCCTCTGATTGAACAAGGTTTTCATCACGGCTTTCGATGACATGGACATTGCCGCCAATCCTCACTTGTGCATTATACTTGAAATTCGCCAGAACTATGGCATTTTCGTTTCCTTCAAAGCCTGCATGGGCTATACCTTTCAATTCACCGATAACAAAAATACTGCCGGTTGCACGAACTGTTCCACCTGGGTGGACCTGGCCTATAAGCAGGAGATCCCCCTCTGCTTCTAGGATCTGACCGCTCCTGACCGTCCTTACTTCAAGCCTCGGACGTGCTTCTCTGGCACGCTTCTGGGCATCCTCAATCGAAATGACATTGGAATCGTAAGAACTGATTTTAAAATGTTCATCTTCAATGATATCACTGATCTGCTTTTTTTCGTCAGCTGACAGCAGTCTGCTACCAGTGTCGACAAAGAAATTCAGCTTATGCCCTTTCTGTGTATCCTTTTTCAACTGGACTGTTAGTTCTTTCAGCTGGTCAACTACTTCTTCAAAGGAAGCCGAAGCGTGCAGGATAATCTGAAACCCTTCCGTTCTTCCTTTTAGTGTTACAGCATTCTTCATTGGCTTCACTCCTCATTATCTGTAGCTAATACTGGATTTCGATTTGTCCTTATTCCCTTTTCTGTCAATACCGATACTCTGAATAATATACTTCAGAGGAAGAATCAGGATCACTGCAGTGACAGTGTTAAACAACAGCGATGCTGACAGTCTGTCTGCCATGAAATCCTGCACACCTATAGTAGTTAAGTCCAGCACGTTATAAATGCCGAAAACAAAAAACTCGAGAAAAGTGAACATAATGATGGAAACGAGCAGGATGATAAAATAATTCGTATCGAATATTTTCCTCAACTGCATGACAAAGTAGGCTATAAGTGTCAGGCCGGCGATATAAATACCAAGCAGACCTGAAAAATAGCTATCATAAATAAAACCAAAAACAATTGTCAGAATGATCATATGTCTCGGTTCAAGGTAGAATGCAAGCAGGATCGCAACTAGTACGAATAACCTCGGGGACATAAAGCCGAAAGGAACAATGAGCTGTTCAGTAAACATTGCAACGATCAGCCCGTCGGTCAGCAACGAGAAAAATAGAAGGACAATAGGAATGACAACTCTTTTCCACTGCTCCATATTATTCCCCGCTTTCTGCAAGTCTATTTATAATTGTAACGTATCTGATGTTTTCAAAATCTGCTGCCGGATTTACAAAGACTTGCTGAGCTAGTCCATGGGCATCCATAGTCACTTCATCAACTTCACCAATCACTAGACCGCGGGGAATCACGCCTCCAAGACCAGATGTGGTAATCAGATCTCCTTCTTCGATTTCAATCGTAGAGGTAATCTGAGACATGACAAGCCTGTCATTGCTGCTGTCATACCCACTGATCAGCCCGTAAACGATCTCTTCTTCCATAATAATTTCTGAGGAGACCTGATTGGCTGTCTGATCGATATTTGTCAGAAGGACGACCTTGGAACTCGTCGGATTGACTTCGGAAATTCTTCCAATAAGGCCGTTGCTCGACATTACCGGCATCCCGACCTCAACACCATCCTGGCTGCCCCGATCAACCACAATCTGATCCACCCAGTTATCCGGGTTTCTAGAAATTACGGTACCTGAAATAGTCCGATAGTCAGTCAGGGAACTTTGAAGATCAAGTTCTTCACCCAATCTCTGATTTTCATCTCTCAGAACGTTGATTTCAGCTTGTCGTTCGTAGATTTTGTCTATTTCTATTTTCAGTCTCTGATTCTCTTCATAAGTATTCTGAAGATCGCTAACTGATTCAAATACTCGTGTTACTGCATTTGCAGGTCGAGTAAAAACACGCCCTAGGACAGCTGTAATATCATTAGATGCCTGCTGTAGAAACGGCGTATTGTCACCAGATCTTAAAGATATGGAAATAAGAGACACGAACAGAATAACACTGATCAGAAGAACGATCATTTTTTTATTTGTAAAAAACTGGTTCAATTAAAACACCTCTTGTAATTAACTTCGACTATTTTACCATATATTTTGATTCTATCGTAGAGGCAGTTGCATAAGATTTTCTTTGTACACATTTGTCCGAGTCATCAAATAAGCGGGAAGTTTCCTCCCCGCTTGTCAGTCGTACCTATTTATCTCGATTGTTTTTTATATAGATCAAGGTGATTCAATGCTTCGCCCGTACCGATAGCTACACAGTCCAGAGGGTTGCTTGCTACAAATACAGGCACTTCAGTCTCTTCCGCAATGACATCACTTAAATTTTTAAGAAGAGCTCCCCCACCTGTCAGGACGATTCCTCTGTCGATCACGTCTGCAGAAATTTCAGGAGACGTGTCTTCCAGAGTTGCTTTTACGGCAATGATTATTCCATCGATCACTTCTTTTATCGCTTCAGAAACGTCTACTGCAGGGATAGAAATAGTTTTAGGTAAACCTGTAAGTAAGTCTCGTCCTCTGATGTCCATATTTTCCAGTGTTTTGGACGCTTCGATAGAAGCACTACCTAGTTCTATTTTTATTGCTTCAGCTGTGCGTTCACCGATAAGCAAATTGTATTTACTTCTGATATAGTGGATGATTGACTGATCCATCTGATCTCCAGCCATTTTGATTGTTCGGCTGCTGACGATCCCACCTAGTGAGATAGTTGCCACGTCGGTTGTTCCTCCACCAATATCTACAACCATACTTCCTGTAGGTTCATTGACTGGCAGGCCAGCACCTATTGCAGCTGCAAAAGGTTCTTCTATAAGAAACGCATCTTTAGCTCCAGCCATTCTTGTAGCATCAATGATTGCTCTTTTCTCAACTTCAGTTCCGCCTCCGGGCACACAGACAACCACATTAGGTTTCGAGGCACGTTTCCCGACGGATTTCCCTATAAAGTATTCCATCATAGCTGCAGTTGTATCAAAGTCTGCAATCACTCCATCTTTCATCGGACGAATAGCTACGATACTTCCAGGTGTTCTACCAATCATTTTTTGTGCATTTTCACCAACTGCAACAACCTCATCAGTCTGTTTATCTTTAGCTACAACTGAGGGTTCCCCCAGTACAATTCCTTTTCCTTCAACGAAGACATTAGTATTTGCAGTCCCCAAGTCAATTCCAATATTCTTTTTCCTAAACCAAAACACTTAGAAAATCTCCTTTCAAAATCACAGCATACATATTTAATTACTATTGAATAGTATTCATTATGCTATTGTACCTTTTTATCTCAAAAGATGCACTATAAGACTTTGACTTTATTTTAATTTTAATATTTGAAACGATTCGTTACATTATCTGAGTATATAAAAAACCGGATAAGCATTATGCCTACCCGGTCGAAAATTCAATTAGAGTTAATTACGCTTTTTCTACGTTTGCAGCTTGTGGTCCGCGTGCGCCTTCTTCGATGTCGAAAGTAACAGCTTGACCTTCTTCTAGAGATTTGAATCCTTCTTCGTTAATAGCTGAGAAGTGTACGAATACGTCGTCTGCACCTTCGCGCTCGATGAATCCAAAACCTTTTTCTGCGTTAAACCATTTTACTGTACCGTTTTCCATGTTACAATTTCCTCCTCGTGCCTGATGCACTTTATATTTCACATAATGCTATAGGTACGAATCGGAATGTTGTTACACATTACTTTTTTCTTTCCCTAACAAAATGCTAAATTCATATTAACATGGCTATTTTACTATTGCAAGTATAAAGCTCCATCTATTTTTAAAAATCAAACCTTTTACTTGCAGCTTTTAGAGCGCTCCCAATTCTTTAAGACTGATGTAGGAATCGTCACCGATAATAAAGTGATCCAGCAGTTCTATTCCGATGAGTCTCCCTGCCTCAGACATGCGTTGCGTGAATGAAAGATCTGCATCGGATGGTTCCGGATTTCCGGAGGGATGGTTGTGCGCAATGATGAGTCGTGCTGAAGAACACTTGATAGCGGCTTTAAATATCTCACGCGGATGTGCCACCGAAGAATTCAGTGACCCTTTAAATATAGTTTCTTTCTTGATGATTTCATTTTTTGTATTGAGAAAAAGAGCTACGACATGCTCCTGCTGAAGATCCTTCAGTTCATCCAGTAGAATCTGACCTATATACTGGCTGGAAGTCACTGCCCCTTCTTTAACGATAGGCGTATGGGACATCCTCTTTCCCAGTTCAATGGCCGCTAGAAGTTCCACGGCTTTTGCTTTTCCGATGCCTGGAATCTCCATCAGTTCCTCAAGTGAGGCATTCTTGAGCATGTATAAGTCATCGAAGTGTGAAAAGACTTGTAGACTTAATTGAAGCACATTCTGATCTCTAGTCCCTGTTCTTAACAAAATAGCCAGCAATTCATGATTGGCCAGGGCTGACTGACCGTATTCTTTCAATCGCTCTCTTGGACGGGATTCGACAGGTAGATCTGTAAATTTTTGCATAGATGACATCCTCCTTAATGAAAAGAAGAGGAGCTGTTTTGAGCTCCTCTTCTATAACATTACCCATTAAATTAAAATGTCACTTTTTATCTTCGTTAGAACTTCATGAAGATCATGGCAGACGTCTAATGTAAGGCTGCGAATCTCCTCATCAGGTTCAATCAGGTCCGGTACCATTACAACTGGGAAGCCTGCTGCGTTGGCAGCTTTGATCCCATTCACTGAATCTTCGAGAACTAAAACTTTGGAAAAACTCTCACCGGCGAGGCTGCTAGCCTTGATGAATATCTCAGGATGAGGTTTTGAATGCGTCACATCATCTCCACCTATGACACCATCAAAGTAATCCAATACCTCTGCGCCTTCCAGAAGAGCTCTGACGACCTCTCTTTCAGAACTCGAAGCGACCACCATTTTGTATTCATTATTTTTCAGATAATCAAGCAGATCGACCAGCCCTTTTTTCTTGACTGGAGGAGCCGCAAACAGAACATCTTTTAAATCTGCTGTGCTGTCAGTGATGAATCGTTCGACTTTTTCTTTATCAAATGACTGATACATCGCATTGAAAAAGTCTTTCTCACTTGCACCAATATACTTTTCATAAAACGCATAGTCAAACGGGAGGCCTATACGGTCAGCAGTCTGCTGATTGGCTTTATAATAGAGAGGTTCAGTATCGAACATCAACCCGTCCATATCAAATATGATCAGTTTACTCATCGGTTATCCTCTTCTATCTCTATCATTTTCGCCAATTGTCGAGTGACAGAATCAAATTTTTCCTGATATTCTCTTCCTTTAGACCGCTCTTCTTCCACGATGCTTTCTGGAGCATTCTGGACAAATTTTTCATTAGCCAGTTTCTTCTCCACTCGAGTAATTTCACTTTGCCATTTGGACTGCTCTTTTTCCAGACGTTTGATTTCTTCTTTGAAGTCGACTAGTCCAGCAAGCGGGATGAACACTTCTGCGCCAGTTACTACAGCTACTTTGACTTCTTCCGGCACATCAACTGCCAGTTCTATGACCAGCTGATCAGGATTACAGAATCGTCTGATGAATGATTCATTTTCTTTCAAGAAAGCTTCTTCTTTGTCTCCTTTTGTTCTGATCAGCAAATCAATCGTTTTGGACAGAGGTCTGTCAGCTTCCGAACGAATCGTTCTGACGGCCCTGATCAGTTCGATCAGCATGTCCATATTTTCTATAGCATCCTGGTCTTCAAATTCAGTACGAGTCACAGGATATTCCGCAGTCACAATAGATTCTCCTGAATGAGGGATGTGAGACCAGATTTCTTCAGTTACAAATGGCATGATCGGATGAAGCAGACGCAGTGTCTGATCCAGAACATGTACAAGAACAGACTTGGCAGACTGCTTCTGTTCTTCCGTTCCTTGCGTCAGGACTTCTTTACTCATTTCAATATACCAGTCACAGTAATCGTCCCATATAAATTTATACAACTGACGACCAGCTTCACCGAATTCAAACTTTTCAAACAGGTCGGTCACTTGTCTGACTGTTTCATTAAGACGAGCAAGGATCCATTTATCTGCAATTGATTTTTCCATAGTCAGATCGATTTCTTCAACTGAAAAGTCACCCAGGTTCATGATGACATACCTGCTTGCATTCCAGATTTTATTGATGAAGTTCCATGACGCATCCATTTTTTCATAACTGAAGCGGACATCCTGGCCAGGAGCAGATCCGTTGGAAAGGAACCATCTCAGTGCATCCGCACCATACTTGTCGATGACTTCCATAGGATCGATTCCGTTTCCTAAAGACTTACTCATCTTTCTGCCCTGCTCGTCTCTTATCAGACCATGCATCAGAACATGTTTGAACGGCGCTTTGCCTGTAAACTCAAGACTCTGGAAAATCATTCGGCTGACCCAGAAGAAGATAATGTCATAACCTGTTACTAGCGTACTCGTTGGGAAGTATTTTTTAAAGTCGCTGCTTTCCTCGTCAGGCCATCCCATAGTAGAGAAAGGCCAGAGTGCTGAACTGAACCAGGTATCCAGCACATCATTATCCTGAGTCCATTTTTCCGGATCAGAAGGTGCTGATTCTCCTACATAGACTTCACCAGTATCGTTGTGATACCAGGCCGGTATACGATGTCCCCACCAGAGTTGTCTTGAAATGACCCAGTCGTGAACATTTTCCATCCAGCTGTTAAATGTCTTCTCAAAACGTTCTGGTACGAAATTGACTTTATCGTCTGTCAGCTGGTTAGCCAGAGCTTTATCAGACAAGTGATCCATCTTGACAAACCATTGAGTCGATAGTCTCGGCTCTACAATGACACCTGTACGTTCTGAATGACCAACGCTGTGCTGCATGTCTTCTATCTTGATAAGATAGCCTTCTTCTTTAAGATCACTGACCAGAGCTTTTCGTGCTTCGAACCGGTCCATCCCTTCATATTTCCCTGCCAGGGTATTCATTGATCCATCATTGTTCATCACATTGATTTGTTTCAGATCATGTCGCTGACCGATTTCAAAGTCATTCGGGTCATGTGCGGGGGTGATTTTAACGACTCCTGTACCAAATTCCATATCGACATAGTCATCAGCTATGACATCCAGTTCCCTGTTTAAAATAGGAAGCAGGACTTTCTTTCCAATCAGGTGCTGATACCTCTCATCATCAGGATGAACAGCTACAGCCGTATCTCCAAGCATTGTTTCCGGTCGGGTCGTAGCTATTTCCACTGACTCCTCGCTGTCCACTATCGGATAACTGATATGGTAGAAGGCACCATTGACTTCTTTGTGCTCGACTTCAATGTCTGAAAGAGCCGTCTGTGCTTTAGGGTCCCAGTTGATAATGTACTCTCCACGGTAAATCAGGCCTTTATTATATAAATCGACAAAGACTTTATTGACTGCCTTATTCAGTCCTTCATCGAGGGTGAATCGTTCTCTTGAATAATCGACTGAAATACCGACTTTAGCCCACTGATCACGAATATTACCCGCGTATTCTTCTTTCCAGTCCCATACTTTTTCAAGAAACTTTTCTCTTCCCAGATCGTGACGGGAAATGTTCTGCTCAGCCAGCTTCTCTTCTACTTTGGCCTGAGTTGCGATTCCGGCATGGTCCATACCTGGAAGCCACAAAGTATCATACCCCTGCATACGCTTCTGTCTGATAATGATATCCTGAAGTGTCGTATCCCATGCATGCCCCAAGTGAAGTTTCCCTGTTACGTTTGGAGGCGGAATGACAACAGAATACGGCTCTGTTCCCTTTTCATTTGGCTTGAACAGATCTTTATCCAGCCATTCCTGATATTTCCCTGCTTCTACGGCAGTTGGATCATATTTCGTTGACATATTATTTTCTTCCATTTTATGCACCTCATTTATTTTAATTATCAAAAAAAGCACTCATCCTAAATTACTTAGGACGAATGCTTCGCGGTACCACCTATATTACTACAGAATATTCCGGTTGATCCGATATATGCTGTAATCTCTCTAGACAGTATTACTGGTCTGTCATCCCATCCACGAGTACTGTTTATTTCCTCGTAAAAGCTCCCAAGCTACTTCGTGATCGTCTTCATCAGGGATTTCCAGCTGACACCCATTCTCTGAGATGATTCGGATCATTACTCCTCTTGTTCTATGCTATTTAATATTCTATTTTTGAGTTAATTCAGTTCTGCTTCTTCATGTCTTGCTGCTGACAAAGCTTCTTCATAGTTAGGATCTTCTGCCATTTCTTTCACCACTTCACGGTAGACGATCTGGCCGTTTCTATTGATGACAAAGACTGTCCGAGCCATTTTGTCTATCTCTTCAATGTAAAGACCATAGCCTTTTGCAAATGATCGGTCACTGTCATGAAGAATATCTGAAGACAGCACTTTAGATTCTGCCCATTTGGTCTGCTGCTCTAAAGTATTTGTCGATATGGAAATGATCCGTGTATTCTTCAGATCTTCAGCTTTATCATTGAAGGTATTCGTCTGTCTGGAACACGTGCTTGTTTCAATATCCGGAACCGTACTGATGATCAGCACATCTCCTTTGTAATCTGACAAGCTGACCGTTTCTTCATTCAGATTCTTAGCCGTAAAGGAAGGCGCATCGTCTCCTACTTGAGGGGGTTGAGCGTTTGTCTGGAATTTTTTACCTTTTAAAGTTACATCCATGTTTTTTCCTTCTTTCCTGTCGTTTAAGTCTAGTGTACGTTTCATCAGAGCCGAATGCAACCAAAAGATCAGAAAAGCGAATCAAATGCATCTTCATTTGACTGCTCAGAATCGGAATGTTTACCTATCACGGTATCAACTATGCCGTCCAGTGCACGCTGCATCATCCCTTCGATATCCAGCTCCTCTTCCAGTTCCCTGACCTTGTGCAGTCTTGGTTTGGTCTTAGGACGTGAAGGGGCAAAGACCGTGCAGCAGTCTTCATAAGGCTGAACCGCCAGATCAAAGGTATCGATATCCTGTGCAATTTTAATGATGTCGTTCTTGTCCATTGAAATCAGTGGTCTTAGAACAGGGGTATTGGTTACTTCATTTATAGCTGTCATGCTTTCTAGAGTCTGAGAAGCGACTTGGCCGAGCGACTCGCCGTTGATTATTGCCAGCCCGTTTCTATGTCCTCTGATCGCATCAGTCAGCCTCAGCATCATTCGTCTCGTGATCGTCATTGAATAGGCTTCAGGTATCACTTTCTTTATTTCTTCCTGAATTTCAGTAAAGGGAACTTCCAGGAAGGTGACGTCTCCTCCAAAGCGTGCAATTTTGGCAGTGAGGTCTTTAGCTTTCTTAAGTGCTTGCGGACTAGTATAAGGCGGGCTGTGAAAATGAACAGCTTCTATAGACATGCCTCGTTTCATAGACAGGTATCCTGCTACAGGAGAATCGATCCCCCCTGACAGCATAAGCATGCCTTTTCCACTTGTTCCTACTGGAAGTCCTCCTGCACCGGACAGAGTATCGACAGAGATGAATATCCCATCTTTTCGTACCTCTACCCTGACAGTTACATCGGGATTTTTCATTTTTACTGATACCGGCTGAACTGCTTTTTCAACTTCTGTTCCAAGCAGACGGTTCATTTCATTCGTGTCATATTTAAAGTCGTGGTCAGCTCTTCTGGTCATGATCTTGAAGGTCATATTTTCTGTAAACTGTTGCTTAACTAGGTGAACAACGGCTTTCTTAGCTTCTTCCAGCGTTTTTTCTACTTTAACGACAGGTGAAAATGACTGAATACCGAACACATCCTTGAGTTCAGCCATCACTGCATCAGCATCTTCCTCATTAAGATCAATATGCATCCTGTCCCTGTTTGAACTGATTTTGACCGTGTTGAACTGACGAAGATGTGTCCGAACATTTCTGTGCAGCTTCTTGATGAAAAATTTTCTGTTCTTTCCTTTTGTAGACAGCTCGCCGTAACGAACCAGAATTTCTGTAATCTGCATAACGCTCTCCTTAATTTATATCTCTCATCTGCTCATGTATTAAATTGAACTGGTTTTTAAATTCCTGGACTTCCTCATTCGAATTCAGATGACTCAGGCTGATTCTGACGGCTGATTCTGCCTCTTCTTTAGAATAGCCCATGTCCAGCACTGTTGGCGTTTTTGTCTTCCTTCTGCTGGAACATGCACTAGTCGTCGATACGATGATTCCCTGCTTTTCCAGTGCATGGACAATGACTTCGCCGCGTATCCGGTTCATTCCAAAACAGATTATATGCGGTGCACTTCCATCTGGAGTAAAAACAGTTACTTTCTCCAATTTAGTCAGGTAGTCAGTCAGCTCGTTCTTCAAATTAAACAATTTATTTCTTTTAGCCGTGCTGTCTTCCAAAAGCAGCCTCAGCGCTTTCGCCATGGCAATATTCCCTGGCACATTTTCTGTTCCGCTTCGTTTTCCTTTTTCCTGGCCCCCTCCACTCATCAGGGGAGCAAGTTTTCTGCCTTTTTTCAGATAAATGAAGCCGGTCCCTTTCGGCGCGTGGAATTTATGACCGGAAAAGACTGCGATATCTATTCTTGATCCGGCCAAGTCAAGATCAATTTTGCCGACTGCCTGTACTGCATCTACATGAAAATGGATAGATGGATGGGACTCAAGTATCTCGCTGATTTTTCTCAGTGGCTGTATGCTGCCCATTTCATTGTTGACAGCCATTATGGATACAAGAACCGTATCTTTTCTAATAGCCTGCTTTAGTTCATCCAAATCGATCTGACCTTTCTCATCTACAGAAAGGTACGTCACTTCCCAGCCCATTTGTTCCAGCTGCTCCAAGGATTTAATTACTGCTGGATGCTCGATAGCTGTAGAGATAATGTGCTTCCCGTAAGCCATCTTTTCGATCGCTGTTCCTTTTATTGCCCAGTTATCTCCTTCAGTGCCACCGCTGGTAAAAAAGATTTCTTCGGATTCGACTTGCAGCAGCTCGGCTACCTGCATACGGGACCGTTTCAGCAGACTGCTGGTCTCTTCTCCCATAACATGCAGACTGGACGGGTTACCGTAGTATCGTTTGCTTGCTTCCAGATAGGACTCGAGAACTGAATCATTAATTTTAGTTGTAGCTGAATTATCAAAGTATATCATGTCAAAACCTCTCTATGCCGTTCATATACAAACTTTTACTATTATATCAGATTTTTTTGCTTCTTCAAGCCTTGGACTGGTGTATTATTCGCAGTATACTGACCGTGAAAAAAGCCAGTACTAGACTGGCTTTATCCGTAAATTAAGTTTTAATCATACGATTTATCTTTTTTATACTCTTCAGATAGGGTCTGATATGCACCAGGCTCAATTGATTCCAGTTTTTCTCTGACCATTTTCAGGGCTGTATGATAATCATATTCATCCAGAAAGAGTGATTCACTATACTTGATTGTCTCGATCACTTCTGGATGCTCATCCTTATATCTGTATAGACGCTGACTGGTCAGTTCTGTCAGGAGAGCCTCATCGACGATCGCATCAGTCTGATCGGCCAGCGACTCGATATCGTCTTCACACATTTTATGAAGAGATAAAACGTCCTTCAAATTGAGACGAGGTCTGGCAAGCTCTCTGGATAAAGATTCCAGGTGGTCTGTCGTATAGAAAAAGAGATCTAGAAATGCTTTCGACAAACCAGGAAGATGTTTACTTTCAATGTATCGTTTCATTTCCCTTAAGGCCATTTCCATTTCTTCAATATCATTTTTGATCTGTAATTCTTTTTCTCTATACGAATAGAGTTGTTTCGACATTTTCTGGTAAGCCTGGGATAGGTTCTCCAGCTGCTCGAAGCTCCTTTCGAGCAACTCTTCTGCAGTTGAGTACGGCACACGCTCTTCTGCCAAATCTGCCTCTACCTCACTGATCAGTTTTACTTGTTCTTTAAGTGTAGCATTCATTTCTTTATACTGGCCTTCTTCATTCTGATAGAGGGTATAGCTCTGGTTGATCCGGTCAAGTTCAAAGCCCATTTCACGATTCTGATCCTGAACGTATAATATAATCTTCTTCAGTTTCTTGATTAAGGTGTTTACCGATGCCTTGGCTTCAATTTCAGTTTCCATAAGATCGTATAAGTCATTGATCTGTATTTCGACCGCTTCACTTTGAGAATCTGCTTTTTCCATATCCAGTTCTTCAACATGAGATTTCAGTTCAATGATCTCCTTTTCGAGTCGAGCCAGTTTGTTATCCATTTCATTTGACTCTGGAAAGAGGTAACCTTGTTCAGTCAAAGTGCTGTACCCTTCAACTATTTCTTCTCTCTGTTTAACGTAGGACGTATTAATCGTCTTGATCAGTTCAGGGATACGGCTCATCAGCTTTTCCATTCCGGACATATCTTTATCTAGTTTGGATACAACCAGCTTAGCTTCTTCGTGATCTCCTGATGCTGTCAGATCAGAAAAGGATGTAAACTTAGATTCAACTTCACCCAGTTTATCCTCCAGGTTATTGATGCTGTCGCCAAATGTAAAACTGTTCGCCAGCAGTTCTTTCCTGATTTTGTGATACCTTTTCTTGATAGCATCGACTTTTTTCAGATTGGCTTCTTCCCGCTGCAGCAGTTCATCGATCGTACTCACGATCTGCTTGACATCTTCTTCAATAGATTGTAGAGATTCTTCAGCTTTGCTCTGATAACTCGATGCCTGCTTGAACCTGTAACGGTCTGTAGCTTGTTCGGCATCAAATAAACACGCCTCAACTTCAGGCAGGCGTTCATCATTGATCATGTTCACTTTGCTGACAGCCATTTCAGCGGATGCTTTAGACTGACCGCTTATCGCCATTTTTTCAAGCTTTTCTGCTTTTTCATTAGGCAGATGACTGAGTACGTCCTTTTTCTTGTGATCCAGTCGGTCGATATCAGTATAATGTGTTTTCTTGAGATAATATGTACTGAAATACACTATCACTGCAAGTATGACGATGCTGATCGCTACGACAATTTCGATTGTCATTTTATTCCCTCCAGCAGTAGATACGAGAGTCTACCCTTGTTCTCTTTTATATAGTATATCAAACTTAGATCAATTATGTTATACTAGCAAGCAAATTCTATAAAATAATCATAGCAGTGAAAGGAAAGAATCATGGGAAAAGAACTGAATTATATGATAAACAAGCAGCTTCAGGCTGTTCTGGCAGATGAGCCTAACCTGATAGCCAATCTCAGCAATGCATCTGCTCTGCTTTTTGATCACTTGACAGACGTAAACTGGGCTGGCTTCTACTTGTGGGACACAACTGATCAGGAACTCGTCCTGGGTCCTTTTCAGGGTAAAGTAGCTTGCGTTCGAATAAAGGACGGCAGCGGAGTATGCGGCACGGCATTTAAGAACGAAGAAACAATTGTCGTTCCTGATGTTCATCAGTTTCCAGGTCATATTGCCTGTGATGCAGCCAGTGAATCTGAAATCGTTGTTCCGCTTATTAAAGATGGCAGAAAGATTGGTGTGCTCGATATCGATGCACCGATTAAGAACCGCTTCTCACAAGACGATAAAAAGATGCTGGAAGAGTTCTGTGCTGTGCTCCTTGAAGCCATTTAAATCTGTTTCAACTAGTCAAACTAAAAAAGCCTTCTGTCGATTTAATGACAGAAGGCTTTTTAATACTATTAAAATCGGATTATCTGTTGTAGTACTCAACGATAAACGCTTCATCGATTTCAGCAGGCATTTCTTCACGTAGTGGTAGACGTGTAAGAGATCCTTCCAGCTTTTCGTCGTCGAAAGTAATGAAATCCGGACGACCAAAGATAGATTCAACTGATTCTTTGATGATTTTAAGGTCTTTAGATTTTTCACGAACACCGACTACATCTCCAACTGATACGTGGAATGATGGAATATCGACACGTTTGCCGTTTACAGTGATGTGACCGTGGTTTACAAGCTGACGAGCCTGACGACGAGTAGTCGCAAGACCAAGTCTGTAAACAACGTTATCTAGACGCTGCTCAAGAAGCACCATGAAGTTGACACCGTGCTTACCTTCACGAATTTTACCTGCTTTAGTGAACAAGTTGAAGAATTGACGTTCGTTCAACCCGTACATGTAACGTAGTTTCTGTTTTTCTTTTAACTGTAGGCCGTATTCAGATAATTTGATACGCGCAGTAGGTCCGTGCTGACCTGGTGCATAT
Organism: Alkalibacterium pelagium; assembly: GCF_900109325.1. Taxonomy (GTDB): domain Bacteria; phylum Bacillota; class Bacilli; order Lactobacillales; family Carnobacteriaceae_A; genus Alkalibacterium; species Alkalibacterium pelagium. The sequence continues at coordinate 264,555 of NZ_FNZU01000002.1, forward strand.
GGACGTCTTGCCAGTTCTTTTCCGCTACCGGTTAAAGAGATGCCTAAACGTCTTGATTTTTTCCATGATGGTCCAGTATATCTTGCCATTTTGGGATTCCTCCATTTAATTAGTTGTCAGTTTTATTCAAAAACTGCAATGGAGTAAAATAACGAATGGAAGCTCAGTAATACGTGCAGTTTCTTTTCAATCTTCACCAATTGCAGCCGCTGGTTACACAATTGCACTCATATGAGTCATATGGCAAGAAACTGTTGACGCGGTTACCACTTCCCGCTGCGATATTTTACACAAAGGTCAGTATACCGATAACCCCGCAGGAAGTCAAGGAATTATGGATATTTGGACAAAATAAAAACCGGGGTCATTGGCCCCGGCCTTTACCATTGTTTTGGTTGGATCAGAATCTTAATGTTGCAGCGATACCTGTATCTGAAGGCATGCTGGCTTTTTCCAGAACATAGACGTTCCCTTTAGTCTTGAGCACGTTATGAACAAGCTGGTTCACATACTTTGTAGTTTCTGTGCTTTCCTGATACTGACCGTTTTCGTCCAGTTCTCCGTGGACCTGATAATCGTCTTCGATCAGAAGAACGTCGATTTTCCCTTGAATACTTGCCATTCCCAAGTCATTATACTGGGCTTCAAGTCGATATTCAGGTGTCGTTTCGTTAAATTTCTCAACGAGTTTCTTGTATCTGCGATTAATAATTTCATCCACCACTTCAGAAGTATGTGATTGAATCTCATTAAACGATAACTGCGATGGAGAAGCTTCAATACGTGTTTCGTCAAGGTATTCATTTTTTGACAAACGTTCAAAATCTGCTATATTTTTCGGCAGAGCGAATAGGACTAAAGGTAGTTCTGTCGGCTTGGAATAATGTTCAAAGACATATTTATCAACTTCACGGAAATAATTCTCCTGGTCGATCTCAACTTCATTGCTCTTCTCGTTATGTCCGTGAAAGACGCCACCACTGTTTCCTTCACTTCCATTATAAGATCCAACGTTGAGCTCTCCACCAGTCAGTTCGTCCCCTAAAGCTTTAGTCAGTGTGTCAGGGGCCTCTTCAGGCAGATCTATTTCCTGCAGTTTATTGCGTCTGCCGTTGTATAAACTGAATTTATCATGATTCAGGGCCAGCAGGTGATAGTAGCTCACGTACTGGAAATTGGCGATCAATGGTAAGATATATGGTTGTTCAGCTACTACTGTACCAGTGTGAATCGGCACACTTAAGCGGTAGTAGTAGACTTCGTCCGGGGTGACATAAAAGACGACACTTTGAGTCATCTGTCTCCAGAAATCTGAATGATCCACAAGTGGCTTCACTTTTTCGAGTAACGTATTGCAGTATTTCTCATCATACAACTCACAGAGTTTAGCTTTTGCCTCTTTCAGTAAATTCTGGAACTGAATCTGGTTCGCTTCGATTTCTACTGCATTCGATTCGTTGTTCAGTGAGATCGAAACGACTACCTCGTACTCTTTAAGCAGTTCGTCTGTCGGGAATGTTAAAAGTTCTTGCATATGCGTCACCTTCCATTCATTATTCTCTTCACTGAGAAGCATCTCAACAAAGAGTGCTATATGTACATCATAGCTAATACACTAAAAAATGTCTAAGAATATGCTGAGTATTCATGAAAGTAAAAAAGGCCTATGAAGATAGGCCTTAATTATTAACCGGAATGTTCTTGATGATACGAGCCGGTACTCCGCCAATCACAGCATTGTCAGGGAAGATGCCATTGACTACAGCTCCAGCAGCAACAACCACATTATTTCCCAGTTCAGAGCCGCCTAAGATCGTCGCATCTGCTCCGATCCAGCAATTATCCCCCATAGTCACTGGTCTGCCAAATTCATATCCTGAATTCCGTTCTGAGGGCGTTAAAGGATGTTCAGGTGTGACAATGCTGACTCCCGGCCCCAGCATCGCATTCTTTCCGATGTGAATAGGACAGACATCCAGAAAGACACAATTGAAATTGGCATAAAAATTTTCCCCAACATGTATATTGTAGCCATAATCTACACGTACAGTCGGTTCTACTTTAATAGTTTCACCAGTGGTTCCGAACAGATCCTTGATGATTCGCTTTCTCTCTTCATCCGTATCAGCTCTATTAAAGTCCTGAGCTCTATCGTGGCCTTTGCGTCTTCCTTTTACAAGTTCAGGATCAGATGGGTCATACATCTCTCCTGCTGTCATCTTATCTTTCTCTGACTGCATATGACAACCTCCTTTATCCCTTAAGTTAAGTCTTCGTTCTTCTGATGCACATCAAGCAGGCGGGAATAGATAGGCATAAGATCGTCGAGTGTCTTTTTATAGAAGGCAAACTGTGCGTCTTTATCTGACAACTCTATACTATCTTCACGCATGATCTTACCTATCATAAACTCTCCTTTTTTCACTTTAAGCAGTCGCTTTAAAGTCTTTTCGATTGTTTCATCATCCGCCTTTTCAAGATCAGGTTTAGTATGATCTGGTGAAATGTAATACTCCTCTGATAAATGATCGAACAGTTTCAGGTTCTCAAGAAGATGCTGCCCCATGGCCTTTTCATGGACAGGGTTATCAATCAGTGACAGGAAGAGAAAAATATGGTCGCTGTTGATTCCCAGCTGGATATGTGGATATTTTTTGTAACCGCGAGAGTTCCCTCCCAGAGCACTCCAGGTACTTTCCGGCGCATTAGCAGTTCTCCGTCTATGCTGGGCAATGTGAAAGCCTCCGTCAAATGCCGTCTGCGTATTCACATGGGCTTTGAATTCATCACCGAATGACTGGAAAACAGGCTGGATATGTTCTCTGATCAGTGCCATCCTTTCATCCAGTCCATCGACTGAAAAAATATTGAAATGTTCTGGTTCAAAATAGTGTTCCATAATAACCTCCTGATTTATCATTGCATTATTAGTGTATCAAAAAAGGAGAAAGGATGCAGGATAAGTTCATCCCGATACCTTACCTCCTGATTTAAGTAATGTGTCCAATTAATCTAAAGCATGTCCTGCTTCATCCATCATGATACGGAAAGTTCCTACGCCGCCTTCAGCAAGGTACCATGCAGCTGGTGACAGATAGTAAATGGAATCAGACTGGACTGCGGATGTCTGCTGAATGACCGGATTTTCTTCTATTGGCTGAGAAGACGTATCGCCGCCTATTGCAGCAGTTCGGTCAATGACAAAGAGAAGATCCGGATCCATCTCCAGCACATATTCGAAGGAGATTTCCATGCCGTGATTCGATTCTTCAATGTTTTCATCAACAGATGTGAATCCAAACGCATCATGGACCACACCGAATCGTGAACCCGGTCCATATGCAGAAAGTGATCCTTCATTGTACATAGCCATTAAAGTCGTCAATTCTGAAGCCTCTGCACGCTCTCTCAGTTCTTCAAGCTCAGTTTCAAGCTCCGAAACAATGGCTTCTGCTTCATCTTCCAGACCAAAAATCATACCAAGACGGTCCAGATTGCTGTCTAATGAGTCAAAATAGGCTGTCGAGTCATTACTCAAATCGATCGTCGGAGCAATATCTTTCAGATCATCATAGGCAGAACTTGATCGTCCAGCTACAATAATCAGATCAGGTTGAGCTGCATTTGTCACTTCCAGATCGATCTCAAAAAAGCTTCCGGCAACCTCAATATCTTCGTACTCAGATAAATGATCAGGAAGATTAGGAGAAGCTGTCAGCACCACACGATCTCCAAGGCCAAGCGTAGACAGATTATCCAGCTGGCCGTTGTCAAACACAGCTATAGTCTGCGGATCGGCCGGTACCTCCACTGTATTGCCTGCAGCATCTTCAATGGTCACGACAGAAGGTGATTCTTCCACGTTTTCTTCTGAAATGTCTTCTAACACAGTTTCTTCTCCGTCAGCTGCACTTGAATCCACATTCTCTTCTTGTGTGTCTCCGCATGCTGTTAAGGTCAGTGTACTCAGAATGAGTCCCCATCTTACTAAATCTGATTTCTTCATTGTCTTCTCTCCTATCCTTTGTCTTTAAATTTAATTAGTATAGTACAGACAATATTTAGTGCCGTTACTTTCAATAATCTTGACATCCATATCGTACAAGTCATCCAGTACAGGTTTAGTGATCATCTCGTCAACCGGTCCGGAAGCAAAAAGCCGGCCTTCTTTCATGGCGACAATATTGTCCGCATAACTTGCAGCAAAATTGATATCATGCACGACAGTTATTACTGTCTTTCCAAGTTCATCAACCAGGCGTCTGAGTGTTTTCATCATCTGGACCCCGTAACTCATATCGAGATTATTTAACGGTTCATCCAGCAGGATATAATCTGTATCCTGACAGAGAACCATAGCAATCATCGCTCTCTGCAGCTGACCTCCTGACAAGGTATCGATATAACGGGTCTGCAGGTCCAAAAGCCCCAAATACTCCAGGGAACTGTCAATCACCTCATGACAATGCTGATTCAGGCGGCCTTTTGTATAGGGAAATCGCCCGAAAGAGACGAGCTCTCTTACCGTGAGCCGGACATTCATCTGATTGGTCTGTTTAAGTACAGACAGTCGCTTGGCAAAATCACCTTTCTTCCAGGTTTTGACCTCGTTTCCGTCGATATAGATGTGTCCGGTATCCTGCGGAATCAGTCTGCTCACCATTTCAAGCAGCGTGCTCTTCCCTGCTCCGTTAGGTCCGATGCATGCGGTCATCTTCCCCTTTTCGATCGGCAAGCTGACATTGTTCACTACAATTGTTTCGCCGTAACTTTTTGTCACGTTCTGGACTTCCATCATGATCAAACATTCCTTTCTTTAAATAGAATAAACAGGAAGTAAATGCCCCCTGCAAACTGAATAATTACACCTAATGTCGTTTGTAATCTGAAGACATGTTCAACCAGCAGCTGACCGGAGAGTATGAATAATACCGAGATAAGACTGCCTCCAATAAACAAGGTTGCATGTTTATATGTATTGAACAGACGATAAGCAATATTAGCACCGATAAACCCTAAAAAGGATACGGGACCGACAAGAGCAGTCGATACAGCTGTAAGGATACTTACCATGATGAACAGGATCAGGTAGTACTTGTCGATATTGATTCCCAGATTCAAAGCGTAGGCTCTTCCCAGATGGAGAACATCCAGGGTCCGGCTTTCTTTAAAGAGATAAATAAGTACAGGAACCGTTATGAGAACCGAGAACCCGACGAGCGTCACATCTACTCTATTGAAGCTGGCAATCGTTCGTGCAAACAGACTCTCAAATTCATTTGGATCAATAATAACTTGAAGAAAATTAGTGAAGCTGCTGAAGAATGTTCCGAGGATCAGTCCTGTCATCAGCATAAGATAGATTTTCCCTGGATATTTCTTGAAGAACAGCCAGAACATGCCAAGACTCCCTCCAATTATCAACAACAGGCTCAGAAAGAAATTGAGCTGGTGATGAGTAACAAGGACATGGTTCATGCCAAAAAAGAAGAAGATGACCGTCTGAAGCAGGATGTACATTGAATCCAGACCGATAATATTTGGAGTCAGTATAATATTCTGGGTCATGGTCTGAAAAACAATGGTCGCTATGGTAGACGAAAATCCTACGAGGAAAAATGGAATAATACGCTGACTTCTCAGCCTAATTGCAAAGGACAGATCCCCTCTTGTATTAACGGTCAAGTATAGAAACAGAAACACCGAGATGCTGATCAGCAGCAGTAAGAAAATCAGATTTAATCGTTTTGTCTTCATTTGGATTCCCCTCGAAGCAGTAAGTATAAAAAGAGCACACTTCCTACCACACCAATGACGACACTGATCGGTATTTCATATGGAAAGATGAGCGTACGGGATAAGACATCAGTGACCAGAAGAAACAGTGCACCAAATCCTGCAGTAGGAAAAAGTATTTTCCCGAAGTGGTCACCTTTTTTCAAAGATATAAGATTTGGTACTACGATACCTACAAATGGAATACTTCCAACTGTCAGAATAATTGCTGAGGTTGCCAGTGCAACAATCGTCACGCCTGCGAGCTCTAAAAGCCCATAAGGTACGCCCAGTTCAATCGATACATCTTTTCCCAGCCCCATAATAGTGAAATAGTACGCAAGTAAGTATATAAGAAACAGCAGCGGTACAGAAAGAAACAGCAGCTGATAATTAGTAGAAGAGATAAGAGAAAAATTTCCTTGAAGCCATGAGGATGTATTTTGCACAACTTCATACTGGACAGCCAGGTATGTACTCAAGGAGTTGACTATATTTCCGAACATCAGTCCCACAAGAGGAATCATTACTGCATTTTTTATCTTGACAGAACGGACAAACAGGATAAAAGTAAAGGTGCCGATCAGTGAAAAGATAAATGCCAGAACAGTTTTCTGAGTCAACGAAGAATGTGAAAAGAAAATAATGGCTGTAACTATGCCTAACCGTGCACTCGCAAGTGTTCCCGCAGTTGTAGGAGAAACGAATTTGTTTTGTGTCAGCTGCTGCATTAGTAGACCTGAAATGGCTAATGTACTGCCTGCCAGTATCAGGCTTATCGTTCTCGGCAGTCGGGTAGTCAGCAGAATCAGCCTTTGTGTATCGGTCAGACTGAATACGTTTCTGATGCTCAAATCATTTACGCCGGTAAAGATGGAAACTACTGTAAAAACAATCAGCAAGGCGATCATAATCCAATTAAACGGTTTCCGATTTTCAATTTTGCTGCCTTCCATCTCATCCAGTCCTTTAACATTCAATCGATTGTAGTATTTTTGTTCAGTAACTGAGAATGATTATCATTCTCTTCGAGAATTATATCGAATAATTTGAACAAATGCAATCTTTCACAAAAAATGACTGCAGACTAATTTCCTGCAATCTATAGCCTTAAAGTAAAACCCGTTATATCACAAGGTGAGACATTTACATCTCCTTGTGATATAACGGGTTTTACGATGCTAATAGTGATCAGCTTAACCAGTTTAACTCTTCATATCGATTGCTAGTCGACTGAATCATTTTCTTCTAGTAACTCAATATACCAAAGAACCATTTCTGCAGATTTTTTCCCAGCAGATTCGATAAATTCATTGAATGACACAGATGCTTCTTCATCTGCGACATCAGATACTGCCCTGACCACAGCAAATGGAATATCGAACTGATAACACGTTTGTGCGACAGCTGTTCCTTCCATTTCTGTAACCAGTGCATCACTGAAATAGGATTTGATTTGCTGAATTGCAGAAGCATTGCTGATAAAGGAATCCCCACTCACTATAAGCCCGTCTTTAACTGTCCACTCACTCTTTAAAGCAGCTGTTTTTAGCACCTTTACTGTTCCTGTATCTGCTTCGTAGTATTCAGGCATCTGGGGTATCTGACCGAATGCATAACCAAAGGCTCTTGCGTCGGCGTCATTGTAGCTCAATCTTGTTGAAATGACAAGGTCCCCTACTCTGAGTCCTTCTCCTATGCCTCCTGCTGATCCTGTATTGATTACCGTATCAGCATTAAATCTGTTGATCAGCAGAGTCGTTGCGATCGCTGCGTTGACTTTTCCAATACCAGACTGTACTAGAACGACATTGGTTTGTCCTATCTTACCTTCATAAAAGGTCTGACTCGCGATCTTAGTCTGCGTCAAATCAGACAACTCGTCAGTGAGCAATCGGATTTCCTGCTCCATCGCAGCTATAATTCCTAATTTCATCTAAACACCCTTTCATTATAGTGATAAGATCAGATAAAGAAAACGAACGCCAGAACGATTATAAGCAGCAGAGCGACTATAACGATAGCTAGAGTAAGCTGTTTTTCCACTCGGCGGTACTTCTCCATCTCATTCAGTCTTTTCTTTGATGTGCGTCCTTTTTTAGATAGTTTTCTTTCGTTCTTCCGATCTTCAGCTTTTCTTAATCTGCTTTCTTTTTTTTTCTTTATTTCATCCAGTTCTTTCTGTTTTTTCAGTTCACTTCTTGAAGACATCCTTATCATCCTCAGTCTTTCTTCATAGATTTTTTCATTTTCCAGTAAAACAAGGCGAAAACTGTCTTGGAGTCTCTGAGTAACCCTTGTTCATATAGATCCCAGGCTTCATCATATGTTACGATCATTACTTCGACATTTTCATCCTCATCTTGGGAAAGCGGATTTTCTGCTAAGTACAAATCTGTCGCTTCATAGATTTCAAGAAATTCATCTGTAAACCCAGGTGTACTATAAAAAGAAGTCACAAAAGAAAGGTTATTTGCTCTATAGCCAGTTTCTTCTTCAAGTTCACGTGCAGCAGTTACAGATGCACTGGCATCCGACTCGTCTTTCAAGCCAGCAGGTATTTCAATACTGATCTGCTCGATCGCCTTACGGTACTGTTTGACAAGTATGATTTCATCGTCGTTGATAAAAGGAATGACCGCAGCAGCTCCATCGTGTCTGACTATTTCTCTCTGAGCCGTTTTTCCATTAGGCAGCCTGACTTCCTGTACCGTATACTCTGTAATGTTTCCTTTATATACTGATGTTTCCTTGATCGTTTCTTCTTTAAAATCCATTGGTCCACTCCTCACATACCGTTAATCATACAGGATTCGCCAGCAATTTTCATTATATAATTATCGTTCATATCCTGTTAAATCCATCTTAGGTCTTATGTCAATTCTACCAGATTTTGTGATACTATATAGTTAGAATAAGTAATCGTTTCACCAGAATGGAGGATCAACAATGAAACAGTCAACACTATATACATCTTTAATTTATACACTTACTTTACTCACTTCTCTATTTATTTTCATCATGATGATCGGACTTGAATTTAACGGACTGCTCGCTTTGGGGCTGAGTATAGGAGCTGGAGTGCTTATGTTGAAAAAATTCGGTAGAAAGACATCTTCTGCAAAGAATACAAGCCAAAAATTACCGAAGATGACCCAGGAGAAAGAAGCCTTTTATACTTCAAAAGGCCTATCTAAAGAAGATATTCAGTATTTCAGAAAAACAATGCACAAAGCGAAAGAACAGGTTATAATGATCGAAAAGAATATGACTCAGTCTGGTAAGCTTAGAGCAATTGAAAACCGCAATAACACGGTAGCCCTATCAAAAGCATTGTTCAAGGAAATTACCGATGAACCTGATCGTCTCCATGAAGTCGACCAGTTTCTATACGTCCACCTGCCATCACTGGCAGATCTGGTTAAGAAATACGTCGAAATCGAAAATCACAAGGCTAAAAGCAAAGCGACCTATGATATTCTTGAGAAATCGTCTCAGACAATCGACAAAATGTGCGGACAGATTGTAGAAGACTATGTCATGTTTAAAGAAGACGATATCCAGGATCTTGATGTAGAAATCGAACTAGCCAAACGTACATTGAATGACGAACTGTAATATTAACCCATACACAAGGAGCTGTTACAATGGCAAACGAAGAGAATGATTTATTCGAAAAAAAGGAACAGAGTGAAATCGATGACTTATTGGCAAATCCTTTTGGTGCTTCCGCAAAAACTGAACCTACTGTAGAAAAAAATGAGATAAAAAAGCAGAATGAAGTAAAAAAAGTGATCGATACTTTAAATGAAACGAGAAAGAAACAGGCTTACGAATTGGCTAAAATGATTGATACTTCTGATACTGATTCTCTTCTGAACTACGGTGCTCAAGCCCAGCAGAAGCTTGGTGAATTTTCGCATTCCGTACTGAACCATGTTCAGAATCAGGAGACTAGCCATATCGGTGAAACCCTCAATGATCTGATGTTTCGTTTGAATGAGGCAAATCCTAACGAGCTTAAAGCTGATGACCGGAATATCTTCAAGAAAATGTTCCGAAAGATAAACCGGTCAATTTATGAAACGACTGCTAAATACCAGAAGATTGGTGCTCAAGTCGACAAAATAGCAGTCAAACTGGATAAAGAACGTGAACTGCTTCTAAAAGATAATGTCATGCTTGAAGAATTGTACGAAAAGAACTACGAGTACTTCGAAGCTTTAAATGTCTATATTGCAGCTGGAGAAGTAAAAATCGACGAGCTCAGCAATGAAGTGATTCCGCAGGCTGTCAAGCATGCAGAAGACAGTGGAAACCAGATGGAAGTTCAGAAGGTTAATGACTTGAATCAGTTCCTGAATCGCCTGGACAAACGTGTATATGATTTAAAGACCGCTCGTCAGATGACTATTCAGCAGGCACCACAAATCCGTCTCATCCAGAATACCAATCAGGCTTTAAGTGAAAAAATACAGACATCCATTAATACTGCTATTCCTTTATGGAAAAACCAGATCGTTGTTGCACTGACTCTCCTCCGTCAGAAAGAAGCTGTAACGGCTCAAAGACAGGTTTCCGAAACAACCAATGAGCTTCTGACTAAGAATTCAGAAATGTTAAAACAGTCCTCAATTGAAACGGCTAAAGAAAACGAGCGCGGAGTCATCGATATCGAAACGCTTGAAAAAACGCAGGCCGATCTTGTTGAGACATTGGAAGAAACCTTATCTATTCAGCGGGAAGGACGTTCCAAGCGTAAAGAAGCAGAAGTTCAGCTTCAGCAGCTTGAAAGTCGTCTGAAAGATCAGCTTCTTCAACTGACTGAACCAAAACAACCGGATTCTAATTAAATAGTACAATTTTATCTTTTCTCAAGTGTAAACATTTGAATAAAATGTGGCAATTCCATATACTAAGTATGTAAGTTATTCAAAAAGAAAGAGGAGAGATGTATTATGTTAGGATTTATTTGGTCACTTATTGTGGGTGGAGTTATTGGTGCAATCGGTCAGGCTATTGTCGGTACTGATGTACCAGGTGGTATTATAGGTAACATTATTATAGGTTTCGTTGGTGCTTGGGCAGGCCATGCATTGTTCCAGATGGGACCTGAATTAGGTGGATTCTATATTATTCCTGCAATTGTAGGGGCAATATTGATCGTATTCATCTATGACCTGATTGCAAGCAGATTATAATCATAGATTTCCATATAAAAAACTTCCTCAAGTCTGTAAATTGAGGAAGTTTTTTTATTATTATCACAGTTTTTCAACGTTGGATGCCTGAGGTCCTCTGTCGCCTTCGATGATGTCGAACTCTACTTCCTGACCATCATCAAGTGACTTATACCCTTCACTATTGATTGCACTGTAGTGGACAAATACATCTTCATGTCCATCAACTTCGATAAATCCGAAGCCTTTTTCAGCGTTGAACCACTTGACCTTACCTTGAGCCATAAGTACTTTCCTCCTACTATTTTTCTTGCAACAGAAATCTAATACTGACATACTACTATGAAAGTTAGGATAAAGCAGTTAAACCTCCATTACATATAAAATTATACAAAAGAAAACGCTTTAAATCAATAACCCTATAATGAATTTAGCAGTAAAATACTGAGTTCCTCCAGTTTTCAATAGAAAACAGAGGAACTCAGTTTCAACTCACTTTAACTGTTTAAAACTTCAGGGTAATGCTCTTCACAAATAGAGTGGCAGCGTGGGCACAACTGCTCATCCTCATTCAAAGCTACTGTTTCTTCAGATGTGATACGGCAGCGTGTGCATACCTCCCCTGGCATACGTTCGACCTTGATTGCTACACCATCAAAATCAAGAATAGACTCGTCGCCTTCAGGTTTTTCATCAAGACTTTTCACAATGAATTCAGATGCGATAAGGATCTGGCGGATATCACTGTCAAGTGTATCTAGAAGACTTCTGATATCATCTGAAGCGTAGACTGTCGTTTTCGCTTCAAAGTCTTTTCCGATCACTTTATTCTCTCTTGCCACTTCGTTAGCTTTTAGTACTTTGTCTCGGAATGTCATGAATGCACTCCAGTTTTCAAGTACTTCTTCTTCATTGCTGAAAGATTGTACTTCAGGGAATTCTGACAGCTGTACGAAATCCTCTTCTTCCTGCAGGTATGTCCACATTTCTTCTGCTGAATGAGGCAGGATCGGCGTAAGCAGTTTAGTCAGATCTCTGATGATGTGATAGAAAACTGTCTGCATCGCCCGTCTGCTGTAGGCATCAGGCGCGTCAATGTATAGAACATCCTTGGAGAAGTTCGCATAGAAGTTTGAAACATCTACAGTACAGAACTGATTGATTTCTTTAAAGATATCTGAGAAATCATAACGCTCATAGCCATCCACGACGTTTTTCACTGTCTGGTTCAGACGGTTCATCAAGTACTGATCCACTGGGCGTAAGTCTTCATAAGCAATGCCATCCGCTTTAAAGTCGAAATCTTCAGTATTCTGGATCAGGAAGCGAATCGTATTTCTGATCTTTCTGTAAATTTCCGATACCTGTTTAAGAATATCCATGCTGACTTTTACATCTGCCTGAGTATCTACACTGGATACCCAAAGACGGATCAGATCGGCACCCATCTGCTTGATGACTTTATTAGGATCGATTACATTACCAATCGATTTACTCATTTTCTTCCCTTTGCCATCAAGAACCATTCCTTGAGAAAGAACAGCTTTATAAGGAGATACTCCATTTATTGCAACAGATGTCGTGATGCTGGAGTTGAACCAGCCTCTATACTGATCAGATCCTTCAAGGTACAAGTCTGCCGGGAAGGTCAGGTTCTCTCTTTTGCGCAGTACTGCATGGTGAGAAGATCCGGAATCGAACCATACGTCCATGATATCTGTTTCTTTCGTAAATACCCCATTAGGACTGGATGGGTGTGTGAATCCTTCCGGCAATAGCTCTGCAGGCTCTTTTTCAAACCAAATATTCGAGCCGTGTTCCTCGAATAACTGGGCAACATGTTCAGTTGTTTCCGGCGTGATGATCGCATCTCCGTTTTCAGCATAGAATATCGGCAGAGGTACACCCCAGGCACGTTGTCTGGAAATGACCCAGTCTCCACGGTCTCTGACCATGTTATATATGCGCTGCATTCCCCAAGGCTGCAGCCAGTCCACTTTCTGTACAGCATCAAGAATATCATCTCTGAAATTGTTGATAGAAGCAAACCATTGCGGAGTCGCTCTGAATATTACTGGTTTCTTAGTTCTCCAGTCATGTGGATAACTGTGAGTAAAGAAATCAAGTTTTAGCAACGCATCATTCTCTTCCAGCCATTCAGTGATCTGTTTATTTGCTTTGTCATAGAACTGTCCTTCCAGTCCTGGAGCTTCGTCAGTGAAGCAGCCTCTTTCGTCTACTGGAGACAGAACAGGCAACTGATACTTCTGACATACGATAAAGTCATCCTCACCGTGGCCAGGAGCAGTATGAACAAGTCCAGTACCATCTTCAAGGGTAACGTGATCCCCTAAAATCAATAAGGACTCGCGATCATAAAATGGATGCTGTGCAGTAATCCCTTCAAGATCTTTACCGGCAACTTCTTTAATTAATGTCACATCAGACCATTCAAGAGTCTCTGCAACTTCTTCAGCTAGTTTAGATGCAACAACAAATTTTCGGCCGTCTGCTTCCAGCACAGCATAATTTGTGTCGGGCTTAACTGCAATAGCTAAGTTCGCAGGTAGTGTCCATGGCGTAGTTGTCCAGATGATGAACGATGTATCATTATCCAGAAGATCATTGCCGTCTTTTACTGTAAACGCGACATAGATGTTAGGCGATCGCACATCGTGGTATTCGATTTCTGCTTCAGCAAGTGCTGATTCACTTGACGGAGACCAGTAAATCGGTTTAAGACCTCTATAGATATAATCTTTTTCAGCCATTTTTCCGAAAACGCGTATCTGTTCAGCTTCATAGTCCTTGGTAAGAGTGACATAGGGATTATCCCATTCACCGGTAACTCCAAGTCGTTTAAAGTCTGTTCTCTGTTTTTCTACCTGTTCCCAGGCATAATCTTCACAGAGCTTTCTGAATTCCACTACTGACATGGACTTTCTGTCTACACCAGTATTAGTCAGCGCCTGTTCTATAGGTAGGCCATGGGTGTCCCAACCAGGTACATATGGTGATCTGTAACCAGACATGGATTTATATCTGACGATAATATCCTTTGATATTTTGTTCAAAGCATGTCCAATGTGGATGTTCCCATTAGCATATGGAGGGCCATCATGAAGAACAAAAGACGGTTTATCTTTATTCAGTTCCTGTCTCTTGTTATAGATGTCTGCTTCTTCCCATTCCTTCTGTCTCTCTGGTTCTTTGTTCGGCAAACCCGCCCGCATGGGAAAGTCTGTTTTCAGCAGATTTAGTGTATCTTTGATTTCCATTTTCTCACCCTTATTCTAATAGTTTTGATAAAAAAAAGACCTCATCCGAAAGGACGAAATCATCGTGGTACCACCTTAATTTGAAAAGTGAAGAGTTAATCTTCCCTTTTCCTTCGCTTCCTTAACGCAGAATGACGCAAGTACTTACTTTATTCAGCACTTGTTGACTTAAATGATAACACATAGCTTCCGCTTGTCAATTCTCACCAGGTATTGACTCTCTGTTAAGCGTACACTATCTGTCGCGTTTTAAGTATCTTAAATTATTTTACTTCAGGGAGTTCGACTGCGGGCGTCATGCCTTCTTCGTACCCGTCCAGCTCTTCAGTTTCTTCAACTTCATCGACCTGATCCTCGTCCTGTCTGTCTTCCAGTTCTTTCTTTACTTCTTTAATCGTTTCGATATCCGGCTGTTCAGAGGTTGGCGGCTGAAGAAGATCATCCCATTCTTCCTTTTTTACCAGTTCAAGCTGAGATTCGATCATCAACTGAAGTCGCTGTCTGAAAATACGGCTTTGCTTTCTAAGCTCTTCAGTTTCCTGCTCGATGCGTCTAGCTTTGTTCACAGCATCTTTCAGAAGCTCATCTGCATGATTTTCAGCATCATGCTTGACATTAGAGGCTTGAGTTTCCGCTTCTTTTGTAATCATTTCCGCTTCTTTTTCAGCATTCTTCTTCAGACGGTCAGCTGCGTCCTGAGCGACTAAGATCGATTTATTGAGAGAATCATGCATCTGATCATAATTTGCCAGTTTTTCTTCAGCAAAGCTCAGTTTCTTTTCTGTTTCTTTTTTCTGTTTTAAAAGCATTTCGTAGTCTTTAATGATCTGATCAAGGTAATCATTTACATCATCCTGATCATACCCTCTCATTTTAACAGGAAATTCCTTATTATGTATATCCAATGGTGTTAATGCCATGGAAAAACACCTCCACATTTTATTAGGCTTCAATGCCTTTAGTATAATGAAACTGAACCATTATCTCAAGAATCAGTTAACTGTTTCTGTCCAGAACTCCAAGAGATAGTCGAATTTTTTCTTTTTTAGTCTTTCCCTCAATCGATTGCAGTCGTAAGCGGCCGTATCCTCGAATAGATACAACATCATAAATACCAAGTACAGTATCTGGTCGGTCTGTTTCATTCCAGTTTATTTTTACTTTTCCTGAAGCGATCAGCTCTTTTGATTTCTGTCTGGAAATATTAAAAGCACCGGCGAGAACAACATCCAGTCTTAAGGAAGAAACGATTTCATCTCTATCTTCCCAGCTGTCTTTTGGAAGAATCAGATCAGTATAGGAAATTTCTTCAAGCTGTATTGTAATTTTTCCTATCTTGTCTATAGAAGACATCAGAAAATCCATGATCGATCCGTCTGCAAAGAACTGCCAGCGGTCGCCATCGGAAATTATATCTCCGATCGTACTTCTATCGATTCCAGCTCCCATAAGTGTTCCGAGTATTTTTCCGTGACTCAAGTCAGCGAACTTCTTAGGGTATCTGATTTCAGAAATTCTGATGTCGAAATCATTCTGATCCGGATCAAAATAAGACGGTGAAAGATAGAGGCGCCTGCGTTCGGCTGCCTCATATCCCCCATACGTACTTATCTTTATATCCTCATATTGTCCAGCTATCGATTCAACGATGAACTGCTGCCTCGGATCCAGAAATGGACTCAGATAAGGTGTGTACTGCATCTCAACCTGACGCAGCCAGTCACTCACCTGATCGATAAACTGTTTCTCATCTTCTCTGAAGTGCTGATAAATTGATTCCATTGTCATCTCATCCAAACTGTCTGACTAAATTAAACAGCATACTGAATACTGCATTAACTCCGTAACCCACAAATGTTAAAGAAAACAGTGCGACTAGCCCTGCCAGACTGATCATGCCAATAGGCGGAACGAAGCGTCTGAAGAACCCGACATATGGTTCACAGATTCTGATCAGAAACTGCCCCAGGCTGGACTGATATCCACCAGGGAGCCATGACAGCAGAAAGTATACAACAAGCGCTATTCTATAGACTTGCAGTCCCTGCATAATTAGATTATATAATACACTTAATATTTGAAGGCCCATTTATAAAATAAAGCTCCGTTCTCATTAGTAATCGTTGTTTTTTAATGCCTGCAGTTCTGCCCCATCAATTTCAAAAGAATGAGGGGTACAGATGAAAATTTCTTCGCCGAGTCTCTGAATATCTCCCTTGATCGCATAGGTTGTTCCCATAAGGAAATCGATCATCTTTTTAGCCTGATTTTTTTCCATTCTCCTGAAGTTCAGAATGACAGACTGATTTGCAAGAAGCAGATCAGCGATGGATTGAACATCAGAGTAAAGCCTTGGTTCCATCACTTTTATGCGTGGCTTTTTCAAGGCCTGCTGGTGGTTGATGGCCACAACATTTTGAGAAACGGATTTTTTTGTTTCTTCCATCCCTCTAAATGCAGGCACTGTTGCCTCGGGCGCTTTTTTCTTCTCTTTTTTCGGTGTCTGCTCTGACATGTCTTCTTCCAGATCGTTGTCAGTATCATTTAAAGAAAAGTAATCATTTAATTTATCTTTGATGCTCATTTTACTCTTCCTTTCCAGTGACTGTTATTTACGTCGACGTCTGAAGAAAGGGGGAGTATCCATTTCTTCACTTGTGCTGTCGGTTTCATCATCTCTGGAAAACAAATTTCCGGAAGCCGACTCTTTACGGTTTTCAGCTTTTTCATCCAGGTCTGCATTGTGTCTGTCCCTAAGATTAGGCTCTTTACGGATATCCCAGTTGCCGAAAGGATCCTTTTCATTTGATGCAGGTGCAGAAGGTTTTGACTGCTTCTTAGATGGAGCAGGCTTCTGCTGCTGGTTCTTCTCAGCATCTATACCTGTTGCAATAACTGTTACGATAACCTCATCGCCCAGATCTTCATTAATTGAAGTACCGAAGATAATGTTAACGTCGTTTGTAGCTGCTGCAGATACGATATCTGAGGCATCCTGTGCTTCAAATAGTGTCAGGTCAGATCCACCCGTAATATTTAGAAGTACATTTTCTGCCCCATCCAGAGATACTTCAAGTAGTGGGGATGAGATGGCTTTCTTAGTTGCCTCAGCTGTTCGGTTTTCTCCAGTTGCTGTACCGATACCCATTAACGCTGATCCCTGATTTTCCATGACAGTTTTAACGTCTGCAAAGTCCAAGTTAACGTAACCAGGATTGGTGATCAGATCAGAGATACCCTGTACCCCTTGTCTCAAGACGTTATCAGCCTCTCTGAAAGCTTCCATCATTGGGGTCTTCTTATCTACTATTTCAAGCAGACGATTATTCGAAATTGTAACTAATGTATCCACATGTTCGCGCATGGATGCAATACCTTCTGCAGCAAATCGGCCTTTTTTCGGTCCTTCAAAAGTGAAAGGTCTCGTAATGACACCAACTGTCAGAGCCCCTTGTTCTTTAGCAATGCGTGCTACGATTCCGGCAGCACCAGTTCCTGTTCCGCCACCCATTCCTGCAGTAACGAAGACCATGTCAGCTCCCTGCAGCGCGTCAGCAATAGCTTCTTCACTTTCCTCAGCAGATTTTCTTCCTACTTCAGGGTTGGCTCCTGCTCCAAGGCCTCTAGTCAGTTTAGGTCCTAATTGAATTTTAGTTTCTGCACTCATCATATCCAGTGCCTGCAGGTCAGTATTGGCAACAATGAATTCCACGCCTTGTACATCGTCTTCGATCATACGGTTGACAGCATTTCCTCCAGCGCCACCCACACCTATTACTTTAATAACTGCTCCATTTGAGATTGCTGAATCAAATCCTAATTCCATTCTTTTTCCTCCTGTATAACCTTATCCAATTTAATCAAAAAAACTCGAAAAGATTGATTTTATTTTATCAATAAATGACTCACTAGAAGCATTACTTTGATCGCTGCTGACTTTAGATTGCTTATTGGACACAGCCGGCAGTTTTTCGGCAGGCTGATCTGTCGTCTGAATGTATTCACTGTTCAGAACAATGGCATTCAACAGCTTAGTCAGTTCATCCATATGTGCTTTCGTGTACACGAGTGCAATGGCATTTGAGAAAGAAGGATAACGAACGCCCATGAAATCTGGTATGTACGTTTTGACATTCACTTCAAAAATGTCCTCCGCCAGTTCTTTCACTCCGGGAATGGCAGCTGTGCCTCCTGTCAGAATGATTCCACCTGGAAGATCGAATGCACCAATGTCATCCAGTTCAATCTGGATTTTTTCAAATATTTGAGCCAGTCTGGCTTCAATGATTTCAGCGATGTACGATTCTTTGACATCTACTGTTCCCTCTTGACCAACAACATCGATTGAAAGGGTCTGATCTCTTTCATCAGTCAGCTTACTATACGCATAGCCGACTTCTCTCTTAAGCTTCTCGGCATTTTTCAATGATGTGTTCAGAACAACGGAGATATCTTTCGTGATGTTTTCTCCACCCTCCTGAACGATTGTTGCATATTTAACTTGTTCGTCATGGACTGCGGATGCAGAAGTCTGCCCCCCGCCCAGATCGATCTGAATGGTACCGAACCGCCGTTCATCTTCTGACATGATCAGTCCAGCCATTGCTTCAGGCTGAAAAATCAGATCACTAATGGTGTACCCTGCATTGTTGACACTTTTTTTGACATTATGCAGGACCGTTTTCGATGTTGCCAGGAGGGTCCCGTAAAGTTCTACTTGGTCTCCAACCATTTTTCGTGGGTCTTTTATTCCGTCGAACCCATCAACTAAAAATTCTTCAACCATTACTGATAGAAGCGTCTTATCGGACGGTGTTTTTTTTGTTCTAACTTGCTCTATAATTTTTTTGAGTAATGAATCGTTAATTTCCTGTGATGCATTTTCATTTGAAACGGTCACGTGAAAAGGATTGATTTCAATATTAGTGGCAGGTACTCCTACGATCAGTGAACCGATCTGTATTCCAGATTTTTCTTCTGCCTGTTTAACTGCTTTTGTTATAGACAGTGCTGTTTCGTCAATATCTATTATTAATCCTTTATTGATTCCATTAGATTTTTCACTGCCAACTCCAATAACATTCATCTTGCCATTTAACACTTCAGAAACAATGACTTTTATTGAAGTGGTTCCAATATCTAAACTTGAATAAATTCCATCCTTCACTTTATTGAAACCTCCCATTCTTCAATAATCAATTTCAAACACG
Organism: Alkalibacterium pelagium; assembly: GCF_900109325.1. Taxonomy (GTDB): domain Bacteria; phylum Bacillota; class Bacilli; order Lactobacillales; family Carnobacteriaceae_A; genus Alkalibacterium; species Alkalibacterium pelagium. Next base: position 283,998 of record NZ_FNZU01000002.1, read on the forward strand.
CTGTTTTGATTTTAACTATTGATACATATCATTCTACCATAAACTTGCGTGTATAATGAAGCCCATTTATTGATTTATCAGTATATTTGAATTACTTTTGTGTAACAGTCCAGATGCTTGAATCTCCAGATTTTCTAAATTAAAAAGCCTCACCCAAGGGATGAGACTTCTCACATATTAATACAGATAAATTACTCATCACTCTGGTCCATATCTCCATGCTCATTATCATCTTCATAGGCTTCATATTCCTCTGAGTCATATGGGATGAAGTAAGCACCGGCTTCCAGGTCGAACACGCCTTGTTCATCAACTGTTTCTCTCATCTGTAGATAATAGTTCAACCGTTCTGCAAATGTCGGAATCGAGGCAAGCACTTCATTTCCATCGTTCATGAATGCCCTGACAAGCATGGGGTTCCGGCTGTCATCCAGGTGCTCTATTTCAGATATTAATGACTGCACCTGTTCATCTACTTCTTCATAGGTTTCAAGCATACGATCGAGTGCTTCTCCTTGTCTGAAACTCAATAGTATTGGCTGGCTGGAGGTGATCCGAGGCAATGTTTCATCTAGAATCACACCATTCTCAAGTATTTTCTGATACTGATCATCCGTCTGAAGAAAAGCCACTGTCTCGAATTCACTGATGGTGAGCGTCACTGACTGCAGCCCGGTCACGTTCAATTCTGCACCAGAAACTTGAGGGATTTCTTCAACAATTCTGGTTTCGATCTCTTCTCTTCCAAAGTACGTACCTAAAACAGAATCCCCTATAGCAATTGAACTATAATTGAATACTTCCTGATCGTAGACTTCAGTGGTCCCTTCAACCGATACATCTTTTACCTCACTATACGTACTGACTGTATAAAGTGACGCAAGTATAGCCAATGTAAACACCAGCATCAAGCCGGACCATTTCCAGTAAAGTCTTTTTCTGCTTCCTGCATGACCTGAAGAAACTGCCTCTGTCTGACTATTTTCGGCTGTTTCCTCTAATCCCTCTTTTTTTGACATAGTCACTTCTCCTAAAAACTCTTAACCGTTCATAAGTGTCATCAACAGATGAATAATCTTGTCAGATGCATCAGGCACTCCGAGCTGTTTAGCTTTAGCTGCCATATCATTTCTCATATCTACATCCGACATAAGCTGATTTACTGTTTCAATAAATCTACTGCTGCTCAGTTCATCTTCACGAATAAGTTCTGCTGCTCCTGCTTCAGATAGACTTCTAGCATTCTTAGTCTGATGATCTTCAGTCACATTAGGACTTGGGATCAGTATACTTGGAACACCAAGGGCTGTCAGTTCTGCCAGGGTAGTTGCTCCACTTCTTGACACCACTAATGAAACCGATGCAAAGACGCTTGGCAAGTCTTCAATGTAAGGGACTATGCTGATTTTAGACTGATCGTTTTCAGAACCACAGCTGTCTTTCCACTTTGAAGACAGGGCTTCAAAGTGCTCTCTACCTGTTACAAACAGAACTTGGTAATCAGCTTCGACCAATGCCTGACAATGATCGATCACTGTATTATTGATGGCAGCTGCTCCTCTGCTTCCGCCAAAAATCAGGACAGTTAGTTGTTTCGGATCCAGTCCAAACCTCTTCAAGCTATCGTTCGCTTGAATATCTGCAACTTCCTGGGCTCTCGGATTGCCTGTAAAGACAACCTTCTCTTCCTGTCCTTTAAACTGATTCTCTGCATCCTTAAAGCAGATTGCTATAGCTGATACATAGCGGGCCAGAAACTTATTAGTGATACCTGCCACGCTGTTCTGCTCATGGATCACTGTCGGTATTCCTTTTTTAGCTGCAGCATAGCATACAGGAGCACTGACGTAACCGCCAGTCCCAATAACCGCATCAGGTGAAAATTCGGCAATTATTTTTTTAGACCGTTTAATAGACTGGATAAAATATCCAATAGTTTTCAGATTATACTTCAATCCTTCAAAATCAAGTTTCCGCTTAAAACCCTCTACCTTTAATGCTTTGAACGGGATGGAATGATTCGGGACAATCGTACTTTCAAGTCCTCTATGTGTCCCGACATACAAGAATTCGATATCGTCATTTATTGCTTTCATTCGCTTGATCAGCGCAAGGGCCGGATAGATATGGCCACCGGTACCGCCACCAGTTACTAAAATTTTCATAAATTATGCACACTATTGGGTGCTTACTCCCCTTTTTCATCATTGACTTTTATTTTACTGATCGTATCGATGTAATCCTGACCCCTTGCTTCGAAATTAGCATAAGCATCCCAGCTTGCACAAGAAGGAGACAGCAAGATCACATCTTTTTCATCACTAATCTCAAATGCTTTATACACTGCCTCTGATAATGTCTCGAAAGCAGCCTGCTCGCTGATACCGGCTTTCTTTCCTACTTCCAGCAACTTACTTTTAGTTTCTCCAAAAGTAAACAATGCCTTGACGTGATTTCTGAAAGAAGGAATAAGATTATCCAAGTCGTCTTCACGATCAAGCCCGCCCGCAAGCAGAATCACTTTTTCCTTGAATCCTTCAAGGGCATTAATTGTGGCCAAAGAATTCGTTGCTTTGGAGTCATTATAAAACCGCCGCTCGCTGATTTCATCTACAAACTGCATCCGATGAGGAACCCCATGGAAATGACTGAGCACTTTCTCGATCGCCTGATTACTGATCCTGTACAATTTCGCAACCGCTATAGCTGCCAGTGCATTTTCCAGATTATGTTTGCCGGGTAGAACGATATTTGAACTATCCATAATTTTTTCGTCATTAAAGTAGATAATCCCATCATCAAGATAGACCCCCTTTTCTAATCTGGTCTTGCGGGAAAAAGGAATCAGCTGGGCTTCACTCGCTGAAAGAACAAGATTTGTCAGTTCAAGCTGGTCATGATTATAGATAAGGTAGTCTTCAGCTTGCTGATTTTTAGTAATGGCCATTTTAGCTCCAACATATTCTTCTCGAGACCCATGGTAATCCAGATGAGCAGAGTGAATATTGGTGATAACTGCAATATTTGGACGGAATGTTCGTGTTCCCATAAGCTGAAAACTGGATACCTCCATAACAAGTGTATCCTCCGGTTTAGAATGTAAGGCGACAGTTGTTGAAGGGGTTCCGATATTCCCAACAGAATAAATATGTCCATCTCCTGCTTCAGATTCCAGAAGGGATTCGATCATCTTGGTGGTCGTCGTTTTTCCATTTGTTCCTGTAATCGCTACTAGGGAAGATGGTGATATTGTATAAGCTACCTCCACGTCAGTAATGATAGGGATGTCTCTTTTGACAGCCTCTTTCAGTAATGGATTGGAATAAGGAATGCCCGGATTTTTAACGAGCAGATCTATCTCCTGATCTAGCAATGACAGCGGATGTCCTCCTGAAACAACCGTTATACCCATGGATCTGAGATCTTTAGCTTCATCACTGGTGTCGATATCTTTGTAATCATTCACGGTGACATGTGCGCCAAGTTCTCTAAGAACTTTTGCTGCACTGTATCCACTGACAGCCAGTCCTAAAATCAGCACCTTCTTGTTTTTATACTCCGTTTGATTGCACATGACTATTCTCCTTAACACATATTCAGTCTCTGATTCTTCTCTTATTCAGCTATGAAAAAAACTGGAAGTAGATAACTACTACCAGTTCCGGTTTTTTATATACTTATCAATGCCAGTATACTAGTGATCAGTGTGATAATAGAAAAAATAATAACAATTTTCCATTCGCCCCACCCGCTCATTTCAAAGTGATGATGAATCGGGCTCATTTTAAAGATTCGTTTTCCTCTTAATTTAAACGACCCTACTTGCAGCATCACGCTTGCAGTCTCGATGACAAACACCAGACCGATGATCAGCAATGTCCATTCCTGATCAAGGATGATCGATGCGCCTGCGAGTCCTGCGCCAAGAGCAAGTGATCCGACGTCTCCCATGAACACTTTTGCCGGTTTTTTATTGAAAATAAAGAACCCAATAAGCGCGCCCACAACTGCTGCAGTAAAGACGGCAACTTCCCACTGTTCCTGCCATACGGCAATAATAGTATAAGCACCATAAGCAATCATTCCGGTTGTTGCAAGCAGTCCATCGATTCCGTCTGTCAGATTAGTCGCATTTGAAAACCCCACCAGCCAGAATAAGACAAAGAAGATATAAACCCACCCGATCGATACACTTAAGTTAAAAGGTAAACTGATGGTCTGAATGGGGATCAGACTGCTGACACCGAAATAGAACAATACTGCACCAGCGATTTGAGCTAAGAGTTTTTGAAGACTTGTAAGGCCTAGATTTCTTTTCATAACAACTTTAATATAATCATCCACAAACCCAATAAGGGCAAATACGATAAAGATGAATACCAATAAGGCTGTCAGCCAGAACTCTCCATCAATAAACACTGAGAAAATTAATGAGGACAGAACCACAGAGATGAGAATCGAAAGGCCCCCCATTGTAGGTGTGCCTGACTTTGATTCATGCCAGGAAGGTCCTTCTTCTCTGGTTGTCTGTCCCAACTGCTTTTTTTTGAAATAACTGATTACAGTCGGCATCAGGGAGGCAGCTATCAATCCACTGAGTACCAACGCCATTACCAAATACACACTATCCACTTTTCTTGTCCACTCCTATGTCATTCTTGATTCGAAGCTAATTGTACCACTATTTCAGTTCCAGTTTCAATAAATGACCCGGCAGACATGTTCTGTTCCGTCACAAAACCTTCACCTTCTACTGTGAGTGCTATCCCGGTGAGTTCTGCAAGTCTATACAAATCATTTCTTGACCAGCCAGTAAGGTCCGGCAGAGTCATTGCACCATTTGTCAGAAGCAATACTCGTTGTGTCTCATCTACATGCATCTCCTGTCTTGGATACTGTTGAACAACTCGTTCGCCAGAGCCGATTAGGCTGTAGGAATAATTGTTTTCTGCCAGGTAATCAACAGCATCTTGAGTAGGTTCTTCTACAAGATCCGGCATGTCAGTTGCGTAGGTTTTCTCACTATTCATTTCGCTATCGGCCGAATAATATTCCAGAGCCCTTTTCATGACAGGATTGAATATTTTCTGAACAGCCTGGCTGCCGTGAGTGATTGTATTCAGTTCGGGTTGCTGAACAGTCACATAGAGAATCAACTCCGGATCATCAGCTGGAGCCATTCCGACCACTGAAAAGATATTATTGTTTGATCCACTTAGATAGCGGCCAGTTTCCGGATCGGCAATTTGAGCAGTCCCGGTTTTAGCTGCAATTTCAAAGCCATCGATCTGGTACCCTCTTGCAGTCCCATGTTCACTATAGACTGTTTCTTTAAGATACTGCAGTGTCTGAGCCGCCGTTTCAGGTGTAATGATCTGCTCTTGTTCTGAAACCTCTGTCTGTTCTGATACAATGTGAGGCTCTACCATTGTCCCGCCGTTAGTAAGAGCAGAAAAGGCTCTCAGCATCTGAACAGGGGTTACTGCAATTCCCTGACCAAAGGCAGTATTGATTTTTTGTAACGGCCACTCATAAGGATTGCTCCCGTTAGCTTCATTGGGCAGGTTTATTCCAGTTTGTGTGCCGAAACCGAAGGCATCCAAGTAACTTTTCCACTTATCATGACCCATCTCTTCTACTTGATGAACAAATGATACGTTACTGGAACGGGCCAGTCCTTCAAGATGAGTAATTGTTCCCCATCCCTCACGTCTGACATCTCTGATCGTTCCTCCACCTGCCTGGATTTGTCCAGAGCGATAATATTCGTAGGGTCTGAAGGTCCCTTCCTGAATCGAAGCAGCCAGCGTCATTGCTTTCAAAGTCGATCCTGGTTCGAATGTATATTCGACCAGAAGATTCTGCCAGGACTGATCAATTCCTGCCTTTGTAGTCGCATTGAAGGTAGGACGTTGAGACGTAGCCAATATTTCTCCAGTTTTTGCATTCATCAGGTTCGCCGTGATGTATTCGGGCTGATGTGCCTGATTTACTTCTTCCACAATGCTTTCAAGAAAAATCTGCATGCGACGGTCTATAGTCAGATTAAGATCTTTGCCGTTGACTGGATCCACTTCCTCGATTTCCTGGTCGGGAATCACATAACCAAAACGGTCCCGCTGATATTTGATCCATCCATTTTCACCACTCAAATGATCATCGTACTGTTTTTCCAGACCCATGACTCCATGAAGCTGGTCATCACTTTCATCTGTGACTTGAGCCAGCCCGATCGTATGTGAGGCAAATGTACCATTAGGATACAGACGGCTTCTGCTCTCATCAAAGGTTATTCCGGTCAGTTCATTTTCTGCGAGCTCATCTCTTATCGCACTCATTGTTTCAAAAGTCAGATTGCTTCCAGCATTTCCGAACTCGACTTGCTTACTGTCCTGAGTCAGCCGGGTATATACCTCGGCCTCATCCAGTGACAGATGGGCAGCAAGTATTTCTGCAACAGCTTTAGGGTCTTCAATATGCTGTGGCCTACTTGGAGATGACCATTCATCAGTAAGGATGGCTACCATCTTGTAGGTCGTTGCATCCGTTGCTATCGGATTACCATTTCTGTCGAATATTGTTCCTCTGCGAGCCTGAAGTACATTGTTACGGGTATATAATTTTTCTACATTTAAATGCAGATCTTCCCCGTTCACTTCTCCCCTGACCATGATCCAGGTAAATCTCATAAAAATTGAAGCAAAGAGAACAAAGCAGATTGTATACATAAAAATAGCAATCATTTTTCTGTTACGAAAAGGGTTGGTCTCTTTTACTTTTTTTCTTAACTGCTTCATCTGAATACATTCCTGATTTGCTCTTCGTTCATTTCCAGACCGTTTTCAATAGCAATGGAATAAACTCTGTCATATCTGGACAATTCCTGGACTTTCTGTTCAAAATTTTCGTTTTCAATCTGAGTAACGACTGCCTGAGACTGGATATCCTGAATCGAACGATTGATCGTAGATACCTGCATAGATAATGCAATATGTACAACTGCCAAACCGAATAGCACAGCACCAAAAAAGCTTATGACTGCAGATTCAAGCCGCGTCAGTCCTTTTGCCTTCGGACTGGGTTCTCTTACCTTCTCGGGTTCCTGATTGATATCAGGTTGCTGCAGGGGCTGTTGATTCATTTCATACTGTCTTGCTAAGTTATCATTCATCATGTGATCAATACTCCTTTCTTCAATATACCGCTTTATCTGTTCAGTTGATTCTCTGTTTTTCTACGATTCTCAGTTTTGCACTTCGAGACCGGTTATTATCAGCTAGTTCCTCATCGCCAGGAACAATCGGCTTCCTGTTAATCAGCTTAAGTACCGGCTGCTCGTGATCAGGGATGACCGGGAGTCCTCTAGGAAGATCCGGCAGCTTGGAGTAACTCTTAAACATCTGCTTGACTATTCGGTCTTCCAGAGAATGAAAGGTAATGACGCTGATCCGTCCATTGATATTCAAAAGATCGATTGCTGCTTCGAGCGAGTCTTCGAGTGCGCCTAGCTCATCATTGACAGCTATTCTGAGGGCCTGGAAGATGCGTTTTGCAGGGTGCCCGCCTTTTCTTCTTGCCGGCGCCGGAATCGCTTCTTTAATCAGCTCAACCAGTTCCTGAGTTGTATTTATAGGTCTGTCTTTTCTTGTCGATTCAATCAGTCTCGCGATCTGTTTGGAGAATTTTTCCTCCCCATACCTGAAAAATATTCTGACTAAGTCGCTGTACTCCCAAGTATTGACAATATCATGAGCACTTAAGTCTTGTGACTGATCCATTCGCATGTCAAGGCGTGCATCTTTGTGGTAACTGAACCCTCGTTCAGTGATGTCCAGTTGAGGTGACGAGACACCAAGGTCATACATGATTCCGTCTACCTTATGCACACCTAGTTCATTTAAAGCTGAAGTAATATTTCGGAAGTTAGTGTGGACAAACGTGATTTTCCCTTTATCCACCTCTTCCTTTAGTAATTCTGCTGCATTATTGATTGCCGTAATATCCTGATCAAAAGAGTATAAATGCCCTCTTTCATCAAGTCTTTCTAATATAAGGGACGAGTGTCCGGCTCCGCCCAGCGTACAGTCAACGTAGACGCCGTCTGGACGTATATTCAGACCGTCGACGGTCTCGTTCAGTAAAACTGTTTCATGTTCAAATTGTGTCATTTTTATCCTCCGTTACTAAAAGCCGAAGTCAATCATTTCCTCCGCTATTTCTTCAAAAGACTGGTCAGCATCTTGAGAAAATACTTCCCACTTCTCTTCACTCCAGATTTCGATCCTGTCTGAAACACCAATGATATAGCAGGTCTTTTCCAGCGCTGCATGATTGATCAGCGGGCTCGGAAGGTTGATACGCCCTTGTTTATCCAGTGAACATTCAGTTGCAGCTGAATAAAGAAAACGCGTGAAGGTTCTTGATTCTTTTTTGGCTAGGGGAAGTTGCTTTAATTTATTCTCCAGCAGTGTCCATTCCTGCATGGGATAGCCAAAAAGGCAGCCATCCAGGCCACGGGTCACAATGAAACGCTCTCCCAGATCCTCTCGGAACTTGGATGGGATGATCAGCCGACCTTTTGCATCAATATTATGCTTATATTCGCCTAATAACATTTCACTGCCCCCTCTCCCCACTTATAAGGCTAAGTCTACCACAATGCCCCACTTTCTACCACATCATTATAGAAATAAAATACAATTGTAAAAAAAAACTGAAAAAAAAGCACCCAGGATATCTGACTGCCGTCAAACTCTCGGATGCTTTAAAAATTTAATTAAATTCATACTTAACTAAAGGCCTGATAAGCTATGATGATGCCTATTGTCAGGTAACCAGTAAGAAGAATCAGGAACACATATCTCCACCATATCCTGAAGAAAAAGTAAAGATTCAATTCCTCTTTGACAAAAGTTCTGAATGTAGCGATAACAATCCCCATTAACGACAGAACAATAATAATGTACGGAATGAGATTGATTTCAAAGTAAAGTCTCCCTAGAAAAAATAATAAGATCAGCATATAAGGGATGAGTAGATCCACTACTTTGACAGGAATATTAACCAGCCTGAACTGCCGATTTATTTTTTTGGAAAACAGCAGGATGATAACTGGCAAAAGGTAAAATGCTATTATAATCAAATCGACTGAACCATCAATGATGTCCACTTCCTATCCATTCTTACGATTAACTATCAGAAAAAAGCGTTCATGAGTTCACCCATAAACGCTTTTTCCTATACTCTATATTAAGTCGATCGTGTATTCCACGATTAACTTTCTTTGCTTACTACCTCTTTACCTGCGTAAAATCCGCAAGATGGGCATACGTGGTGATTACGTTTCACTTCACCACAGTTTGGACAATCACTCATGTTTGGAAGGTCCAATTTGATATGAGTACGTCTTTTTGCTTTTCTGCTAGTAGATGTTCTTCTTTTAGGTACTGCCATTTTCCAACACACCTCCTTAAAAGGATTCGATTCCTGATTCATATACTACTCATTGTCCTCTTTGAACAGATCTTTCAATGCGGCAAATCGGGGATCTCCCTCACCATCATCAGCCAATCCCGGATGATCGTCATGGTCTTCCTCGTCGATCACATGCCAGTCTTTCCCACTAGGCATTATGCCTGATTGACGCTCGTCCTCTGTAAAAACCTGAGTAGGTTTATTAGTTAAAATAGTATCTTCTATCGGTTTCTGTAAATCAAGAATATCTTCAGATAATTCCTCGACCAGTTCATCTTCTGTAAATGATTCCGGTGATACAGATGACAGTGCCGGCAGATATATTTCAGAAAATGGGATCGTCAACTGAACCTTAACCGGTTCGAGTGATCGTGACGAAGGCATTGTGAGAACCGTATCGAGTACGAGGTTAACATAGTAGACTTCATCTTTTTCATTTTCCAAAGTTCCTTTAATCTGTATTGGCTCAGCATCAAGGACTTCTTTATCTCTTTTCTTCAGTGATTCTGAGAAATCGACTGTCCCATCCATTATTAATGGCTGGTCCTGATATTTTTTTAATTCGTTTAGTGCCCATTTAGTTTTCAATGACTTCACCTCAGTGTTTGTCGTTAAGTTCTGCTAGGAAATAAGCAGTCACTGCTGAGAACCTAGAGGATATACCTTGTACTTGGACAACAAAAATAATTATACTAGTTTAGCGTATTAATGTCAATAAAATTAATAGGTTTAGTATAAAAATCTTGTTGACGTATTCGCTCTTTATCAGCCAGACGATAAATATGTCCCGCCTTGATATCCTGCTCAAAATTGACCGCAGTTCTTTTATGAAGATTGGAAACCAAATTGACCGACCATTCTTTTTTATGCCTACCTATATAATCTCGACCTGCTTCCGTAAATCCAAGTAAACGTACAGCTTCAATTTCCTTTTCTGACATAATCATATTCTGTTTGGTGTTGTTCATTAGAATATGACAGCAGATACGCTGCAGAGACACCCAGGTCAACTGTTTGGTCTTGACCGCCTCGATGAATTCCCTCATTGATACTGCATCACTGATTTTCTCTTTCAACCGGTACTCCAAACCTGTTTCCATGAGATAGATCTGACTTAGTTCTTCAATGCTCATCACTGATAATCTGTAATCAAGCAGAAGGAACAGGTCCTCCCACGATATAAGCGGCTGACTGTTCAGTGCATCATACATTTCAGCCGGTACAAATGATTCGACAGCTGTACATGGTTGGCGCTTTTCAAGTAGAGTTCTTCTAATTGCAGTCGCACTGGCTATATTGAAAGAACTGTCAAGCTCATGATCATGATAATGGCTGTTTTTTCTGGGAATAGTTTCGATGGCCATATCATACCTGTTCCTTCTGATTTCTTTAGCATAAGCAAAACCAAGCATATTGTTTGGTTGAGTGAGATCAAGTGGAAACTGATCGAAATAGGTGTTGATCACATCACTGAAATTCCGTGCATAAGTCTTTTCCTGCTGATGCGCCTGCTTGAATAAGTCATCCAGCTCAGCCTCATTTTCTATATAGAGGTCAGCAGCTTCTCTGAAGGCCTGGCTGTTTCCATCCTCACTTCCAAAACTGATCAGATCACAGCCTAGACTGTTAAGGATCGATACAGCTCCTTCAGCAAAAAAATCAGCCGGCTGAACACTAAAGTCAGTCGGCAGTTCCACAACCATATCTGCTCCATTCATCAATGCAGCTCGGGCTCTTGACCATTTATCGACGATTGCCGGTTCGCCTCTCTGAAGAAAATCCCCACTCATTACAACAATGATTACATCAGCTTTTAATTTTTCTCTAGTTTCTTCAAGATGATACTGGTGTCCATTATGAAACGGGTTGTACTCAGCAACGATTCCGCACACTCTCATCCTGTCACCTTACTTTCTAACTTTAAAAAACCATCGTTCACTGTCTGATTCGACTGTGTCACTAAAATCAGCTGTCACTTCGACCGTTTTAAACCCTGCCTTCTTCAGCAGTTCTGTATATACTTCAATGGGGTAGGTACGTTCTGAATGTACTTCTTCAAATCGTTCATATCGGCCCTCTTCTGTCTCTACAAAAAACGTCAGATGATGATCGACTGCTCCTTCATGCTCCCCTTCATAGCTGTCCCATAAAAAAACGATATCATCGACTTCGGCATGGAAGGAAAACTCCTGAAAGAGCTCCATTTTATGAAGAGAATGTACATCAAATAAAAATACCCCTTCAGTAGAAAGTACAGAGTAAACTTCTTCAAATACCTTGGCGAGAGATGCTTCGTCTTCCATATAGCATAGTGCGTCACTGTAACAGATGACACTGTCATATTCTGGAAGCTCAGAGAGATCTTTCATATTTCTCTGAAGAAGAGGGAAAAAGACTTTACTTTTCGTCTGTCTGTCATATGCCAGGCTAAGCATCTCTTCAGACAGATCAAGACCTGTCAGATCGTAGCCTGCCTCTTTGAGCATAATGCCAAGGATCCCTGTTCCGCAGCCCAGCTCAAGCATTGTCTGATTCTCTGATACATGTTTCTGAGTATAGGTCAGCCACTTTCCATACAGACTATCGTCCATGAGCTGATCGTACACTTTAGCGAACCAGTTGTAACTCATTAGCTCAGCCAGCCGCTGACATCGACCTGTTCAGCGTCAGACCAAAGTCTTTCCAATTTGTAGAACTCTCTTTCTTCCTCATTGAATAGATGTATGATCACATCTCCGAGATCGATCAGGATCCATTTTCCCTGATCCTTTCCTTCCACTCTCTTAACTGGCTGCTGATTCTTCTCAGCTGCCTCCAGTATACTCTGGGCAATTGCATCAAGCTGACGGTTATTGTTGGCGTGCATAATTACAAAATAGTCTGCTAGAAGTGATACCTCTTTCATATCCAATGCCAGTATTTCCTGAGCCATTTTATCATCAGCTGCTTTAACTACATATTCTAAAAGTTCAATAGACGAACGGGTCATCTTGCTCCTCCTTGTTTTTAACGCCCCAGGCATTGTATGTCTCGATTGCCTTGGGATATATTTTTGCCTTACGTTTTATCAGATTTTTTAATGTGTGTCTGGAAATGTAAGCTATAGTCGATTCAAGATCGGTCTTTGCAAGCTGACGAGCATCCTCCACACCATTGAACGACCGGTTAGGTTCGATGAAATCTGCAATGTAAATGATCTGCGCCACGATATCCATTCGGGGCGAACCGATGGTATGGTATTTTATTGCATCCTGTATCTCTTCATCATCTAAGTGATACTCGTTTTTCATCAGAACTGCTCCCACAGGCCCATGCCAGATGTTGCTTCCGAACTGAAGCATTTCCAGGTCCAGGTTTTCACTAATGATCAGATCACGCATCTCTTCATCCGGTTTTTCTTTTGCATAGTCATGAGCCAGTGCAGCTATACTGACTTTCTCCTTGTCAGCATTATAAGCCTCAGCTAGTTTCAAAGCTGTTTTTTCAACTCTCAAAACGTGCTTGAACCGTCTTTTACTCAGCGTCTTTTCCATAAGCTCAACAAGTTCAGGCCTAGACAGATCGCAATAGTTTTGAGAATATATCGGTTTGTTATTTTTCATTCTTATATAGTCCTTCACTTTCGATGTACTTCTCGGTTTCAGCCGTGACTAGATACCTGATCGAACAGCCGTCTCTTACCTTCTGGCGGATCATACTCGAGCTGATATCCAGATCAGGCACGTCTACCATAATCACTGGATAATGGGTACCGGTCTTATAATTGGGCCGGTTGACAGCTACAAACTGAACGAGCTGAATAAGTTCATCTACTTTATACCAGTTCGGCAGATCCTCGACCATATCCGCTCCTATGATAAAGTAGAATTCTGTATCAGGATGCTTCTCCTTAAGTATTCTTATCGTATCGTATGTGTAACTTTTGCCTTTCCTCTCTATTTCACTTAGATCGATCTTAAACTGCTCATTATCTGAAAGTGATTGTTCAAGCATATTAACTCTGTGCACATGATCGATTGTCTGCTTCGACTGCTTGTGAGGCGGCTCATACGATGGTATAAACAGAATAGTATCCAGGTCAAGCTGATCTCTTACATGTTCTGCTATGATAAGATGACCTAGATGAGGTGGGTTGAAACTTCCTCCAAGGATGCCGATTTTTTTATCAGGAATCGACTGTAAAAGTTCAGTGAGCACTTCGGGTTCAATGGTACTGGAAACGTTATGACTCACTTGCTTACACCTGCCTTTAATTTTATCTTGGTAGTCTGGAAGAGTAGTGCTGATATTTTTCTTCTTCCGCCTGTTTATATAGCACCAGAACTTTTCCTATCGTCTGAACGACGGTTATATCCGACTCTTCTTCGATAAGCTCTTTTGCCTCTTTGGTGGTCCAGTCAGTATTCTGCAGCAGCTGGACTTTCATCAGTTCTTTATTTTCAAGAGAGTCTTCAAATTCTCTTATCATTTCAACAGTCAGCCCGTTTTTTCCAATCTGGAAAAGGGGTGACATATCGTGCGCTTCTGCTCTTAAGAAACGCTTCTGCTTGCCTGTTAATTTCATCATTGTCCTTCTTTCTAAATTAATTGCTTTCTGATCAGTACATCTACACCCTGAGGGGCCCATGCGGCAATTTTAGTATCTGCTTGATCGATTGAAATCCATCCTAACCCGGAGAATACGATATCAGAGGGACCCGAGGTCACAAACTCATATCGCTTCATACTGGCAATTTCACTGTCCTCAGAAGGTGGAGTAAGCAGTTCCCCTTTCTGACTGGAGTAGAGGTCATCAGCCTTCTCGGTTTTCGTTCTGTGTATATACAAGTCATTAGCAAAATAGCTGACGAATGACTGCTTATCATTTCCGGAGATGTAATCAAAGCGTGCCAGACCGGCAATGAAAAGTGTCTGCTCTTCATTCAGCTGATAACTTTTCGGCTTGATTTCTTTTCTCGGGGTGATTTCCTTGATGTCTTTCGCTGATAGATAATAAGACAGCTGACCTGGCTGAATGACTCCAGGGGTATCGACCAGCATCCGTTCGTCATCGAGAGGAATTTCAATTTTACCGAGTGTAGTACCAGGGAAATATGAGGTCGTTACGACATCGGATTCATCTGTTGCCAGATTGATGATCTGATTTACTAAAGTGGACTTACCGACATTGGTCGTTCCTACAATATAGACGTCTTTCCCTTTTCTTGCTTTTTCGATTTGTTCCATAAGGTCCATTACATGATCTTTGCTGAGTGCGCTGATCAGATGGACGCTATCCGGTCTGATTCCGACCAGGTGGGCCTGTTCAGTTATCCACTGTCTCATTTTAGACTGCTTTAAAGACTTCGGCAGGAGATCGACTTTATTCCCTACGATCATCAGAGGGTTTTGTCCTGCAAATCTCTGTATGCCTGATATAATGCTTCCATTAAAGTCAAAAATGTCCACCAGGTTGACGATGAGCGCATCTTTCTGACTTAATTCATGAAGCATATTAAGGAAATCATCGTCTGTCAGTTCTACATCCTGAACCTCGTTGTAATGTCTCAGTCGAAAACATCGCTTACAATAGACTGCTTCATCTTCGGCTGCTTTTTCGAGTGTCTTAGTCGGTGCATAACCGGATTTCGATTCGTCTTTATCCTGAAGCACTGCACCGCAGCCAATACAATATAGCGTGTCAGTTTGTTCTATTTCTGTCATGTAAACTTCCTCTCCATTTCATATCCGGGTCTTTCTCAATCAGATAATTCATGATTTTCAATTCAACGAACCGGTTCAGTCGGGTATTCCAGGCATCGGAGTCCAGAATAGGTTTAACGAGAACACTTCTGATTCCTGCATGATTGGCTCCTTTTATATCCGTAATGATTTGATCTCCCACCATCATTACTTCGCTTTTATCAAGGTCAAATTCCTCAAGAGCTTTTTTGAACCCTCGCTGAAAAGGTTTCAAGGCATTCGGAACGAATTCAAGATCAAGAATACAAGCTACTTTTCCTACTCTTTTTCGTGTGTTATTTGAAAGGATGATAACTTCGATATCATTTTCCTTCATCAGTTTGATCCATTCAATCGTCTCTTCGGTTGCCTCGGGATTGTTCCAGGCAATGAGCGTATTGTCCAGATCGGTCAGAACTGCCTTGATCCCAGCATTTTTCAGCTGTTCAGGAGTGATCTGATATATCGACTCGACCATCCACGTTGGTTTAAAACTTTTAAGCATCCACTTCCTCCTATTCTGAACTGTATTTTTTTACATAGGGGTTCTATCTAAAAAAAAGGAAGCACACAAAGCACTTCCTTTTGTGCACTTCTTAATCTTCTGTAGATGTTGCAGGTTGAACAAGTTCAAGTATTTCGACAGCAACATAGTCAATATTGTCAAACTCATAGGTCTGCTGGCTTGTACGGTCTTCAAGCTCGAACATGTTGGATTTGCTGTCATATCTAACGATACACTGCTCCTTGCCGTCTCTTTCGAAACGTCTTACCTGCACCTCGTCAGACTGATCTTCACGCATCGCATCCAAGCGACGGATAATTGGTATCAGTTGGGATGGTTTCATAGACTTTCCCCTTCCTACTTCTATTCTTCTTCACTAATCTATTTTACCAGAATTCGTTGTAAATTACAGTAATTGTATCATGATTTACTAAATTCTCAGAAGTCTCCGCCAGACTTATAAATATCCCTCTTCAACCTGAATTATTCATACCTCTAAATGTGGATAACTATTTCTATTAAACTCACTGCTTTTTTAGACATTTTTAAGTATTAACTGTCTATCATGCCACTTTATATCCTTCTCGATTAGATCGAAAACAAAAAGATGGAAAAAAGAGTATAAAGACCCCTTGGTCTTACAATCGTCAAAAAATTAATATGATCTTCTGGAGTAGCTAATGT
This sequence comes from Alkalibacterium pelagium, assembly GCF_900109325.1. GTDB lineage: Bacteria > Bacillota > Bacilli > Lactobacillales > Carnobacteriaceae_A > Alkalibacterium > Alkalibacterium pelagium. Next base: position 300,382 of record NZ_FNZU01000002.1, read on the forward strand.
AACAGAACCAACTGTTGAATATTCTCCAATATTGTCCAGAACAGTGAAGAGAAAACGTAACCTGTGGACAAGCGGACTTTTATTTTACGCGCATGTCGTGTCAGCCTTCCAGCAATGTGGAAAACTTTAAACC